>CBDCWP010000039.1:0-368522 GCA_965223505.1 Planctomycetota bacterium
ATGGCGATCGCCAAGAGCACGAGTGCCGCGCTTCGCAGCAGTCCGTGACGCCAGTCCCATCAAGCGCACCGGCAGCAACCAGATGATCGCCGCGGCGAGCAGCAGGAACAGGAAACCGGGCTGGAGGAACACCATCAGGGAACGCGCTCCCAGCGCACCAGCACCCACTCCGCTAGGAGAAGCAGAAACGCGCAGAGCAGGAGCCACGTCGCAACGTCGCCGCCGATGCGGATGCCGTCGCTACCGGGCGTCGACAGATCGGCGGCGTCGGCCGCCGCAGTCGTCGTGAGCAGCGCCGCCGCGACGCGCTCGCCCGACAGGTCCGCGTAGATGCCGGCGGCGGGCGGCGTGAACGGCGCACCGACCGGGTCGAGCGTCTCGCCGCCCACCGTCGTCCACGCGCGGCTCGTACGCTCGAGCGGTTCTCCGCGGCGGCGAATCGCAACAGGTCATCGCCGCCCCCCAGCCATCGAAGCGCGGTCGAGACGAACAGCGGAAAGACGCGCGAGTGTCCGAGGCTGAATCGATTCGTGAGCAGGGAGGTCCACGCGCTGACGCGTCGCGGCGTACCGGTCTCGAAGCCCACCGTGACCTTGCGCGCCACGTTGCCTTCCGGCTCGATCTCCTCGATCGCATGCAGTCCGACGTCGGCGAACGGGTCGGCGGCGCCGAAGGTCCATGCGTCTCGTACGACGATCGGGTCCCGGGCGCCGTCCTCGACGAACACGAGCGTGGGGCCCGCGTCGGCCGTCTCTTCGGTTGCGATGCGTACGTCTTCATCGCGCTCGACGAGCGTGAGCGCCGGATCCGACTCGATCACCGGCGCCATGATCGGCCGGAGGTAGCCGTCGACCCTGACGCGGATCACGGACCGCGCCGGCAACACGAGATCAGCTTCCGCATGCGGGCCTTCGAGCGCGTCGAGCCGCACCGTCAGGACTTGGCCCGACGCGGGTACGTCGCGGAGATGGAACGCGCCCGGCACGCTCGCGTCGCTCTGGACCTCGCCGTTCCACGGCCGGTCGTCCAACGTGACCGAGAAGCCCGCGTTGTTCGTGTGGGCGAGGTAGACGTCCACGCGGTTCCATGCGCCCGACGCCGCGGGACTCACGCCCAGCGCGGTGATGCCGTTTTGCACCAACGCCGGGGCATCGCCCGATCGCTCGATCCGCACGTGGTCCGGCACACGCGACACGACGCCGCTTGACACGGGCGACGGACCGTAGATGCGAATCGTGGTCGGATGCGCGGGGTCGCTGTGGTTCGCGATGGAGCGAATCTGCTCGTCGACGGTCGACGGCGCGGCGTCGGGTCCAAGGCCCGCCCAGCGCTTGCGCAGCAGCAGCGGGTCTTCGCCCGGCGCCAGCAGGCAACGGGTGAACGCGCCGCAGAACAGGACGCGCGTCCCGTCACGGGGCAGGGACGCCAGATCGTCCTCGAGACGCCGCCGCGCGCCCGCGAACGCGTCGCCGGCAAGCGCATTGGCCGAGCCGTCGAGCAGCAACACATAGTGTCGATCGGCATCGTCTTCCGAGCGCGGCTGGGCGAACGCGAGCCAAAGCAGGGCGCAGATGGCCAGGAACAGCGCGTACGCCCACGGATGTCGGAAGCGGCGAACGAGGACGCGCGCGCGCGACTCCTCGACCGCCTCTTTCCAGAACAGGGTGGTGACGACCGGCGTCGGACGATGCCGAACGCGCAGCCGCTGCAGCAAGTACAGACCGAACGCGATGGCGCCCAGGCCCAGCAACAGGACGGAGACCGGCATCGCGAAGCTCATGCGGTGTACGCCCCCGACTCGAAGAGATGCGCCAGCTGCGGAACGACGCGCTTCTCGACGTCGAGCTGAAGCAGTCCGGCGTCGCGCCGGCGCGCGAAGGTCGCGAGCTTGTTGCAGAACTCGTCGTACACAGCCTGGTAGCGGGCGGTGACGGCCGGTGTGATCGACACCTCTTGCGCCTCACCCGTCTCGCAGTCGACCAGGCGCAGATCCCCGTTCAGCGCCGGGTTGCGGTCCGAGGGTCGTACGAGCTGTACGAGCAACAGCTTGTGACGCGTGAGCTTGAGCGCGTTCGTCACGGCGTCGATCCCGGCGGGATCGAAGAAGTCCGAGATCACCGCGACGAGGCCGGTGCGGAGCTTCATGTCGCCGAGACGCTTCAGCGACGCGACCAGGTCCGTGCTGCTGCCCGGCTCGATCGCCGCGAGGTGATCCGCGAACTGCAGGATGCGCCGCTTGCCTGCGCGCGGTCGCAGGTGCACGTCGAGCGTGCCGGAGAACGGAAACAGCCCGACCGTGTCGTGTTGGTTCAGGCTGATCGCAGCGAGCGCGAGCGCGCAGCGCAAGCCGGCCTTCGCGCGCGGCGGTTCTTCGAGGTACATGCTCTCCGAGACGTCGGGCAACAGGTACAGCGGCAGATCCTCGAGCTCTTCGAACAGCCGTAGGAACACGCGGCCGAGACGGCGGTAGATGTTCCAGTCGATGCTGCGCAGGTCGTCGCCGGCGGCGTACGGCCGGTAGTCACGAAACTCGATGCCGTGTCCCAGATCCTTGGAGCGCTGCTCGGCGAACCGTCCACCGGGCGGCACGCGGCCGGCGATGACGCGCAACGTCTTCAGCGACTCGAGGAACTCGGCGTCGAAGAGCTCGGATGCCGGAATGCGGCCTGCCATCGATGAGCCTTATCCTTCCGCGGGCTTCTTCACGCTCGAAAGCACGGCGTCGATGATCGCGTCGGGCGTGACGCCGTCGGCCTGCCCCTGGAAGTTCACGATGATGCGGTGCCGCAGCACGTCGTGCGCCGCGCGGCCGATGTCGTCCGTGCTCACGGCGAACCGGTCGCTCAGGAGCGCGCGCACCTTGCCGGCGAGCAACAAGCCCTGCGCGCCGCGCGGGCTCGAGCCGAGCGCGACGTTCTCCTTCACGAGCTCGGGGGCGTACTCGCTGTCGGGCTGGGTCGCCATGATCAGCCGCACGGCGTAGGAGCGGACGTGATCCGGCACCGGGACCTGGCGCACGACCTTGCGCAGCCGCAGGATCTCCGGGCCTTTCGATACGGGCTTGATCTCGATGTCGTCCGCGCCGACCGTGCGGTCGAGGATGTCGTGGTACTCGCTCTCCTTCGGGTAGCCGACCACCAGCTTGAAGAGGAACCGGTCGAGCTGCGCCTCCGGCAACGGGTACGTGCCTTCCTGCTCGATCGGGTTCTGCGTGGCCATCACGCAGTAGGGCTCCTGGAGCTCGATCGTCTTGCGACCGACCGAGACCTGACCCTCCTGCATCGCTTCGAGCAGCGCGGACTGCGTCTTCGGCGTCGCGCGGTTGATCTCGTCGGCGAGGATGATGTTCGCGACGATCGGGCCTTCCTGGAACTGCACCTCGTGTCCGCCGCCGTCCGTCTCGATGAGCACGGAGGTGCCGACGATGTCGGCCGGCATCATGTCGGGTGTGAACTGGATGCGCGAGAACTCCAGGTGCACCGCTTCACCGAGCGAGCGAACGAGGAGCGTCTTGCCCAGGCCCGGCACGCCTTCGAGGAGCACGTGACCGCCGGCGAACATGGCGGTCAGCACGCCGTCGACCGCGTCGTCCTGGCCGACCATGGCGTTGCACACCTGCTCCTTGATCTTCCGATAGGTGGCCTTGAACTTCTCCGCGTTCTTCTTCGCTGTCGCGGAGGGTTGGGCGCTCGTCTGCGCTGTCATGGTTGTTTGGTGTCCTTGGTTGCGTTGCGGGAACGGATCTTGAGGAAGTAGGCCCGGACGAGATCGCGCATCCAGGCGGAAAGACGGGGGCGCGCAACGGGTCCGATGGGATTCGTGCGCGGTGTACGGTCCTGCGCGTCGATGGCGTCGGCGTTCTCGCGGCGCGGCTCGACGCGTTCTTGCGTGGTTTTGGTCTTGCCCGGGTTGGGTTGCCCCTTGACCCGGTCCGGGATCGGCACGCCCAGCACCAGCGACGCCGTGCCGCGGGACTTCTTCTGCTCGGACGGCCCGCCGCGGCCGTTCGCATCCGGGTCGGGCTGGTTGCCGAACCCGATGCTCAGGTCGCGGCTGACGGGGGGCTTGCGGTCGCGCAACGACGGCTGCATCCCGCCGCGTGCCTCGGAGTCCTCGGACTCGTCCTCGACCTCCTCGTCGTCCTCGACCTCGTCGTCTTCGTCGGTCGTGACCTGGTCCTTGCTCGACCAGTCGGACGCGACGGGGTTCTTGTTGGAACCGCGCGACGCGCCACGGCCCGTCGTCGAGCCGGATTCCTCGGTGACGAGCTTCTTCGGCGCTTCGGGCGCCGGCAGGTCCTTCTTCTTCGGCTCCTTGGGATCCTCCGCGGCGTCCTTCTTCTTCTTCGACTTGAGCGGCTGGCCCTGGTTGGTGGGGGCGCCCCGCGCGGATCCCGCGCCCTTGGAGGACTCCGCGTTCGACGAAAGGCCCGCGCCCGTTCGGCCTTCCGTCTTCTTGGCCTTCTCGGAGACGTCCGCCGCGCCCTCCTTGACCTCGCCGCCGTCCTGCGGCGCGTCGGTCACCGGCTCCGTGCGATCCGTCTGTTGCGTCGTCGTCCGCTCGATGGCGCTGTCGCTCTCTTCGGCGGCGGCGTCGGCAGGGACCGACGTCTTGGCGACGCGCGTCGTGCGCGGCGTCGGAACACCGGCGTGCGTGGGCTCGCCCAGCATCCAGACCAGCAGTCCCGTCAGGAACGCCGCGGTGCCGAGCCGCCAGGCGCGAGGCTCGTCGAACGTCAGGCGCTCGGGCCGCTTCAGCTCCAACGCGGCCGCCCGGTCTACGTGCGCTTCCGCGTCGTCGAGCGCCGCGTCGATGAACGGGTTGTCCTCGTCGCGGTCGAGAAACTCGTCGGCGGTGAGCATGCGGTCTTCGAGCGATCCTGCGCGGTCGAACGCGGCGAGCGCGGCGCTGCGCGAGACCGGGCGCGTGCGCGCGCTCAGGTACCGGCTGAGAAACATCGCACCCGGCACGACGAGCATCGCGATGAGGATGGCGTACCAGGGCAGGTCCCAGCGCGGTTCGCCGTGCACCCAGTGCAGAAGCTGGATGAAGAGGAACGCGACGGGTGCGACGAAGAGGTACGGGATCACCCGGTCGATGCCGCGTTCCGACGCGTCGTGGACCGCGACGTCCCGCAGATGGGCGGCGCCGCGCTCGGCGAGCCGGTCCAGGCGTGCGCGGAGCGCGGCACGGTCGTTCGATGCCGAGGGCGTCGTCACTTCCCTTGTTTCCCCTTCTTCGGGTCCTCGGTGACGACCTCGGGATCGACCTGGACGGCTTGCAGAACCTCGCCCATCCAGCTCTTGATGTACGCGACGATCGTCGTCTGGTGGGGATCGATCTCGATGGACATACGCTGCACGGCGCCCGCGCCCTGCTTCTCCAGATCCGTGAGGTACCGGTCGTTCTTCTTCGCGATCTCCTCCAGGGAGCGCGAGAAGTCGATCGTCATCTTCTCGTCCACGGGCTGGTAGTGGACGCCGTCGAGAGAGTCGGTCAGCGCGCCGCGGGCGAGCATCCGGTGGATGACGACCTTGCTCTTGCCCGGGAAGAGCACGCCGCGCTCCGCGAGGATGATGTGGACCGTGTGGCCCGTCCACGCGTAGCCCCGCACCGTGACCGACCCGGAGATCTTGTCTCCCTCCACCTTCGCGTCGACGTCGAGGGTGTAGGCCGACTTCTTCGGCAGCTCGCTCAAGATCATCCGGCGAACCACGTTGTAGAGCCGTTCCTTCTGGTGCGCGCGGGCGGCGCCCGGCCCCTGGATCGTGCCGTTGATGCAGTGCACGTACGGCCCCGGCGCATTGCGTTCGCGCGCCGTGTAGGTCGCCAGCTCGTTGACCAGCGGATCGATCTGCGGTGCCGGGAGGTGGTAGCAGAGCACCGCGACGTTCTCGCGCGGGAAGTGACTCAGGATGCCTTCGTTGCCGAGCGCCCCGCCGATCGCGAAGCGGAAGTGCGCGTTCGTGAAGAACTCGGCGAGGACGACGCGGTTCGAGCTGTTCTTCTCGGTCGGCTTGAACTTCGTCGCGGCGCCGAAGCTGAGCACCTTCCCGCCGATCATGCGCTCGACGAGGTCCACGGAAAACCGCTCCTCGCCGTGCAGGTGTTGCTGGAGGCGCTTGAGTCCCTCCAGCGCTTCCTGACCGCTCTCCGGAACGATGACGGCTTGCACGTATCGCGAATACGCGCGCTTGTAGCGATGCTGCGACTCGTAGTACTTACCCAGGTTCAGGTTGACCATGCCGTCTTCGTTCATGCCGAACGACGCCGACAACAGGTGACGGAACGCTTCCTTGCCGTTGCCCGCCTTCAGGAAGATCGCACCGAGTCCGGAGTGGATCTTGTGCACCGCGTCGGGGTATCGGTCGTCACGGCCGCTCTCGATCCCCAGCTTGCCTGCGATCGTGGCGAGGTCCGGTTGGCCGGCCTCGCGCAGCTTCTCCATCAGTTCGAGCATGGCGGTGGCGCGCAGGTCCTTCTCGTGGGTGTCGTTGACCCACTTGACCGCGCGTGTGAACGTCTCGGCGCCCGAGCCGTCGTCGAGCCGCAGGTCGATGAGCAGGTGCGCCGCCTCGCGGCTCAGCCGAACCTCCGGATACTTGGTCAGGAACACTTCGAGCGGTTCGGCGTCCTCCGTGGCGCGGGCCCGGAAGAAGGCGAGGTCGTCCTCCGGGAACTTCGCGGGCGACGTCTCGGTGAACCGGATCACGCGGTTGACTCGGTCGATCTCCACGCGGAAGTGCTTCAGCAAGTTGAGCCCGGTGACGCCCACGACGCCGTCCTTGTGCGCGTACGCCATCTCCTCGGGCCGAAACGCCACGTACTGCGAGAGGTCGAAGTCGCCGAACGTCAGCTCGCCGATCTCGCCGGTGGGACGTCCGCGCTCGAGGCACATGTCCCGGTCGACGACCGTGTCGTACGTCGCCGTGCCCAGCGCCATCGCGCCCGGCTCGCCGTCCTCGTAGAGGACCGGAAGCCAGACGAGGTCGTTGGTGAGCGTGACGGGCAAGGTCGTGCTGCCCTCCACCTCTTCCATCGCGTCTTCGCTCTGCGCGGCGGGGGGCGAGAGCGTCATGAAGCCCGCCTTGAGGTCGAGCTCCATGTGGTAGCGCTTCAAGATCTCCATCCCGATGGTGCCGAAGAGCGTGGTCTCGCCAAGCGCCGGTGAGTGGAACTTGGTGAAGTCCTCGTAGACCTTCTCGGGTCCGTGCTCGCGGGCGGCGACCTTCACGTTCAGGTCGGGCAGGTGGATCGTGATCTCATTGGTGCTGCCGTCGCGGTTCTCGGCCCGAATGCCGCCGGCCGCCTGGTTGTGAAGCTGCAGGCCGCAGGGGTTCTCGTACTCGACGAACAGGTTGCCCGGGATGCGCCGGAAGCGCGTCGAGAGGTCGCACGAGACGACGAGCTTGCCGGCGACGATCCGAACGGGAATGCGGGCGCCGCCTTCAGGCCCGCCGGACCCCGGCGCATCGGCTTCCGCGACCGGTCGGCCCAGGAGCGTGCAGGCCGCGATCAGCAGTCCGGCACACACGATTCGATGGGACACGCAGCCTCCTGACTCGCCCGGCTGCGGCGGGAAGCGCCGGACTGTAGACAGGATACGCAAATCAGGGACCTCGGCAGCCCCCGAACCGGATTCAGCCGAACAGATTCAGCCCACGTGCGCCGGCGTTTCGAGCTACTTCGTGAGCTCGCCGATGACCTCGCCGAAGGCCCAGGTGTCGGCCTTCATGCTGACTTCGATTTCGGTGTTGTTGGGAACGCTCACGGCGATCGGGCCGAAGCCGTCGCCTCAGCAGCCGGTGAAGATCGCCTTGGCGATCTCCTCGCTGGTCCCCTTCTTGGCAATCGTGAACTCGGGCGACTTGCCGAACGGCGCCCAACCGAAGTACTCCTCGCCCGCCCTGCCGAAGTAGCGCAGCCGGCCGGGATCGATGCCGATCTCTCCGGCGCCGCGCTGGATCGCGAACTCCGCGCGCAGCGGCCCGCCCCATTCGACGGCAACCGTCTTGCCCTTGCCGACCTCGAGCGGCTTCGAGCGCCCCTGGCGGAACCGGACGACGTTCTGTCCGAGGCCGAGCTTGCCGCCGTGGATGTCGTACGTCGCGACGGGCACTTCGAGTCCGTCCTTCGCGCGCGCCAGCTCGAACGAGTAGCGGCCGTCCGTGCTGCGAACGACGGCGCTCTGCAGCTTCGCCTCCGTCGCGTGCTTGCTGCGCAGGTCGAGCACGCCGGTCTCGCCCTTGTGCGGGTGCAGCGACATCGTCGTGCCGTTGGAGGCGACATCGACGTCGTACAGCTTGCCTTCGACGTTGATCACGCTCGAAAGGAACGCGGCCGAACGGCCGTGACCGATGATCACTGCGTCTTCACCGACGTCGCCATAGCGGCCGTCGTTGTTCTGGTCGATGACGCGAATCGGCGTGCCGTCGACGTAGCCGACCATCGCGCCGCCGGCGGCGTAGCGCCAGCCTGCGCCATTGTTGACGAGTCGCGCGGCGTATCTGAAGTCGCCGTCCGAGAGCACCACGAATCCCGACTTGCCGCCGATGACCACGTCGAGCGCGCCGTCTGCGTCGCGGTCGATCTGGAGCGCGTCGCCCTGGAGCTTCGTGGCGAACGTCTTGCCGCGTCCCTTGCGGAAGTCGAGGGTGGCGCCGACGGCATCGAAGCGCTCGGCCGGCAGCTCGAACTTCCAGCTTCGATAGACCTTGTACGTAAGCTCGATCGTGTCGGGCGTCGCAGTGGTATCCGGTTCGGCATGGGTCGTCGGCGTTGCCGCGAGGCACAAAGCGACGATCGAGAACGCGAGCATCCAGGTGCGCATGATTCACCCTCCGGCGGCGAATTCGACAGTCTACACCGGTGAGACCGACAGATCGCGGTCCATCGAGACCTTCGTGTAGGCGTAGTGGAAGCCCAGCCGTTCGGCGTTGCGGCGGGTGGGGCTGTCGGCATGGCAGTGCACGTAGGTGAAGTCGACGCCTTGGAACGCCGCGCACGCGAGGCGGGCGCGCATCAGCGCCGTCTGAACGCCGCGCCTTCGATGTTCGGGCAGTGTGCTGGCGAAGTAGAAGGCGCCCAGCCGTCGTTTCACCGACACGACGCCGCCGCCGGCCGGCTCGCCGTCCAGGCTCGCGATGAAGCAGTGGGCCGTTGGTCCTCGCGCGTTCATGCGGCCCAGCTGGATGTCGGCTGCGGACGGCGAACCGTCGGCGTTGCCGCGTGTCACCAGGTCCGCGAACGCGTCGAGTGCTTCCTCGTCGTCTTTCGGGACCGACGTGACCGTCAGGCCCGGTGTCGCCCGGTCGTCGGGCGCCGGCTCGTGTGCCGGATCGAACACCCACGCCTGCACGACCTCGCCGGCCTCGTAGCCGCGGGCCGTCAACCGCGCTTCGAGCGTGTCGTGTTCCAGGCGGTAGACGTCGATGCGGCTCGGTGCGTTCATCGCACGACACGCGCGCTCGAGCTCGTCGATCAGCGCGTCGCCGACGTCAGCGAGATCGAGCCCGAGCCCGCGCGTGCCGCGCAAGTGATTGTCGCCGGGCGCGACGACCTGCAACGCGCCCGCGACGTCGCGCACTTGCAGCGGATACGCGGGGTCGTCGGCGAGCCAGCGGCGCGCGGCGCGCGCAATGCCCTCGGCCTTGCTGCCTTCGATGCGCCGCGCGATGTCGAGGAGGTCGGGAAGCGTCACTCAGTCATCGTCCAACGGTTGCGGCGTGTACACAAGCTCCGCGATGGGATGCGTTCCGTGCGCGCGGACACTCGTGCTCGTTCGACCGCAAACAGCGGCGCGCCGAACCGCGTATTGCAGGTCGGCCCGGGGAGGGCCCTTGGGAGGACGGCATGCGGATCTTGATCTTCACGTGCATCGCGCTCGCGCTCGCGGGTTGCGCTGCGAATCAGTGCGACGACACGTCTTGCAATGCGTGCGACGACGACTGCAAACAACGCGGCTGGATCGGCGGTGATCTGAAAACGGTCGATCGTTGCGGCACGCTGCTGGGGCCGCGCCCCCCGTACTACGGCGAAGGCCGCGTGGTCGGGATTCCCAAGAGCGCGCGTGCGAACACGGGGTTGCTCGTCACGCGCGTTCCGTCACGCTCGCCGATGTCGCACGCGGGACTGGCCGAAGGCGACCTCATCCTGGCCGTCGACGGCAAGCCCGTCTCCGATCCGGTCGCGTTTCGCGAGTCGATCGAGGCGAGCAAGCCCGGGAGCGTCGTGCAGCTCGACGTTTGGAAACAGGACCGGCGCAGGCGCGTTCCGGTTCAGGTCGGGCGCGAGGTCTACAGGGACGCGACGCTCGTCGCCGTCGGGCTCGCCGCGAGTCCGCATCTCGACCTTTGGCCCTTCGACGGCAACTTCAACGTCTTCGGCCTCGTGTCGGCGCACGACTCGGAGTACCGCGAGGATCTGGAGCGTCCCGAGAGCGAATATCTGCAGCAGAGCTTCCGGCGTAAGCCGGCGCGCCGTCCGCAGGAGAGCTGGCGCGTGACCGTCATTCCCTTCAGCGTCGGCGGCGAGAAGAACGTGGTTTCGCAGGAGGCCGTCACCGGACCGATTGCGGCGAGGTAGACGTCGCGCGCACTTACGTGCATTTTGCGAATCGCTCCCGACGAGCCGGGTACAACGCCCTTCTCGGAGGGAACGATGCGAATTCTGCTGCTGGTCGGCGCGGCGCTGCTCTGCGCCGCACTCTCGACGACGGCTTGCGCGGACGAACAGGGGCCGGACGCCGCGGAGCTGAAGTCCAACGTCCGCGTTTGGGAGGGCTACCTCTGGCGCAACCGGGAGGGCGTGCTGGAGATCGGCTGGCCGGTCATCGCGATGGGCGTCATGTCGCAGCCGGACCACGTCATTGCCGAACCGCTCGCGAAGAAGCTCGAACCGTTGGTCAGCAAGATCGCGGAGAGCTACGTCTTCTGGAACTACCGGCTCGAGGAACCGATCGAGAAGGCCCTGCCGAAGCTCCCGCGCATCCTGGTACGCGTGCAGGGCGAGATCGAGACCGAAGGTGACGACAGTCGGATCTTCGGCGGCAACCGCAAGCTCGTGAACGGCCGGTTGCTGACGGCGGAATTCGTCAGCGACGAGTGGTTGAATCACTGGGGTGTCGTCTACCGTGAGGTCGAGTCGCCGTTCCGCATCCGTGAGCGGCCGCCGGGCGATCCCGTAGAGCAGATTCGCAGTGTCGCGCCGAAGATCCTCACGGGCCTGCGAAAGATGAAGGACTGCGCCGGGCCTTCGGAGGCGCAGCGCAAGCAGATCGCGTCGATCGACGAGGACGCCAAGGTCGTCGAGTGGTTCCGGCATCGCACGGAGTGGGACATCCAGCGCTGGCTCATCGACGTGAACGCGAAGCACAAGCTCGGGCTGGAGGATCTCGACACCCTCGGCGAGCTGCCGCCGACGAGCGCCGTCTTGCAGCGCTGGTTCCTGGATGCCGAGAGCCTCGCGGACCTCGTGAAGAAGCTCAAGGCGGAATGGGGCGGCGCGCTCGGCTCGTTGCGAATCCCGCACTACGTGAAGGACGGCGACCGCACCCGCTGGACCATCGCGAGCGCCGACGAGATCGCCGCGTGGACGGAGGCCCAGTTCCAGCAGCGCCGCAAGACCTCGCTCGAGATGCTCGTCAAGTGATCCGCAGCCTTTGCGTCGCCGCGATCGCCGGCGCGGTGGTGATGGCCCTCGAGATCCTGGCGAGCCGCTGGCTCTCGCCGGCGTACGGCTTCACGCTGACGACCTGGTCGTTGCTCATCGCGACGACGTTGCTGGCGGGCAGCCTCGGCGCGGCCTTCGGCGCCCTGTTCAGCCGCGGCGCGTCATGGGTGCGCGTGAAGGGGTTGTTGCTCGTCGCCGGTGTTTGGGCCGGGCTTTGTGCGTTCCTCGCGCCGTTCGCGGTCGACGCGTTCCTCGACCGTCCGGTGCTCGAGGGCGCGCTGCTGGCGACATTGATCATCCTGCCCGTTCCCGTGATCTGCCTCGGCGCCGTCGTTCCGCTACTCGGTCAACTGCGTGCCGGTGCGTCCGAGCCCGGCCGGCTCGTGGGACTGCTGATCGCCGCCTCCACCGTCGGCAGCCTCGTCGGTACCCTCGCGACCGCGCTGTGGTCGATCCCCACGTTCGGGTTGCGCATGAGCGCCGTCTTCGCGTCGATGCTGCTCATCGGCCCCGGTGTTCTGCTCGAAGGCAAGCGCAGCAGCGTCGCCGGCGTCGCGGCCGGCGCCGCATTGGTCCTGGCCCACTTGTTGGCGCCGCATCCCGCCGATGACGTCGAGCTGACGCGCAACACGCCGTACGGACGACTCACCATCGAGCGAACACCCTCCGGACGCGGCATCTTCGTCGACGGCATTGCCCAAGCGCGCGAGACCGCTCACGTTCGGGGGCCGGGGGCGTTGATCGTCGCGCGGCAGTACGTGGAGCTGCTCCCGTACATGCGCCCGTCGGGCCGCACGGCGCTCAACATCGGGCTCGGCACCGGGATCGTTCCGAGCGCCTTGGGTGCGTACGAGATCGACGTCGAGAGTGTCGACGTCAATCCGGTGCTCGTGGACGTCGTGCGGCAGCAGTTCGGGTTCGAGGGCATCGTCCACGTCGGCGACGGACGCGCCGTCTGGCGGCGGATGGACAGGCGCTTCGACTTCGTCGTGCTCGACGCGTTCCAAGGCGAGGTGTTGCCCGGCCACCTGGTCACGAGCGAGGCGTTTCAGGAGCTGCGCGAGCGACTCACCCCCAATGGGATCGTGTGCTTGCATCTCATCGGTCGGCCGCGACATGCGGTGACGAGCGCGCTCGCCAAGGCGATGGACGTGTTCGTCAACGTGCGCTGCGCGCAGTCCGGTCTCGGCGACGAGCTGCAGGATCTGTTCCTCTTCGCATCCGACGGCCCGCTGAACGTGCCGCCGGCGGAGGAGCTTCGGCGCGCGGGCTGGCTCGGCAACGAGTGGTTCGAGCCGCAGCTCGACGACGTCGCCTTGATCACCGACGACCGAAACCCCATCGACGTGCTCAATGAGCCGTTGGGTCGCGAGGTGCGTCTCCGTTCGCGTCGGTAGGCGCGTCGACGATACCGATCCAGGGCACGGCGAACAGCAACGCGCCGGCCAGCGCGTAGCCCAGCGCGGCTTCCGGCGCGACGTTGATGCCGAGCTCTAGCGACGTGTCCGTCTCCGTCCAACGCCATCCGTGCATGAGGCCGAAGAACGACATCGCGGCGCCGGCCCAACACCAGCACGCCGCGAGGCGGAAGCGCCGCTCGATGATGGCGACGGCGGCGGCGGCGAGCAGCATCGCGGTGAAGATGCCGCCTTCGGCCAGGGAGAAGACGCCTTCGAAGTGCACACCGACCCTCTCGAGGGCGGGGCCCAAGCTCTCGTCGAACGTCGCGCCGGCGCTCGCCGCGCCGCGTTTCAGCATGAACGCCCCCCACGCGGCGACGCCCGGCAAGAGCCCGATCACGACGGCCGGCGCGTGTGCGCGCGGCGTCGCTTGGAACGCCTGCGCCGTGATGACGATCGAGATCCACAACACGATCGCCATGCCGGCCTCGATCGGGACGGCCCACGCGATCCACCCGACCGTGCCGGTCAGGCAGATGACCGTCATGAACGCGCCGTTGAGCCACGAGTAACCGAGCCGCGCGCCGAGCGCCTTCCAGCCGGGGTGGCCGATGTAGATCGTCGTGGGGAAACACGAGCCGAAGAGGGATCCGACGATGGTGCCGATGCCGTTCGCCGCCAGCGACGGACGCGTCGCGAACCGGTCGCCGGCCGCCTCGGCGCTGTCGAGGTTCTGCAGCGATCCGAGGAGGTTGAACAGTCCCATCGCGAAGATCACGGAGAAGTACTGCGGGACCGCGAACTGGAATGCGTCCCACAGATCGCCCGGCACCGGCGTCGGCGCGTAGACGCCCACCGGCGCCTGCGGGTCCGCGCCGGGTGCCAGACCGGTGGCCCAGCAGATGGCGGCACCCAGCGCGACCGCCACGGCGCCGCCCGGGATGCCGCCACGAAAGCGCACGCCGCCGAAGTAGACGATGCACACGACGGCGAAGGTCGGCAGGCCGACCAACGGGTGCTCGAACGAACGAAACAGGAAGTCGAGCGAGATGAAGGTCAGCGCGATGCCGGACAGGGTGCTCAGCAACGCCGCGCGAGGGACGTAGCGCCGCAGCCGGTCGACGACGAACGCGCCGAGCAGCTCGATCACGCCGGAGCCGAAGCAGGCGACCAAGCCCGCCTGCCATGCCATGCGCGCGGCGGTCTCGGCGTCATGTTCGACAGCAAGCTGCTGCTTCGCGGGCAGCATGACCAGGAAGACGAACACGAACAGACTGACGGTGTTGACGCCGTACGGAATGGCGCAGACGTCATGGCGGCTCTCGCGTCGCGCCAACCGCATGCCCTGCCAGGCGTAGAAGACGTTACCGACCAGCAAGCTCAAGCCGACCGCGGGGAGAATCGTCGCGAAGACGAGCGCGTCGGGGAACTGCAGCACGCCCTTGCAGAGCGCGACGATCACCAGCAGCTGGATGAGATTGTCCAGCGCCAGGCCGAAGAAGCCGTCGAGGTCCCCGCGTACGAACCAGCGTGCGTGCACGCGCGGGACCTTATCAGAAGCGATGTCTTCGGGAACGAGCGCTTCTGCGGCCTACCGTCCGATCGAGAAGCAGCCGGGCACGCCGGCCGCGACGGGCACGCCTCAGGTGCCACCGGAACAGACGCTCTTCACCGCCGCTTGCGGATCGATGGCGCGCTCGACTGGAAGAACGATGCTGCGCGCCGGTTCCGGCCGCGCGGCGGCACGAATCGAGGTCGTCCTCGGCTTCGCGGCAACGGCGCGGGCGGGCGCCGGTGGTGCGAACGACGTCACGGGCTCGTTGTCGAAGACGTGCGTGGTCGACGTGCGTGCGTGGGTGTCGTGCGCGACGGCGTCCGACGCCGCGGTCGACACGGACGTCGCACAGGCGGTGAATGCGGACGCCGCGATGAACGTACCAATCCAGCGGATGATCATGATCTTCTCTCGCAATTTTCGTGTTGTCGGTTCGCCGTCGAGGCGCGAATCGTCGAGGATTGGTGAGCTCGTTCTCGAGGTCACGTGCGCTCGCGTCAGGAGCATCCGCAAACGTGCGACTTGGACGACGCGGGCAGTCCCAATCCGTCGAACTTCGTCGGGGCCCTCATTCGGGCGACTCTCGTCGCGGTGCTAGTTGCGCGTGGTGAAGCAGTCGGGAACCCCGACCGCGCTCGGTACGCCTCAGGTCCCGCTTGGACAGCAGTCGCGGAAGAGATCCACGCGCATCGGCCGGCACGGGCGCGGCACGCACCGCGGCGGGGGCGGAGGCGCGACCCTGCGCGCGGCGGGCGGCGCGGTGCGGCGAAGCGGCTTCGCGCAGATCGTCGGTGCGCGGCGCGAGATGACGCGCGGCCCCGGCTCCGTGACCACCATCGAACCTGTGCGAACCAACGGCCTCGGCAGGTTGGACGACGTCGCGGCGGTCGATCGTGCGCACGGCACGTGCCGGGTGACCGGAGCCGTGAGGGTGAGGCGGGACCCGTAACCGGTTACGCTCGGCGGCGGCAGCGCTTGCTTGCTGTTCGACGGCACTGCGATCGAGGTCTGCCCGGATGCCGTGTCCCACGTGCCGCGATTCCAGGTACCGTCGTCCACGACGGGCTGCGTCGCGCAGCCCATCAGAAATAGCGCCGCAACCATGGCGCCGGCCAGGCGAATGCCCATGCGTACTTCCTTCCGTGCCCGGCCGGTCCCTAGTCGACCAGGCGATCTCACGAGTCCCTCACGTTCTGTGAACGAGACCGGAATACGCATCGACCGTTTGCCCCCTCGGAGTTGAATCGTTCGGCCTTGTAACCGTCCACGTTCGCCTGAATGTCACCGCACGCCCGTGGTCTCGACCGACGGGCGCCGGCTGCCGACTCTCCGTGGGGTCGGCTGACCGGGCTCCTTCCTTGAACCGAACCGTCCGCTTCAAGTGCCTTGGGGACAGGGGCTTGTGGTCTCCGCGCGCCCCAACGAACCCCGCATCGGACGAAAAACCGCCGGCGCCGCGGAGGGTCGAGACGCCGGGCGGGCACTACATACTGGAGACCCTGAGAGCATGAACCCGCCCCGCGCCCCGACCGCCGACCTGCTGATGGAGCACAGCGGCTTCCTGCGTGGGCTGGCCCGCAGTCTCGTGCGGGACGAGCAACAAGCCGAGGACGTCGTGCAGGAGACGTATCTCGCCGTGTTACGCAAGCCGCCGCCTCCGCACGTGCGGCTCAAGGCGTGGCTGGCCGGGATCGCGCGCAACCTCGCCTTGCGGACCGTGCGCCGCGAGACGCGGCTGAAGCAGCGCGAGCAGCGCGCTTCCGAGCGCGAATCGGCGTTGCCCTCGTCGGACGACGTCGTGGAGCGCCTGGAGATCCAGCAGCGACTGGCCGCCGCGGTCATGTCGCTCGACGAGCCGGGCCGCTCCGCCATCGTCTTCCGGTACTTCGACGGCCTGACGCCGACGCAGATCGCTACGCTGCTGAAGCAGCCGGTGCGCACGATCGAGACGCGACTTCGGCGCGCACGCCGGCGGCTACGCGCGTCCCTGGATACGAGCTACGGGAGCCGGGCGACGTGGCAGGCCGCGTTGGTGCCCGTTGCCGGCTTCGGGTTGGAGAGCGCCGCCGTCGGCAAGGCGGCTGGAACGCTGACGACGACGGGAACGAGCACCGCAACGGGTGCGGGCTCTGCCGTCGTCGCGGGAGTCATCATGAGTACCAAACTGATCGCCGGCGCCGCCGTCGTCGTTGCCGCCGCCGGCGCCTTCGTCGCGGGATGGCACTTGAGGCCGGCGCCCCAGGACACGACCTCCACGGCCGACGCGTCAGGCGTCGAGAACGAGGACGAGCCCGGGCTCGGGACCGACGCGATGCTGCTCGCCAACGTTCGAGCCGAGCTCGAGACGGAGCGGGAAGCGCACGGAGCGACGAAGTCCGAGATGGAGTCGCTCGCGACGCGCGTGAAGGAGCTCGAAGCGCAGGTGGCCGCAGCGGCGGCGGAAGGCGGCGGCACGCCCGAGAAGCTGAAGCCCGGTACGACGTGGTACACGCCGAACGAGCACGCGGAAGCGATCGAGGGCATCGACTGGAATCAAACGGGCGAGGCCATCGTCAAGTTGAACCCGCTGCTCGTGAAGCTGGCGGAAGCGCTCGAGGCGGGGAGGGAATTCAAAGAGCTCGCGGAGCTCTCGCGCTGGAACACGCCGCTGGCGGTCAACGCGCTGAACGCGTCGCGCAAGGGCGTGCCGGGCACCGGCGTCAACGGCGCGTTCACCCATCCGTCCATCATGGCGAACATGGTGCACGCCGCGCTCGTTCAGGGCGGCAAGCCGCTCGACGCGGGCCAGGAGAAGAACCTGCGCGCGATCGCGGACCGGTTCCTCGGCGCGGACGAGCATCGATTGCGCTCGTACGACGAGACGACCTTCGGGCTGAAGAAGCTCATCGACGAGGCGGCGCTCAAGGCGCGCCTGTTCGAGGACATCGACGCGTTGCTGACGGAGGAGCAGCGCGAGATCCTGCATCCGGCGTCCGTACGCGGCCGCTGCGGCATCGACCTCTTCTCGAGCGGGATCGTCTGGTACACGCTCTATCGACCGGCCCGATTCGACACGCCCGAGAAGCTCGCTTCGCACCTGGCCTCGAACGTGATGACGCACTTCCAGCTCGCGGCCGAGCTCAGGCCGGTCGTGGACGAGCTCGCCGCGGACTACGCCGCTTCGTTCCCGTCCGGATATCTGGATGCCGAGCCGGACCCGCTGACCAGGGCGCAGCTGACGAATCCCAGTGCGATCGGCCAGCTCTTCGTGCCCGTCGATCGGCCGCGCATCGCCGCGGAGCAACAGCTGGCTTTCTACACGGCGCTCCACGACCGTCTCCCTGCGGGATCACCCGCGGCGCACAAGGTGCGTGCCGAGGTCGGGTTCGTCCTGCCCGTGAAGTGGACGCCGTAGCCGCGCGCTACTTGAAGACGCCCAGCACCTTCAGGATGAAGATCAGGAGGACCGCGCCGCCGATCGCGACGAGCCAGCGGCCCAGTCCGTCCGTGGGGACGATCGAGAGCTTGGGCGCCAGCCAGCCCCCGAGCGCCGAGCCGGCGATCCCGACGACGACGTTCGCGACGAGGCCCTGCTGGGCGTCGGTCTTCATCAGCAGGCTGGCGAGCCACCCGATGATGCCGCCGATGACGATCATGATGAGGATGTCCATCGCGGCAGGCTAGGGAAGGCGTCCCGCCCCGTCAATTCGGCTGTCCAGGTCCGAGTGCCCCGCGATTTGCGAGAAGGGGGCCCAGGCCCGAGACGGCCTCATAATCGGGGTGTGCCCATGCGGCGCTGCGGATCCTTACGCAGCGCCGGCGGCAGGATCCCGCAGCACACGAGGAGTACGGCATGCGAGACCCGTTCGAAGAGCTGATGACCGAGCACGACATCATTCTCAAGGTGCTGAAGGCCATCGAGGCGGCCGGCAGCCAGGACGTCGGGATCGGCTTCTACGAGAAGGTCGTCGACTTCGTCGTGAAGTTCGCCGACGGATGCCATCACGGCAAGGAGGAGAACCACCTCTTTCCGATGCTCGAGAAGAGCGGGATCCCGCGCCACATGGGGCCGATCGGCGTCATGTGGGAGGAGCACGAGACCGGACGCGCCCTCGTCAAGACCATGTCGGACGCCGTCGCCGCCGGCGACATCGACGTGCTTCGTCGCGAGTCGCTGGCCTACGCGGTGCTCATGCAGGAGCACATCATGAAGGAGAACGAGGTGCTCTTCCCCATGGGCCGCGGCATGATCTCGCCCGAGGACCTGCAGACGGTTCGCGACGGCTTCGACACCGTCGAGACGCCGGGGGTATGCCACAAGCACTACGGGGAGATCGCGGACGACCTCCTCGAGCAGGTCGAGGTCGCCGTGTGAGCGAGAGTGCGTTCGATCGCCGCACGTTTCTCGCGCGCACCGCACAGTGGGCGGGCATCGGCGCCGCCGGGGGCTTCCTCGCGGACGGCTTCATCGACCTGCGGCGTCCCCTGCGTGTCGATCCGACGCCGCCCGGCGCGCCGCCGAAGTCGCTGACGCCCGCGGAGTGGCGCACGCTCGCGGCCGCGCAGGCACGCTTGCTGCCCACCGACGATCTCGGTCCGGGCGCAACCGAGGTCAACGCGATCGGGTACCTGGACGCGGCATTGGCCGACGAGTCCACGACGCCCGACAGGGTCGCGCTCGTCAAGGACGGCGCGCTCAAGCTCGACCAGCGCGCCCAACAGCGCGACGTCGAGCACTTCGGGTTGCTCGGGCCCCGGGAACAGGACGAGGCGATTCGCCTGTTCGAGACCCGCGAGGGCGGGCGGAGCTGGCTGCGCACGTTGTTGGCGTACACCCTCGAGGCGTTCTTCGGGGATCCAATGCGCGGCGCCAACCCCGGCGAGATCGGCTGGCAGTGGGCCGGGCACCGCCCCGGCTTCCCGCGTCCGACGGAACCCGGCTGGGAACCGAAGGAGCGTCACCGATGAGCGGCTACGACGCCTGCATCATCGGTAGCGGCGCCGGCGGCGGCCCGGTGGCCGCGACGCTGGCCGAAGCCGGCTACCGCGTCGCCGTGCTCGAGCGCGGGCCCTGGTTCGATCGCGACCAGTTCCTCAAGGACGAGATCGCGATGGTGCGCCGGCCGCTGCTGTGGCCCGACACGCGCGACGCCCCGCACGTCTGGGAGTACTGGGACAACGCCGGCAACCTGCGTGCGAAGCGCACCGGCAAGCACTGGAACGGCAGCATGGTCGGCGGCGCCAGCGTGCTCATGAGCGGTTTCTTCCTGCGCATGAAGCCGGCCGACTTCCGCATGCGCTCGATCTACGGCGACATTCCCGACGCGGACGTCGCCGACTGGCCCATCAGCTACGACGACCTCGAGCCCTACTACGCCCGCGCCGAGGCGCAGGTGCCCGTCTCGGGCATGGTCACGGAGCTGCCCGAACCCATTGCCGATCGGCGGTCGACTCCGGAGTTCCCGCAGGTGCCGACCGAGGAGCATCCGTTCGCGCAGAAGATCGACGAGGCCTGCACGAAGGCGGGCCTGCATCCGTTCCCGACGCCACGCGCGGTGCTCTCCTCGCCGCACGGCGACCGCAAGGACTGCTCGTACTCGGGCTACTGTGCGACGTACGGATGCACGACCGGCGCGAAGGGCAGCTCGCTCGAGTCGTTCCTTCCGCGCGCGCTGAAGACCGGTCGCTGCGACATCATTCCCCGCGCGCAGGTGACGAAGCTCGAGAGCGACGCGAAGGGCAACGTCGTTCGTGCGCGGTACGTCGACCGCACCGGCGCGCAGAAGACCGTCGAGGCGAGCATCTTCGTCGTCGCGTGCCAGGCCATCGAGTCGGCGCGGCTGTTGCTGAATTCCTCCGGGCCGAAGCATCCCAACGGACTGGCCAACCGCAACGGGCTCGTCGGCCGCAACCTGCTGTTCAGCACGTTCGGCGCCGCGTCCGTCGACTTCTCCTACGCCAAGCACGGCCCGTGGTTGCGCTCGAAGGAGACGTTCATCAATCGAACGCTGCAAGACTGGTACTTCATCGACGATCCGAAGCTCGGCAAGCGCAAAGGCGGCACGATCGACTTCATTCCGTTGCATCCCAATCCGATCGCGCGCGCCTACAACCAGGCGACGAAGGACCCTGTCAAGAACGGCGTTCCGCATTGGGGCCGGGGCTTGAAGCAGCGCCTACGGCGTCACTTTCGCGAGACGACCCAGCTCAAGGTCGAGGCGTTCGGCGAGTGGCACCCGAACGCGTGGTGCCGCGTCACGCTCGACCCGGCCGTCAAGGACAAGTGGGGGATCCCGGCGGCCCGCGTCAATCACTACAGCCACATCCGCAACCGCGAGACGATTCGATTCCTCATGGATCGCGGTGCGGAAGTGGTCCGGCTGCTCGGCGGCGAGAGCTACGACGTCGATCCGGGCATGGGCGGTCCCAGCACGAACCTCGTCGGCGGCACGTGCCGCTTCGGCGACGACCCGAGCACGTCCGTTCTCGACAGGGACTGCCGCGCCCACGACGCCCGCAACCTCTTTGTCACCGATGCGAGCTTCATGCCCAGCGGTGGCAGCGTCCCGTTCACGTTCACCATCTACGCCAACGCGCTTCGTGTCGCCGACAAGATCGTCGCGCAGCTCGGCGGCCCCAAATGAGATTGTCGCGATGAAGACCATCATCGAACCGTTCCGGATCAAGGTCGTCGAGCCGATCCGCATGACGACACCCGAGGAACGCAAGGCGTGCCTGCGCGCCGCGGACTACAACCCGTTCCGACTGCGCGCGGAAGACGTGCTCATCGATCTGCTCACCGATTCCGGCACGGGCGCCATGAGCACGGAACAGTGGGCCGGCATCATGCGCGGCGACGAGACGTACGCCGGCGCCCGTAGCTACTACCGCTTCCGCTCGGCGGTGGGACGGCTCTTCGGCCACGAGCACGTGATCCCGACGCACCAGGGGCGCGCGGCGGAGCGGCTCTTGTGCTCGGCGGTCGTGAAGTCCGGCGACGTGATTCCCGGCAACACGCACTTCGACACGACGCGCGCGAACATCGAGATGTCGGACGCCCTGGCGCTCGACATTCCGATCGCGGAGGCGCACGACCCGGACGTGTTGCATCCCTTCAAAGGCAACATCGACCTCGAGAAGCTCGACGCGTGCTTGAAGGAGCACGGCAAGGATCGCGTCCCGTTCGTGCTCGTCACCGTGACGAACAACAGCGGCGGTGGCCAGCCTGTTTCCATGGCGAACCTGCGCGCCACGCGCAAGATCTGCGACGAGCACGGCGTACCGCTGTTCCTGGACGCGGCGCGGTTCGCGGAGAACGCGTTCTTCATCAAGCGCCGCGAGGAGGGCTTCGCGGACCGGACGGCGCGGTCGATCGCCGAGGAGATGTTCTCGCTGAGCGACGGCGCCATGATGAGCATGAAGAAGGACGCGCTCGCCAACATCGGCGGCGTGTTGACGATGAACGACGACGGCTGGGCCGCGAAGGCGCGCCAGCTGTTGGTCGTCACCGAGGGCTTTCCGAGCTACGGGGGGCTGGCGGGGCGCGACCTGGAGGCGCTAGCGGTCGGTCTGCACGAGATCCTCGAGGAGGACTATCTCGAGTACCGGATCGAGTCGACGCGCTACGTCGGACGCCACCTGCACGAGGCCGGCGTGCCGCTGCTCAAGCCGATCGGCGGTCACGCCGTGTACTTGAACGGCCGGGCGTTCTGCGACCACCTGACGGACGAGCAGCTGCCGGGCTGGTCGTTGTCGGCGGCCTTGTACGAGCAGATCGGCGTGCGCGCCTGCGAGATCGGCAACGTGATGTTCGGACGGGTGAAGCAGGACGGGACGTGGGAATGGCCGGGCCTCGACCTCGTTCGTCTAGCGATCCCCCGCCGCGTCTACACGCAGAGCCACATGGACTACGTCGTCGAGGGCATCATCGAGCTCTACGGGCGGCGCGGTGCGATTCCCGGCATGCGGTTCACGGAACGGCCGGACGTGCTCCCGCACTTCACGGCGCGCTTCGAGCCCGTTCCGGTCACAGCGTCCGTGTCTTGAACGAAAGATGATCTGATGCCGAAGCGACTGTGGATCGTTGCGATCGCGGTGACGATGTTCGCGGCGTGCGCCGACGACGACGAAGCGCCGTCCATGGACCCGGTCGCGAAGATCGTCGCGCGCGACCGCGCGGCGGCGTACTTCGGGACCGAGCACTACGGCAAGGCGCAGGAGGCGCTGAAGCCGCTGCTTCGCAACGACCCGGAGCCGCGGGATCTGTTGGGTGCGGGCATCGTCGAGGACTGGATCGGCGGCGATGGCGCGTTCGACCGGGCGCTCGACTACATGCGGCGCGCGGAGAAGGGCGATCCGAACGATCCGGCGGTTCACTACGCGCTCGGGGTGTTGCTCAAGCGCGGGCAGGTCGTCAAGGCGCTCGCGCACCTGGAACGAGCGCACGCGCTGGCGCCGGACGACTATCCGACGTCGCTGCAGCTGGCGGAGCTCTACTCCCTCAACGACGAGACGGACAAGGCGGCGGCGGTCTACGAGCGGCTGCAGAAGGTGGGCGTGAACGAGGCCGGCAGCTGGCACCTGATCACGCTCTACAACCTCGCTCAGCTCCGCATCCAGCAGGGGCGTCGCGACGACGGCGTGAAGCTGCTGGACGAGTGGAAGGAGCTGTCGACGAAGGGGCTCGTCGTGCCGAGCGCCGACCAGGTGCGGCAGGGCAACTTCGGGAAGCTCAGGCGGTCTGAGCCGGGCGCGTTCGACGCGCCGAAGCCGGCATGGCCCGGCACCCGCACCGAGGAGGGGCCCGCCATTCTCGCCGGCTTCGAGCATGTGCGCGCCCTCACGCTCGTGGACGACTGGACGCATGACGACGCCGGTTGCGTCGTTCGGCCGCCGGACATCGTGGCGTGGGGCAAGAAGGGTCTGATGGTTGCCCGCACCGAGGATGGGACGGCCTACGCGGACGCTGTCGTCGTCGCGGCGCCGGTGTCCGGAATGACGGCATTCGACGCCGACAACGACGGCGATCTCGATCTGGCGTACTGGGACGAAAAGGAGCTCGTTCTGCTGGTCGCAAGTGGAGACCGTTTCACGCCGGCGTCGTTCGCGCTGCCTCAGCTTCCTTCGACGCCCGCCGATGCCACGCCGGTCGACTTCGACCACGACGGCGACGTGGACCTGCTGTTGGTCGGCGAGTTCGGCGCGCGCCTCTGGCGCAACGACGGGATCTCCGTCGCGAACGGCGTGTTCACCGACGCGACGGGTGACGCGCGCCTGCCGACGGGGCAGCCGTTCACCTGGTGCTTGATCGAAGACTTCGACATGGACCAGGACGTCGATCTACTCTTCGGCGGAGCGGAAGGCGCCTATCTGGCCGACAATCTACGTGCCGGGCGCTTCAAGCTCCTCGCGGCGTTTCAAACGGAAGCGGTCCTCGCAGCGGACATGAACGCCGACGGCCGGCCCGATCTGCTCGTTCCGAGCGGCATTCGCATCGGACAGCCGGACGGAACGTTCGTCCTGACCCTCCGGGAGGGGCTGACGCCGACTGCGATCCTCGACTGGAACCTCGACGGTGCGGTCGATGCCGCCTCGGCGGGCGATCGGCTCTTCCTCTCGCCCGCATACGAGAGCGCCGTTTCGTCGATGCCGCAGGACGACGTCGGAGCGCCGGCGGCGGTGTGGGCGGACATCGACGGCGATCACACGCCCGACCGTCTGGGGATCCGCGCCGACGGCGTGGAGGTCGTTCGAACCGAACCCGGCACGAGCCGGGGCTTCACGTTGGCCCTGCGCGGCGTCAAGGACAACGCGCGCGGCGTCGGCGCCGTCGTCGAAGTGCGCGCCGGTCCGATCTACCGGCGCATCTTCTGGGACGGGGAGCCGCAGCTGATCGGCATCGGACCGCGCGACAAAGCCGACGTCGTGCGCGTCACCTGGCCCAACGGTGTCGTCCAGCACGACCTCGACGTCGAAGCCGGCACCGCCAAGCTCATCGAGCAGGCCGAGGGCCTCGTCGGCTCGTGCCCGTTCCTCTACACCTGGAACGGCGAGACCTACACCTACATCAGCGACGTGCTCGGCATCACGCCCATGGGGCTGCCGATGGCACCCGGCATGCTCGTTCCGCCCGACCACGACGAATACGTGAGGGTCACCGCCGAGCAGATGAAGCCGCGCACGCTCGGAGACGGCTCCACGGTCTACGACATGCAGTTCACCGAGGAGCTGCGCGAAGCGACGTATCTGGACCGCGCCAAGCTGCTGATCGTCGATCATCCCGTAGACACCGAGATGTATCCGACGGAGCGCTTCAGCTTCCCGCCGTTCCCGGCGCACCACATCAACGTGGTCAGCGAACCGCTTGCGCCCAAGGCAGTCGGCAGCGACGGCAAGGACTGGACGAAACACCTGGCCGAGGTCGACGGCGAATTCGCGGCGCCGTTCACGCCACACCGCGGGCAGTTCCAAGGTCTTGCGACTCCGCACTTCCTCGAGCTCTCGTTCGACAAGCAACAGATCCAAAAGGGCGCGAAGCTCAGGCTGCTCTGTACCGGCTGGTTCTACTGGACCGACGCGAGCGTCAACATGGCCGCGGCGCGCACGCCCGGCATCGACTTCGTCCCGCCGATCCTGCAGGTGCCCGTCGCCGGCAACGGCGGCGGTTGGCGAGACGCCGGTCCGCCCGTCGGGTTCCCCGCCGGCAAGACCAAGACGATGGTGCTCGACGTCACAAAGATCCTGAACCGCGAGGACCCGCGGTTGCGCATCTTCTCGACGCTGCGGCTCTATTGGGACTCGATCCGCTTGGCCGTGGGCGACGACGCGGCGTCGAAGGTCACCGAGCTCGACGCGACGAGCGCGACGCTGTGGGAGCGCGGGTTCAGCAAGCCGAGTCCCCTGTTCGAGGAGCACGGACTCGAGTGGTTCGACTGGGACCGGCTCGACGCGCCGCGCTGGAACCAGCATCCCGGCCGCTACACGAAGTTCGGCGACGTGCTCCCCTTGCTTAGCGCCGTCGACGACAAGTTCGTCATCATGGGCGCCGGCGACGCGCTGCGACTGCGCTTCGACGCTTCGAAGGCGCCGCCGTTGAAGAAGGGCTGGCGGCGCGACTTCCTCGTTTTCCTCGACGGCTGGGCCAAGGACCGCGATCACAACACGATCGAGGCGCTGTACGTGGAGCCGCTGCCGTTTCACGGCATGAGCGGCTACCCGTACGGTCCCGACGAGAAGTACCCCGACGACGACGACCACCGGCGCTATCAGGACGAGTGGAACACGCGGCCCTCGAAGTGCTGGATTCCGTCGCTCGTGCCTACCTCGCGCTGATCGTCACCGACCCCGGCGCAGCGTCTTCGACGGACGACGTCGTCCCGTCGGTCCACGTGACGGTGATCTTCCCGAGCTTCGCGCCTTCGGGGACGCCGTAGACCAGCTCCGGCGCGTGCTGGCTGCAGAACGAGACGTCCGCGCCGAACCAGCGCGTATGAACCCGGCCGTCGATCGCCACCTCGACTCTCGCGCCGAAGCGCAGCGCGTCCGACGCGTCGAGGCGAAGTCGAAGCGACGCGCCGTCTGTCTTCGTGTCGTTCCGCAGCAGCATCAGCGCGCCGCGGTTCACCGAGATCGCGAGATCGACGTCCCCGTCGCCGTCGTAGTCCGCCGCCGCCAGTCCGCGGCCGCAATGGCGCTCCGCGAGCCGCGCGCCCGCGTCCGGCGCCACGTTCTGGAACGCATCTCCCGTGTTCCAGAACAGGAACACCGGCTCCGCCACGAGCTTCGACGGGTCTTGCTTGTCTTCGAGCGTCGAACCGTTCGCCACGGCGATGTCCAGCCGGCCGTCGAGATCCAGATCGATCAGCGCCGACCCCCAGCCGACCGTGTCGAGCGAAATCTCGCCCAGACGCACACGGCGTGTCTTGTCGCGGTACTCGAGCTTGCCGCGGTCGTTGATCAGGCTCACGTAAAGCGCGTTCTCTTGCGCGACCCAGTGAGTGATGAAGAGATCCGGCAGGCCGTCGGCCGTGCCGACGACCGAGCCCATCTCCGCGACGGACAGCCCCATCGAGCCGCGGGGATCCCCCGTGCCGGTCGTGAAGCCGATGTCCGCGAACGCAGCGCCGCCGTTCGATCCGCCGAGGTTTCGATACAGGCGGTTCGGAGAGACGTCGTTGTTGACGTAGAGGTCGAGCCAGCCGTCGCCGTCGAGGTCGCAGAACGTCGCAGCAAAGCCGCGCCCATCGGCGTTGTCGACCAGAAGCGCTTCGGCGACGTCCTCGAACGTACCGTCCCCCTTGTTGCGGAACAGGGCGTTGGGCTGCGCGTCGAACGAGTTGGGATTCAACGTGAACGGCACCGAGTACGCGCCGAACTCGGAGGCTTGCTTGGACAGCGTGCCGAAGTCCTCGATCACGTAGTCGACGTAGTTGCAGACGTAGAGGTCCAGATGTCCGTCCCGGTCGTAGTCGCCCCAGGCGACGCCCGTCGACCAGCGACCGTCGTCGACGCCGGCCTGCGACGCGACCTCCGCGAACGTCGCGTGGCCCTCGTTGCGAAACAGGCGGTTCGCGCCGTGGTTGGTGACGTACAGATCGAGGTCGCCGTCGGCGTCGTAGTCGGCGAACGACGCGCCCATCCCGAATCCGGTCTCGTCGCCGACGCCTGCCGCGTCGGTGATGTCGGTGAAGCGCTCCCCGTCGTTTCGAAACAAGCGGTTCGGCGCACCGAAGTTCACCACGTAGAGATCGAAGTCGCCGTCGCCGTCCACGTCGCCCCAGGCCAGCCCGGACCCGGTGTCCTCCGGCAGCCGGCGTGTGCGCTCGCCCGGGCCGTGACGCATGGCGACACCCACATCGGCGGCGACGTCGCGGAACCGGATCGGCGGCGCGTCGACCTGGGCGGCGGCGAACTTGGACGTGAGCCCCGTTACACCCTCCGTGTCGGTATCGCGCGCCGCCTGCACCCAGATGCCGATCGCCACGAGCGCGGCCGTACCCAGCGCCGACAGCCAGACCGCCAGCCACACCTTCTGCTTGCGCGTGAGCTTCTTGCGCCGCGTCACGGCTTCTCGATCACCTCGACCGTCTTGGTCTTCGAAGCCTGCGTCACGGTCGGCTGCAGCACGCCGCTGTCCTTTTCCATGTAGGGAACGACCAGGTCGAGGAACTCCTGCCGGTAGCGGCGGAAGTTGAGGTCCGCTTCGATCGTGATCGGACCCTTCGCCGCGGCGGGTGCCTTGAAACGGAAGACCTGGTTGTCCGAGTACCCCGGAAAGATCACGCGTTGACCCTCGCCGCCGGCCTTCTTCCACAGCTCGTGCTTCACGAGCGGGTTGCCGTGCTCGTCGAGCGGCATCGCCTCGAGCACCATCGTGCCCTCCGAGCGCGAGTTGCCGACCCTGTGCTCGACGTTTTCCATGTCCTGAATGCGGCGGGTCTTCGGATCGATCGCACCCCACTCGCCCAGCACCGCGCCTTCGGCGTCCGTCACACGGAGATGGATCCACGCGCGGATGAAGTCGAGCGGGCCCGTCGAGAAGTTGTGTCCGACCTTGCGGTTCGTCACGACCACACGGACGCCGACCTCGTCACCGGCCTGCACCTGTTCCTTGGCCTGGATGTCGACCGAGACCACCGGCCCGTCCGGCCACGCATGGGCGATCTCCGGCAGGCGCGTCTTGCCGCGAATCCACTCGCGGGTCAGCTCGACGTGACGCTCCCAGCCCGGCAGCTTCATCACCTCCGGCATCAGCACGTTGGTCGCGATCGTGCCGTGGTGCCGGTGGGCGCCGTCGTCGATGGAGCGACGCAGGTCGCCGCCCTCGCCGCGGCCGGGGTCGCGTGAACCGTGCACGAGCCGCATGTGGCAGTCGCGGCAGCTCAGGTCCTTGTCGGGCGCGTCCGCGACGTGCCAATGGCTGTTGCGCCACTCGTCGTACTGGTTCTGGCCCGGGCTCAGCCCGAAGCGGTTGAGCGCCTCGGGAATGAACTGTTTGTGGCACGCGGCGCAGAACTCCGGCGTGCGCAAGATGTTGCGGTCGTAGTCGTCGAGATGTTGCTGCGGGTACGCCCGGATCAGGAAGTCCGAGATGAACTTCTTGGCGCCCGTCGTGCCTTCCCACAGGTACTTCTTCGGCGGGGTGATGACGTAGTCGGCGTTCCCGCGCGTGTCTGCGTGCGAGATCGAATGGCACACGACGCACGAGCACCCTTCTTGCATGCCCGGCGCCGAGAGGTCCATGTCGTGGATGTCCTTCGCGCCCGCGAACAGCGAAATGGGGTCGTGGCAACCGGCGCAGTAGCGCGCCTCCTCGACGCCGCGCTCGTCGGCGAAGTTCTTCTGCACCTGCTGGAACGGCGGATTCGCGGCCGAGAAGCGGTGCGCGCTCGGCAGCCACTCCTTCAGGATCTCCTCGTGGCAGCCCGCCGTCCCGCACGACTCGGAACCCGCCAGCACGTCGGGGCGAACGAAGTTGCCGCTCGAGGTGCGCGCGTACGTCGGCGCGAAGGGGTTGCCGCGGTACTCGTCGTGCTCCTGCAGGTAGTCCGAGAGCGCGTAGCTCTCCGGCACAGGAAACTCGACCTCTTCCTCCGGGACGAACGTCGTCGCGACGACCAAAGCGGCCGCCGCTCCCGTACCGATCGTCGCGCGCCGCGCGAACAGCCGTGTCGCCGCGGCGAGCGACGGCGTGTTGCGCATGACGCGCCGCCGTCGCAGGTACGCGAGCAGCACGTGCGACGTGAGCAGCGCGAACGCGCCGATGCCGCTCACGAGGTGGATCAAGTCGAGCAGCGGCCCCCGGCGCGTTCCGAAGGCGGCTTCGATCGTGAGCCAAACGCCCGACACGATCGACACCAACACCATCATCATGAGCACGTAGCCCAGGATCATCACGACCGTCATCGTCTGCGCGTGCCATGCCTTCCAGTGACGCCACTGGTAGATCGCATACGGGACGATCAGCACGAGCCCCGCAGCCGTGTGCAGCAGCACCTGGACCTGCGCCACGAGCGAGAACGGCGCCAGGTAGATCCACAGCCCGGTCACCGATTCGATCACGAGAAACGTCGTGACGAACGCCGAGAGTCGTGAACCCCAGCCGCGCTCGGCCAGCTCGTTGGTGTTGACGCGTTCATGCACCGGCAATGACAGCCTCCGCGCGCGGGCGTGCAAAGCGCGTGCGCGCGCCCGAAGGAGAAACGCAGCGATGCCGAATCGGATTCCGACCGGGACCGGACGGCGATTTGCGCTGATTCCCGCAGACCCTCTGAAACCGCCGTATCGAGGCCGGTCTTGGGGAAGCGTCCGTAGTCCGCTGCGGACTCTTGCGCACCTCCGGGCCGTACGGCAATCCGAGCGAAGGAGGTCCGCCTTGGCGTCGACCGCAACGGCACCGGCAGCGACCGCGCGGTTCTTGAGCGGCAAGCCGCTCGTCGCATGGCGAGTGACCCAGGTGCTCGTGTGGCTCGTCGGGGTGGGAATGTTGCTGGCGTTGTTCTTCGCGCCCGACCTGGGGCTGCACGCGTTCTGGAACGTGCTCATTCCGGTTGCGCCCGCGCTGCTCGCCTTCGCGCCCGGCCTGTGGCGCAACATCTGTCCCCTGGCGTCGACGGCGCTGTTCCCGCGCCACATGGGGGTGTCCAGACGGAAGCGCCTCCCTGCCGAAGCGCAGGCGACGCTCACGTTCGTCGGCATCGTCGCGCTGCTGCTCATCGTGCCGATGCGTCACGTGCTGCTCGACCTCGACGGCCCCGCGACCGCGTTCACCATCGTCGCGCTGGGCATCGTCGCCGTCTTCATGGGATTGAACTTCGAGTGGAAGAGCGGTTGGTGCTCGAGCCTGTGTCCCGTTCATCCCGTCGAGAAGCTGTACGGCTCCGAGGCGGTGATCTCGCCGCCCAACGCCCATTGCGACACCTGCCATCGCTGCGTTGCCCCGTGTCCCGACTCCACGCCGGGCATGCACCCGCTCGCCGCCAAGAAGCACGCGCCGCAGCGGTGGGGCGGCGCGTTGCTCGTCGGTGGGTTCGCGGGATACATCTGGGGCTGGTTCCACGTTCCGGATTACGCGGGCGTCGAGGGCTGGCGCAACATCGGGTTCGCGTACGGCCTGCCGTTTCTCGGTCTGGCGGTCACGCTGACTGTGTTCCTGGTCTTGCGGAAGCTGCTCCCCGCGAAGCACGAGCGTGTGTTGATCCTCACGTTCGCGGCCGCCGCCCTGTGCTGCTACTACTGGTACCGGCTGCCGATGCTGTTCGGATTCGGTCCATTCCCCGGTGACGGCATGCTGGTGGATCTGCGCGACACGCTGCCGGCTTGGTTCCCGTGGGCATCGCGCGCCGCCACGACGCTGCTCTTCGGATCCTGGCTGATCGCCCGCGCCAGCGGCAAGCGCGCGTGGGCGACGCGGCCCGAGTACGCCGTGGAGGCCGCATGAGCGCGATCCTCCCGGACCTCATTCGACGCTACGACCGTCCGGGGCCGCGCTACACCTCCTACCCGACGGCGCTCGAGTTCCATCCGGGCGTCGATGCCGACAGCTACGCGGAACACCTCGCGAGCGCGTCGCGCGTGCACGCGCCGATCAGCGTGTACACGCACCTGCCGTTTTGCGAGGAGCGCTGCTACTACTGCGGCTGCAACGTCGTCGCCACCCGCAACCGCGACGTCTCGCAGGCCTATCTCCGTTCGGTCCTGCGCGAGATCGCGGACGTCGCCGAGCGGCTCGACCGGTCGCGTCCCATCCGGCAGCTCCACTGGGGCGGCGGCACGCCGACGTACTACGCTCCCGAGCAGCTGCGGGATCTGTTCGCGGCATTCGAGGCCGGGTTCGACCTGGCGCCGGACGCCGAGCTGTCGGTCGAGGTGGATCCGCGCGTCACGACGACCGAGCACCTCGAGACCCTCGCTGCTCTCGGCTTCAACCGGCTCTCGCTCGGCGTACAGGACTTCACGCCCGAGGTTCAACAGCGCATCAATCGCGTCCAGCCCTTCCGCCAGACGCACGCGTTCGTCTCGCACGCGCGGGAGCTGGGATTCGGCTCGATCAACATCGACTTGATCTACGGGTTGCCGCTGCAGACGCGGCACTCGTTCCGCCGCACCGTCGCGCAGGTCGAGGCGATTCTGCCCGAGCGCGTCGCGATCTACAGCTACGCGCACGTGCCCTGGCTGCGCGGCCACCAGAAGCGCATGATGCAGGACGGTCTGCCGAGTGCGGAGGCGAAGGCGGAGCTGCTGCTCAGCGCGACGCGCATGCTCCGCGACGCGGGCTACGTGGCGCTGGGCATGGACCACTTCGCGCGGCCGACCGACGAGCTCTCGCTCGCCGCGCGTGAAGGCACGCTGTGGCGCAACTTCATGGGCTACACGGTTCGAAACGCGCCCGACACGATTGCCTTCGGCGCGAGCGGCATCGGTGAGGTCGGCGGGACGTACTTCCAGAACGAACACAAGCTCAGCCGCTACCAGGCGGCCGTCAGCGAGAGTCGTCTGCCGACCTCCCGGGGCTACGCGATGAGCGCGGAGGACCGGTTGCGCCGCCACGTCATCACGACGCTGATGATCCACATGCGCTGCGACTTCGACCCCGTCGAACGCGAGTTCGGCATCGACTTCGGGAAGACGTTCGCGCCGGAGCTGGACGCGCTGACGTCGTTCGTCAACGACGGTCTCGTCAGGCTCCATCCCGAGCGCATCGAGATCACTCCGCTGGGACGGCTGTTCGTCCGCAACGTGTGCATGCTCTTCGACGCGTACCTCGAACAGCACGGCAGCGGCAAGAAGCGCTTTTCGAGAACGGTATGACGACTGCTCCGGCGCTGATCGAGAACGGGCGGCTCAATCCCGGATACTTGAAGCTCGATTTGTTCTGCAAGGGGCTGCGGATCGCCGAGGACTGTTCGCTCGACGGCGCCGGCCCGCGGCGCATGCGCTCCGGACTCGGCAGCGGGCTGGAGCTTCGCATTCCGCGTTCGGGCGGCATGTGCGTCAACGCGCCCGTCGTCGAGTCGTTCGCGCGGGAGAGCCCGTACACGCTCCACGGGCCGAGCACTGCCGGCCGGCACCTGCTGCGGCGCGACGGTCGCGACGTTTGCGAGCTGATCGTCCAGCCGCCGCCGCGCTTCTACGAGACGCGCACGACCGGCGGGGTGCGCATGGGATCCGTCGGCGTCATTCAAGGCACGTACCTGGGCATCTACTACGGCACGCTGTGCGCCAACTGGAAGCACCCCGAGCTCGACAACTGTCGATTCTGCTCGATCGGGGACAACGTCGGCGCCGGCGACGACACGACCGGCAAGTCGCCGCGCGACATCCTCGAGACCGCGGCCGCGGCACGCGCGGAGCTCGGGATCACGTTCGTCCATCTGAACGGCGGGTTCGACGACACCGGCGCGTACCTCGAGCGCTTCGTGCCGGTCCTCTCCGAGCTGCGGAAGACCGGTCTGCTCACGGGCGTACAGCTTCCGCCGCTACCGGACTTCGAGCAGTACCGCGCGCTGCGCGCATTGGGCGTCAACAACGTGTCCCTGTGCTTCGAGATCTGGAACGAGCAGCGTTTCCAGGAGGTCTGTCCCGGCAAGGCCCGCCGGTGCAGCCACGCGCGCTATCGCGACGCCATCCGGTTCTGCGCGCAGGACGTTCGATTCGACACGACCAACGGCGAGCTGATCGCCGGGCTCGAACGTCCCGAGGACTCGATGGCGGCCGTCGACTGGCTGACCGGCGTCGGCGCCGTTCCGACGGTCTGCGTGTTTCGCCCGGTTCCCGGTACGCCGTACCAGCATCTGCCGCCGCCGGACACCGAGTCGATGGTGCCGATCTTCGCGCACCTGTACGAGCGGTGCATGGATGCCGGCCTGCCGATCGGCGTCGCGCCGAACGTGCACGTGTCCATCGTGATGAACCCGGAGGAGTGCCGCTGGCTGCTCCCGTCGGAGCGCCGCAGGGGGTGGCGTCTTCGGCGCGCCAAGCTCGCCGTCATGCGTTCGCTGTTCGCGTGGCGCGTGTCCGCCGGCCTTCGCCGCCTCGACAGCTGATCGGCGCGCCGCGCGCAGGGTTCCTCACCCGCGTGCGCAGAGGTCCTCATGCAGTGGACCGACGCCGGGATGCAGCAGGTCTCTGCACCTTTGGCACGTCTTTCTCATGTGGGGAGTTGAACCGGGGTTCAAAACGGAGGTCGACGACGCGTTGACGGTGCAGCAGATCCACGGCTGGGAGATGACCGCGGTCGGCGAGCCGCTGCGGGAAGCCGTGCGGGACGTGGCGTCGATCGCCGACGACGACGTGCTGGTCGAGATCGCGGGGTGCGGCGTCTGCCACACCGACCTGGGGTTCCTCTACGACGGCGTGCCGACGCGGCATCCGTTGCCCTTGATCCTCGGGCACGAGATCAGCGGCACCGTCGTGGAGACCGGTGCCAACGCCGCCCGATGGAACGGACGCAAGGTCATCGTCCCCGCCGTGATGCCCTGCGGCCGGTGCGACGTCTGCCGGCGCGGTCGCGGGAGCATCTGCCCGAAGCAGATCTTCCCCGGCAACGATCTCGACGGCGGGTTCGCCACCCACGTCGTCGTCCCGGCGCAGGGGTTGTGCGAGGTGCCGTCGAACGGCAGCGACGTCGCCCTGGCCGACCTCTCGGTCGTCGCCGACGCCATCACGACGCCGTACCAGGCGATCGTTCGAAGCGGCCTCGGCGAGGGGGACCTCGCCATCTTCGTGGGCATCGGTGGTGTCGGCGGTTTCGGCGTGCAGATCGCGAACGCGCTCGGTGCCACGGTCATCGCGATCGACGTCGATGCGAAGCGGCTCGCGCTCAGCGCCGACCACGGCGCCGCGTTGACGATCGACGCGCAGGAGCACGACGCCCGCGCGATCAAGAAGATGGTTCGCGAGTACGCGAAGTCGAACGCGCTGCCGCGCGTCGAATGGAAGATCTTCGAGACGTCGGGCACGCCCGCCGGCCAGCAGACCGCGTTCAGCCTGCTCTGCCACGGCGCCTACCTCAGTGTCGTCGGGTTCACGCCGAAGCGCGTCGAGGTGCCGGTTTCCCACCTGATGGCGTTCGACGCGCGCGCGGAGGGCTGCTGGGGCTGCCTGCCGGAGCTCTATCCGGCGGCGTTGGACCTCGTGCTCGCAGGCGAGGTGCAGCTCGGTCCGTTCGTGCAGCGGCGTTCGCTGGCCTCCATCAACGAGACGTTCGAAGAGCTGCGCGCGCACGCGATCCGTGAACGGGTCGTGCTGCTGCCCGGAACGAACGGCTCGCGCTGACGAAAGGAAATGACTCGATGTTCGACTTCAAGAATCACGAGCTCGCCGAAGGTGTCGAGTACCCCGGCGTGGGCTACGAGTTGAAGCCGTGTCTGGACAAGGCCGGCCAGCCCGTCGAAGGGCTCAACAACGCGTGGATCACGCTCGACAACCCGTCGCAGCTCAACTCCTACACGACGGAGATGGTGAAGGGCGTCATCCTCGACTTCCGGCGGGCGTCCGAAGACCGCACCGTCAACTGCGTCGTGTTCACCGGCGCGGGCGAGCGGGCGTTCTGCACGGGCGGCAACACGAAGGAGTACGCCGAGTACTACGCCGGGCGCCCCGAGGAGTACCGCCGCTACATGCGGCTCTTCAACGACATGGTCTCCGCCATCCTGGCCTGCGACAAACCCGTCATCTGCCGGGTCAACGGCATGCGCATCGCCGGCGGCCAGGAGATCGGCATGGCCTGCGACTTCACGATCGCGTCCGATCTGGCCGTGTTCGGCCAGGCGGGGCCGCGGCACGGCTCGGCCCCCGACGGCGGCTCGACCGACTTCCTGCCGTTGTTCGTCGGCATCGAGCGCGCCATGGAGAGCTGCACGCTTTGCGAGACATGGAGCGCCCACAAGGCGCTGCGTCTCGGCCTGGTCTCGGAGATCGTTCCGGCGCTCAAGGTCGAGGGGCACTACGTCCCCAACCCGTTCGTCATCACCGATCAGGTCGCGGACGCGTACGGCCGCTCCGTGATCGGCGAGATGAAGACCGGCGGGGCCGCGCGCGCCGAGGCGAAGGACCAGCTCAGCCGCGGCACGGTCGATCTCTCCCTGCTGGACGAGGCCGTCGAGCGCATGTGCACCAAGCTGCTCTACACGATGCCCGGCTGTGTCGAGAAGACGATTCAGTCGGTGCGCAAGCACAAGCTCGAGCACTGGGATCGCAACAAGGAGACGAACCGCGCCTGGCTCGGGCTCAACATGATGACCGAGGCGAACGCCGGCTTCCGCGCCTTCAACGAAGGCACGAAGCGCAGCCGCGAGGTGGACTTCGTCGCGCTCCGGCAGCGGCTCGCCGCCGGCGAGACATGGGGGCCGGAGCTCATCGAGAGCGTGCTGCCCGCCGCGCAGGAAGAGCTCATCGGATGAGCACGGGCCGGCCGGTCGAGGTGACGCATCTTGACGACGGCGCCTTTGCGCACGTCGTCATCGGGCGCCCGCCCGGCAACATCCTCGACGCCGAGACCGTCGACGCGTTGCGCGATGCCGTGCGGGCCCAAGCCGACCGACCGGAGCTCAAGGCGCTGTTGATCGAAGGCGCGGGCAAGCACTTCTCGTTCGGCGCGAGCGTCGAGGAGCACCTGCCCGACCAGGTGGCCGGCATGCTCGAAGGCTTCCACGGGTTGTTTCGCGATCTGATCGCGCTGCACGTTCCCGTCATCGCCGTGGTGCGCGGTCAGTGCCTCGGGGGCGGGCTCGAGCTGGTCGCGTACTGCCACCGCGTCTTCGCGAAGCCGGACGCGAAGCTCGGACAGCCCGAGGTGAAGCTGGGCGTGTTCGCGCCCGCCGGGTCCGTCCTGCTGCCGGAGCGCGTCGGCCAGGCGCGCGCCGACGACCTGCTGCTCAGTGGACGCGTGCTCGGGTGCGAAGAGGCGCTCGAGCTCGGCCTGATCGACGAGATCGCCTACGAGCCGACCGACGCCGCCCTCGAGTACGTCCGCACGCAGTTCGGCCCGTGCTCGGCGTCGTCGCTGCGGATGGCGACGCGCGCCGCGCGGCTTGCCTTCGACCGTCGATTCCTGCGCGACATCGACGTCCTCGAATCGATGTACCTGAACGAGCTGATGGCGCTCAGCGACCCCGAGGAGGGGTTGCGGGCGTTTCTCGAGAAGCGCCGCCCCGCGTGGAGCGACGCCTGAGGAGCTGAAATGGTGAATGCGACCGCCGAGCTCGACACGCTGAACGAATTGGTCGAGCGCAGCGACGTCCTCTATCACGACGTCGCGCTTCGAAGCGTACGCGCGTGGAAGGAGGCCAATCCCGGCAGGCGCGCGGTCGGCCACATGCCCGTGTGGACGCCGCGCGAACTGATTCACGCTGCGGGAATGCTGCCGGTCGGCATCATGGGGGGCGGCGACGACGTCGAGATCATCAAGGGCGACGCGTACTTCCAGAGCTACATCTGCCACATTCCCCGCAGCACGATCGAGATGAGCCTGAACGGCAGCCTCGACGTTCTCGACGCGATGATCTTCCCGAGCATCTGCGACGTCATCCGCAACCTCTCCGGCATGTGGCAGATGCTCTTTCCCGAGCGTCCGGCCTGGTACTTCGACATGCCGCAGAGCTTCGACGAGATCGGACGCGAGTTCTTCATCCGCGAGCTCGACGTCCTGCGCGGCGAGCTGGCGGGCGTCGCCGGCGCCGAGATCACCGACGACGCGCTGCGGGCGTCGATTCGCCTCTACAACGAGAACCGCCGGCGCGTCGAGGACCTCTACCAGAAGCGGCGCGAGTCGCCGTGGCTGTACCCGAGCAACGAGGTCTACCGCATCATGCGGGCCGGAAACCTCCTGCCGGTGGACGAGCACAACGCGCTCATCACCGACTACGTCGCCGCCGCATCCGGGAGCGACCGCCACGCGATGGACAGCGCGCGGGTGATCGTCGTCGGCTCGTTCTGCGAGCAGCCGCCGCTCAACCTGATCCGTACGATCGAGCGGGCGGGCTGCTACATCGTCGACGACGACTTCGTCTTCGGAAACCGGATGATCGCCGGCGACATCGAGGAGGACGGCAATCCGCTCGAGAACCTCGTGGACGCGTTCATCGAGCACGCCCGTGAAGCGTCGTTCCTCTACTGCGAGCAGGACAAGGGCGCGGAGCTGGTCGAGCGCATTCGCGCAAGCCACGCCGAGGGGGTGCTGTTCTGCGCGCCGAGCTTCTGCGATCCCGCGCTGCTGGATCAACCGATGCTGGTGCGCGCCGTGGAGGCCGTCGGCGTGCCGCACACGAGCTTCAAGTACGCCGAGAACACCGGCCAATTCCAGGTCATCCGGGAGCAGGCCGGCACGTTCGCCGATTCGATCAAGTTGTGGGGGGCGGCATGAGCAGTTCCGTGGAGAGCAAGGACGTCAAGAAGGACAGCAGCATGGATCTGCAGAAGACCATGCTCGCGCATCACTACGGACGACTCGCGCGGGCCGAGGACGAGGGGCTCAAGAGCGCGTACACGTTCGTGCCGGGCAACCTCACGGAGCTGCTGCTCAGCTTCGACATCCTTCCGGTGCTTCCCGAGATCAACGCGTTGCAGAACGCGATGCGCAAGAAGTCGGGCGGCTACATCTCGACGGCCGAGAAGATGGGGCACTCCGAGGACGTGTGTACCTACGTCAAGTGCGACATCGGCATGGCCAACGCCGGCAATGTCGGGCCGACCGGCGAGCGGCTGCCCAAGCCGTCGGTGCTGTTGCTCTCGTACACGGGCTGCTTCACGTTCATGAAGTGGTTCGAGCTGCTCAAGCAACAGTACGACTGCCCGATCGTGATGTTCCACACGCCGTATCAGGGCGGCGGCAAGCCGACCCAGAACATGCGCGACTACATGGTGCGCCAGCTCGAGGAGAAGGTGATTCCCGAGTTGGAGACGGTGACCGGCAAGTCGTTCGACATCGACAAGCTGTCGGCCCTGTTGGCCAACTCCGCCAAAGCGGAGGACCGCTTCGTCGAGGTGCTCGAGTCCGCCAAGCACACGCCCTCGCCGATCGACGCGTACTTCGGCGGCGTCTACTACATCTCGCCGATCTTCACTGCGTTTCGCGGGACGGAGGGCGCGATCGAGTACTACGACGTGCTGCTGAAGGAGGTCCAGGAGCGCATCGCGAAGGGGCTCGGGCCGATCACGCCCGAGGGCACCATCGACGAGGAGAAGTACCGGCTCGTCGTCGAGGGCCCGCCTTGCTGGACGAACTTCCGCGACCTCTGGAAGATGTTCTACGACGAAGGCGCGGTCGTCGTCGCCTCCACCTACACGAAGGTCGGCGGCATCTACGACAACGGCTTCCGGCACGACCCGGACAACCCGCTCGAGTCGCTCGCCGACTACTGCCTCGGCTGCTACACCAATCTGAACCTGCCGTCGCGTACCGACATGATCGCGAAGTACGTGCAGGACTACAACGCGGACGGGTTCCTGATCAACTCGATCAAGAGCTGCAACTCGTTCAGTGCCGGACAGCTTCTGATCCTGCGTCAGGTCGAGGAGCGCTGCGGCCGGCCGGGGGGCTTCTTCGAGTCGGACCTCGTCGATCCGCGCTACTTCAGCGGCGCGAACGTGAAGAACCGGCTGGAGTCGTACTTCCAGATGATCGAGCAGAAGCGCTCCGCGGTGGGGGTCTGACATGCGTTGTTTCGTCGGCATCGACCTGGGCTCGACCACGACCAAGGCGGTCGTGTTGGACGACAACGAGCAGCTGCTCGGCCGCGGCATCACCAACAGCCGCAGCAACTACGACCTCGCCTGCGCGGTCGCGCGCAACGAGGCGTTCATCAACGCGCGCTTCGGCCTGTTCGCCGACCGGCTCGCCGCGGCGGGCATCGAGGACGAAGAGCGCACCGCGTTGACCGAGGTGCTCGAGCGCCACTTCCGGCGCAAGCAGCACGCGGTGCAGCATGGCGCGCTGTCGGACGTGATCGCCAAGGAGACCGGCCGCGACAAGTACGCCGACCTCACCGACGAGTTGAACGCCCGCCTGCGTGACGTGCTCGACGGCATGGCCGAGGACATCCCGGCGATGTTCGAGCCGGGCGCGGCGCGCAAGTCCGACTTCTTCCGCGACATCGCGACGAGCGCGTTCATGAAGCGCGCGGAAGCGGCCGGCGACGAGACCGTAGGCTTCGACCTGCTGATGAGCATCTTCGACCGCTCGATCATCCACGTGGAGAACCAGGAGCTGGACCTCTCCTTCTCGGCGAACATCCGTCCGGCGCTGGAGAGCATGCGCGGCGAGACGGAGCGCTTCGGCGCGCTGGCGGATCGGATCGAGGGCGTCGTCAAGGAGGTCGCGGCCATCGAGCTGGAGGAGGTCAACTCCGTCGGCACCGGCTACGGGCGCAGCAAGCTGCCCTTCCGCAAGGACCAGATCCGGTCCGAGATCCTCTGTCACGGGCTCGGCGCGCATTGGATGTTCCCCGACACGCGCACGGTGCTCGACATCGGCGGTCAGGACACGAAGGCGATCCAGGTCGACGACGCGGGCATCGTCACGAGCTTCCAGATGAACGACCGCTGCGCCGCGGGTTGCGGCCGCTACCTCGGGTACATCGCGGACGAGATGAATCTCGGCGTGCACGAGCTCGGGCCGATCGCGCAGAAGTCCTGCCGGACGATCAAGATCTCGTCGACGTGCACGGTGTTCGCGGGCGCGGAGCTGCGCGACCGGCTCACGCTCGGCGACAAGCGCGAGGACGTGCTCGCGGGACTGCACCGCGCGATGATGCTGCGCGCGATGTCGCTGCTGGCGCGTTCGGGCGGCATCGACGACGAGTTCACCTTCACCGGCGGCGTCGCCAAGAACCCGGCGGCGGTCGACGCGCTGCGCCGGCTCGTCTCGGAGAACTACGGCGAGCGCACGCTGAACATCTCGCCGGACTCGATCTACACGGGCGCGATCGGCGCGTCGTTGTTTGCGCGTCGCGGGGGCGGCGAGGCGGCGGAGGCGGCATGAGCACCACAGCGGGCATCGACGTCGGCAGCAGCACGATCAAGACCGTCGTCATCGAGGGCATGGGGCAGGACGCGCGCGTCCGGGCCCGGAGCATCGACCGCATCCGGCGTCGCGATCCGGGCGTCGTGATCCGCGCCTCGTTCGACCAGGCGCTGCGCGAGGCGGGGCTCGCCGCCGAGGACCTCGACTACGTCGCGACGACCGGCGAGGGCGAGCTCGTGCCGTTTCGCACCGGCCACTTCTACAGCATGACCGCGCATGCGCGCGGCGGGCTGTTCCTGGTTCCGGAAGCGCGGGCGGTCATGGACGTCGGCGCGCTGCACGCGCGCGCGATCTTGATGGACGATCGCTCCAAGGTGCTCGGCTACCGGATGACCAACCAGTGCGCGTCGGGCTCGGGCCAGTTCCTCGAGAACATCGCGCGCTACCTCGGCGTGGCGCTCGACGAGGTGGGGGAGCTCTCGCAGTCCGCGGGCGATCCCGAGAAGTGCTCGAGCATCTGCGCCGTGCTCGCGGAGACCGACGTCATCAACATGGTGTCGCGCGGCATCTCGACGCCGGACATCCTGAAGGGCATCCACCTCTCGATGGCCGGCCGGCTCGTGCGCCTGCTGGCCGCGGCCAAGGTCGAGGAGACCGTGATCATGACCGGCGGGCTCGCGTCCGACTCGGGGCTGAAGAAGGCCGTCGAGGAGACGCTCGAGAAGGAGAACAAGGACTTCGACGTGCGCGTGCACCCGGACTCGATCCTGGCCGGCGCGATCGGCGCGGCGCTGTGGGGCGCGTTCCGGCACGACGTCCTCAAGCGGCGCGGCGACAAGCTCACGGAAACGACGGTGCGAGTCTGAGATGACGAAGGCGATGACCGAGCGCGTGGTGCTGGTCACGGGCGGCGGCTCCGGGATCGGGCACGCCGTGGTCGAGGCTTTGCGGCAGGCGGGCGCACACGTCGTCGCGATCGACAAGAAGCCCCCCGAGGGCGCACGCTTCGACGGGGTCATGAAGCTCGGCGTCGACGTGACGGACGAGGCGGCGGTTCAGGACGCGGTCGTCCGGATCGTCGACGAGCTCGGCGGGATCGACGGGCTGGTGCAGTGCGCCGGTGTCACCGACGACGCCGTGCTGTGGAAGATGACGCCCGAGGCGTGGCGCGAGGTGCTGGACGTCAACCTCACCGGGGCCTTCCTGATGCTGCGCGCGGTCGCGCCCCGGCTGCGCGCGCGTGGCGGAGGCGCCGTGGTCAACGTCACCTCGATCAACGGCATGCGCGGCAAGTTCGGACAGGCGAACTACGCCGCGTCGAAAGCCGGGCTGATCGGACTGACCAAGACGGCGGCCCGCGAGCTCGGGACGTTCGGCGTTCGCGTCAACGCCGTCGCCCCCGGTTTCGTCAACACACCGATGACGGCGGACCTCCCCGTCGAGGTCGTCGACCGAGCGCTGGAGGAGGCCGTCCTCGGGCGCGTGTCCGAGCCCGCCGACGTGGCCGCGGCCATCCTGTTCCTGCTTTCCGACGCCGCGCGCCAGATCACGGGCGAGACGCTGCGCGTAGACGGCGGGCAGTACATCTGAAAGGAAACGACATGACGGACGTCGACACGACGGGCGAAGACGCGATTCGCGAATACGACCGGATCAAGGTGCGCATGCTCACGAACGACGATCTCGACGCGGTCGTGCGCATCGACAAGCGTTCCACCGGCGAGGCGCGACGCGACTACTTCGAGCTCAAGCTGAAGCAGGCCATGGAGGACACGCGCATCGTCGTGTCGCTGGGCGCCGAGATCGACGACGCACTCGTCGGCTTCTTGATGGGCAAGCTCTACTACGGCGAGTTCGGGATCGCGGATCCGGTGGCGATCCTCGACACGATCGGCGTCGAGCCGGAGCGCGCGCGAGAGGGCATCGGCAAGGCGATGCTCGAGCAGTTTCGGATGAACCTGCGCGTGCTCGGGATCGAGAAGATCCAGACGCAGGCCGGGTGGAACGAGTGGCGGCTGCTGCGTTTCCTCGAGGCGCAGGGCTTCGAACCCGTGCCGCGCCTCTCGTTGGAAGCTCGCATCTAGCTGTCGAGCGCCCCTGCCGACGCCCTACAATCGCCGCGCAACTGACGTTGGTAGGGATGGAGCACGCCCATGCGCACGTTGTCGTGGCTGTCGTTGATCTGCGTACTCGCGTCGGGCCCGGTGCTCGCGAAGGAAAAGGACAGTGACGAGCCCATTCTGAACGGTGAGATCGGCGCGCAGCTCGACCGCGCCATCCTTCAGGACGCGCCGAAGCTGTGGGGCTCGGTCCTCGTCGCGCGCGACGGCGAGATCCTGCTGGCGAAGGGGTACGGCTTCGCCGACTACGCTTCCGAGCCGAACACGCCGCGCACGCTGCACGAGATCGCGTCGGCCAGCAAACAGGTGGCGGCGACCGCCGTCATGCACCTGCATCAGCGCAAAAAGCTCAAGGTCACGGACTCGATCGGCAAGTATTTCAAGAAGGTTCCGGACGACAAGAAGTCGATCACCATCCACCACCTGCTGACACATACCTCCGGCATCTCCGGCAACGTCGGCGTGCCGTACGCGTCGCCGCTCAACCGCAAGGACTACGTCAAGCAGATGATGGCGGAGCCGCTCGTGAACGAGCCGGGCGCCGTGTACGAGTACGCCAACGTCAACTACGCGCTGGCGGCCGCGATCGTCGAGGAGGTGTCGGGCAAGGACTTCGAGGACTACTGCGAGAAGCACCTCTTCAAGCCGGCCGAGTGCAAGGACACCGGTTTCATCACCGACAAGGACCTGAAGAAGAGCGGCCGTGCCTCCGCGCGGCAGGGTGAGCCCAGCAAGACGGCCGCAGACTGGCACTACGGCTGGGGCTACCGCGGCATGGGGGGCGTCGTCACGACGGTGCTCGACCTGTTCCGATGGGATCGGGCGCTGCGCGGCGACGACGTGCTGAAGGACGAGGCGAAGGCGCTGCTCTACACGCCTTACAAGAATCACTACGCATACGGGTGGAACGTCAACTGGACGGATCGCGGCACGCGCAAGGTGCATCACTCGGGCGCAGTGAAGGGCTACGGCGCGAACGTCATCCGTTACCTCGAGGACGACGTGTGCATCTTCGTGCTCTCCAACAACGGAGAGAACGCCTTCAAGGCGACGGGCGCCGTCGAGAAGCTGCTGTTCGAGCCGGTTTCGATCCCGGTCGAGCTCGACATGCAGCCGTTCGGCGGCGGCGGAAAGACGGTCAAGCTGCCGGCGAAGATGACGTGGAAGGCGTCGAAGAAGAAGAAGAACGTCATCCTGCAGCTCAAGCACAAGAACGACGTCGCGATGGAGCTTCAGATCCCGAAGGGGACGTACGCGAAGATGGTCGTCGCCGATCTCGAACAGGCGGTGCGGTCGCGGGAAGCGGACGACGACGGCGAGAAGCCGGCGGTCGAGGCCGAGATGCACCTGCGGGGCTACGGCCCGTCGGCGAAGATCCGCCATCCGTTCGGTTCGATCGAGATCCGGGCGGAGTTCCGCATGAAGGACGGGGTCGAAAAGCGAGCGACCTTCATCCTGAAGGACACGCGCTCGGGCGCGTGGACGGGGTGGGTCAAGATGAACCTGGCATCCGCCAAGCAGCTGTTGGCGTGCATGCGGAAGGCGATGTAGGGGCGGCGCCCGCGACCGACCGATGGCGTCTCGGGCCGAACGTCGGGATCGGGATCGGGATGTAGGGGCGGCCCTCGTGGCCGCCCAATTGGTCACGTCCCTCAATGGGCAGCCACAAGGGCTGCCCCTACGGGGGATCATCACGTGCACGTGAACGTGCACCTGATCGTGCACGACACCCGGGACCGCGACGCGGGGGATGTAGGGGCGACCCTCGTGGTCGCCCAATTGGCCACGTCCTTCAGGGCAGCCACAAGGGCTGCCCCTACAGGGGATCATCACGTGCGCGTGAACGTGCACGACACCCGGGACCGCGACGCGGGGGATGTAGGGGCGACCCTCGTGGTCGCCCAATCGCGGCCCCTACGGATCCGCAGCCAGGTATCGCGCCGCCGGATCCTGACCGAAAAAGTCGCGCAGGACCTCGTACAGCTCCGGAAGCTCCTCCTGCATGTCCACCGGCATCTCGAAGAACGTCTCCGTCGCGACCGCGAAGAACTCGGCTTCGTTCGTGGCCCCGTACGGATCGAGGAGCGTGTCGACGTCGTTCTCGTCCTCCTCGCACAGCTGCTCGTAGGCACGCGTCATGACGTCCGCCCAGCGCACGGCCGCCTCACGCGATGGCAGCGGGGGCGTGCCGTCGATGACGCCCGACTCGAAGTCGAGCTTGTGCGCGAACTCGTGCAGCGCGACGTTGACGCCGTCTTGCCCGTACTGCGCCCCGTCCAGAACCTGGTCCCAGGACAGGATCACGGGTCCGCGGTACCACGCCTCGCCGGCGTGCTCGGCGTCCTCCGCGTAGATGCCGTCCTCCAGATGCCGCGGGCCGACCCGGTACGACGACGGGTACACCAGAATCGTGTCGAACTGCGGGTAGTAGTCGTGCTCGAGGCCAAGGAGCAGCAGCGCCGCGTGGCCGGCGATCACGACCTGCATCTCTTCCGTCAGGGTGAGGCCGCCGCACCCCTCCCAGTGCTTCTCCGCGACGATGACCCGCAGGATGTCGTGCAGCGTGCTCTTCTCGGCCGCGGCCAGTGTCCCGTAGAACGGAAGCGCCTCGAGGGCCCGGACCCAGTCCTCCGGGAACGGTTGCGCCAACAGCCTCCGGCGCCGCCGTCGTTTGAGCCATGAGAAGACCATGGGGCGATTGTGGCACACAGGGCAGAATGGCGGCGCGAGTCGAAGGGAGGCCGGAGATGACCCGGGACGGTGCGACGGTCGCACGCACGCGCAGCGTCGGACGGACGCTCCTGCAGATCCTCGTCTTCGGCATCCTCCTGCCCGCCGCGCTCATCTGGGGGCTGGGTCACTTCACCTCACGAGAAGCGGTCCGTCTCATGTGGCAGGGACTCTCCAAGGAGATCGCCGGCCACTCCGTCGAGAGCACGCTGCGCTACCTCGAGACGGGGGAGACCGCGCTCGCGCTCAACTCCTCGATGGTCGATCTCGGGCTGACCGACCCGGCGAACCGCAAGTCGATGCTCGAGTACTTGTTGGCGGGACTGAAGGCGAACCCGAATGTGACCTGGTACTCGTTCGGCGGTGCCGATGGCGTGTACCTGAGCGCCTACAGGCCGCCGACGTCGGAGGGCGGCTACCGGGTCACGTGGCGCGAGCAGGTCGAAGGCGGAGCGCTCTACCGCGACTTTCGCGTCGAAGACGACGGCACCTGGACCCCGCTCCCCGAGAAGACGCAGCCCTACGACTGCCGCACGCGTGTCTGGTACAAGGCCGCGCTCGAGCGCGAGGGGCCGGTTTGGTCGAAGCCCTTCCTCTTCGCGTCCGGCCCGCCCGGCTTCATCCTCTCGTCCAAGGTGCAGCGCGCCGACGGGACGTTTCTCGGCGTGTGGGGCATCGAGTACGAGATGTCCTACGTCTCGGACTTCCTCAGCAGGCTCGAGATCGGAACAGACAACAAGGGCCGCGCGTACCTCGTGACCGCCGCGGGCGAGGTCATCGGACACCCGGAAGTCGGCGAGAAGATCGGCGAGGCCGACGGCTTCATCGTCACCGAGCAGGACGGCAAGAAGGTGATCGCCACTGCGGCGAACCATCGCGACGAGCGGCTTCGACAAGCGTTCCTGCGCTCGCAGACGATGTCCGACGAAGAGATGAACCGCCGTTTCGAGATCGACGGAGAGCCGTATTTCGCGGCCGTGCAGCGCTTTCCCGAGACGAGCCGGCTCGACTGGACGATCCTGATCGTCGTGCCGCAGGACGACATTCTCGGCGACATCCCGCGCAACGAGATCTACGCGGCGATCGCGGCGATCGTGATCGCGGTCATGTTCCTGCTGTTCGCGCAGCGCTACGCGTCGCGCCGGATCACGCAGCCGCTGAAGAGCATCGCGCGCGAGTTCGAGGAGATGTCGAGCCTGAGCACGGAGCAGACCCCGAGTGCGGACGATTCACCCGTGACCGAGGTGGCCGGCATGATGCGCGCGCGCGAGGTGATGCGAACCGGGCTGCGTTCGTTCAAGAAGTACGTGCCATTGGACCTCGTGCGTCAGCTGATGGAGAGCGGTCGTGCGCCCGAGCTCGGCGGCGAGCGGCGCTCGATGACCGTGATGTTCTCCGACGTCGTGGACTTCACGCGGATCAGCGAGGAGCTCGGCGAGCCGGAGGAGCTCGTGAGCGCGCTGGCGGAGTACCTCGACGTGATGAGCGCGATGATCGCGAAGCAGAACGGGACGGTCGACAAGTACATCGGCGACGCGATCATGGCCTTCTGGGGTGCGCCGCAGGAGAACCCCGAGCACGCGCTCTCGGCGTGCCACGCGGCCTGGGCGTCGCAGCAGGCGCTCTCGGCGTTGCGCATGCGCTGGGGCGCGGAGGGGCATCCGCTGTTTCGCGCCAAGATCGGCATCAACACCGGCGAGATGCTGGTGGGCAACATCGGCTCGGAGCGGCGGATGGACTACACCGTGATGGGGGACGCGGTGAACCTCGCCAGTCGCATCGAGGGGCTGTGCGCGATCTACGGACTCGAGATCGCGGTCGGCGAGAACACCTGGGATGCGGTGAAGGGGGAATTCGAGGGCCGGCCGGTGGACTGTGTCGAGGTGAAGGGCAAGTCGAAGTCGGTCGTGTTCTACGAGCTGCTGGGGCCGAAGGGCACTGTGTCGGCGCAGGTGCTGGCGTTCGGCGCGGCGTACACCGAGGCGTTCGAGCGGTATCGCGCACGGGGGTTCGATGCGGCGTGCGCGGCGTTCCGGACGGCGCACGAGATGCGTCCCGAGGACGTGGCCGCGCGGGAGATGGTGTCGCGGTGTGAGGCCTATCAGCGCGAGCCGCCGCCTGACGACTGGACGGGGGCGGTCCGATTGACGCGGAAGAGCTGATGCATGTATGCGAGCGACCGAACGCGGCCGTGTGGCCGTACTACCACCTCAGCTTCGCCCACTCGCTCAGCATGTTGTCGTCCGTGATGACGCGCGCGGATCCGATGCGTGCGAGCAGACTCTCCTTCGACTCGAAGGCGCTCGCGGCGCTGCTCGTCAGGTCGTCGCCCTTGGCAAGGAGCTCGCGAATCCGCTTCTCGTGAAGCGGGTCGTCCGGGTCGAACGCCGGCGCGCCGTCGATCTCGATGCCGCGCATCACGCGCTCCCAGCGATCCCGGTCGAATCGAAGCGGCGCGTCGCTCACGAGCATGCACGTATCGATGCGCACCCCGTGCGCGAACACCGCGAGGGACGTCTTCATGATGTCCTCGGAGCGGGTCGTGTTGATCAGGAACATGCCGCCCGGCTTCAGGTGCGCCCGCGCGATCTCCTGGTACTCGCGAGAGACCAGGTTCGTGATGTGCGCGCGGTGATGCTGGGTCGTGTTCTGCACGATCACGTCGAATTTCTCGTCCGGATGACGCAGCAGCCACCGGCGGCCGTCGTCGACGTGGATCGCTACCCGCGGGTTGTCGAGCAGCGACGCGACGTCCGGGTACTCGGGGATGAGCTCGAGGTAGGCCGGGTTGATCTCGACGATCTCGAGGTGCTCGACCCCCGGCATGTTGACGACGACCTGGGCCCAGGGGCCCATGGCCAACCCGATCATGAGGACCCGCTTCGGAGCGGGGTGGAAGGCGCCGACCGCGAGCGGACGCACGAGCCGGTTCTCGTCGCGCACGAGGTCGACGGTGACGAGCCCGTCGTAGGTGCCGCCGCCCCAGACGGTTCCCTTCGTGTCGATGGCGACGACGCCGTGCCGGTTCTCGAGCACGCGCTCGAACGTCTCGCCTTCTACGTAGGCGTTCTTCCAGAGCAGTCGTTCGTAGAGCGCCGCGTGAACCCGCGGCGAGGCGAAGACGCAGCCGCAGACCAACGCCGCGCCCGTGGCCACCGTCGCCAGCGCGATCGACCTGCGAAGGCCCGTTCCGAGGATCAGCAGCGTCGAAACGGCGGTACCGGCCGTCACGAGCCCGAGCGCGATCTGTTGGAAGGTGAGCAGGTCGAGCAACACGAATCCCGTGATGAACGTGCCGGTGACCGACCCGGCGATGTTCCACGCGAAGAGGGCCGCGACGCGCGAGCCCGCACGATCGTCCGGCGGGCTGGCGAAGTGCGTGATGAGCGGGAGCGTCGCGCCGAATGCGCCCGCCGACAGGCCGACCAGCACGAGCATCAACCGCCAGCCGCGGAAGGTGACCAGCCACGCGGTGACGGGAACGACGGCGAACGCCAGCAGATTGGCGGCGAACAAGAGGATCGCGACGTAGCGCAGGTGCCGCGGCGCGCCCGCGCCGACCTGTGTCGAGCACAGCTTGCGCACGGCCAGAGAGCCGACGGCGATGCCGGCCAGGTAGGCGCCGAGCAAGATGCCGAACGATGCCGAGGATGCGCCGGTGAGAAACGAGTACGCGCGGACCCAGAGCAACTCGTAGGAGAGCGTGATGAATCCCGTGGCGCAGACGACGGCGTGGGGCACGTACCTCATTGCGCCGCCCCCGATCGGGTCGACCCGAGATACTGGAAGATGACGAAGAGCCCGACCGCGCCGTTGCAGGCGGCGGCGAGCATGATCGTGCCGGACTGGCCGAGGTGACGCAGGAGCAGGACGACGGTCGCGACGGACGCCACTGCGGACCCGGCGGTGTTGACGAAGTACAGCAGGCCGACGGAGCTCCCGACGTTCTGCGTTCGCCGGACGAGATGGGCGACGAGCAGCGGCAGGGTCGCGCCCATGAGCAAGGTCGGGAAGAGGACGAGCAGGAAGGTGATGAGGGCCGTCGCGACCTCGGACATGTGCAGCGTGAGCGATCCGATGTAGGCGAACAGCTGGAGCGAGAAGAAGCCGTAGGCGCCGATCCCGATCTCGATCAGCCCGAAGTACAGCAACACGGGCCGCGAGGGCTTCCGAGAGAACGCGCCGCCCACCGTGTTGCCGATCCCGAGGCCGAGCAGGAACGCCATGACGACGACCGTGACGGACTCGATGTTGATTCCGTAGATCGCGAAGAGGGACCGTTGCCAGGCGACCTGATAGGCGAGCGCCGACGCGCCCGAGATCAGGAAGACCGCTCCGAGCCACAGCGGCGTCTTCCGAGTGGCGACACTGGCTTGGTGCATGTGCTCTCTTTCTCCCCTGCGGGGCGGATAGCCTCGCATCGCAGGACGTCAAACGCCGGGATTCTCTTTCGGATGCCGACGTGACCGGGTCCGGCGGCGCCCACGGGAGCACCGATCTCGCCGCGGGGACGACATCCAGTTCGCCTGGGAGCGTGGAACGGCTGGGAGCGGTTGTCCCGGGGGTCTAGACTGCATGCGCAAGTCCCCGTAGCTCAGTTGGATAGAGCGTCGGATCCCTAATCCAGCGTGAGGGGTTTGGGGGGGGTAGGCACTAGCCCCCCAATGGAGCCCCGAGCTTGTCGAAGGGGCGACACCCAGTCCGCGCGGGAGCGCGGAACGGCTTGGGAGCGGTTGTCCCGGGGGTCTAGACTTCAAGCGCGAGTCCCCGTAGCTCAGTTGGATAGAGCGTCGGATTCCTAATCCGAAGGTCGCAGGTTCGAATCCTGCCGGGGATACCACCTCTTCGATTCCGAATCCGGAACGAGCAGGTTCGAATCCTGCCGGGGATACCACTTCTCGATTCCGAATCCGAAACGAGCAGGTTCGAATCCTGCCGGGGATACCACCTTCTCGATTCCGAAGGCCGGGCGCGGCAGCGGCAGTTTCCAAACAGAGCCTAGCCCACCTTGCTGTAGTGCCGCACCAGGTCGTCGAGCGTGATGATCCCGACCAGCCTTCCGTCCGTGCCGATCACCGGCAGCCGGCGCAGCTCACGTGACCTCATCGTGTCCTCGACCTCATCGAGGTCCGCGTCTTCCCGAACGGCAACGAGCGGCTTCGACATCAAGTCGTGCGCGCGCGCGTTCGGCTCGACCGCGTTCGACGCACGCTCCGCGAGATCGCGTTGCGTGAGGATTCCCAGCGGCCTCTCTCCGTCGGCAACGACGACCATGCGTACTTTCCGGTTCGCCATCAGCCCGGCCACCTCCAGCGCCGAGAGCGCCGGATCCACTGCGATGACTTCTCTGGTTCCAATCTCGGTAAGGCTCATCGTTGTCGGCTTCCCCGCCTTCGTTGTTTCACTGGGCCCGATCCGACACTTCTCCTTTCAATTCGGGGAGAAGGAGAATCGAACGTGGGCCAGCCACTGTCAAGGCGAGGAGAAGCAATCGACGGGCCATGCGGGCGATCGGCTGAGCCACGCGCCGTCTTTGTCGCCGTGTTGCGTTTCATGAACAACACCGACGAAACTGTCGTACGAATCGAACTACGTCCGCGCAAACAGAGACTCGTCCCGAACGCTCCGTTTCACACCGCGATGAGCGTCCATGGCCGAATTGGCAGGGCTATCCAGGTCGAGTCCCCGCACGGCGAGGACGGTCTGAGGCGGTTTCCCTGGACCGGCCGCCCCTCTGGCCCTGCGTTTGCGCACTGGTGCGCGCCGGGGCCGCGACAGGTCTCGAAACGACCGGTGCGAATGCCGCACAGGCTTGAAGTCGTGGGCGGGGTTGGCAATAGTAAGCCATGCTCGCATACCGCGAGTGGGTGTTGCGAACAAACGAGATTAGGGAGACAACGATGAGGATCAAGGCACTGACCGTCGCGCTGGTGGGGGCATTGTGCCTGACCGCCGGTGTTGCGGACGTCGACGCGCAAGGCAACGGCGACGTCATCGACTTCAACTTCGCGGGCAATGTCGTCGGCGGGTTCACGCCGGTCGACTGGGGCGCCGCGGGAACCGGGGCTGAGGCCGTCGGCAACGGTGACTTCAGCGAAGACAAGGACGGCGCGGACCTCATTGACGGGGTCGTGTTCTCGAAGAGCGGTCTGAGTGTAACGCTCCGTGGCTTCGAGAACGGCGTCCGCGTGTTCGCTTACGGCGACACCAATCCCGTCGATGGCGGTGCCGGTGTCCACGACGTCGGCAATGTGAACGCAGGCGACGGCGACAACATCCAGCTCAACGAGTCGCTGCGGGCAACCTACAGCCAGCAGGTGACGCTGCTGAGCGGCTACTTCTTCAGCTTCAACCACGGCGTGGTCGACTTCGATGCGAACGAGGAGTTCAAGGTCGTCGTCGATGGGAGCACGACCCACTACTTCAACTTCGACACCCCCGGCGGCGCCAATGAAGGGCTCGTGAACCTCAACCTCACGGGTACGACCTTCGAATTCTTCCGGATCACGGACACGGGCGGCGAGCATGGCGACGGTGAGGACTTCTACGTCACGGCGCTCTCCGCGAGCACCGACTGCCCCTGCGTCGAGGTCGTCGACCTCATCGCCGGCCAGCACACCGATGTCGGCGACGTGACCATCACCCGTGACGGCGACGAGCTGTGCGTGAAGTACGAGACCACCGGCTCTTGGCTCATCTGTGAGACGCACGTGCACATCGGCGGGTCGATTTGGGACATCCCCCAGACCCGCAAGGGCAACCCGAAGATCGGCAGGTTCGACTTCAACGACTCGCACGATCCGGGCGTCTCGACCTTCGAGATCTGCGTGGACCTCGACGAGCTGGGCCTCGCCAACGACAACTCGCTGGCCATCGCGGTGCACGCGGTCGTCAAGAACACGTGCAGCTATCGCGAAGAGACGGCATGGGGCGAAGGCTGTGACTTCCCCGGCTGCAGCTGGGCGATGTTCATCAAGTTCGTCTGCCCCTAGCTCAGACGAGTCCCAACCCTTCGAGCCCGGGCTACCTCGCGTGGCCCGGGCTCTTTTCTTGACGCGCCGAAGCGGGCTACCGGACGTAGCCCAGACTCTCCAGCTTCACCAGGATTCGGTGGGCGGCGAGGTCGGGGCTCAGATTCTGCGTGTCGATGCGCATCTCCGGGTTCTCAGGCTCCTCGTAGGGATCGCTGATCCCGGTGAAGGCCTTGATCGTCCCGGCGCGCGCCTTCGCGTACAGGCCCTTGCGATCGCGGGCCTCGCAGACCTCCAGCGGCGTGGCGACGTGCACCTCCACGAACCCGCCGCTCTGCTCGATGAGCTCTCGCACTGCGCGCCGCGTCTCGGCGTAGGGCGCAATGGGAGCGCAGATGGCCACGCCACCGTACTTCGTGATCTCCGAGGCCACGTACCCGATGCGCCGGATGTTGAGGTCCCGGTGCTCCTTGGAGAACCCGAGCTCGCTCGAGAGCTCCTTGCGCACGACGTCGCCGTCGAGCAACGTCACGCGGCGCCCGCCCAGCTCCAACAGCTTCACGAGCAACGCGTTCGCGATCGTCGACTTCCCGGAGCCGGAAAGGCCCGTGAAGAACACGGTGAATCCTTGCGCGTGGCGTGCAGGTGTCTGCTTGCGGAGCTCCTCGACGATCTCCGGGTACGAGTACCACTCGGGGATCTCCACGCCGTCCTGAAGCCGCCGGCGGAACTCGGTGCCCGTGAGGTTCGCGATCTTCATGTCGGGCGTGGTTTCGTCGACCGGCATGTACTGGGCGCGGTCTTCGACGTAGACGAGCTGCTGGAACGGGACCATGCTGATGTCCAGCTCCTCCTCGTGCTGCGCGTACAGCTCCTGCGCCGCGTACGGCCCGTAGAACGGGTGTCCGTCGGGATGCTTCCCCGGGCCGGCGTGATCACGCCCAACGATGAAGTGCGTGCATCCGTAGTTCTTCCGGATGATCGCGTGCCACAACGCCTCGCGCGGTCCCGCCATTCGCATCGCGAGGTTCAGGAGGCTCAGGGTCGTGGTCTGCTCCGGATAGTGCTTCAGGATGTGCTCGTAGCAGCGAACGCGGGTGAAGTGATCGACGTCTCCCGGTTTCGTCATGCCGACCACGGGATGAATCAGCAGGTTCGCCTCGTTCTCGCGGGCGGCGCGGAACGTGATCTCACGGTGGGCGCCGTGCATCGGATTGCGCGTTTGAAATGCGACGACGCGGCGCCAGCCGAGCTTGCGGAAGCGCCCGCGCATCTCGATGGGGGAGTCACGCAGGAGCCGGAAGTCGTAGTGCGTCGGCGGCTCGACGCCTTCGAGGCGGCCGCCGAGATAGACCGGATGGGTCCGCTGCATCAGCGTGGCCACGCCGGGATGCGCCGTATCCGCCGTTTCGTACACGGCTTCCGCCTCGCGCGCCTTGTCGGGCGTCCACCGGTCCTCGACCTTCATCGTCGCGACCAGAACGCCCTCGCGATCGCGAAGCGCGATGGTGTCGCCCTCCGAGACCTGCTCCGCGAACTCCGTGGTGACGTCCAGGTTGATCGGGATCGGCCAGATCACGCCCGACGCGAGTCGCATCGTCTCGAGCACGCTCTCGTAGTCGCTGCGCGTGAGGAAGCCCGTCAGCGGCGAGAACGCGCCGTTCAGGATCAGTTCGATGTCGCACAGCTGCCGCTCGGTGAGGTCCCACGACGCGAGGTCCTGCGCCTCGCGCTTGCGTGCTTCCGCTGCGCCCTCGGCGAGGTAGAGGTCGATCAGCGTCCCGCCGTGCGGCTCTTTGTAGGCGCCCATGCGTGCTTGTTCTCCGTCGTCGTGGGGAGCGGGATCGACCCGCGGAATCCGGTGGCTGTTGCGAGCACGCACACCTCTAGCACCGGTTTCTTGCGATCCGAGAGGAATGTGGAGCCGACCGCGTGACCCCGTCGCCTGCCCGCGCGATGTGGACGGCCGGGGGCCTCCGCGAGCCGCCCCGGCGCGCCGGTTCGACGAGGTCGACCGGCTTCGCCCGCGGTGTGCAGTTTTTTGGACATCGCAGAGCCCCATTGTCTCGCGTTCCGGACGAGTGACGGCGTGCGAACAGCCACCCTACAGCGAACGCCCATTTCGGCCCGCGGGCCCTGTTTGCTCGGCCTGGCAGCGTTCGCGCTGGCTGCGCGAAGTGCCGCTCGGCTAGACTCTGCGGTCGAGACCGGGGAATTACGACAACGACGTGGCGCCGGGCTCGCTTCTTGCACCGGTGGTGGGAAATCCAACTGCATGGCCTGGAAGGGGAACAAAGCGGAAATGCGTGAAGAACGGTCCACGAGAGACCGCGCTCGCGCTGCCCCCTCGGATCTGGGGAGGCGCGCGGTCGTCCTGCGCTCCCTCGTCCTCCTGGCCGGCGGTTCGCACCAACGCAGCCTCGCCGCGCGCGCAGGCCGTTCCGTGCTCGACCTGCCGCTCTCGGCCTCGACGCGCCTCATGGACGTGTGGCTGGAGCGCATCCGCCAGCTGGCGGATCAAGTCGAGTGGTTCGGAGGCGACCTCGACGTGCGCATCTTGGCGGGGACGTCGAACGCCATGCCCACGCATCGCGCCGGGGAGTTCCCATGGCTTCGCGCTGCGCTCGATCCGAACGACCTGCGCGGAACCGCGGGCGCGTTGCGCGACCACTGCCGGCAGTTCCGCGACGACGATCACGTGCTCGTCGCTACCGCGTCGCAGTGTCCGGATCCGGGGTTGCTCGCGCGCTTCGTGTCTGCGGCCGATCTGTCGGCCGGCGTCTCGATCGCGGCCGGAGAGCGTCGCGCCCCGAGCGGGTGCATGCTCATTCGCTGTGCCGCGCTCCGCGAGATCCCGGAGATCGGGTTCATCGACCTCAAGGAGCAAGCGCTCGAGGAGATTGCGTACACGCACGGTGCACGCGTCGTCACGATTCGAGAGCCCGTCCCGCGCGTCATTCGAGGTCTCGAGAGCTACATCGATGCGGTGCGTTCCTGGCACCTGTGGGGCAGCCTGCGCGGCGTCACTGCGTCGCGGCCGTTCGACGAACATTGGCGGCCGGCGTTCTCCGTCGTCGAAGAGGGCGCGAGCGTGGGCAGCGACGTTCGGTTGCACGACTCGGTCGTGCTCGCCGGCGGCGTCGTGGAGTCCGGCAGCACCCTCGTCCGTAGTGTCGTCGCGTCCGGCGGTGTCGTTCGGCGCAAGCGCAAGGTCTTCGAGAAGGTCGTCGCACCGCGGGACCCGCACGTCACGAGCAACGGCACGAAGGAGTCCGACTGATGGACGCCCTCGGCCACAGAAAGGGCGCCTGGTCGCCCCTCGAGGCGTGTGGCGCATTGGTCCTCGTCGGCCTGGCCGTCGTGGTCACCGCGGGCGCGTGGAAAGACATGCTTCGCATGGCGCAGACCCCGGCCCAGGGGCACATCCTGCTCGTGCCGGCGGTTGCGGCATGGCTGTTCTGGGTCCGTCGCGGCAGGCTGCGCCGTTGCGCTCGGGACCAGCGCTGGATCGGGCCGGTCGTGGTCGTGGCCGGCTGGGCGGTGCACGTCGTGGGATACCGGGCCGGCATCGAGGCGTTCTGGCATCTCGGCGCCGTTGCCATCCCGGTGGGCTGCTTTCTCTCGTTCGCGGGCGCGCGCTACCTGGTTCGACTGCTCCCGGCGTTCCTGGTCCTGGCATTCCTGGTACCCATTCCCGGCGTCGTGCGGCATGAGCTCGTGTATCCGCTTCAGCGCACGATCACCGACCTGTCCAGCGGCCTGTTGAACCTGTTGGGCGTGAGCGGCGCGACCGCCACGGAGATCTTCGTTGCCGAAGCGCGCGGCGGCCTGCAGATCGTCTTCTCGCTGTTCGTCGTGTCCTACGCATTCGCGTACGGTCTGCCGATTCGCGAACCCGTGCGCGTCGTAATCCTCTGCCTGAGTCCGGTGCTCGCGGTGCTTTGCAATGTGATCCGGCTCGTGCCGAGCGTCTGGGCGTACGGCAACCTGTCGCCGGAGACCGGTCGGTTCATCTACATCGCAGCGGGCTGGGTCGTGCTGCCGCTCGCGTTCTTCCTGCTCTTGGGGAGCTTCCGACTGCTGCGGTGGTCGTTCGTTCCCGTCTACCGCTTCACCCTGGTCTACGGAAAGTAGGAGGCGATGCTCGACCGACAGCACCTGCACCTGCTTGCCGCGCCGTTGATCAGCCTGGTCTTGTTGGGTGCGATCTGGACGGAGCGCACCCTGTTCCGACTGCCCGCGGCCGACGCGGACGCCTATCATCGGCGCGTTCACGCACGTGCGCACGAGATTCCAGAGCACATCGGATCGTGGAAGGCGGCGCTCGCCAAGCCGCCCGCGCCCGCACGAACGCCGCTGGCGAACACCGTGGTTCAGATGCGCGAGCTCGAGCACGTGGGCACCCGCGAGTCGGCCCGTCTCCTGATCGTGCTCTGCCACGACGTGCGCGATCTGGAGGGGTACGACCCTTCCACCTGCTACCCGGCACACGGCTGGGCGTCGAGCGTGCGCAACGAACGCACGATCACGATCGACGGGCGCGGCATCCCCGTGTCGGTGTACGAGTTCGAACGCGAGACCCCCACCGAAGGTCGATCGAGGATGACCGTCTACAGCTTCTTCGTTCGCCCTGACGGGAGGCTCGTATCCGGTTTTGGTGGTGTGGACGAAGCAGAGAGCGATCCCCGCTGGAGACCGTTTGGTGCGGGCCAGATTCAGGTATTGCTCGACGCCTCGCTGAGTGAGAGCCGACGCGACGAGGTCGTACGGACCCTGGTCGCCGGCATCGAGCCGCTCATCGAGGCTGTGCGTCGAGGAGACGAGAGATGACGAAACGACTCATATCAGGGGGGCCCGAGGACACGTGGGGGTTCGACGCCTCCGGTGCGGACGCCGCGGTCGACACCGAGGTGTCCGTGTGGCGCAAGCTCCACAACATCCTGCGTGGGCGCTACCACTGGGCGATCTTGCTCGCCTTGGTGGGCATGGCCGGCGGTTCCTACCTCGGTTGGGAGTCCCAGGTTCCCATCTACCGCGCCGAAGGGCTCGTCTACATCGCTCCCAGCATGCCGAGTCCCGACGACCCGGCCGGCACGAGCGTGCTGCCGATGTTCCAGGGCTTCGTAGCGTACCAACTGCACGTCATGGAGGGTTCGACCGCGACCCAGGCCGCGATGGAAACCGACGAGTGGAAAGGAACCGGGGAGGGCGTTTCCCCGGCCGCGATTCGCAAGTTCGTCCAGAGTCGCAAGCTCAAGCGCGGCCGCGGCGCTCCCTACATCCAGGTCGCGTTCGAGCACGAAGATCCCGAGACCGCGTTCGCAGGTCTGCAGGCGATCCTCACGTCGTACGAAAAGATCTTCGAAGAGCAGAACCGGGACATCGAACGCCTCGAGGACACGCAGAACAAGATCTCCGAGCTGAAGGCCCTCATCAAGGCCGGCAACGACGAGATCCTCACGCAGACGTCGATGTACGGCAGCACCGACGGATTGAAGAAGCGCGCCGAGCTCGCTGTCGATCGCGTCATGGAGATTCGCGCCGAGTTCGACCGGATCGACGCGGCGATTCACGACCGCGAGAATGACGTCGAGGTCGAACAGGATGACGAGGACGCCCCGACGCCGATCGGGGAGATCGCGGTCAAGAGCCCGTGGCTCAACGACGCGCTCGGGCAGATCGAAGACCTCGAGATGGAAGAGGCTCGGCTCTCGGAGACGTTGCCGGACGGACATAGGCAGCTGCGCGCGTTGCGCGACCGCATCGCGATCCTGCAGAAGCGGATCGACCGGTACGTGAAGGACTGGAATCGGGTCTACAAGGTCCGAGAGGTCGGCACGTTGAGCCTGAAGGACCTCAAGGCGAGCCGCAAGAGCCTGGAGTCTCGTCTCAAGGCTCTCACCGAGGAAAGCCGCGTGCTCGGCAGCACGCTCATCACGGTGGGCCGCGTCGAGAACGCGCTCGCGGACAACGAGAACGACCTGCGCCGCATGGAACGGCTAGAGGAGTATCTCCGTAACCAACAGGTGGGCAAGGGTCGTCTGCGCATCGAAGAGCGGGGTCGGGTGCCGACCTCCCACTTCAAGGACGGGCGCATCTCGCACGCCGCCGCGGGAGGCATCGGCGGCGCCGGACTGGGCGTGTTCATCGTGTTGCTGCTCGGACTGCTGGACCGGCGCATTCGGAGCAGCGGCGGCCTGGACCGCGGCCTCTCGCGCCTGCGCCTGCTCGGCCTGATTCCGTTCCTTCCGCGCACGGGCGGCGATCCCGTCGATCGTGAGACCGCCAACATCTTCGTCCACCAGATTCGAACGCTGCTCCAGATCGGCAACACCAAGGAACGCGGCGCGTCCATTTGCGTGACGGGACCGGGCGTGGAGAGCGGCAAGACGACGCTCTCGAAGGCGCTCGCGCACTCGTTCGCGCAGTCCGGCTGCCGGACGCTGGTCGTCGATGCCGACCTCACGGGCCGCGGCATGACGATCCGCGTCGCGCACATGCTCTGGAGCCACGCGCGAAACAGCGTCGCCAACGAGCCGTTCGACGCCGACGTGGAAACCACGTCGAGTCTCACGCCGCTGACGGTCGCCCAAACCGCCACGGAGCTTCCGACGGCCGAAGAGCTCGTCACGACGCTCAAGCGTGTTCTCGACGACCGGGGACTGCGCGGTGCGCGCGAGTCGGGTGTCGTGGACGACGTGTTCGCGCTCGCCGACCTGCTGCATCCCGGCGAAGTTCGCGATCAGCTCGCATTGGAGCTCACGGCGTCCGTGGCCGTCGAGGGCGCGTTGCGCTTTGGTGCTCCGTCCGAGTGGATTCCTCCGCGGGTCGACGAGCTGACGCCGGGCCGGGGCGAGTTCAACGGTCATCGGCTGGATCGGTACGTGTTTCCGACGGGCACCGACGGACTTCGTTTCCTGCCGCTGCGCGGGCTGGGACGCGGATCGTCCGTTTCCGTCCACACGGTCGAGCGCATCATGGAGCGTGTGCGCTCGGAGTTCGACGTGGTCTTGGTCGACACGGGCCCCGTACCGGGCACCGTCGAGACGTCCATGGTTGCCGCCACGGTGGATTCCGTCGTCGTCGTTCTCTCACCCGAAGACGATCGTCCGGAGGCGGAACGTGCGGTGGCCCATCTCGAGGACATCGGCGCGAACATCGCCGGGGTCGTCTTCAACCGCGCGGAGCAGCGCGAGGTGGAGAAGATGAGCACGAGTCAGAGCCTGTCTCCGGTTCGCCGGGGGCTGAAGGCATGAGCACCGCTTTGCCGACGCCGACGGCACAGCGCGAACGCGTGACGCCGCGAATCTGGGGGCTCTCGCCGCAGGAGCTGCACGAGCGGTTCTGGGCGTCGCGAGGCGTCCAGGTCGTCCAGCGCGGCTGCGAGTCCTCATTCGTTTCGTCGGCGGAGCTGTACCTGCTCGTCGACCCAGATGCGCTGGTCGTCTTCGAGCTCCACGAGCTCGTCGACGTCCTGAGCTGGCTTGCTCCGCGTCTCCTCGTGGTGCGCTTGGCCGACGGCCATCACGACGGCTATCGCGAAGCCGTCGAGTGCGACGACGAGGGCCGCCTGCTTCGATTCGAGCGTCTCTACGACGGATCGCCCTCCGGGATCACTCGCGTCGGGCTCACGTCGGATCGCGCGGTCGCTCGGCTTTGGCAAGAGGCCCCTAGCTCCCGCGACGGTTGGCGCAGCCTGCGCCGCGCCATTCCGATCGACGATCGCGAGGCGCGCAGGATGCCCGGCCGTGTCTTCGACGCCCGACAGGACGAGCAGCTGGTCGCTCATCTCGAATGCCTGATGGACACGTGGACGTTGCCGAAGGCGACCATCCCGCGTGCGCGTCGACTTCGCGGAATCTGGGCCGACCAGGAGGCCGAAGTCGCGCGCAGCGCTTCCTTCGTGGGACAGGCGTGGGTCGGCGCCGGTCGACGGGTCGAGCCGGGCGAGATCGTGGTCGGTCCCGCCATCCTTTGGGACGACCCCGAAGCGGGCCCCAACAGCGTTCCGATTCCGTGGGGGGAGCTGGAACCGCTGCCGCAGCGCGAGGGCCGAGGACGCGCCGCCGTGCCGTTCGTGCGACGTCCCGGGAAGCGCCTGTTCGACATTGCCTTCTCGCTCGTGGCGCTCGCGCTGACGCTTCCGCTCTACCCGTTCATCGCCCTCGCGATCCTCATCGAGGACGGCTGGCCGATCTTCTTCACGCACCGGCGCGAGACGGTCGGAGGGCGGCAATTCCCCTGCCTCAAGTTCCGTTCGATGCGCCGGGATGCCGAGAAGATCAAGGCGCAGCTCTCGGTGCAGAACCGCTCCGACGGCCCGCAGTTCTACGTGAAGGACGATCCCCGATCGACACGCGTCGGCAAGTTCTTGCGCAAGACGCAGCTCGACGAGCTTCCGCAGTTCATCAACGTGCTCTTGGGGCACATGGCCGTCGTCGGACCGCGGCCGAGCCCGCGCGCCGAGAACCAGTACTGTCCGAGCTGGCGCGAGCGGCGTCTGAGTGTGCGCCCCGGTGTCACCGGCCTCTGGCAGGTCAGCCGAACACGGAAGAAGGGCCTCGATTTCCAGGAGTGGATCCGCTACGACCTCGAGTACGTCGAGCGGATGAACCTCTGGCTCGACCTCAAGATCATCTGGAAGACGATCGGGATCGTGTTCCGGCGCGGCGCGCGCTAGATCCGGTCAGGTGCCGAGGCGCTTCAACGCCTCCTCGGCGCGGCGGGCCTGAGGCGCGTCGGGATGCTCGTCGCGAATGAGGAGATAGACGGCACGCGCTTCCTCGTCGCGCTTCAGCGTCTCCAGAAGGCCCGCCTTGTCGAGCAGATATCGCGCGCGGCGTCCGCGCAGCTGGTCCGCATCCTCGAGCAGGTTCTTCGCGTCGAGCTCCTCCTGAACCATGGCGAGGGCCCGATTCAGATCCGCGAGGGCGTCGTCACCCCGGTTCTCCATCGCTGCCAGAACGGCCGAGCGCGTATGCAGGATCTGCGAGATCGGCGCCGCCTCGTACGCCCGGTCGATCAGGTCCAGCGCCTCCTGCAGGCGGTCCCGGCGCTCGAGCTTGGTCCACGGGATGTGCTTGGCCATGACCCACGCGGCGTTGTTGAGCGCCGGGACGTCGCTCTCGCGGACCTCGAGAACCCGGCGATAGTCGTCCAGCGCGCGCTGATAGTCGCCCATCGACTCTCGCGCCTGGCCACGCAGGCGCAACAGCTGCGCCTGCACGTCCGCCGACACGCCCCGCGGCGGCGCGTTGATGACGGACGTCAGGCGCAGGATGAACTGCGCCTCCCGGCCCTGCAATTCGCGCACACGGCCGAGAAGCTGCCACGCGCGCAGATCCCGGTAGCCGCTGCGCAAGAGGAGCTCTACGTAGACCTGGCCGGCGGCGTCGTCTTCGTCCCACCCCTCGAGGATCTCGCCGCGGATGAGCTCCGCCTGACGGAAGCGGCCGGCATTCCGGTCGGAGATGGGCGCAAGCGCCGCCAGCGCGTCCTTGGGATTCACGTCCTTGAGCAGGCGGCCCAGGCTGAGCATCGCCGCATCGCTGCCCTGCGACTCCCGTACCAGCGTGCGCGCTTCGGCGATGGCGAACTCGCGTTGCTCCAGCGCGTGCAGGGCCTCGATGCGCTGCGCGCGCCAGCTCGGCTTCAGGTCCTCGCCGTCGTGCAGCTCCAGCACCGCGTCATGCCGCCCCGCGGCGAGCAAGATCTCGCCGATGCGCTGCCGGCGCCAGGGCCACTCCGGCCACGCCGCGTGCATGTGTCGCGCGTATGCCTCCGCCTCGTCCCAGTCCTCCGACGCCGTCGCAAGGCGCAGCTGCAGCTCCGCTTGGACGCGGGTGAGCGACGAGCCGGCCTCGGCCGCCTTGCGGCGCAGGCCGCTCGCGTCGTCGTCGGTCAGCGCCGCAGCGAGTCGCTCCAACCACCCTCGTGTCGCGTCGTCGCCGGGCACGTCTCGCAACCCGGTCGCGAAGGCGCTCCGCTCGTCCTGCTTCGCGCGAAACGCGCGAAGGTAGAGATCGGCCGCGCGCTCGGGGCGGTCGTCGTCCATTGTGAGCGCGCGCCCCAACAGCTGGCCGGCCAATCGCAGATGGGCGTTCGCGGAGGCCAGTGTCGCCGCGTCGACGAGGATGCCGGCGGGGACGTTCTCGTCTTCGTTGAGAACACGCAGGTCTTCTCGAACCACCTCCGCCCACGCCCGTCCGTCGGGGCTCGTGCCGGGCCGTCCCGACGTCAACGCCGCGCGCAGGACGCGCGCACGCCGCGCCTCTTCGCGGTCGATCTTGGTCGCGTGGTCGAGCAGCGCCAGGGACGCGAGGTCGCCGGCGCTACCCAGGAATCGGAGCTGCCGTGTCGCGATCAACAGTCGCACACCGGTGGCTGCATCCGCGAGCGCGGGGATCAGCTCGTCGGTCGTCTTCTGATCCTCGTTCCGAATCGAGGCCACGACCCGCTCGAGCAGCGCGCCGAATCGCGCATCGGGATTCGCCTTGGCGACGTCGTCGAGGAGCTTCAGTCCGCGCTCGTGGTCGCCCGCACGGCTGATGCGCTCGTAGGCCTCGCGAACGATCGCCGCGTTGTCCGTATGCTCGAGCGCGAACGTCTCGAAGAATTTCATTCCCTCGAGCCTTTCGGCTTCGTCACCGTTGAGCTGCAATCGCGCGCGGAGCAGGGAGAACAACTGCTGCCGGCCCGGCGCGACGGCGTCGATGATCTCGAGCGCCTGCTTGCGCCGCTCGTCGGATGCCTTCTCCGTGCCGCTTGCCAGCCCGGCTTCCGCGAACACGCTGATCGCCCTCAGCTGTAGCGGCGCGGGCGCGTCCGCCATCAAGGGGATGGCCTTGCGCGCGTCGTCGAGCCGACCACGCCGCGCGTGGTGGCGAATCAGGGTCGCCCGGCTCAGGTGCGCCGAAGGCTCGTCGGCCAGGTAGGCCTCGAGCGTCTTCGCGCCGTCGTCGGCTTCCTCCGCGTCGTCGGACAACATCTGAATCCGGGCCATGAGCGCCGTCGCGGCGGGAAGCCGCTTTCTCCAGATCTCCGAGCTCTGCAACGCCTTGCGCGCGCGTTCGTGGTTGTTGGCTCGACGTGCGGCCAGATTCTGCCGACCCGGCCCTTCCGGCAACACACGCTCCAGGTCCCACAGCGTCTCGGCGGCGTACGCGTACGCCTCGGCCTGTGCCGCCTCGTCGTCGAGAAGCGGCGCCAACGCCTCTGCCGCGCGCACCGATCGGATACGGCTCTCGGGTGAACCGATCGCGCCATAGACCCGCATCAGCATGCTCTGCGCGAACTTCGGGTCCTCGTCGGCGACGGTGCGCGCCAGACGGATGGCCTTCCCGATCTGGAGGCGCAGCAGCGCCAGCTCGCTCATCGCTTGAAGTCCGAACACCTCGGTCGGCTTCTTCTCGAAGAAGTATTTCGCGAGCGCTTCCGCTTCGTCCAAGCGGCCGTCGTGGATCGCGATCGCCACCAGCATCCGGCGAGCGCGAATGCTGTCGGGCCGCGCCTGAAGCAAGTCGCGGAGCTGGGCCTCGGCGGTCTCCAGGTCGCCGCTCTCGATGGACGCCTTCGCCTGGTCCAGCGGGTTGGTCGCCGAACGTGCGACGTCGAGGACGTAGATCACGCCCACGCTGAGCCCGGCGAGAAGCACGATCACGATGATGAGCAGGGTGAGACGACGTCTACGGCGACGGGCCATCGGTTTCTCCCGGAATGCAAAGCGTGGAGAGGCTCGGCCACAGGGCTCGAACCAGGGACTCGACGCGTTCCTCGGCATCGTTGCCGTCTTGGAGCATCGGTGCGTAGAGGATTACGATTTGTACGGGACGGTCCTTGCGGCCGGCAAGCAGGTCTCGGTAGCGGAGCCAGCGACGCTCGCGCCGCGAGGTGATCACTTCATCGCCGTAGTGGAACCAGTAGTAGACCAGCATTCGGCGGCCGGACTTTTGAAACGTCATCCGCCGCACGCGAGCCTTCTCTCGCGTATCCGTCAGACCGTCCCAAATCGGCACGAGTGCGCTGTCGGTCGTGTTCCAGCCGTGGACGGGGAGGCAGATCGTGGGCTCGTGCAACCACCCCTCGGTTCGCGCGGCCGCGCCGATGTGCATGTGCACCAGGCTGCCGTCGCTCGTCCGGTAGTCGATCGCCGCGTAGTAGTCGGCGCCGGAGAGCTCGACCACGTCCGGCGGGATCTCCTTCCGTGTGCCTCGAAACAGCGGCTCCTGGGTGAGAACGGGAATCGATTCCAGACGCTTGGTGAGCCAGGCGGCCTCCTTCGGCGAGAGCCGAAGCGAGTCGCGCCATGCCTCCGCTGCGTAGGTTCCGACGCAACCCAGCACCAGGAGCACGATCGTGAGGAGGCGTACGACGCGGGTCATGCGATCTCCTCTCTCCGAAAGAGCGCCCCGATCAATCCTGCGAATCCCAAGAGCAAGAGACCCGCGACGGCGAACAGGGCAAACCCTTCGAAGAAGTGGAACGCACCCTTCGCCGTCTCTTGACCCACGTTGACCGACAGCCAGCCGGTCAGCCAGATGCGGCCGCCGTTGACGAGGACCGCGATCGGCACGGCGGCGAGAACGACGGCGAGTCTCAGACCCCAGTGCCGGTTCCAAAGGAAGCACGCCAGAATCGCGACGCTTACGAGCGAGATGAGTGATCGGATGCCGCTACACGCCTCGGCGACCCAGAGGCTGTCGGCGCCCGACAGGTGAATCACGCTGCCTTCGAGGACGCTCGGGACGTCCGTGACGTTCAGGAGCCCGACGGCGAGCTGGGCCGAGATCGACTTGAGCGGGAGGGTGATGCTCTGTTGAACCGCGCCCGGCAGCGGGCACGCCAAGACGAGCGCGACCAGTGCCGGCAGCAGCACGCCGATGCCGCGCCATCCGAGGAATGCCAGCAGCACCGCGCCCAGCGCGCCGACGAACGCGAAGGGCGCGAGCGAGGTCATGAAGTCGAGCTGCGCCGTGAACGCGCAGAAGAGGCAGATCAGGAGCACCGGAACCGCCACGAAGCTCGTGCCGCCGCGCAAACGCCGCAGCCGCTCCTTGCGGTCCCAGAGCAACCACGCCGCCACCAGCGGCATCAAGAACCCGTGGCTGTATTCCGGGTCGTGCGCCCATGCGTCGAAGAGTCGAAACAGCGTCGGCGCGAACGCAATCAGGAGAAGTCCCAGGGCGATCACGCCCGTGCGGATCCACGGGGGACGCGCGGATGCGGCATAATGTATCGACGCATCCCCGGGTGCCCCCGTATGGCGCCGGTCGTCCACTACCTCTTGCATCGCGCTGCTCGTTCCCCTTTTGCGCATCGATCCGAACGCTAGAGTTTACGTCCTGGGACCGCAGATACGAGCCGCTACGGGCGTCCTCGACGTGAGTCGGGCCGAACCGTCCGCGCCAACGCACCGCCGATTTCCGCCTACTTTCGACTTCTTGGGCCCGTCACCGAAGCGTCGTGGGCGCCAATTCGGAATTCGCGCGGCCTGTTAGTGTCGCAGTAAGGTGTCGCACCTCTTGGGGGTCCCGTCCAGGGCCAGGGGAGTCCGCTCAAGTCCGGGGGGGACGCGCGTCGACAGGAGACGTGGATTCCAGGAGGCCACCCCGTGCGAATCACTCTCTTCCTCTCGCTGGTGCTGCTCCTCTGCAGCGCGTGCGGGGGCGGCGGCGCCGCGCCCCTCGTTTCCGGCGAACAGGTCGTTCCCCCGCCCGTCGTCCCGCCGCCGCCGATCGTCGTCCCGCCCGAAGACGGCATGGTCGTCTACGTCTCGAACAGCGAGGGTGACGACGCCAACAGCGGTCTCTCGGCCGACGAGCCGGTCCAGAAGCTCGCCACGGCGGTCGCACTTCTGAGGGACGGCAAGCCGGATTGGCTTCTGCTGCGCCGAGGTGACGTCTGGCCCACGGAGTCCGTGCGTCTGAACAGAGACGGGAAGTCGACGTCCGAGCCGATCGTCGTATCGGACTACGGCCTGCCGACGCTGCCCCGACCGACAGTCAAGGCCGTGTTCCTCGATGCCGACCACGTCTCTGTCACGGATCTCATCATCAGTGGCGACGGCACCGGCGAGGGCATTTCCTTCAGCTTCCAAGGGAACCACACCGGCGCTCACTTCGAGGGCGTGACGATTCAGAAGAAGAAGACCGGGATCGACCTGCGCTGGGTGAGCAACTTCGTCATCTGTCGCTCCGTGATCCGAGACTGTTCCTCCTTCGGGATGTACACCGACAGTGTGCACTCAGTGGTCGACGGAGCGCTCATCGACGAGTGCGTCTTCGACAACAACGGCACCGGTGACCTGTTGAACCACAACGTCTACAAGTCCCGGGGCGGACGCAACTACACGTTCCGCAACACGATCTTCAGCCGTGGCGGGAACTACGGGCTGAAGATCCGCGCGTGGACCGAGAACTTGAAGGTCGAGAACTGCCTGTTCGTTCGAAATCGGAACGGCATGGTGGTGCACCTCGACAAGGACGACCGAACGAAGGGCTGGACCAATACGGACGTCGAGATCACCGACTGCGTGTTCACCGACATGGGTGGCGACGGTCAGATGATCCTCCTCGGCGTCACCCATGCCGTCAACGGCGTCGTGCGCGGGAACGTCCTCACGAACTCAACGTCCGTCGATTGGGGCTACGGGCTCCATCTCTTGGAGGGGTACTACGCCGATCGGATGCTGAAGGACGTTTCGGTGACCAACAACACGGTCTACAACGTCACCGGTCGGACGTTTCGCCTCATTGTCGGCGACACCCCCGTGGCGGACGTCTCGAACCTGAGCGTCGAGCGCAACCTCTTCAAGTCGATCGCTCAGCCGCGGAAAGATCCCCTCGTAAACATGGACACGCTGGCCCTGAACGCCTCGACGATCACGGGCAACGCCTACAACTCGCACGTCGCGAGCGACGCCTGGTTCCGCGTGGACGGGCAGAGCATGCCGTTCAGTGAATGGCTCGAGACGAGCAGCGAGACGAGCGCGCAGACGACGGACGTGACGTTCGAGGACCCGACCCGCTCGATCGCGAGCTACAACGCGAGCCTGGGCGGGGCGGCCACGTTCGAAGCGTTCATCGCCGAAGCACGCAAGCAGTCCAGGGATCAGTGGCGTCTCGCCTACACCGCGGATGCCGTGAACGACTACATTCGAGCGGGACTTCGCCCGACGTCGGATCTGGGGTCCGTCCAGATCGGCGCCGTTCCTCCGAAGTAGCGTGAGCTCGGCTCAGGCTTTGGCCTGGTAGCCGCGGTCCGAGCGGCTCTCTGCCGCTGCGCGACGCCCGCGGACCAGCGAGCGCAGGACGAGGCGTGCGCGCGTGAACCGATCCCCGCCGCCGCCCGGCACTTGCCGAAGAGACCTGAGGACGTCGCGCCCGAGCGCCGGCCGGCCCTGATTCACGAGTCGCTCCGCGAGAACCAATCCGTACCGTCGCATCATCCAGTCGTTCTCAGGCGGCACGTGCTCGCGATGGCTCGACCAGTACTCGAATGCGACCTTGAACAGGTCGTGGTACCAGGTGACCTCGTAGCGCTGATTGATCAATCGGTCGCCCGAATGACGTACGTAGTTCGAGAGCGCGCCCGGCACGTGCACCCACCGGCGCGCGGACAGACAGAAGCGAAAGACGAAGTCCATCTCCTGTTTGCGGCGAATGAGAGGGTCGAACCACAGGCCCGCGTGCAGCACTCGTGTCCGATAGAGCGGCGCGGCGGTCGAGACCGGATAGAGCCGCGAAACGTGACGGAAGACGTCGACGTCGTTGCTCACGACCTCGCGCTTGGGCGGGTCGACCGACTCGTCGATGTTGGCGTAGTCGCAGACGGCGATGTCCGCGTCGGCCGCCTCCATGGCGGCGACCTGACGCGAAAATTTTTCGGGCTCGAGATAGTCGTCGCTGTCGAGGACCTGCAGGTAGGCCCCCTTGGAGGCCGAGATCGCCGCATTTCGCGCCGCCTGCGCGCCCGCATTCTCCTGCCGGATCACCCGCACGCGCTCGCGGCCGTGACGCTCCTCGTAGCGCCGAAGAAGTGCCGGCGTCTCGTCGGTCGATCCGTCGTCGCAGACGATCACCTCCACGTCTGGGTGGTCCTGCGCGAGAGCGCTGTCCAACGTGCGGGGGAGGCGATCCGCCCTGTTGAACGCGGGCACCACGACGCTGACGAGCGGGGCGCTCATGCGTATCGTGCTCCTTCGATGATCCCGTGGCGAATGCCTGTCGCCCGAGCTTGCGCCCTCGTCGCTGCAATATATGTCGCACTTCCCATTACGTTCTGGATTGCAGGATAGCAGGGTTCATAGGACTCTTCGGCCCGCAGAGAGCCGTCCTGGACTGCATGCAGGCCTCAATTCGTCGTTTCTTGCCCGATCGGCAATCGCGCCCTGACGTACATGTCCGTGATGTACTTGCGGCTCCGGCGGCGCTTACCAATCAGCTTTGGCAGCTGGGATTTCTTCCACGGCAGCAGGCACTTTACGATCTCCTTCGTCCATCGCGACAGGCTTCGCTTGAACGGAAAGGCGCGGAACTTCCGGACCGCGACGATCTCGAAGCCTTGCCGGCGCAGGAGGTCGCACACGATCTCTTCGGAAGCGAAGCTCAGGTGATCGGGGAGGTAGAGTGGCCTCGGGTGTTCGCCTGCGGCGAGGTTCGCCGTGTCACCGGTCTGTAGAAGAAGCTCTCCGCCGGGTTTCAGCAGTCGTTTGCAGAGTCGAATGAACTCCGGTGGATTCGGCAGGTGTGAGTACACGTTGAGCATCGAGACCACGTCGTACTGCTCGCTGTGCTCTGCCAGGTCGAAGTAGGTCACGTCTTGGCCGTGACTTCGGGCCGACTCCTGCTTCTTGATGTTCGGCTCTATGCCGCATGCTGAGATTTGGTGGTTGCTGATCTGGTCCAATGCGACCAAGAACTCGCCGTGTCCACACCCGATGTCCAGCCAAGTGCGCTTCTTATGGCCTAGCTCTGCTCCGAAGAGTTCCCTAAGTTTGGCCACGTACGAAGGGATCTTGTCGTCGACGAAGACGCCGGTCACATCCAGCTCGGTGTCACCTTGATGAACGCCGCACTCGTGGGCCTGCGCCAATGCCTCGTCGCTCGGACGTGGCGTCATGTAGAGAAGCCCGCATCCGGCGCACTTGACGAGCATGAACCCGTTTTCCTCTGTGTAGGGCGCTCGCTCCGATGAACTGCAGTTGTAGCAGCTGACCTCGACGCTGGTCATCGCTCCCGTTCCTCCTCTCCTCTGAATCTGGACGCATGCCTGGCCAAGCGGCGCATTCTAGGGGCATCTCGATCGCCTGCCGTAGGTCCATTGGGTCGAGCGCGGGCGGGGAGCCCGCGATGTCCACCGGTGGGGCCGCTCATAGGTTCGAAGGGAGGAGCGGGGCGTACCACCAAGCGGCGAGAACGATCAGAAGGCCAACACCGAACTGCAGCAGGTCCAGCTTTGGAACCCAGCCGCCGTGCTTGTGAAGTGCCCACGCGGCCACGGGATACAGGAAGAACGACGTCGCCGCGTACCCGATCAGCATGCCCGTCGTTCCAGCGACCACGGCGCCTGTCGCAATGCACGCGATGTTGAAGATCATGGCGGCAATGTCGACGAGCGCGCACCGGAACGAGTCACCGCAGCCAAGCAGAATGCTCCCATATGGCGGCAGTGGTGATACGGCCAGTCCGGCTGCCAAGAGGCGGAGCATCGGGCCGGCTTCACCATAGCGGTCGTCGTAGAGAAGACTGATGATCTCGGAACCGAAGAGCGCGACCAGTAGCGTGAAGGGAATCCGGATCGCGATCATCGCCCACCGGACCTTCACCACCTGTTTTCGTACGTGCAGGCGTCCAAGAGCGGCAATCTGCGCATAGGCGGGGAACAGCACCCTTTGTTCGAGCCGACCAATGACCCGCGAGAGCGAGCTGGAGATGAGAATCGCGATTCCGACGAGGCCGAGAACGGCCTCCGAAACGAAGAAGCCGAAGACGAGCCTGGAGCCGCGCCTCGCCAGGAATCCGGCGATCGTTCCGATGAGGATCCACTTGCCGAACTTCAGGATGGCGGCCGCGGCGGTCCTGTCGAGCGCCAGCTGATGTCGATGCCCGCGAAAGAGAGCGTGACTGATGGCAACCCGCGCGACGCTGGCGATGAGACCGCCCGCGATCAGCGCCCAGACACTCCGAAACAGATACGCGAGCAGCACCGCAAAGCAGATCTTGATGAGTTGTATGCCGATTTCGAACAACACGAGCTGCCTCAGCTTGAGCTGTCGATTGAGCACGAAGATCGAAATCGACGTGAATCCGGTGACCGCGGCGTTCAGGCTCGCCACGGCGAACAGAGCTGGAAGCGCTACGTTTGCATAGGAACTCTGCGCGGAGATGAAGTCCATGCTCTGAAGCGCGTAGAGTGCGCCGGCGATCAGCCAGCCCAGGATCAACAGTATCAGCCCGCGCAGAATCTGAATGGTCCAGGCGGTGTTCAAGAATAGGGGCTCACGGCCCTCGGGATGGTGGATCACGCTGGACCCGACGCCGATCTCCGAGAAGAGGTGCAGCAGCTGCTGCAACGATGACACCAGCGCCATCAGGCCGAACGCCTCCGGGAACAACAGGCGCGTTAGTACGAGATTCGAGGCAAGGCGGAGTCCTTGGCGGGCGTATCCGCTGCCAAGGACCCACATCGATCCCTTGACGACTCGAGTGCGAAGACGTTGCGTCATTTGCGCGTGAGTTTACGCGTAGGCTCGACGCGCCATGCCATTTCGTACGGGAAGTACCGCGGGCACAGATCATCTCGTTCGCTTCGCGTCAGCATCGTCACCAAGACGGTCGCGCACTTCGTACGTCGTTCGCCTCCAAGTCTCTGTGTGTGCGAGGGAGATCTCCTTGCGAGGGCGGTCGATTCCAGGAGGATGGGGTCCGTGATTGGAGCCGCAGCGGGCTCGACCCTGGAGATCGCGCCTGATGGGCGGCAACTTTCTCGTTCCTGTTGCGATGTTCGGCGTCGTTCCGCTCGTCATCGTTCTCTTCTCGCTGCTGCGACCTCACCGCGCGGTCATGGCCGCGTACATCTTCGGCTGGCTCTTCCTTCCGATGGCGCAGTACGACCTGCCGGGCGCCCCGCCTTGGAACAAGGCAAGCGCCATCGCGTTCTCGGTCCTGTTCGGGATGGTGTTGTTCGACACGCGCGCGTTCGGAAGGTTCAAGTTCAGGTGGCTCGACGTCCCGATGGCCGTCTGGTTGCTGTGTCCGTTGGCGAGCTCGATCTCCAACGGTCTCGGCGCGTATGACGGCGCGTCGGAGGTGCTCGATCAGCTCCTCGTCTGGGGCGTGCCGTACGCGCTGGGGCGGGTCTACTTCAACTCGGCCCAGCGGCTGCGGGAGCTCGCAATCTGGCTCTTCATGGCGGGTGTAATCTATGCGCCCTTCTGTGCCTGGGAGCTGCGCATGAGCCCGCGGCTCCATCAGACGTTCTATGGCTTCCGCCAGCACGTCTTCGCCCAGGCGGGCCGCGGTGAGGGCTGGCGGCCGATGGTCTTCATGCAGCACGGGCTCGCCGTCGCGATCTTCATGGCGTCGGCGTCGGTGCTCGGCGTCTGGGTCTGGGCGAGCAAGGCGGCGCGCGAGATCCGTGGGATTCCCGTCTCGTTTCTCGTGGTGCCTCTGGTGCTCATCTCCGTGATGCTGAAGTCGATGCTGGCGTTCCTGCTGATCGGCGTCGGCGTCGGCGTCGTGCTGATGACGCCGCGCATGAGGATTCGGGCGCTGGCCGTCGCGCTCCTGTTCTTCCCGGTCGTCTACATGGGCGTTCGCGGCTCCGGAGTCTGGTCCGGGGAGCAACTCTTGAAAGTAGCCGAGACGCTCGGCAGCGAGCAGCGTGCGGCATCGCTTCAGACACGCCTCGTCAGCGAGGAGTACCTGCTCGAGCACGGCAAGGATCGACCGCTGCTCGGGTGGGGTGGCCACGGACGCGCCGTTGTCAGCCGCGACGGCAAGGGGCTGCGCGTACGCGTCGGCGACGTGGACGTCGCGGTCATTCCCGACGGTTTCTGGGTGATCACGTTCGCGCGGCGCGGCGTCGTCGGCCTTCTGGCGATTACGCTCGCGCTGTTGCTGCCCGCGCTCGCGGTGATCCGCCGCCTGTCGCCGCGGGACTGGAAGAGTCCCATGGTCGGCGCGGCCGCGGCGCTCGCCGTGATGGTCGGGCTGCACGCGGTCGACAACCTCATGAACGCCATGCGCAGCCCCCTGTACGTCATCGCGGTCGGCGCGCTGACCACGTGCGTGTACGGCCTGCGCCGAAGGCCGACGCACCCGCGGCCCAAGGGTGCACCCTGACCATGTCGAGTGCGCAGCGCGCCGAGAGCCGTCACGCCGTTCCGTACGTTCTCGTTGCGGGTGCGGGCAAGTCGGGGACGAAGCGCGTCCTCAAGCTGTTCGACCTGAGCCCCGCGACGCACGTGCGCTGCGAGCCCAACGAGCTCGAAGGCTCCCCGTTCCTACGGCTGCCCGACTACCAGGTGCCCGAGACGGACGCGGCCGAGCAGCTGGAACGCGGCTGGGACGCGGCGGTCGAGTGGGCATCGGTACGCATGGGCGAGCGAGACCGTTTTCCCAAGACGGTGAAACACCACATTCGATCCCGTGCTCGAACGCTCGGGCTGCATCGCGTCGTGAGGCACGGCAAGCTGCGTCGCGTCGCCGGGCTCGTCCTTCCCTCGTTGCGCGGCGCCGAGTGGGCGTACCCGGCGTGGCTCGGCGATCGCGAACGGCTGCGAGAAGCGACGCCCGTCCTGAAGATCGGGCCCGCCGCGGGCTGGGTGCCGTGGGTGCTCGAGAACCGGTCCCGCGCGCGCGTGGTGGCCGTGATCCGGCACCCCGGCGGGTTCGTCTACTCCCACCGGAAGCGTTGGCTCGACTTCCAGGACCAGCAACAGGTCGCCCGCGCGAATCGCGAGCGGCTTCGCCGTGTGCTGGCGCTGCGTCCCGGTTGGTCGTTGCCGAGCGCCGAGGTGGACGCGATGTCGGCCGTCGAGACCGAGCTGTGGTTCTGGCGCTACGTCTACGAGGCGCTGGACCGCGCCGGCCGCGCAACCGGACGCTATCTGCGGGTCCGGGACGAGGACGTCGTGGCCGACCCCGTTCCGACCGCGAGGCGGCTCTGGTCCTTCTCCGGGGTCGAGCCCGCGGAAGACGCGGAAGCCTACCTCCGACGCATGACCGATCACTGGCGCGAGCACACGGCGCCGTGGCGAAGCCTCCTCGATACGTCGGACGAGCATCTGGTCGATAAAGTGCTGGAAGGGTCGGCCCTCGCCTCCCTCTGGGAGGCGGACCAGCGCGTCAGCTTGCCGACGTACCGGGCGTACGAATGAGCGAACAAATCGAGTCACCGTCGCAATCGCCGCCGGCTGCAGCTCCCGGCGAGGGAGACGTCGCGGAACCGCTCGATCTCGTCGCCGTGGTCCTCAACTACCGCACGCCGGCGCTGACGGTTCGCTGCCTGGCATCGTTGGTCACGGAGCTGCGTTCGCTCGAGGGCGCCCGGGTCATGGTCGTCGAGAATGGGTCGGGAGACGGGTCGGCGGAGCTACTCGAGGACGCGATTCGATCGAACGGCTGGACGGACGTCGCGCAACTGATCGTGTCGCCGCGCAACCTGGGGTTCGCGGGCGGCAACGACCTCGGCTTGCGCCACGCGCCGCGCGCCAAGACGGTCCTCGCCCTGAACAGCGACGCGGAGGTGCCCGAAGGCGCGCTCTTGCGCAGTCTCGACGTGCTGGCGCAGGACCGTCGGATCGGCGCGCTGGGTGTTCGCCAGCTCCTTGCGGACGGCACGGCGGAGGTGAACGCCCGCCGGTTCCCGACGCCGGCTCGGATGTTGCTCTGCGCGCTCGGATTGCCGTGGCGATTCCCGCGCGTGTTCGGCTGGGCGGACATCCAGGAGCCCGACGACGCGTCGGATCCGACGCCGCGCGACGTGGACTGGCTCGGCGGCGCGTTCCTGCTGCTGCCCATGCACGCCATCGAGGCCGCAGGCGGCTTCTTCGACACCGACTTCTTCTTCACGGGCGAAGACGTCGAGCTGTGCTTCCGGCTCCGGAGCGCCGGCTATCGAAGGCGCTACGATCCTTCGATCGAGATTCGACACCTGCACGGCGGATCCTCCGACCCGGACCGTGTGTCGCGCGAACGGCTTCAACGCTTCCTCTGGACCGCGCGCTACCTCGTGCAACGAAAGTGCTATGGACGCGTGGCGGAGTGGCTGCTGCGTACGACCGACATGCTGATGCACACCGTTCGCGCGCTCGGCGGGCACGGCAAGCCCACAAGACGCCGTGAGGCGCAGGCGACGCTGCGACTTCTGCGCGAGCTCAGCGGTCCGGGGCGAACCGCATGAGCGCTCTCGATCGATCACCCGCCCACGCCGCGTCGTCGAACGGCACGGCCGCCCCGCGCGTCCTGCTCACACTGCCCGGCATTCACAGCGTGAATCGCGGCGCCGAGGTGGCGATGGAGACGTTGGGCGAGGAGCTCGTCCGGCGTGGATGGCGCGTGACGCTCATCGGTTCCGGTGCGGACGACGCCCGCGCCGCCTATCGCTACCTTCGATCTCCGTGCCTCTCCCGGGAGCGCTTTCGCGACTTCCCGAAGCTGCCCGTGTTCCGCAGCGAGTACGTCTACGAGGAGGCCTCGTTTCTCCCAGGCGTGTTGCGCCGCTATCGCCCGAGCGACTACGACGTAACCGTCACTTGTGGTTACCCCTTCCTGAACTGGATGTTGCGCGCGCGCGGCCGCCGGGCCGACCGGCCCGCACACGTGTTCGTGACCCACAACGGCGATTGGCCTGCGCGGAACGACCGCCGCGAGTTCAAGTATTTCGGATGTGACGGTCTCGTCTGCACCAGTCAGGTGTTCTACGAGGCGAATCGAGAGCGTTGGTTCGCGACGTTGATCCCGAACGGCGTCGACGAGAACGTCTTTCAGCCGGGACCGCGTCGCCGCGAGCGCTTCGGCCTTGCCGCGGACGTGCCGCTCGCCATCACGGTGGGGGCGCTGAACGAGAGCAAGCGCGTGCTCGCCGCCATTTCGTGCGCGGCCGCGGTCGACGGTCTCCACCTCGCCGTCGTGGGAGACGGGCCGCTTCGGGGCCGGGTGGAAGCCGAGGGCAACATGAGGATGCCGGGGCGTTTCTCGCTTCATCGACTTCCGCCGGACGCCATGCCGGATCTCTACCGTAGCGCCGACGTGCTGCTCCACATGAGCCGGGAGGAGCCCTTCGGGATCATCTACCTGGAGGCGTTGGCCACCGGCCTGCCCATCGTCGCCGACGACAATCCGACGACGCGCTGGATCGTGCAAGATCAGGGAACCCTGGTCGACGCGCGCGACGCCAAGGCGGTCGCAGAAGGGCTGCGTACGACGCTGGCCTCCGACGACCCGTCACTGCAGGGCGCCCGCCGCGATGTCGTCCTGCGCCGCTTCACCTACGCGGCCGTTGCCGACGCCTACGACGCGTTCCTGCGCGAGGTGATTGCGCGGCGCGCGGGGAGCGAAACATGAGCCAGGATCGTCGCACGTCGCAAACGAGCGAGTCCGCGACCGCCTCGCGTTGGGAGCGCGTCGCCGCCGTCGTGATCGGCCGCAACGAGGGCCAGCGCCTGCGCGCGTGCCTGGAGTCCGTCCTCCTGCACTTCGAGCGCGTCGTCTACGTGGACTCCGGGTCGGACGACGGGAGCGTCCTGACCGCCGAGCGCGCCGGAGCGCAGGTCCATCGACTCGACCCCTCGCGCCCGTTCACGGCTGCACGGGCGCGCCAGGAGGGTCTGGATCTGCTGCTTGCCGCGGACCCCGATCTACCCCTCGTGCATTTCATCGACGGCGATTGCGTGATGCAACGCGAATGGCCGGCCGCCGCCGTCGCCGCGCTCGACAAGCATGCCGACGTCGCCGCGGTCACCGGGCGGCGTCGCGAGGAGCGTCCGGACGCGTCAGTCTGGAATCGTCTGATCGACATCGACTGGGACATTCCGCCGGGCGACGTCCCCTACGTGGGCGGGGATGCCTTGTTCCGGGTCGACCCGCTGCGCGAAGCAGGAGGATGGCCGCTCGACCTCATCGCCGGCGAGGAACCCGATCTGTGTTTCCGCATGCGCAAGGCGGGATGGCGCATCCTGCGGTTGCGCGCCGAGATGACGCTGCACGACGTCGCGATGGGCAGCTTCGCCGAGTACTGGCGGCGAAGCGTCCGCTCGGGTCACGCATGCGTGGAGGTCGCGGCGCGTCATCCGGGCCCCATCGGGTTCCCGTGGCGCCGACAGACGCTCTCGATCGTCTGCTACGGACTCGGACTACCCTTCGTGATCGCGGGTAGTGCCTTGTTTTGGTGGCCGCTCGTTTTGGTCGGATTGCTTTGGCTCAAGCCGGCGTTCGGCCTCTTTCATCGTGCTCGCAAACAAGGACGGTCCTGGTCTCTTTCCCTGGGCTACGCTCTCGTGAACATGGTGTGCAAGGTCGGCGGCTCGCTGGGCGTGCTGCGGTTCATCTTCGGACGCCTCACGGGCCAACGATCGGGGATCATGGAGTACAAGAAGATGCAGGCCGCCCCGCGCGAGCAGACATCGGGATCCTGAGCTGCGATGAGCGGTGCGAGGCAAGCAGGAGAGACCCCGTTGCGTGCGGCGGTGATCGGAGCGGGTCGGATCGCCGATCAGCACCTGGGATTCCTGCAGTCGTTCCCGCGCGCGCATCTCGTCGGCGTCTGTGACCGAACGCCGGTGCTGGCCGACTTCGCGGCCGAGCGATTCGAGGCCGATGCGGCGTTCACCGATCATGCGCGCATGCTCGCCAAGACGTCGCCGGACGTCGTTCACGTCCTCACCCCGCCGCACACACACATCCAGCTGGTGACGGACGCTCTCGAGTGCGGCGCGGACGTGATCGCGGAGAAGCCGGTCGCGCCGACGCGCGCCGCGTTCGAGGGCCTGTGGCGCCTTGCAGAAGAACGCGGGCGGCGGCTGACGGAGGTTCAGAACTACCGCTTCAACAGGCCCGTGCGCGAGATCGAACGGCTGCTTCGCGAAGGCCACCTCGGAGACGTGGCCGAGGTCGAGGTCCGTATGGCACTCAACCTGGCGAGCGGGCGCTACGCGGACGCGAATCTCCCGCACCCGAGCCACGGCCTGCCGGCGGGGGTGATCCACGAGTTCATCACGCATCTGACCTATCTCACCCTGCAGTTCACCGGGGGCTTCGACGACGTCGACGCCCACTGGAACAACTACGGCGGGGGCGACCTGTTCCGCTTCGACGACCTGGATGCGCTGGTGACGCACGGCCCCCTGCGCGCGCGCATCCGGTTCACGGCGCGTACCCAGCCGGACTGTTTCCAAGTGACGGTGCGCGGGACGCGCGGCGAGGCGGTCGCGGAGCTTTTTCAGCCGCACGTGCGTGTGACCGTGCCTCGCGGCGGCGGGCCGCTCGGGCCGCTCGTGAACCTGTGGAAGAGCGGCAAGGCGTTGAAGTCGGCGGCCGTGCGGGGTTTTCGCGACAAGGTCATGCAGCGCACCCCGTACGAGGGCCTGCACTACTTCCTCGGCCGCACCTACGATGCGATCCGTGCGAGCGAACCGCTCCCGGTGGGGCACGCGGAGATCGATGGAACCCTCGCGTTGATCGACGCGCTCCTCGAGGGGGTCGACGTCGAATGAGGTTCCTCGTTACCGGCGCCACCGGCTTTCTCGGGCGCTACGTCGTCGCGACGGCGATGCAGCGCGGGCACTCCGTTCGCGCGCTCGTTCGGCCTGCGACGTCCCTGCCGCGCGAGTGGACCGGTGCCGCCGCCCCCGAGACCGTCCGGGTCGACCTGCGCAATCCGGAAGGACTCGTCGACGCGCTGCGCGACGTGGACGTCGTCCTTCATCTCGCCGCGGCGAAGGCGGGCGATCTGCATGCACAGCTCGCCGGCACCGTCGTCGCAACGGACAACCTCATCGCGGCGATGGGGGAGGCCGGCGTCGAGCGCATGGTGCTCACCAGCACCTTTTCCGTCTACGACTGGCTCGGGATGAGCGCGTTCACCGTCGTCGACGAGGCGTCGCCGCTCGAGCCCCGACCCGCGTCGCGCGATGCGTACTGCCAGACCAAGCTCATGCAGGAACGCAGGGTGCGCGAAGCAGAAGCGAAGGGACTGCTCCGAGCGGCGATCGTCCGTCCCGGCGCGATCTACGGCCCCGGCGAAACCTGGACGGCGCGGCTCGGCTCCAAGCTGTCCGACAAGCTCTGGGTCCGAACGGGCGCGTGGGCGCGGTTGCCGCTCGTCCACGTCGAGTCGTGCGCGGACCTCGTCGTGCTCTGCGCCGAGCGAGAAGAGGCGCTGGGCGAGGTGTTCGTCGCGGTCGCAGACGCGCTTCCGACACAGCGGCGCTACCTCGGGGCTCTCGCGCGCCACACCCGGCCGCGTCCTCGATTGATTCGGATCCCCTGGACGGTCATGCGTTGCATCGCGCGGTTCGGTTGGTTCGTGAATCGGATCTTCCTGAAGGGCCGCGCCAAGGTCCCGCAGATCCTCTCCCCGGCGAGCCTGCACGCGCGCTGCAAGCCGTTCCGCTACTCGAACGAGAAGGCGAAACGCGTGCTCGGCTGGAAGCCTCGCTACGGCTTTCCGGAAGGACTCGACCGTTGTTTCACGCACGTCGAGGTTCCGTCCGGCGCCCCGGTCGAAACCGATGGAGCCTCACGATGAGCCATCGGATCGGCTACCTGACCGGCGAGTACCCGCGCGCAACGGACACGTTCATCCAGCGCGAGGTGATGGGGCTGCGCGCGCTCGGCTTCCACGTCGAGACGATCTCCATCCGTCGTCCGAAGCAGCTCGAGCGCGCCGCCAAGCCCATCGACACCGGCACGACGAGCTACGTGCTGCCGCCCGGCTTCTTCGCGTTCCTGGGCGCGCATCTCGGATCGCTGTTGACGTCGCCCGTTCGATACGCCCGCACGTTCGTCCTCGCGATGCGCACCCGCGCGCCCGGGCTGCGCGGGTTCGCGCGCCAGCTGTTCTACTTCATGGAGGCGGCGCTCGTCGCGCGACTGGTTCGCCGGCACCGGCTCGCGCACGTCCACAATCACTTCGCGAGCTCGAGCTGTACTGTGGCGATGCTCGCGTCCGAGCTGGGTGGGTTTCCCTTCAGCTTCACGATTCACGGCCCGGCCATCTTCTACGAGCCGCATCGCTGGCGGATTGACGAGAAGGTCCGCAGGGCGCGCTTCGTCAACTGCATCAGTCACTTCTGCCGCAGTCAGGTGATGGTGTTCTCCGACGCCGGAGACTGGGACAAGCTCTGCATCGTGCACTGCGGTGTCGAGCCCGACGCGTACGGCCGACGGGATCACCAGGGCGCCGCGAAACGGCTGGTGTTCGTCGGCCGGCTCGCTCGCGTCAAGGGGCTGTCGGTGCTTCTGCGCGCGTTTCGCGCCGTGCACGCGTCGCACCCGGATCTCGCGCTCACCCTCGTCGGCGACGGTCCCGAGCGGACGGAGCTCGAGCAAGAGGCGACCGACCTCGGCGTCGGGGACGCGGTGCGCTTCGCCGGCTATCAGACCGCCGAGGAAGTGCGCGCGCATCTGGCGGGGTCCGACGTCTTCGTCATGGCGAGCTTCGCCGAAGGCGTGCCGGTCGTCTTGATGGAGGCGATGGCGGCCGGTCTGCCGGTGATCGCCTCGAACGTCGCGGGTACGACGGAGCTCGTCGAGGACGGCGTCTCCGGTCGCCTCGTGTCGCCCGGGGACGAAGCGGGGCTCGTCGAGGCGCTCTCGGAGCTCGTCGAGGACGCGGCCCTTCGCGGTCGCCTCGGGCTCGCGGCGCAGGCCAAGGTTCACGTGGCGTTCGACATCGACAAGGAGGTCGCACACCTGGCCGCGATCCTGAGCGCTTCGCTCGACGGCACCGCCGTCCCGGCGCGCCCGGGTGTCGCGAACGACGCGGTGGAGGCCCGATCATGAGCGACCTGCCCAAGATCAGCGTCGTGACACCGAGCTTCAATCAGGCGGAGTTCATCGACGAGACGATGCGATCGGTGCTCGACCAGGGGTATCCGAACCTGGAATACATCGTCATCGACGGCGCCAGCACCGACGGGAGTCCTGACGTCATTCGCAAGTACGAGTCGCGTCTCGCCTACTGGGTCAGCGAGCCGGATCGCGGACAGTCCCACGCCATCAACAAGGGACTGGAGCGCGCGACCGGTGACATTCTCTGCTACATCAACAGCGACGACTTGCTCGAGCCGGGGTCGCTCGACACGGTTGCCCAGGCGTTCGCCGGCGGGGCCCGCTGGGTATCGGGCGGCGTGCGCTACTTCGGCCCAGGCTGTACCGAGACGGTCAAGCACTGCCGCATCGAGAAGCACCCTTCCGACTGGCTCGGCAAGAACATGGTGCCCCAACAAGGATCGTTCTGGGCCGCCGAGCTGAGCCGAGAGCACGGGTTGTTTCGCGAGGATCTGAACTACGTGTTCGACGGCGAGTACTGGATGCGCCTTCGGCTGAAGGCCGGCGCGCGTCCGCATCCCGTCCAGCAGGTGCTCGCCGCGTTCCGATTCCACGGCGAGTCGAAGACCATGCAGGAGCCGGAGGCGTTCGTTCGAGAGATCACGAACGTTCGCGCCGAGTACCGCAAGCTGCTCACCTCGTTCGATCGCTTCCGGTCGCGGCTCACCGAGCGACGCCTCAACGCGGGGGGCTGCCAGCGTGCGGCGGTTGCGCTCGCGGCGTCCGGTCGACGCGGCGCCGGCTTTCGCAAGTGGCTGCGGTCACTGGTCCTCTGGCCTCCGTACCTGTTCGCGCGACGCACGGGCGGGTCTCTGCGCCGAGTCTGGCGCGGCGACAAGACCTAGCGGCGTCGTCAGTCCGTCCCGCCCCGCGGTAGCTTCGCGCCTTTCATGATGCGCCACCACCCGATGCCGTGAAGCGCGTGGTGCGTGCGGCGAACGATCTCGGCCGGCGGCGTGTCGTCGGGAAGCGGGGCCCAGGGAAGCGGCTGGAAACCGCGATTCGTCCGGGTGTCGAAGATGAACCCCGGCCCGATGACCCAGTTGCGGCCCACACCCAGATTGCGACGGCGCGGACCGAACAGGTTCTCGCCCGCGTGTGAATAGGTGAAGCCGGCCGGCGCAACCAGCTCGACCAGGGTGGGCACGATGTCGATGTGGCTTCCGGCGACGTCGAGCGGCGGCGGCCTGCCGTTCACGGCGGGACCGAAAAGAACCAGCGGCACGCTCGCGGTCTCGAACAAGCTCGGGTTGGCAGGGATGTACACCCTGCCGACGTGATCACCGGTGATCGCGAACAGAGAGCCCGGTAGCGCCCGGTCCGTGTCGCGCACGAAGGTCGCCATGGCGTGATCCGAGTACCAGAAGTGCCCGCACTTGTTGAGGAAGTGGCGCAGCTTGCCCGCCTTGCCATAGGCGGGATTGGCCGCAGCCCGGCACGCTTCGGGGATCTCCTGCAGGCCGAATCCCGCCTTGCGGACGTCGATGTTGTACGGCGGGTGATTGCTCGTCGTGAGAATGACGCTGAAGCTGCGCTCGTCCTTCGAGACCGTACGTTGGACCAGGTCGAAGAGCAGGCGGTCGTCGGCGCCCCACGCGCTCGACAGTCCGGCGCCGATGTGCGCCGCGCCGTAGACCTCCTCGAAGCCTTGATTGCGGGCGAACTCCTCCGTCTTCTGCCACGTCAGCGTGCCGCCGGAGAAGAGCCGCGTCTTGTACCCGAGTCGCTTGAAGATCTCCGGCGCCGAGCCGGCGAACGGCTCGCGCGCGGAAGGCCGGTAGTTGATCAAGACACCCGCATCCGGCAGGCCGGTGATGATCGTGCCGAGCGACGTCATCGTGCTCGTCGACGCCGGAAGGAAGTGCCGGAACGAAACGCCCTCCTCTCCGAGCGATCGCAGGCCTTCGGCAAGGCCGAGGGAACGATACTCGTCGAGCATCGGCCACGCGCTGTAGCTCTCCATGACGATGACGAACACGTGCCGCGGCGGTTCATCCCCCGCGCCCGGGGCCGTGCGCGTGAACGCTTCGTCGATGTCCGCGCCGCTCAGGTCCTCGCCGAGGAAGAACGCCGTCTCGTCGCGAATCGATTCGGCGGGGAAGTACACCTCGATGCCGTTGGAAGACGAGAGCAACATGTGCCGTTCGATCGCGAACTTCAGCGCGATGTAGCCGTTCAGCGCGAGCTTGTTCAACGTCTTGTCGCGTGTGATGCCGACGTCCTTGAGCTCCAGCGCGGCCCGACCGACCTTGCCCCGAACCGAGACGACCAGGAACGCGACCGTCACGAGCACCACCAGGCCCTGCGCCGCGCGGCGCGACGCCAGAGCTCGCGTCCATGCCGGCGGGAAGAGGGGGCGCCGCAACCACCAGCGCAGCGCCAAGACGTGCAGCACGACCGTGACCAGGAGACCCAGGCCGATCCAGAGCAGGTTGTATTCCTCGGCAACCGTGTCGTAGATGGCGCCGGGGTCGTCGTAGATGAGCCCGAACACCCACTCGTTGAAGACGTCGTCGTACTCCCGGAAGAACCCGTAGCTCACCGCCACCATCGGGATCGAGATCGCCAGGAACAGAACGCCGACGATCAGCCGGACCCGTTGGGCAAGTACCGCCGGCGCGCCGAACAGACAGGCCATGCTGGCGACGACGGGCAGGACGGTCGTGTAGCCCGCGACGATCGAGTCCGGTCGCAGTCCGGCGCGCATGCACGTCAGGACGTCGCCGAGCCCGGACTCGCTTTCGAGCCGCTCCTGGAACAGATAGACGAGGAGCACGCGGCTCGCCTGTAGCACGAGCACGACCGCGAGCCAGAGCTTGAGGTCGCGTTGAAGCTGATCGAAGAAGCGCGGCCAGCGACCGGCGTCCGGCGCGGCCGCCTCGAGAAGCGCGTGTTCGTTCTTGCTGGCCATGGGTCCTCGCGGACGGATGCAGGATTGTAGCCAGCCTCTACCGCGCGACGAACGAACGCTTGTTCGGTGTCGGAACTGGGTTCGGCTCGTACCCTCGGACATCATAGTGCGTTCCGCGACTCGATCCGCGCGTGCGGGAGATCCATGGCTCTTACGGGAAGGCGTCGGCAATGGCGATAGACAGCCTGCCCCCGGAGGAGCTGCGCGAGCTCGCATCCGCCGTCAGGCACGAACGAGTGGCGTTCGACGTTCTGCGAGCGAAGCGCGAGAACGTACAGACCGTTCGCGTTCGCGTCGAAGGCGACCGGACGGTCGTCCTGAAGATGTGGGACGTCAGCGGGGTGATCGCCGCAATCCGCGCACGCCTGCGAACGACGAACGCCGAACGGGAGTGGACGGCACTGCGCCGGTTGCACGAGGCGGGCGTGTCCGTGCCGGCCCCGCTCGGCCGAGCGCGACTCGAGGAAGGCGACGGAGCCTTCGACGTGATTGCCGTCGAGGACCTCGGTGCGTGCGTGCGCGCGGGTGACGTGCTCTCGTCGCTGGTCGCCGACGGAGCCGACGACGAGATCGCGACGATCACAGACGGCTTCATCGAGATCATGGCCGGCATGGTTGCGAGCGGCGTCCTGGACACCGACAACACGACCACGAACTACCTCCTGCCGCCCGGCGCGGCGCCGGTTCGCGTGGATCTGGAGCTTGCCCGCGTCGTGACGCGTCCGGAGAAGCAGCCCAAGCTCTACGGGACGATGCTGGGTCGGTTGATGGCGTCGTACACGTTCGCCGTCCACGCCGAGCCGGAACGAGCGGCGGCGTTCCTGGGTCGAATCGTCGATCGACTGCGTCCTTCGCCCGCAGTGGTGTCCGGCGCGTTGACCTGTCTTCGGGAGGGGCTCGAACGGCACGGGAGAGAGACCGGCATCGCGGTCGACCTCGACCAGACGATTCGCGATCTCTCGGGGTCCGCGCCCGACTGAACCGCGTCAGCGCTCCGGCGCCTCGGCCTGATCGTCGCGCATCTTGAGGAGCCGGGCCGGCACGCCGCCGACGATGGCCGACGCGGGGACGTCCTTCGTGACCACGCTGTTGGCGGCGACCACCGCGCCCGGTCCGATCGTGACCCCCTTGAGGATCGCGGCGCCTCGCCCGATCCAGGCGCCCGCTCCGATCCGGATCGGCGCGGCCTCGTGCCGCTGGAGGCGCATCGGGGTGCCGGGGTTCGTTCCGTGGTCGGCGTCGCGGATGCTGACGTACTCGCCGATCAGGCAATCGTCCTCGATGTCGATGCCGCGATAGGCGACGAGAAACGTCCCCGCGTTCAAGCGCACGTTCGCGCCGACTCGGATCCGTCCTTCCTCGTGGGTCTCGAAGAACACGTTGCGACCGAGTCGGCAGCTCGGGCCCAGGTCGAGACGCACACGACCCGGTGTCCGTGCCGGTCCGTCGAATTGCGTCGTGACCGGCACGCTCCCGTCGACCACGGCGCGCAGATGAACCAGTCGGGCGAACCGGGTCGCCGCGCCCAGCAACGGCCGCAGCGCGCGGTGGATGAGCGCAACGCCACCCGCTGCGATTCCGACCATCCACATCGCCAGCTTCTTCACGAGACCTCCGAGGCGCTCTCCGTGTTCGAGGCGGCCCGTCCCCAAGCTTGATGAGAGGACGGAGTAAGTCACGGGATTTCCTTCGATCGCGCTCCGTATCGACGCTCACACCGGGTATCGCCGGCGCCGAAGACTCGCTTCGAGTTCGCCGCAGTCGAACACGGGGCTATGCTTGCTTCGCCGCGCATGGATCAGTGGCAGGACCACTCGGCCCGAGCGATCCCGTGGGAACGGAGTGCAGTTCCCCCGCATCACGCCCGAGCTAGGAGAGATGATGGGTGACGCCGAGCCGCTGCTGTCGGGCATCTTCGGGACGAGCCGTTGCGGCTCGACCTGGCTCGGTTCCATCATCGCAGCGCATCCCGACGTTGCGTACCGGTTCGAGCCCTTTCACCGGCGCAAGAAGGAGCCCGAGATCCTCGCGCTGCGCCGGGCGATCGAGTCCGGCGACACGGGGCCCGACGTCCTCGATCGGGTGTACGAGCAGTTGCTGCGATCGCACCCGTTGACGGAAAAGCCCCCCTTCTTCCGCAAGAACCTGCGTGCGCGGTGCAAGCGGGGCCAACAGATGCTCTGGCCGCTTGCGCGGAAGTTCCGTGCCGCCCGCCCGGTGTTTCGATGGCTCTACACGCCCAAGGGCAGGCCGCGGGTCGTCTTCAAGGAGGTGAACCTCGAGACCTTGATGGTCCGGCTGGCCGTCGACGCGGGGATCCCGGTGCTCTACCTCGTTCGTCATCCTGCCGCCGTCGTTTGGTCCCACCTGAAGGGCCAGCAGGAGAATCTGATGGGCGACACGCGCGAGAAGGAGTTCGCTCGCCGGGTGGGCAGCGTGAGCCCCGAGCTCCTCGAGCGCTTCGGAAACAGAATCGACGACATGACGAAGCCGGAGAAACGAGCGTTGCTCTGGCGGGTGTCCGTCGAGCAGGCCCGCAAGGGACTCGAAGACGCGAGCGCCGGTTGCTGGATCTTCTATGAAGACCTGTGCCGCGATCCCGAGGGCGAGAGCCGCAAGGCGTTGGCGTTCCTCGGACTGGACTTCGATGACCAGGTGGCGGCGTTCGTCGAGGCCAGCACGACGCCGTCCTCGAGCAGCCGTTGGCAACGCGAGGAACGATTCACGAAGAGCTACTTCTCCGTGTTCCGCGACCCCGCGGAGTCGATGAACCACTGGCGCCGAGAGATGCCGGACGACGTCCGCGAGCAGGTCCTGGCGATCGTTCGAGACAGCCCCGTCTACGCCGAGGGCATGGAGCGCGGTACGTGGAGCTGATGGAGACCGTATCCACCAGTGTTCGCGAGCGGCCTCCGGTCGTCGAGATCCTCGGCTTTCCGTTTCACGACGTCACCGAGGCCGCGTGCATCGAGCACATCCTCGGCGAGTTGGACGCCGGACGCGGGGGCTGGGTCGTCACGCCCAATCTCGACATCCTGCGCATGCTCTCGGGCTCGCGGGACCTCTGGGCGCTGTTTCGCCGTGCCGACCTCACGGTCGCCGACGGCATGCCGATCGTGTGGGCGAGCAAGATCCTCGGCACGCCCTTGCCGGAGCGCGTCGCCGGCTCGAGCCTCGTCTCGACGCTGAGTGAACGAGCGGCCGCTGAAGGGCGCTCGGTCTACTTTCTCGGGGGCGATCCCGGCACCGCGGAAGCGGGTGCGGCGGAGCTGCGTCGCCGGCACCCCGCGCTGCGCGTCGCCGGCACGGACTGCCCGCCGATGGGATTCGAGAACGACCCGGGCGAGATGGAGCGCATCGTCCGGCGCGTCGAGGCAGCAGCGCCGGACATCGTCTACGTGGCGTTGGGCTGTCCCAAGCAAGAGCGGTTGATTCAACACCTTCGGCCGAGCGCGCCCGGTGCGTGGTTCCTCGGCGTCGGCATCAGCTTCAGCTACCTCTGCGGCGAGGTGCGGCGCGCGCCTGCCTGGATGCGCAACACCGGCCTCGAGTGGACCTACCGGCTCCTGCAGGAGCCCGGGCGGCTCGCGGGCCGCTACTTGCGGCACGACATCCCGTTCGGCCTTCGGCTCGCGGCGCTCTCGGTCTGGACGCGGATCGCCAAGGCCCTTTCCCTTCGGCGATTGCCGCGCCTCGCGCCGCGGGTGCGCACATCCGAGTAGGGGACGCGGATCGACGCCCCTACGATGCCGACCCAACGACGCCGGGAATCGACACGACTCATGCGCGAAGCGATCATCGACCTCGCCCGCCGCGCGGGCGCACTCATCTTGACGCACTACGACGCGGCGGCATCCACGCCGCTGGAGATCGTTCGGAAGGCGGATGACTCTCCGCTGACGATCGCCGATCGCGAGGCGAACGAGTCCATCGTGGCCGGGTTGCGATTCGTCGCCCCGGACGTGCCCGTCATCTCCGAGGAGGGCGCCGCGATCCCGTTCGAGGAGCGCCGCGGCTGGCAGCGGTTCTTTCTGGTGGACCCCTTGGACGGCACCAAGGAGTTCATCAAGCGCAATGGCGAGTTCACCGTCAACATCGCTCTCGTCGAGGACGGGATTCCAACGCTCGGCGTCGTCTTCGCGCCTGCGCTGGGGGTGCTGTATGTCGGGGAGCGCGGCGCCGGCGCGTCCAAGATCGAGCCCGACGGCGAAGAGAGGCGCATCTACTCGGCAGCGCCCCCCGAAGGCCGACCGCTGCGCGTCGTGACGAGCCGCTCGCACGCGTCCGATGACGTGGCGGCCCTGCTCGGCGGCCGGGCAGTCGGCGAGATCGTGCCCGTGGGCAGCTCGCTCAAGCTGTGTTTCGTCGCAGAAGGCCGGGCCGACGTGTATCCACGTCGCGGTCCGACGATGGAGTGGGACGTGGCCGCGGGCGATGCCGTCTACCGCGCATCCGGTCGCGACGGCGAGCGGTCGTCGCCGCTTCGATACAACAAGCCGTCGCTACGCAACGACGGCTTCCTGATCGGTCTCGATCCCTGAGGACGGGGCCGGCGGAGCGACCGATCGGAACTGAAAAAAGGGCGAGGCGCTCGCGGCGCCTCGCCCTCCGAATGTGGATGGACCGACTGTCCTACGCGGACGCCTTGCGCTGGCGGCGGCGTGCCGCAGCGACGCAGAGTCCGCCGAGGCCGAACAGGGCAAGCGTGCCGGGCTCGGGCGTGACGTTGAGCGTCGAGACGTAGAAACGGAAGGAGTTGTCTTCCGCGGCGTCGGCGTTCGGGTTGAAGAACTCGAACGAGGTTCCGGAGAACCCGAAGAAGATCGTGCCCGCGGCGCTGTACTTGTGCCAGTCGCCGCCGTCGACGCTCAACCAGATCTCTGCGTCGTCGTCGAACGAGTCGTTGTGGTCGCCGTTCATGAAGGTGCCCCAGTTGACCGTCTTCTGAACGTCGAACGTGAGTGTGACACTCTGGTAGTCCCAGAGGTTGTCCATGTCGGCCGCGTTGGCGGCCGATGTATGCGCCGCGAGACCGCCGTCGTCCGGGTTGGTGTCGCCGTAGACGAAGATCTGCGTGCCGCCGCCACCGTCGGTGTCCGTTGCGTCGGCACGCTCGTGCGCCGTCGCGACGAAGTCGATGCCGTTGACGCTGAAGTCGACGTTGGCCGTGGGGCCACCGCCGCCGGCGGCCGTCTGCCACCAGTCTCCACCGCCCGTGCCGATGGTCGACGTCGTGTTGCCGGGGTTGGCAATCAGGTCGGCGTTACCACCACCGGTAAAGTCGAGCGTCTCTGCCCACGCTACGTTCCCCGCGAACGCGAGCGCGACGCCCAGCGCCGCAAATACCAAATACTTCATGGTCGAAAAGCCCTTCCACATTCCCCTGGTAGCCCGAATAGCACCCAGGTCACGCCTTTGCCGCCTCACACTGCGGCGGGCCGAAGTGTAGTCGTGCTTCGCGCCGTCGTTCAATAGGGCAGGACCCAAATTCCAAGGGCGCGCCGGACGACCTGCATGCTGGACGCATGAGAGATGACGTACGCGTGTCTACACGATTGAACAAAAGGGGCCGGGCAACCTGCGCGCGGTCGGCGCCGTACGGTAGGGCTCTGTAAGCAGCCACCCGCTGGAAGCCATTTCATGCGGATCCCGCACGCGCTCCCCAGTTTCTGGCCCGGAGCCGTTGCGTTTGGCACGGCCGGTTGCGTGTGGTCGGGCGCGGCCGATGTGGCTTGCGAAGAACGTTTTGAATCGTCCGTTTCGGCCCTGCCGCTAGTTCGAGTTCGCCGGCTCGCCGCGTCGTGCCTGCCAGACCGTCGCTTGGCGCTCGTCGAGATCCCTCGTCGCGCGCGCCTTGCCCTTGATCAAGCACTGTCGTTGGTACGCGCGCAGGAAGCGCCGGAAGGCCGGGTCGTCGTAGCGGTGCGTTTGCTTGAGCGCGCTTCGAACATAGCCCCACCACATTCCCGCACCGTTGATCAGGTACGGCGGCCGCGTCATGCGGAAGAGCGACACGGCCGTCATGTACACGAAACCGGTCCCCATGAAGTACTGGCCGAATCCGTGCCGTAGCCGCCCCGTGAAGTACCCCTTCTGACTCGACCCCATCGCGCGCAAGTGAATGAAGCGCAGATCCGGATCGTCCCAGCTACAGGCCCGCCACCCCAGCATGCGGCAGCGGTGGCAGTCGATGCCGTCCCACATCACCTCGCGTACGAACCCGCCGATCTCGCGGAACGCTTCGGTGCGGTAGAACTTCGTCATGCCGACGGAGGTCTCGTCGCCACACTTCTCGCTGATCAGCGTGCCGTCCTCGGCCGGGTAGTACGGCTTCCCGCTGCAGGTGGCGATCCGCGGATCCGCCTCCATGCGATTCATGAGCTCGGCGAAGTAGCCTGCAGGGAGATCAAGATCGAGATCCAGCTTGCAGACGTAGTCGTACGCGTCCTGGTCGATCGTCTCGAAGCCGGCGTAGAACGCCTCGACGACGCCCGGCCCGACGGCCCGATGCCCTCGATCCGTCCGCGTCAGCACGCGGATGAAGTCGTGCTTCTCCTCGTACTCGCGCAGGATGGCCGGCGTCTCGTCGGTGGATCCGTCGTCCACGATCAGCCAGAGTGCTGGCGCCTCCGTCTGTGCGACGACGGAGTCGAGCGTTCGCCGCGCGAACTCGGCCTCGTTGCGGCAGGGGGTGATGAGGGCGTAGCGCCGCGGCATGGGCTCCTCGTCTACTCGGATCTGCGGTTGGCGTAGTTCGTCTCGATCCAGCGGCGGTACTCGCCGCTTCGAACGGCGTCGACCCAACCCATGTTGGCGATGTACCACGCCACGGTTTCGTTCAAGCCCGACTCGAAGTCGTGCGCGGGCGACCAGCCGAGCTCCTGCTTGATCTTCGTGCAATCGATCGCATAGCGCTGATCGTGGCCCGGCCGGTCCTGCACCATCTCGATGAGGCCCCGCAGCACCGCCGGATCCTCACCGGTCTGCCGCGCGACGACGTCGCACAGGGTCTGCACGAGGTCCAGGTTCCGCCACTCGTTCTCGCCGCCGACGTTCCAGGTCTCGCCCGTCCGTCCGCCGCTGATGATCGTCCAGAGCGCGGACGAGTGGTCGGCGACGTAGAGCCAGTCTCGCACGTTCGAGCCGTCGCCGTAGACGGGCAGCGGCTTCCGGTCGAGCATGTTCAGGATCATCAGGGGGATCAGCTTCTCGGGGAACTGGTACGGCCCGTAGTTGTTGGAGCAGTTCGAGAGCGTCGTCGGCAGCCCGTACGTGTGCGCGAAAGCGCGGACCAGGTGGTCGGATGAGGCTTTCGAAGCCGAGTACGGGCTGCGGGGGTCGTACGCCGTCGTCTCGTGGAAGTAGCCCGTCTCACCGAGGGATCCGAAGACCTCATCGGTGCTGACGTGATGGAACAACACGTCGGTGCGCTCCGCCCAGGACGCCCGGGCCGCTTCCAGCAAGTTGAACGTTCCGACGATGTTCGTCGTGATGAAATCGCCGGGCCCGACGATGGAGCGGTCGACGTGGCTCTCCGCAGCCAGGTGCACGACCGTGTCGATGTCGTACTTCGCGAAGACGTCGCGGACCCGGTCGGCGTCCCGGATGTCGGCATGCTCGAAGACGTATCGGTCTCTGGCGTCGAGGTCGGCCAGGTTGGCCGGGTTGCCGGCGTACGTGAGCGCGTCCAGGTTGACGATGCGGCCGGCGAACGCGGTCTGCTCGCAGACGAACCGGATGAAGTTGCTACCGATGAACCCTGCGCCGCCGGTGACCAGGATGTTCGTGAGTGCGCGCGCGCTCATGACTGGTTGACGTGTCCCCGTTCGAGCCGGCGAAGGTGCCGTTCGAGGCCATCCTGCCACGACGGGATCGAAAGCCCCAGACCGGCGCGGATGCGTGCCGTCGACAGAACCGAGTTCGCCGGGCGCGTCGCCGGCGTCGGGTAGGCGGCCGTCGGAATCGCCTCGATCGGAACTGCCGACGTCAGCAGCCCGCAACCGAGTGCCTGCCGTTGGATCTCTTTCGCGAACGCGTGCCATGTGCACGCACCGTCGTTCGCGTAGTGGTACGTCCCGTACGCTTGTTCCTCACGGGCGATGAAGGTCGTCAGCGTGGATGCGAGGTCGGCCGCGTAGGTGGGGCTGCCGCGCTGGTCGTCGACGACGCGCAGGCTCGGTCGCTCGGCCATGAGGCGCAGCATCGTGGCGACGAAGTTCGGCCCGCGCGGACCGTGCAGCCATGCGGTCCGAACGATGAAGTGCCGCTCGCAGCCCGTCCGCACCAGCGCTTCCCCGGCGGCTTTGGTGCGTCCGTAGGCGCCGGCCGGGTCCACCGGGTCGTCGACCTCGTACGCCCCGTCCTTCGACCCGCTGAAGACGTAGTCGGTCGAAACCTGGATCAGCCGCGCGCCGAGGCGGTCCGCTGCGCGGGCGAGATTGCCGGCGCCCACGGCGTTGACCGCGCGCGCCCGCTCCTCCTCGGTCTCGGCGCGGTCGACGGCCGTGTAGGCGGCGCAGTTCACGATCCAATCCGGCCCGCGGCCGAGCGCGATGCGCAGGACCTCGTCTTCCGACGCGATGTCCACCTCGACATCGGTCGAGAAGTGATCGAGCCGGCGCTCCTCGAGCACCGAGCGCACCTCGGCGCCCAGCATGCCGTCGCCGCCGACGAGCCAGATCATGAGGGCGAGGTCTCGAAGACGGACGCGTCGGCGAGCGCGGGCAGCGCCTCGTCGCGCTCGGACACGACGACGTCGCGGATCGGCCAGTCGATCGCCAGGTCGGGGTCGTCCCAGCGAACGCCCTGCTCCGCGTCCGGGTCGTACTCGGCCGTGCACTTGTACTGGAAGTGCGCGCGCTCACTGGTGACGACGAACCCGTGGCCGAATCCGGGCGGCACGTAGAGCATCGTGTGATTGTCTTCGGACAGCTCGAGCCCGTACCAACGGCCGAAACGGTCGGAGTCCCTTCGCAGGTCGACGCAGACGTCGAAGACCGCGCCCTGTGTCACGCGAACGAGCTTGCCCTGTGCGTGCGGGGGGAGCTGATAGTGAATGCCGCGCAGCACGCCACGGGTCGAGACCGAGTGATTGTCTTGAACGAACGCGGTCGGGATGCCTGCTTCTTCGAACTCCGAGTGCTTGTAGCTCTCGAGGAAGTAGCCGCGCGGGTCCTCGAAGACCCGCGGCCGGATGACGACCGGCCCGTCGAGCGGTGTCGGCGAGAACTCGAAGGGCACTACTTGCCCTCTCCGAGAATCTCGAGGAGATAGTCGCCGTACGCGTTGGCGCCGTAGTCGCGCGCGAGCGCGGTGAGCGCTTCGTCGTCGATGAACCCCATGCGCCAGGCGATCTCCTCGGGACAGGCGATCTTCAGACCCTGCCGCGCTTCGAGCGTCTGCACGTACGTGGACGCTTGGAGCAGCGACTCGTGCGTGCCCGTGTCGAGCCAGGCGAATCCGCGGGTGAGTGTCTCGACGTGCAGCCGGCCCTGCTCGAGGTACGTGCGGTTGACGTCGGTGATCTCGAGCTCGCCGCGTGCCGATGGCTGCAAGGCGGCCGCGATGTCCAGCACGTCGTTGTCGTAGAAGTACAGCCCGGTGACGGCGAACCTCGACTTGGGCCGCTCGGGCTTCTCTTCGATCGACAGCGCCCTGCCGTCCGGACCGAACGCCACGACGCCGTAGCGCTCGGGGTCGCGGACGGGATAGGCGAAGACGGTGGCGCCGTCCTCGCGCTTTGCGGCGGCTGCCAACACCCGGCTGAAGCCCTGGCCGTAGAAGATGTTGTCCCCCAGGACGAGCGCCGTCTTGTCGTCGCCGACGAACGCGCGGCCGATGAGGAAGGCCTGGGCCAGTCCGCCGGGCTCCGGCTGGACGGCGTAGCTGATCTCGATGCCCCATTGGCTACCGTCGCCGAGGAGCTGTTCGAAGAGCGGAACGTCGGTGGGGGTGGAGATGACCAGCACGTCCCGAATGCCGGCCAACATGAGGACCGAGAGCGGGTAGTAGATCATCGGCTTGTCGTAGACCGGCAGCAGCTGCTTGCTGATCGACAGGGTGAGCGGTCGCAGCCGAGATCCCGATCCACCGGCCAGGATGATCCCCTTGGTTCGGGTGGGTCCGGTCGTCACGGGGAAGCTGGCCCTCTCTCGGCGCAAACGGCGCGTGGTCGGCCCTCCGGGGCCGTTCGAGACGGCATCGTAGCCATCCGGTCGAATTCCTTGTGCGGTTTGCCGCCCAGCCTGGCTTACAAGAGCGTGACCCCGTGACAACCGTGTGAAGGGCCCGGAGTCGAATTGACGCGGCCGGGCCGTACTGGTACGGGTTGCGTTCGGTTGGGAGGGACGTTCATGTTTGTCAAGCGTCGTGCGGCCTTGGCCTGCCATCTGCTCGTGGGCCTGCTGGTCGTACTGCCGGCGTGTGCCCAGAAGTCGATCAGCCGCCCGAAGGCCGTGAAGAAGCTCCTTGTCGACTACACCGCGCCCGACGTCCACGACCCGGAGTTCACGCCGGTGCCCGAGGAAGAGCTCGCGGCGTTCGAGATGCCGGCTACGGAACCCTACCGGCTCGGCGTCGGCGACGTGGTGCTCGTTCGCATCATCTCGGCGGAGCCCGTGCCGGGGTTCGAAGGCGGCGTTCAGGCGCGCGTTGCCGAGGACGGCACCGTCCGGCTTCCGCGCGTCGGCAAGATCGACGCCCGCGACAAGACCGTGTTGGAGCTCGAAGACGCGCTGACCGAACCGTTTCAAACCAAGGTCGTCAAAGACGCGCTGCCGAGCGTGACGGTCGCGGTCTTCGAGGCGCGCCGGTTCTTCGTGGTGGGGGAGGTCGGAACACCCGGCACGATGCCCGCCAACGGCACGACGACGCTCTTCGAGGCGTTGATCAGCGCGGGCGGTACGAATCTCGAGACCGCCGATCTCGAAGAGGCGTACGTGATCCGCGATCACAAGCCGATTCCGTTCTCCATTCGCGACATCGTCATGCGCGGCCATCCCGCCGGACGGGTCGTCTTGCAGGAACACGACATCGTGTTCGTGCCGCACGTGAAGGACCGCACCGACTTCGTGTACGTGTTCGGCGAGGTCGGCAAGCAGGCCCGCGTGCCCATGGACCACAGTGGCCGACGCGGGACCGTCGGAAAGCTCACGCTCGCTGCAGCGCTGGGCCAGGTCGGTGGGCTCAGCAATCGCGCCGACATCAACAGCATCACGATCTACCGCGGTGGTTGGCAGATGCCGAAGGAGTACAAGATCGGCGTGCAGGACGTCTACCGCTACGGCACGCAGATCCACCTCCGTCCCGGCGACCGGATCGCGGTCGGCACGAGCAAGTCCGCGGCGTTCTCGGACGCCATCGGACCGACGGTCGAGCTGCTGCGCGGCTCGTCTTCGGCGCTCTCCCTGGCGCTGAGCATCATCGCGCTGAACGACTAGTAGTTCCCGCGCCGCGCCGGTGCAACGGACGCTACCAAACTCCGAACCTGGCCCGAGCCTCGCAGACCCACCCTGCTGCCTCCCGGCGCGCGTTTTGCTAAATTGCCGCGCTAGGGAGAACTCGCGATGCAAGGTGGTGATGCAGTGCAGACGGCCGATCAAGAAACGAAGACGCCGGCCCCCTCGGCCGACCCCAAGCCCCGCAGGGACAATGAGGTGCCCGAGCACTCGCCGTTCGACGTGACGCTCGACACCATCCTCCAGACGCTCGTCGAGCAGCAGCTTCCGGATCAGGCGAGCCAGTGCTTCGGCCGGATTCTCGGCGATTCGATGCCGCGCACGGCCGACGGAGACCGCTACGCCATTGCGGCCTCCGGCAAGTTCCACGGCTCGACGACGGGCGACCTGCTGGCGTACGCCAAGAAGAGCGAGCGTAGCGGCGCGTTGGTCATGGCCGAGCACGACGCCGAGCGCGTCCTGTACTTCTCGAAGGGTCGGCTGGTCGGTTCGACGTCCACGGTGCTGTTCGAGCGCTTGGGGCGATTGCTCTATCAAGCGGAGATCGTCAGCCACGAGGCGTCCGGGACGCTCGTCGACGCGGAGGAGGCGATGGGCGCACACGCCCTGCTGATGTGGATCTCGTCGGCGCATCTGCTCTGGGCCATCGAGCGTCGCGTGTGGGAGCTGGCCAACGCGGTTCACTTGATCAAGCGCGGCCACTTCGTCTTCATCGAGGGCGAGCCGAGCCTGGCGTGCCCCGCCGTGTCACTCGACCCCGTCGAGGTCGCGCAGGAAGGCGCACGCCGGCACGAGGAGCTGCGTCAGGGAACGGCCGACTCCAAGGAGATCTATCACCCCGCGGCGATGCGGGACGTTCCGCCGCCGATCGAGCGCGAGCTCCTGCCGATCGACATCAGCGAAGAGACGCTCGGCGAGATCCTGAAGCGGATCCAGGAGTCCGACCCATTGCCCGCCTAGCGGCCGCGCTCGCGCTCGTACCACTCGACCGTTCGGGCCAGGCCTTCTTCCAGCGACGTCCCGGCCTCGAATCCGATGCGCTCGCGGGCGCGTGTCGTGTCCAAGCACCGCCGCGGTTGGCCGTCGGGCATGTTCGCGTCCCACTGCAACTCGCCGCGAAAGCCCGTCGCCGTCCGAATGGTCTCGGCCAGATCACGGATGGAGACCTCGTGTCCCGACCCGAGGTTCATCGGGTCCGGGTCGTCGTAGCGCTCCGCGGCCAACAAGATGCCCTCGGCGCAATCGTCGACGTAGAGGAACTCCCGCGTCGCGGTGCCCGTTCCCCAGCACGAGACGACGTCGGTGCCGGCTTCGCGCGCCTCGATGCACTTGCGGATCAGCGCGGGGATTACGTGCGAGGTCTGTAGGTCGAAGTTGTCACCCGGTCCGTACAGGTTCACCGGAAGCAGGTAGATGCCGTTGAGCCCGTACTGTTGTCGGTACGACTGCAGCTGCACCAGCAGGAGCTTCTTCGCCAACCCGTATGGCGCGTTGGTCTCTTCCGGGTAGCCGTTCCACAGCTCGTCCTCGCGAAACGGGACGGGCGTGAACTTGGGATACGCGCAGATCGTTCCGATGCAGACGAACTTCTCGAGCCCGGTGTGCCGGCTCTCCTCGATCAGCCGGGCGCCCATCATCAGATTGTCGTAGAGGAAGCTGCCGGGATTCTCACGATTGGCGCCGATGCCGCCGACGACCGCCGCCAGGTGGATCAGGACATCCGGCCGCGCGTCGTCGAGAAAGCGGCGTACGCCGTCCTCCGTGCGCAGGTCGTAGTCGCGGCTGCGGGGCACGAACGGATCTCTGCAGCCCCGTGCCGCGAGCTTCTCCACGACGACCCGGCCCAGGAATCCCGCGCCACCGGTGACCGCGACGCGCCGGGACTCGAAGAAGTCGCTCATGCGCCGCGCAGCCTGCCGGCGTCCGAGCCGGCCGCCTTCTCCGCACGCGCGAGCTTCAGATCCGCGTCGACCATCAAGCGCACGAGCTCGGGGAACGTCACTTTGGGCTTCCAGCCGAGCGCTTCGCGCGCCTTCGAGGCGTCGCCGAGCAACAAGTCGACCTCCGTGGGCCGCAGATAGCGCGGATCCATCTCGACGTAGTCCTCCCAGTCGAGCTCGAGGTAGCCGAAGCACTCGTTGAGCAGGTCGCGAACCGAGTGGGTCTCACCGGTCGCGATGACGAAGTCGTCCGGTTCGTCGGCCTGCAGCATCATCCACATCGCCTCGACGTAGTCGCCCGCGAAGCCCCAGTCACGCTGCGCGTCGAGATTGCCGAGGAACAGCTTGTCCTGCAGCCCTTCCTTGATGCGCGTTGCCGCACGCGTGATCTTGCGGGTCACGAACGTCTCGCCGCGGCGCGGGGACTCGTGGTTGAACAGGATGCCGTTGCACGCGAAGATCCCGTAGGCCTCGCGGTAGTTGCGCGTTATGTGGAACGCATAGGCCTTCGCCGCCGCGTAGGGGCTGCGCGGGTAGAACGGCGTCTGCTCGTTCTGCGGCGCGTCGCCGAGCCCCCCGTAGAGCTCGCTGGAAGACGCCTGATAGAAACGGGTCTCGAGCTGCGCTTCGCGAATCGCCTCGAGCATGCGGACCGTACCGAGCGCCGTCACCTCGGCCGTGTACTCCGGGATGTCGAAGGAGACGCGCACGTGGCTCTGAGCGCCCAGGTTGTAGATCTCGTCGGGCCGGATCGTGCGGATCAGATGGTTGATCGACGACGCGTCGTTGAGGTCGCCGTATACCAGCCGCAGCCGCACCTCTTCTTCGTGGGGGTCCTGATAGATGTGGTCGATGCGGCCGGTGTTGAAGGACGACGATCGCCGTATCATCCCGAAGACCTCGTACCCCTTGGCAAGCAGCAGCTCGGCCAGGTACGAGCCGTCCTGCCCCGTGATGCCGGTGATGAACGCGCGGCGCGGCGCATCACTCATCGGTCACTCCTTCCGCGGCTCGAGCCGCCGGAACACGTCTCGCAGAGTGCTGCACGAACTCCTCCAAGTCGGGGTAGCGGTCTGAGATGGTAGCGCGGTCGCGCACGACCAGCGTGTTTCGGTACGCCGCGTTCGGCGTCGCGATCGCTACGCTCCGTAGAGTTCCGTTTGCCCTGCATTCGGCCGTGTCTCGCGTCGTCGTCGCGCGATGTGGTACTTAGGCGAGTCATGGACCTAACACCGCCCGTCTCCCTGCGTCTCGCGCATCTACCTACGCCGCTCGAACCGCTCGAACGACTGGGCACGGGCTTCGCCATCGAGCTGTGGATCAAGCGCGACGACCTCACCGGGTCGGCGCTGACGGGGAACAAGGTGCGCAAGCTCGATTTCCTCGTCGCGGACGCGCTGCAGCGCGGCGCGGACACCCTCGTCACCTGCGGCGCCGTGACGTCGAATCACGCCCGCGCTACCGCCGTCGCAGCGGCGCGCATGGGGCTGCGCTCGCATCTCGTGCTGCGCGGCGAAGACGTCGATCCGCCGGACGGCAACCTCCTGCTCGACCGGCTCGTCGGCGCCGACACGACCTTCATCACCCCGGACGAGTGGGACGACCGGGACGCGATCATGGCGCGCGTCGCCGCCGAGGTCGACGGCGAGGCGTACGTCATTCCCGAGGGCGGCTCGAACTACGTCGGCGCCATGGGCTATGCGCTCGCCGCCCGCGAGCTCGTCGAGCAGGAGGAACAATTCGGCCTGAAGCTCCGCACGCTCGTCCATGCCACGGGCAGCGGAGGAACGACGGCCGGCCTCGCGCTCGGCTTCGCGGCGATCGGCCGTGACGACGTGGACGTCGTCGGTATTGCGGTCTGCAACGACGCGCCCTACTTCGACGGGATCGTCCGGAAGATCGTCGCCGACACCGTCGCCGCCGGCTTCGCGACCGAGGACGTCGCGCGGCGTGCCCGTTGGCGGATCCTCGACGGCTACAAGGGCCGCGGCTACGCGCTGACGACGGACGAGGAGCTCGAGCTGATCGCGCAGGTGGCGCGCACGGAGGGCGTCGTCCTGGATCCGGTCTACACCGGCAAGGCGTTCAACGGCCTGCTGGCCGAAGCGCGCGAAGGCCGGATCGGCGCGGACGGCGCGGTCGTGTTCCTGCACACCGGCGGCATCTTCGGCCTGTTCAGCTTCGCTGCGGATCTGTCGTCGCGGGAACCGGAGGCTCTTCCGTAGGCGCCTCGACCGGCCTGCCGGTGTACCGCATGGCGACCAGCGTGACGTCGTCCTCGAATTCCGAGCTGCCCTGGAAGCTGGCGAGATCCTGCAGGATCTCGCCGACCATCAGAGACGGCGCCAACGACGCCGCCTGGCGAATCCGCTCGTACAGACCGGCCTCTTCCAGGACCTTGCCGGTCGAGTGTTGGAGCACCTCGTACAGGCCGTCGCTGAACAAGACGAGACCGTCGCCGGCCTCGAGCTGAACGGTCTCCGAAGGTCGCGTCTCGCTGAAGATGTCCGGGTCCATCCCCAAAAGGCGGTTCGGCGTGCGCAGCATCTCGATCTCGCCGTTTGCCCGCAGCAGGACTTGCGCCGGGTGACCCGCGGTCGCGTACTCCATGACCCCCGTCGTCAGGTCCACGCGGAACACCCCGACGGTCATGAAGAAGTACGTGTGCGTGAAGATGTGCATCGCCGAACGGTTGATGCGCTCCAGCATCGCCTCCGGCCGCTTCTTCGTGAGCGTGAGCCGGCGCACGAGACCATGGATGCGCGCGACGACGAGCGCCGCCGCGATGCCGTGGCCGGACACGTCGGCGATGCAGAGGTACAGGTACTTCCCCTCGACGACGTTGACGTGCACGTAGTCGCCGCCGACGAAGCGCGACGGAATCTGCCGTACGACGACCTCCGCGTCGTCGCGTCGGACGTTCTCCGGCATCAGCGTCGCCTGCACGGCCTGCGCCAGCTTGAGCTCGGCGGTCACGGCTTCGTGCGACTTCTCCAGGTTGATCCGGATTCGCTTCTCTTCGCCGAGCGCCTCCTCGGCTTCGACGCGATGCGCCTTCTCCTCGGCGTGCGCGACCAGCGCGCGCCACTTCTCCTCCTCGGCGATCTTCCCGACGCGGCCGGCCGAGCCGAGGATGATGGCCCACGTCGCCGGCGCGAACAGGCTCAAGAGCTTCAGCCACAGGTCGGCGCCGGCGAGGAACGTCAGCACCGGGATCGGAATCGCGAGCAGGAAGCCCATCCACAACGAGGGGTTGCGGCGAACGTCGTACGTCTTCTCGTCCGTGAGCGCCCGGATGAACGCACGCAGGTAGCGCCATGACTCCTCGACGGGTGCGCGGGCGGTGTTCGACGGATCGTTCGTGTTCGACATGGTCAGTACTGGATGAGGGACTCCACCCTCACGTCCGGGAGCTTCTTGCGTCCTTCCAGAAACAGCAGCTCGATCAAGCAGGCGCAGCCTACGACATGAGCGTCCAAACGATTGGCCAGAGACACGGCGGCGCCCATCGTGCCGCCCGTCGCGAGCACGTCGTCGACGATGAGCACGCGCTCGCCCTCGTGTAGCGCGTCCTTGTGGATCTCGACGGCAGTCGAGCCGTACTCGAGGTCGTAGTCTTGGGAGAACGTCGCGCCGGGCAGCTTTCCGGGCTTGCGAACCGGGACGAATCCCGCGCCCAGGCGCAGGGCGATCGGGACCCCGAACATGAAGCCGCGGCTTTCGATGCCGATCACCTTCTGGACGTGCTCGTCGCCGTACAGGAGGTACATCTGCTCGACCGCCTGATGCAGCGCGTCCGCGTCGCCCATCAAGGGCGCGATGTCGCGGAAGACGACGCCCTCTTCGGGGAAGTCCGGCACGTCGCGGATGTAGGTTCGCAGGTCCATGGGGGGCGGGAGTCTATCTTCGGGTCAACGGGGCCGGGCCGGTTTCACCAATCCCCGGCGGCCGAAACGCCGGCGCATTGTCGGGGTAGTCTTCGAGGGGGCGAAGGGAACCCCGACGCTTCGCAACGGAGCCGTTCCCGAACCCTATACTCGCCCGCGATTCGCCGGCGGCCGGCGTCGTGGCCCCATCAGGACTTCCCCATCATGCGCACCCGCAAGCTCACCACCGTCATCGGCCTCACGATCGTCGCGACGCTTGCCTTCACCTTCTTCCTGACCCCCGCCAGCGGTGACGCGAAGACCGAGCTGGCCAAGGCCCAGAAGAAGGGGGAGACCCTCTGGGCGCAGAAGTGGGGCAAGGGCAAGACGTGCGCGCAGTGTCACACGAAGGGGGCCAACAAGCTCACCGCCAAGCGCCTCAACGCCTATCCCAAGTACGACAAGTTCATCAAGAAGGTCGTGACCGCGCAGCAGAAGCTCAATCAGATGATCAAGTCCAAGGGCAAGGGCGAAGAGCTGGAGCTGGGCAGTGAGGACCTCAACGCCCTCGAGGCCTACATCAAGACCCGCGAGTAGCGCCCCGCCGGCGAACAAGGCAACCTGATCGTCGCCGGGTAGGATCCCGGCCCATGGTGTTCAGGCAGGCCGTTCTCGAAGCCTTGACTGACGCGCTCGGCGAGCGCGCGGACGAGGTCGATCTCACCCGGTTGCTGAGCGATCCGCCGAGGCCCGAGATGGGCGACCTCGCGTTCGGCTGCTTCCCGCTGGCCAAGATCGAGCGCAAGGCGCCGCCCGCCATCGCGCAGGAGCTCGCCGAGCGGATTCCGATCGGGGGACTCGTCGCGAAGGTCACCGTCGCCGGTCCGTTCGTGAACTTCCACGCCGATCCCGTGGCGCTGCTCGACGCGTTCGCCAAGCAGCTGGCGGACGGGTCCTTCTTCGACGCCCTTCGCACGGATGCGCCGCAGCGCATCATGGTCGAGTTCTCCCAGCCCAACACGCACAAGGTGTTCCACGTCGGGCACTTGCGAAACGTCGTTCTCGGCGACGCGCTGGTCCGCGTTCTGAAAGCGCGTGGTCACGACGTCGTGCCGGTCAACTACTACGGCGACTTCGGCATCGACGTGGCCAAATGTCTCTGGTGGCTGCGCGCGCATCCCGCAGAGCCGCCGGCCGAGGGCCGAACGGCTTGGCTCGGCGCGGCCTACGCGAAGGCCACCGAAGCACTCGAGAACGCAAAGGCCGAGAGCGAGGAGGCGCATGCCGCATTGAGCGCGGAAATTCGCGGCGTGCTCGCGGCGATGGAAGAAGAGGGCTCCGAGGTTCGCGCGCTGTACCTCGAGACGCGCCAGTGGTGCCTCGACGAGTTCGCGCAGCTCTACGCCAACATGGGCGTCCACTTCGATCACGACTTCTTCGAGTCCGAGCTCGAGGAGGCGGGCAACAAGGTCGTGGACGACTACCTCGCCAAGGGCGTCTTCGAGGAGAGCCAGGGGGCGATCATCTGCGATCTGTCGGACGACAAGCTCGTCCCCGCGTTGGTGCGCAAGAGCGACGGCACGAGCTTGTACATGACGTGGGACCTCGCCCTCGCGCGCGAGAAGTTCGAGAAGTTCGACATCCAGCGATCGCTCTATGTCGTCGCGACCGAGCAGACCTTCCACTTCCAGCAGCTGTTCGCGACGCTGCGCCGCATGGGCTACCAGCGCGCCAAGGACTGCCGCCACGTCGCGTACGAGCTCGTCATGCTGCCCGAAGGCAAGATGTCCAGCCGCAAGGGCACCGCGACGCCGCTGCACGAGCTGCGCTCCGAGGTCCTCGAGGCCATCAAGACGAAGATGCGCGAGGAACATCGCGCCGAGCGCGAGGGCTGGACCGAAGCGCACTGGATCGAGACGGCCATGAAGGTCATGCGCGCTTGCCTGAAGTACGGCATGCTGCAGGTCGGGAACAACCGCACGGTCGTCTTCGACGTGGACGCGTGGACCAACCCGGAAGGCGATACGGGCGCCTACCTGCTGTACAGCCAGGCGCGGATCGCCGGCATCTTTCGGAAGGCCGGCGTGGACGTCGAGCTGGCGGAGGGCATCGAGCGGGCCGGCACGTTCGGCGGCGGCGCCGAGCGCCAGGTGCTCAACCACCTGCTCAAGTTCGGCGACGTCGTTCGGCGGGTCGAGGACACCTGCGACCCGTCGCATCTCGCCAACTACCTGTTCGACGGTGCGAAGCGTTTCAGCCGCTTCTATCAGGAGTGTCCGGTGCTCAAGGCGGACGAGGAGACGCGCGCGGCCCGACTCCTCCTCATTCGTGCGACGGACGAGGTGTTCGGGCGCGGCCTGGAACTGCTCGGGATCGAGACGGTCGACGAGATGTAGGGGCGACCCTCGCGGTCGCTCAGTTGGGCAGGCACAAGGCCTGCCCCTACAGACGTTCGGGATCGGGAGCGGATCCGAGCACGTGAACGTGAACCAGCACGACATCCTGAACCGGATGTAGGGGCGACCCTCGTGGTCGCCCAAGCGTTCGTCGATCAGGTCTGAACGCATGCGTGGTTGGGCAGCCACCAGGGCTGCCCCTACAGACGTTCCGGATCGGGATCGGGAGCGGTTCCGAGCACGTGAACGTGAACCAGCACGACATCCTGAACCGGATGTAGGGGCGACCCTCGTGGTCGCCCAAGCGTTCGTCGATCGGATCTGAACGCATGTGCGGTTGGGCAGCCACAAGGGCTGCCCCTACCCTACACCTCGATCCCGACGAGCTCGAGCGGATCGCGGCCCAGCGCCTTCGCCATTCGGGCGCGGATCTTCTCCGTTCGGCGTTCCTGCAGGTCGATCAGCGCCGGCGCGTCGTAGCGCGATCTCAGATCCCGAAACCGCTCGACGGGCGCGACCGCTTCCGGACCCTTCATGCACGCGTCCGCGAGCGCGGCGCAGCGCTCCTCCCAGGTCAACGTCCGGATGTCGATGAGCCGGCGAAACGAGCGAACGGTCTTCTTGGGAACGCCGGCCTTCACCAGCGCTTTTGCGCTCGCGCCCTTCGTGAAGTGCGAGATGCAGGCGAAGCCGTACGCGGCGAAGGGGGTCTTGCGCAACAGCTTCAGGCCCGCTCGCTGGTGATCGTCGTGCTTGCCGATGGCGCGGCCCACGTCGTGCAAGAGGGTGCCCGTTGCCGTGGCCTCGACGTCGATCGCGACACCCTTCGCTTCCAGCGCCTCGGCGAACCGTCGCGCAAGCCGCGCGCCGCCCCGCAGATGGGCGATCAGGTTCGGCGTCGCCTCGGGCAGTCCGATGAGGTATCCGTCGGCCTCTTCCTCGCTCATCGACTGCAGCTCGAAAAGCGCCGGGTCCTTGATGTAGAGCGCGGCCTTGCGGATCGTGCGTCGAAGACTCGGGTAGGGCAATGCGTACAGCGCCTGCTCGAGGGAGGCCCACTTGTGGTGGGAATGCTCCTTCGAAAGCGTCACCCGTTTCGTGCGGGTCCGGGCGAGGAAGTACACGACGATCTTGTCGTAGCTCTGGCCGTTGCGCTGCGCCGGATAGTAGAGCTTGCGGCGAAAGTCGGTGTTGACCTCGAGGTCGGTGAGCCCGGTCTCTTCTTCCGTCTCTCGCAGGGCCGTCGCGAGCTCCGACTCGCCCGACTCCGCGTGGCCCTTCGGCAGCCCCGGCTCCTTGCGCTTGCGGTTCGTCAGGAGCAGGTACTTCACGCCCGACCGGGTCGCGCGCGTGAGCACGAATCCGCAAGCGATCCGTTTCGTCCTCATGGCGCACGTTGTACGTCCCACCGGCCTCACCCGCGGATGGAATTGGACCGCGCGGAATGCTCCCCGACGACCATCCGGGGCGCGGGGCCCTTCGGGTAGGCTTTCGGCCGATGAGTGCCGCCGAACAGCTCGCGCCGCCGGTTTGTCAGGAAGGCGAGATTCTCGCCAACCGCAAGATCACGCCCGTGACCTGGGTCATGACGATCCACGCGCCCGACGTCGCGCCGACGATGCGCGCCGGCCAGTTCGTCAACCTCGAGACGAGCCCGACGCTCATTCCGCTGCTGCGCCGGCCGATGTCCATCCACAAGCTCATCGAGCGCGGCGGCGTCGCGACGGGTTTCTGCATCCTCTACGACGTCGTCGGACCGGGCACCACCGCGCTCAGTCGAATGGGCCAGGGCGACAAGATCAGCTACATCGGGCCGCTCGGCAACACGCTCACCGTGCCCGAAGGCGCCCGCCGGGCCACGCTCGTCGCGGGCGGCGTCGGCGTCGGCCCGATCAAGTTCGTCGCGGAAGCGCTGCAGCGGCGCGGCATCCGCGAGATCAACGTCTGCTACGGCGCCCGGGACGAGGACCACTCGGTGCCGGTCGAAGACGTGGCGCCCAACGGGTGTCGCGTGCTCGTGCGCACCGACGACGGCTCCGTCGGCCGAAAGGGCTTCGTCACCGAGGACGTCGCCCAGCTCATCGAGACCGGCCGCCTCGCGCCCGGCGACTACGTCTTCACCTGCGGACCGCACGCCATGTTCCACGCGCTGCGCGACCTACTGCGCGAAGCGGGCATCGCGGCCGAGGCGGCGACCGAGGAGTTCATGGGGTGCGGGTTCGGGGTGTGCTTCGGATGCCCGCTGCGCCAGCGCCAGGAAGACGGCAGCGTCGCCTACAAGCTCTGCTGCGTCGACGGCTGTCTGTTCCCGCTCGACACGCTCGTGTTCGAGGGCGAAGAATGAGCAAGCGCCGCCCCCTCGACTCCGTCTCCGACCTCGTGAAGGTCCTGCGGCGCGTCAAGCCGCGCCAGATGGAGGCGTTCGAGCGCGCGATCCTGGCGTCGGACCGCGTCTTCGTCACGGGGCTCGGTCGCACCGGATTGATGGCGCGCGGCTTCGCGATGCGTCTGATGCATCTCGGCCGGCGCGTGTACCACGTGGGCGACGTCATCACACCGGCCATCGGGCCGAACGACCTCTTGATCATCTGCTCCCGGACGGGGCGCTCGAAGGTGCTGAGCCACTACATCCGGATCGCGCGCAAGGCCGACGCGGCGGTCGCGGTGGTGACGGCGAACGTGGAGAGCAAGGCCGCCCAGCGCGCGGACACCGCGCTCGTGATCGACGACGTCGTGCCGCACGACGAAGCACAGGGCGCGCCGCTGCCGCTCGGGAGCCTCTTCGAGCAGGCGCTGCTGATCGTGCTGGACCAGGTCGTCCTGTCGCTCATGGCGTCCCTCGGGCTCACCGAGCACGATCTCGCCCAGATCCACACCAAGTTCGAGTAGGTGCCGGAGACGGCCGGGCCAAGCCCCCCCTGTGTTCAAAGCGATGGACATTCGGGCCCGGCGACAATACCAACCCTCTAACAGCAGGCCCGGTGCGACGTTACGGTGGCGGCGGCGCCGGTCGCTATGGCCGAGGATTCGGTGCGGATGCGATTGCCAGGCCGTCGACTCTCTGGGATCATCTGTCGGGCCGTATCAGGGGATCGGACACGCTGGAACAGGAGAGATCGGTTGCTCATCGCGAGCGCCATACGTGGGATGATGCGCTACTTCGCACTGACTGCCGTTGTGTTTGCCGCCGTGTGCGCTGCGCCGTCGGCGTATGCCGAGGAGATCGACCTCAAGCTGTGGGTCGAGAACGGTAGCGAGAGCAAGTACGTCTACACGGGTGTTCACGACGCCAGTCGCGGCGACTTCTACTCGCCGGGCAAGGACTGGGAAGGCGACACCATTACGGGCAGCCACAAGTTCTTCTCGGGCGGGACGAAGAGCCTCGGGTTCGCCGACGACCCGCTGAGCGGGTTCATCTCGGCGACGCTCGACACCGAGACCGACACCCTGACCTTCAACAACAGCACGCTGAAGGGATCGAACGGCAAGAAGCTCGTGATCACCGGCGGCTCCGTCGAGTACGTCGACGGGTTCGCGCGCGGCTCGATGGACTACGACCTGCACCTGACGAGCTCGTCGACGCCGTCGAACTCCGGCACGTTCTACTTCTATCCAATCGGGTTGATCGGCGCGAACGACTTCAACAAGTTCGACTTCACGTCGCCCGACTCCAACGGCATCTACTCCCTCAAGCTCTTCGGCAACAACTGGGAAAACCACGTGAGCGGCGCTCTGCCGTCCGCGTCGTCGTCGTTCGGCTTGAGTCTGTTCGTCAGCGTCCCCGAGCCGGGCACCATCGGGTTGATGGGCAGCGTGCTCGTCGCGGGCGCGATCGCCGTGCGCCGCCGGCGCCGTCGCGAAGCGTAGGTCTCCGCCTTTCCGACTCGGCGCCCAGGTGCCGGGCAGGCGGAGTTGCGTCACTGCGGGGCTGAAACTCCGGTCCTTGGGAGCCCGTCGATGAGGCAAGGCCGGGCGTGCCGGTTTTCGGCCCTCTGCAGCGGACACAGCACCCGTGCCGTTGCTCGGCCGGGCCGCGTTCACGCCCGTACACTGCGCGCCCTTTGACCTCGTTTCCGGAGCCCAGCATGCCCGAAGCCGTGATCGTCTCCGCTTGTCGCACCCCGATCGGGAAGTTCCAAGGCGGCCTCGCCTCCTTCCGCGCGCCCGAGCTCGGCGCGTTCGCGATCAAGGAAGCCCTTCGTCGCTCCGGCGTCGATGCGGCCGACGTCGACGAGTGCATCATGGGCAACGTCATCCAGGCCGGCCTCGGTCAGAACCCCGCCCGCCAAGCTGCGCTCGGCGCCGGGTTGCCGCCCGAGATGGGCTCCTTCACCGTCAACAAGGTCTGCGGCTCCGGCCTGAAGTCCGTCATGCTCGCCGCCCAGGCGATTCGCGCGGGCGACGCCGAGATCATCATCGCGGGCGGCATGGAGAGCATGACCAATGCGCCGTATCTCGCGCCGCGCATCCGCGACGGCCTGCGCCTGGGGCACGGCAAGCTGCTCGACGCCATGGTTCACGACGGTCTCTGGGAGGCGTACGAGGACTTCCACATGGGCGAGACCGGCGAGCTCATTGCCGAGCGCTGCGACGTCAGTCGCGAGGATCAGGACGCGTTCGCCGCGCAGAGCCACAACCGCGCCGAGGCGGCGATCGCCGCGGGCGCCTTCGACGAGGAGATCGTCCCCGTCGAGGTCAAGGACCGCAAGGGCAACGTCACAATCGTGAACGCCGACGAGGGCGTGCGCAACGGCATGACCGCCGAGGGCATGGCGAAGATGCGCCCGGCCTTCCGCAAGGACGGCACTGTCACCGCCGCCAACGCGAGCCAGATCTCGGACGGCGCCTCGGCGCTCGTCGTGATGAGCGAAGAGGCCGCGAACAAGCGCGGGCTCACGCCGCTCGCGCGCATCAGCGGCTACGCCGTGGGCGGGACGGAGCCCAAGTGGGTGATGTACGCGCCCGTCGTCGCCATCTCGAACCTCGAGCAGAAGACCGGCAACGCGACCGGCTCGTACGGCCTCGTCGAGCTCAACGAAGCCTTCTCTTCGGCCGCCTGCGCGGTGACGAAGGAGGCCGGCCTCGACCCCGAGCGCACGAACGTCAACGGCGGCGCGGTTGCGCTCGGCCATCCGATCGGCGCCAGCGGCGCGCGTGTCCTCACGACGCTGCTCTACGCCATGAAGAACCGCGACGAGAAGACCGGCTTTGCTTCCCTCTGCCTCGGCGGGGGCAACGCGGTGGCGCTGGCCGTCGAGCGGGACTAGCTGCCGCCTCTCGACCAGGGACCGACTTCGGAGGGAACACGACCATGTCGATCGAGACCGTCGGCGTCATCGGCGCCGGACAGATGGGTGGGGGCATCGCGCAGGTCTTTGCCGCTGCGGGGACGCCGGTGCATCTGTACGACAGCGACGCGGACGTCGTCGCGAACGCCCTGCAGGCCATCGAGCGCAGCTTCGGCAAGTTCGTCGCCAAAGAGCGCATGACGAACGAGGACGCCGACGCCGCCCTGGCGCGCATCCAGCCCGCCGCCTCGCTCGAGAACCTGAAGGACTGCGACCTCGTCGTCGAGGCGATCGTCGAGAACGCGCAGGTGAAGAAGAACGTCTTCCTGTCGCTCGATCAGACGCTCAAGCCCGGCGGCATCATCGCCAGCAACACGTCCAGCATCTCGATCACGGAGCTGGCGGCGAGCACGTCGCGCCCCGAGAAGTTCATCGGGATGCACTTCATGAATCCGGTGCCGCTCATGAAGCTCGTGGAGATCATCCGCGGCCTCGCGACGGACGACGAGACGTACGAAGCCGTGCGCGCGGCGACGGAGAAGGTCGGCAAGACCCCGATCGTCGCGAACGACTACCCCGGTTTCGTCAGCAACCGCATCCTCATGCCGATGATCAACGAGGCGATCACGTGCGTGATGGAGGGCGTGGCCGAGCCGGAGGCCATCGACGGCATCATGAAGCTCGGCATGAACCACCCCATGGGGCCGCTGGCGCTGGCCGACCTGATCGGCTTGGACACCTGCCTTGCGATCATGGAGGTCCTGCACCGCGACCTTGGCGACTCGAAGTACCGGCCGTCGCCGTTGCTGCGCAAGATGGTCGCGGCCGGTCGTTACGGCCGCAAGTCGGGCCGCGGCTTCTACGACTACGCGCGCTAGCGCTAACTAGTCGTCGGACTCTCTCACGACGCGGCTCCCGTAGTAGAGGATGAAACGCGTGCGATCATCCGCGCCGCTCTCCTTCAAGATGCGATCCCGGTCGTAGCGCTCCGCCTGGGCGCCGACGTGGAGAAACGGGATCAGCGCGATCAGGCCGATCGTGACCACCACGAGCAGGGGCGTGAGGATCCTGCGGCGCGGATGCAGCGTGACCCAGCCCGCGGCGAGCCCCCATGCGGCGCCCATGCCGTGTGCCCAGTTGCCGATTCTGAAGTTGAGCACCTCTAGCTGTGTGATCACGACACAGATCACCAGCCATGTTGCGAGGAACTTCGCCGTGCGTTCGTTGAGCACCACCGCCGCGATCGGGTTCGTCTTGCGGTGCACGAACAGGAATCCGGCCAGCGCGTAGACGACGCCCGACAGTCCGATGCCGGGACCCGTCGCGACCCATTGGGCGCCTCCGGAGATCATCGCGGAACCGACGACCAGCAACACGAAGTGGCCGCGGCCGAAGCCCCACTCGATCGCGCGTCCCAGATCCCAGATCCACCACGCGTTGAACGCGATGTGGAGCAGGCCGCCGTGGAAGAACGCGGAGCCGAGCAGCGGCCAGACTTCGCCGTCCCAGATGCGCGGTCCTTCCCAAAGCTGGAGGATGAGAATGTCGTACAGCCCGGCCGAGCCCTTGCTGCGTCCCGCGACGAACTCCAGCAGGAAGAACACGGCGGCGATGCCGAGAACGACCAACGTGCCCACAGGTTTGCGATCATTGATCGACTTGCGCACGCGCACCTGCATGCGCTCGCGAATGCCGTGGGCGCAGTTGGCGCACTGCAGCTCCGGCTCGATCCCGAACATGTCGGAGCGGGGGGCCTTCACGCCGCAGGTCGAGCAGTGGACGATGGGGTCGTCGTCGGACATTCCGGCCCTTCCATACCATGCGAATCGCCTTTCCGGACGGCGCTCGGACCGAGGACGGGCCCGTGTCCGGGGCCGCGTATTCTTGGTGGGACCCCGAAGGAGGCACCGACCGTGGACTTCGAGCTGCCTGAAGAGCTGCAGATGTTGCAGGAGGCGGCGCGCGACTTCGCCCAAGCCGAGCTCGCGCCGCTTGCCAAGGAATCGGACAAGACCGAGTCGTTCGTCGCGGAGCAGATCCGGCTGTGCGCGGAGCAAGGCTTCATGGGCATGGCCGTGCCGGAGAAATACGGCGGCTCCGAGCTCGGCGCTGTGGGCACGAGCCTCGTCCTCATGGAGATCAACAAGGCGTGCGCCGCCACGGGCACCACCGTGTCGGTGCACAACAGCCTGACCTGCGGCGGCATCCTGATCGCCGGGAACGAGGAGCAGAAGCAGCGCTACCTCCCGAAGCTGGCCTCCGGCGAGTGGCTCGGCGCCTACTCCCTGTCGGAAGCCGGCAGCGGCTCGGACGCCGGATCGCTGGTCTGCCGGGCGGAGCCCGACGGCGACGGCGGTTTCATCTTGAACGGCACGAAGCTGTGGGTGAGCCACGGCGATCAGGCCGATCTCGTGCTGCTCTTCGCGCGCACCGACCGCGACGCCGGGAACAAGGGCATCACCGCCTTCCTGGTCGAGACGGCGTGGGAGGGGTTCAAGCCCGGGAAGAAGGAGCTGAAGATGGGCATCCGCGGCTCCTCGACCGTGGAGCTGCACCTCGACAACGTCCGCGTGCCGGCGGCCAACGTGCTCGGCGAGATCAACCGCGGCTTCTCGATCGCGCTCAAGATCCTCGACACCGGCCGCATCGGGATCGCCAGCCAGGCCGTCGGGATCGCCGACGCCTGCCTGGAGGCGTCCGTGAAGTACTCGCGCGAGCGCGAGCAGTTCGGCCGGCCGATCGCCGAGTTCGGCGCGATCCAGGAGAAGATCGCCGACATGGCGACCGAGATCGACGCGGCGCGCCTGCTCGTGTTCCGCGCGGCGTCGCTGCGCGACAAGGGTGTCGCGCACGGGCGCGAGGCATCGATGGCCAAGCTCGCCGCGTCCCGCTGCGCGAACTTCTGCGCCACGCAGGCCATCCAGGTGCACGGCGGCGCCGGCTACACGACCGACTTCCCCGTCGAACGCTACTTCCGCGACGCCCGTGTCACCGAGATCTACGAGGGCACCACGGAGATCCAGAAGTACGTCATTGCGCGGAGCTACCTTTCGGCCTGATGACGGCACCTCTGGCCGACCAGCTGCGAAAGGGCGACGCGCGCGCGTTGGCGCGCGCGCTCACCGTCGTCGAGAACCGCGGCGCCGACGCGGCCGCGCTGTTGGCCGCGTTGGGGCCGCCCGGCAGTGCGCATCGGGTGGGGGTGACGGGGCCGCCGGGCGCGGGCAAGTCGACGCTCGCCTCCGCGTTGGCGACGGCCTGGCGGCGGTCCGGGCGGCGCGTCGGCATTCTCGCCGTCGATCCGAGCAGCCCGTTCACCGGAGGCGCGCTGCTCGGGGATCGCGTGCGCATGCTGCAGCACGCCGGCGACGCCGAGGTCTTCATTCGCTCGCTGGCCTCGCGCGGCGCCGCCGGCGGGTTGAGCGCGGCCGTGTACGACGCGGCCGACGTGCTCGATGCGGCAGGGTTCGATCCCGTGTTGATCGAGACGGTCGGCGTCGGCCAGGGCGAGATCGAGATCTGCCGCGCCGCGGACACGACCGTGCTCGTGCTCGCGCCGGGTGCCGGTGACGAGGTGCAGGGCATGAAAGCCGGACTCATCGAGGCGGCCGACGTCATCGTCGTGAACCAGGCGGATCGCGACGGCGCCGAGCGGTTGGCGACGTCGCTGCGCACGGCGCTCGAGCTGCGCACGACGGACCGTCCGCAGCCGCATGTCGTGCAGACCGTCGCGTCCACCGGTCAGGGCGTCGACACGCTGCGCGAGTTCCTGGACCAACGGGCCGGGGCCATCGAGCTCGACGCCGGTGTCGGCGCGCGACGCGTCGAGCGAGCACGCGCGCGCATTCGTGCGTCGATCGAACGCCGGCTGATGTCCCAGTGGTGGGCGGGCCGCGAAGACGCGCTCGAGCAGGCGGCGCGGGCGGTCGCGGAGGGTGCCGTCTCGACGGCGGGCGCCGTGGAGCAGCTGATGGAGGGTGACGCGTGAGCGAGTCCCGACCCGTACGCGTGCTGGTCGCGAAGGCCGGTCTCGACGGCCACGACCGTGGGGCAAAGGTCGTGGCTGCCGGGCTGCGTGATGCCGGCCTCGAGGTCATCTACACCGGGCTTCGCCAGACGCCCGAGATGATCGTCGACGCGGCCGTGCAGGAAGACGTGGACTGCATCGGCATCTCGATCCACTCGGGCGCCCACATGACGGTCTTTCCCCGCGTCATGGAGTTGTTGCGGGAGGCGGGCGCCGAGCAGGTCCTCCTTACGGGGGGTGGTATCATCCCGCCCGAAGACGCCGAGAAGCTCCTCGACATGGGGATCGGCAAGCTCTTCGGCCCCGGAACACCGCTGGGGGAGTTGGCCGTCTACATCCGCGAAGAGGTCGACCGCCGGCGCAACGCAGCGGCGTCTTGATGGAGCTCATGGAACTCGACACGACCACCAACCCGGATGCGAGCCCGTACCTCACCGAGGATCACATCGAGATCCGCAACATGGTGCGCGAGTTCGCCTTGGCCGAGGTCGCGCCGCTCGCGGCGTCGCTGGACGAAGAGAAGCGTTTCCCCGAGGAGACGATTCCGAAGCTGGCCGAACTCGGACTGCTCGGTGTGCCGTGGCCCGAGGAGTTCGGCGGCGCCGGCCTCGACTACCGCGCGTACAGCCTCGTCATCGAGGAGCTGTCGCGCGTGTGCGGAACCACGGGCATCACCGTCGCGGCGCACACGTCGCTCGGCACCGGCCCGATCTTCCACTTCGGCACCGAGGAACAACGCCGGCGTTGGGTGCCCCCGCTGGCGGCCGGCGACGTGCTGGGCGCGTTCGCGCTGACGGAGCCGGGCGCCGGTTCGGACGCCAAGGCGACGCGCGTCACGGCCGTGCGTGACGGCGACGTGTACGTGGTCAACGGCACGAAGATCTACTGCACGAACGGAACGCACGCGGGCACGATCGTCTTCACGGCGCGCGAGGGCGGCGAGGTCGGCGACACGACGCAGATCAGCGCGTTCGTGGTCGAGAAGGGCACGCCCGGCTTCGAGTACGGCGTGCTGGAGGACAAGCTCGGTCTACGCGGGTCGGACACGCGCGAGATCGTGTTCGAGAATTGCCGTATTCCCCGGGAGAACAAGCTCGGCGAGGACGGCAAGGGGTTCGCGCAGTTCATGAAGACGCTCGAGGCCGGGCGTATCTCGATCGGCGCGATGGCGGTCGGGCTGGCGCAGGGCGCGCTCGACGCGGCGTTGCCGTACGCGAAGCAGCGCAAGCAGTTCGGCAAGCGCTTGATCGACATGCAGCCGGTGGCGCATCAGCTTGCGGACATGGCGGTGGAGCTGCATGCGGCGCGAAGCCTCGTGCACGACGCGGCGTGGCGCAAGGATCACGGGATGGAGTTCGCGCCGGTCGCGTCCGCGGCGAAGCTGTATGCCTCGGAGGTCGCGATGCGATGCGCGCACAAGGCGATCCAGATCATGGGTGGCGTGGGATACACGCGGGAGTACCCGGTCGAGCGGATCATGCGTGACGCGAAGTTGTGCGAGATCGGCGAGGGCACGTCGGAGATCCAGCGCTTGATCTTGGCGCGGTATCTCGACAACGGCGAACACGCCGGGTTGTAGGCCCGCTGGATGTAGGCCCGCTGGATACTCGACCTTCGCGGTCGGTCGTGCTCTGCACGACGACGCGCCGAGCCGGCGCACACTGACGACGCACGCTCGGTTCCCTGCCGCCGACGACACGAATTCGGGCAATGGACCTAGCCGGTCGGGCGACCTGTAGGGGCAGCCCTTGTGGCTGCCCAATGGGCGCCGGACGTACATGGTTGGGCGACCACGAGGGTCGCCCCTACGGTGACTTGCGGGCTCGGCGACGCATCAACGGCAGGAACGTCAGCAGCGCCGCCAAACTGCAGGCGGCGATGACCCAAAGGACGAGCGACTGCCTGGGTACTCGCTGGGATCGCTCGACTCTCGGCTCGGGCGGAGGCGGGGCATTGAACTCGATGACGCAATCGAGATCGGGGAGCACGATCGCGCAGTCACCGCGCGTCAGTAGCAAGTCAACGAGCCCCGTCAAGTAGCTGATCTCAATGTCGTCTGAGGAGAAATGGAGCGCTACAGATGTTCCATCGAAGGCGCGACCAATCTCCTGCCAAAGCTCCTCGACCCGAGCGGGATACTCAAGCGCCGCAGCAAGCGACTTCGGACGCGGGCCCTTCGGAAAGCGGAAGGTGTGCTGCGACTTGCCGAGAACAAGTTCGACGAATCGTTCGAGCTCGTTTGTGCCATGGCGCACGAGGCGAATCGTAGCGACGTCGGCATCAGACTTCGTAATCGCTCGAAGTTGGCCGGGAAAGACGAAGGTGCGTCGAACGCGATGACGGACTGTCGCGGGCGGCATGACGATGAGGTCCATACTCCCGATCTTCAGGCTTGGATCGCGCAGCACCTCGATGATCGCCGCAACCCATCCCCACATCGAATTCCGGTCTGCGCGGATTCGCACGCCGTCGATCGCCGGAGACGAGACGCGATCTGGACCATTCAGCGCCAGCAGCTCTTGCTGTAGCGCCCGCGCCGAGATCTCTGCATAGTACGGGTCGGAAGAACCAAGAGGCCACGAGTTCCCCTTGAACGTCGTAGTGCCGTTGGACTCGACCGCGACCACGAACCCGGGATAGCGTGGGCTCCAGTCGCTCCAAGGCTCAGTTACCTCGGTTCCGTTCTGCGCTTGCGGCAATTGGACCGGCACGGCGAGAGTGCTCGGATAGTGCTCTCGCCGCGGTTCTTCGAAACAAGCCGTAAAGAGCATGAACGCGCAGGCCATGGCAGCGAAACGTCTCACTCTGCATCAAAGGTACTTGGCCGACCGGGATCCGCCGGACGTAGAATCCATTCATGACCAGATGCATGCCTCGGTCGGCGATGGGAACCGCAATGGGGCATCACATCCCGATGTTCTTCGTCCTCTTGGGGACTGAGGTCTTCTTCAAGTCCGAGTTGATGTGGACGTTCATCGGTGACTTCTCGATGGGCAGAGCAACGTTCTTTCTGTAAATCGCTGAGCAGCTGATCAACTCTCGTCCCTCGGCAGGTACCTCCGTCCGGTTTCCCATTCCTCGCTGATCTCGATAAGCACCGCGCTTGCGAGCCGCAGCAAGGACGCTTCGTTCGGGAACAATCCGGCGACGCGAGTGCGGCGGCGGATCTGCTGATTCAGGTTCTCGAGGCTGTTGGTGGTGCGAAGGCGCTTGCGCTGCGCTTCGTTCAGGCCGAGATCGAACACGGTGAAGCCCTGCGGAATGTTCTCTTCGGCCCAGCGCGCCAGGTCGGGCGCGGGCTTGTCCCACTTCTTCACGAAGGCCTTGAGCTTCTCTTCGGCCTCGCGACGCGACGTCGCATTGAACGCGGCGCGAAGGTCAGCGGCGACGTCGCGTCGAAGCTTCTGGCGCGGAACGTAGCTCTGCGCGTTCTGCTGCAGGTGGAACTGGCAGCGCTGCCAGGCCACGCCGGCGAACCGCGCCGCCAGCGCGGCCGCAATGCCCTTGTGGCCGTCGCTGGTGATGAGCTCGACGCCGTGAAGGCCGCGATCCTGGAGAGAAGCGAGGAACTCGCGCCAATGGACCTCGGCCTCCGAGAGGCTCACGCTCGTTCCCAGCACGCTGCGCTTGCCGTGAGAATCGACGCCGATGGCGATCAGCACAGCGCAGTCGCGCACCGATCCGCCGTGGCGCACCTTCTCGTAGCGAGCGTCGAGTACGAGGTACTTGAACGCGCCGAGCGGACGTGTGCGCCAGCGCTCGAGCTCCTCGTCGAGCAGCGCAGCTGCTCTCGACACGCTCGTGGAGCTGATCTCCAGGCCGTTGCAAAGCACCTTCGTGATCGCCTCGACACGCCGCGTCGAGACGCCCTGGACGTACATCTCCGCCAGGGCCAGCGTGAGCGCTCTCTCGCTTCGCTGGCCGCGTTCGAGGCTGGAGGGGTAGAACGTGTCGCCGCCCTCGACGTCGCGAACCTGGGGCACCTGGACGTCGATCTCGCCCAAGCGGGTTCTGACGCGCTTGCGCTTGAAGCCGTTGGCGTAGCCGCGGCGCTGATCCGTGCGTTCGTGGGGCTCGGCGCCGAGGAAGGCACTGCGTTCGACCTTCATGGCCTCGTTCACCAGCACCCGCATCGCCTCAGCCATGCCGTCGAACCCGTTCTCGCTGAGCGCTTCCAGTGCGTCGCCCCAAGGCGTACGCTGTTCGTGGTGGGTCACGTCGTTCCTCCTTTGCGTGGTGTCGTTACCTGCAAAGGTACGGCGTTGATCCGCCACTCAGTTCGCCCCGGGAGATGGCGGCGCGCCCGCTTCGCTTGAATCAGCTAGCTGATTCAAGCGAAGCGAGCGCCTCTCCTCCGGGGAGCCATTTACAGAAAGAACGGTACACCCTCTCTCGATGGGGCGCGAGACGAGCCGTATTTCGGGTCACACTGCGCTCAACTGGTGCCTCATGGTCGCTCTTTGGATCCTGTACATGCCGTGGATCGTGTTGTTGTGTCGGCAGCGCATTGGGACGTGGACCGGGGCCGGCTTCTCAATTGCAGTCGTCGGTCTCGCATCTCGAGTTCTGGCGGACTGCATGATCCGTTACGACGCGCTGACGTTCGGAGATGCCGCTAGGCCAGCTCTTGTCAGAATCACTCTGATACGCGACCTCGGCCTCATCGCCTACTTCGTTGGTCTCACGCTCGTCGTCAGCGCGTGCATCACCGACATGCGGCTCGCACGTACGACGCCGCGTTGGGCGCGGTTCATGGACTGAGCTGTAGGGGCAGCCCTTGTGGCTGCCCAGAGAGCAATGGACCTACCCGGTTACGCGACCTGTAGCGGCAGCCCTTGTGGCTGCCCAATGGGCGCCGGACGTACATGGTTGGGCGACCACGAGGGTCGCACCGACAGCATCACCGAGCGCGCACGCTACCGGCCCGGAATCGGGATCACCTCGTGCTCGATCTCTTCTTCGACGAGCACTTCCTTCAGGCTCTCCCAATCCGTCGCGTCTTCCCCCAGGAAGTCGCTCGCCGCGTCGCCCGCGACGATCAGCTCCGGCGCATGGAACGCGTTCGAAAGCTCCAACGCCTCGCGACCGATGATCTGCCGCGCACGCGGATCCGTTTGATACGCCTCGAAGTCGTCCGGACGCTCCAGGATCACAAAGCGCGGAAACAGCTTGAAGCGGCCGACGCGCAACGCGACGTGCACCCGCACGAGCTCCTTGTTCGCCTTGATCTCCTCGCCCAGGTCCTCCGCGGAGATGTCCGTGGGCACGTACTTCGCCCACTCCTCCATGTCGACGTTCATCATCTCGACCTCGATGCCGCCGTTCGTCTCCGGCGCGTCGATGTTCTGGAAGCCCGGGCCGAGCAGCTGCTCGACGATCGCGCGCGTCGCGCCGCCCAGGGTCCGCGTGGTGGGGAGGAGGATCTCGATGGCCATCGACGGGATGATGTCCCCGTCGCCGCCGGGCGACGAGGAATGGGACGGGCCTTTCTCTAGCGGCTCGCCGCCACCGCCTCGACGGCCTCTGGATTCTCCACGCTCGCGAGGTCGCCCACCGGCTCGTCCAGCCAGCGACGCTTGATGACCCCCCGCACGATCTTCGCCGAGCGCGTCTTCGGCAGCATGTCCACGAACCGCAACGCCTTCGGCCGCAGCGTCTTGCCGAGCTGGCCGACCACGCTGCCGACCAGCTCCTGACGCAGCGCCTCCGTCTCCTCCACGCCCGGCTTGAGCACCACGAACACCACGACGTCCTCGCCCTTCAGCTCGTCCGGCACACCGATCGCGGCCGCCTCGCTCGCCTGCGGATGCGCCACCACCGCCGCCTCGACCTCGGCCGGTCCGACGCGCTTGCCGGCGACGTTGATCGTGTCGTCGCTGCGTCCGTGCAGGAACCAGAACCCCTCGTCGTCCACGTATGCCCAGTCGCCGTGGTACCAGACGCTCTCGCCGAAGCGCTCGAAGTAGGTCGCCAGGTAGCGGGCGTCGTCGTTCAGGAAGCTCTTCGTCAGGCTCGGACCCGGCTGCTTGAGCACGAGGTGACCCAGCCCGCCGCGGATCGGCTTGCCGTCGTCGTCGAACACGTCGACGTCCATTCCCAGCCCCGGGCCGCGCAGGGTGCACGGCTTGAGCGCCGTCACCGGCAACGGCGAGAGCAGGCAGCCGACGAGCTCCGTCCCGCCGCTGATGTTGATGATCGGGCAACGCCTGCCGCCGACCTTCTCGAAACACCACGTCCACGACTCGGGATCCCAGGGTTCGCCCGTCGATCCCAGAATGCGCAAGGACGAGAGATCGTGCGCGGCCGCCAGCTTGTCGCCCGCGCGCCGCAGCAGGCGAATCGCCGTGGGGGCGACACCCAGGTGCGTCAGCCCGTGCCGCGCCACCATCTCGAACAACCGGTCGGGCTTCGGCCAGTTCGGCGCGCCTTCGTACACCATCAGCGCGCCGCCCAAGCTGGTCACGCCGATCATCTCCCACGGACCCATCATCCAGCCGATGTCGGTGAACCAGAAGAAGCGCGCGTCGCGGTTCACGTCGAATGCGTACGCGAGCTCCTTGTTCATCTGTGCGAGACAACCAGCGTGCGTATGCACGGTGCCCTTGGGCTTGCCCGTCGTGCCCGACGTGTAGAGGATCATCGCCGGCGCTTCCGCGTCGAGCACCTCGGTGTGCCGGTCGGGCTCGCGCTTGCTCACCCGCTCGTGCCACCACATGTCGCGGTGGATGTTGAACGCCAGCGTTCCGCCCGTCCGGCGCAGCACGATCGTGTTGCGCAGCGTCGGCACCGTCTCGACCGCCAAGTCGGCGAACGGCTTGATCGGCGTCTTCTTGCCGCGGCGATACCCGCCGTCCGACGTGAACAGCACGACCGCCTCGGCATCGCGCAGCCGCACCGCCAGCCCGTCGCTGCCGAACGCCGAGAACACCGGCACCGCGACGGCGCCGACCTGGAAGCACGCGAACAGCGCGACGACGACCGCCGGCACCATCGGCATGTAGATCCCGACCCGGTCCCCGGGCGTCACCCCCAGATCGCGCAGCAGCCCGGCGGCCCGGTTCACCTCGTCGCGAAGCTGCGCGTACGTGAGCGCGCCGACGGAGCCGTCGTCCGCCTCGGCGATCAACGCCGTGCGGTCGCCGTCCCCGTTCTCCACGTGCCGGTCGAGGCAGTTGAGAACGATGTTGGTTCGGCCCCCGATGAACCAGCGTGTCCACGGGAGCCCTCGCGCGTCGTCGTACGTTCGCGTGTACGGCTCGTACCAGGAGAGACCGAGATCCTCGTTGACCGTGTCCCAGAAGCGGCCGATGTCCGCGACCGACCACGCGTGCAGCTCCTCGAAGCTCCGCGCGCCGGTCTTGTCCATCAGGCGCTTGACGTGGGTGCCCTCGATGTAATGCCCGCTCGGCTCCCAGACCACCGCGTCGTTGCTCATCCGCGTATTGAAGCGAGGGCGCGCAGGCGCCACAAGGCGCGGCCTCGTTCCGGCGTATGCTGACCGCCGTGCGCGCGCGACGTCTCCTCGCCTGCTCCGTCCTGCTCGCGCTCGCGCCGTTCGGGGTCCATGCCGGCGAGCCCGACAGCCTGCTCGAGACGAAGCACCTGCGCGTCTCCGGACGCGTACCGCAGGCCTGGCTGGACAAAGCCGGTGAGCTGGGGGAGGCGCTCTATCCCGTTCTCCGCGAGCACTGGGCGCGCGAGCCCGCGCCGCAACGGTTGCCGCTCGAGCTGATTCTCCACCCCGACCGCGCCTCCTTCCAAAGCGCTCTCCGCGCCGAGGGGGTCACGATCGACCTGACCGGCGCGGGCGGCTACACGACCGGCGACACGTACCGCTCGCACGTGTTCCTGCAGAGCGTCGCCTTCGAGACCCGACGCCTGATCCTCCACGAGATCACGCATCAGTTCGACGATCGCAGCAGTCTGCGCATGCGGGGCAAGGTCCCGCCCTGGTACCGCGAGGGCATCGCCGAGTACTTCGGTTGGCATCGGCAAGGGCCCAAGAGCATCACGTTCGGTCGGTTCGACGTGATTGCGCGCAACCACCGGCCGTCGCTCATGGCAAGTCGCGCGGCGGAACCCGCATTCGACGCGTGGAAGATCGCGGCCGGCGAGACGGCGGGCGACTACACGACGGCGCTCGGGATCGTGTCCGCGCTGCTGCAGACGAAAGACGCGGACGTCCGTTCGCTCTTCCGCACGTGGGAGCGCAAGCACGTCCATCGCGCCGGGATGCAAGGCGCGTTCGTGCGTCTGTTCGAGTCGCACGTCGACGGGTTCAACGACCTCGTGAGAGCGCACTGGAAATCGTTCGCGTATCCCTGGCGGCTTCCCAAACCCGGGTTCGACGTCCTTGGCGAAACGATCGTCGCGAATGCCCAGGACTTCGCCCGGCTCGAGTCCAACAGCGACACCCACCTGTGGGAGCTTTGCGCGGACGTCGAGGTCGAGGGCGGGGCGCGGGCGGGCCTGTTCATGCAGGACGCCGACGGCATGTACGTCCTCGTCGAGGTGGGATCCGACGAGGTGCGCATGTACGAGTCGGGCTCGCTCTCGGGCAAGGCGCTCCTCACGCGTCAGCGTTGGAGCCGTACGGCGAAAGGAACCGTCACGGTGCGGATCGCAGCCGGGGAGAAGGGCGTCGTCGGGATCTTCGGCGGCGAGGGTCGTTCGCGCGGGATCGAACCCTCGGATCATTCCGCGCACATGGGACTTTTCGTCCGCTTCGGCGAGGCGCGGTTCACGAACGTGCGGCGCATGAAGCTGGCGTCCCGAATGAAGTTCCGCCGTCCCCGCTGATCCCCGATTCCGAGTACCCTCGGAATGACGTTCGTATTCGTACGACGAGAGGCGAGGACGGCACGATGACGACGATGGAACGACCGCGGTGGATCGGGATGGCACTTCTCTTCCTGGGCGCGCTGATGTTGTTGCCCGGAACGAGCATGGCGGACGACGTCCCGGAGAGCTGTCGCAAGAAGTACGACCAAGCCAAGGAGCTCTTCGCCAAGGGCGGCGAGAAGAACCTGAAGAAGGCGATGAGTAACCTGAACAAGCTGCGCGACAAGGCAGCGACGTCGGTCGACTTCTGGGAGTTCTACGTGCGCCTCGGCCGGTTGACCGGCAAGAAGGAAGAGTCGATCTGGCGCTCCGTTGCCAAGCGTGAGGAGGCGAACCCCACATCGCCCGCGTACGACCTCTTGCGCGCGCGCCTCGAGGGGGATCTCGAGAAGCAGCGCGAGCACCTCGACAAGGCGCTCGAGAAGCAACCCGACTCGCTACCCATCAAGCTGTTGATCGCCGAGAACCTCCTCGGCCAGGAGGAAGAGGTCGATGCGGAGGAGATCGTCGACGCGATCCTCGAGGCCCAGCCCGCGAATCCGCGCGCGCTCATCCTCAAGGGCGAGATCCAGATCATGGGCGGCTACGCGCAGACGGCGATCGATTTTGCCGAGGAGCATCTCGGCAGCAAGGATCTACCGGGATTGCACGACCTGAAGGCGCGCGCGCTGCTGCAGCTGATCGCGGATGGCGAGGCGAAGGACAACGCGCTCGAAGAGGCCGGCAAGTCCGCGGACGCCGCCGTCAGCGGCCGGCCGGACCCCGCGTTCGTTCTCACGAAGGCCAAGATCCTCAACATGCAGGCAAAGCCCGCCAAAGCGGCCACGCTGCTCAAGACGCACTACGACAAGACCGGCTCGTCGCTGCTCGCCGGCATGCTCGGTGAGCTCGCCTTCCGCACCGGCGACTACGAGACCGCCATCAGCGTTCTCGCGGGGAATGCGAAGACCGACCTCGTCGCGGCGAAGGCGGTCGCAATGGCGCACGCACGCCTCGGCAACGGGAAGGACGCGCTCGCGGCGCTCGACGCGGTGCTCGCGAAGGACGCCGAGCAGAAGGCGTTCGCCACCTGGATCCACACGACCCTCGGCGACTTCGCGACGGCCAAGACCACGGCCGCCGGACTGGAGAAGGGCGAGGGCTGGCGTGCGTACATCGCCGCGAACGCAGGCGACGCGGCGACGGTGCTCGCGGAGGTCGGCGACGAGCTGAAGAAGGGGAGCCGGCCCGCAGAGGACTACATGCTCTACTACCTCCACGCGCAGCTTCTGATGAAGCTCGGCGCAAAGGCCGAGGAAGCGCGCAAGGGGCTCGTCGCGGCGCGTCAGGCCGCCGCCAAGAAGGTCATTGCGAGCGCCGAGGTTCCGGAGCACGAGCCGGTCCGAACGGCCGAGACGATTCCGTACATGGCTCGCGTGGTGACCTACCGCAAGAGTGTCTGCGGATCGCCGTTCCGTCCCGCGGGGCGCGCGCAGCCGATGGCCACGCAGATGGACGGAAAGCCCGCGATCGGTATCGGGTTCTGGGGCCGGTCCGACTGCCGGGATGATCCCCAACGCGCGTTCGTCTTCAATGCGAAGGTCATGGAAGGCAGCGTGACGATTCAACTGGGTGGCGGCGACTTCGGGCCCGCGCAAGAGGCGCTCGAGGCCGCGGGGACGGCGCTGGCCGGCGGCGACTACAAGAAGGCCATGGAGGAGCTCGACAAGGTGCTGGCCGTCGAGAAGGAGTGGGCGCGGGTGCGCGTCATGCGTGAGGTCTGCCGAGCGTTGGCCACCGAGGGGGACCTCGCCGACGCGGCGATGTCCGCCGCGGAAGTTGCCGCGAAGGAGCCGGACGACTTCCTCGCGCGCCAAGTCGGGCTGCTGGTGCAGATGTGGGCGGGCACCGATGTGGCGAGCGAGCGCACGGCGCTCGCCGAGGCGATGGAGCAATACGCCGAACGCAGAATGACCAAGCTGTAGGTTGCGGCGGGTGAATCGTGCGCCGACGATGTGCGGCCCATGAGACACCTCACCGTCGACTACACGTTCGCGCTCGACGCCACGCTCGGGGCCGGCAACGGTCTCCCGGTGGCCGCACTGCAGGAGCCGAAGGAGCGCTGGGCCGCGCTCGCGGCGCAAGCCGTCCGCGACCGCGAGGACGGAGCGCTGGCGTTTCTCGACCTCGCGTCGCGCGACGATCTCGTCGAGGCGGTGCTGCAGTGGCACGCGCAGGCGCCCGGCGCGGACGACGTCATCGTCGTCGGCATCGGGGGCTCGGCGCTGAGCGCGCGGCTCTTCGACGCGCTGCGTCACGACCCGAATTCGGGCCCGCGCCTGCACGTCGTCGACACCGTGGACCCACACGTCGTGGGGGCGTTGATGAGCGATGTCGACCCGGAGCGGGCGTTGCTCATGATCGTCTCGAAGTCGGGGGGAACGTTGGAGACCGCGGAGGTCGGGAAGGTCCTCGGCGCGTGGATGGCGGCGGCCTTGGGCGACCGGTATCCGTCGCGCGCGCTCGCCATCGCCGGCGAGGCGGACAATCCGCTGCGCAGGATGGCCGTCGAAGCCGGCATGCCGTGCCTCGACATTCCCGAGGGGGTCGGAGGACGGTTCTCGGCGCTCACGGCCGTTGGCCTCGCGCCGGCCGCGGCCGTCGGCGTCGACCCCCTGCGACTGCTCGCCGGTGCGCGCGACGCCGTCGAGCGGGTCCTGCTGCCGTCGATCGACGACAACCCGGCATTGGCGCTAGCGGTACTTCACTTCGAGGCGGCGCGCGCGGGACGACCCGTGACGGTGCTCCTGCCGTACGGCGAGACGCTCCGTCCGCTGGGACCCTGGTGGGCGCAGCTCGTCGGCGAGAGCCTCGGCAAGGCGTCGCCGGCCGGACCGGTGGGGGTGACGCCGGTGGCGGCGACGGGGCCGGCCGACCAGCACAGCCTGCTGCAGCTTCTGCTCGAGGGACCGGACGACAAGCTGACGGTCTTCGTCTCGCAGGCGCCGCGCGTGTCGCCCGATGCCCGCGACGGCCTCTCGGCGCTGGCCCGGGTGTTGTCGGCGGAGTGCGAGGCGACCCGGTTCACGCTGGCCAACGCCGGGCGTCCGTACGTGTCGATCGAGTTGGCCGACGCCTACGCCGAGTCCATCGGGGCGTTCGTTCTGACGTACGAGATGGCGGTCGCGTACTGGGGCCGGTTGCTCGAGGTGAATCCGTTCGATCAGCCCGCCGTGCAGCTGGGCAAGGACGCGGCCCTCGACCGGTTGCGCGGCGAGACCGACCCGTCGCGACTGGGCGAACGTTTGGAACGCATGAACGCGTACCGCGACCTACCCCGCCTACGCTCGTCGTAGCGCGATGCTCGTGCTCGTCGAGAGATGATCGTCGTTCGACGGGCGGGGTCGAGCCCCGCCCCTACGTCTCAGTGCTGAGCACGTTGTTTACACCGCAGCCTGAAGCCGCTCGAAGGGGGTCTTGCCTCCAAGGCTAGCGTGAGGCTTGCGTCGGTTGTAGTGCTCGAGCCAAGGCCCGAGGGCCTTGGCTCGAGCGCGGCTGCTGCGGTAGGGCTTCACGTGGGCCCACTTGCGCAGCGTCGTTTGGATGAACCGCTCGGCCTTGCCATTCGTCTGGGGCCGATACGGCCGTGTGCGTACGTGGCGAGCTCCCAGCTCCTTGAGCGCGGCCTGGAAGGCGAAGCCGCGGTACGACGCGGCGTTGTCCGTCATGACGCGCTCCACGCGCACGCCGTGAACGTGTAGCCAGTGCGCAACTCGCTGTAGGAAACCCACCGCCGACTCCGCGCGCTCGTTGGGCAAGATCTCTGCGTATGCCAGGCGCGTGTGATCGTCCACGCAAACGTGCAGGTACTCCCAGCCCAGGCCTCGGTTGCGGCAACGCGGATCCGGGTCCACACGCCTGCCCGGATGCTTGAAGCGCCCCAGTTTCTTCACGTCCAGGTGGATCAGCTCGCCCGGACGCTCGCGCTCATAGCGCACCACAGGCTCCTTGGGCTCCAGTGCGCTCAGCCGCCCTAGTCCCAGCCGCCGCAAGATGCCACCCACGGTGGAAAGCGCCATCCGCAGCCGCGTTGCGATCGCCCAGCCGATCAGCTTCCTGCGGCGCAGCTGCTCGATTCGCCGTACCAATCGCGCCGGCGTTCGGTTCCACACTCGACTCGGCGCCGAACTGCGATCCGACAGACCCCCTTCGCCCTCTGCCTCGTAGCGCCCAAGCCACTTGTAGGCCGTGCCTCGGCTGATTCCCATCGCCTCGGCAGCGTCCGAAACGCGCCATCCTTCCTCCAAAACCCGCTGCACAAGCAGCAGTCGAGTTCGCGGCGTCGTTCGAGCGTTAGAGTGCAGGTTCATCCTGGGAGCCTCCCGGTGACTTGGGTTGGGTTTCGCAACCCCCAAGTTCCGGGATTCCCGGGATGTCTACAACCTGCTCAGCAATGACACCTACGGCAACGGTGTTCGGCGAGCGATGACGGTCGTTCGGTGGGCAGGCCAGCGCTCGATGAGCGAGTTCCGCACTGTATTGCGGAACTCGCGTATCGGAGACTGGCTGAACGCCGGTGTCTCAAAAGGGAATATCATCGTCCGCGTCGCTGTAGTCGTCCTGCGGCGTCTCGCGAACGCCCACGGGTGCGGTCGGCGCCTGACCCTGTCCGGAGCGCGCTTGCCCATACGACGCACCTCCGCCGGAGGCCTGACCGGAGGCCTGACCACCGGAGGACTGACTGTCGATGAACTGGAAGTTCTCGCACACGACCGACAGCTTGCTGCGCCGCTGGCCGTCGCGTTCCCAGCTGTCGAATTTGAGTCGGCCCTCGACGAAGATCTGCCGGCCCTTGCTCATGTAGCGCGCGATGGTCTCGCCGGTGCGGCCCCACGCCTCGACGTCGACGAAGCACGTCTCTTCGACGCGCTCGCCGCTGTCGCGTTTCGTGTAGGTGCGGTTGACCGCGATGCCGAACGAGACGACCGAAGTGCCCGACTGGGTGCTGCGCGTCTCGGGGTCACGTGTGAGCCGTCCAATCAGAAGGACACGGTTGAGGTTTGCCATGATGTCTCCTAGCTCTGGCCTCTCCAGAGTCGCGGTGCAGGTCCTACCCAGGTACCTGTCGCTCGCCCGAGGAGGAATCTCGGGTTGGAGCGATCCCACCGCCTTACAGTGCGGTCTCGTATGATGGTAGCCGCCGGAAGGGACACAGCCGGAACAGTCGTCCGGGGCAGACGCGCCCGGGACCGGGAGGACGCGCCGCATGTCTGACGCCACGTCTCAGGACCCGAACCAGGAGAACCGACGCCGCCACGAACGCGTCGCCGCGACGATGCCCTGCATACTCGTCGCCGCCGACGGTGCGGAGCAGTCCTTCGACCTCGTCGATCTCTCCGAGTCGGGCGTCCGAATGCGCTGCGCCCGAGCGATCTCGGCCATGACCCGCATCCACGTCGCCATGGTCCTGCCCGGCGGCCGTGTCGGCCGCGACGACGACGTCCGGCTGGACACCGCCGGGGTCGTGGTCTGGAGCCATCCCGTCGGTGACGAGCAGTTCGACACCGGCGTCTTCTTCCCCGAGCTCGGCGATCACGAGCGGGGCCTGCTGCAGGCCTACGTCCTCTCCGCCGCCGAGCAGTAGCCTGGCGGACGGCATGACCAACGCCGAGGCCTTCGTGCACCCGACCGCCGTCGTGGACGAGGGCGCACAGATCGGCCCCGGGGCCAGGATCTGGCACCACGCGCACGTCTGCGCCGGCGCGCGGATCGGCGCGGGCGTGGTCCTGGGGCAGGGCGTGTACGTGGGGCCCGGCGTCGAGATCGGCGCCGGATCCAAGGTCCAGAACCACGTCTCGGTCTATGCCGGCGTGACGCTGGGCGAGGAGGTCTTCGTCGGGCCGAGCGCCGTCTTCACGAACGTGCGCAGCCCGCGGGCCCACGTCGATCGTCGCGCCGAGTTCGCGGCCACCCAGGTGGCGCGGCGGGTGACGATCGGCGCCAACGCGACGGTCGTCTGCGGCGTCACGCTCCACGAGGCCAGCTTCGTCGCTGCGGGCGCCGTCGTCACCGACGACGTAGCGGCGTACACGCTCGTGCAGGGATGTCCTGCGCGTCCCGCCGGCTTCGCGTGCGAGTGCGGCGAACCGCTGCGTGATCTCGACGCGCTTCGTTGCGAGCGCTGCGGGAACACCTACCGACGACGCGACGACGCAATCGAGCGCGAGGAGGCATGACGATCGTCGCGTTCGACTTGCCGAGCGACTACATGGTGACGTTCTGGGCGTGCGTGTCCGTGTGCTTCGGACTCGTCGTCGGCTCGTTCTTGAACGTGGTCATTTGGCGCCTGCCCCGCGGACAGAAGCTCGGCAAGCCGCGTTCAGCGTGTCCGGGATGCGGCGCGCTCATTCGCTGGTACGACAACATCCCCGTGCTGTCGTGGTTGGTACTGCGCGCCAGGTGCCGTCGTTGCGACGTGAAGATTCCCATTCGCTACCCCGTCGTCGAGGCGTTGACGGGGCTGCTCTTCTTCCTCGCATTCATCGAACACCATCCGCGGCTCGAATCGATCCTGATCGTGCAGCTTGCTCTCGCCGCGCTGCTCGCGATCTCGTACATCGATTGGGACCACAAGATCATCCCCGACAAGATCACGCTCCCCGGCATCGTCGCCGGCGTCGTCGTCGCGCCGTGGTTGGCGTTGCACGATCAGCCGTTCTTGCGCGACGCGGCGCCGTGGCCCGACGCTTGGCTGCGCGCGCTCGCCGGCGTCGCCGTGGGCGGCGGCGTCGTCTGGGCGATTCGCATCCTCGGTGGCTGGATCCTGAAGAAGGAAGCGATGGGATTCGGGGACGTGAAGCTCCTCGCGTTCATCGGTGCGCTCGTCGGGCCGGCGTGGTCGCTCTTCGCGCTCGTGCTCGGGTGTCTCGGCGGCGCGTTCATCGGCGGCCTCATCGTCGCCATCGGCAAGCGCCGGCCGATCCGTCTGTCGCTGCGCGTGACCGGAGACGGCATCGACGAGTCGTTCTCCGCGGCGTTCGTGCGCGACCAGGTGCTGCGCGTGCATGCAACCGACACGGCCGAGGAGGGAGCCAACGTGCGGTTGGAGATGGTGCTGCCCGCCGCGAAAGTGCTCGAAGACGAAGACGCGCAGGTCAACGTGAAAGGGCGCGTTCGGTCGTCGCGCCCCGCGGGCGACGGTCACGAGTGGCAGATCGAGGTGCGCAAGGCCAAGGAGATCGATCGCGAGCGGCTGCACTTCTTCGCCAGCTCGTACCGGTACATCCCCTTCGGCCCGTTCCTCTCGCTCGGCGGCGCGCTGTTGTTGCTGTGGGGCGCCCACATCGCGTGGTTCATCGTCGAGGGCTATCCGCGCATGGCACAGGGGCTCTTCAAGTAGCGATTGCCGACCGAAGGAAGGGGGAGGGGGGGCGCAACGCGCGCCCCGCGTTCACGCCGCGCGGTCGAGTGCGGCGCGTCCGTCCCCCTCGGCGTCTAGACTCTTGCACGCCGCAAAGCCCCCGAAGTGCCACAGTCGGTTGTGGGGCAACGCGCTTTTTCATGCCACATCTTGTATTTTCACCTTGACGCTTCCAGCACGCGGTAGTTGAATCGCTAGCGTTCAGGTGACGTCGGTCGTGTGAGAGGGAGCCGCCCGCGCGCGGGCCGCCCGTCGCCGTTTCCTCCGACTGCGCCCCCTTGTCCGGGTGGCGTGGCCGAGGGCCACGGTTGGACGTTCCAGCGCTCCCTCGTGGATTCCTGCCGGGATCCTCCGAACCCCGACGGACCGCTCGGAGGGTCTATGCGTCGTATCTTGCAGGGTCGTTTCTCTTTCCACGCACTGGGATCTCTTCTCGTCGCCGTGAGCCTCGTCTTGCTCACGACCGGCTGCTCCGCCTCGCGCTCGGTGAACCGCGCCAAGGTGCTCGAGGCCGAGAACATCGACTTGCGCCAGCGGGCGGACTTGCTCGAGGGGCAGGTCCGCGACGCGCACGCCGGGCAGGACCACGCCGTGGCGCAGGTGCAGGAGCTGCAGGCGCAGAAGGCCTCCTTGGAAGACCAGGCGGCAAACGCCAGCACCGAGGCGAGCAACGCGCTGGCGCGGCTGAACGAGATCGAGGGCGACCTGTCGGCCGCCGAGCGCGAGCGCGACGCGCTGCGGCGCAAGGTCGCCGACCTGAACCGTCGTCCGCCGGCGCCCGCGCCGCGTCCCGCGGTTCGGCCCGGACCCCGTGACGCGTACACGGCGAGTCCCGAGCTCACCGCGCTGCAGCGCGATCTGCAGCAGCGGCTGAGCGCCGCCGGCGTGCGCGGCTTGCCGGTCGAGGTGCGCACCGCCGCCGACGGCACGCGCCGGGTCGCCGTCGTGCTGCAGGACGCCTTCCCGAGCGGCAAGGCGACGCTCGCCTACAACGCCGACGCCGTGAAGGCCGTCATCGGGCTCGGCAAGATGGTGCAGGACAACTACCCGGGCAGCCGCATCGCCATCGAGGGGCATACGGACAGCGATCCGATTCGCAAGTCGTCGTGGGGCACCAACGAGAACCTCTCGCGGGCCCGCGCCGACGCGGTCAAGCGCTTGTTGACGAACACCGGCCTGCCGTCGAACCAGATTTCGATTTCCGGCCGCGGCGCAGATCAGCCCTTGGCGCGGGGCAACTCCCGTCGTGCCAAGAGCCAGAACCGTCGCGTCGAGCTGTTCATCAGCCCGCGCTGAACGAGAGAGAGGGTTTTTTCCGTTGCAGTGGTCGCCCCCTTCCCGGGGGGCTGAGCCGATGGCTCACCTTCGCAGGTGATCGACCGGCGACATGCTCCGGCGACCGCTGTAACGGGGTTTCGGTTCCTAGGAGGGTCGTTCGATGAGACAGCTGGTTTACCTCACGGTGCTCGCACTGGTGCTCGCCCCGGCATTCGGCGGTTGCCGCAGCAAGCCGAAGCGCGGATGCAACACGTGCGCTGCGCCCAACACGATTGCCCAGGCCCCGGGTGGCTACATTCCGCCCCAGGCACCCGGCTTCGGTTCCGCCGACGTGATCGCGGACGGCGTTCCCGCGCCGTCGCCCGCGCCGGGACCGACGGAGGCGGAGATCACGGCGCTGCACGATCAGATCCAGACCGAGCAGAGCCGCCGGATGGAGGTCGAGCGCGATCGCGCCGAAGCCGCCGCGCGCCTGAGCGAGGCGGAGGCCGAGATCGAGCGGCTGAAGGATCAGATCGCGTCGCCGATCATGCCCCCCGAGCCGGTGCCGAACTACGACATGCCGCCGGCGTCCACGCCCGCCTCCGACTTCGCGGACCGCATGCGTGCCACCGGCGCGCTCGAGATCGTGCAGACCGGCCAGACCGTGACGCTTCGGCTCTCCGACGCGTTCCGCCCCGGCTCTGACAAGCTGCGCGGCGACACGCGCCTGATCAACGCGTTGCGCAGCGCCGCCGACGCGCTGAACCAGAACCCCGGGGCTACGATCGCCGTCGTCGGCCACTCCGACACCACGCCGATCAAGAAGAGCTCCTGGGCCAACAACACGGCCCTCTCGCTGGCGCGAGCAAAGACCGTGGCCGGGCTGCTGGCCGACGCCGGCGTGCCCGCGAACCGCGTGGCCGTCGACGGTCGCGGTGAGTTCGAGCCGCTGGTCAGCCCCGAGCGGACCGCCGGCGATCGCGCCCGCAACCGCCGGGTCGAGATCGAGGTGCGGTTCTAGTCCGACGCGTCGACGCCGCGCGCCCGCGCCCGTAGGCGCGGGCGGTCGAAGGGCCACGAAACCACGCTTCCGGTCCCTCCCAGGCCCGGAACGCCTGCCTGCGCCGGGCGGCTTGCAAGCCGTCCGGCGCTTTTTCGTCGTGTCGCCCACACGCCACTAGCAACGCGCGAACGAACGCACCCGGGCACGCTTCTGCGGCGGGTTGTCGGGGCGATGTTCAAGATTCTGGCCGTTGCCTGTCGATAGGGCACCACCTGTACCGGAGACACGCGGTGTGTCCCAGCGAGGTGGTGGACATGACGGAAAACGGTTCCAGCGTAACGATCGAGGAGCTTCTGCAGATCCTGGTGGATCGCAACGGCTCCGATCTGCACCTCTCCGCGGGCTCTCCACCGAAGGTCAGGGTTGACGGTCGGCTCTACAACACCGAACACCCCGTGCTCAAGCCCGACGCGGCCAAGAACCTCATCTACTCGTTCTTGACGGGTGACCAGATCGCCCGGTTCGAGAAGGAGTACGAACTGGACATGTCGTTCGGCGTCGAGGGCTTCGGGCGCTTCCGTGTGAACGTCTTCTACCAGCGCGGCTCGATCGCGGCCGTCTTGCGCATGATCCCGGCGGTGGTGCGCGGGTTCGAGGATCTCGGGCTGCCGCGCACGATCTGCGAGCAGGTTGCCGGCCTTCCCCGCGGCCTCGTGCTCGTGACCGGCGCCACGGGTAGCGGTAAGTCGACGACGCTGGCGGCGATGCTCGACTTCATCAACGAGACGCGCGCCGACCACGTGCTCACAGTCGAGGACCCGATCGAGTTCCTGCACCGGAACAAGGGCTGCCTCTTCAACCAGCGCGAGATCGGCTCGGACACGAAGGGCTTCGGCCCGGCGCTTCGAAGCGCGCTGCGTGAAGACCCCGACGTCGTGCTCGTCGGTGAGATGCGCGACATGGAGACGATCGAGGCGGCGTTGACGATCGCCGAGACCGGTCACCTCACGTTCGGCACGCTGCACACCAGCGATTGCGTGCAGTCGATCAACCGCATCATCGACGTCTTCCCGTCGCACCAGCAGCAGCAGATCCGTACGCAACTCTCGTTCACGCTGCAGTCGGTGTTTTGCCAGCAGCTCGTGCCGACGTCCACCGGCGTCGGTCGTGCGCTCGCTCTCGAAGTGATGATCGCGAACTCCGCGGTCCGCTCGCTCATCCGCGACGACAAGGCGCACCAGATCTACAGCATCATCCAGACGGGCGGAAAGCTCGGGATGAAGACGATGAACCAGAGCCTCGGCGACCTGGTGCGGAGCAGCGTGATCACATTCGATCAGGCCGCCAACTACTCCAGTGACATCGAGGATCTCAAGCGCACTCTGGCGCGCGGGTAGGAGACCCCATGGTCAGCTTCAATCGACGCATCGTTCGCATCCTCGAGGAATCAGGCCTCGTCGAGATGAGCGTTCTGGCCGAGGCCTCCAGTGTCGCGAACGCGGGCGAGATCTCCGTGACGGAGCACCTGCTCGAGCGGAACATCTTCGAGGAGGGTGAGCTGCTCGGCGTGCTCGCCGACCGCCTCGGCGTGCCGCCGATCGATCTTCGCCGGGTCGACATTCGGACGGACGTCACCGAGGTCGTCTCAGCGGAACTCGCGCGCGAGACCGGTTGCCTGCCGATCTGCAAGACGGACGGCCTGCTCACGATCGCCGTATCCAATCCCTTCGACGTCGTCAAGCACGACGATCTGCGTCTCGCCACAGGTTGCGACTTGCGTCTGGCGCTCGCGCTCGAGCCCCACATCAACAAGGCGATCGACGGTCTCTACAGCGGCGGCGCAAGCGAGAAGAACCTCAGCGACATTCTCGAAGACGTCGACCCGGAGATGCAGGTCGGCAAGGCACTGCAAGAGGAAGAGATCGTCGATGTCGCGAATCTCGACGACGCCGGCGACGCGCCGGTCATCAAGCTCGTGAACTTGATCATCTACAACGCCATCAAGGCCAAGGCGTCCGACATCCACATCGAGCCCTACGAGAAGCGACTGCGCGTTCGCTACCGCATCGACGGTGCGCTCGAAGATGCGATGGATCCGCCGAAGCGCCTGCAGAATTCGATTGCCAGCCGCCTGAAGATCATGGCGGACATGGACATTGCCGAGAAGCGCAAGCCGCAGGACGGCAAGTTCCAGGTGAAGGCCGAAGGACGCCAGATCGACTTCCGTGTATCGACCCTTCCGCTCGTGCACGGCGAGAAGGTCGTGATGCGTATTCTCGACGGTTCGAACCTCGCGCTCTCTTTGGACAAGCTCGGCTTCGAGGAGAAGGCCCTCGAGGACTTCAGGGGCGCCATCGAGAGTCCTTACGGCATGATCCTCGTCACGGGACCGACCGGGTCGGGTAAGACGACCACGCTGTACAGTGCCGTGAAGGAGATTCTCACGGACGAAGACAACTTCGTCACAGTCGAGGATCCCGTCGAGTATCAGCTCGCCGGCATCAACCAGGTCCAGGTCAATGTGAAGAGCGGCCTGACGTTCGCCACGGCGCTGCGCTCGATCCTGCGTCAGGACCCCGACACCGTCATGGTCGGTGAGATCCGCGACACCGAGACGATCGACATCGCCGTCAAGGCCGCGCTGACCGGTCACCTCGTGTTGTCGACCCTGCACACCAACGACGCCGCGAGCACCATCACCCGCATGATCGACATGGGCGTCGATCCGTTCATGGTCGCGTCGGCGACCCTGCTCGTGTCGGCTCAGCGACTGATGCGCAGCCTCTGCCAGCACTGCAAGAAGGGCATCCGGGTCAAGAAGCAGCGCCTGCTCGAGGTCGGATTCACCGAAGAAGAAGCGAAGAGACAGCCCGAGATCTTCCAGCCCGTCGGTTGCCAGCGTTGCAACCAGGGCTACGCGGGCCGTTTCGCGATCCTCGAGACGCTCCCCATGAGCGAGGAGATCAAGCGAATGGTCATCGACGGCCACTCGGCCATCGAGATCCGCAACAAAGCGATCGAGCTCGGCATGGTGACGCTGCGTCGCGCCGCGCTGCTCAACGCGTTCCGCGGCAAGACCTCCATCGAAGAGGTCTTGCGCGTGACGCTCGCCGACAAACGGACCCCGCACTAGACCCGCAGGAAGAGAGCCAGAGGCCAGACTCCCATGCCGAACTTCAAGTACAGCGCAGTCGGAACCGACGGACGGACGATTCGTGGAACGCTCGACGCGCCGTCGCAGGGCGATTGTCTCGAAGAGCTGCGCCGCCGCAGCCTCATGCCGCTGCGCGTGGAGGAGAAGTCCGGCGGCAAGAAGCCGGCCGCCTCGGCCCCGAGCTCGTCCAACGGCGCGCCCGCACCCATCACGAAGCCGCTGGCGCAGAGCAAGCACAAGGGCGGTGGCCTGTTGTCCATGGACATCGGCGGCACGCGGCCGGGCGTTCGGAAGAAGGAAGAGATCGTCATCTTCACGCGCCAGCTCGCGACGATGATCACGGCCGGCATTCCGATTCTCGAGTCGCTCGAGATCCTGGAAGAGCAGGCGCAGTCTCGCAACTTCGCCATGCTGCTCGAGCTCGTGGTCGAGGACGTTCGCAGCGGTCAAGACCTGAGCACGGCGTTCGCGAAGCACCCCAAGGTCTTCACCGACGTCTACGTCAGCATGATCCGGGCCGGTGAAGCATCCGGTCAGATCGACGAGATCCTTCTGCGGCTCGCGGACTACATGGAGGCCACGGCACGGCTCAAGCGCGACATCAAGAGCGCGATGACCTACCCCTGCGTCTCGATGGTGATGATCCTGGGCATCACCGCGTTCCTGATGATCGGGATCGTGCCGAAGTTCAAGGAGGTGTTCGCCTCGCTCGACGTCGAGCTGCCCGGGCTCACCCTCGGCATCCTGGCCGCCTCCGACTTCGCCGTCGAGAACTGGGGTTTGATGATCCTCGGCGGGTTCCTCCTGGTGATGCTCATCATCATCTGGAAGAAGACGGAACGAGGAAGTTGGCAGTGGGACTGGCTGATGCTGCATCTGCCCGTGTTCGGTAACCTGTTCCAGAAGGTGGGTCTGTCGCGTTTCTCGAAGACGTTCGCGACCATGTTGAAAAGCGGCGTGCCGATTCTCGGCGCGCTCGAGATCGTCGCGGACACGGCTGGTAACAGGCTCATCAGCGGCGCCGTGCTCGACGCGCGCGAGAACGTTCGCCAGGGTGAGAGCCTCGCGCCGCCGCTGGCCGCGAGCCCCGTCTTCCCCCCGATGGTGACGCGCATGGTCGGCATCGGCGAGAAGACCGGCTCGCTCGAGACACTGCTCGAGAAGATCTCCGAGTTCTACGACGAACAGGTCCGTGCGACGGTCAAGCAACTCACGAGCCTGATCGAGCCGATCATGATCGCCGTCATGGGCGTCATGGTGGGCACGATCTGCCTCGCGGTGTTCCTGCCGATCTTCGAGCTGCAAAAGCAGCTGGCGGCGCGGTAGGCGCGTTCGCGGTAGCAATCAGGCATGCGCGGCCTGCGAGGCCGCCCGAGGACGAAGTTCATGGGCATGCACCTTCCTGCACCTACAGTGGCAGGCTGCACGCAGGCTTCAGGACCAACCATGGCGGACGCACCCGACCTACCGTGGCGCAAGCGGCGCCCCATCTTCTCGCGCGTCGTGCTGTACGTACTCGGCGGGACCCTCATCGCGGTCGTGCTCGTGCTCTGGTCGAACCGGCGCGACGTGGACGACGCCGATGCGCTCGCGGCAAAGCGGGCGGAGCTCGATTCGCTGGACATCGTCTTCCTGGCCGATCCCTCGGGTGAGGCGACGTTGCGGGTCCTCGACGAGCGATTCGACGATCCGTCGTTTCCGGTCGACATGCGCGGTCGGGTGTTGCGCTGGCGTGCGCTGGCCCTGCGCAAGCAAGACGCCCACGACGAGGTCGACGCGATGCTGGAGGAAGCGCTGCGGCTCGACCTGCCGCTGCGCGAGCGTGGCGCGCTACTCCTCGAGTGGGCCGAGGCCCTGACGCAACGCGGCGAGCCGAAGCGGGCGCTGGAGGTCCTGGCCATGGAAGGCCAGGTCGAGGACGGGCCGTTGGGCATCTTGCGCGCGCGGGAGCTCGCGGTCGCGAAGTCGGAGGTCGATGGGGTCGCGGAGACGGCCCGCGTCCTCGAGGCAGCGTTGTCCGAGTTGCCTCGCCCGGCGCCGGAGACTCCGGTCGACTACGCCGGCGGACGAAGCTGGACCACAGCGCAGGCTGCGACGGTCGCGACGCAGACCCTGATGAAGGCTGTCGAAAACCCTGACAACGTAGCGCCGTGGGTTCGTCTGAGGGCGCTTGCCCCCGGCGACCTGCGCGCGCAGCTCGCCTGTGCAGAGGGCCTGATGGCCGCCGGACGCGAAGACGCCGCCTGGCGCGCGTGGCAACACGCGGTGCGCCTCGACGCCGACGAGGCCAACGGACTTGCTGACAAGTCACCAACACTGCAGGCCGTACGCGATCTGAAGAAAAAATGAGTCATTGCGCTCAAGTTCGCGCGAACGCTCCGTCGATAGGAGCCGCGGATCATCGGGTTCACCCACCCGTGGTCTGGGAGTCGGCCGCGTCCCTTCGGACGCCGAGTTCCCGCGATTTTGACGGCCCGTGAAATCGTGGGAACTCCTTGGCGGCACGTGCCGCCGACAGGCCGGGTCTCGAGTACGGGCCGAGAACCCGGTTATTTCCCAAGGAGGACACATGTCCCGTAAGCAGAGTGGTTTCACGCTCATCGAGCTGATGATCGTGATCGCGATCATCGCGATTATCGCCGCGATCGCCATTCCGAACCTGTTGGCTGCCCGTTTGAGCGCCAATGAGACGGCCGCGATCGCAACCCTCCGTAACATCATCTCCGCTCAGGCGCAGTTCCAGCAGAGCGGTAAGGCCGACGTCGACGACGACGGCACGGGTGAGTACGGCGGTTTCGTTGAGATGTCCGGTGGTGGCGCAGGCCGCATGGCGTTGATTCTGGTTCCCCCGGTCCTTTCGGGTGCGTTCCAGACGCTCAACGGCGTCGGCGAAGTCAGCCGCTCGGGCTACTTCTTCCGCATCTTCCTTCCCGACGACAACGGCGCCGGCGTCCCGGAGCCCCAGGCTGGGTACCCGGCCGGTGGCGGCACGATCAACAGCGATCTGGCCGAGACGACCTGGTGTGCCTACGCGCATCCCGTCAACTACAACCAGTCCGGTAACCGCACGTTCTTCACCAACCAGGGTGGCGACGTGATCGGAACGGAGCTCGCCGCGTACTCCGGTACGGGCAACGGCCCCCTCGCCGACGCCGCCTTCCAGGCCGCGGGCACGATCACCGGTTCCGTGGACATCGGTGGGAACGGTCAGGACGGCGCTGGTAACACCTGGAAGCAGATCAACTAGTAGCCTCTACCAAACAGCTCCGCCTTCGGGCGGAGACGAAGAAGGCCGCGGTGCGAACCGCGGCCTTTTTCAATTCTGTTCGCACCGCGTGGCTTCGTTGGATGGCAACAGCGTCCTAACGTCTCATCCGAACCGTCTCGCCTGGTGCCATCGAGGAGGGTGCGGTGTAAGCGGCGACGTGGACTACAGGGCTTTAGTTGTCTGTTCCCAAGGGTCGATAGGTTCTGTGCGCCGAAGCGCCCCCCCTGGCCGCCGCCGTGAGGCGGAGGCGATCGGAAGTCCCTTCGGCGCGATGATCCCCATCGCCCTTTTTTTTCGAGGAGCTCGGCTCCTCAGGAGTTCCCAAACATGATTCGCAAGCAATCTGGTTTCACGCTCATCGAGCTGATGATCGTGATCGCGATCATCGCGATTATCGCCGCGATCGCCATTCCGAACCTGTTGGCTGCCCGTTTGAGCGCCAACGAGACGGCCGCGATCGCGACCCTCCGCAACATCATCTCCGCTCAGGCGCAGTTCCAGCAGAGCGGTAAGGCCGACGTCGACGACGACGGCACGGGTGAGTACGGCGGTTTCGTTGAGATGTCCGGTGGTGGCGCAGGCCGCATGGCGTTGATTCTGGTTCCCCCGGTCCTTTCGGGTGCGTTCCAGACGCTCAACGGCGTCGGCGAAGTCAGCCGCTCGGGCTACTTCTTCCGCATCTTCCTTCCCGACGACAACGGCGCCGGCGTCCCGGAGCCCCAGACTGGGTACCCGGCCGGTGGCGGCACGATCAACAGCGATCTGGCCGAGACGACCTGGTGTGCCTACGCGCATCCCGTCAACTACAACCAGTCCGGTAACCGCACGTTCTTCACCAACCAGGGTGGCGACGTGATCGGAACGGAGCTCGCCGCGTACTCCGGTACGGGCAACGGCCCCCTCGCCGACGCCGCCTTCCAGGCCCCGAACGCGATCACCGGTTCCGTGGACATCGGTGGGAACGGTCAGGACGGCGCTGGTAACACCTGGAAGCAGATCAACTAGTAGCCTCTACCAAACAGCTCCGCCTTCGGGCGGAGACGAAGAAGGCCGCGGTGCGAACCGCGGCCTTTTTCAATTCTGCGAAGCCGCGAATGGGGAAACACCCGCAGGTCGACGACGCCTACCCACACAGGTGACTCGGACAGCGCCGAGATGCGAGGTACGCTCCCCGCATGACGAGAACGATCGTCATCGCCGGTACGTTCATCCTGATCCTCGCCGGCGCCGCGTACATCGCCGTGCTGGCGATCATCGACGACGGCGCCGAGCGGGAAGACGTCGGCGAGCGTGTCATGCAGATCCAGGTCAACGAGAAGAACGCGGTCGCGGCGTTGAGAGAGCTGGCATTCGTGCAGGCGCGACTGCACGCGTCCGGTCGCGTCGACGAAGACGGCGACGGGTACGGGGAGTACGGCGGCATTCGCGAGCTGAGCGGAGCCGTCAATGGAAGGATGGGGCGGGCTTTGAAGCCGCCGCTTCTCGATGTGATGTGGCGCAGCACCCTCGAGGACGGCACCGCGCTGATCGGCGGCTACCGGTTCCGAGTCTTCCTGCCGGGCTCGGAGGACGCGGCCGTCGGCGAGCCCGCCGGCGGGTACGGGCGCAAGCAGGTCGATGTCGACGGCGCGGAGACGCACTGGTGCTGCTATGCGTGGCCGAACCGCTACGGGCGCAGCGGCCGCCGTTCGTTCTTCGTCAACGAGCGGGCCGAGGTGCTCGAAGCGCCGAGCGCTCGCTACTCCGGAACCGATCCCCAGCCGAGCGCCGGCGCGGCGTTCCTCCAGATGGAGGGGCGCACGATCGAGCAGCTCGGCGACGAGCTCGCCTTGCAGAGCGCCGGGCACGACGGACATCACTGGCGACAGCTGTTCGAGTGGGCGTAACCGCTGTCCGCCGCCGGGCGATGTCGCGTCGTCGTGGACGATGACCGCAACGCATGGATACGGCTCTCGCAGGCGCGCGGTGTGGGCGCGCACACGCTGCGCGTGCTCCTGACGCACTTCGGCTCGGCGCGCTCCGTGGTGGAAGCCGATCTCCCCGCGCTGAGCACGGGCATCGGGCCGAAGCGCGCACGTGCCCTGAAACGGTCGCTTCGCGCGGTGCGTCCCGGCGAGATCGAACGGCAAGCGGGCGATGTCGGGCAGCGCGTCCTGACGCCGTCGGACGACGGGTATCCCCACGCGGCATTCACCTCGCTGAGCGATCCGCCGTGCGCTCTCTTCGTGCGCGGCGCCCTCCCCGACGCCGGGACGCCTGCCGTCGCGCTCGTCGGCACGCGCGAGGCGACCCGCTACGGGCTCGAAAACGCGCGCACGCTTGCCGAAGACCTCGCTCGCGCCGGCTGCTGGATCGTGAGCGGGTTCGCATTGGGCGTCGACGCTGCCGCACACGCCGGCGCGCTCGCCGGCGGCGGTCGCACCCTGGCCGTGCTCGGCTGCGGCGTCGACGTCGCGTACCCGGCGGCGCACGCCGACCTGAAGGAGGAGATCGTCGAACGCGGCGGATGCTGCAGCGAGCATCCCCCCGGTGTCGAGCCGCAACGGTGGCACTTTCCCATGCGCAACCGCCTGGTCGCTGCGCTATCCGACGCCACCGTCGTGATCGAGGCGCCGCACAAGAGCGGGGCCCTCATCACCGCCCAGCTGGCCGTCGAGTGCGGGCGCGAGGTGCTTGCCGTGCCCGGTCACGTACGTCGCCGTGCGCAGCGTGGATGCCATGGGCTCATCAAGCGCGGGGCCGCTGCGTTGTGCGAAGGCGCGGCGGACGTGCTCGAGGCCCTGGGGCTCGAGCGCGAGGGGGCCGATCGGCCGACCGTGGCATCCCTCGAGGGCCCTGCGCGCGTCGTCTGGGAGGCGCTCGACTGGGACCAGGCCGTGGAGTCGAACGCGCTCTGCCGCGCCACGGGTCTCGCGGCGCACGAGGTCGCCGAGGTGCTGACGCTGCTCGAGCTCGACGGCCGGGTACGGCGAACCCCCGGTGTCGGCTACACGCGGCTATGACGCGGGATAGACGAGATCGAATTCGGGTGAGCCCGTGATCGGCCACAACACCGCGAAGTGGTGGAGGAGATCCGAGACGATCAGCGCGATGCCGACGACGTACAGCAGGTTGCGCGGGCCGGACCTAGCCGAGATCCACAGCGCTACGAGGATCATCACGACTCCCACGTAGCCGTGGTGGATGCGCAACCCGAACGTCAGCTTCGAGACGAACGTCGTGTCACGCGTCGACTGAAGGTCGAGACCGAAGCGGAACGCCATCGTGATCAGCTCGATGACGACGGCGAGGACGAGTCCCCAGCGCACGATGCCCTTGCGGTCGAGCATGGCGCAGCGGTTCAGTGTCCCTCGCAGCACGAGCTCAACCCGAGAAGAAGTGTGCGATGAGATGAATGACGATCCCGACGCCGACGACACCGATGCTGAGCGCGACGAATGCGTGCAGGATCGATCCCGGCAGCTTCCTGGGGGACTCCGTCCCGGCGCTGCCCAACACCATCGCGACGCCCAGCATGATGGGCGGGAACCAGATCAGGTCGCCCCAGCTCACGACTCCTCCCCTTCGAACATCGGCGGTGGGTCATCGGGGGCGGAGAGATCCACGACGTCGGCGTCGAGACGCGCTTCGGCTTCGCGTCGCGCGGCCGCGGCGCGCCGGCGCTCGAACTGGCGCAGCGCCTCGACCTCGGCGTTGTGCACCTGGGCGTCGGTGAGTGCGTCCGAGATCGCCACCGCGTTGAGCAGTCCGGCGACGGCGACATACAGCCGGCCGACCTCGAAGTACGGGTAGTAGCTCCCTTCCGTCGTGATGCTCTCCGTGAGGAGGAGCGTCAGCGCCGTCGGCCCGCCGGCAAACACGTGCGCGGCGAACTCGAGCGTGTACGTATCCGGGTTCACGCACGAAAACCCCGTGAGGGCGAGCCCCCAGAAGTAGAGGCCGCCGATCGCGATGAGCATCATCAGCGCCTTGTCGGGACGGCCCACGACGATCTGGCCCAGGCCCGGGACGGCCCAGCCGAGCAGCCCGACCAGCAGCGGCGGCCGGCGCCTCGGAATGGGAGAGGCGGGCAGCCAGCTCCCCCGGTCGTCGGGCTCATCTGCCGTCGTGAGGTCGCTGGGCTCGGCGTAGTCCATCTGACGCGAGATTATCGACGCGCCCCGGCGGCACCCCCGGATAATCCCTGCATGAGCGATGCGGGGCCCGGCAACGAGACGTCCATTCGGGTGCGGTACTGCGAAGTCGACCGCATGGGCTTCCTGCACCACGGGCACTACCTCGCCTACTTCGAGGAAGGCCGGACCGAACTCATGCGTTCGCTGGGGGTTACGTACCGCGAGGTCGAAGACGCGGGGACGTTGCTCGTCGTCGTCGAATCGGGTGTGCGACACCGTCAGCCCGCGCGCTACGACGACCTGCTCACGATCCGAACGCGGCTGACCGAGGTTCGGGGTGTGCGCCTTCGTTTCGACTACCACGTCATGCGTGACGACGACCTGCTGGCGACCGGTCACACGGTGCTGGCTGCGACGGACACCCAGGGGCGTCCGCGCAGGCTGCCTGCCGACCTGCGCGGCAGAATGGGGGCCGTCACGCCCGCCGCATCGACCCGCAAGGACCAGCCCGCGCCGAACGTCCAAGGCACGTCATGACCTACCGAATCTCCGCTTCCGTCGCGCTGGCCGCCGTCCTGCTGCTCTGCGCCTGCAATCAGACTCCCAGGTCGGGCGCGCCGACCGACACCGCCAAGGCGCCGGCCGGTCCCGGGCTCAGTCCGACCGATCCCCTGATGACCCGCTTCAAGCGTGTCGATCTGCGGTTGCGTGACTGGGAAGACGCGACGGCGGGCGGCCAAGTCGTCAAGGCGGACCTGCTCGCGCAGCAGCTGCGTCAGGACGTTGACGGCGCCTACGCCGCCTTCGTCGAGGCGGCCGAAGGGAAGCGCGGCGCCGAGCTCCAGTACCTGGCGACGAGCGCGCTCGCGTTCGCGTCCGATCCCGGGGCGACCCAGATCGTGCTCGCGAGGATCGGTGAGCGCGATGCGACGCTCGCCGCCAACGCGTTGGTGGCGCTCAAGGTGCGAGCGGATCCCAACACGCCTCTCGAGCCGATCCTGCGGCTCGTCTCGCCGCGCACGCCGACGTTGCCGCGACGCTACGCCCCGCTCGCGCTCGCGAACGTTCTCGAGGCGAAGCGCGCGGCGGGCGCGCCAGCCGATGCCGAGCTGAGCGCGCGGGCGTTGCAGGCGCTCTCCCGCATCTCGAGCGACAGCGACGCATTCGTTCGCCTGCATGCGGCGAAAGCGCTCGGCGCTCTGCGCATGCCCGCCGCGTACGACAGCCTCGTCCTGCTCGCAAACGACGAGGACATGCAGATTCGTCTCGCGGCGGCCGCGGCGTTCGAACGGTCGGCGGATCCGCGCGGGTTTCCCGAGGTCGTGCGTCTGTTGCACGACGTCGAGCCCCAGTCGAAGTCGCTCATTCGGGACGTGCTCACGTCGTACGGTCAACGGCTGCCGAACAGCACGCTCACCGAGGCACAGGCCCAGGGCTTCGGCGTCAGCCCGGCCGCGTGGAGCCGGTGGTTCTCCCAATATCAGGCCCAGATGGGCATTCGGGTGTCCGGACGAGGGACATAGCGCGGATCTGGGCTAGTCTCCCTGCGGTCGGGCCACCGAGGCGCGGCATGGTGTGGACTGGGCTCCGAGAGAAAACCGCATGCGTTCGCTACCCTTCGTCGTGCTCGGCCTGAGCACGCTCCTGCTCTGCGCCCCGGCCGAAGCGCGGTCGGCGCTCGTCGGCAAGAAGGCGCCCGAGATCTCCCTCAGCGGCGGCGTGCACGGCGTTTCGTCGCGCACGACGATGGCGGCGCAAAAGGGACACCCGGTGCTGGTGGTGTTCTGGAATCCGGGCTGACCCCGCTGCAAGCCCCACATGCCGCTGGTCCAGCGGCTGCACGACCGGTACGGAAAGCGCGGACTCAAGACGATCGCGATCGCGTCGGTTTCCCGCGAAAAGGTCGCGCGGGAGATGCGCCGGCGCCGCTACGACTTCGGCGCGGGCGTGGACACGTCGGGCGTCACCCAGCGCCGCTGGAAGATCGGCAAGTATCCGGTGACGTTCATCGTCGGCTGTGACGGCAAGGTCAAGCCGCTCGTCGGCGGGCGTTGGTCCACGACCATCGAGTCCGAGCTCAAGAAGATGAAGTAGGTTTTCGGCGGGGGTCGGGTTCCGGGATCGGGTTTCGGGATCGGGATCGGGCCCTACAACACACCCACAGGATCGACGTCCCACGTCTCCTCGACACCGCCACGCGGCCGCTTGGCCGCGCGAAGCGCCCGCAACACCATCGCAATCTCACGATGGTCCGGCGCCTTGATCAACAGATGGCGCCGTACACGACCCTGGACCCGCTCGATCGGCGGCACCGCCGGTCCGAGAATCTGCGTCGCCGGCGTCGCCGTTCGAACGACCAATCGACACGTCTCGTCTGCCCGTCGGACGACCTCCCGCTCGTTCTTGCCGCGCACGACGACACGCAGCAGTCGCGCGAACGGCGCGTAGCCGAACTGCTTGCGCTCCTGGAGCTCGTGCGCCGCGAACGCGTCGAAGTCCTGGTCCGCCGCCAAGCGAATCGCGGGATGCTCCGGCAGATTCGTTTGTACGACGACGCGCCCACTGCGCTTGCCGCGGCCCGCGCGACCTGCGACCTGCGCGACGAGGGAGAACGTACGCTCCGCGGAACGGAAGTCCGGTAGCGCCAATGCCGTATCCGCCGAGATGATGCCCACCAGCGTCACGCCCGGGAAGTCCAGGCCCTTCGCGATCATCTGGGTCCCGACCAACACGTCGATCTCGCGACGTCCGAACCGGCCGAGTACGTCCTCGTACGCCTCGCGCGTCGCCATGGTGTCGGAGTCCATGCGCGCGATACGCGCCTTCGGAAACAGATGCGCGATCTCGTCTTCGACCGTCTGCGTGCCCACACCTTGGAGTCGAAGCGACGGAAACGCGCAGTCGGGACATGCCGGAGGCACCTTCGACTCGTGCCCGCAGAGGTGACACAGCGCCAGCGCGTCCGAGCGGTGGTACGTGAGGGCGACGTCGCACTGCTTGCAGTTGACGACGAAGCCGCAGCGCCGGCACGCGACGCTCGTCGCGAAGCCGCGACGGTTCTGCAACAGGATCACCTGGCCGCGCGTGCGCAGCGCTTCGCTCACGCGCACCTCGAGCGTGCGTCCGATGTAGCGCAGTGCCGTTCCCTGGCTTGGATCGAGGCGCCGTCCGGCGCGCTCGTCTTCCTGGCGCATGTCCACGATCTGAACAGAGGGCGGCTCGCGCCCGGGTACCCGCCGGGTCATGCGCAGGAGCGCGTAGCGGCCCTTCAGCGCATGCCGATAGGTCTCCAGCGAGGGCGTGGCCGTGCCCAGCACGACGACGGCGCCGGTGTCGCGCGCGCGCAGCAGGCCGACGTCCCGCGCGTGGTAGCGCGGTGCGTTCTGCTGCTTGAACGACGTCTCGTGCTCTTCGTCGACGACGATGAGGCCCAGGCGCGGCACCGGCGCGAAGATCGCGCTGCGCGGGCCGATCACGACATCCGCTTCGCCCGCGCGAATGCGCTTCCACGCCCGTGCGCGATCCGCCTCGGTCATCGCCGAGTGCAGGACCGCCACGCGCTCGAACCGCGCCCGGAAGCGGCGCACGGTCTGCGGTGTGAGCGCGATCTCCGGAACGAGCACGACGGCCTGCCGGCCCTGCGCGCGGCAGGACTCGATCGCCTGGAGGTAGACCTCGGTCTTGCCGGAGCCCGTGATGCCGAGCAGGAGGAACGGCGCGTAGGCGCGCTGCTCGAGGGCGGCCTCGAGCGCCTCGACGGCGACGCGCTGCTCCTCCGTGAGGCGGTGCGGCTTCGCTCGTTCCGCCGACGCCTCCGCGGCGTCGACGAGCGCGTCTTCGTCGGCGCGCTCTCTCTCCAGGTCGACGAGTCCGCGCTTGGCGAGGGTGTGAATCGGGCTCGGCGAGACGTGCGCGCGGCGGCACAGCTCCGCCAGGACGAAGCCCTCGGGGAACTTTCGAAGCCAACGCAACACGCGCTCCTGCGCGTCGTTCGTCCCGGCGGGTGCTTCGGTGGCATCCGTTGCGAGCGTGACCCGGATGCGAACGGCGCCCTTGCCGCGCATGCGAACGCCCCGCGGCACCATCGCGGCGAGCGCTTCCCCGAGCGACGTTCCGTAGTAGCGCGCGACGAAACGGCCGAGTGACAGCAGCGCTTCGTCGAGGAGCGGCTCGGTGTCCGGCGCTTCCAGGACGTCGAGGATCCCGGCGACCGGCGGTTGGCTTTGCAGCTCCGCGACGATGCCGGTGAGCTGACGGCGTCGGAACGGGACGGTGACCCGATGGCCGACGCGGGCGTTCGCCGTCAACGCGGTCGGAACGCGATACGTGAAGAGCCGGTCGACGGGGATGTCGAGTGCCACGCCGACGTACGTCGCCGCGGGCGCGTCCACGGGACGCGTCTCGGTGGCGGGCTTCTTCACGCCGGAGTTTACGGCGTGCGGCCGACCACCGCGGCTTCGAGCCGCAGGAGCTTGCCGTCCGTCCACAGCGCGCCGCGAATCGCGCCGCCGCCAAGGACCGAGAGCATCCCGCCCTCCTGCACGGCCTTGCCCAGGATCTTCTCGGCGCGCGCCCGGTCCATGTAGAACGCCGCGACCAGCCGCAGTCCCTCCGTCGGCGGGGTGGGGGGCGCGAATCGCGGGTTCGTGGCCAGGTGCGTTCGAAAGCGTTCGAGCGCCTTCTTCGCCGACTGGCCGTAGGTCAAGACGCTCAGCTCGTTCGTCGTGGCGTGCTCGATCGACCCTTCGGGCGACGTCCGGTCGCGTCCCGTGTCGATGACCGTGAACGGCGCCGCGCCGGAAGGGAGCGCCATCGTCGCGCCGGGTTCCGGGATGTCCCCCAGCGTGTCGCGCAGCGGGGCGAGCGACGGCGTCGCGATGCCCACCGTCAGTGCGTACACGGCGTCGCCACTCTGACGTTCGCCCCAGATGAGCAGGCCGTCGTCGCCCTCGCCCGCTTGCGTCAGCGACTGGAGGGCGAGCGTCTCGGCATCGCCCGCGGTGATCACCGGGAAGTCGACGCCGCACGAGTAGAGCGTGCTCGAAAGAACGGCGCGCGAGACGGCATCGGGAACGTACAGCCAGACGTGCGCGTCGGCCGGAGGCGCCGGCACGAGGCCGGTCGGCGAAGGCGCTTCGTGAAGGGCCTTCAGCGCCTGGTTGACGAAGAACCTCGGCGAACGGGTCGGCTCGAGCTCGACACGCACGCGCCCCTGTTCCCGCCACGCCCACATGCGGGCGAGCGACCACGAGTCGCGCAGCCGGCGCACGCGGGCGGAGCTCGGGATCGGCGCGTCCTCTCCGGCCCGGCTCTTCAACGCCGCGGCGGCGACCTCGTCGAGGTCGACCCCGAATGCCTCGAGCAGCGGACGCCATGGCAGCTGCCGCGCCGACCGCATGGCGAGATCCACGAGTGCGGGAATGCGCGCGATGACGGCGAAGTCCTCGTCGCCGGGCGGAATGGAGATCCCGCCGGTGCCCATGCGGCGCACGGCGTCGCGGACGTGCGAGACGCCGGCCCAGTCGCCCTGGATCTCCAGGTATTGCGCATGGCGGATGTAGCCCTGCTCGATCTTCCGAAGGTCGTTGAACTCGGCTTCGAACGCGTCGGCGTCATCCAGGGGGAAGGTCACCATGGACGCGTCGAGCCGACCGCGCGGCGGAATGAGGAGCCAGTGGATCGGCTTCTCGGGATCCACCCCGTTCAGCCGGGGCACGTTGCGGTCGCGCGCCATGATCGAGATCGGCAGCGGGACCGTCGGGCCGCGCGGGCCCGGGAAGAGGTCGTTGAGCGCGGCCGCGTTGCGGAATCGCCAGGTCAGGATGGTGTCCTCGGGCGGCAGCTCCTCGATGCTCGGCTTCCCGCGCACGGCGGGCTGAATGAAGAAGTAGAGCAAACCCAGGATCAGCGGGGCGAGGATCCAAAGGGCGGGAGGCGGGCGGCGCATGAAAGTGCTCCACAGAGGCGTCGGGGAAGTTACGGCGTCGGCGATCCCCGTGCTATTCCTGCCCGTCCCTGCACGATGGTACCCGGACTCAAACGGCTGCGGCGGCACTTCGACGCCATCCTCTTCGACCTGGACGGAACGCTCCTGGACGGCCGCGGCATGCTCAACGAGCGCACGATCGACGCCGTCGGCGCGCTGGTGGAAGCTGGATTCCTCGTGATTCCGTGCACGGGCCGAAGCTTCGGCGGGACGGTTCCCACCTACAAGGCGCTCGGGCTGGACGGCCCGCTCGTCAGCTACAACGGAAACTGGATCGGCAAGCCCGACGAGCCGCCCATGCGGCACATTCCGATCCCCGATGACAGCGTGCCCCACATCGCCGCGATGGAGGAGAGCGCGCACTTCACCTTCCGGCACTTCGACGAACGCAAGTACACGTTGCTGTCGTCGCACCCCGAGCATCTGCGGGTGGCGGCCTGGTACGAGAACGTCACGGCGACCCACGAACCGTCGGAGCTTCCGGAGAGCAACTTGATGCGCGCCAGCTTGTTCGTCGACGGCGAGCTCGCTGCGGACGAGCTGTTCGCTTCGTTGCCGGACCACGCGCGCGAGCACCTGCATCAAGAGGTGTTCCCGCTCAGCCTCTTTCCGTACTACGAGGACTCGAAGCTCGCGTTGTGCGAGCTGCAGGGCAAGTCGCGCGGCAAGGCCGAGGTCTACGAGGTGCTGTCGGAGACGTTCGGGATCCCCGCGCGCCGCGTAGCGGCATTCGGCGATCACCGCAACGACAAGTCGATGCTGGCCGGCGCGGGCCTCGCGGTGGTGCCGTCCAACGCGGCGCCCGAGGTGCGTCCGTTGGCGGACATGGTCATCGGCCACCACGCCGACGATGCCGTCGCGAAGTGGGTCGAAGCCGGCGCGCCCACGGACGGCGCGGGGATCCGTCGTTGACGGTCGCGCTGTCGACGCGCTGGACCGGTTCGTCGCCGGACGAGATCGTCCCGCTGGCGCGCGACCTCGACGTTCGCAATTTCGTGTTCGATGTGCCGCCGGCCCGGGCCCGGTCGTTGCGGCGCGAGCTCAAGGCGTCGGGCGTCGCCGTGGCCGGTGTCGGACTCGGCGCGGGTGCCTCGGCGGCGGACGAGGACGCGGCGCGGTTCGCGAGCCGTCTCGAGGCCGGCATCGGCGCGGCTTCCGATCTTCGTGCAGGGCACGTGCTGATCGAAGCCGGAGCAGGCGACGACGCCGAAGAGGCCGCCGAGCGCATCGTCCGCGCGCTGCACGGCGCGTCGTCGGCTGGAACGCCGATGGCGATCGTCAACGGCGGGATGCTGGGTCTCGAGGAGACCGGCTGGGTGCTGGACGATCTACGCGGTTTGTCGCTTTGGTTCGATCCCTCCGTGGTGGATGCCGAAGATCTGGTGACGTGGACGGACCGCTTCGCGGGCCGCTGTGCAGGGTGCTGGGTGCGGCGTCGCCATCCCGAGGATCTCGGGCTCCCGTGGAGTACGCTTGCGGCGTCGTTGCCGCGACGGATGGTTTGGGCGTTCGATCCGGACGACGACCTGTCGCGGTCTGACGTGGCGGATGCGGTACGCTATCTGCGTTCCGTGTGCGCCCGATGACGGAGACGCCGATGTCCGACGAACATGCCTCCGATCTTCCGCCGGAACCCGAGGTGCGCGAGATTACGCCGGCGCCGGAGGACTTCGAGCATCCGCCGGCGCTGATCAACCTGGTGTGGCCGGTGTTCTGGATCGTCGTGATCGGCGTCTTGGCGAGTGTCGCCTACTGCGCGGGCTGGATCGAACCGGCGGCGCACTGACGACGCCGTCCGCCTTCAGGGTGTGACGAGCCGTACGCCTTCGGCGCCCGCCGCCACGCCGCTCTGGCGGACCAGCGGTTCCGACGAGCCCTCTACGCCGACGGACAGGACGTACGAGCCGGGCAACAACCGTTGGATGACGAAGCGACCCTGCTCGTCGATCGGCGCTCCCTGCGACCAGCCGTCCGACGACGCGTACACCCAGGCGTTCGACTTGGAGAACGCGAGCGGCTTCCCGGCCGACGTCTCGACGACGCCTGAGATCGTCATCCCGTCGACGAGTGTCAGCGTCAGCTCCCTTGCCCCCAGCTCGACGTTCTTTCGATAGGCGAGCTTGCCCCCTGCACCGAACCCGAGCGTGACGCTCAGGTCGTAGGTACGCCCGGGCTGTAGATCGGCCAGGGAGAACGCGCCTTCGGCCGTGACACCGCTGGTGCCCGCCAGCGTCGTTGGTTCGTCGTTGGGAAATGCGCGCACCACGTATCTTCGAAGATCATCGACGGCGCCTTGGACCACCCCTTCGATGACGCCCTTGTCCGGCACGACGATGCGTAGGTCCGCTACGGGCGCAGATATGACGTCGCCGTCGAAGACGAGGCCGAAGGGCGAACGGTGCACGCTCATGCGGTACGACCCCGCCCTGGACACGCGGATGCGGAACGTCCCCGATTCGTCGGTAGCCGGAACCCCGGTCGCCGGCATGCCGTCGCCCGAAACGGGGGTGGCTCGCGCATAGAGTCCGGCGAGCGGCACCCCGCGTGCGTCGACGATCGTTCCCGTGATCAAGACGCCGCCGCCGAACGTGATCGCCAGATCCCCGCTCTCCGCGAGCACGTCTTCGTGCACGACTTCGGGCGGGGGTACGGAGCCCTGCGGGAAGTAGCGCGCGGTCACGCGTAGCGGCTTGCCCGCGGGCACACCCTCGATCACGAACGAGCCCTCGGTGTCAACGCTCGCAGCGCGAATGCCGCCTGGGATGGTGCCGTCCGTCGGCCACTCGACTTGCACGCGTCCGCCCGCGGCCGGCTTTCCTTCGTGTGTGGCGGTGCCGCTGAGCTCCACCGACGCATACAGCGTGACGGTGTAGTCGTCGGTTCCTGCTGCAACGTTCGTGGCGTTCAATTCGAGATATCCCATCGGCGCGATGACCAGCAGGGAGGCGTCGCCGTCCGATAGTCCGTTGAGCTCGAAGCGTCCGTCGTCGCGTGTCCACACGATGACGCCCAGGCCCTGCACCGCGATGCCACCGAGGCCCTCGCCCTTCGCGTCCAGCACGCGTCCGCGAATGACCTTGCCTTCGCGTAGTCGCACCGTCACCGGGTCGCTCACGTCGTCGACGCGCATCTGAACGGGAACGGCGTTGATCAGGAAGCCGTCGGCGTCGCGTGGGTCGGACACATCGATCCGGTAGGGTCCTTTCTGGCCGACCGGAATTGCGAACGTGCCGTCTTCGACCGAGACCGTCATGTCCGGCGAGGTCGCCGAGAAGAACTGGCCGGGGACGCGATTGCGGCGCACCGGCTGCCACTGCAGTGTCGCGTGCGGAACGGGGTGACCGTCCGGCGCGAGGACCGTACCGCGCAGCACGAGGTCGCGTGCGCCGTTCCACGTGACCTCGAGCTCTTCGGCCGGCGCCTGGAACGGGCGCATCAGCTCGACCCCCGGCACCAGCGGTCCGCGCGGAACGGTCAGCCGCAGTCGGCCGGACGGCACGCCGGTGAAGCGGAAGCGGCCCGCGGCATCGGTCCTCGTGAGCAACGATTGGCTCGCATCCATGATCATCCGCGGTCCGGCACGTGCGGCATCGGCTTTGGAGAGCTGGATCGTCTGATGCGGAATCGGTTTTCTGTCGCTGTCGAAGAGCGTGCCGGAAACGACGAGCCCCGTTTGAATCGTGATGCGCAACCCCGGGCGTTTCTCACCGGGTTCGAGCGGCTGGAGGCGGAGGCTCTCGCCGGGATGGCCCGCGGGCTTCGCGGTGAGGAATGGACGCGGCGAGCCGGCGGCGGCCTCGAACCGGAACAGGCCTTCCGCGTTCGTGACGGTTCGCTGCTGCTCGAGCGGACGGGCGGGATTCAAGCCGAGCAGGAGAACAGGGACGGCCGCCATCGGCTCGTCCTTCTCGTCGACCACGACGCCGCTGACGACGGCGGCTGCCACGAGTTGCAGCGTGACCTCGGGTGTCGGCCGGCCCGTCCGTGTTCGTACGCGTTTCGACGGAACGCCGATGAGGCCCTTCTTCGATGCCCGCAGCGTCCAGGCGTGTCGCGGCGGAAGGCCGCCGATCTCGAACGTGCCGTCCGTGCCGCTCTTTGCGGGCAGTCCGCCGAGCGCGGCCTCGGGAGCGGCCCAGGGGTCACGGGTCGGCCAGAGGTCGACGGGAGCGGCCGTCACAAGCGCTCCCGCCACGGGCTCGCCGTCAGGCCCGACGACGCGACCGCGAATCGCGATGCCGCGCGAGAGACGCACGTCGCGGATGACGGTGCCGAACGACTTGCGCATCCGCACCGTGAGAGCGGGAGGCGTTCGGCTTGCGATCTGCGGCGCGCCGGGACCGAACGCGGCGGCCGCGAATACAGGCCGCTGCGTTGCGAAGCTGGGAACGAAGTGGGTCGCGCTGCGTACGACCAGTGTGCTGCGTCCAGGGGGAACGTCGGAGAGACGGTAGCTGCCGTCGGTGGCGGTCGTCGTGCGCAGCGGTGCGCCGTGCGCGTCGTCGATGACGATTTCGCGACGGACGAGCGAGACCTCAACTCCGGCGAGACCGTCACCCGTTTCCGCATCGACGACGCGCCCCCGCACCGTGCCGCCGGCGGCGGCGACGACGACCTCCGGTTGCACGGGCGCTTCTTCAGTCGTGTCGACCGGGCCGCGTTCGAGAACCGGCGTCGCGTCCGGCTCCGGCGCCCCGGCGGGCGCCACGCTGACGGGCTTGCCCGACAACGCATCGAGGTCGCCGGTCTCGTGCGGGGGCTCGTTCGAGCCCGGGCGGGGTCCGAGGACGAGCCATCCTGCGAGGATCACGATCAGGACGAGGGCCAGTACGACGGCGTGCTTTTTCACGGCTAGGACTCCCAACTTGGAGATCGATGGAAGCCCGAGGCCGACCGGCGCAAGCGCGAGGTGCCATGCGCGGCCGTGCCGGGTGTCGAGCGAGACCCGGAGCCTGCGCAGCCCGCGCTTGATGCGCGTTCGCACCGTCTCGACGGGGACGTCGAGTCGACGGGCGATCTCGGACGCCGAGACGTTCTCGAAGAAGCGTAGGTAGATGACCGCACGGTAGGGCGGCGGCAGCGCCTCAACTGCGTCGACGAGAGACCGACGCGTGTCGAGTCGTTCCGCGACTTCCGCCGCGGAGGGCATTGCTTCGGGAACAGCGCATTCGCGCTCGCGTCCTCGCCGGCGCGAGGCGCTTCGGCGTTCGTTGAATGCGACGTTGCGCGTGACGGCGCGCAGCCATCCTCGCGGGTTCTTCCGTACGGAGTCGCCGCGCTCGAGTGCGGCCACGCAGGCATCCTGGACGACGTCGTCGGCGGTTTGCGAATCGGCGACGAGGAGTCGTGCGAGTTTCCGGAGACCTTCGATCTCGGAGAGCAGTCGCTCGGACGTCAGCGTGTTGGCGTCGTGCATCGTGGGGGGGCTTCCACACCTTAGACCCCGCGCCTGGGGCCGATGGTTCAGCCTTCCTCCGCGCGACGTGCGGCGCCCTCACTGACATTGAGGAGTGTGGACTCCGCGGCGCGGCGGAGCTGATCGGCGAGCTTGCCGCGTCCACCGGGCAGACGGCGTGCGATGTCGAGTGTGTGGATGGTGAAGCGCTTTGCGACGCGATGGACGTCGAGGCGATGGAAGGCGAAGGTGGGTTGATCGATCATGGCGAGTCTCCAGGTGCGCGACCACGACGAAGTGCCGCGCGCGCCGGTTCACCGGCGCGGCGCTTCGGCGGCGCTGCCATCGCCTGAATAGGTGAACGGGACTCTGTGCGTGATTTCGTCCGTGGAATTGCTTTACGGACAACGAAGCGTGTTACCCCTTCGAACCCGAACCCGAACCCGAACCCGAACCCGAACCCGAACCCGAACCCCCGAACCCGAACCCGAACCCGAACCCGAACCCGAACCCGAACCCGAACCCGAACCCGAACCCGAACCCGAACCCGAACCCGAACCCGAACCCGAACCCGAACCCGAACCCGAACCCGAACCCGAACCCGAACCCGAACCCGAACCCGAACCCGAACCCGAACCCGAACCCGAACCCGAACCCGAACCCGAGTCCCGTCCCTCAACTGGGTGCACGCTCAGCAGTGCCAAGAGTGGTGGCGCAAGAATCGCAAGAACGTCAAGAAGGGAGAGTGGTAGGCCGGCTCCGCGCTACGACCCGCCCGCGATCTCGCGGACGCAACGGAACCCCGTCGTCTTGTGCCGTTCCTTCGCGCCCAACACGCGCTTCAGGTAGATCGCGCCCGCGTCCGGATCGTCGCCGACCCCCGCGCCCTTCACCAGCACCGCGCCGGGATCCTCGCTGTCGATGCTCGGGACGACCATCTCGCGGGCGTTGGCGAGCAACCCGCGAACGCCGTACGGACTCGTGTCCTTCTGATGTATGCCCGCCGCCTGGAAGGGCGGCGTGAACGCGCCTTCCGTCGGATGACCCATCGCGTTGTTGGGCAGGACGTAGCCGAGCGCGGCGCCCGCCGCCAGCACCCACTCCGCCTCCGAGGGCAGGCGCACGTTCGCGCCGTCGCGCTTCGAGCGCCACGCGGCATACGCCCGCGCGCTCTCCGGCGTCACGTCCACGACGGGAAGATTCTCCTTGCCGTCGATCACCACGGGGCGGCCGCTGTCCGGATCCGGAACGAACCCCGACGCCGGTGCGTGCGCCATCGCCTCATCCGCGCCCTCGAACGAGAGCAGGAACTGCGCATAGGCGCTGTTCGTCACCTCGGCTTTGTCCATCAGGAAGGACGACACCATGACCCGTGCTGCGCGATCGGTGTACGGCGCGTCGCGCGGGCGGACCTGCTCACCGAGTACTAGCACCATGCCTGCCGGCACCGAATCGGGCGGGACCGGTAGGTCGTAGCTCGCCAGCGCCGGCTCGAGCTTCACGTTCGCGTTCTTGTCGCGAATCGTCAGCGGAATTCGGACCGGAACGCGAACGGACTCGGTGGCGCCGATGCGGATGTCGTACGCGCCGGGCGCGAGCTTGTTCTCGCCGGGCCGAACGCTCACCGTCTTGTTCGTGACGACGTTGCGCCCGGTCATCTTCGTGCCTTCCGGCACGTTGAACACGACGCGCGGCGCGGCAAAGCGGTCGCGGACGAACCGCAGCCGCTCCAGGAGGTGCGTGAGCGAGTCCGAGGCCGGCTCCTGCGAGACACGCTGCGCGATCGCGTCGGCCCGTTCCTCGAGCGCTTTCCAGAAGTGATACGCCTCGACCGGCGTCAGGGTCGAGGCCGTGGACTTGAGCTCATCGGCGCGCTCTTCCAGCAAGTTCGTGTCGACCAGCGCGTCGTCGACGCGCGTGGACGCGCCGATCGCCTGGTCGCCCGCGAGGACCTTGCCGATCATGAATCCGCCGGCCAGTCCCAGAAGGATCCAGACGAGCGTCACGAGATGCGCGCTGAGAGCCCGCTTCGCGGTCTCGACGGCCGCCGCCGACCCGCCGGCTTGGGACAGCGCACGCACTTTGCTGCCCTTGAGCCACGACTGGACCTCGGTCGAGAGCTGACGCGCGTTCACGTATCGATCGCTCGTCGTCTTCGACATGGCCTTGTTGATGACCGCGCGCAGTGACGACGGCGTCGATGGCGGCAGCTCCTGGTAGACGGCGTCGCGCGCGTCCCGGTAGATGCTCTCGATCGTCCGCAGCCCTTCGTCCTGCAGGCGACCGAGCTTCTCGTCGCACAGCTCCGCGCGCTTCGGCTTGCCCTCGGCGAGTGCGGCCTCCTTGGCTTCCTCGAGCGCCTTGATGCGGCGCTTGAGCTCCGCCCGCGTGATGGGGGCGGCGCCCGCCAACGGCGGCTCGCCGGTGACGCAGAAGTGCAGCAGCGCGCCCAGGCCCCAGACGTCCGTGCGCGCCTTGGTGTTGCCCTTCGCCTGCTCGGGCGCGAGGAACCGCGGCGTACCGACGATGCCCGCGTCCTCCGCGGTCGGGTCGATGACCGCGCCCGACGACAAACCGCCCTTCTTCTCCATGACGTGACAGATGCCGAAGTCGATGACGTACGGCCGCAGCGTGCGCGAGTCGACGAGGACGTTGTCGGGCTTGAGGTCGCGATGGATGACGCCGTTCTCGACGTTGGCGACGTAGATGCCGTCGCACACGGGCACCAGGACCTTCGCGATCAGCTCGTTCAGCTCGCCGAGCTCGCGAAGTGTCGTATAGCGGTGAAGCGTGCCGCTCTCGCGGGCCTGCACCACCTCCGAGAGCGACCACGGCTTGTACAGGAGCTCCATCGTGAAGAACGGACGCCCGTCGTCGAGCTCCCCGCGGTCGAACACCGGCATGATGTTCTGGTGCCGGATGTTGGCCTGCACCTCGATCTCGCGCAGGAAGCGTTGGCGCATCGTCTCGGACTGGTCCTTCAGGAGCACCTTCACCGCAACGGTCCGGTTCGTGGTCGCGTCGAACGCGCCGTAGACTTCGCTCGTGCCGCCGCGCCCGATCGCGGATTCGACCTGGTACCGCCCGATTTGATCACCGGGGCTGAACTCGGCGTCGAACACCTCGTCGCGACTCGCCTTGGTGGAGGCCTTGACGGCCTCTTCGGCCTGCTCGGACGTCAGATCCGTGTCGCCTTTCGGGACCGCGTCTCTGTCGCGCTCCTTGGCTTTGTCCTTGTCTTTGCCGCGTTTGCGCTTCGGCGCCTTGCTGCCGCGCTTGCGCGCCACGGGCGCAGCGCCGCTGCCCGACTTCTTCTTCGGAACGGGCGCCGCGGGCGTGTCGTCCTTGGGCGCGTCTTCCTTCGGTGTCTCTTCCGGGGGCGCCTCGCCCAGCGAGATCTCGAGCGCCTGCACCCGCGGCAGCTCGTCTTCGTCCAGGCTGACGCCGAGCTCGAGGCCGCAACCGACGCAGTGGGTCTTCATCACCGCGCCCTCTTTGCCCACCAAGCCGCTGAGGTCGGCGCGGTGCTTCTGGCCACACTTCGGGCAGTAGAAAGCGGGGGGCTTCTTTTCGTCCGGAGCCGTCATGCTCGGGGTCTCCCTGTCGATTGGCGGGCCCATCGTACCGACGATGGACCCGCCGGGAATCCCCCGCGTGCGCTAGTCGTGCTCGTGCCCGTGGCCGTCCGGTCCCAGGCCGTGGGGCACCAGCTCGAACACATCGGTGCCGTAGCGGGCGCCGTTGCGGCTGAACGTCACCTTGACGCGGCCCTCGAACTCGGTGCCCATGAGCCACGACGCGTCGGCGCCCGTCTCGCCCGGGAAGATGAAGTAGTTCGTCTTCCCGTCCCGCATGTTCGGCTTGTCGTCCTCGTCGGGGTTGGTGTCCTGATCGCGTGCCTGCAGGGTGACGACCTTGCCGTCGTGACTCTCGAACGTGATCGTGATCTTGCTCGTCGCATCGAGGTCGAAGGGCTTGGTGATCTTCTCGTCCGTCGCCAGCCACAGCTCCAGATCGCCCTTGTCGTCGTGCAGCTTCAGCTCGACGTAGCCGTCCGGGTTCCCGCCGCTCCCGAACGCCGCGACCATGCCCTGGTGCGGGCCGATCGCGTGGTGGTGACCCTCCGGGAACGCGAACGAGCCCTTGGTGCGCGTGCCGTCGGCGGCTTCGAGCTCGACCCAGATCGCGCTGCCCTCGGGCAACGGATCCGGCGTCTCGACGTGCCCGTGGTAGACGCCGTCGCTCGCGTCCAGCTTGGCCTTCATCGAGCCCTGTCCGGACTCCGTACCGACCCAAATGCGCAGCGCTTCGGGGGCGTCGCCGTCGACGGTGACGTCGAGCACCGCCTCGTGTCCGGCCGCGACGTCGCCGAGGAGCGCGACCTCGACCTTGCTGCCGCCGATGTCGGCGGAGCCCAGCGACGCCTTGCGGCCGTGGCCGTGTTCTTCACCGTCACCGTGACCGCCGTCGTCGTGGTGCTTGTCACCATCGTCGTCGTGACTGCCGTGGTCGTCGCCGCACGCGCCGAGCAGCGCCGCCGCAAAGAACATCATCAAGAGAGAGAGGATTCGGATCATCGGTCTGTTTCCTTGGATTCGAGGGGGAGTTCGCGGTTGCTGCCTCCGAACATCAGCGAGTACCCGGCGGGAATCACGATGAGGTTCAGAAACGTGGATGTGATCAGCCCGCCGAGGACGACGATGGCCAACGGCGCGAGCAGCTCGCTGCCGGGCTCACCGGCCGCGAGTGCCAGGGGCACGAGGCCGAGCGCCGCCGTCAGTGCGGTCATGAGAATCGGCACGAGCCGCTGGACGGACCCGAGGACCACGGCCTGTGCCAAGGTCTTGCCCTCGTTCTCCATCATGTGGCGGTAGTGGTTGACCAGCAGAATGCCGTTGCGCACGGCGATGCCGAACAGCGTGACGAAGCCGACCATGCTCGCGATGGAGATGATGGGGGCCTGATAGCGCCCGTCCGCCAGGCCGACGAGCGCGGCGAAGTTCGTCAGCCAACCACTGGACTCGCTGATGAAGATGGCGGCGATGCCTCCGATCAGCGCCAGCGGCAGGTTCACCATCACGAGCAGTGCCGCGCGTGTCGACCGGAACGCCATGCTCAGGAGCAGCAGCATCAGGACCGCGACACCCGCGCCCATGACGTAGATCGTTCGCGACGCGGACTGTTGCGCCTCGAACTGTCCACCGTATTCGACCGTGTAGCCGTGGCGCTCCACGATGGGGCCTACCCTGGCCTGGATGCTCTCCACGAGGTGTCCGAGGTTGTAGCCTTCGGCGACGTTCACCGAGACGACCGCCTTGCGCTGCGCATTCTGTCGGGCGATGAGGTTCGACGCGCGCTCGATGCCGATGTCGGCGACCTCGTCCAGGCGAACGAGCGCGCCGCCCTTGCCGCGCAGGAGCAGGCCCCGAATGTCCTCCATCGTCTGTCGCTGGTTCGACGCGAGGCGTACCACGATCTCGTAGCTGCGAATGCCCTCATTCACGCGCGCGACATTCGCACCGAAGATCGCGGCTTTGACCTGTCCGGCGGCGCCGACCGGGGAGAGACCCCAGCGAGCCAGGTCGTCCGCGCGATACCGAATGGGCAACGTCGAGATCATCACCTCGCGCTGCGCGTTGACGTCCCGTGCGCCGGGCACCGACGCGAGCTCGGATTCGATCTCCTTTGCGATGCGTCGAAGCGTATGCAGGTCGTCCCCGAACACGTTGATCGCGACCGCCGCGGGCGTTCCCGACATGACGTGCGACATCCGGTGCTCGATGGGTTGGCCGACCATCGTCGTGATGCCCGGGACCGCGCCGAGCACCTTGTCGATCTCGGCGCGAACGGCGTTCTTCTTGTAGCCCGGCTTGATCGTCACCTCGATCTCGCTGCTGCTGACGGGCTCCGCGTGTTCGTCTCGCTCGGCACGCCCGGTGCGGCGCACGACGGTCTCGACGCCTTCGATCTCGGCCATGCGGCGATCCACGCCCTCCGCGAGGCGATTGCTCTCCTCGAGCGACGTACCGGGCGGCGCCATCAGGAAGACCGTGAACGTGCCTTCGTTGAACTCCGGCAGGAAGCTGGTGCCGAACGTGGAGGCGAGCGCGATGAACGCGACGGCCGTCGCCATGGAGATACCCACGACGGCCTTGCGCCAACGGAGTGCGAACCGCAGTGTCGGCTCGTAGATGCGCTTCAAGAATCGGACCAGGGGCCCGTCACGCTCTTCCTTCAGCTTGAGCTTCCCGCCGAAGAGGTGCTTGCAAAGCGCCGGTGTGACCGTCAGCGCCACCAGCAGCGACGCCAGGATCGACGTGACGTACATGTTGCCGAGCGGCCGGAAGAAGCGCCCCTCCAGGCCTTCGAGGAACAACAACGGGAGGAACACCATCACGATGATGACGGTGGCGAACACGATGGAGCTGCGAATCTCGTTGCTGGCCGTGAAGATCACCTGCGGTACGGACTTGCGTTGCGCCTTCGGCAGCAGTCGGTTCTCGCGCAGTCTTCGGAAGACGTTCTCGACGTCGATGATCGAGTCGTCGACGATCTCGCCGATCGCGATCGCCAGCCCGCCGAGCGTCATGACGTTGATGGTGCCGCCGCGGAACCCTAGGATGACGAGCGCCATCGCGATCGAGAGCGGAATCGTCACGAGCGTGATGACCGTCGCTCTTACGTTCATCAAGAACAGAGCGAGGATGATCGCGACGATGATCGCGGCATCGCGACACACTTGAACGACCTTGTCGAGGCTGCGATTGATGAAGTCGGACTGGCGCATCACGTGGCGGTCGAGCTGCAGACCGTCCGGGAGTCCGCTTTCGAGCTGGTCGAATTTGGCGTCGATCTGGCGCGTGAGCTCGAGCGTGTTCGTGCCGGGCGCCTTCTGGATGCTGAGCACGACGGCGGGACGGCCGCGTTGCGACGCCGTGCCGCGCTTGAGCGCTCCGGCGCGCTCGACGTCCGCCACTTGGCCGATCGTCACCGGGGCGCCGTCGCGGTAGCGGATGATCGTGTTCGCGATGTCGCGCTCGCCGCGAACCCGCCCTGTTTGCCGCAGCGGCAGCTCCAGGCCCTCGACGTTGGGCAGGTATCCCGCGCCGGCGGTGCTGTGCGCGTTGTCCGCGGCTTCGACGACGTCCTGGATCGTCAGGTCGTAGAGGCGCAGGCGGGTCTGGTCGACGTTGACCTGGTATTCGGGCAACTCGCCGCCGATGGCCACCACTTGCGAGACGCCCGGCACCGACAACAGGTGGTTGCGTAGATCGAACTCACCGTACGCGCGCAGGTCGAGATCGCTGACGAGCGGCTTGCCGTCGTCGCCGAGATCGGAGCTCAACGAGACGAGCATGATCTCGCCCGTGATGCTGGTGACCGGCGTGATGATCGGTGTGACGTCCTTCGGCAGACCCTCCGAGGCGATCGTCAGCCGCTCCGAGACGAGGTAGCGCGCCGTGTAGATGTCCGCGTCCCAACCGAACTCGACCCAGACGAGCGAGAGACCGATCGCGCTGCTGCTTCGGACCCGCCGCACGCCGGGCAGCCCGTTGACACTGCTCTCGATGGGAAACGTGACGTACTGCTCGACCTCGTCGGCGGCGTACCCCGCCGCTTCGGTCAGCACGACGACGGTCGGGGCATTGAGCTCGGGGAACACGTCGACGGGGGTGTCCGGCACCGCGTTGAACGCGAAACCCAGCACCAACAGCGCGGTGATGAGCACCAACACCGAGTTGTCGAGCGAGAACTGGATCAGACGCTGCAGCATGCGGTTCCTAGTGATCCTCGGCGTGGAACGTTCCGTCGGCGTGGAAGTGGCCGCCGGCCTGCTTCGTGCCGCCGCTTGCCAGCATGAGCTCGTAGATGCCGTCGAGAACGACCTCGTCGCCTTCCATGACGCCGCTCTCCACGACGACCCAGCGGCCGTCCGTCATGCCCAGGTCGGCGACCATGCGGATCACCTTGTCCTCGTCCTTCGGATCCCGGCGGAAGATCACGCGCTCGAGCCCGTCGAGAATGATGCTCTTGCGCGGGATCGCGAGCATGGGCGCCGGCGTTCGCGCCAGCTCGATCTCCACCTCGGCGGAGATGCCGTTGCGTGCCCAGTGCGGCGTATCGTCGCTCGTGGGTTCGATCAACAGGTCGATCTTGCGCGTGAGCGGATCGGCTTCCAGGCCGATGGTGAGCCTGCCGAGCAGGCCATCTCGCCCGTTGCCGGGCGGCAGGATGACCGCCTTCATCCCGTCGCGCAGATCAGCCAGGTCCGACTGCAGTCCCACGGCGTGGAAGTGCACCCGCTTCGGGTCGACGGTCTTCAGCACGAGATCGCCGACCTCGAGCCACGCGCCGTCCGTGACGCCGAGCGCTTCCACGACGCCGTCCGCGTGCGCGCTCACTTCGACGCGATCGATGACCCGCCAGCGCGGAATGGGGCGTTCCTTCGTCCCGACGTTCTCCCGCAGGTGATCGATCGTGACGTCGAGCAACGCCGCGGCGCGCGCCAGGGCCAGGTCGATGGGGGCGGCGCCCTCCGCCGGCTTCTCGAACGGCTCGCCGATAGCCGCCGCGTACAGCACCGGCGATGCGTCGCGCATCCCGGCCAGCTCGGCCAGCAGCGTCTCCCGTTCGCCTTCCAGCTTCACCGAGTCTTCTGCGGCGCGCGCCAACGCCGTCTCGAGCGCGGCCAGCTCCGCACGCGCTTCCGTGCGCGCGGTGGCGACGCCGCTTCCCGCGGCTTTGAGCTCGTCGATCTTGTGCAGCCGTTCCTGCCAGACCCCTTGCTGGTCCTTGAGGCTCTGCACGTGGCCGGCCGCGGCCGTGACGCGCGGCTCGAGCGCGTCGAGCTTCGTCCAGGTCTGGCGAACCTTGATCATCGTGTCGCTCAAGCTCGCCTGCATCTCGCGCCACTCCGGTGAGTTGACGCGAAACAGGACGTCGCCTTGCTTGACGCGCTGGTACTTCGTTACGAGCAGCTCGACGTGCCCCGAGAGCGTCGCCGCGTAGGCGCGACGCGCTTCGGGCTCGATCTCGAAGCTGCCGGGAACGCGAATGGTGTTCGCGACGTCGCGGCGCTCGACCTTCGCGAACGTGATTCCGAGATTGCGCCGCACCGCGGACGGAACGTCGATGCGGTTGGTGATCCTCTCCGTCTCCTCGGGCGGGTTCTCTTTCCCGTTGCCGGGGGCCTCGCCGCATCCCGTGAGCATGAGGGCCGCAACCAACAATGCGGCGGACGTGGGCTTCGTGTTCGTCTTCATCATCGACCTGCCGGAAAGTGGGGCGTGCGCAGCGGTTCGACCAGGGCGCGACGCCGATTGGACGCAAGCGCTCTTTCGAGACGTGCGTCCAGAATCTGGAACTTGGTTTCGAGGACGGTCGTGAGCGCGTCCTTCAGGATCAGGATGTCCATGTCGCCGAGCTCGCCGAGGCGGCGCAGATCGGTCAGCTGTTGATCGGCCATCGGCGCGACCTCCTCGCGCAACCACAGGTTGCGCTCGGCCGTCGCCTCGCACTCGGCACGCGAGATCGCCAGACGGCCGACGAGCTCCTCGTACTTCGCCACGTACGCGGCTTTGGCCGCGGCGCGCGTCGCGCACGCTTCGGCGATCGCGCGCTTGTTGCGGTTCCAGATCGGCACGGGGATGCCGATGCCGGCGCCGAGGCGCTCGATGCCCTCATCCGACTGGAAGGCCGGCCCGATCTCGAGATCGGGGAACGCGCGCCGCGCCTCGTGCTTGAGCGCCTTGTCGGCCGCGTAGTACTCGGCGCGCGCGAGCGCGAGCTCGAGATTGCCGTTGCGCAGACGCGCCTCTTCGGCGACCCGCTCGATGAACGTCGGATCCGGCGCGAACGACGGCGTCAGGTTCACATCGGCGTACGGCGTGAGCCCCATGCGCGCCTTCAGGTCGAGCAGTTCGCTGCGATATCGGTTGCGCAACCCGTTGAGCTCGCCGGTGCGGGTCACCTGCTCGAGCTCGAGCACGCGCTTCTGCGCGACGCCGATCTGGCCGGCCTCCTGGAGTGCCGTCGCGGACGCGAGAATCTGTTTCACGCTCTCGAGGTGCTGTTCGACCAGCCGCACCCGCTCCGACGTCGCGCTCCAACGGGTCCATGCGGCGCGCAGCGCGACGACGTGTTCCCATTCGGCGAGGTGGGCGGCGCGCTCGGCGGCGCTCGCATCCGCGAATGCCTGCGCGCGCTCCGCGGCCAGCCGGCCGGAGAGCGGCACGGTGAGCTGCAGACCCGTTCCCAGGACCCAGGGCGACGACACGCTCTGCAGAATCCGCAACAGGTCGAGCTCGAAGCGTGGATCATCCGGCAGGCCGGCGTTGCGCGCGCCCGCCAGCGGCACCCGCGCTTTCATCCGCGCGACGCGCAGGTCGGGGTTGAAGAGCAGCGCAATCGCCTCGGCTTCCGTGACGTCGATACCGTCGGCGACGTCGAACTCCGCGCGTTCGCCCTCGTTCAAACGCGAGAGCGACGCTGCGTACGCGCGCACGCCCGGCGCATCCGGTAGCCGGGCGCGCCACGTCTGGACGTGGGATGTCAGATCGGGAGGTGAGGCAGTGGATGCCGCTCCCGCACGGCAAGCGCCGAGGAGGATGCATCCGACCAGGAGTGGAAGAACGATTCGCATGCTGGGATTCGCACAAACGCCGGAGAGAGGACACGCGGACCTCTCGAGCGAGAGTCCGCACGTTGGGCGAATGCGTTAGACCAGAAGGCGATCGGAAGCGGTGACCGGGTTCGCGAGCGGCGGTGGGTCGCCTCGGTGGCACGCCCCGTGCCGCCGCGCGTGCGGTGCGGCGCACAGCGAGAGGCCTGTGTCGGTCGTCGCGATCGACGTCGTCGGGAGATGCGGCGGTACGTCGACGTCGCCGTCGACGGGCATGTTTGGCAGCTGGACGATGACGTGTTCGCCCTCGTCCTCGTCGTGGTGCGACGGCGATTCGCTGTCTTCGCCCTCGCAGCCGCAGTGGCAGACGCAGCAGTTCTTGTGCTGTTCGGAGGCCTCGTCGTGACACGAGTGCTCGGACATCAGCACCGCGTACGCGGCCTCGTCTCCGCAGCCGCTCTGACAGAAGACGAGCGGCAGCTGGAGCATCGTCCAGGCGACGACGGCGGCGTAGGTGAACGAACGGTGCACGACGCTGAATGAGTACCCGCGAATCCGGGGCACGGCAAGAACGAGAACGAAGCGTTCTGCGCGAACGCGCCGCTTACGCCTGATTTTCGGGGCCGGCGGGCCACCACAGCCGGAATGTCGACCCTTTGTTCGGCTCGCTCGACACGTCGATCGTCCCGCCCATGTCCTGCACGATGCGAGCGACGATGGCCAGGCCGAGGCCGGTTCCCTTGGTCTTGGTGCTGAAGTGCGGATCGAAGAGCCGCCCGAGATTCTGATCCTCGATCCCGATGCCGTCGTCCCGCACGGCAATGAGGACGCCGTCGTTTCCGCCACGCGTCTCCGCCTTGGCGCGGATCGAAACGGTGCCGTTCTCCGGGATCGACTGCACCGCGTTGACGACGAGGTTGAGCAGCACGCGCCGCATCTCCTCTTCGTCCCAGCGCACCGTCGGCAGTGCCCCCTCGATCGTCGCGGTCACCTCGACGCCCATCGCGTGCGCGCCGTCGTGCAGCGAGGCGACATGCTCCACGAGGTTGCGCACGTCGACGTCGGTCACGTTGCGCTTCGGCAATCGCGCGAAGTTGGCGAAGTCGCCGGCGATGCGGTCGAGCGACTGGATCTGCCGCAGCACGACCGGCGCGGTCTTTTCGACGACCTCGCGCGCGTCTTCCGGGTTGCGGGCCACCTCGGCTTGCAGCTGCTGGATCATCAGACGAATCGGTGTGAGCGGGTTGCGGATCTCGTGCGCGACCTGGCGGGCCATTCTTCGCCACGCCGACTCGCGCTCCGCGCGCGCCGCGCGTTCGGTGGTCTCGCGCAGCTCCCGCGTCATCTGGTTGAACGCGGCCACGAGCTGTCCCAGCTCGTCCGGCCCTTCGCCGGGCAGCTCGAGATCGAGCTCGCCCGACGCGACCCGCTTCGTTCCGGAGGCGAGCAGGCCGAGCGGCTTCGCCAGATTGCGTGCGGCGTAGATGCCGACGACGAGCACGACGACCAGCGCGAGCAGATAGCCGGCCACCAACACGCTGCCGGTGGTCGTGAGCTCCTGCTGTACGCGGCCCTCCTGATAGAGCAACGGCACCGCGACGGTTGCCAGCGTCTCGCCGCCGTCATCGAGCACGGGTGCGTAGCCGATCCAGACCCGGCGGCCGGCGTAGTTGGCGTCGCGCACGATGATCTGCCGCCGCTCCAGCACCGTCGCGCGATACACGGCCGCCGGGAGCCGGGGTGGCAGCAGCTCGGCCGCGACGAGTCCGGAGCGACTCGCCGAGTACACCTCGCTCTCGCGATAGAGCGCTGCGTCGAAGCGTTCGTCGGCCGCCCAGCGCACGAGATCGCGCGAGGTGGCGCGGTCGAAGACCTGATTGGTGAAGCCTTCGAGGTATCCGCGCGCGCGGGCCAGATCGCGGGAGAGGTTCGTCTCCATCCCGGCTTCGTGGCGCTTCCCGGCTTCGCTCGTGCTCAGCATGCCGAGCAGGATCAGCGGAATGATCGAGACGACGAGGTACGAGATCAGGATGCGGTGGTGCAGGCGGCCGCGGTAGCGGTGGGCGACGGCCAGCAGGCACGCGAACGCGGCGAGTGCGCCGAGGCCGACGCCGACCACCACCAGCCGGGCGAGCGCGAGCAGCGCGTCGCCGGTGCCGGACAGGGCGCGCCGCACCGCGAACACGGCGCTGCGCGTGTCGGACCACGCGGCGTAGCCCTGGTACGTGTCGGTGCGCCAGCTCAGCGTCTCCCGGACCGCCGGGATGCTGCCGAGCTCCGACGGTCCGAAGCTGCCGAGATCGCGAGGAATCGAGTCGTCGTTCGACGCGACGACGACGCCTTGCTGCAGGACCGCGAACGGCAGGCCGCGGCTGACGACCAGCGGATGCTGCGAGTCCTCGGCCGGCGGCGCGATGAGTCCGGAACGTCCTTGCAGCTCGAGATCGAGCAGGTCGGGCACCGTCAGCACGACGTGCCCGATGGGCTCGTTGCTCTCGGCGTCGCGGATGCGGAGCCTGCCGATGACGCTTCGCAGCGTGTTGCCGTCGCCGGCCTTGATGAGGACCTGCTCGTCGCTCTCGTCCGTGGGGCGCGTCGGTCGCCACAAGACGGTGGGAGGGAAGGCGGCCAACGAAAACTGGTCCAGCAGAGCGCCGTGCTCGTCGAGAACGCTCACGACGCCGGGATCGCCGCGCTGCCGGAACTCGGTCTGCAGCCAGACGTGCAGCGCCAGTCCGTCCGCGACCGGTCCTCCGTCGCGTGCGCGACTCAGCGATCGGCGCAAGTGAGCGTCGTCCTGCAACCGCGCGAGCGTGACGTGCATGCCTTCCCGGACCGTGAGCTCCCGTTGCAGCACGTCTTCCAGGATGGGCGCGAGCTCCTCGCACTCGCGGTCCTGCACGTTGACCCAGAGCACAGGGAACAGCAGCACCGTCGAGAGGACGCTGAGCAAGAGGACGCGGCTCGGCAACGCGAGACCGGGCGCGCTGCGCTTGCGGCCGACCATGAGCCCCGCGATGAGCGGAATCCCGAGGGCCGCCCACTGCGCCGAAGCGACGGTGATCGCGAGCACCCACGTCAGAACGACCGAGGCGACCACCAAGGTGGTTCGCTTGGGCACGCGCCACGAAACGGGAAACCAGACCCACGCGAGCTTGAGTGCGAGGGCCGCGAGGAGGTACACCGTCGCGGTCATGGCGACGAGGCCGGTGAGCATGAGCGCCGTGGTCGTTCGCGGTGCGAACGCGCCCGCCTCGAATTCGAAGAAGGGCGTCGAACCGCCCGCGACGGCGTGGTGCACGAGCGCGAGCCACAGGGACACGACCATCGCGACCGCGAACGGCGCCGCGATCACGACGGCCGCGCGAACGCCGCGCCCCGGACGCCGGATGTGCACGAGCGCCATGCGCAGGAATACGCCCGCGAACAGAAACGCCAGCGCGGTGAGCGCGAAGTCGGCGGGGGAACGCAGCCAGCCGAGCGGGGTCTCGACCGAGAAGACGGCGGGCGAGAAGGGCTCGCTCAACCCGGGGAAGTAGTGCGGAATGTCGACCCACCGCAAGGCGCCTCGCGCGAGGAGCACGAGCAAGCCTGCGCAGGTCCAACGCCACGCCGAGGGCCGGATGCGGGCGACGGCGAAGCGTCGCAACACGAGCACGGCGGCCAGCCACATGACGAGCAGGCCGATGCCGAGATTGCGCCTGTTGGTCTGGGCGATGCGGTCGGAGATCGCGGCCGTCCCGCTGACGGCGACCCGCGCACCGAACAGCGGCTCGTCGGCCTTCGGGAGCGTGACCTCGACGACGGTGTCGCCGAGGTCCGTCGCCTTCGTGCCCGGCGGCACGATCTCGACGGAGCGAAGCTCGAGCGGGATCAGCCAGCGGTCGTGGAACGGCCGCGCATCGACCGACTCGGGGGCGGGTGCGGGCTGTTCGAGGATCACGGTGGCTGCCGCCCGGCCTCCGGCCAGCTCGATCGGTCCGTAGATCAGCGCGCGCAGGAACGGACCGTCGTGATACGCGATGTTTCCGGCGCTGAACGAGCGCTCCCACGGAGAGTCCGCGGGCAGGGGTCTGGGTTCGACCAGCCGTCCGGCCCAGACGGATTCGCCGGACGGGCCGTCCCAGACGAGTCCGTCGAGCCCGTGACGTTTGCGCAGCGACTCGACGGCGTCGAACCGAGGCCCGGGCGCGGCGGCGCCCTCGAGCGCGGGCGCGAGCTCCAACAGCGCGGCGCGGCAGCGCTCGACCATGTCCGTGAGCTCGGCGCCGACGCGCGCAGCGCCCCGTTGCAGGGTGTCACTGCGGCGTTCACGTACGTCGTCTTCGTCGACGCCGCAGCCGCCGAGCGCGCACGCCAGCGTCAGCAGAGCCGCGATGCAGCCTGCGCGGCTCATTTGGGCGGCAGCTTGGACTCGATGACCGAGCTGAGCACCCATTTTCCGTTCGTCTCCGTTAGCGACACCGTCAAGCGCGTCTTGGTGGCGTCCTGGCCGACGGGCCGGTACGCGTAGTCGTAGAGGTGGACCTTCGGCTTGCGGTCGAGTCGGCGCGTCACGTCCTTGAGGTTCGGATCGCGGATCTTCTTGAAGTAGCTCTGGAGCGACTTCTTGGCCTGCTGGGCGGTCCAGCCCTTGCGGCCGCTGGAGCCCTGGGGCAACAGCAGGTCGACCCGCACCGTTCCCTTCGCATCCATGCACGCGACGACGGCCGCGGCATCGGCGGACTGCCAGGCCTTTTGAAACGCCGCGAAGCACTCCGCCTTTGTATCGCCTGTCCCGGCGTGGGCGGAAGGGGGCGCGTGAAAGGCGATCAGGAGCAGGCATGCGGCGACGAGGGCGTTGCGCCGCGAGTGCGGCGGTGGCGCGGCCGGCCTGGATCGCTCGAGCATGGTCGACTCCGAAGTAGCGGAGCGGACGCAAAGCGGGGGCCGAAGCGGTCTTCGCCTCCCTGCCCTGCACGGGAGACGATAACCTCCGGTCTCGGAAGCCGTTACGTCGATCTGCCGCGTGTCGGCCCTTTGTGAGGCCTTGGCCACGGCGGGACACCGTTGTCCACGGAAGGAGAAACCGGCGCGGCGTAACCCCCGGCGGTCTTCGAGCGATGTTCGTTTGGGGGGCCCCGAAAGACGCCTCGGGGGCGCTGCGTGCTTGGCGACCTTCCCACGGGTCGCTCCCGTCGCGCGCCTACTTCAGCTTCTCGAAGCCGTTGGCGCCGAACACGTCGAAGCCTCCGTCCTTGCCGGTTCCGAACCCGTGGTAGGCGTTGCGTGCGAGGTAGATGCGCAGCGAGTCGCCCTCCTTCGGGATCCCGCGGTGCCCGGTGGTCGACGGTGGCATGGGCTTGCGACTGTTCCACCGGCGCGTCCAGTAGCGGGCGTAGACGAGTCCGCCGCTCTTCAGGTCGTCACCCTTTTCGACCTTGTCGATCGCGACCTCGGCCACGTGGTGCTTGACCTTCCAGCTGCCTTCCTCGACCTCGCGAACGTAGATCGCCTCGACCGTTCCCGTGACGATGTGCGTGGCGGCCTTCCGCAGCTGCTCCGCTGACATGTTTGCCTTCTCGGAGCGCGCGACAGCCGGCGCGAAGATCAGGACGGCGAGCAAGACGAGCAACGTACGCATGGGGTCCTCCTTCGATGCGACACCCAGTCTGACACGGCGCCCAGCCCTTTCGCGGCGGCCCTCCGGACGGCCCGGAGCCGCGGGATCGTCTCGGCGGCACGTGCGTGTTTTTCCCCTATGGCAGCCCTCCGGCGCACCGCTCGGGCGAAGCGTGTATCCTCGCGCGCATGGGCACGGAGATCCTGCAGGGGCCGAACGACGAGACCCGATCGCGGTCGCTCCACGACGACGCGGCTGATCGCGTCGAACGCCGGTGCAGGTAACGCGGGATGGCACGTTCGTTCGTCGTCGACGAAGCCGAAGGCACGCGGTTCCCGTTCCTACGCGGCATCCTCACGCGCTCGTTGCAGTCTGCGGGCGTGCCGTTCGAAGCCGCCTACGCGCTCGCATCGGAGATACGCTCCGAGCTCGACGACGTCGAAGAACTCTCGACGAAAGAGCTACGCGAACGGGTCGTGCCGAGGCTGGAGCCGTTCGGTGCGGACGTCATTCAGCGCTACCTCGGTCCACCGGTGCCCGACGAGGTGTCCATTCGCTTCGAAGACGGGCACCAGCGTCCGTTCTCCCGCGGCCGTCACCGGCAGAGTCTCGCGTCGTGCGGCATCTCGCCCGAGGACGCCGCCACCACCGCGGCGCGAATCTACGACGATCTCGTACAGCGGCACGTGCAGGAGATTCAGGCGAGCGAGCTTCGGCACCTCACGCACGGCCACCTCCTGCGCGAGCTCGGTGAAGAGGCCGCGCAGCGGTACCTCGTTTGGCAGGCGTACCAGCGTTCGAAGCGGCCGCTGGTCCTGGTGATCGGCGGTACGGTCGGCAGCGGCAAGAGCACCGTGGCGGCACAAGTGGCGCACCGGCTGGAGATCGTTCGGTTTCAGTCCACCGACATGTTGCGCGAGGTCATGCGGATGATGGTGCCGAGCCGTCTCATGCCCGCGCTGCACACGTCGACATTCAAGGCCTGGCAAACGCTCCCGACGGCGAACCCGTCCCGTCCTCCGACCGAAGCGCAGCTCGCCGACGGCTACCTCACCCAGGCCAAGCTCGTTTCGGTCGCCTGCGATGCCGTGTTGCGCCGCGCGATGCGCGAGCGCGTGTCGTTGATCTTGGAGGGCGTGCACGCCCACCCCAACTTCATCGAGCCGCCGGAGTCCGACGCGATCCTGGTGCGTGTCATGCTCGCCGTGCTGAAGCGCAGCAGGCTGCGACGGCGCATTCGTGGTCGCGGCGAGCACGAGCCGGACCGGCGTGCCAAGCGGTACCTCACGCACTTCGACGCGATCTGGAACATCCAGTCGCTCATGCTCTCGGAAGCCGACCAGCTCGGCGTCCCCATCGTTCCGAACGAAGACCTCGACCGCACCGTGCAGGAGGTCATCGGCGTCGTGATGTCGGTGCTCGCGTCGCAGTTCAGCGGCACGCCGGAAGAGGTGTTCGGATGACTCGGCGCAAAGTCGTCTTGATCATCCTCGACGGACTCGGTGACCTCCCCGCTCCCGCGTTCGATGGCCGGACCCCGCTCGAGGCGGCAGAGACGCCCGTGCTCGATGCGTTGGCGCGAAGCGGCGAGTGCGGTCTCGTCGATCCGATCGCGCCGGGTGTGTACGTCGACACGCAGACCGGCGCCGGAGCGCTCATGGGCATGGCGCCGCAGGTGGCCGCGCCGCTCCGCCGAGGCCCGGTCGAGGCCGCGGGGATCGGCGTGGAGCTGAAGGACGGCGAAGTGGCCCTGCGCGGCAACTTCGCCACGCTGAACCGTGACGGCGACGGGTTCGACGTGCGCGACCGCCGGGCCGGACGGATTCGGGACGGTGCGGCGGAGCTGGCGGATGCGCTGAACACCGTGGAGCTCGGCGACGAGGACGTCTCCGTGTCCGTTCGACCGTTGCGGCAGCATCGATTCTTGCTGCACCTCTCCGGTCCGTCGCTGTCGGACGACATCACCGACACCGATCCCGGCACCACCGGCGTGCCGCAGGTTTGGCGGCCGGCCCACGCGGTGTCTCCGGGGAATGCCGCCGCGGAACGGACGGCGCGCGCCGTCAACGAATTCAGCCGGCGTGCGTACGACGTGCTCGCGGCCCACCCCGTGAACGAAGCGCGCCGACAAGCTGAGCTTCTGCCGGCGAACGGGGTGTTGCTGCGGGGCGCCGGTTGCCGGGTGCGTCCGCACAGCGTGCTGCACGACCGCGGGCTCAGCGGCGCCGTCGTCACCGCCGACCGCACGCTCCTGGGTCTGGGCGTCCTGCTCGGCTTCACCCCGGTCCTCGAGCCGGGCTTCACCGGGTTGACCGATACGGATCTCGACGCCAAGGTGGCCGCGACCCTGTCCGCGCTCGACGGACACGACATCGTCTGGCTGCACATCAAGGGCCCGGACATCGCCGCGCACGACAGGGATGCGGTTTTGAAGGCGCGCTTTCTGGAGCGCGTGGACGCCGCGCTGGGGCCCCTGTGCGAACACGATGCGGTGCTCGCCGTCGCCGCGGATCACACCACCGACAGCAATACCGGTTGTCACACCGGTGATCCCGTGCCGGCGTTGATCCGGACGCCCGATGGGGCAGGCGATCCGTGCGCCGCCTTCAGCGAACGCGTCTGCCGCTTGGGCGGCCTTGGCCGGTTGACGGCTTCGCAGTACCTCGACGTCGTCCTCGCGGCGGCGACACCGACCGACGTCTCCGGGGCGGCGCGCCGCGGTTGACGGCTCGCCGGACTTCCACGCGCGACGCGGCGGCTACTCCGGGTAGCCAATCCGGTGGAACGGCGCCATGACGGACGAGGCGAGGTTGCGTGCGTGCGCGCTGATCCGCTTGAGGAAGCGGATGTAGAGCGCCAGCGCCGCGGACGTGCCGGTGTCCAGGTCGACCTTGCCGCCCACCAGTCCGTCCTCGAGCCGCCGGTAGTGACGCCGCACGTCGTCGTTGTAGTCGCGCATGAGGGCCCGCGCCTTGTCGGCGTCTCCTTCGCGGAACGCGTCGACGGCGTTGTCGAAGAGCGTGAGCGTCTCGGATTCGATCTGCGCCAGTCGTTCCTCCATTGGCCCGCCGTTCAGTCGCTTCGGGTGGCTGACGGCGACGTCGTGAATGTTCTTGGCGTAGTCCCCGATCCGCTCGATGTCGATGACGATGATGACCAGCACGAGGCCGGAAGAGATGTCGGCGACGTTGCCGAGCGAGAGATGCGTCAGGACCTTGCGCCGCGCGTCACGCTCGAAGTGGTTGATGCGCTTGTCCATCGACACGATGTCGATGTCGACCTTCGAGTCGTCGCGCCGTCGAAGCGTCTCCACCGACGCGTGGATCATCTGCCGGCACAGGTCCAGCATGTCGGCGCACTCTTCGAGGGCCTGCACCTGAAGGTTGTCCTTCTTCAGCAGCTCGATGAACTTTCGTATCACGACTATCTCCCGAGGAACACGATCAGGAACGGGACCGCGTAGAAGGTGACGATGATGTAGATCAGTGGAATCAGCTTGTTGCGCATGGCGATCTTGCTGAACGCTTCGGCGATCCTAATCGGGATCTCGCGTATCCACCACACGACCGCGACGCCGATTACGTTGAAGAGCACGTGATGGAACGCGAGCTCGAGTCCGAGGAACGCCTTCGCATAGGCCGACTCGTCGGCGGCGTCCGCCGCCGCCAACGCCGCCAGCGAGGCAATCAGGGCGGTTACCGTCGTCCCGATGTTGGCGCCCATCGTGTAGGGCATGACCTGTCGAATCGTCAGCACGCCGGCGCCCACGAGCGGAACCGCGACCGAAGTCGTGATCGAGCTGCTCTGAACCAGGATGGTGAGCATCAGCCCGAAGACCAAACCACGCGCCGCCGACTTGAAGATGACCCGGTCGAAGAGGTTTTCGAGCTTCTGGATCATGATGCTCTTCAGCGCCTTCACCAGGAAGACCAGGCCAGCGAACGTCATGAGGATGCCGCAGACGAGCATGAGCCCGCTACCGTTGCCGAAGAACTCGGTCGAGAGCGTGTCGTTCAGCCAGCCTCCCGCCGATTCGCAGGCATCCTGCACCGTCTTGATCACCGGCTTCGTGATCGCCTTGATCGGGTTGGCGAGCTTCGTTCCGCCGACGTTCTGGAACGCGTTGGCGGACCAGCCGGCGAGCTTGTCGAGGAACCCGGTCGACACCTCGAGTGGGAAGAGGATCAACAGGACGAACAAGTTGAAGAAGTCGTGCACCGACGCCGCGGCGAACGCGCGCTGATACTCCGCGGTCTGGCGCATGTGACCGATCGAGACGAGCGTGTTGGTGACGGTCGTTCCGACGTTCGCGCCCATCACCATGTAGACGCCGGCGTGGTACGAGACCTGTCCGCTGGCAACCAGGGCGACGACCATGCTGGTCGTCGTCGAGGAGCTTTGAACGAGAGTCGTTGCGAGGATGCCGATGAACAGGGAAACGAGCGGCCCGGTGGCGCCGCCCAGGAGCTCCTCGGTGTACCCGGCGCCCATCGCCTTGAAGGAGCCGCCCATCGTTCCGATGCCGAGCAGGAACAGATAGAGGAAGGCGAAGGTCGAGAGCACCTTGGCCCATGTCGGGAGTCTGGCGATCACGCCAGGCGAGCTGCCCATGTCCCGAGTCCTCCCACCGGTCCCTCGACGCCCCACGCGCATCGTGGGATGTGCCCCCTAAGCACCTCCCGTGCCACCGCGCGTGTGTCGGGCCGGCGGCGCGCACGAAGGCCAAACGTGGGGGGGGCTGCGCGAAACCTCGACGCCAAATGCGGGCTACGGCACAGCGCGACGGCGAACGGCTAGGCGATCGCGTGTTCCTTCTTCTTCTTGCCCTTGCGCCCCGGCTTCTTGGGCCGCTCCAGAGGCCAGCCGCCCTCCGCGACGACCTTCGCGATCCGCTTCGCGACGTAGTAGACGCGTTTGAGGCTCTCGATCAGCTCCGACTCCACGCGAAACGCGTCGAGACGATCCGGTCCGGCGGCCGCCAGTCTCTCCGTCAGGTGGCGCGTCGCCGCATCCGCGAGGCCGGACACGTCGGGCTTCGCGGCGATCACGTCCTGCGCCGACGCCAGGTCGTGCTTGCGCACCGAACGAACCGAGCGTCGCACCGCCCATAGCACCCGCTCGACGAGCGCGTCGATCGCCTGACGCGTGCTGGGACTGATCTCGAACGCGTGCTCCGTGCGCCGTAGCCCCTCGCTGGCGAGGTCCGTCTCGACGATGTCCGCCATGTTCTCGAGGTAGTTCGCGATGCTGAGCGAGGCCTGCACCTGCCTGGTCTCTTCCTTCGAGAGGTGCCTGCTGGAGATCCGGCCCAGGTACTCGACGATCGCCCGGTGCAGCATGTCGACGTCTTCGTCCATGTGTTGGACCGCGCGGATCTCGTCAGGCGTTCCCTCCAAGATCGCTTCCGGCGATCGGCTGACCATGTTGCGCACGCGCTTGCCGAGCCGCCCCAGCTCCAACGCGATTCGATCGAGCGCGAGCGCCGGCGTCGGAATGAGGTTGTCGTCGAGGTACTTCGGTCGCAGGCGCTTGGGCACGGCTTCGGGGCGCAGCGGGAGCACGCGCTGGACGAAGGCGGCAATGGTGCCGGTGAACCCGATGAAGATGAGGGTGTTCAGCGTGTTGAACGTCGTATGCGCGTGCGCGATGCGGCGGGCGGGGTCGTCCGCGAGGCCGCGCACGAAGTCGGCGAGGAACGGGATGAACGCGAACCACAAGAGCACGCCCGCGACGTTGAAGGTCACGTGAATCAACGCGGTCTGCACGGCGACGCGCGGCTTGCCGATGGACGCGAGCAGCGCGGTGACGCACGTGCCGATGTTCGCCCCCAAGACGAGCGCGATCGCGCCTTCGAGCGAGATGAGCCCGGACGCGCCCATGACGATCACCACACCGGTCGTAGCGGACGAGCTCTGAACGAGTCCAGTGAAGAGCGCGCCCGTGAGGATGCCGAGCGCGGGGTTCTCCATGCCCTGCATGAGGTGGAGGAACCCCTCGTGATCCCTGAGAGGGTTCATCGCCCCCTTCATGAGGTTCATGCCGAAGAACACCAGGCCGAAGCCGAACAGCATGATTCCGTAGCGCTTCGTCTTCGGCGACTTCGAGAAGAAGTTGAGCGCGAACCCCACGGCGACGATCGCCATCGCGAACTTCGTGATCTTGAACGCGATGATCTGGGCGGTGATGGTCGTGCCGATCTCCGCGCCCATGATGATGCCGACCGACTGCTGCAAGGACATCAGACCCGCCGACACGAAGCCGACGGTCAGGACCGTCGTGACGGAAGACGACTGGATCACGGCCGTCGTGACGCCTCCGGCCAGCACACCCTTGAAGCGGTTGGTCGTCAGACGCGCCAGAAGTTTGCGCATGCCGCTGCCGGCGGCGGTCTTCAGCGCCTCCGTCATCAACTCCATGCCGTAGAGAAAGACGGCCAGGCCTCCGAACAGCCCCATCACCATCGTGCCGAAGTCGAGCGCGGCAATGTGCAAGGCAGGCCTCCCGGTTGCGGCGCGGTTCCGGGCTACCCTCACCGTCGCCTTGCGCGAAACACGTGCGTTCCTTTATCGGATCGCGTGCAAGGTGGCCAACGCAATTCGTGATCGCCTGATCACGTCGATGTCGCGTTGCGCACTGTTGCGCAGGTGACGGTGTTACTTCAGTTGATAGCGCTCGATCTTCTTGTAGAGGTTCGAGCGCTGCATGCCCAACGACTCGGCGGTGCGTTTCACGTTCCAACCGTTTTCCTGCAGATGATGCTGCAAGAACAGCTTCTCGGACGTCTCCTTGAAGTTCTCGAACGTCTCGCAGGATCGGAACAGGTCTTCCATCTGCGACGCGCCGGCGCTGGGACCGCTGAGCTGATCGAGGTCCTTGCCCTCGATCTTCGGGCCGTCGAGGAGGATCACGCACCGCTCCATCAGGTTGCGCAGCTGCCGCACGTTGCCGGGCCACTCCTGTTTCTCGAGCCACTTGACGCCGCTGTCGGCGATCTCCGGCGGCTCCTTGCCCAGGTTGGCCGCCATCTTCGCCAGGAACGCGCCGGCCAACAGCGCGATGTCCTGCACGCGATCGCGCAGCGGCGGTACGTGCACCGGGACGACGTTCAAGCGATAGAACAGGTCTTCGCGGAACGTCCCCTCCTCCGCCTCCTGCTTGAGGTCCTTGTTCGTCGCCGCGACCAGGCGTACGTCCACCGGGATCGGCTCCGCGCCGCCCACGCGCTGCACTTTCTGCTCTTCGATGACGCGCAAGACCTTCGCCTGCGCGTCGAGCGACATGTCGCCGACCTCGTCCAGGAAGAGCGTGCCCGTATGGGCCTGCTCGAACTTGCCCTTGCGCTGCTCGGTGGCGCCCGTGAATGCGCCCTTCTCGTGACCGAACAGCTCGCTCTCGAGCAGCTCCTTCGGGATCGCGGCGCAGTTCACGTCGACGAACGGGCCCGCGCTGCGATCGCTCATCTCGTGCACCAGGCGTGCAACGAGCTCCTTGCCGGAGCCGTTCTCGCCCTGGATCAGGACGCGCGCCGGCGTCGGCGCGACCTTCGCGATGATCGCGCGCACCTCTTCGAGCTTCGGGCTGCCGCCCAGCATCCGCTTCGACGTGTCCGACAACCGCTCCTTCAGCGCGACGTTCTCACGCTGCAGTCGACGCGTCTGGTGCGCGTTGCGCACCGTCAGCAGGACGCGGTCCCGGTCGAGCGGCTTCTCGAGGAAATCGAAGGCGCCGCGGCGCGTGGCCTCCATGGCCGTGTCGATGGTGCCGTGGCCGGAGATCATCACGACCGCCACGTCGGGTCGCGCCTCCGCGATGTCGGCGAGCACCTCCAGCCCGTCCCGGCCCGGCATCTTGATGTCGAGGAAGACGAGCTCGGTCTCCGGCGCCTCCTTCAGGGCCGCCAGGCCCTGCTCGCCGTCGGCGGCCAGGGCGACCTCGTGATGCTCGTACCGCAGCACCAGATCGAGGCTCTCGCGGATGGCCTCCTCGTCGTCGATGACCAGAATCTTCAAAGCCGGCTCCCGTCTTTGGCCCCGGGCTCGGGCGCCCTCGACACAACCAGTTGTGGGTTGAAGGGTTAGGGAGGATACACGCGCTTGGGCGTGGCCGGAACTCGGCGACCGATTGAGGTAGGATTCGGATGCAACCCATGAGTTCCGACGTTTCCAAGAGTGGCATGAGCCCGCCTGCGACCCTCCGCCCCAACGAACGCCTTACAGACGACGACCTCATGGTCCGTTGCGGCACCGGTGACACCGCGGCGCTCGCCGAGCTGATGGGACGCCACCAGGACGCCGCCTACCGCTATGCGTGGCGCATCTTTCGCAACCACCACACCGCGGAGGACGTGACACAGGAGTTCTTCGTCAAGCTCTTCCGGTACGCCGGCCGCTATCAGCCGCGCGGCCACTTCACGACCTACTTCTACCGCGTGTTGGCGAACCTGTGCTTCGACAACCTGCGCAAGCGCAAGCGGCGCAGCAAGGTCGAGTCGATCCAGATGGATCCGATCGCCTGCGAGGGCACCGAGCTCGAGCCGCTCGCCCGCGACGTCGATCCGGAGACCCCGCTTCGCCGCGAAGAGGCGAAGGACGCCGTCCACGAGGCGCTTTCGTCGCTGCCCGTTCAGGTGCGCAAGGCGCTGGAGCTACGCGAGTTCGAGGGGCTGCGCTACCGCGAGATCGCGGAGGTGATGGACCTCTCGCTCAACGAGGTGAAGGTGCTCCTGCACCGCGGCCGCAAGCTGTTGGCGCGCACGTTGGCGCGCACGCCCGTCGGCCGCGACTGGGTGCGCTACTACAACCGCAGGAACGACGGCAGGGGAGGTGCGCGATGAGTCACCGCGATTCCCCCCGCATGAAGGACGACGCGCTGCTCAAGGCCGTTCACAGCTACGTCGACCGCGAGCTCGGACCGGCCGAGACCGAGGCGCTCGAGAAGGCGATGGCCGCATCGCCGAAGCTGCAGGCCGAGCGCCGCACGGTCGAGGGGCTCTCCGCCGCGCTGAAGCGCTGGGACGCCGAGTCCAACGAGCACGTGGCGCCGCGCTCGCGCATTCAGAACGCGGTCCTGGCGCGCGTGGCTCACGAGGCCGGGACGCGCAGGCGCGAGCATCGCATGCGGCGCTTCCGCACCGTCGCCATCGCCGCGTCGGTGCTGCTCGCGTTCGGTCTGGCGATCTTCTTCGGCGCGAACGTCGACCCGAACGCCGCGGACGGCGTCGAGGTCGCGCTCGAGCCCCTCGTGTTCGACGGCACCGCCGAGGACATCGGCGTCACGAAGCTCGCGTCCGATCGCTCGGGCCTCCCGGGGCTCGTGCCGAAGAGCGAGAAGCCGCTCGACGGATTCGAGCTTGCGGAGAAGGTGCGCGTGCGGGTGCGCCACGTCGACGGCGACTCGATTGCCGAGTTCGAGGTGCTGCGCCGGGTGCGCGACGACTACGAGCGCGGGCTGGGCGAGACCGGCGTGCTGATGCCCGACTATCTGGGACGGAAGCTCGACCGGATCGTCTCGCCGTCGGTGCTGCGCTATCTGTTCGAAAGCGGCATCATCTATCGGTGGATGGAGAACAGCGGGACCTTGCCGGCGAGTGCGGCATCGGCCACCGCTGCCCCCGAGACGGGGACGCTCTCCGATCTCACGATCGCGACCGCGCTCACGCCGGTGCCGGGGCTGCTGAACGACATCAGCCCCTTGAAGGTGACGCCGCCGCTGGTCGCACGTCCGGTGCGCGACGGCCGTGGAGAGACCGTCACCATCATCAAGGGACTGCCGATCCACCGCTCGAAGGCGGGCCCGATCCGCCTGCTCACGAGCGACGGCGAGCCGACCCGCGCGGTCGACCCGATCGCGGCGCAGAACAACGGTTGGCTGCGCTTCGAGGAGATCGCGCACACGCCGAACGCCATCGTGGCGTTCGTGCGCGATTCGCAGCGTCCGATCTACATCCCCGCCGGGCAGATCCTGACCGGTGGCGTCACGGATCGGGTCGTCGCGAAGGCCGTCTGGCTGTCGCCCGACGAGGAGCGCACGACGATCGAGTGTCGCGTGGTTCGCGAGGGGGCGCCGAGGGCCGCGGGCCGGCCGGTGCTGACCGAGTGGATCGCCGGTCCGACACTTCGCGCGCTGCTCTACCGCAACGCACCGGAGGACGAGTTCCGCGCATGCGTCGCCGGTCAGGTGCACGGTCTCGGCGACGAATGGTCGCTGCTCGACGTGTACGAGAAGCGCAAGTGGAGGTCCCGGGGCCGCGAGCTCAAGCTGGGGCCCGCCATCTTCGCCGAGGTGCGTGCGAGCATGCGTCGTGTCGGCGGCAAGTCCGGTCTCGCCGGTTTCGCCGTCGTCGGCGAAGGCGACCGGGTGCTCGGCATCGAGAAGACGCGCATCCACGGCGAGGCGGCATTGCTGCTGTTGGCGCGTCTGTACGTCGGATACGAGACGGAGGCGTGGGAGCGCTTCAACAACGAGTCCTACGTCGCCAAGCCGTCGGACGAGATCAGCACGGCGTTCAAGCACTTCCGCGGCCACACCAAGCGGTTCGTCCTGCAGCAGCGGGATCCGTCCAGCAACGTCCGCGTGTCGGGTCTCGCGGACGAGAAGACCGGCATCCGCTTCCACGCGGTCGAGGTCGACGACGAGGTGGTCGCGGTGAGCGCGGTCGCCGAAGCGTTGCCGCACTCGAATCGGTAGCGCGCCCGCCGTCAGAGAACGGCGCGGCTGATCTCGCGGTTGGCGTCGTCGTACGCGAACACCGTGGCCGAGGTTTCCGTCGCGTCGACGATCATCTGCGCGATGCCCTCGCAGATGCGGCGGGCGGTCTTCTGCTCGGTGTTCTGGTCCACGAGGATGTTGAGCCGGTAGCGCTGCTCGTTCGGGCGCCACGCGATGTCGCCCTGCACGCCCAGGAAGTCCACCTCCGCGTCGAAGCGCGAGATGATGGCCTCGCGCAGCTGCTCGCGCACGTCCTGGGTGAGCAGGTCCTTCTTCTCGCTCTGGAAGAAGTGGCGATTCTCGTACGCGAACCACGCGACGGCGCACACCACCACGAACATGGCGAAGGACTTGGCGGGATGGCGCACGCGACTCGACATCTGGGGGACTCCGTGCCTTCCCTTTCGGCGTTATCTCCCACCCGACTTGAATCGGAACAAAACGCGTACAGCAGGTCCGGGTAGGCTGAGGGTCCGTGCCGCTCAAACCGCGCCCCAGCCCCGATCGTTCGCCCCCGCAGGGCGTTCCTCGCTGGCTCTGGCCGCCGCCCGGCGCCACGGTGCGCGGCGTCGGCATCCGCGAGCGGATCGGCGCGGACGGCGAGGTCGTCTACCGCGTCGAGGGCGAGCCGCCCGAGCGACTCCACCTGCGCGCGCTGCAGTGGCTGCTCGACGAGCACACCCGCGCGAGCCCGCCCGAGGGGGGGTGTCCCTTCGAGGGTGAGATCTTGCTCGAGATCGCTCGCACCGAGATGCCCAACGGCAAGGTCGGACACGCGTACGCCCTCAACGCGGGCCCGCTGGGCGCGCCGTCGGCCGATGCGGCGCGGGGGATTCTCTGGCGCTACATCGACGCCCACACCACCTAGCGGGCGCCGCCCCCGGATCTGCCTTCCCCGAGGGACGCGAGGGCGGTACCTTCCCGCCTCGGCGCACTTGGGAGGGTGACGAAAGGTGAGTTTCCTCGTCACTTGGGTCGTCCTCGCAGGGTTCTGGTGGGGGCTCTCCGGCAAGGCCGACGCGACCCACCTCGTCTTCGGGGCGGTCAGCGTGACGCTCGTGAGCGCCCTCTCACACCGCCATCTCACGGCCAACGCCACCGTGCGATTGGGCCTGGCCCGCACCGTCCGCACGATCCTGTATCTGCCGTGGCTGTTCTGGCAGATCTTCGTCGCCAACATCGACGTGTTGCTGCGCGTCATCGGCGTTCGCCCGATCGATCCGAAGATGATCCGCTTCCGTCCGGAGCTGGACTCCGACTACGGGCTCACGCTGCTCGCCAACAGCATCACGCTCACGCCCGGGACCGTCACCGTCGAGGTCGACAACGGCGAGATGATCGTCCACGCGCTCACGCCCGGCGCGGCCGACGGCGTCATGAGCAAGGCCATGGAGGAGCGCGTACACAGGGTCGAAGGTGAAGGCGGCAACCGAGAGGACGACGACTGATGCCGGACGTCTACGTCGCCACGATCGCCATCGTCCTCGTCGGCGTGCTCATCGTCTTGCATCGCGTCATCACCGGGCCCACGCTGCAGGACCGCATCCTCGCCGTCAACGTGATCGGTACGAAGACCATCGTCTTGCTCGCGCTGGTCGGCTTCGTGTACGAGCGGCCCGGGTTCTTCCTCGACATCGCGCTCGCGTACGCCTTGATCAACTTCGTCGCGACGCTCGCCGTCCTGCGCTACCTCGAGGACCGTGCGCGCCGCAAGCGCACCACGGCCGAGGAGGAAGCGTCATGATCCTCCTGGCGTGGGCCGACACGGTCGCGACCGTCCTTCTGTTCGGCGGGGCGTTCTTCATGTTGATGGCGGCCGTCGGCGTCGTCCGATTCCCCGACTTCTACTCGCGCCTCCACGCCGCGGGCAAGGGCGACACGCTGGGGCAGGGGTTGGTGTTGTCCGGGCTGCTGTTCGTCGCGGGCCTCGGGCACGACACGTTCAAGCTCCTGCTGATCGCCTTCTTCGTCTTCATTCTCAACGCCACCGCGACGCACGCGCTCGCGCGCGCTGCGTGGCTGGCCGGCGTCAAGCCTTGGCGCCGCCGGGACGGGCCCGAGGACGACGTCCGGCAGTTCGAGGGCCAGATGACCGCGCGCGACCGCGAGGCCCTGTTCGACGAGGAGGCCGGTTCATGATCGAGAGCCTCCTGCTTGCGATTCTCGTCGGGTTGGCGCTGGCGGCCGTGTGGATGCGCGACCTGCTCGGCTCCGCCGCGGTCCTCGGCGCGTACAGCCTCGTGATGGCGCTCCTCTGGGGCTACATGAACGCGCTCGACGTCGCGTTCACCGAAGCCGCCGTGGGCGCCGGCATCTCGACGGTGCTGATGCTCGCCGCCGTCAACCGCATCGGACGGCTCGAGTCCGGGCACAGCGTCGGACCCTTGGTCAAGCCGGCGCTTCGAAGCATTGCCGAGCGCTCGGACGCGGCGAGGGCGCACCACAACGCGGGCGCCCGCCGCGCCCGCATCTGGGCGTTCCTGATGTGCGCACTGGTCGCTGCGGCGCTCATCTACGGCGCGCGCGACATGCCGAAGATCGGCGATACGAGCTCGCCCGCGAACCGGCCGGGCTCCGTGGCGTCGCACTACCTGGAGAAGTCCGACGAAGAGGTCGGCGCCTACAACATCGTCACGTCCGTGCTCGGCGACTACCGCGGGTACGACACGATGGGGGAGACCTGCGTCATCTTCACGGCGGCCCTGTGCGTGCTGCTGCTGCTGAGGCTGGGCCGGCGCGACGAAGACACCGTCGACGTCGTCGAGGACGGAGGCGACCATGCGGACTAGGAGCGTCGTCGTCCGCTACCTGGCGCTTCGCACCGCGCCGTTCATCCAGCTGTACGCCCTCTACGTCCTCGGCCACGGCGAGGACGGTCCCGGCGGCGGGTTCCAGGGCGGCGTGATCTTCGCAGCGTCCTTCGTGCTGATGGGGTTGGCCTACGGCTGGTCCTTCGGCCGCAAGCAGGCGACCGGTCAGGTCGTCGAGACGCTCGCGCCGGCCGGCGCGCTCATCTACGCGGGCGTCGGCGCGATCTGCATGGTCGCCGGCGGCGCCTTCCTGCAGTACACGGCCATGCTCGGCACGCCGGCGCAGAAGGCTGTCCACCCGCACCTCGGGCTCATCGCGATCGAGGCGGGTGTGATGATCACCGTCGCGGCGTCGATGGTCATCCTCTTCTTCGAGATGTCGCGGCCCGGCACCGCCGCGGAGCACGCCGAGAGCGAGCGCGAAGAGCGCAAAGGGGGGGCGTCCGATGTTTGACTGGCTCTCCGAGCACTATCACTACGTCATCTACATCCTGTTGATGACCATCGGCGTCTACGCGGTGCTCTCGAAGGGCAACCTCGTCAAGAAGGTCATCGGGTTGAACCTGCTGCAGACGGCGGTGTTCCTCTTCTACCTCTCGGTCGGCCGCGTCGAAGGCGGCACCGTCCCCGTCTACTGGCACGGCAAGGACGACGTCACCTACCAGAACCCGGTACCGCACGTGCTCATGCTGACCGCCATCGTCGTCGGCGTCGCCGTCACGGCCGTCGCGCTGGCGCTGATCGTGCGTATCAAGGAGGCGTACGGCAGCGTCGAAGAGGCCGACATCCTCAGCGCCGACGAGGAGGCCTCCTAAGTCGTGAGCGCCCAGATGCCCGCCCTCGTCGTGACCGTGCCGCTGCTCGCGGCGCTCGCCCTGCCGCTCATCTCGCGGCTGTGGCGCGGCGCCGGCCCGGTCGTCGTCGTCGCGTCGCTGGGCTTCGCGTTCTACGGCTCGCTCACGCTGTTGTTCGAGACGGCGAACGGTCCGATTCGCTATGCGATGGGCGCTTGGGTCGCGCCGATCGGCATCGAGTACGTCGTCGATCGTCTGAATGCAATGATCCTGACGATGGTGTCGGGCGCCGGGTTCCTCGCGGCGATCTGGATGCGGCGCAGCGTCGCGAAGGAGATCATCGAGCGCGGGCACGGCGCGTACTACGCGGTGTTCCTCCTGTTCGCGACCGGCCTGCTCGGCATCACGATCACCGGCGACGTCTTCAACCTGTACGTCTTCCTCGAGATCGCGTCGATCACGTCCTACGTCCTCATCGCCATGGGCCGGAAACGCCAGGCGCTCTATGCGGGCTTCAGCTACCTGATCCTCGGCAGCCTCGGCGCGACCTTCATCCTGCTCGGCATCGGCCACCTCTACATGGCGACCGGAACGCTGGCGATGGCGGATCTCGCGGTCAAGTTGCCCGAGCTGTACGACTCGTCGACCGTTCGAACCGCGTACGCGTTCTTCACGATCGGTCTCGCCATCAAGATGGCGCTGTTCCCGCTGCATGCATGGCAGCCGGCCGCGTACACCCACGCCCCGTCGGGCGCGAGCGTGTTCCTGGCGGCGACGGCCACCAAGGTGTCCGCGTACGTCTTCTACCGCATCACGTTCACGGTCTTCGGCGGCGAGTTCGTCGACGTCGCGCTGCCCGTTGTCCAGGACGGCGTCCTCATCATGTGCGTCGGCGCGATCGTCGTCGGGCCGCTGATCGCCGTGAAGCAGAACAACCTCAAGCGACTTCTGGCGTATTCGAGCGTGGGCCAGATCGGCTACATCATGCTCGGCGTCGTGCTCTTCACCTGGAGCGACAAGACCGAGATCGACGGACTGACGGGCGGCATCATCCACTTCTGGAATCACGCCGCCGCCAAGGGGGCGCTCTTCTGTGTCGCCGGCGGGCTCGTGTTCCGCACCGGCGCCGCGCGTGTGCAGGACCTGGCCGGCATGGGCCGCACGGCGCCGTGGACGAGCGCCGTACTGACGGTCGCGTGCTGCTCGATGATCGGCGTTCCGCTGACCGCGGGCTTCCTGAGCAAGTTCTATCTCGCCTCCGGCGCGCTCGAGGCGGACCGCGGGTACGTGGTCGTGGTGCTGCTCATCAGCTCGCTGCTCACGGCCGTGTACTCATGGCGGTTGTTGCAGCTGGTTTGGTTCGCGCCGAAGGACGCGGACCCCAAGGTGCGCGAAGACGTGCCGTGGTCCATGCGCCTGCCGGCGATCGTGCTGGGCGCAGCGTGTCTGATCTTCGGCGTCTACACGGCGCACATCGACATTGCCGTCGAGGCGGCGGAGGGGTTGCTCAAGTAGATGCTCGCCCTCGTCGAAACCCTCCGCACGCACACACCGCTCTGGTGCATCGGTGTTTGCCTGCTCGCCGTGGCGGGCATCGTGGCGGCGCGTCGAAAGCCCAACGTGCGCGAGGGCGTCAGCCTGATCACGGCCGTCACGAACTTCGTGCTGGTCCTGTGGATCTACAAGCGCCACGACCCGGAGAGCCCGCTCGCCTTCGAGCTCGCCAACCTGGGCAAGGGGCTGGAGATCGCGTTCCGCGTCGATGAGCTCGGGCTGATCTTCGCACTGGTCGCGTCCAGCCTCTGGATCCTCAACACGCTGTACTCGATCGGGTACATGCGCGCGCACGACGAGCACAAGCAGACGCGCTTCTTCTCCTGCTTCGCCATCGCCATCGCCGCGGTGATGGGGGGCGCGTTCGCCTCCAACCTGTTCACGATGTTCGCGTTCTACGAGATGCTGACCATCTGCACGTACCCGCTGGTGATCCACGCGGAGACGGACACGGCACGCGCGGGCGCGCGGCGCTATCTCTCGTACCTGCTCGGCGCTTCCATCGGTCTCTTGCTGCCGGCGCTGTTCTTGATCTGGCACATGTTCGGGACGTTCGAATTCACGGCCGGCGGCATCGCCGCCCCCGAAGGCGGCGACCCGGAGCCGTGGCTGCTCGGCCTGACGTTCGGGCTGTGCGTGTTCGGCATCGCCAAGTGCGCGATCATGCCGTTCCACTCGTGGCTGCCCGCGGCCATGGTCGCGCCTACGCCGGTGAGCGCGCTGCTGCACGCCGTCGCCGTCGTCAAGATGGGCGTGTTCGGCGTGTGCCGCATCGTCTTCCACGTGTTCGGGCCCGAGCGCCTCGACCGGCTCGGCGCGAACGACTGGTTGGTCTTCGGCGCGTGCTTCACGATCGTGTGCGCGTCACTGGTCGCGCTCGCCCAGGACAACCTCAAGCGGCGTCTGGCGTACTCGACCATCAGCCAGCTTTCCTACGTGTTGCTGGGGGCCGCGATGCTGGTGCCGGCGGCTGCCACCGGCGGCATGGCCCACATCGGCTTTCACGCGTTCTCGAAGATCACGCTTTTCTTCGGCGCGGGCGCGATCTACGTCGCCAGCCACAAGACGCTTGTCAGCCAGCTCGACGGCCTCGCGCGCAAGATGCCGATCACGATGACCGCGTTCTCGATCGGTGCGCTGTCGATGATCGGGCTGCCGCCCGTCGTGGGGATCTGGAGCAAGCTCTATCTCGCCAACGGCGCCGCCGACGGCGGCTACGGATGGGTGCTCGGCGTGCTCGTCGTGAGCGCGCTGCTCAACGCCGGCTACTTCCTGCCGATCATCTGGCGCGCGTTCTTCCGACCGCCCAAGGACGGGGACCTCGACGACGTCAAGGAAGCGCCGTGGCCGTGCGTGGTCGCGCTGAGCGTGACCGCCGGGTGCTCCGTGCTGATGTTCTTCATGCCCGAGCTGTTCCTCGACCTGGCCGAGGCGGTCGCCGATGCGGGAGGTGCGCGATGAGCGAGCAACAGCTGCCTCCGGAAGCCCTGCCGGACATCCCGATGAAGGCGCCGGACGAGGAACCGGGCTTCTTCCAGAAGCCGAAGAACATCAAGGCGATCATCATCGGGCTCTTCGTCGTCTGCGGGCTGTTGATCCTGCTCGACGTCGTCAACTACAAGGACCACATCTACTTCAGCCAGGAGAGATGGTTCGGCTTCTACGGGTTCTACGGATTCGTCGGCTGCGTCTCGCTCGTGCTCGCCGCGAAGGTGCTGCGCAAGATCGTGATGCGCAAGGAGGACTACTATGACGAGTAGTTTCCTCGCGCTCCTGACGTCCGAGCCGATCCCGCCGGCGATCGTCTTCATGCTCGGCGCCCTGCTCGTCCCGTTCCTGAAGGGACCGGTGCGCGCGATCTACATGCTCGCGCTGCCGGTGTTCAGTCTCGTAACGGTGATCGGCGCCGACCACGGCGCCTACTGGACGTACGAGGCCTTCGGCGAGACGCTGAGCTTCTTCCGCATCGACCAGACGAGCCTGGTCTTCTCGTACATCTTCCACCTCGCGGCGTTTCTCGGCGTGCTGTACGCGCTGCACGTCAAGGACCGGCTGCAGGACACGGCGGGCATCATCTACGCCGGTAGTGCGTTGGGCGCCGTGTTCGCGGGCGACCTCGTCACCTTCCTCATCTTCTGGGAGGTGATGGCGTTCTCGTCTGTGTTCATGATCCTGGCGCGCCGAACGCCCGAGTCGAACAAGTCGGCGATGCGCTACCTGATGGTGCAGCTCGTCTCCGGCCTGTCCGTGATCGTCGGCATCGCGCTGCACTTCCACGAGACCGGCTCGCTCGCGTTGGCGACGATGACCGACCAGCTCATGGACGGGGCGCCCGGCGCGCTGTTCATCTTCCTCGGCTTCGGTCTGAAGTGCGGCTGGCCGTTGATGCACAACTGGATCACCGACGGATACCCGGCCGCAACGCCCACGGGCTCGGTGTTCCTCAGCGCGTTCACGACGAAGTGCGCCGTCTATGCGCTCTTCCGCTGCTTCCCCGGCGCCGAGCCGCTCGTCTACATCGGCACAGCGATGGCGCTCTTCCCGATCTTCTACGCCGTGATCGAGAACGATCTCAGGCGGGTCCTGTGCTACAGCATGATCAACCAGATCGGCTACATGGTCGTCGGCATCGGGATCGGCACCGAGCTGGCGCTCAACGGCGCGGCGGCGCACGCGTTCTGCGACATCCTCTTCAAAGGCCTGCTCTTCATGAGCATGGGCGCGGTGCTCTTGCGGACGGGCATCATGAACGGCAGCCACCTGGGCGGCCTGCATCGGACCATGCCGTGGACGGCCGGCTTCTGCGCCATCGGCGCGGCGTCGATCTCGGCGTTCCCACTCTTCAGCGGCTTCATCAGCAAGTCGATGATCATGACCGCCGCCGCTGCGGAGGGCCGAACCGCGGTGTGGTTCTGCCTGCTCTTCGGTGCGGCGGGCGTGTTCCATCACGCCGGCATCAAGATTCCGTTCTTCGCGTTCTTCGGGCACGACCGCGGCATGCGGCCGAAGGAGGCGCCGAAGAACATGCTCGCGGCGATGGCGATCGCCGCCGGTTGCTGCATCGCGCTCGGCAGCTTTCCGGACCAGACGCTCTACAACTGGCTGCCGTTTCCGGTCGACTACGAGCCGTACACGACGATGCACGTCATCACCCAGACGCAGCTCTTGTTCTTCTCGGCGCTGGCGTTCTGCGTCTTGATGATCACGGGGTTGTATCCCCCGGAGCTGGTGTCGGTGAACCTGGACGCGGACTGGTGGTACCGCAAGGGCAGTCGTCGGTTCTTGCGCTTCGTCGAGGGCCCGCTGATGGCCGTGTTCGGGGGTTTGAGCCGGATCGTGCACGAGGTGATCCCGGACCGGCTCTCGACGTTCGCCAAGAACCCGGCGGGCTCGATGAAGCTGGCGTACGACCGTGCGCGGCTCGGCTTCGCGGGTGCGTTCGCGCCGTTGCCGGTGGTGGAGCGGATGCGGGCGGATCTCGAGGCCGACCAGGGGCGTTACGAGCGGACGCGTCCCGGCTCGGTGTGGCCGATCGGGACGACGGTGCTGTACATGGCGCTGCTGTTCCTGATCTTCCTGATCGTCTACTTGACGTCTGACTAGGGGGGCCTCCTCGGCGCTCGCTCGTTGTTGATCGCGGGCGGGGTCGAGCCCCGCCCCTACGGGCTCGCTGCGAATCGGCGAACCCGATCCCGGAGCCCGATCCCGGCACCGATGCCGATCCTGATCCCGGAGCCCGATTCCGAACCCGTTCCCGAACCCGACCCCGATCCCGACCCCCGTTCCCGAACCCCGACCCCGATCCTCATCCTCCCAACCACGGCGCGCTTGTCCCCGTCCCCGCCCCTACAAGTTGTGTCGCGTTGGCTTGCTCCCCCCTACACTCCTCCGCGTACGCCCACTGAAACCGGGCTGCAATCTCCCAGGGAGGGCTGAGATGCCGCTTTTCGACCTCGCAATCACGCTTCCGGACCAGGCCATGTGGGCCTTGGCAGCCGGCGTGGTGGGCCTGCTCTTCGCCGGTGTCTTCGCCAAGAAGGTCATGGCCAAGGACTGTGGCAACGACCTCATGAAGGAGATCCAGAACAACATCGCGGTCGGCGCGATGGCGTTCCTGAAGCGCGAATACCGCGTGCTCGCGATCTTCGTCATCGGCATCGCGATCATCCTGATGGTCGCGCCGGACCTCGGCTGGCAGTCCGCCGTAGCGTTCATCGTCGGCGCCCTCTGCTCGTCGCTTTGCGGCTTCGGCGGCATGAAGATCGCGACGGCCGCGAACGCGCGCACGACGCAGGCCGCGACGCGGTCGTTCAACGAGGCGCTCAACGTCGCCTTCCCCGGCGGCGTGGTGATGGGCATGCTCGTCATGAGCCTGGGTATCCTCGGCCTCACGGGGCTGTTCTTCGTGTTCACCAACATGGAGGGCTCGGTCGCCGAGGCCGCCGGCATCCTCGCCGGCTTCTCGATGGGCGCGTCGTCGATCGCGCTCTTCGCTCGTGTGGGCGGCGGCATCTACACCAAGGCCGCGGACGTCGGCGCCGACCTCGTCGGCAAGGTCGAGGCCGGCATCCCCGAGGACGACCCGCGCAACCCGGCCGTCATCGCCGACAACGTCGGTGACAACGTCGGCGACGTCGCCGGCATGGGCGCGGACCTGTTCGAGAGCTTCGTCGGCGCGATGCTGAGCGCCGTCCTCATCGGCCTGGCGGCCTTCGAGACCAACGACGCGGGTGCGACCGCCGCGGTCGGCTTCGTCTTCGCCTGCATCACGGCCGGCGTCATCGCCTCGATCGCCGGCGTGTTCGCGGTGCGCGTCAAGGAGGGCGGCGATCCGCAGGCCGCGCTGCGCAAGGGCACGATCGTCTCGGCGGTCTTGTTCGGCGTGCTGGTCTTCGTGCTGGCGGGCGTCGTCTTCGGCGACGTCGAGGGCGTCAAGACGATGAACTGGGCCATCGCGATGGTCGTCGGTCTCGCGTGCGGCATGGGCATCGGCTTCACGGCCGAGCACTACACCTCCGGCAAGACGGTGGAGGAGCTCGCGGAGCAGAGCGACAACTACGCGACGAACGTCATCAGCGGCCTGGCGATCGGCTTCAAGTCGGCCGTGTTCCCGCTGCTCATCATCTGTGTGGCGGTCATCGCCGGGTTCATCCTCGGACGCGACGCCTCCGGCACGTTCGACGGCGGCATGTTCGGCATCACGCTGGCCGCGGTCGGCATGCTCGGCACGCTCGGCATCACGGTCGGCGTCGACGCCTACGGCCCGATCGCCGACAACGCGGGCGGCATCGCCGAGATGGCGCACCTCGATCCCAAGGTTCGCGAGCGCACCGACGCGCTCGACTCCGCCGGCAACACGACCGCCGCGATCGCCAAGGGCTTCGCCATCGGCTCGGCCGCGCTCACCGCGCTCGCCTTGTTCGTGGCGTACAAGACCGCGCTCGCCGGTCTCGGCACGACGCTCGTGCTCGACGCCGGCAACCCGATCGTGCTCGCCGGCCTGTTCATCGGCGGCGTGATCCCGTTCCTGTTCACCGCCGACACGATGAACGCCGTCGGTCGCGCCGCGCAGGCGGTCATTCGCGAGGTGCAGCGCCAGTTCCGCGAGGTCCCGGGCCTCAAGGAAGGCAAGCCCGAGGCGAAGGCCGACTACGCCAAGTGCGTCGACATCACGACCGCCGGCGCGCTGAAGGAGATGGTCAAGCCGGGACTGCTGGCCGTGCTGATCCCCGTGGCCGTCGGCTGCTTCCTCGGCCCGAATGCGCTCGGCGGTCTGTTGGCAGGCTCGCTCGTCGCGGGTGTGCCGTTGGCGATCATGCTCGCCAACGCGGGCGGCGCCTGGGACAACGCGAAGAAGCACATCGAGAAGACCGGCGGCAAGGGCACCGAGCGTCACAAGGCGGCCGTGGTGGGCGACACCGTGGGCGACCCCTTCAAGGACACGTCGGGTCCGTCCATCAACATCCTGCTGAAGCTGATGGCGGTCATCTCGCTGGTCTTCGCACCGCTGATCGTGAAGGTCTTCGAGGCGATGCCCTGGGCGGGCTCGTTCTAGGGGACGTGTAACCGCGGCGCGCCGTCGGACGAGGTTCGTCTACGATGGCGCGCGTGCAAACTCGACGTCTGCTGAGAGCCGAGGACCTCCTCTCGGGCCGCCACGACGAGCTCGGTGAGCTGTGGGACGGCTGCTACGTGGTGCGTGAGCCGTCCGGCGGCTGGCACGGCGTACTGGGCTCCCGGCTGATCAGACGGCTCTTGAACGAGGCGTCGGTCGAGCGCGCCGGCTGGGTGCTCGACGCGAGCGGCGGATACGTCGTCGCCCGCGATCCGGATCGCGTGCTGTCGCCGGATGTGTCGTTCATCTCCAAGGCGCGGCTGCCGACGCTGCCGGCGCGAGGGTTCATCGAGGGACCGCCGGACTTCTGCGTCGAGGTGCGTTCGCCGCACGACTCGTGGACCGCGGTCGTCGAGAAGGGCGGGATCTGGATCGCTCACGGCGTCGTCGCCGTCTGGTGCGTCGATCCGTTCCGCCGGCGGGTGGCCGTGCTGCGCCCCGCGCAGGTCCCCGAGCTTTGCGGCGGCGGGGCCAGGGCGGACGCGCGACCGGCCCTCGAGTTCGAGATGCCGGTCGACGAGCTGTTCGAGGGCGTCGCCTGACGCGTTCGTGACCGTCGACCGCCGGTGTGGGGGCCGAGCCGGGACGCTCGCCCCGACCGGCGCCCCGCGACCGGTGCGGCGACCCCTGATGCGACCGGCAGCCTGGGGTTCCCGCCCCAACCGAGTGGGGAACACCCGCGCCGCCGCCGATTCAAGAGGAGGGGAGCGGCGCGCAACGGATCGGAGGTGTCATGCAGTCACGTCAACAGGGAGCCGCACCGCTGCGCGGCACCGTGCTTCGAGCCGCGACGTTGTGTCTGATCGCGTCGGTGCCGGCCGTCCTCGCGTTCGAAGCCGGCCAGGCCACCGCGGCGAAACGCGGGAACCGGCGCGTGACGCCGGTCGTCCAGGCCGTCGAGCACGCCGCGCCCGCCGTCGTCAGCATCTACGCGGACTCGCGCTCGCGGCGCGGCTACATCCGCCGCGGCGCCGGGTCGGGCGTCATCGTGCATCCCGACGGCTACGTCGTGACGAACTCGCACGTCATCCGCGGCGGCGCGTCGATCAAGGTCGAGCTGTTCCGCGAGAGCGGCACGTACCCGTGCAGCGTCGTGCTCGACTCCCCGGCCGGCGACCTCGCCGTGCTCAAGATCCGCGGCATCAAGCGCAAGCTGCCCTACGTCTCGATCTGCCCGACGCGCAACCTGATGCTGGGGGAGACGGCCATCGCCATCGGCAACCCGAAGAGCCTGGGTGACACGATCACCGTGGGCGTCGTGTCCGCGCTCGGCCGCGACGCGAAGATGACGACGGGCGTCGTGCTGCGTGACCTCGTGCAGACGGACGCGCCGATCAACACGGGAAACTCGGGCGGCGCGTTGCTCAACCTCGACGGCGAGCTCATCGGCATCATCGTCTCGTTGATGCCGCGCGCGAGCTGCATTGCGTTCGCGGTGCCGGGCGACCAGGTCTCCAATCTCGTTCGGCGCGCGCTGCGCGTCACGCCGCCGGCCAACCCGCTGCCGGAGGGCGCCGAGGCCGAGGCCACACCGCCGCCCGCGGTCAGCAAGGCGCCGCCCAGGGTCGTGAAGACGATGCCGCTGCGGCCCGGCGACTTCGGCTTCGACATCCAGGACAACGGCGCGCAGCTGCGGATCCGGCGCGTGACCGGCGGGACCGCGGCGAGCCGCGCGGGGCTGCTCGGCGGCGACGTGCTCCTGACGGTGGACGGTCTCCCGGTCGAAGACCTCAGCGATCTGCTGATGTCGTTCTCGAAGGCGCGGCCCGGCCAGGAGTACTACGTGGGCGTTCGCCGCGGCACGGTCTTGCGACACGTGATCCTGATCGCGCCGAAGTAGATTGACCCGGGTGAAGCGCCCGGTCGTCATCGGTTCCCTCGTCGTCGTCGCCGTTCTGGCGTACGGCTGGCTCGACGTTCGTCGAAGGGCCCGCATCGACCGCGGCCCGCGCTTCCATCGCACCGACTTCACCGTCTACCAGTACGCCGCCCGGGCCCTGAAGGCCGGCGACGACCCCTACGAGGCGCGCAACCCGCGCGGCTACAAGTACGTCTACCCGCCGCTCCTGGCCGTCCTGCTCATGCCGCTGGCCGACATCGACACGGCGAACGCCGCCTACGTCTTCTTCGTGCTCTCGGCGGCGGCGCTCGCCTGGTGCGTGTTCCTGCTCGCGCGTGTCGAGGCGCCAGACAGGCTCGGGCTCGCGGCGCCGCTGCTCGCAACGCTGTTCTTCTCTTTCGGCTTCGTCCTCCAGAGCTTTCAGCGCGGGCAGGTCACCTTGATCCTGCTCGCCCTGCAGGTCGCGGCACTCGTGTCCGTCATGCGCGCGCGGTACGTGTTTGCCGGGCTGCTGCTGGCACTCGCCATCGCGCTTCGGCTGACGCCGATCCTGCCCGCGGCCGTCGTGGGACTCGCGCTGCTCGCCGGCGCCCGTGCGATCGGCCACGGCCCGTGGCTTCGATTCGGCGGCGGCCTGTTCGTCGGGCTGGCGCTGTGCTTCCTCGTGATTCCCATCGTCGCCCTCGGCACGGAGCGCGCCAACGAGGTCAACGAGCGCTGGCTCGACGTCACGAAGTCCGTGTACGCCGGCCACGCGGGCGAGCTGGCCTCCCTCGAGCGCGACTACAAGATCAACGAGTACCGCTTCAAGAACCAGGCGCCGCGGCGCGTCCTCTCGACGTGGATGGGCTGGCTGACGGGCGCCGAGTTCGTGAAGGAGAAGCCGGCGCTGACGGCACACCAGGAGAGCGTCGTCGATGCGCTCTCGCGCGCCGTGGTGTTCGGGCTCGGCCTCGGGTTGATCTTGCTCGCCCTACGTTGCCGACCCAAGCGGAACGCGGACCTCCACACCAACCGGTTCGCGGTCGTGTACGCGTTGGCGATCCTGCTCTCGACGTTGATGACCCGCTACACGTGGCCCACGCACTACACGATGGCGATTCCGGCGCTCGCCATCGGGTTGGCGCACCGCCGGTTGGCGCCGTGGATCCTCTTCGTCGGCACGGTGCTGTTCTACGTTTCGCACGCGAAGCCGCTGGAGCCCCTGGGCGCCTTCGGACCGCTGATGATCGCGAACGTGTTCTTCGTCGTGGCGTTCTCGCGCAGTCGCGACGCCGAGGCGCCGGACGCGCGCATCCTCGACGCCTTTCCTCGCGACGGCCTTCGCGCCGGCACGTACCGCGCAGCCCGACTGCGGTGGGGCGGCATGCGCCGCATCGCGTCCGCGCTGCCGACCCAAGGCCGCATCGTCGATCTCGGCTGCGGCATGGGCCTGCTCGCGCACGTCCAGGCGCAGCGCGCACCGGACTGCGAGATCATCGCGGTCGATCATGACGCAAAGCGCATCGCCGCGCTGCGCGCGAGCATCACCACGCAGTCGATCGAGCCCGTGCACGCGTCGTTCGACGACGTGGATCTACCGGACTGCGACGGCATCGCGCTCATCGACGTCCTGCACTACCTCGACGAAGCGGGACAGGAAGCACTGCTCGAGCGCTGCGCCGACGCCTTGCGACCGGGTGGGGTGCTCGTCCTGCGCGACCCGAACCGCGCGGGCGGGCTGCGCTTCGCGTTCACGCGCCTGCACGAGAAGCTCGCGGTGCGGCTCGGGTTCACCCGTGCGAAGCTCGGTCGCTATCGAACGGTCGACGACTGGGCGCGCGCGCTCGAGGGGCACGGCCTGACGGCCCGGATCCACCCGCAACGCGTCCTGTCGCTCTATGCGGACCGGCTTGTCGTCGGGGCGAAGGCGTGAGCTGCCCGCTCTGTGGGTCCGATGCCGCGCCGCGCGTCGTGATGCGCACGGAAACCCTGCCGCTCGTTCGGTGCCCCCGCTGCACGCTCGTTCGCGTGGATCCGTTGCCGGGCGCCGAGGAAACGCTCGCGCAGTACGACGCCGACTACTACCGAAGCGGCGACCGCGGCTACGTCGACTACCTCGGCGACGAGTCCGTCTATCGCGCCGAGTTTCGCCGCCGCCTGCACACCCTGCGCACGGCCGGTGCGCGTGGACGTCTGCTCGATGTCGGCTGCGCGACGGGCGCGTGTCTCACCGAGGCGCGCGCGCTGGGGTTTCGGGCGTCGGGTCTCGAGCCGTCCGACGAGATGGCGGCCGTCGCGCGCGAGCGCTCCGGCTGTCCCGTGCAGGCGCTCTCGCTCGACCGCGCCGTCTTCGCGCGCGCGTCGTACGACGTCATCGTGATGTTCGACGTGCTCGAGCACCTGACCGATCCCGTCGCGGCGGCGACGAAGGTGCGGCGCGCGCTGCGACCGGGCGGGCTGCTCGCCGTCACCGTTCCCGACTTCGGCGGTTGGTGGGCGCGGGTGGGCGGACGCCGATGGCCGATGATCACGCCGTGGGAGCACCTCGTGTACTTCACGCGCGCGACCGTTCGCGCGACGCTTGCGACGGCGGGCTTCGAACGCATCCGCTTCCATTGCGCGCGCACGCCGATGTCGTGGGGGAGTATGGCGCATCACGTTCCGCTGCTCCGTCGATTCGTACCCCGTTCGTTGGCTCACGAGGGCACGGGTCTGCCTTTTGGGAGTTTGTTCGTACTCGCGAACGCGCCGCGCGCTCGCGGCGGCGAAACCCGGCCGACGTCTGGGTAGAATCCGCGGCCCGCGAACGGAGAGAGAAGCCGTCATGATTCACGTGCGCTGTCTGGTCGACGGCGAGTGCCAAATCTCCGAGGGCATCGAGGCGATCGATGCGACGAAGGACATCAAGGCCCGCTGGATCCGGGTCGTCGCGCCGACCAAGCAGGAGGAGGCGGCGCTCGCCGAGAAGCTCGGCCTTCACGAGCTGGCGATCCGGGACGCGCTGCGCGAGGGCCTGCCGCCGAAGATGCAGGACTTCGGCAACCACATCTTCATGATCCTCAACACGCCGATGATGGGCGGCGAGTCGCGCGTGCGGAAGATCGCCCTGTTCCTCGCCAAGGACTTCGCCGTGACGCTGCAGCGCGTCGAGATCGGCGCGCTCGACGAGATGGCGGACCGCATCGACCAGGATCCGCAGCACACGCTGCGAACGCCGTGCACGGTCGCCCACGTCGCGCTCGACCACATGATGAACGGCTTCGAGCAGATGGCCGACCGCATGAACCTCGAGATCACCCGGCTCGAGGACCGCGTGATGCGCGACGTCTCGCCCGAGGTCATGCGCGAGATCCTGCGGCTGCGGCGCCAGCTCGGCTGGCTCCAGCGCCTCACTCGCAGCCAGCGCGACGTGTGCATGTCGCTCTCGCGCGTGCCGCACCAGGTGGTGGACAAGGAGATGCTGCCGTACCTGCGGGACGTCTACGACCACGTGCTGCGCATCTACGAGATGCTGGACGCCGGCCGCGACGGCCTCACGGCCGCGCGCGACGCGCACCTCTCGGTCGTGAACAACCGGCTGAGCGAGATCATGCGCACGCTCACCATCATCGCGACGATCATGATGCCGCTCTCGCTCATGGCCGGCATCTACGGCATGAACATGAAGGGCATCCCGGGCGTGGCGAACGACATCGGGGCCTTCTGGGTCATGCTGGGGCTGATGGGCGTCGTGGCGTTCATCATGCTGCGGGCGTTCCGCAAGCGCGGCTGGTTCTAGCGCCGGCGGAAACCGCTGCTTCGCCGGCTCTTCCGGAGCCGGGCCCTTGGCGAAGGGGGGCGGGCGCGGCTTCGAGCGGTACCCTCTCGCCCGATGCGACGTCTGTTTCCGATTCTCGTCCTGCTGGCCCTGCCGTGGCTGCTGCCGCTCATCGGCCACGCCCATGCGCGCGGCAGCCTGACCAAGGAAGGGCTGCAGGCCGCGTCCGATGACACGCTGTGGGCCACCGACGCGGTCGGGGAGTGGGTGACGTTGCAGGGCGAGGAACACGCCGGGACGTTCATCGAGGCCAACTGGCAGACCCTGCTGATCTGCTTCGGCCTGTTGATCGCGAGCGTGCTCGTCGTGCGGCTCGGTCGCAACGTCATCCGCGACGCGCTACAGCGGATGGCGGCGCGCGTGCCGCAGCTGCGCCGCGAGGCGGTGACGGTCGAGGAGGAGAACCGCGTCGAGAAGGCCGCGCAGGAGGAGAGCGAGGCGGCGCTCAAGGTCGCCGAGGAGGAAGCGCTTTCGCAGGCGTCGAAACAGGTCGAGGACCCGAAGCCCGTGCAGGACGGCGGGGAGGGCGAGGACTGATGCCCGAACGCGACCTGCCCCTGCTACCCGGCATCCGGCTGCTGCGCATGCTCTGGCGCATGCTGCCGCCGGTCTTCATCGGCGTGAACCTGATCGCGTGGGCGCACCTGCTCGACGCGTCGGAGAGCTTGAAGCGTCAGGCCCTCGTGACGTCGTTGTTCATCATCGCGTTCACCGGCGTCGCCGCCCTGGTCCGCGAGATCCTGTCACCGCACCGGCCGGGCATGCGGCTCGTGGCCATGGCCGACCATCGCGCGGAACGGCTCGCCGCGGTCGTGCGCGCGCTGGCGTTCATCTTCCTCTTCACCGAGCTGGCCATCTACCTCGTCCACGCGAACGAGTGGCACGAGGCGGTCGCGTCGGCCCTCGCGCTGTTCCGCAACACCGCGATCATCATCTTCGTCGCGTCCGCGTTGAGCCGCAGCGCTGTGTTCCGCAGCCTGCGGCCGGACTCGATCGAGAGCTACGGCGACGTCCTGCGCTCGCTCATCGTGCGGGTCGTCTACCCGATCGCGGTCCTGACGGCGCTCTTCTTCGTGTTCGCCTCGGCGCTCGACCAGTTCGACGTCGCACAGTGGTTCGCCACCCGGGTCGGCTGGACCGTCGTCATCTTGATCGTCGTGCGCGTGCTGTACCGCTACCTGCGGCTGCACATGCGCCGCGCCGTCGCCTTCATCCACGCCGAGGAGACGGAAGCCGCCGGCGGCGAGGCGACCGAGCCTTCGCCGACGCACATCGGTGTCGAGCGCATGGCCGGGCGGGCGCTCAAGATCGCGGTGATCATTGGAACGTTCCTGCTGTTGCTTCGGACGTGGGGGCTGACGCTCGACGGGTTGATCGGCATCTTGGAGGCGCACCAGCTTCCGGTGTTCGGCGCCAGCTACTTCCGGATCGCCAACGCCGCGGTCCAGGTCGCCACCGTTCTGATCCTCTGGTCCTTCGTCAAGGACCTGCTGATCTTCATCGTGTTCCCCAAAGCGGACACCGCCGTCGGCATCCGCTACGCGATCCTCACGATCCTGCGGTACACCGTCTTCGTCCTGGCCGCGTTCGTCGGCCTCGATGCGCTCGAGATCGACACGTCGGCGTTGGCGGTGTTCGCCGGTGCGTTCGGCGTCGGCCTCGCATTCGGCTTGCGCGACATCTTCGCGAACTTTTTCAGCGGCCTCATCATCCTGCTCGAGCGGCCCGTGCGCGTCGGCGATCTCGTGCAGGTCGGAAGCGTGACGGGGCGCATCGAGGCGATCCGACTCCGCGGAACCAGCATTCGCACGGGCGAGGGCACCACGATCATCATCCCGAACCAGCAGATGATCGGCGAGCGCCTCACGAACATGTCCCACGACATGAAGCGGGCGCGGCTCCAGGTGCAGGTGGGCGTCGCCTACGACGCGGACCCGGCGCTCGTCGAGCGCGTGCTCGTCAACGCGGCGCGCGACGACGGGCGCATCCTCTCGGATCCCGGCCCTTTCGTTCGCTTCACGAACTTCGGCGACTCCTCGATCGACTTCACGCTCAACGCCTACACGGCGCACGTGGACGACCGCTGGGCCATCGGCTCCGATCTTCGGCGCGCGGTGTTCGCCTCGCTCAAGCGCGCGGACATCGAGATTCCGTTCCCGCAGGTCGATCACCGGATCACGTACGACGTCCGCTTCGAAGAGGAGAAACGCGCGCGCGAGTCGTAGCGAAGTGCCGGCCCGGACGACCCACCTACATGCGGCGACGAGCGCCGGGGTGTGGCGGCCCGAAGGCCTTCACCCGGGCCGGCGCTACGAACATACGCCGACCACGCGAGCGATGCGAAGCGGGCGATGAGAAAGCCGCTCATACCGCGGTTTGGGGCCCTCGCCGGGCTATGTTTCACGACGCGGCTGCCGTATTCAAAGGGCTGGTTCGCGGAAGGATTCCCTCGTGCGCATTCTGGTGATCGAAGACGACCAGCGCCTCGCCAGCGTTCTCGAGCGCGCGCTCCAGCAAGAGGGCTGGACCGTCGAGGTCGCGCACGACGGTGAGAGCGGTGCAGAGCTTCTGCGCACCGGGAGCGGCGATGCCGCGATTCTCGATCTCGGACTTCCGGGCCGCGACGGCTTGGAGCTGCTCTCGAGCCTGCGCAACGGTGGTTCGTCGCTCCCCGTCTTGATCCTGACCGGACGCGACGCCGTCGAGTCGCGCGTGACCGGGCTCGACGCGGGTGCCGACGACTATCTCGTCAAGCCGTTTGCGCTCGACGAGCTGCTCGCGCGCGTGCGCTCCCTGCTGCGCAGGGGCGGCGGCGCCGAGCCGGTGCTGCGGTTCGCGGATCTGGAGCTCGACCCGGCACGCGGGACGGTCATGCGCGCAGGCAAGCGGTTGACGTTGCGTCCGCGCGAGTACGGTCTGCTCGAGTACTTCATGCGCAACCCCGAGCAAGTGCTTTCGCGGGCGCGCATCTACGAGCACGTTTGGGAGGCGCGCTACGACGGGTTGAGCAATGTGATCGAGGTGTACATTCGTTACTTGCGCAACCACTTGGAGGAGCACGGCGACCGGCTCATCCACACCGTGCGCGGGCGCGGGTACATCCTGCAGCGCGAGGACGCGGCCCCGTGAGTCTTCGTTGGCGCTTCACGCTGATCGCGACGGTGCTGCTTGCGGCGGTGCTGGTCGCGGGCGGGCTGCTCATCGGCAATCTCGAGCGCGAGCGTGCGTACGAGGAGATCAAGACCGAGATGAGCCACCTCGCGCACGAGCACTTCCCGGGCCGCGAAGACTTGCCGCGGCCCGAGCGCGGACCCGACGGCTGGGGCTGGACGCCGGCCGGCGACATTCCCCTCGACGATGCGGCGAGCGGCGTGGTCGCGAGCGGCGCCCGTCTTCAGATCCACTACTACATGCGCTTCTTCGACAAGATGGTCCCGGCCGCCGTCGCGTACACCGGTGAGCAGCAGATCGAGGGGCTCAGTCCCGAGGCGCCGCAGCAGGGCGCCGGTCCCGAGACCGCGCTCGAAACCGTCGAGCACGAGGGGCGCACCTACTTTCGATGTGTCCGCTTCGTGCTGCGTCCGAAGCGCAACGACGAGCCGCGCGTCGAGCCGCCGCCGCGTACGGATCCGCGCGAAGCCGAGGAGCCCGGGGGCCGCAGGCCCGGAGACCTCGCCAGTCCACGTCCCGAAGGCCGCGACGGACGCCCGGGAGGACGGCGCCGCCCGCGTCGAATGCCGAGCCTGCATGCGGTCGTGTACCTCGACCAGCAAGCGGCGCTACAGCCGCTCTCCGATCGTCTCGCTCAGCTGCGACTGACCGGCTTCGGCGCCTTGGCCATCGGCGGCCTGTTGGCGTTCCTCCTGTCGGGATTCATGGTGCGTCCGATCACGCGCGCAGCCAAAGCGGCCGAGGGCATCTCCACACTCGAACAGCGCCTGCCGGACGCGAAGTCGCGGGACGAGCTCGGTCGGCTGGTGGCGGTGCTCAACAGCATGCTCGGGCGGCTCCAGGACGGGGCCGAGCGCGAGCGCGGCTTCCTAGCGACGGCGTCTCACGAGCTGCGTCGGCCGCTCGCCGCGCTGACGGCGGAGCTCGAGCTCGCGGTCAAGCGCGAGCGCAGTCCGGAGGAGCTACAGAAGGCGATCGGGCTCTCGCTCGCCGACGCGCGTGGGATGGGACGGCTGGTGGACGACCTCCTGGATCACGCGCGGGCGCGCGCGGGCGCGCTCCACATCGAGCAAGGCGACCTCGACATCGTCGAGTGGGTCACCGAGTCCGTGTCCCGCTCGGAGCGCGTGGTCGGCAACGGCGTCTCCATCGAGGTTGCCGAGCTTCCGGACGCGCGCGTGAAGGGCGACCGGCACGCGCTCGGCCGGGTGCTCGAGAACCTGCTCGTCAACGCGGCGACGCACGGCATGCCGAACGCGCGCGTACGGGTGTCGGGCGACTTCGTCGAGAACGACGTCGTGCTGTACGTCGAGGACGACGGCCCGGGCATCCCACCGGACGACCTGCGCGTGATCTTCGAGACGTTCGCGCGCGGCGATCAGGCGCGCAGCCGTCCCGGCGCCGGCCTCGGCTTGCCGATCGCCCGCGATCTGGTCGTGGCCCACGGCGGGTCGCTGGAGGTGGACTCGCCGATCACCGACGGACCCTCCATGCCGCACGGAACGCGTTTCACCGTGCGGCTGCCGGCCGAGCGGACTTCCAGCCCGAACGACGTCGACGAAGACGCGTAGCCCGCGCGCGGCGGCCCGTATGCTGTCGCCGTGAAGATCGCCGAACAGCGCTTTCTCGTGACCGGTGCGTCGCGGGGCATCGGGCTCGCGTTGGCCGAGACGCTCGTCGACGCCGGCGCCCGCGTCGTGATCAGCGCGCGCTCCGGCAAGGAGCTGCAGCGCGCGGCCGACGCGTTGATGGAGCGAGCGTCGGAGGTGCCGTCGGCGGCCGTCGAGTCCGTGAAGGGCGACGTCGGTCTCGTGCGCGATGCCCAAGCCATGGTCGAGCGGGCGCGGCAGCGCTTCGGCGGGCTCGACGTCGTGGTCAACAACGCGGCGATCATGAACGAGCCGGCGACCATCGCCGAGACACCGGCGGAGGTCTGGGACGACGTGCTGCGTGTGAACGTCACCGGCACGGCGAACGTCATTCGAGCCGTCCTGCCGGTGATGGAGGCGCAGCACGCGGGCGTCATCGTCAACGTGAGCAGCACGTGGGGACGCACGGCCGCGGGCCGCGTGGCGCCGTACTGCGCGAGCAAGTTCGCGGTCGAAGCGTTGACGCAGAGCCTCGCTGAAGAGGTGGGCGAGGGCATCGTCGCGGTCGCGGTCAATCCCGGCGTCATCGCGACGGAGATGCTCGCGGTGGCGTTCGAGGGCGACGTTTCGATGTATCCCGCGCCGGCGTCGTTGGCGCCGAAGTGGCTGCGCTTCTTCGACGATCTCGACGCGTCGTGGAACGGTCGGACGTTCGACCTGGCTTCGTTCTGACTACCGCGCCGAGAGCGCGTGCGTCATACTCCGCGCATGCGAATCTCTCTGTTGCTGCTCGCGCTCTTGATCGTCCTTCCCTCGTGCGGAGAGGAGGACCAAGCGCCGGCGGCGTCGCGTTCCGTATTGCTGCGCTACAAGTTCGAAGACCAGACCCTGCGCTACAAGACGACCGTGGAGACGATCACGTCGAACCCCATGGGGGGCGAGTTCAGGATGACCCTGTCATCGGTCGATCAGCACGTGCTGAAAGCCAAGCCCGAGGGCGGCGGGTTCGCGGAGGTCACCCGGAGCGAGTTCGATCAGCAGTCCAACATGTTCGACAAGCTCCGGGAGTCGGGCATGGAAGTGCCCGACATGGACGAGATGCTCGGTTCGTTCGAGGGCGTCGTATTCCGGATGCACATGACCGAGCGTGGTCGCATCGAGAAGGTCGAAGGGCTGGACGAAGCGATGGAGAAGATGGTCGCTTCCATGGACCCCATGGCGGCACAGATGCTGAAGTCGATGTTCAGCGACGATGCGATGGATCGCATGATGAAGCAGTCGCAGGTGGTGTTTCCCGAGGAAGCCGTGGAGCCGGGTGCGAAGTGGTCGCACGAGGGCGTCATCGGAGCGCCGATGGGCGGCGAGGGTGAGATGGCCATCGAGACGAAGATGCTTCTGCGCAAGATCGAGGCGGCCGGCGGCAATCGCGTGGCGGTGATCGGACTCGAGATGACGATCGAGGGCAAGATGACGATGATGGGCATGTCGATGTCGCAGAAGGGAACCGCGACAGGCGAGATGCGTTTCGACATCGACCTCGGCGCGCAGCGCAATCACCACCTCGTCATGGAGACGACCTCGACGACCGCGTCGTTGCCCGAGCCGATGAAGATGACCATGGACATGAAGTCCGAGCTGCAGGAGTAGCCGGTGGCCAACCCCGAGCTCGAGCGGCTGCTCGGCGCGACCGTGCCGTTCGCCAAGGACATGGTGGAGAAGTACGGGGAGTTCTATCCCTACGGGGCGGCGCTGCAGACGGACGAGCAGGTCGGCCTTCTTCAGGGCGGCCCGGAGGGCGAGAATCCGCCGGTGCAGGCCGTGCTCGACGCGGTGATCGAGGGGCTGCGCCAAGCCGCGGGAGAGGGCCGCATCCGCGCGAGCGCCGTCTGCATCGACATGCGCGTGACGCGTCCCGGCGAGACGGAGAAGACGAACGCGATCTGTGTGCAGCTCGAGCACGCGGAAGGCGAGGCCATCGACGTGTACGTTCCGTACAGCAAGCAAAGCGAGGGCGAGGTCGCGTTCGGCGAGATGTTCGCGGGCCCCGGCGAGGCGCGCATCTTCGGCGGTGCGTAGCGGTCGCGTGCTCGAGAGCCCGCCGGGGCAGCCGTTCAGATGTTCACGACGCGCGAGGTCGCGCGATGCCCAGCCGCTTCATCCGCGACTCGAGGGTCGTCGGTTTGACGTCGAGCAGCGCGGCCGCACCGTGCTTTCCGCTCACGCGCCACCCGGTCCGCTGCAACGCCTCGAGGATGTGTTCTCGCTCGGACTGCTGCAGCGTCTGCAGGTCCGGATCGATCGGCCGGGACGCTCGCGGCAGCCAGTCTCCGGCCTCGAGGCGCCCGCGCGAACTGAGGATGATCCCGCGTTCGATCACGTTTTGCAGCTCCCGTACGTTGCCCGGCCACGGATACGCCACGAGCGAGCTCATGACCTCGGCAGGAATCGCCTCGACGTGCGTATTCACCTTGTCGCCGAGCAGCGCCAGGAAGTGGTCGACGAGCAGCGGGATGTCCCGGATGCGATCCCGCAGCGGGGGAATCTCGATGGGAACCACGTTGAGCCGATAGTAGAGGTCCGCACGGAACTCGTTGCGCTCCACGGCCTCCGCCAGATCCTTGTTCGTCGCCGCCACGACGCGCACGTCGCACTCGATCGTCTTGGCGCCGCCGACCCGTTCGAACGCACCGGTCTGCAGCACCCGCAGAAGCTTGGCTTGCAGGTCGAGCGGCAGATCGCCGATCTCGTCCAGAAAGATCGTGCCTCCGTTGGCGACCTCGAACCGGCCCAGACGTCGCGCGAGAGCGCCCGTAAACGCGCCCTTCTCGTGACCGAACAGCTCGCTCTCGATCACGCCGGCGGGAAGCGCCGCACAGTTCACCGTCACCAGGAGCTCGTCCTTCGCCTCGCTGAGATCGTGAATGGCTCGAGCGACCAGTTCCTTGCCGGTACCGGTTTCGCCGCTGATCAAGACCGTGGAGTTGGTGGCCGCGACACGCTCGATCGTCCGAATGACCGCTCGAATGCCCGTGGACTCGCCGATGATGCCCCGGAACTCGGAACGGCGGCCGACCTGCTCCCGCAGGATCACGTTCTCCCTTCGCAACCGGTCGATCTGTTCCTCCGCGAGCCTGCGGTCGTTCACGTCGCGCATGATGAGTGTGAATAGCTTCTCACCTTGGAGCGTCGCCTGCGCCAATGTCGCCTCGATCGAAAACGCGTCCCCATGGGCGCGAAGCGCAGTGAGGTTCTCGGATTCGCACAGATACGCGCTCTCGCAACCGTTCGAGTCGAACGCTGCCGTGCGTCGGTCCAGGGCCTCCCGTAGCGAGGTGGAGGCAAAGCGCGTGAACGACTGCCCCACGGCGATCCGGGCGGGACATCCGAAGAGCGTTTCGGCTGCCGCATTGAACAACCGAATGTCGTACTGGTCGTCGAAGACGATGATCGCGTCCATCGCCGAGTCGATGACGGTCGACAGCCGCGTCTGACTTTCGCGGAGCGCCTCCTCCGCCCGCTTGCGCTCCGTGACGTCTTGCAAGACGATCGTCACCGCTCTGGTCGTCCCGCTCGCGGACTTGAGCGGGTGACAGCTGACCAGACACACCATCCGCGTAACAGGAACGGTCGGTCGAAGACCGTCCATCTCCAGATTCAGCACCGGCTCGCCGGAGTCGATCACGGACCGCAAGAGGGACTCGACCGGGCCGACGAGGTCGTTCGGAATCAGCGTTCGTACCTCTCGGCCGATGTGCTCGGACGCGGGGATGCCATGCATTGACGCAAACAGGTCGTTCGCACGCAGGACTCGCAGATTCCGGTCAATCAGCCCGAGGGCCACGGGGGCGCTGCGATAGAGATGATCCATCTCCGCCAGCTGCTCGTCGGCATCGGCGTGGGATTTCATGTCGCCAACTCTCTGCGCCCGCAGCCGGCAGGAGGATAGCCCCGGCCGGGCCGGACGTCGGGAACTTCACGGAATGTCAGGAGCGGACGTGGCCAACCGGCCCGCGCGCGAACCGGAGCCCAGCCGTCAGGGCCGTACGGCCCGTTGGGAGTCCCCGTGAATTGGGCGCCGCTCCCGGACCACACGACGATGGTCCCGCGACGACGGTCCCGAGTCGGGAGTACTCGCGCGACCGGCATTGCATGTGCAAAAGCTGCGGACCGACGCACCGGGCTGCGGACGGGGGCGGAGATTCAGCATGGCTCGACCCACTCTCTCACCCCACATGATCGTCGCGATGGTCCTCTTGACTCTCGCGACCGCGACACTTTCGGAAGCGGCGCGGCCGGCGCGTACGCCCGTTACCGTCGTCGAGAACTTCGACGATCCCGCGGACGCGGGCCCGGTCGATCGTCTGGTCATCGGCACCAAGAACGCGACGGCGACGCTCGACGGTGGCGAGATCGCTTCGCAAGCGTGGGTCTTCCCCGGCGGCGTGCAGGGGACCATCGATTGGAAGAAGGCCGCATCGAAGGTCTCGTTCACCGCCAGCCTCAACGGCGGCGTCGGATTCGTCTATCTGCTCGGGCGCCGCGACGAGGTGCTCACGAGACTCACCATCGAGAGCGTCGAGAAGCGGTTCAGCTTCGAGTCCGAAGCCGGTGTGCACAGTGCGATGATCGTTCACCTGGGTTCGACCATCGTGATCGATGACCTGGAGTACACGGTTCCGTAGACGGCTCCCCGCGAAATCGTCGCGACCGGCATGGCGGCCCACCAAGGGGCCGGGGCGGCGCGAACGTCTCTTCTCATTCTTCCGCGAGCGACGGATCCGTTGGATCCGCGCAGCTCGCATGGTTTCAAAACGGAGATGATCCAACATGCATTCGATACGCAAGACCGCGGCACTTCTCGGCGGCATCGCGCTGCTGCTCACCCTGGGAACACACTTCGTCGTAGGCGATGCCCAGGCCGCGAAACCCCTCTCCAGTGGAGCCGCCGAGCTCCATCAGATCGGCGGCTCCGGCATCAGGGCCAAGATCACGTTCACGGACAACGGCAACACGCTCAGTGTCCGCGGCCGGGCGACCGGGATGGACCCGACCGTTCCGTACATTTCCCTCGTCTACGATGCCGGCGCCAAGCCCTCCGGCCCCTCGGCATGTCTCCCGGCGACGCCCGGCATGTTGTCCCAGATTCAGATGTTCGTGGGCGCCTGGGTGGTCGACGCCGAAGGCAACGGCGTGCTCATCGCGGACAAGTCCGGTCTCTCATACGTCGCGCTCGGTGACCTGGGTGCGATGTCCGTTCGGAACGCCATCACGCGCTCCCTCCACGCCTGCGGAAAGACCCACGGCCTGCCGTAGGTGAACCTCCGATCGGTAGCCGACGCGGGTCCGCGGGCGCGGCCCTGCCCGCGCCGGCATGCCGACGGTCTGCGCCGTCGCCACGGCGCCCGAGCCGCCGGGAGAGCGCGCCTGGAGTGAACTCGGTTCCTCCAAACGAACCGTTGCTCTGGCGCGCCGACTGCGCAGAATGGTAGTGGCGGTACGGCTCCGACCACGGCCGCGCGGCGAACCCGGCGGCCGGCTTGGAGATCACATGAAGCGCGGCTGCTTGCTCGTCCTGGCTCTCGGGGCGTGCCTCTTCGGTTGCGGCGGCAGCGGCGGTACGGGTGCAGTACCGGCCGGACCGACCGCTTGGCGCATCGTTGGCATGAACGGCAGCCGCACGGCGCCGGAGCTGGGCGCGTACACGGGTGTGCTCCAGCCCGATGGTGCCGGCAGCTACACCCTGTTGGCCGACACGAACGAGAGCGGCGTGATCTCGACGGGCGTTTCATTGTCGAACGTCGATTTCCACGTGACCCCGTCCGGCGACGCACACATGGGGATCGGCGGAGCCGGAGTCATCGGCGAGGGCGTCCGGTCAGCCGACGGACAACTGGTCGCGCTCACCCGGCTCGCTGCCGGGGGTGATCCCGGCCTCGATTTCCTCGTACCGAGGGTCGCGGGTGCGACGCTCGGCTCGATGTCCGGCACCTGGCGCTACGTTGCCTACGCCTTCGATCCGTCGGGTCCGGACAACACGAGCGCGCTGGGCTTCCTCACATTCGACGGGGCCGGTGCGTTCACGGGGACGTCGACATCCAACGAGGACGGCGCCCTCAGCTCGAGCACGACGGGCGGGACGTACAGCGTGACGGCGGACGGCACCCTGGAGCTGAACTTCTTCGGGCTGATTGTCATGCGCGGCGGCGTCTCTCCGTCCGGCGAGGTCGCCATCGTCGCAGGCTCAGTTGGCGGCTCTTCGTCGTTCCCAGCGCTGTTCGTTCTCGTCCGGCCGGCCGGCGGAACATCGGCCTCGGATCTCTCGGGGGTGTACAGCCGGATTGCATTCGACAACCGGTACGCCTCCTCCGAGTACGTCAGCGGGATCGGGGTCTTCGGCGCCGACGGCGGTGGGAACTACATGCTGAGCAACGTCCGGCAGAACACGGAAGGCCTGATCGCCGCTTCAAGCGGCCTGAATGGGACGTACACGCTCGGTGTCGACGGGACGCTGATCATCAAGCTGCCCGGCCTCGATCCGCTCTACACAGGTTCGCTCTCGACAGGGGGCGACATCGCGATCTCGGCCGGCGGGCTGCAATCCGGGTTGCCCGGCCATCTCGAGGTCGTCATCCGGCGCTGAGCGGCGTTCACTCCGACGCCGAGCCCACTTCTCGTTCGCCGCTGCAGCAGGCCACGATGCGTGTGACGTGCCGCAGGTCCGTGCCGCAGCAACCACCAACGACACGCAGGTTCGGCAGCAGCGCCGCCAGCTCGACGTGGTGCGCTGCCAGCTCTTCGGGGTCGCCCTCGTCCAGCGTGGGGGACTCGTCCAGCTCGGCGTGGCTCTTGCGCGATGCGTTGGCGCGGAGCATGCCGATGCGCTCCGTCCACGATCCGCCAGAACGCAGCGTCTCGATGAAATGGGTCGGATGCGCGCAGTTGATGCCGAAGTACGCGACGGCGCCGGGCGCCTCGCGATCGACCTCTTCGATGGCCGCGGCGAGCGTCTCGCCCGATGGCAGCCGACCGTCGGTCTCGACGGTGAAGCTCAGGACGCACGGCATCCCGCGCTTCGAGCAGGCATGTGCGATGCCGACGGCCTCGGCGGCCGTCGTCAGCGTGAGTGCCGTCACGGCGTCGGTGCCGGCTTCGGCGAGCGATTCCACCTGCGGCTGGTGGTAGTCGCGGGCTTGTGCCGCGTCCATGCGCTGCGTGCCGTCATAGCCGTCGTAGCGGGGGCCGAGGTTGCCGCTGATGACGAAGCGGTCCGCAGGCAACCCGGCCCGCAGTCGCAGATCCTGCAACAGCCCGACCGCGCGGTGGTTGATGCGGCTGCGGCCGATCTCGTCGTAGCCGAGGCGCTCGGCCCAGTCCGGGTTGATGCGCCAGGTCGTGGTTTCGAGCACGACGCCGTGCCCGCTCTCGCGTGCGAGTTCGACGAAGGACTCGTAGTAGGTCGTCAGGCGCCGGCGGCCTTCGGCCGTCTCCAGCAGGACGGCGGCGCTGAAGTGGGGTAGCTCGATCCCGTCCTTGAAGACGAGCTCGGTCTCGAGGCCGGCATCGGTGAGGAATCGCCGGCCCGGCTGCGGCAGCGGTACGCGGGAGGTGGGGGTGGAGGGCAGCACGGGGAGTCTCCTGGCAAGTGGCACGAGTCCGCCCGGGCGGGATGCCCGGCGTTCCACAAGAGCCTAGGTCCGGCGTGTGGCGATGCGCACCAACTGTAGGTGCGCCTCCAGTTGACTCGAGGTCAACCTCCGCGGCAGGTCGCGGCAGCGGCGGAAGGGAGGTTGCGCAAGCGCGAGCGGCGCACGCAGAATCGAGGGGCGATGGCGGATGACGGTCTGCGCCACGCGCAGCGAGGAGGTCAGCTTGGAAATGCCGTTGGCGATGCCGCTTGGGACGTCGGAGGCCGAGGTCGCCCCGGTCTGGAAGCGACTGTCGGCCTGGGATCCGGACGTCGAAGGCGCCGAGCTCACCTTCACGGAGCGGTTGGCTCGAGAGAACCGCTGGTCGGCGCGCCACGCGCGTCGTGTCGTTGAGGAATACCGGCGGTTTCTCTGTCTGTACCTCACCGCCGGTCATCCCGTCACGCCGTCGGACGCGGTCGATCAGGCGTGGCACCTGCACCTCCTGTACACCCGCGACTACTGGGGTGTGTTCTGCCCGGAGGTCGCGGGGCGTTTGATCCACCACGGACCGACGCGCGGTGGCGACGGCGAGCGCGGCAAGTTCACGGATTGGTACGAACGGACGCTGGAGAGCTACGAGCGGGTGTTCGGCGAACCACCGCCGCCCGACATCTGGTCGCCCGCACACACGCGCGTGGATCACACCCAGAGCTTCGTGCGCGTCTCGCTCGACGACTTCGTGCTGCTGTCGCGCCGCCGCGTGCGACGCGTCGCGCTCGTTTGCGCCGGCACGATGTTCGTGCCGTTGCTGTGCGGGTGCGTCTCGGTCTCCTCGCTGCCGGACTGGTTCTTTCCCGTCGCGTTGCTGGCGGGCTTGATCCTCATCGGACTCGTCGTCGGGATGGTGCAGCGTTCGCGCGAGCGGGCGCTCATTCGCGAGATCGATGCAACTGAAGATGCGGAGGAAAAGAAGGCGCTGCGAAAGGAGCTGCGTGCGCTTCGTCGCAAGCACGGCAAGGGGGGCGGCGCCGCCGGCGGCTGCGGCGGTTGCGGCGGCTGCGGCGGTTGCGGCGGCTGCGGCGGTTGCGGCGGTTGACGGCCGCGGGGGGCGCCGTGCCGATGTGCCTCACGGCCGGCCCGCATGTGTCTGCGACCGCCGGACGACGCTGATCGTCACTCGTCGGCGCTCTGCGCCGCGGGACGCACGCTCGCGAGGACGCCGTAGTGGTCGGACAGGTCGCCGAAGGTCGTGGTACGAGGCGCGTGCACCTCGATCGCGGTGGCTTCCACCGGGTGCAGCGGCGTGGGCGACTCGCCCGCCCGGCCCGGAACCGCGCCCATGCCGAAGACATAGTCGAGCCGCTCGCGGTCGTCCTCGTCGTCGTCGTCGATGCGCGTGTTGGCCGGCGCGTCCCACGTGTAGCCCGGCGCCTCGGGATGCGCCTCCCGAAAGAGATCCACCGGGCGCCACTCGCTCTGCATCAACGCGCGATGCTCGTCCGTCTCTTCGAGCACGCCGTCGACGGTCCGTTCGCCCACGACGTTGAAATCGCCGACGAACAATCCGCATGTGCGTTCCGGGTCGACCGTGCGCGCTAGGAAACGCTGCATGAAGCGCTCGCACTCCTGGAGCTGCCTCGCTCGAACCTCCGGGTGGGGATCGCGAATCGTGTGGTCGCTTTGCAGGTGCGTTTGAAACACACCAAGCGTCGCATCGTCACCCCAGCGTTCACCGACATCGAGCGCCGCGCCGAACACGCCCTTGTCGGTGAAGTAGTCGGACGTGAAGGGCGCCGTCGCATCGAACTCGCGGAACCCGTGCCACGGTACGTCGCCTCGTTCACGAATGGGGAAGCGCGACGCGAAGAACAAGCCGCTGTCTTCGTCGAAGCTGAACCAGGTGCCGTCGTGACACTTCGGCACCTGGTGTGGGAAAGCTCCGTCGAGGGTCTGAACGAGCAAACTGCGGACGTCTTCGTTGAACACCTCTTGGAGGCATACGACGTCCACCACCGGCTGCATCCCGAGGATGTTCTCCGCGATGACAGCGGCGCGCATCACGTCGTCCGCGTCGCCGAACGGCGAGGGCAGGATCTTCACGTTATAGGCGAGTACACGAATCGGTTCCCCAGTCACCTCACACCTCCGACAACGGGTGCGAGCATAGCGGCGGGAGCGCTCATTTGCGCGCCAGACTGCAAATCCGTATGCTCACGGCTACTGGTGTAGCGACTGATCGAGGGAAAGCGTGTGAAGCCCGAACCCGTGCTCCGCGTCCTTGCGGGCCTCCTGTTTCTCGGAGGGCTGGCCTATCTCGTCGGCCCGTGGGTGCTTCCGGACATCGTTCGCGAGCGACCGTTCCTGCCGCACTCCGTGGTCAAGGTGATCGTGCTCGGGTTGTGTTGTCTGCACGGAAGCGGGTGGCTCGTGCGGCACCGTCCGCTCATCGGCGCGACGCTCCTCGCGCATCTGGTCTCGATCGGCGCGATGGTGCTGTACATCGTGGCGCTGCCCGCCGCGGGCGCCATGGGGCGCGATGGCGACGGCTGGCCGGTGCGCGACGTGCTGATCGGCGCGATCGTGCTCGACGGCGTGATCACGCTCGTGCTTCTGTGGTCCTGGCTGCGCGCGCGCGGCGCGACACGGCCCCCGACCCCCGCGCCGCCGGGGCCCGACGACGGTGCGCTTCGTCGCGTGCTCGTCGTCGTCGGTGTCTTCTTCGGCGCGGCGACCGTCGCGCTCGTCGCGCTGCCGTTCTTGTGCCCGGGCATCGCCGTGGAGCTGCCGTTCGTGTCCAACGCAGGCGTTCGTACGGCGATCCTGGCGCTGCTGTGCTTCGTCGCCTGTCGAAACCCGCGGCGCCATGCGGCCGCGCTCGACATCCTCGTCGTCGGTCAGCTCGTCGCGGTCCTCGCCGGCCTCGCGCTTCTGCCGGGCTCGGACGGCTCGGCGTGGTTCCACGTCGGCTCGGTCGAGCTGTCCCGGCGTCTCGTCCTGCTGCTTGTTGTCGGGGTGGACGCCGTGCTGGGCCTGCTCCTCCTGCTGGGCGCGGTGCGTGCGTGGCGCCGGCGCGAGAAGCTGAAGTTCCTGCGGCCCGTCGAGTTCCGCGCGCTCGAAGCGTTGGCCGATCTGCTCGTGGACGTCCGTTCGCCCGGCATGCCCTCGGCGGGCGACGTGGCTCGACACACGGACGCGCACCTCGCGCCGATCCGGGCGGCCAAGCTCTGGCTCTTTCGCGCTGCGCTCTTCGGTACGCAGCTGTTGCCCGTCTTCCGCTTGCGGCCGCCCATGTCCGAGATGGAACCCGAGCTTCGCCGCAAGGACCTGCAGCAGCGCTTCGGCTACAAGCCGCTGAGCGAGCTCGACGACGACCGCGGTCGCCAGATCCTGCAGGCGCTGATCCGCATCTCGAAACAGCTCGTCTACGTCGGCTACTACAACGATCCCAAGGTGCATCCGAGCATCGGCTACACGCCGTTCTCCCAGCGTCCCGAGCGCGACTTCGAGGATCCGCCCGGCCGCGAAGTCTCTACGACGAAGCTCGACGTGACACCGGCCGACGAGCTACCCGACATCGTCGCGACGGAGGTCTGCGTGATCGGAAGCGGGGCGGCCGGCTCGACGCTCGCGCACGAGTTCACCCAAGCCGGGCATCGCGTCCTGTTGATCGAGCGCGGCGGGTACACGGAGCCGAGCGCGTTCACCGAGAACGAGCTCGACATGGTCGGGCGCCTCTATGCCGACGGTATCACCGGCCAGACGGAGGACTTTCGCTTCACGATCCTGCAGGGGAGCTGCGTGGGGGGCGGCACGACGATCAACAACGGTGTCATCTTCGATCCACCCGCGTATCTGCTCGATCGTTGGAACCAAGAGCACGCAGCCGGGATCGACGTCGCCGAACTGCAAGCGAGCGTCCAGGCCATGCGCGCCCATCTGCGTGTGCAACGGCAAACGCCGTACAACGAGACCGGTGTGGATCCGGACAACGCGTCCTTTCTGAACCCGTCCGGCTTCCCGTTCATCGAAGCCCTCCGCAAGCATGCCGGCGCGCTGTACCCCGACAACGGCGCGGTCGAGGCCAACATCGAGAACAACCTCGGCACCGGCTACGAGAACATCGGCGACCGCTACGGGCGCAAGCTCGGGACGCTCGAGACGCTGCTTCCCAAGGCGCAAGCGACGGGCCGGCTCACCGTTACGGCGGGGTTGGACATCGACCGGCTGCTGACGGGCGGCGGCGCGCGCGTGCGTGAAGCCCAGGGCGCCACGCCCGGCGGACGCCGCATTCGCGTTCACGCCGAAAGGTTCGTCATCGCGGCAGGGGCGGTCGCGTCCTCCTGGTTGCTGATCCGCAACGGCATCCGTCTCGGCGGGCGGGTGGGCCGGGGATTCTCGGCCAACATGGGGTCCTATCTCACCGTCGACTTCGGGCGCGAGGTCGGCAGCGAAGAAGGCCTGCAGATCTCGCACTACGCGATTCCGAAGCCGTGGCCCGAGGGTGAGCCGCCCTACGTGCTCGAGACGTGGTGGAACCCGCCCGCGATCCAGGCGACGAACATGCCCGGTTGGTTCGAGGATCACCAGAGCAACATGCAGGCCTACCGCAACATGATGGCGGTCGGCGTGATCGTCGGCACCGCGGCCACCGGCACGGTGCGGCCGGCGCTGACGGGCGGCGCCGAGGTGGTGTTCAAGCCCGGGGCGCAGGAGCTGGATCGGCTTGCCGCCGGCCTGCGATCCGTGGCCGAGATCTCGATCAAGGACGGCGCCGAGCGGGGCGAGGCCGTACGCGTCATGCCGAACACGTGGCAGTACGACGCGTTCACGAAGCTGGATGAGCTGGACCGTCTCGACCGGCTCGTTCGCAAGAGCGACTATCTGACGCTGGGCACGGGCCATCCGCAGGGCGGCAACGCGATGAGCTCCGACGCTGGACGGGGCGTGGTCGATCCGAACTTCCGCGTGCACGGCATGGACAACCTCTACGTCTGCGACGCGAGCGTCTTCCCGACGAGCGTCGGCCTCAATCCGCAGATGACGGTGTTCGCGCTCGCGCACTACGCAGCGCGCCGGATCACCGACGGGGGTGGATCGTGATCACGCTCGGGCGGGTGGCCATCGTCGTCGGCGTGTACGCGGTGCTGTGGCTGTCGTTTCGCCTCTTCACGCGCAGCCCCGACAAGTCCGAGCGCACCACCTTCCTGGTGTTGGGGGGCGGCTGGGCGCTCAGCACGTTCGTCGGGAACTGGCTCCTGTCGTTGATCGGGGCGATGAGCTTCATGCCTTGGATCACCAACGCGTTGCACACATTCGTGTGGATCGGCTTCTGCCTCACCTGGCTCTACTTCGGCGTGCGCTTCCGGTACGGGCTGCTGGCGCAGTTCTCGTTCTTCGCGGGTTTCAGCCTCGTGGTCAAGGTGGCGGAGCGCCTGCTGTTCGGAACGTGGGAGCACGACCACTTCATCTGGCTCGTGGACGGCAACGTCGCGTACATCGTGGGCTGGTCCCTGATGGACGGGCTCTATCCGTTCATCAGCATCATGTTCCTACGGCTGCTTGCACAGCGGTTGCCGAAGCTGCGCCTCGTCATTCGGTAGCGGGGCCGGAACGCCCGCGATCGCGAGCCTTCTCGCCCACGCAGTCGTTACCGCCTATCCGCTGCAGCCCGCGCGCGGGACCGGGCGCCGTGCGGCCGGAGGTCGGATCCGCCAGGGGCGCGGTGTAACGGCGGCTGGCGTTCGACGTGGTTGGACTCGTCCCCTTCCAAGGAGAATCGCCATGCATCACATCGCGCGCACCACCGTCCTCGTCCTTCTGGGCATCGCCGCAGCGGCGCCTTGTGCGGCCGCGCCTGCGCCCAGTCCGTTCGCCGGCAGCTACAGGGGAGACATCGGCAATTGGGATGCCAGCCTCACCATCGACGACGGCGGCAGCATCGTCGGCGCGGCCCAGCCGTCGTGGAACAGTTTCTGCTCAAAGGCGAGCATCAGCGGGCGCGTGACGAACGATGGTTCGATCCGCATCGTGCTCCGGTACACCTGCCTCGACTTCAGCCGCAGGTTCCTGGGCGACAAGCGCATTCGATGGGTGATCGACGGTACGGCGTCCCTCGACGCCGAGGGCAACCTGGACGTCGACTCGAGCGACCCCGTAGCCGGTGCGTTCACCCTGAACGTTCGCTGACGCTGACGGTCGGCCGCTACGACGGAGACGGCTCCCTTGCGAGGGGGGTCGTTTCAGGTTCGGCGCCTCCAGTACCCTGTGCGGGAGAAACATGGCGCGACGGACGGCTCCCCTTTTTCTGGTGCTCCTGCTTTCGGTGCTCGTGCTGTCGACGTCGCGGGTCGGGGAGGCCGAAGAGCCCGTCGCGCCCACCCCGGCCCAACGCTTCGTCGACGCCTACCGAGCAGACGACGAGACGGCACAGAAGAAGATTGCCGGCGACCCTGCAATCGACCCGGTGGACGTGGTCGCGACGCTGTGGCTCTGGCGGCTCGCGGTGCTCCCGGACGAGCCGGACTCGGAGTTCCTTCCCGCGGCGACGGCGTTCGCGAGGCTGGCGGCCGCGCGCCCCGATGCGCCCAAGCTCGCCGTCGTCGTGGAGGCGCACGTTGCGATCACGGGGGAGCGCCTGGCAGCTGAGCTCGAGCGCGCCGAGGCCTGGAGCCGAGCCCGCGACCTGAAGGCGACGCAGGAGCGTCTCGCCGCCCACGCCGAGCTCGCGCTGGCCACGGCGAACGCACAGCCCACACTGCTCACGGCGGCGATCCTGTCCCGATGCGCCGAGGTCCTCGAGGCCGGTGGACGCCGTGCGGAGGCCGCGCGCGCGCACGGGCTCGCGGCGCGTCACGCCGACGCCTTACCTTTTGGCTGGGCCTGGCGGCCAAGGCGTGGCAATCGACGGCGCGCCTCGCAACGATGCGCGCCGCGTGGGACGACGCGGCCGCCGCGCTCGAGCGCGCTGCGGTCCGGATGGAGTCCGCGGGGTGGCACCGGCCGGCGGCTTCCATCCTGGCCAATCTCGCGCTCGTCCAGCGCCGGCAGGGCCGGCCCGATGCGTCCGCCGGCGCGGCGGCGCGCGCCGAAGACAATGCCCGCCGCGCAGGCGACGACGCCATGCGGAGGCGCGCCCGGCTTGCGCGCGCCTCCGCCTGGATCGACCAGGCGCGGTGGGAGGAGGCCGCGGCCGTGCTTCGAGAGGTCGCCGACGCCGCATCGGCGGCCGGCGACGAGCGTTCGGCCCGTACGGCGCGGCTGAACCTGGGTCTGCTGTTCTTGCGCAGCGGCCGGTTCGCCGAGGCCTTGACCGTCCACGAGCAGGAGCTGTCACGCCTTGCGTCGGAGCCGCCCAGCCAGGCCAAGGCGGCGGCGCTGCGCAACGCCGGCATCGTCCTGCGCGAGCTGGGTCGTCTGTCGGAGGCGCGTGATCTCCAAGCGCGGGCCCTCGAGACCTACCTGGCCCTGCGGGACCGCGCGGGCGCGGGCGCCGCGCGCCTGAATCTCGGTGCGCTGGCGCTTGCCATGGGCGACCCGGCGCTCGCGAGCACCCATTACCGCGCGGCCGCCGACGCCGCGTGGGGCGCGGGGGACTTCGAGGTGGGATCCCTTGCGACCCTGAACCTCGCCGCCATCGAGCGCCTTGCGGGCAATCCGGATGCCGCGATCAAGACCCTCGAGGGCGTCGTACACCGCTGCGAGGCCGCCGGGCGTCCGGTGCCCGCCGTTGCCTTGAGCGAGCTCGGCAAGGCGCGTATGGATCACGGACAGATCGATCGCGCCCTCGAGCACTTCGCCGCGGCCGTCGAGGCCCTCGACTCGAGCGCGGAGGGACCGCGTCGTGCATCGGCGGTCCTGGCGAGCCAGGCCGCGGCGTTGCGCGAGGCGGGGCGGCTCGCCGCCGCTCTGGCTCCCGCCCGGCGTGCGCTCGAGCTGCGGCGCGCGTCGCTCGCCGGCCTCGAGGCCGGAGAGGCGGACGGACTCGGCCTGCGCGTGGCGGAGCTCGCCGCGCTCGGCCTCGCGATCACCGCGCGGCTGTGCGCGGCGGGCACGCTCAGCGAGGCCGCCGCGGCGGCGGAGGCGTTCCGGTTCGTCGAGTGGGCCCGCGCCCTCTTGCTGGTCGAGTCCCTGCGAACAACCGGCGCGCTGGTCCATGCCACGCTCCCCGACGATTTGCGTCACGCGCTCGAGGCGGCGTCCGCAGCACTGGACCGCGCGCGCCGGGGGCTCGCCCGCGCGTTGGCGCGGGGCGACACCGGCGCCGTCGACGCCGCCCGTGCGCGCCGCGACCGTGCATACGAGGCCCGCGAGGTCGCCTTGGCACGCGCCCACCGCCACGCGGGGCGACTCGCGCAGGTCGTGTGGCCACGACCGCTCGAGCTGGAAGCGGTTTGCGAGCTGCTCGGTCCAGGCGAGGCGCTCGTGCTGTACCAGATCGCCGAGGACCGTCTCCATGCCATCGTAGTGCGGGCGGATCGAGCGCGGCTCGTGGACCTCGGGGACACCGATGGACTCGCCGAGGATGCGCTGGCCTGGCGGCGGTTGGCGTCGGTGCCGCGGGGCCCGGAAGCGCTGCTCGCCGCCCGGCTGCACGAGCGCCTGATCGCACCGCTCGACGCAGAGCTGGCAGGGACTACATCGCTGCTCGTATCGCCTGACGGTCCGCTCACCTTCGTGTCCTTCGATGCGCTGCTCGATCGCGGAACGGGGAGGCGCCTGGTCGAAGAGTGGGTCGTGCGCGCCGTACCCTCGGCCAGCGTGCTTTCGCTGCTGCGGACGCAGGCACCGCCGGCGCGCGCGCACCAGCGCTTGTTGGCGCTCGGCGATCCCGCTCGCCCTGCGGCGCTCTCGCTTCGCGCGCAGGGGCTCGGCTTCGCGCTGCCGCGGCCGCTTCCGGGCGGTCGCCGAGAGGCCGCGGCGGTGGTGGACCGGCCCCCGCCGGAAGGAACACGTTCTCTTGCTCGGGACGGAGGCGAGCCGCGCCCGTCTTCTCGAGACCCTGGCCGCCGCGGACGAGCCCTGGCGCGCGATCCACCTCGCCTGCCACGGCCGCCTCGACGGCGAGCGTCCGCGCCTGACGGGACTCCTGCTCGCGGGCGGGGACGTGCTCGACGTCGACGACGTGCACCGGCTGCAGGCGCCCGCCGATCTCGTCGTCCTGTCGGCGTGCGAGACCGGACGCGGCGGTCTCGTGCGGGGCGACGGCGTGCTCGGTCTCGTACGCGGGTTCTTCGTGGCAGGGGCGCGAGCCGTGGTGGCCTCGACCTGGAAGGTCGCCGACCGGCCGACGCTCGATCTCATGCGTCGCTTCTACGAGGCGCTCGACACGGGGGCTTTGCCGGCGGAGGCGCTGGCGCGCGCCAAGCGCGAGGTACTGGCCGGCGGGGGCGAGGCGGCCCACCCTGCCCATTGGGCCGGTTTCGTCCTCTGGGGGCCGTGACCCGCACGGCGCCGGCGCCGGGGTCGTATGATCGCGGTGCGGAGGCGCGTGCGCGATGAGCGAGGTTTCGACCGACGAAGGCCAGCTCCTCGAGGCCCTGGCCGCTTCGTATGCGGCGGGCCGTCTCGCCCACGCCGAGCTCGCCCTCCCGCGGAAGGCATTCGACGATCATGCACGAGCCGCCGCGTCGCGGCGCCGGGCGCGTCGCGCCGGTGATGACGCGCCGTCGCTGTCCGACGTCGTGGCGTCAGCCGTCGCCTCGGATCTCTACCTTGCGACGGCGGCGATCCACGGCGTGGAGGGCGCCTGGGAAAGGCTCGAAGGAGGGCTCCGCCCGCGACTCCTCGCCTTGGCGCGCGCGCGCGGCGCGGGCACCGTCGAGGCCGAGCGGCTCGTGACCGACCTGCTCGGTGACCTCGCGCTGCCGGGCGGCGGAGCGCCGCGGCTGCTGGCGACCTACGACGCCACGGGCAGCCTTTTCGGCTGGTTGGCGACGACGCTCGTGCGGCGCTGGTGGCGAAACGCGCGTGCAACCCGAAAGGGACCCCGCGCGCTCGAGGACAGGGCCTCCATGCTGCCGCCGGCGACCGCCCCCGGTCCCGCTGCGACGGCGGCCACGCGCGAGTGGGGCGGGCACGTTCGAACCGCCCTGCTCCGCGCGTTGGAACGACTCACCCCCCGGGAGCACGCCGTGCTGGTCATGCGGCACGTCGACGGGCGCACCGGCCGGGACATCGCGCGGATCCTGGGCGTCGGACCGCCGCGCGTCAGCCGCCTGCTGCAGCAGGCGACCGGCAAGGTGCGCGAGGGGCTGCTGCCCCTGGTTCGGTCGGCCGGCGTCCGCGGGCGACTCGACGAGGAGAGCTGGGAAGCGCTGCGCGACGGCGTGGGCGAGGCGCTGCAGATGGCAATTCCAAGAGAAGACGCGCCCCTTCCTCACGAAGGCGCCAGGGGCAAGGAGGGCACCTCCGATGCATGAGACACCCCCGTCCGGACTCGATCGCCTCCTCGCCGAGGCGGCCGACGGGGCCGCGCCCTGCCCCGATCCCAACGACCTCGCGGGATTCGTCGAGGGCCGTCTGGACGAGGCCGCCGAGGACGCGGTCCTCACGCACCTTGCCGCGTGCGCGCTGTGTCGTGAGGTCATCGACGCGGTGGGCGCAGCCGATACCCCCGTTGCGTCACCCGGCGCCCCGTCCCGTCCGTCGTGGTTCCGCTGGACCGCGGCCGCGGCGGCCTTGCTGCTGGCGGCCGTCGGCGCGGGCGTCGCCCTGCAGTCCCGGGACGGTGGCACCGAGGAGGGCACGCGAGCGCGCCTGGTTGCCGCGGCAGGCCGGATCGCCGATCGCGACGCGTCGCTGGCCGCCCTTCTTGTGCCGCTCTCCGACGAGGAGCTCAGGCGCCGCGACGCGGACGAGCTGCGAGGGGACGGCGAGGCGATCCTGCCCGTGGGGCGCGTCACAACGACCCGGCCGACGTTTTCGTGGCCGGCGGTGCCGGGGGCGCGCAGCTACACGATCACGCTGCTCGGCGAGCAAGGGACCCTCTGGTCGAAAACGGTCGAGGGAACGATCTACACCGCCGAGGCGCCGCTGACCGCGGGCGCCAGCCACGTGTGGTATGTCGAATCCGACGATCCCCATGCCACCTCGCGCAGCGCGGCCTTCGACGTCATGGCGGCCGACGAGGCCGAGGCGTGGTCGCGAGCCGTGTCCGAGGTGGAGCAGGACGTCTCGGAGCCGCTCTCCTGGCTTCTGCTTGCCCACGCGGCGCTTCGCCGCGATCTGCGGCAGGAGGCCCTCGCGTTCGCCCGCCGCTACGCGGACGCGTCGCCCGAAGACGATCTCGGCGAGGCCACGCTCGCCCGCGCGCAGGACCGTCTGAACGCTCGCTGAGAAACACCACCGGCAATTCCGGGGGAGCGGGCGACTCCGACCTCCATTCGGCGCCGATGCGCCCCGGAGGACCCGCCCATGCTTCGCGCCATCGCGATCGGAACGTTGCAGTTCGCCCTTTCCCTGTCCCTTGCCGCCTGCGGTGCGTCGAACGGCGGAGACGCTGACGGCAATGCCGGCGGTGGCGGCAATGGGGGCGGCACCACGAACCTCGGCCCGGCGTCGGCCACGATCACCTGGCCGCCGGCGGGCTTCCTGACCGACCACCCCTTCATTCGTGTGCGCGGCACCGCCGCCGATCCGGACGGCGTCGCTGGCGTGACGGTGAACGGTACGGCCGCCACGAGTATGGACGGCTTCGCCCACTGGGAGGCGCTGGTGCCGCTCGCCGGCGGAACGGTGTCACTCGTCACTGCCGTCGAGGACACACTCGCCGCCGTCACGAGTCCAGCGGCCCCCGCGCTGACCGCGACGCGAGTCCCCTACGTGTCAGCGCATCCGGAGGCGATGGCATGGCACGCACCGAGCCAGCGTCACGTCATCCTGGACAGCGAACGGCGGTCCCTCGTCGCCGTGGACCCCGTCACCGGCATGGGGGCCGAGCTCAGCGGTCCGTTCGTCGGCACCGGGCTCGACCTGATCGACCCGCGGGACTTCGTCCTGGACCCCGCGTCGCCGAATCACGCGTATGTCGTGGACCGGACGCAGCAGGCCGTGCTCCACGTGGACTTGCTCACCGGGGACCGGCTGATTCACTCGGGCCCCGCGGTGGGCACCGGCGTGGCCTTGTCCCGGCCGATCTCGATCGACTACGACACGGCGGGAGCCCGACTGCTCGTCGGCGACGCGCAGCTCGACGCCCTGCTGGCCGTGGACCCGGCGACCGGCAATCGCACGGAGCTGTCGGGCCCGAGCGTGGGCACGGGACCTTCGTTGGCGGAGCCGAAGCGCTTGACCCTGTGGCAGGGCAAGGCCCTGGTCCTGGAGACGTGGCAGCGGGTGCTGATCACGGTGGACCTCGCGACGGGTCACCGCACCATCGTTTCCAACTTCCTCGATGCCAACCAAGGGCTCGTCGTCGGCGCGCCCGCCGGTTGCCTGGTCGACGAGACGACGAGCACGGCCTACTTCGGCGCCTTCCCGGGCAACGTCCTCGAGGTCGATCTCACGACCGGCCTGCGCACACTCCTTTCGGCTCCGTCGATCGGTTCGGGCCCCGTCCTTCGCAACGTGGCCGCGCTGACCCACGGGCCCGGCGCGAACGAGATTTCCGCGTTCGATTGGGAGTTCGGCGCCATCCGCAGCATCGATCGAACGACGGGCGACCGCACGGCGGTGTACCGGCCCGCGCGCGGAACCGGCACGCACATCGAGCGTCCCGCCGGTCTTGCGCTGGCGGCCGACGGCCAGTCGCTCTACCTCATGGACGCGTACACGCAGCTGCTGCGTGTCGACGTCGCCACCGCGGATCGCGTCTCCGTGCCGGTCTCGGGTTCGCCCGTGATCTCGGCGCAGGGTCTCGCGTTGGACGCGTTGGGCAACCGCCTCTTCACGCGTGGCTCCATCGGCGGGCTGCCGGTGATCCATGCCGTGGATCTGCTCACGAACACGAAGAGCGTCATCGCCGGCAACGGCGTGGGCACGGGCCCGATGGACTACCTGCGCGGCCTGGTCTTCGACCCACTCCAGGCTCGGCTCCTCGTCGCCCGCTACACCCCCGGATCGATCCTCGGCGTCGATCCCGCGATCGGAGACCGCGTCGAGCTGTCCGGGCCGAACGTCGGCACCGGCTACGCCACGTCTGTCGTCGATCTCGACCTCGTTCCCGGCACCGGCGACGCGTTCGTGGCGGCGTCCAATGGGTACGTCATCGCTGTGGATCCGACAACGGGCGACCGTACGGTCGTGAGCAGCATCGTGGTGGGGACGGGGCCGAGCATCCCGGTCAGCGGCACGATCCGCCTCGTGTTCGACGGCACAGCGGGGCGCGTGCTGGTCGTGTCCCGGGGGAAGGTGATGTCGGTCGACCCGGTCAGCGGTGAACGCGTGGTCGTGAGCGACGTTGCAACCGGCGTCGGCCCCGTCATCTCGGCGTTCGGCGGCGACATCGCCCTCGACGCGCAGCGTGGCGTGCTCTGGATCGCCGACAACGGCACGAATTCGTTGACGGCCGTCGACCTGACCTCGGGCGATCGCGTCGTCGTCTCCCGCTAGGCCTGCGGTACACCCGCCGTCCGAACGCCCTCGTCGACGCTGAAGGAAGCGTCCTCGAATGGCGCCGGCTGCCGAGGTCGGGCTCGGCAGCCGGGCGTCGACCTGCCGTCGTCGCGAGTGCTAGTCGTCGTCCCTGCGGGAGCGGCGGCGGTCGTTCCGCTCTCGGCGGTCCCGGTGGTCGCGCACCTTCCGACGATGATCTCGCACGACGGGCTCGCGACGATCGCGGTGATCGCGGACGATCGGCTTGCGGCGGTCGCGGTGATCGCGGACGATCGGCTCGCGGCGGTCGCGGTGATCGCGGACGATTGGCTCGCGGCGGTCGCGATGGTCACGGACGACGGGCTCGCGACGGTCGCGGTGATCACGGACGACCGGCTCGCGGCGGTCACGGTGGTCCCGGACGACGGGCTCGCGGCGGTCGCGAAGGTCCCGGACGACCGGCTCGCGGCGGTCGCGATGGTCCCGGACGACGGGCTCGCGGCGGTCGCGGTGATCACGGACGACGGGTTCGCGGCGGTCACGGTGGTCCCGGACGACGGGCTCGCGGCGGTCGCGGTGGTCCCGGACGACGGGCTCGCGGCGGTCGCGGTGGTCCCGGACGACGGGCTCGCGGCGGTCGCGATGGTCACGGACGACGGGTTCGCGGCGGTCGCGATGGTCCCGGACGACGGGCTCGCGGCGGTCACGGTGATCACGGACGACGGGTTCGCGGCGGTCACGATGGTCCCGGACGACCGGCTCGCGGCGGTCGCGATGGTCACGGACGACGGGTTTGCGGCGGTCACGGTGGTCCCGGACGACGGGCTCGCGGCGGTCACGGTGATCACGGACGACGGGTTCGCGGCGGTCACGGACGACCGGCTCGCGGCGGTCGCGATGGTCCCGGACGACCGGCTCGCGGCGGTCGCGATGGTCGCGCACGACCGGCTCGCGGCGGTCGCGATGGTCCCGGACGACGGGCTCGCGGCGGTCGCGGGGCGCGGGCACGCCGCGCTCGTGCCCCGTCACGATCGGCGGACGACGACGGTCACGGTGATCACGGACGACCGGCTCGCGGCGGTCGCGGGGCGCGGGCACGCCGCGTTCGTGCCCCGTCACGATCGGCGGACGACGACGGTCACGGCGGTCGCGCGGCGCGGGCACGCGGTGCTCGTCCCTACGTACCGGCGCTGCCCGCGGGGAGCCGGAGTCCGTTCGTGAAGGGGATTGGGGCGTTTCGCCGTCCTCCCCGGCAAGGGCCAGGGCGGGGGCCGTCAGGATGGCAGCGAGGATCGCGGGGAGACAGAGGGACTTCACGTCGGCTCCTTTCGAGCGGGGTTCGCGACCTAACTCCCCGCTCGCCTCGAGGGGGGACCCACATTTCCGGATTCGTTCAGCGACGCGGCGCCTGCGGCGCGGGCAGCGCCGACGTGGCCCGCACGCTGCGTGCTCGACGATCCCTGCCGTTGGCGCGGATGACGGCCCGTTTCGAGGTGGCGACGGACCCCTGGTCACGCCTCAATCGAGTGCGAGCGGCTCACGGGCGAGCTTCCAGCCGCTCAGCTCGATCACTCTGGAAGTCGTCTTCGAACCGATCTTGACCTTGAACAGGATCCGCCTCGGTGCGAGTACGCCGTGCGTCTTCGTGTAGGTCACCTCGGCTTCGCGAACGATCTCGTCGGGGCCGCCTTTGTCTACGACTTCGCGCCACGTGACCGGCACATGGTGAGGAAACGGCACCGTCTCGTGGAAGCCGGGCTCCCGGACCTGCCGGTGGTACCGGAACGTGGTCACGTTCAGCATCTCGATGTCGTAGGCGTCCTCGTAGATCGTCGAGAGGACTCCATTGGGTTCGAACACGAAGGTCGAGATCGCGTCGCCCGGGGCGTCCAGTCCCTCGGTGATCTCAACACGTCCGTCTTTCTTGTTCGTCTTCACGGGCTGGGACCCCAGCTGCCTGCGAACCCAGTAGCGCTGGAAGCAGTGGTCAAGGAGCTTGCGCCAGTGTTGCGTGACGTACACGAACGTCAGACCGAACGGCTTCGTCTCGGCCGGCTCGTCCCAGTCCACCCGTCCCTGCTCGGACTCGAAACGGTAGGTTCCCCGGATCGTCCGCTCACCCTCCGTGAATGAGACGCGACAGTTCGCGTCGCGGTACCGCCACAGCCCGGGGTGGTATCCGATCGCCTCCCAGCGCTCGATGGCCTTGCGCGCATCGGCATCGAGCTCGGGCCCTCGCTCCCTGCCGAACTTCCACTGCCGCAATGTGAGGGCGAGGGGCACGGTCTGCGACGCGGTCTTCATCTCCAGTGCGACGCGGACCGGGACGGCGTGCCCCCGAACACGCACCCACGTCAGCGTGCCGTCCTCGCTCATCGTGCCGTAGCTGGGGATCGTCCGAGTGACCCGGTACTGCCGCAGCAGGTGCAGATCGTGCCACTTGCGGTAGCCGAGGGAGATCTCGACCGGGTGCGGCTTCACGCCGGGCATGCGCGCCGTTGCCGAGATGCCGACGAGTACTCCGGTCCGATCGAAGCGGAACGCGCGGTAGGGCGACTTCCCTTCGACGATCACATCGGTGCCTGCTGCGCCGGGTCTGGACCGAAGCCTGCAGTTTCTCAGGTACTGTTCCCGTCCGGTGGCGCGCAGCAGCGTCTCGAGCACCATCATCCACGAACCGTGCTCGTACGCACCGCCGTCTGCGGATACGTGCCAGGCGTACTTCAGACCTCTGAAACCGAACCTCAGAATGCCGTCGAGCACGGTCCGCCGCGGCGACGTCGTGGTGTAGAGCTGGAGTTTACACTCTCCACTCCCGGCGCCGCCTCGATCGAGGTTGTATTCCTTCGCCCGCCACCCGTTCAGCAGTTCTTTCGACCGCGCATCCATCTCGAGCCCGGGGATGGAGAGATCCTTGGCGAGGACGCAGGCGTCGTGTGAAAGGAAGACGAGGATGGGGAGGACGAGGCGAGACACGGACATGCGACCTCCAGCGCCCAGGATGCCCGCAGGCGGAGGTGGACTGCAAGCCTGCGCGCGCTCGCTCTTTCGTGGGGGCCCTGCGCCCGAGTCTCAGGCTCGTGGAGGCTGCATCTCTGGGTCCGGCGACAGGTTCATCGTGCTGGCATTGATCGCGGGCCGCCATCACGACCTCAGTTTGAGACATCGGCCGAAGTGCTCGAGGGCAGGGCCGAGCGGCGATCGCGCCATTCGTGGAGAGACGATCCACGAGCCGGCGGGTGGCGGGCCCCTGTCGTCCAAGAAATGGGGGCCCAGCGAGGTTCAGTTGCCAAGAGCCGATTCGGACGTTCAGGCCGCTCGCACGCAACCGTCTAGGTGTTGACGTCGAACCGCCGCTTGAGCAGGATCGCGGATCGTGAGAAGGACGAAAGTACGTCGGGGGCCGGCTGGGGACCCGAACGCTGCATGCGGCGCGGCCGCGACTCCAGGGCGGCGCCTCGTTCACGCGATGACCGCTTTCGTCGCGCAGATGGATTTCACTGTTTCGTCGTCAGATCCTGTATCTGCGCGGCGACTTGCTTGGAGGAAGTGAAGTGGCAGTCAGTAGAATTCTGAAGAGTGCAGTGCTTGTCGCGGTTTGTTCGGCCGTAACGGCAAGTGGGGGCGTGTCCCACGCGGGTGGTGACGGTGCGGTTCGCTTCGACGGAGTCGGGCACGGAACCATTCTCCCGCAGCCCGACCCGACAAAGGAGATCGCTGCGCTTTCGGGTGTGGCGACAGTCCTGGGCAGGTTCACGGCCCTGCTCGAGACCGACAAGACCTTGATCGAGTTCGTCGGTTTCGATCCGAAGACGGGCGCGCCCATTCTCCGAGGTTTCTCCGAGATCACGCTCACAGACGCGAACGGCGATGAGCTGTGGGCGCTCGGCATCATCGAGGGCGTCTTCGATGTCGTGGACGAGAACTGGCCGCAGTTCGAGCTGCACATGGAGTTGATCGGGGGCACCGGGCGCTTCGCCGGTGCAACCGGGTCGGCCGACGGCAAGGGTGGTCAGGCCACAATTCCCGGAGAGGACAACGACCTGATTCGCGGCAGGTGGACGGGCACGCTCTGCCTGGACGAATAGGAGGCGCTGCGGCAGGTCGGAACTCCTGCCGCATTTCCTCGCGCGATCAGTTCGTGGCGTTCTCCGCGGCCGCCCTCAGCTGAGCGACCAGTTCGCCCAGGACGATTTGCGCCTCGGCCGTTGCGCCCGGGCGCCGGCACCGGGTTTGGGACGCCGCGAATATGCGCGAGGAGCTCCACCATCTCCGGGAGCTTGGGGGGGCTTGTCGAGGTTCGCCAGCCTGCCGACCAGATGCCGCTGCGCGCGGCGAGCCGTGCTGTGTGCCTCGACATTCGGGTGGAACGTGTCGAGCACTCGACACGCCGGCCATTCAAGTCGCGGCCGGGTATGGTCGGGGCGACCCGAGTCGATACACATCCGCGACCCGTGCTGGGGGCGGTGCGGTTGGTCCTGTAGGTCGGCTGTTCTGGCGCCCCGGAGGTGGGTCGTGCCGGAGGAGAGGCAGCAGGACGCCGGCGCCCTTGCCTCCCGAGCACCGCTGGCGTGAAATGCATGTGGCGAATCCCCGCCTCGTTGACGGAGCGCGTGCGCGTAGTAGCAGTTGTCACCGTCTGTGTGCTGACGCTCCTCGGCCCCGCTGCCGCTGAGGACGACAAGCGGGAGCCCAAGGCTCCGCCTGAGCCTCTCACCACGGAGCAGGCCGCCGCCGCGGCTACGCCAACGGCTTCAAGCGCAAGCGCGTCAGAACCCGCTTGGGCGAGATCGACGTCCAGGTGCCCCAGGTTCGCGACGTCGAGGGCGGCGACACGTTCTACCCCTCCAGCCTCGAACGCGGCCAGCGAAGCGAGAGAGCGCTCACGCTGGCCCTGGCGGAGATGTACGTCCAGGGCGTCTCGACGCGGCGTGTCGAGGCGATCACGAAGGTGCTTTGCAACGGCCTGGAGATCAGCTCCACGAGCGTGTCTCGAGCAGCTGCGCTGCTCGACGAGGAGCTCGAGCGCTGGCGCACACGTCCGCTCGGCGCGTTCAAGTACCTCGTACTCGACGCTCGCTACGAGAAGGTGCGCCACGGCGGATCGGTGCGCGACTGCGCTGTGCTGATCGCCATCGGCGTCGATTCTCACGGCAAGCGCAGCGTGCTGGGAACGAGCGTGAGCCTCTCGGAGGCCGAGGTCCATTGGCGCGAGTTCCTCGCTTCTCTCCAGGATCGCGGCCTTCACGGCGTCGAGCTCATCACCAGCGACGGCCACAAGGGCATTGCGGCCGCGCTGGCGGCGCGGTTCGCCGGCGTGGCCTGGCAGCGCTGCCAGTTCCACCTGCAGCAGAACGCGCAGAGCTACGTTCCGCGCCAGAAGCTTCGACGCGACGTTGCCGCTGACCTTCGCGCCGCGTTCAATGCGACGTCGCGTCGCGAGGCCGAAGAGAAGCTCAAGGCCTTCGTGAAGAAGTGGGACAAGCCCGCGCCCGACCTGGCGCGCTGGGCCGAAGAGAACATTCCGCAGGGCTTCACCGTGTTCGATCTCGGCCTGAACGAAGCGCAGCGCAAGCGCCTTCGCACCACCAACAGCCTCGAGAACCTGAATCAGCAGATCCGCCGCCGCACTCGCGTTGCCGGACTCTTTCCAAACGAAGCGTCCTTGCTGCGGCTCGCAAGCGCGGTGCTCATCGAGATCAGCGAGGAATGGGAAACCGGACGGAGGTACTTGCCGAGGGACGACGCTTGATCAACCGCTCAGCGATTTACAGAAAGAACGTTGCTCTGCCCTGAACTTCCGTAGGGCCTTCTTGATGCGGAGGTAGGGAACCTTGGTGTAGTCCAAGGATCCGCCCTGGATGTGGTCGTAACTGGTGGGTGCCGGGCAGTCCTTCACTTCGCAGAGGAGGAGGCCACTCGCGTGCTCGATGCCGTAGTCGGGGCCGCGATGCTGCTGGCCAGGTGCCGGTGGTGGCAGTCCGGGGCGAGGTTCTCGAAGCAGGTCCGGGTACTCGATCGAGTCCATGTACTCCTCGAAGAGGAGTTCAGAGGGGCGGTCGTCGTTGTCCACGCGGGAAGCCTACCGGCCTCGGGCGACGTGGGGACACACGACTTCTTGGCATGGGGCAGATGCGCTCGATGTCCTGTAGCCTCGGAAGCATGTCCGAGACCTCGGCCTCCCACCGCCATTCGTTCTCCGTCTCCATGATCGCGCCTGATGGCCTGGCGTGCATGGAGGAGCACCTCGCTGCGACAGCGCTGCCCCTCGTGCTCTGGCGCTCCGGATACAACGGGAAACACATCCTGCGTTCTGCCCCCGGGAGCGCGCGCGACTTCGATCTCGACATGGACTCAAACGACGATGATTGCATGTTCGCCTCCGGCGCCGTCAGGGGGGGGCTCGACGACGCTGCTCGGCTGCTTGAGTCCCTGTCCACCTGCTTGAGGGCGGCATCGGTTCCGCACGAGATTCTGTTGGACGATCCCAAGGGTGCCCTGGCCAAACGATGGGGTTGGCGCTGGTTGGAGCGAAAACCGTGACCCCCAAGGCTCTAGAGGAACTCACACGCGATGCCTTGGAGGCCACAGCGGTTCTGGACGACAGCAGGGAACTTGAACCGTTCCTGTTCAGGGTGCTGGACGCTCTCAAGCGGAACACCGGCCTACGGGACTTCGCTGCACCGATGTTCATTGCAGAACTTGAGTGCTACCGCACCTTCGTTGCCGATCTGTTGGCGTACTGCATGCATGAGTTGCGGTGGCCCGAGATCCAGCGACGAGTGACCGAACTCATGCAGCCCGAGGACACAGAGCGATGGCGCCGCAAGAGCATGGAGTACCGCTACGTGTTGGCGTCGTACGAGGACGACTGGTCGTCGCGCGACTTGTACGCCTACTACGACGAGGGGGTACCTCCTGTGCTTTCGTCTTCGGCGCGGGAGGCAGTGCCGAGGGGGAAGACCGTCCGTATCGACTTCGATGACCTTGTTGTCCACGTCTACGGCGGCGATGGAAAGACCGCTCATCGTCCGCTCTCAGAACTCACGCCTGAGTCCAGGCACGTCCACGGGCGTCTCACGATCTGCATCGGTGGGCGCACGGTTCCTGGGTTGGGGTACTGGGGGCCCAGCGACGTATGCATGGTTGATTGGCTGGCTGAGATGAGGAGTGTCTTGCAGGCATTCGAGAGCGACGATGTCGGCCAGCACGCCTTTGACGAGGGTGAGCAGGGGCAGCCATCCTTCGTCTTCCGCCGCATGAGAGATCGCGGTTTCTTCACGATCGCCGACTCAGCGATCTCGGACGGCGTTGCAGATCCGGACTGGCAGGACGTGGAGTTCGTCGCGGGGGACCTAGCCCTTGAGGTCCGTCTCCTGCTCGCGCGTTGGCTCTACGAACTCCGGGCGGGAGCACCTCGGGTTGCTGATGCCTGGATGGATAGGTGGCTCTAGCCGCGCCCGGCTCGGAAGTGACTACTTTCGACCTGTAATCCGAATGTAGATGTCCTCGATCAAGAGCAGCGCGAGTCGGAACAGCAGGAACACGAGCATGACGGGGACGACGATTGGGGCCGCCATCCACCACCACTTACTCGCAGGTGGTGCGTCGGGATCGACAACACGTCGCTGAGGCGATCTGCTCTGTGAGATCCGCCCGTCCATGTCCCTGAGGTCGTACTCGAAACTGATGTTGCCTTCCTGATCGACCAGTGTCTCGGCGTCTTCGTCGCTGGCGAGAGCCTGCATGAACGCAAGGTTCGTGCGGTCTAGCACGTCGATGAACTCGGGCCACCGCCCCGACTGGCGCATCCACTCCTTTGACTCCCCGAGTCCGAAGCCGGTGCGGTGCAGGATTGTCAGGATGTTCCAGGGGTGGGTGCTACGCTGGTCGAGCATTAGGGCAATCTGCTCCCGCGTTGCACCTCGTCCGTGTGCTTGCCGCGCAACGCGTTCAAGGCGCTTGAACTCGCGGCTCTCGGTGCGGAGGGGTTCCATGTCTCTTCGATCTTGACCGGGACTGTGACGTTCTGATCAGGGTAGCGGCTCTCTCCGGCGCTCCTCGTCGAGAGGGTGTACCGTTCTTTCTGTAAATGGCTCCCCGGAGGAGAGGCGCTCGCTTCGCTTGAATCAGCTAGCTGATTCAAGCGAAGCGGGCGCGCCGCCATCTCCCGGGGCGAACTGAGTGGCGGATCAACGCCGTACCTTTGCAGGTAACGACACCACGCAAAGGAGGAACGACGTGACCCACCACGAACAGCGTACGCCTTGGGGCGACGCACTGGAAGCGCTCAGCGAGAACGGGTTCGACGGCATGGCTGAGGCGATGCGGGTGCTGGTGAACGAGGCCATGAAGGTCGAACGCAGTGCCTTCCTCGGCGCCGAGCCCCACGAACGCACGGATCAGCGCCGCGGCTACGCCAACGGCTTCAAGCGCAAGCGCGTCAGAACCCGCTTGGGCGAGATCGACGTCCAGGTGCCCCAGGTTCGCGACGTCGAGGGCGGCGACACGTTCTACCCCTCCAGCCTCGAACGCGGCCAGCGAAGCGAGAGAGCGCTCACGCTGGCCCTGGCGGAGATGTACGTCCAGGGCGTCTCGACGCGGCGTGTCGAGGCGATCACGAAGGTGCTTTGCAACGGCCTGGAGATCAGCTCCACGAGCGTGTCTCGAGCAGCTGCGCTGCTCGACGAGGAGCTCGAGCGCTGGCGCACACGTCCGCTCGGCGCGTTCAAGTACCTCGTACTCGACGCTCGCTACGAGAAGGTGCGCCACGGCGGATCGGTGCGCGACTGCGCTGTGCTGATCGCCATCGGCGTCGATTCTCACGGCAAGCGCAGCGTGCTGGGAACGAGCGTGAGCCTCTCGGAGGCCGAGGTCCATTGGCGCGAGTTCCTCGCTTCTCTCCAGGATCGCGGCCTTCACGGCGTCGAGCTCATCACCAGCGACGGCCACAAGGGCATTGCGGCCGCGCTGGCGGCGCGGTTCGCCGGCGTGGCCTGGCAGCGCTGCCAGTTCCACCTGCAGCAGAACGCGCAGAGCTACGTTCCGCGCCAGAAGCTTCGACGCGACGTTGCCGCTGACCTTCGCGCCGCGTTCAATGCGACGTCGCGTCGCGAGGCCGAAGAGAAGCTCAAGGCCTTCGTGAAGAAGTGGGACAAGCCCGCGCCCGACCTGGCGCGCTGGGCCGAAGAGAACATTCCGCAGGGCTTCACCGTGTTCGATCTCGGCCTGAACGAAGCGCAGCGCAAGCGCCTTCGCACCACCAACAGCCTCGAGAACCTGAATCAGCAGATCCGCCGCCGCACTCGCGTCGCCGGATTGTTTCCGAACGAAGCGTCCTTGCTGCGGCTCGCAAGCGCGGTGCTCATCGAGATCAGCGAGGAATGGGAAACCGGACGGAGGTACTTGCCGAGGGACGACGCTTGATCAACCGCTCAGCGATTTACAGAAAGAACGTTGCTCTGCCCTCGTCGAGCCGCTTCCTGGCCTCTCGCAGGTCAGCCCAGAGCCTCTCGGGGGCGCCCTCTCCGGCAGACCGAATCGCATCGTAGGCGGCGCAGACAGCCCTCTTGGCTTCGAGCACGGCCTGCGTGTCCGGTGTGCGCTGATCGTCTGGCGAGTACATGATCCCGAACGCGGCGAAGTTCGAGCGTGCCTGCGAGAGGGAGTAGGAACCATTGGGGCCGCCCCAGACCTCATCGGCACGGGGGTCGTCTTGCCCATCGTCTTCCCAATCGCACAGAGGGCAGATTTCGTAGCCACCGCGCTCTGAAAGGGTCGGGTAGCCACAACAGGGGCAGGAGTACGTCACGCCTGGCTCCTCCGGCTTCATGACTCCTTCGTCGATACGCTGGCAGTACTGCGAGAACCAGTCAGTGCGGTCGGACATGATGACGAAGTTGTCGCCTTGGATGGTCCCCGGCTCCTCCCCTGATCCCTCGACCCTGCGAAAGTACGGCTTCGGATGCAGGGAAGTCGATCCCATGTTGTTGACCACGATGTACATCCCAAGTCGCTCGCCGAGGATGACGTAGGTCTCTCCTACGGTCAGCAGTACGGAGTCTCGCTCGCCGGGCTCAGCCGCCACGAGGACACCATTGCGATCAGCCATGAGCGCCTGGTCGCTTGTGCAGACAGCAGCGAAGGGATAGTCGCCACGATTGACGCGACGTTCTCCCGCCGATTCCCACCGCTTCCAGTACGTGAGGGCCTCGCCCTTGAGGTGAGCATGGAGGGGGTGGTCTGGCGCCGCGAGGTTCTCCAAGAAGCACGTGCAGGCTGCGTTGCTCAAGCGCTCGTCTTCACCGCCGACGATACGATTCAGAATCGGCCCCAGCGAACTCCAGGCGTCTTCGGCGACCTCGTGATCTCGCAAGAAGTGTGAGCAGGCGGCGAACACACCATGGACGGAGGTCTTGTCGAAGAGGTTCTCGGGCGACTGGACGTATTCTCGGAAGCCGGGCAGGACTCCATCAAGCACGTTGACCAGGCTCTCGGCGGTCTTCGAGTTCATCAGGAGTGACCATCGGGGCGTCGTTCGTCACGTCGGGGCTCCACCCGGAAGCGTGCATGCGTACAGCCCGCTTCACATGTGACGTAGATCGCCCCGGCCTCGGGCAAGCGCTCAACGGTGACGGGGTCGCCGCACCAAGGACACGATACTGCACCGGCTTCAGTGCGATCCGCCTCCAGAGCCGCATCAACCACCGACCTCAGGCGGCGTTGCCGGTCATCAGGACGGTCGGTGCTCATGCTCTCCAGACTCAACTCAGAAGTGTGACAGCCCGCCCAGCAACTCCATCCGGACGGGCTCGAACTCTGGCACGCCGAAGAGCCCGGGAAACCCCGCACATTCCAGGATGGTCGTTCTCAAGTACTCGATCAGAGTCGGCGCTCCCTTGGGAGCCGACATCGGCACGGCGGCTCCAGCCCATCGAAACTCCCGCCAGATCGGGTCCCAGTCTGCCCCGGGCCAGACACCATAGGCAGGGCCGCCGCTGATGTTGTCCTTGTGGTACCCGTCCGGTGAGAGGGACATCACAAAGCCGCCGTGGCCTTCGGGGATTCCCGTCGGCTCGGGGTTCTCTGCCATCCAGTCGCGATGCTCTCGGAAGTCCTCACGGACCATGTCGATCCACTCCTCCGAGATGCCGTCAATGTGCAGCGCGTCAGAGAACCCGTTCGGCCCCTCGATGCGACGGTCTTCCCAGAACCTGCAATGCGTGTAGCCGTCCCCGTTCCCAGAGAACTCGACGAACGAGATACTCCCGACGATCCGCCAGAAGGCTGCGAGTGCGGGAGGAACCAACGCCGTCTCTGGCTCGATGAACTCCCGGATCGCGTCCTCCAGCGAGGCGATGAGAGCATCCACGTCCTGAGGTGGATCGATGACGACCGCTCTGGGATAGCCTAGGTCTGTGAGACGCCGAGCGAGTTCGATTGCCGTGGTGCGGCACCGCTTGAACAGATCCGGGGCGTTCTTCAAGGCATGTTCGGCGAGCGCGCCCCCCGCGAGAAGGTCCTCACGGAACCGTACCGAAGACTCGCGGATGTGCTCGGGGTTGGGGTGATTGCCCGAGTGCCAGTAACCGTCCTCCGCGAGGCGCTCAACGATCTCCCGGGCTCCTCTGGCGTACCAGCGGTAGTCAGGCGAGTCGTTGGCGACGTACCGGATGGCCTCGCAGCCGTACATCGTACCGAGCCGCCCGTTGGCCTCGTGGATCGCCTCAACGATGACTGACTTCAACCTGCCGATGTCGAAGGTGCCGTGATCGCAGCCTCCGATCGGATCAAGACGTACAACCTCGGGGTCTGCCTCGGGCGTGTCGTTGATACGGAGACTGACCAAGGCGTGTCCAGGTCCCCAGATGTAGGCGACTTGGTACCAGCCGTCGAGAAGGGAGAACGAGGGCATCCGTCAGCCCCTCCGCTTTCGATCTTGCGCTTGACGCCCGTCCGGATGAGTCCAGAACTCACGACAAGACGGAGGCCAGTCCGGGTCTTCCCGATCGTGGATGGCGCACACCGGGCAGCCTTCCATGACCTGCCGCACTAGGGCAACTTCATCGGGGCTCGTAGGCTGCTTGTATACGATGGCAGTCAGAGTGGCCGCCTGAAGGGCAAAGAAAGCGGGCGCATCGTCAACACAGCACTCGTGCGTCAGGCACGCTTCCGGGTCTACGTAGAATCGACCCTCGGCAGCGGGCGCCATCGTGACCTTTGGATCTGCTTGCGACCGCCAGAAGTCCAAAGCACTTCCTCGAAGGTGGACCAGTATCGGATGGCCCGGCTGAGCCAGGTTCTCCAAGAAGCAGGTGCAGGCTGCTTCGTCCAACTCCCCGTCCTGTCCTCCAATCATCTCATTCAGCACTTCCGCGAGCGCCTTCCACCCCTCAGGCTGTACCTCCTTCTCCCGGACGAAGTGAGAGCAAGCGGCAAACACCCCGTGGACCGAGTCCGAGTCGAACGGGTTGTCGGTCGAGCGGACGTACGCCTGGAAGCCCTGCAGCACGGCATCGAGACGGGCGGTGAGGTCATCGGGTGTCATGATCGAGTTCGACGCCAGCCTATCCGGACCGCCTGCGCCCCGCCCGGCGACCCGAAGTAGGCGGGGGCTGGCGGGTGCGCTCGTATCTATCGACTTCCCTACCCCTCCGATCCATGATCTGGAACATGCTCTGCGAGGGCCCAGGACCGCACCGCCAGAGCACACGGAGACAGGGACGGTGACCAACGATGTGAAACGGGCCATCTTGCAGGTGCTGCGCGAGAGCGGGCCAATCGGCTGGTACGGCATCGAACTTAGGCTGCGGGTTCCACGGTCTGCGTTCGGTGACGGATACACCCTGATGACCTACGTTGAGGAGTTGATCGCGGCCGGATCTGTCGCGCGCGTCACCGTCGATGGCGAGGAGCGCTTCGTGGCCGCCGACCAACGCTAGTCTGCTGCGGGGTCCGGAGCCGCGAAAGGTCCTTTCACGCTCCAAACTGCGAGGCGCCAATCTGCAACAAGATTTCCCGGCTCGGTACGCCGTGAGGTGGCGACGGCACGGGCACGGATAGGTCACTCTGGCTGTCCCTCCGCCATGAGGGTCTCTACGGATTCTCTGACACGCGGCGGCTCGATGTCATAGCCGCGCGCTCGGGCGCCGCTCCAATTGACCCCGACCTTCATGCCATCTTCGTTTAGCCCCGGCACCCTCCGATCGCAGAACTCCTGCCACGAAACCTCATACGGCTGGAAGCCTGAATAGGCGGGGACCGTGTCGATGATGCTCTCCACGCGCGAGCGTGAAGACCAGAAGGGCTGGGCGCGCGTGCCGTCAGAGGTCCGAGGCGCCGGGAATCCACGCTCGTCCTTCAAGGTCCACAGCACCCGTGTGCGAGCGACTTCGCGGTAGAACGCCCATGCCTGAGAACCTGCTTGGCTCATGGCCCACTCGACCCCGGCTCAGTTGCGTGCAGGTACTTGCCATCGACTTCGCCGCCCTTGTACGGGCCGTCACCGGACCCGTCATCGGTGGGCTCGTCAAACCACACCCAGTAGGTGAGGCTCACCCCCTTGGGCGTGACGAGTGTCCGAGGCTGGCCCTCCTCCCACTGTTCACCGGTGAGATTCCTGACCTCCTTGGGCCAATTGGCGACCGTGCCAGTAGTGCCGTCGGGCCACTCGGCGTGCCCGTGGATCGAGACCTTGGTTCCCGGGGGATGGACGTGATTGCTCATGCGAACCCGCCGTAGTCCGGCCTCGACCAAGCCGATGACCCGTACTGTTCGCAAGGTCGAAGCCGGTTCTTGACCATCGCTGCCCAACGGGGAGCCTCCCAGAGCACCCAGGAGATCAGGAACCAGAGCGGTACGGCGGCGAGCCAGGGCCACACGGATTCCGGACCGACCAGCGCAACGGCGGTGCCGGTCATGGCTGCGGCTGCCCCGAACAGGACGAGCGGCATCGGCGTGGAGGACACTCCCCTGACAGCACCGCACTCCCGGCATCGAGACTGCATGCATCCAGGGTACCCAGGCTGGCCTCCACGTGCGCCGTCGCGGCTCGTATCAACCGAAGCGCCATGCCATGCTTGGGGCCATGAAGATCCACCGTCACGCTCCCAATGTGTATGTCATCTCGTCGTCCGAGCCCCAGGAGGTGAAGCAGTTCTTCGAGTCGCTCGGGCTCGTGTTTCAGGCTGAGAAGCATGGTGATGGACCTGAACATGTCGCGTGCGAGCGCAACGGTGTAGTCCTCGAAATCTACCCACTCGCCGCGCCGGAGAAGTCGCCGGAGTAGTCTACGGCCACTCGACGAGTCGCTCGGACGGGCCCTCAAGTTCGAGCCACAACCCAGGATGTGACTCGCCTGGATCACACCGGACGACACAATCGAGTTCCGCCGCAGCCGAACGAGCACAGTCTGCGTCCGTGTCCCACGGACGATGCACCGTGTTGAACCAAACGCTCAGCCAGGGACCATCTTCGATCTTGGGTGTGAGGATGATTGCGCCTGTTGAAGGGTAGAGCGCGACCGCTCCGTCGATGTCCTTGGGGCCATCGAGGGCTCCGGTGGCGGAGGACTTCACCCACTTGATGGCTCGTTCGATCGCGCAGTTACGCAGGTAGACCTCAACGTCATCCTGCCGTGCGGGATGCTCTGTCGTCTCGGCCCTGGGAGACTCCTGCTCTGGGGGCAAGACCTCCAAGTCAGCCCTCTGCACGATCTGCTCAACGTAGAGACCGTGCTCGGATCCGTCAGGCTTGTGAAACTCGACCTCGACGTGCTGCGGGTCATCGTCGAAAAGGTCCAGCACCCGTCCCACAGCGCCACGACGCAATCCCGCCTCAGGCATGTCCACACGCAGTCGCACAGGCTGGAAGAGTTGCACGATTGCCATCTTCGGAGAAGCGGCCAGCGCCCGCCAGCGCGAAGGGGCTCGGAGCAACCTCCGTGAATCGTCGGCATCGATCGCGTGGCCGCGTCCATGTACCTACCACGCTTCCTATCCAGAACGGTGCCCGCCGGATGCACACGGCTGCCGCTCGTTTCCGGTCCGGCCCGTGGGCGCTCGGAGACCCGATCTCCCCGAAACGGCCCGCAGACATGGAGAGAGCCCGGAAGAACGGTGTCTCCCGGGCTCTCAAGATGGTCGGGGCGAGAGGATTTGAACCTCCGACCTCCTGCTCCCCTCCACGGTCTGATCCCTACGCGCCTGTCTCGCTAGACAGTGGATGCTATCACCCTCCGATTGGGCACCACCACCACCTCCCGCCGCCGCGCCCTCCAACGAGGACAACGGTGAATTGGAGAGGGTAGGCCGAGCCCCAGACAACGAACCCGGCGCTAGTTCCTGAGGCTTCGAGCCGCTGTCCGGCCTGCCGCCTAGACTCCGCTACCGCGCCCACCCTTCCCGGTGCTCGCGCCACCTGGAGGGCCAAAGTGGCGCCTACACAGTTCCCGACCGCCGAGCTTCAGGGGATCGCCAATGCGATGCAGGAGTTCGAGGCTGGCGCTTCCGTTGCAAACACCGGCACGGGCAGCCGCCGCGAGGGGAACCAGTTTGAGAAACTCGTCGGTGAGCTTTGGACCGAAGCGGCCACCTACCTCATCGCCAAGGGCGCCACGCCAACCAACGTCACGGGGCCGAAGGGCCACCGCTGGACGAAGCTGGAGTACGAGAGCAGGACGCTCTACCTCCCATCAGTCGATGCGATCCCAATGGTCTCCAACCTGACGGAAGAGCGCTGGCTGGGCCTCACCTATATGGTCAGCGATCTCATCGCAGCCTTCCCGGGGGAGGCCGAGGCCATCGAGCGATACGGTCCCGACATAGGCCCCTTCCAAGGCGAGGACTACCCCAAGATGTACGGCAAACGGTCAACGAGGTTTGACGACGCCATCGTCTTGGAAGATGACGGAGTGCTCAAGGAGAAGATCCTCCTTGAATACAAGACGGCCAAGAGCACAAGCAAGCGAGCCATCGACGGCAACGCGCACGAACGCCTCTCATTCCAGGTCCTTCAATACCTCGAAATCGCTACGCGCTACACTTGCTGCACGATGGCGGTGCTCGCCAATGCAGCCTTCGTCAAGTACCTCAACAAGTACCACGTCAGCTTCCACGTCCAGGCAGATCGGCTAGCCAACTTCAAGTGGTTCACGATGCAGCATGCCTGCACCGCGTTGGAATACGCGGGATTCGTCAACGGCCTCTTTGACTGGTTGCTCACGGGACGCGAAAGGGAGACCAAGTAGAGTGCCCGTCAAGTACATCGGTTCCAAGCGCAAGCTCATCCCCGTCATCCTTCAAACAATCCGCGAGCTAGGTAGAGACTGCACGGTCCTCGATCTCTTCTCCGGCACGGCGCGCGTCGGCCACGCCCTCAAACGCGAGGGCTACCGCGTCATCTCCAACGACTATCTTGCCAGCGGGAAGACCATTGCCGAGTGCTACGTCCAGGCGGATGCGGAAGACTGGCTGCGCCAAGCGGAGATGCTCGTCAACGAGTTCAACGCCATCAAGGGGGAGCCGGGCTACTTCACCGACACCTTCTGCGTGCAGAGCCGCTACTTCCAGCCCAAGAACGGTGAGCGCGTCGATGCCATCCGCGAAGAGATTGAGCGCAAGGACTTGGAGCCCGAGCTGAAGGCCATCATGCTCGTTTCACTCATGGAGGCGGCCGACCGCATCGACTCCACCACGGGCGTCCAGATGGCGTACCTCAAGAAGTGGGCCGCCCGCGCCCACAACGATCTGGAACTCCGAGTGCCGGACATCCTCCCGCGCGCCCGAGGCGGCAAAGGCGAGGCGCACCAGACTGACGCCCACACTGGCGCCGGGAACTTTGAAGCCGACATTGCGTATCTCGATCCGCCGTACAACCAGCACAGCTATCTGGGCAACTACCACATCTGGGAGTCGCTCGTCATGTGGGACAAGCCAGAGTTCTACGGCATCGCCTGCAAGCGGATGGACTGCCGGGAGCGAAAGAGCGCGTTCAACTTCAAGCGGAAGTTCTACGAGGCATGGAGCAGGGTTGTCCGCGAGGTGAAGGCGAAGCACCTTGTTATCTCGTTCAACAACGAGGGCTACATCAAGCGCGAAGCGATGGAGAGGCTCCTCTCCCGTCGCGGCGAAGTCTTGGTCATCGAGAACGACTACAAGCGCTACGTCGGTGCGCAAATCGGCATCCACAACCTCAAGGGCGAGCGCGTTGGCGAGGTGAGCCACCTTCGCAACAAGGAGTACATCTACGTCGTCAGCCCCGAGCGCGCCATCAGGGAGACGGAAGCGCAGACTAACGGGACGCCCGTGCCGGACGCGACCCCTGAGCCCGACCCGAAGCCGAAACCCTCCCGCGTCTGCGAACACCTGCCCGAGCGCAAGCCCACCGGGCTCCCGGTCAAAGGGAAGCAGCTAGACCTGTTTTCGTAGCAGGCTCGCCATTCCGCCCGAAGAGGTCGAAGACGCATCGGAAGTGCAAGTGCTCAGCGCGGGTCTGGGCCATGCTGTTTCCCCGCGCAACCTGGATAGGTGCAAGCGAGGCATCATATACCAGCGAGCAGAGTGGCCCGTGGGGCCAAGCGATTGCAAGGCATTGGCCTAGGTGGCAACCACCCAGGTCGTGAAGCGCCCGGCGACGCTGGCAGACGGCCTCTTGTCTGTGTCCCAGCCGTTCTCGCCAAAGATCGATGTCATGGCTTGCGGCACGAGCCTATAGGCGACGTCATCTCGGTCCTCCATGACGTCGGGCAACTCCTCCTTGATCCTCTCCAAGACGCCGCGCCACGGGACCCCTCGCTCCCTGATCCGCTCGATGAATGCTTCATCTTCCTGAACTGCGCGAATTGCGGCTGACTGATAGGTGGCAAGTGCGTCTTCGGGTTCATCGGCATCGGCGAACGGGTCTTCGTCGGGCTCAGCGCTAGGGGGCTCCGCAGGTTCCACAGGTTCCCCGGACACCTGAGGCACTGGCGCCTCGGCTGGAGCAGGGGCTGACCGCTTCGAGGCGAGTGCGCTCGCGAACCTCTGTTCGAGCTTTACCGCAGCGGTCTCGACAGCGCCCATCTCGTAGTTCGGGTCTCGTGTTTCGTAGAGGCCCTCGAACAGCATCACCCTAAGAGGAATCGGATAGCTCTTCCCTCCCACGCTGCTCCAGAAGACGCCATGTCCTGGAATCGGCTCGTTCAGAAGCGAAGACAGTATGTCGTTGCTGAAGTGCGCATTTGCCTTCCGAACCGCTTGAAGATCACCGGCTGACAGCAGATGGAAGATGAACCAGTTGTCCCCCTGGCTCAGGATTTCGTGCGTAATCGCGCCCGGCTGCTGGGTGATCAACACTGCTCCTAGGTCGTACTTGCGTCCCTCCTTGACCCACTCTACGTATGGCCCCTCGCCAGAGCTTCCGCGCGATCCCAAGACCGACTGCGCCTCCTCCACGACAGCGATCACCGGCACAGTCTGGGGATCCGCCTTCGTGAATTCTTGCTGGTTTCGATCGAAGATCCGGCGCAGGATCAAGCCAGACAGCACAAGGGCTGGAGTCCCGCGCATTTGAGAGACATCGACGATGCAGATGCAGCCCTGTGCTAGGGCCGCGAAGAGCATGTCGATCAACTGGCTGCTTGGATCGTGGAGCATTCGCACGACAGTTGTCATGTTGGCTCTCGCCGCGACCATTTCCGCGTCTTGACCATCCTCCAAGCGCATGAGGCGCCTGACAGTGTTCCCGTCAGCACCATTGCCGTCGCGATGTATGAGATCTACTAGCTCCTTCCAATCCGCGTCGTTCAGCCCTTTCAACTTCCGGACGTTCTGCTGCTCCTGTTTTTCGGGCGTGAGTGCGATGGAGAGCACATCACTGGGACGGAGTCGGCGGATGTCCAGTCGGATGTCGCCAGCAACGAACGACTGGTAGAACGGACTAGGTCCACTCTTTGGAGTGAAGACTACTACTCGGTCCTCCAGCGCCGGAACGTCACAGAGCCCCGGCCGGTTCTTGTCGTCCGGCCAGAAGTACTCCCCATCCGGATCGAAGATCAAGGTCCCGACGGGTACCTCCCGCCCTCCACGTTTGGGAACCGTCGGCGTATCCGCGTAGAGGTCAGCGAACAGCAGCTTGACGAGATTCGACTTGCCGAAGCCTGCGCGCGCAAACACGAGTGTGCGACGGGCCACGAGGTGCGACACTTCGAATCGGGGAACGACGCAAGGTGCCTTGATCTGCATCCAAGGCTGCGACTCGAATCGCGAATCGCCCGATGCGTAGACGAACTCGCCCAGCGCAAGGTGTCCAAGCTCGGCGGCACCGGCTGAGTTGTGACCAGCTACTTCTTGCAGCACGTCGTCCGGAAGGAAGCCAACCTTGCTGCCGACGTGCGGCAACCGACGATGCGATGCCGCAAAGATCAGGTTGCCGTTCTCCACGCGCAGGACACCGAGAACTCGCATGTTGATCCGGTACTTGAGGTACTGCTCGCGTAGATCCTCCGGTACGACGCGCTCCTCTGAGACGGCCCGAATCCCGTAGTCCTCTCCAGCGGGAGATGCGAGTCGGCCTTGGGACGCGATCGAAGTGATGCGTCCCAGCACAGCCTCCTCATCGTGCTCCAACTGGACAAGAAGGAACTGCCCGTGCATCGGGATGCTCTGGAATTCGCTCCGATACGGCAGAATGAGGTCAGCGTGAAACTCCATGCCTCCTTCGCTGAATCCCCTGAAGATCCCGACGGTCGTCGCACGGGTAAATAGATTCACGAGTACCTCCGCCCCGACACATCGCTCTTCAACTGAATGCCCTCGAAGAGTTCGCGCTCCTCATCGCCGAGGAGACTGCGGACGGCGCCAGACACTTCGTCCTGGAGTATGTCGAGGTCGAAGTCCACCACCTCTGCGTGCTCGTGTGCCTTCTGAAGGCATCGCGGGTAGAGCGGAACTGGAAACCCGTCCGTGGCATCCGCCAGCAGATAGGCGAACACCTCGGCGGCGCTGCCCGACTGGCTACTCAGGAGATCGACGGGCCAGATCGGATCGCCATCGCGTTCACCAAACCTCACGAGGTACATATCCCCTGCCACGAACTTTGGCGCTTCTCCCGCCGCCCCTTCTTCTTCGCTGCCGCGAGCGTACTCGGGCCAGACGTACGCCTTCGCCTCGATCGCACGCGGGACGCGCACGTACCGAGGGGATCCCGCTGCAAGCACCTTCTCCAGGGCCAGAGCCAAGCCGTACCGCACCAGCACCTTGCTGTGTTTGGCCAAGCCGACAAGGAACACGCGCCGCCTGTGGTCTGCGTGAATCCGCTCGATGGCAGATTCGATTCGGCGCCGGAAGTCGATGAACAACTCTCCTCGGAATACTTTGCTCCGCAACAGCCCGTCCCGGACCATGAGGGTGTCGGTCGCAAACTCGCGGTAGCAGATCCGCTCGTAGAGTGCCGCCCACTCACACAGGTCACGGTAGACGAGCACCCACGATGGCGAGATTGAGTGCGGCTCTTCCCGCACCCGCCTGCCTGAGGGGATCATGTGGCTGAGCCGCGTGAGGGTCCTCGGCTCGCTCAAGAGATCAGCCATGAGCGTGCCCAGAGCGGTCTGGGGTTCCCCATGTTCATCAAACTGGGCGCGGCTCAGCGCATCCGTATCCGTGGTCGGCGTGACGGCGTCGAGGCACAACTGCTCACCGTACGAATCGACGACTCTCACGAGTTGCACGTGAAAGGGATCGAACACCAGTTTGTTGTTTCCGCCGTCGCTTGCAACAAGCGACACAGATGTCGTCGTTCGAGGTCGGATAGTGCGAGCTTCTGGCCGCAATACGCGAACGTCCGCCCGAAGCTCATCGAGAATCCGCCTGTCCCTAACTGTGGCGTTGCGAATCGCCGCGCGCAGGCCAGGAAGTTCGGCAGGGTCAAACATGCCAGCCCCTCCACTTTGCGGTCACATCGATCTCACGCACGGGGTCGCTCGCGGAGGCAGAAAACTGCCTCGATTGGCGCTTGCCACTTGACGCGGAGCCTGCGTCACGAACCGAGGTGACCCTCCATCGCCCACCGACTCCACGAAGCGACTCTCGGATCATCTCCTCAGGGTCAACAGGGAGACAGGGCAAGCAGCCGAATCTCACTACGAGCGTGGCATTCCGGGCACACACACCCGCAACATTCTTCCAGACCGTGCGTAGCTCCCTCACGAACTCCGCCTCGGTGTGCTGGAGTTGAGCGTCCTGTGCGTAGTCCACTCGTGGCGGGCCTCCCAGGAACCAGTTCCTTAGCCACTGATCTGGGACGTATGTGCGCATGCCGAAGTAGGGAGGCGACGTCACTACCCAATCGAACTGTGTGCTCATGCTCGCCGCAAGCTCAGTAGTCCTAGCGTCCGCCTGCACAACAGCACCTCTTGTCGGTGCCGGTAGGCTCTCCAAGCAGAAGCGCGCCCGACGCGAAATGGCGTCGAGAACATCTACCCTCGGCGGACGAGATAGAGCATTCCGCCCCCAGTAGCCCAGCGCAGGTCCTGGCTTTGTGGCGTACGTCCTTGGCATCTGATTCGAGAGGTACGTCGGTAGTCCCTTGTTCATCGGGCCGTGGAGGATGCCCAAGACGAGCGCTCTCAAGATGACGTCTGTCTGCGTGCGCACGCCCTCCAGGAAGGCGTCACGGAGCCTGCAAATGTCTCGCAAGGTCGATGGCGCGTAGCAGCTTCGCCAGAACTTCCCGGTCGGCGTGGAGCCTGGGACCCGATCGTTGATCAACTCGACTGCGCGATCAACGACGTCATCTGGCGTTGCTGACGCCAGCTTTGCCGCAGCAACGGCGGCGGCGACTGGGCTACTATCGATGCCAACGGTGGGCAGTCCGAGTAGGCGCGCGGCAAACGTCGTCGTCCCCCGGCCACAGAACGGATCCAACACCCACTGTCCCGGAGTAGCTCTCTCTAGCGCGGACAGGGGGAACTCCACTGGGAACATCGTGTAGTAAGGGCATATCGTGTGAAGGCGCATCGACTTGCCGCTCGTCGTCGGTGCAGACGATGGCGGCCTAGGTGTCACCCGCCGCCTAAATGCAACGGGGCGAGCCGAGGACCGTGCTTCGGAGAATGTGACACCGTCAACCAAACCAGCAGACCTCTCACGCCACGATTACGACCGACTCCACGCCCTTCACGTGGCGCACAAGCATATTGGCGCCGTCGGACTGCGGCATAGCCCCGAAGTCAACCGCCAGACGCCTGACAGTTCAGGGATTCATGATCCCCTTCGAAGTGCTGGCGCGCTCGCCGGACCGGATCGCTCGCCAGCCCCAAGAACTGGCCACTTCAGGAGAATCTGAGAAACATCGCCGTGCCGTCCTGGAGGCCCGCATTTGACCTCGTGGCGCCAAAGGACGCCGCGACATGCCCAAGAACAACCCCAAGCAGGACCCGGACGGGCTCTTCACCCTGGAGAGAGCCGCCGCGTACCTCACCATCTCCCAGAGGACCCTTCGCTCGCATCGACAACTGGGACTGATCCCCGTCGTCCAGGTCAGCAAGCGCCGAATCGCTTTCGACAAGGCCGATCTCGACGCCTACCGCGAGCAGCAAAAGCAGCGCGGCCCACGCCGTCGCTTCGGGAGGCGGTCATGATTCCGCCTCGGGGACTTGGCCAAAGTGGGAATCGTGGCCAACTGGGGGACGCGATGACCAACGCATCTCCTCGACTCCCGCTCGCCGGTGTGATCGAAGCGCGCGCCGCCTCCGTGCCCAAGAAGAAGATCAAGCGCAGGCCCAAGGCTCCCACCGGCCTCTACCGACCCCCGTACGTCTGCAAGAAGTGCGACGTCTGCGTCCGGCGGAAGGCGAAGCAGGCCAAGAAGGGCGAGCGCTGCCTGGAACCGAAGAGGGTGAGGACCTGGTGGTACCGCAAGTCGATTCGCGGAGTCCGCCGCAAGCCAGTAAGCACAGGCTGCACGGATCTCCGCAACGCCATCGAGGTCGCGGCCCAGCTACGCGATGAGTGGGAACGGCAAGCAGTCGGGCTCAAGCGCCGTGGCCGCATGAGCATCGAGGAGGCCAAGGAGGGCTTCCGTAAGTACCTCACGACGCAGAAGGGCAGCCCCCAGTACATCGACACGCAGATGGGTTACTTGGACGAAGTGCTCATCGCCGCCGGGATCCGCTTCGTAGACGAACTCGACGAGGGGGTCTTTGCTGACTGGCTTCCGATCGCCAAGAAGAAGAGGCTTCGGGCTCGCGGGAAGAACGTACGCCTCTACCCCCTCAAGCGCCTGGGAGAGTGGCTGCTCAAGAAGGGCGAGTGCATCGATCCCTTCGCGCTGCTTGTGCCCTACGACGAGGAGAAGGACCGCGCCCACGTCCGACGGGCCATGTGGCCGGGAGAGTGCGCTCGGTTCCTGAAAGCCGTGAGGACACGTCAGATCGAGCGGGCTCGGGAGTACCGGGTGCGCGCGGGTCTCTCGCGTGGGGCCATGATCAAGATGCGGCGTGAGGGCCGAGTCCGGGCGCTGGTCTACAACACGGTGGCCCAGACGGGGCTGCGGCGCAAGGAGACGCGGCTGCTCCTGATCAAGAACGTGGACTTCGACGCCGGGGTCATCTGGATCCCCCAAGGCGTGGCGAAGTCCAGACACGAGCAGTACGTGCGGCTCAACAGCGATCTGGCTCGGCGCCTGAAGTCATACCTCCGGACGCTCGGTGATGTGTCCGACGAATCGCCCCTCTTCCCAGCGACCAGGACGCACTCGGGCAAGCGCGCGCCGAAGTCGGCCGTCCCCACGATCAAGACGTTCGACAAGGACCTGGAGGCTGCGGGCCTGCCTAAGAAGGACGCCCGCGACCGCGTCCTGGACTTCCACGCCCTCCGGATGACCTACATTACGCACCTTCGTGTAGCGGGCGTCGAGCTAGGAATGGCGAAGCGGTTGGCCCGACACTCCGACATCAAATTGACCGAGGACATCTACACGGACTTCGACCTGATGGCTGGGCCGGAGCGCGAGGCCGCCGAGATGCTGGTGCCGGAGCGGCGGCGGCAGCGGTTCGTGCCGGAGGTGAGGTAGGAGGCCGAAGACGGACTCTCCGTCAGTCTGCTGGACCGTCTTCCGCATCCGCGTGTGGATCTTCAGACTTCGTTTGCGCCTCGAAGGCACTGAGGGCGATTCGAGTGTGTGCGTTCGGATCCTCGGCGGGCCGATCGTCAGCGTCTTCATCAGAGAGGACTCCCACCTTCTCGACGATGGCCTCGAAGATCAGGTAGTTGTGGCCCTTGACGGTCTCCAGATCAATGTGCGCAAATTCAGGGTCAGCGCCGATCTCCATCTTGGTCCGATACTGGCTCAGCCTGTAGAGCGCCCGCTCAGCGTTGATCCACAGATCCCGATGGTCCGTGGGGTGGAGACGGGCGAGCCGGTCAACTACGTCATGGGCGATGACGTTCCTGTGCGCTCGCAGTGCCTGGATGGCATCGAAATCTTGGTCGTTGATGGCCTCCATGAAGTCGCGCAAGTACATGAGGCACGCCTCGAACTCGTTCTTGTGCCGCGACTTCACATCATCATCGTAGTTCTTGAAGGGGCCGCCGGTGAACGTGACGTCCTCGTAGAAGAACTTAATCGGGCGAACGATCATGCTCGTCATCAACTCGTTCGCCACGAGGACGAACCCCGCGTACGTGAGCGCACGCGAGAGTCGCTCGGGGGGGAGGTCCTTGACGTGCTCCATTTACAGGTCTCCTGCTGACCGGTTAGTTGCCCTCAGCTACGCCCAGCACCTTCCGAACGTGCTGAGCTTTCACGTCGTAGGTGTAGTCCGCCGCCGAGAGCAGTGACCTTGCCTGCCCAGCGATCTCGCCCCCCGCCAAGTCCAGGAAGCGAGGTACCGCAACCATGCGGCCTTGGTTCTTCACCGCCTTGATTGCCGGGATGAAATCGGCATCGCCGGAGACGACAACGGCGATTTCGTAGATCGGAGCAAGTGTCACCATCTCGACGGCCATGGCAACGTCAAGCCCCTTCTCCTTGCCCCACGTTTCGTCGCTCGCTTTGAAGAAGCGGTGCCCGACGGGCCGGAACTCGATGTACGGACATGAACGCTCGATCTCCCGGATGTGGTTGCGAGCCTTCACCCACAGTTTCCCTGCTTTGTCTCTAAGGTCGTCTCGCCGATCCTCCGCAAGATCCCAGTGGCCCTGAAGTTCGAAACCCTCGGGGATGTACCAGTAGCAGCGAACGAGGTGCGCGGGGGAATACTGCCAAGCACTGTCAGCCAGCATCTGCCAGAGCGTTGTCCAGTAGTACTCCGACGGCCAGGGATCACCTGCTGGATCGAAGCTGGATACGATCTGCGCGAACAGATTCCGGAAGTTCGTGCTGTCTACGAACACGCATGTGCGGGGCTTCTGGGGCGGCCCGCCTGTCCCTTGGGGCGGGAAGCCTGCTCCAGCCATGGGATCCTCCAGGGAACGCGCCGCGACGATTAGCAGTTCCCGTGGCGCTTGGCCCAGCACTGTACTCGGGTCTACCCCGGCTGCGGTTGCCCCGAGCGCGAGGCGGCCGAGATGTTCGTGCCGGAGCGGCGGCGGCAGCGGTTCGTGCCGGAGGCGCGGTAGGGGCTACGACTGCATCTCCTGCCGCAGAACAGACGGGCTATCGGGTTAGGCGTCCGCGTCCTCACCCGGGTGGAACGGCCGCTCCTCTGCGATCGTGAGCGGTGGGAGGTCCTTCTGGCAGATGTGCATGCTGTCGCCCTCTTGCCTGCTCCATTGGCCGGTTCTGAGGGACACGACGAAGTTAACGTAGTCAACCGTCGGCGATAGCTGCGCAGGGAGTTCCGACATCAGGGCTTCGAGATCACGATACGTACCCAGGAACTCCTGCTCGTCGAGGCTCCAGTCCATGTGAGCGCTGATCTTGTTGCGCACCTGCTTGAGCGCTCCCATGTGCAGATCGGCGGCCTTCGTGAGGTCGTAGAGCGCCGTCTCGCGCTCGATGTCCTTCTCGGCTTGCCCGCGCCATCCCACCGACTGGAACCACTGGTGGAACTTCTTGACCGAGTCCAAGAGGGAGTAGGCCGCGACGACGAGCGCCTTCTTGACCGCGACAAGTTGGCTCGCATCAGTCTGGCCGTTGGCCACCGCGATCATGGCGGAGACATCCTCTGTCGCGATGGCGAGACGGTGGAGGCGACGGGCGTTCTTGTCGATCGGCTGCCAGAACGATGGCCCCGGGCGATGCACGGGGTGGAAGTAAGGCACGCCGCCAAGCGCACCGCCTGAGTCGTGAGGTGAGGCTCGCATAGCGCGGCCCAAGGTAGCGCTCCGCACCGACCGGGCGTCGAGCGCCCACCATCGGGGGACTTACGACAGCCGCCGCCGCAGCGCCGGAGGCGCGTCCTCCCTGGCCTCGGGACCGCGCCAGACCTCCTCGAAGTCGCGCTCGCCCATGGCCCACCGGATGTCAGCCGGGCCACGAAAAAGATCGTCGGGAACAGGGCGAACCGCATGGGGGTTCTCGTAGACGGTGACCCAGGGCAGGGACTCGACAGGATCGGGCTCGCTGGTGACGAGGTCCAGATACGCCCTTGACCGCATGCCGTCAGCGTCTGCCAGCCGCCGGAGTTCGACAGCGTGCCGCTCCTCGGCCAAGTCACGGATGCCGAGGACGACCACAGCCGACACACGGGTGTTCGACCGCTCCGTCAGAATCGCCGGGCGATCGACGGGCCCGCCCCCGAATGCCGCGAGAAGGACGGCGGCGGGAAAGTCGAACACGGCGTCGGGTCGTCCCGCATTGCACAGGGCGACGTAGCACCCGTGGTCCGTGAACGCCTTGAACTTCTTCAGGGCGTCCTTGATGCGCGACCACGGCACCTTCGTGTAGTCCAAGGACCCGCCCGGGAGGTGGTCGTAGTTGGTGGGGGCCGGGCAGTCCTTCACTTCGCAGAGGAGGAGGCCGGTGGCGTGCTCGATGCCGTAGTCCGGCCCGCGATGCTGCTGGCCCGGGGGCGGCGGTGGCAGTCCCGGACGCGGTTCTCGAAGCAGGTCCGGGTACCCGATCGAGTCCATGTACTCCTCGAAGAGGCGTTCGGAGGGGCGGTCGTTGTTGTCCACGGTGGAAGCGTACCGGCTCTGGCCGACGGGTGGAAATGCGACCGCTGGGCTCAGGCGGGCTTGGCTGCATAGACTTGCAGTGCGTAGCACCCCGGCTCTGACGTGCCATCGCACCAGAGACTAAGACTGTTGCTGATCTCCTCGACCTTGGGCGCTCCGCCAACACACTGCACGAACTCGATGACATCAAGGACGATCTCGGGCCAGGTTCCTCTGTGGTTTGTCTCAAACAGGGAGAGGAAGTACCCGTCGTGGTGGCGCTCGATCCTCGGAGGGCTCGTTGGCTCTCGGAGACGCTTGAGAAACCCATGCAGAACACGCTCGGCCTTCTGGGGCGTGCGAGCGTCGATGAAGAGACGCCATGAGCATGCCACGTCCAAGCGATCAGGGTCACCCACAGATGTCCGCATCCGTCAGCCCCTCCGTAAGGGAGCCACTGACCTGGATCATGTGCCCCCAGAACAGGTCACCATCGTTGAACCAGAACTCGACCTCTCCTGTGGGGGACACGCTGATGGTCTCGATGATCATCCGCTTTGCGAAGGTGGTCTCTCACGACAGGCTCCTGCTGCTTCGCAGCAAGCGCTTCAAGTTCTTCGTCTCCCTCGACTTCACCAGTGATCCTCTTGACGAGGGCGTACAGATCCGGGGCCTGTAGGAGACCTAGCACCAGCCGTCGCTGCGGGAGAACGAGGCCACGGATCAGCCCTCTGCCTGATCAGGCGGAAACTCGTCAGCCGTTGGCGGGCGCACCGAGCCGACACGCCTCGGTGCCGAAGCCCCCATCTCCCGGTAGTTCTTGCGGGCCTCGTTCAGACTGACTGGGTTCGGGCCAACCGCCCGGTCGGGACGCGCTCTGACCGAAGGAGAACTGACACAGCTCCTCGACGTGGCCCGCCAAAGACCGGTGCTAGACGCCACCACCATCCGCCGGGGTGCTCGGAAGGGACAGCGAGTGGCCCGGATCAGTGACAAGACTCGGCGAGACAAGGAGCGGTTGGGGCTGGAGCGGGCCTTGATCTACAAGACGCTCGTCTTGACTGGATTGAGACGAAACGAACTCGCGTCGCTCACCGTCGCCTCTCTCGTTCTCGATGCCCCGGTCCCGCATCTTGTCCTCGACGCGCGCGATGAGAAGAACCGTCAGGGCGCTGAGATCCCCCTCAGAGCGGACCTTGCCGCCGACCTAGCGCAGTGGACAGACGAGACTCTTCAACGCGCCAGAGCAGCAGCCAGAGCGTCAGGCGAAGCCGTCCCGGCTCGCCTCCCCGCAGATGCGCCGCTCTTCTACGTTCCCAAGGCGCTCGTCAAGATTCTTGACCGTGACTTGAAGTTGGCCGGGATCGCCAAGAAGGACAATCGTGGGCGCAGCGTCGACATCCACGCGCTCCGGCACAGCTTCGCAAGTCACCTCAGCAAGGGCGGCGTCGCACCGCGAACCGCGCAGGCCGCGCTACGACACAGCGACATCAATCTCACGATGGTCACCTACACGGATCCTGCGTTGCTGGACGTAGCGGGCGCGTTGGATGCCCTGCCGTCCCTATCCCTCGGCGAGGAGGCCTCTGACCGGGCACGTGCAGGGACCGGCACCGATGGCAAGACCGAAGCGTCGGGACCGCTTGCACCAACGCTTGCACCAAACTGGCACAAGCGTGGGCAATCGCTGTCAACGCCTGACAAAGCTGAGAGCTTCAATGCGAGTGCGAGGAAGCGCCGCGCATCGCCACCGAGCCGCAAGAAGTTGGCTGCTGCGGCCATTGGCTCCCCCCGGGAGGGGGAGAGAGAATGGTCGGGGCGAGAGGATTTGAACCTCCGACCTCCTGCTCCCGAAGCAGGCGCGCTACCAAGCTGCGCTACGCCCCGACTCCACGTCGGACGACGGAGGATACCCGGCCCCCTACGATCCCGGACCAATTGCAACCCCCCGACAAACCCCAACAAATAGGGCATCCCGAAAAAACTCTCGTACGACCCCGCCCCCCATGCATCTGAAAGGGCATGAAGCAGGACCAAGAACTCCTCCAAGCCTGGCTCGCCCACGAAGACCGCGATGCCCTCGGAGAGCTCTTCGGACGCCACTACCCCGCCGTCTATCAGGTCGTCCTGCGCCTCGTCCACCACGAAACCGACGCCCGCGACGTCGTCCAATCCACCTTCCTCAAAGCCCTCCGCAAAGCCGACACCATCCGTCAACCCGACCGCCTGCGCTTCTGGCTCCTGCGCATCGCCGTCAACGAAGCCCGACAACACCACCGCCGCGCACGACCCGCCGTCTCGCTGGATGACCTCGCCGACGTCTTCGAAGAAGCCCGACGCGCCACCGTCGAGCACCGCGCCAGCCGCCGCGAGTTCGAGCTCGCACTCGAACAAGCGCTCGAGACCATGCCCGAACGCCTAAAGACGCCGCTCGTCCTGCACTACTACCAGAGCCTCTCCCTCGCCGAGGTCGCGCACATCCTCGAGCTGCCCAAGTCCACGGTGCAGAGCCGCTGCGAACGCGCCGTTCGCTTGCTTCGCAAACGATTCCGCCGTTCCGACAACGCCGCGCTTCTTCCCGGTCTCGCCGCCTACCTCCCCGACCTCGCGTCGACCGCATCGACGTCCGCCGTCCCGCTCGCCGCAGGAGCCCTCCTCGTGAAAGTCTGGATCCCCATCGCCGCCGTCGTGTTCGCCCTCGCCTGGTTCCTCGTTGGCGCGCTTCAAAGCGGCGACCCGGATCGAAACGACATGGCGCGCGACCCGTCCCCGCAGCTTGGCGACCTTCCCGCCGATGCCGCGACGAACGGCGCTCCCCGACTGCAACCCACGGATCGAGATCCGCCCCGCGAACCCGACGTCGCGAAGCGCGTCGTCGCCTCCGAAGGGCCCGGCCGCATTCGCGGGCGCGTCGTAGCCCTTCGAACCGGCCGCGGCGTTTCCGGCGCCGAGATCCGTCTCGTTCGAAGCGCCGCCGCGCGCAGCGCGCCGCGCGAAGCCGCGTCGTTCGAGAACGTCTACGTCTCCGGCCCCGACGGGCGCTTCGTGTGCGACGAGCTGCCGGCGCCGGACGTGTTCGACCTCTGCGTGCGTCATCCCGACTTCGGCTACGCCGAAGCGTTCGCGGTGCCGACCGCGACCGAAGGCGAAGCGCGGGACCTGGGCGTCGTCTTCCTTCGCGCCCCGCACCGACTCGAAGGGCGCGTCGTCGACGAGCGGGGCAAGCCCGTCGCGGGCGCGGACGTCCGCGCCGGAACCTGGCGCGAGCAACGCGACGCGGTGACGTTCGAGCTCTCCGCCTTCGCGCTCCGGGGCGCGACCACGACCAGCGACGCGGCGGGACGCTTCGCGCTCGACGGACTCCCCGCGGGCGTTCATCGACTGCGGATCGACCGCACCGGCTACGCGACGGCCCTGCTCGGCGCCGTGCGCGTTCCCGACGCCGGCGTGCTCGACGTCGTCCTGCTCGCGCAGTCGAACGTCCTCGGACGGATCGTTGACGACGCCGGAGAAGCCGTCGAGGGAGCGCGCATCATGCTGTCGATCTCCGAGTCCCGTCGCCGGGGTGCGCAGGGCGTGGTGCGCACGGTGCCCTGGAAGACCGTTCGAAGCGATGCGGGCGGTCGCTTTCCCATGTCGCCGCTCCCCGGCGGCGAAGGCTTCGAGCTCGTCGTCGAGGCGTCGCATCCGGGCCACGCCGACCTCTGGATGGAGCAGCCGATTCCGCAGCAAGGCGTCTTCGAGGTGACGCTTCAGCGGCGCGTCATCCCGAGCGGCCATCGCGTTCGCGTCACGCCGGTCGTAGCGTCGGGCGCCATCGCGCGGGACGCCAAAGGACGTCTGGTGCTGTTGCAACAGGAGGGCGATCTCGAGCTCGCCGTCGCCTTCGATGCCGACCGCGGGTTGTTCGAGATCGACGATGTCGCGCCGGGTGCGTGGTACGCGCGACTCGCGGTCAGCGGCTTCGCCCCGGTCGCGCAGTCCATCGACGTCGGCGACGGGCCGCTGGAGTTGAACATCACGCTTCAGCGCGGTCGAACGCTTCGCGGTCGCATCCTCGACGCCGTGACCGGCGAGCCGATCGCGGGCGCCACCATCGGGCGTCCCGACAGCGAAGCCCACGTCGTGGTGAGCGACGAGACGGGCGCGTATCTGCTCCCCGGCTTGGACCTCGCGGAAGGACGGCTCCACGTCGGCGCGCTTCACGCGTACGCACCCGGTTACCTCGCGCGCGGAGTGAACGTTCGATGGCCGAGCGGTGACGTCGCCGAGCAGGACGTAAAGCTCCTGCCGCGAAGCGCGCTCGTCTCCGTGCCGGGAACGGTGACGGTCGATGGGCAGCCGGTGCTCGGCGCGCGCGTCGCACTGCAGCCGACGCGGGGGTCGAGCACGAGGTACGGCGCGAGCTCCCGCGCGGACGGCTCGTTTCGGCTCACGGGGCTTCATCCGGATCACCTCGCCGCGCCCGCGATCCTGCGTGTCGATCACCCCCGCTTCGCGCCGCACACAGCGCTTCGCGTCGTCGCCGCCGGCGAACCGCTTCAGATCGTCCTCGAGAGCGGCCGGTCCGTATCAGGGCGTGTCGTCGACATCGAGAACCGGCCGGTGGCGGGCGCGACCGTCGGTTTCGTGACCGGGACCGACGCGGGCGTCATCCAGGAGGATCAGGTCTGGGCGCTCTCCGGACGGCTTCAGCGCGCGGGCACGAGCATGCCGGACGGCCGCTTCGTGTTGGATCGCGTTCCGTCAGGGGCTGGGCGCGTGCTCGCCTTTCATCAGCACGGTCGGTGGGTCGCGAAGGACGGGGACGCGGCGGGCGCTACGATCGCCGCCGCCGGCGACGTGGACGGTGTCGAGCTTCGGCTCGAGATCGGACGCACGCTCAGAGGGGTCGTCGTAGACGACGACGGGCGACCGCTCGCCGGCGCCCGGGTGCGCGCCGACGGCGTCGTCGTCGCCACGCGCACCGACGCGCGCGGCCGGTTCGATCTCACCCCTCACTTCGGTGGCGAAGCCCGCGTCACCGTGACCGTCACCCACGAGCGCTATCGAGCCGCCGTCAACGTGCCGGCGCCGGACCTTTCGCGCGTGCGCGTACAGGCGCGCGCGACGGGGACGATCGCGGGCCGCGTCGTCGCCGCCGGCGGCAATCCGCTCTCCGGCATGTCCGTTCGGCTCGTGTACGACGACCCGCCTCCCGTTCGGGCCGTGACGGACGCCGACGGCGTCTTCGTGTTGGCCGGCGTGTACGCGGGCCGAGGACGCATCGAGCTGCGGACGAACGCCGAGCAGGACACGGCGGACGTTGGCAGGGAGGTCGACATCCCGCGGTGGACACGCCTCGACCTCGGCGATCTGGTCATGCCGTAGCCCGGATCCACTACTTCAGTCCCGATGCATGCGTCGGTGTCGCATCAGCCCGGTGCCACGACGGACGGATCGGCGTTACCTGCAGAGGAGAAACCGCAATGATCACCAGAGTGTTCGTCGTGTCCGCATGTCTCGTGCTCCTCTTCGCCTCGCCGGCGTCGGCCGAAAATGCGAAGCAGCCCGACACACCGAAGTCCCTTGCCAAAGCGCTCAAGAAGGGCCTTGGCGACGGCAAGACCGGCGGGCTGTGGGAGCGCGCGGCGGCGTTGAAGGGGAAGTTCTCCGACAAGGAGATGCAGCCCCTCGTCAAGGCGCTCGGCCGCGCGTTCAATCAGAGCAACAAGAACTTCAAGATCCTCGCTCTGAAGACGCTCGCCGAGCTCGGCGTTCCCGGGTCGTACGGGCAGTTCTCGAAGCTGATGAAGATCCCCAAGAAGGTCGAGGGCCGAGAGACGCGGGCGATCTACCTGCAGGCGATCAAGTCCGCGGGGGCGCTGCACGAGGAAAACGCCCTGGCCGACATCGAGAAGCTGCTCGAGCATCCGGACACGTCCTTCGCGCGCGGCGCAGTCTGGGCGCTGGCCGGGTACGTCGATCTGGAAGCGAAGAAGAAAGACAAGCTGATTCAGCGCCTCGTGAAGAACCTTGCGGCGCTCGAGCGCCAGACGAAGGACAAGAAAACCGAGATCAGCAAGCGCGCGACGACGCTCGTTCCGCACGTGAACACGACGCTCGAGAAGCTGACCGGCGAAGAGGGGCCCAAGACCGCCGCGGAGTGGGAAGAACGCCTCGCCGGCAAGTAGGTACGGGGCGACCCGGATCGACATGCAAGGTGTCGGGTTTCAACCACCGTCCCGGCCCCTTACGCTACCCCGATGGCGGAACACGACTTCGTCGTCCTCACCGAAGAGAGCTCGTCCGTGCGCGCGCACTGGATCGCGGGGGCGATCAAGGCGCACGACATTCCCGTTCACGTCGTCGAGGACGAACGAGCCGACGAGTTCGCCATGGCGCAGAAGCTGATGGGCACCGCGCTCGTTCAGGTGCTCGTTCCCGAAGGCCGGCTCACCGAGGCGCGCACGATCTTCCTAAACCTCAGCCAGCCGATTCCCCTGATCGACGACGAGAACGAAGGGGACGAAGAGGACGACGAACCGCCGCCTTCGATGATTCCGGCGCCGCTGCGAATCGCCGGCATGATCTTCGTCGCATTGCTCGTGCTCGGCACCCTGTGGATCTTGCTGGGCTGACGAGCGGGCGCGGGCGGCGTCAGCCGTTCAAGGCTGCGACGAGCTTCTTCACCGAGAGCAGGCCGTACTCGAAGACGAACTCCTGATCGTTCGTGAGCCGGACGACGGCGCGCTTCATCAACCCCTTCCGCGCCGCTTCCGCCTGCTTGATCAACGAACGGGGAATCACGATCTCCGCGTCCGAGCCCTCCTCGCGCAACGCCACTAGATTCCCACCGGTGCCGACGAACGAGCCCGCCGCCAGCCCGATGTTCTTCGCGATCGTCTTGAAGCTCGAGTCGTACAACGCGCGGAAGACGACGTCTTCCGCGCCGACGGTGAGCGTGCCCGTAAGGCGACCGCCCTCCGGGGGTAGGTAGTTGAGTGTCCACGACTTGCCTGCCATAGCGCCTCCGTTGTCGATCGTCGTCCCCACAGCGTAGCGGACCCCGAGCGATCGTGTCTCTCGAAGAAACGGCCGCGCGGTTCTGCGTCGCGCCCTACTCGACCCGGCTGAGCTTCCGCTTGCTCCCCGATGTCAGGACGACCTTGCCGCCGTGCGCGACCGGAAAGGGGCAGTGGGGAAACGTGTCCGGCTCGAGATGCCAGAGGTAGCGCTCTTTCTTCAGGTCGATTGCGATCACCCGCTTCTCGAACGAGACGATCAGGATGTCGCCGGTCTTCGCGAACACCGCCAGGTTCAGGGCGCCGCCGAACAGCCCCTCGTCGAACGAAAGGCCCAGATCCTTCGAGAGATCACGGTGCCACACGAGCTTGCCCGTCGCGGGCTCGAAGCAGAAGAGATGCTCGTTCGCCTCGACATAGAGCTCGTCATCGATGACCTGGAAGATCATCCGCGCCAACGGCTTCTTGCGCCCGGTGACGATGTCGTTGAGATCGACCGCCCAAGCCTCTTCTTTCGCGCCGGCCTCGAGCGCGTGAATCACGCCCTCGTCGCTCATGTAGCTGAAGGCGTAGTACAAGAGGTTCTTCCAACAGGCCGCCCGATGCGGATACCCCTTCGTGTCGACCTTCCACACCACGTCGCCCGACTTGTCCTCGAACACGAAGGACTTGTCGTTGCCCGGGTTGAACACGCGCAGCCGCCAGCCGTTCGCGAGCTCGATCTTCGGCAGCGGCCAGAACACCCCCGAGCGCGCCTTCGCCTTGGAGGCATCCGCTTGAAAAGCGTCCGTCTTCTTGCCGGTCGCGGGGTCGAGATGGACGGGCTTCGTTCGATTCGCGCCGTCGTAATGGGGGAACATGACGACGCCGCGATCGTGCCACTCGAAATGCGCGTCGCTCAGCTTCGCCGGTGTGTGCGTCCACAGCAGCTTGCCGGTGCGCGCGTCCAGACAGATGACCTCGTTGTCGGTCTTCGCCTCCCAAGAGTCGGCCCAGGCGGGTAGGACCAGCAGCAAGATCAGCAGCGAAGCGTGTACGGCGCGACCCATGGCTCAAAGGCTAGACGGATTCCGGGCCGCCGTTCGTGCGCGGGCGACCGAACCGGTACTCACGCCCCGGGGCTAGACGTCGGCCCAGGTCGTGCGCGCGACCGCGGCGCAGGCGCCGATACTCAGGAATACCGGGATGAGCGCGACGTAGAAGGAGCGATCGAGTGGAACGAGAAGCACCGAGATGACGGCACCCAGCGCGACCGCCAGCACGGACGCGGCGCCGGCCATGACGGAGGGAATCCACCCGGCGAAGTTCACCGCGTCGTTCAAGCCGCGTCCGAAGACCAAGCCGACCGTCACTCCCGAGGCCAGGCTGAAACATGCGATCATGATCATGAATGCGGAGAACTCGTCGGCGACGGCGCCCAGGTTGGCCCAAAGGCTGAGTATCAGCATGAGCGCTGCCGCCAGCAGGACGCCCCAGGGCGCCCGCCTGGTGAGGAACCGGCGCACGTCGTGAACGCCCTCGGTGAGCGTCCATGGCTCGTGTTCGTTCACGGCGCGATGATACAGGGCCAGGCGCCGGTTCACGGGCCGACCGAAGCGCATCCGTTCGAGGACGCCGGGGTATCTTCGGCCCCTCATGGATGAGACGCTCACACGCGCGCGGGAGATTCTCGACCGGCGCACCGCCATTGCGATGCTGGCGACGACCGCGCCGAACGGTCAGCCGGACGTGTGCCTGCTCATCGCGCCGCGCCTCACCGACGACGACAAGCTCGCCGGCGGCGAAGAGGAGTCCGTCTGCGGGCAGGCCTTCAAGAACCTGCGGCGCAGCCCGCGCGCGACGGTGCTCGTGCTCGATCCGATCATGGACCCGCGCGCGCGTGACGGCGTGCGTCTGGAGGTCGAGTTCCTCGGCGCTGAAGAAGACGGCGAAGAGCTCGGTCACCTCAGCCAGTGGCTCGAGAGCTTCGCGCCAGGACGACGCGTCGTTCGCCGGCTGATCTTCAAGCTGCTCAACGTGAGCCCGTACCGGCCGCCCGAGAAGGGGCCCGTGCTCCTGCGGTAGCTACGGCGTCGGCTGCGAGACCGGCCGCTGCTCCATCTTCAGCCGCATTCGGACTTCCGTGCCCGACTCGTTCCAGCTCACGTCGTCCATGTAGTGCTGCATCAGCGTGATGCCGCGGCCGTGGAGCGCCGTGGTGTCCGCGAGCGGCTGCACGCGCGCCTTTTGGTGGTCGAAGCCCCGGCCTTCGTCGCGAACGCGAAACTCCACGCTCCCGTGACCGTATTCGACGGACACGTGAATCTCGCGCTTCGCGAGCTCCTCGTCCTGCATGCGCTGCTGGATCAACGCGCCGACGCCACCGGGCTCCGCCATCGCCTTCGTCTTCTCGTCGAAGCTGATTCCGAGATTGCCGTGCTCGAGCGCGTTCGCGAGCGCTTCGTACAACGCGAGCTTGATCTCGGTGACGGGGATCTCGTAGGTCGGGTAGTTGTTCTGAAGCTCGCGGCCGAGGTAGGCGACGATCTTCGAGAGCATGGCCTGGTCGTTCGGGATGCTCAGCTCCGTCACGCGTCGCTCGACCGAGGCGAGCATCTCGACGACGTCGGCGTCTTCCTCGATCGCGCGATAGACGCGGTCGAGGACGAACTCGATCTCGTCGGGGATCAGCGGCTTCTGGAGGAAGTTGACGGCGCCCAGCTCGAGCGCCTCTTCGACCATCTCCTTGTCGTTCGCCGCCGAGATGATCACGACCGACACGTGCGGGTCGAATTCGCGGATCTCCGAGAGGGCGGTGATCCCGTCCATCTTCGGCATCTGGATGTCGAGCAGGATCAGATCAGGGCGCCGCGCCCGCGTGATCTCCAGCGCGGCTTCGCCGTCCGCCGCCTCGAGCACGTCGAACTGATGGCGTTCCGCGAGGGCGACGAGGATCGCTCGAATGTCCGGCGCGTCGTCGACGATGAGAGCGAGCGGGGTGCGACGTGACTCGATGGCTCTACTCCTTCGCACCCATGATGTCGATCTCCGGTCGGCATTCAACCCGGCCGTTCGCCACTCTCCAAGGCTCCCGTTTCGGGGAAGCCTGGCGCCGCCCCGGCCGGTTCCCTATTCTCCCTCAGCCTCTCAGAATCCAGGGTGCGGGTCGACCCCCCGCCGCGTTCTTGAGAGGGGCGGACCCGAACCAACTGCCGCGCGGAGGACGCTTGAGCACCGACGACCGAGTCGCCTGCCCGAGCTGCGGGACGCGCTTTCGCGTCGCATCCGCCGACGTCCCCGAAGGCGGCAAGGGCCTCAAGGCCCGCTGTCGGCAGTGCAAGAACGAGTTTCGGGTGACGAACGTCGGCGGCGCGCTGTCCGTTCGGTCCGAGGCCGCAGCGGCGCCCGCCGAAGCGCCCCCGGAGCCGGCGAAGAAGAAGGCGGCGTCCCGCAAGCGGGCCGCGCGCAAGCGCAAGCGTGTCGCCACCGCGCCGCCGGCCGAGAACGACAAGCCGGCGATCGACCCGCGCGTCGGGATGTCGACGGAGGGATTCGACACCGGCGACCGAGCCGGCCGCTACGAGATCGAAGGCGTGCTCGGCCGCGGCGGCATGGGCACCGTCTATCAGGCCTACGATCCCGCCGCCAACCGGCACGTCGCGTTGAAGATCCTGTCGACCAACACCCATGAGCTCGACGCCCTTCGGTTCCAGCGCGAGGTCGAGGTCCAGGGCAACATCCAGCACGCCCACATCATGCCGATCTTCGACTCGGGCATGGTGGGCGACCGGCGCTTCTACACGATGGAGCTTCTGAAGGACCCGCTGGACCTGCGCGCGATCACGTCGATGGCGCGCACAGGCGAGCTTCAGAAGGACCCGCGTTTGCGTTCGTTGGCGCGCATCGAGGGCATGATCGAGCGCATCATGCTCCCGATCTGCGAGGCCGTGTATCACGCGAACGTGAACGAGGGCGTCCTGCACCGCGACATCAAGCCCGCCAACGTGCTGCTGGACCGCAAGGGCCTGCGCCCCTGGCTCATCGACTTCGGCGTCTCGACGATCCTCGACAAGAGCAATGCGCGGCTCGCTCACCTCGACCGCGAGAATCCGATTCCGCTGAGCGGCACGGGGATCCGCGTGACGGGCACGCTGGCGTTCATGCCGTCGGAGCAGGCGCGGGGCGAGGCGAGCCGGCGCGGCGACGTCTGGGCGCTTGGCGCCTTGCTGCACTACCTGGTCACCGGTGAGCCGCCGCTCGAGCCCGCGGTGCGACCGCAGGTTCCTCGAGCGGAGCGCATTCGTGGTCTGAAGATGCTGATCGAGATGGCGCGGCGGGACGGCCGCGACGACGAGATCGCCGAATTCGAGCGCAAGCTGGACGAGATCGAGTCGGGGAGCGAGCGCACGGTCGAGGACCTTCAGCGCGACGTCTCGCTCGGCCGGTATCAGCAGCGCCCGCAGGGACTGAGCCGCGGGTTGGATGCCATCATCGAGAAGGCGATGTCGGTGGACACCGCCCGCCGCTATCGACATGCCTTGGAGCTCAAGGGCGATCTCATTGCGTGGCTCCAAGGCCGGCCGGTGCGCGCCCTGGTCAAGTCGTCCGGCGCGGCCGGGAGCGCTTGGTACCGGACGCGCCTCTACCTACGACGCCATCGCACCGGACTCCTCGCGCTCGGCGCCATCGCCTTGGCCGTGTTGGCGGTGGTCTTCTGGCCGTCGTCCGACGGCCGCGACATCGAAGCGGAGGTCGCGAAGCAGCTCGACGCCGCCTACGCCCACGAAGCCGCGGGTCGAATCGTCGATGCGCGCAACGCGGGCAAGGAAGCGCTGGTCCTCGATCCACGCAACGAAGACGTGTTCGCGCTGCTCCAGCGCCTCGACCGCGCGACCCGGCTCTTGATCGACTTCGAGCGCGCACGCGCGTTGCGCAAGGAAGCCGCGACGGCGTTCGCCGCGAACGAGACGGACACCGCGCTTGGCAAGCTGGCGGCGCTCGACGAAGTCCTGCGGGAACGGATTCTTCCGGTGCTGCCGGGGACCGCGCCAAAGGAGCGCCACGCCGAAGCCGAAGCGCTGCTGGCCTTCGCGAGAGCCGAGCAGCCGCTCGTCGTCACGAACGCGCCGCCGAACGCCGCATACTTCCTGATTCCGGTTCTCGGAAGCGTCGGACCGACGCGCTGGGACGAGGCGCGCGAGCTCACGACCACGGACGGACAGCTCGTCGACGCCCGTGTTCGGTTCGGCAAGTGGATCCTGCGCATCCAAGCCGGCGAGGGCGAGGTGCTCGTTCCGTTCGAAGCCGACCCCGGCGCGCAGGGCGTGACGCTCGCGTGCCCGTTCGATCCGTCCAAGCTCGACGGCGGCACTCGCTACGTCGGCGCGGGGCGCCCGCGCTGTCCGCTCGGCGTGGTTCCGGTGACGGCCCTGCTCTGGGACCGCACCGAGGTGACCGTGGAGCGCTACGCGCGGTTCCTGGACACGCTCGCGCCGGAGGAACGTCGCCGCCGCGTACCGCGCGTCGCCGGTGTGCTCGGCGCGCCCGAGCGCGTGCTCTGGGAACGTGACGGGGATCGCTTCAAGCCGCCGGCGGGGGCGTTGCGACTGCCGGTGGACGGCATCTCGCTCTACGACGCGCGGGCCTTCGCGCGCTGGGAGAAGAAGCGTTTGCCGACCGCGGCGGAGTGGAGCTGGGCGGCGACCGGTCCCGATGGACGCCTGTGCGCCGTCGGTCCCATCGAAGACCTCTGGAACGATACGGCGCACGTGGGCCGGCCGAGCGACGGCGTCGGCAGCATCGGCGTCATGTCGGCCGACCAAAGCCCGTTCGGTCTGCTCGACATGGCCGGCAACGTCGCCGAGCTCACGTCCACCCTGACGACGCTCGACGGCGTGAACGGTTGGATCGTGATGGGGGGCTCGTACCTCGAAGGCCCAGCGCGCGCGATCGTGACCAACGGCCGCACCGTGCCCGGATGGCTGCCGCTGCAGGGCGTCGGGTTTCGCTGCGTGCGCGACGCCGAATGAGGTGGAAGGGCGGCGCTCGCGCACCGCCCTTCCGTGTTCGAGGTTCGTCAGCCTGTCTACGCCTCAGATGATCGTCAACACCTCGGCCATCAGGTCGCAGTGTGCGCGGTAGTTGACGTTCTTGCTGATGCGGGCGAGCGACGGGATCGACTCGAGGTCCCCGATGACGCCCAGACCCGCGCAAGCCAGCGCGCGTGTCAGTCCCTGCTCCTTGGGGTTGCGCAGGAGCATCTCCATCGGCTCGACGGCGCGCTCGTCGCCGATCTTCGCGAGCGCCAGAACGACCTGGCCCTTCACGCTCTGGCTACGCGCGTTCTGCAGCTCCTCGAGCAGGAGATTGACGGCTTCGCTGTCGCGCAGAAGCCCCAGCGCCGTCGCGCACTGCACGCGCATCTCCTCGGAGCGGCGTTCCTTCATGGCCTTGCGGATCGCGACGAGCGAGTCCTTGCGCGCGTAGCCGATCAGGCCGAGGCCGAGCGCCGCGTAGCCGCGCAGCTGGTGGTCGCCGTTCCGGTCGGCCACGATCTCGGTCAGCGCCTTGACGCTGCGCTTGTCGCGGCCGATGCCGAGCGCGGTCGCGAACGCCGCGCGCCGGCGGGTGTCGAGCTTTTTGCTCGTCAGCCCGGAGCGCAACGCGTCCAGGTACTGCTGGCGCAGCTCGCCGTACGCGATGATGTCGGCCTCTTCGCCGATCTCCCGAACGATGAGGGCGGTCGCCATCGCACCGTAGGGGCGTTCGGCGTACTTGCCGTCCTCGCACATCTCGAGCAGATACGTCTCCGCCTGCGTGCCGTCGATGACGTCGGTCTTGTTGGCCTTCACGTCTTCGTTGATGCAGTACGCCAGGCTGATCATGGCGAAGTTGCGCGCACCGATGTCCTTCACCCGCTTCTTCGAAGCCAGCAGGCTCTCGGCGACCGCAACGCGGTCCGCGCCCGTCACCAGACGGCTCATGACGCCCAGGCCGATCGCGGCCGAGCGCTGGATGACCGGGCTCTTGCCGCGACCGCTCAGCAGCGCGCCGCGTAGCACCGGGATGTCGCTCGTGTTGCCGATGCGGCCGAGGGTCAGCGCGGCGTAGGAGCGCACGAGCTCGCTCGCGTCGAGCGTGTACAGGCGCCCGCGCATCACGCAGTCGTGCAGGACCTTGCGTTGGTTCTCGTCGACGCTGTCGCCGCTCTGCATGCCGATCGCCATCAGCAACCCGATGGGGAGATCCTCCTGGCTGTAGCGCGACTTGAGCGCCTCGAACAGCTGGGCCGTGGTGGCCTTGGCGGCGCCGCGCGCGTCGCTCGCGTACGTTCCGGAGCCCGTGGGCTGATCGCCGAGGAGACCGATCGACAACGCGGCCATGCCGCGCGTGCGAGTCGGGTACTCGTCGTCGGCGAACACCTCGAACAGGAACGCGCGCACGCGGTCGAGCTCGGACGCGCTCAGCTGCTCTGTCGGATCGGCGCGTCGCAAGAGACCGAGGCCCAGCGCCGCGCTCTCCATCACGATGTTGTGGTGGTTCATCCGCAGATCCAGGCCCTTCTTGACGTGCTCGATGTGAACCGGGCCCCGCGCGACCTTGGCGAGCGCGATGTAGGCCGCCGACTCGACGTCGGCGTTCCCCGCGTTCTTCGGATCCATGGCCCACAGAAGCGCCGGGATGATGGTGGACTTCACCTTCGCGCGAATCTCGTGGGTGTTGTCCGGCCGGTTGCCCGCGCCGCGGTCACCCGCGTCTTGGAGGATGCTGCCCGTGTTGACGCCGAAGTAGATCGCGTCCTTCAGGAACTCGATGTCCGAGTTGTTGTGCGCGTACCAGAAGCTGAAGTCGTCGTACGTGAGCGCGCGGCTGGAGCGCGGGCGCCCGCCGACCGGTGCCCCGGTGATCGGCGGCGTACCGGCGGGGGTCGGCGTACTCGTGGGGTTCGGATTGCTGCCCCCCGTCGACGGCGTTCCGGGCGTGACGGGCGGCCCCGGCGAGACCGGAGGCGGCGGGGGCGGCGTGGGGTCGTGCGGCTCGCGCATTCGCGGCGGCACGCTGCCGCCGGGGCCGCGGAACTGGCCGCCATGGGCCCACGCGTCGGTTGCGATCAGGCTCAGCGCCAATAGGCCGAGCAACGTCACGGATAGCAGTCTCATCGTCTTCTTCTCCTCGTTTCGTAGCGCAAAGGCCGGACGTCGCCCACCGCGTCCGGCGACCTGCAAGTCGCACAGCCGGTGCCGATCGCCGGGCGGCCCTGACGAATGAGGACGTGCGCGACACGGTCGTGCGGTCTTCGTTTCCCGTAGGTTCCGCCGTTCCGACACACGTGTGTCGTGGTCGATGCGCTCGCCGTCGATCGACGGCGAGCTGCCTCGCCGAGAGCGCTACCCGTACGTAGCAATCGGGCGATCAGGGAACGTTCTCGCGGCCGGTGGGGGTGCTACGTCGCGGTAGCGTGTCCGCCTGGCGCTACAGCAATGAGAAGAGCTCGTTGACGACGTCGGTCGAAGCGCGGTAGTTGCCGCCCGCGGTGACGATCGCGTACGGAGACGGCTCCTCCCGGGCGCACGCGAGGCCCAGCGCAGAGATCGCGACGGCGCGCGTGAGATCCTGTTGACCGTCGTCGACGGCGAGCTCGATCAGCTGAGACACGGCTTGATCGTCGCGCATGCGCGCGAGCGCGCGTCCGGCCTCGCCCTTCACCACGTGCGATCGGGCTTCCTCCAGCTCCTTCAGGAGGAGCGCTCTCGACGTCGCGCTCGGAAACGAGGACAACGCGCTCGCCGCCAGGACGCGCAACCACTCGTTGCGTCGCTCCTTCACGGTCGCCTCCAACGCCGACCCGATGTCGGCCGGCGGCTTCGACGCGTACGAGAGCGCGAGCGCCGCGTACCCGCGCAGCGAGTGCTCCCGCTTGGGATCACGGAGGATCGCCGCGAGCGCCGGGAGCGATGCCTCGTCGTCGGCGATCCCCAATGCGACCGCGAAGGCGTTCTGGCGGCGCGGGTCCAGCTTCTTGGTCGTCAATCCCATCCGCAGCGTCGCGATCGACGCCTTGTGTCGTTGCGCGAAGCGCGCCTGGTTGCCCGCCTCCCGGAGGAAGAGCGAAAGCGCCAGGGCGGCGTGGGGCCGGTTGAGGTAGTGCCCGTTCCGGGCGATCTCGACCAGATGATCGACCGCCTCCGCGTCGAAGGTGGCCGCCTTGGTGCGCGCAGCATGCGCTGACAGCACACCCAGGCTCATCAGCGCGAAGTTGTTCGTCGTCAGGTCCCGTGTCTTGAGGTGGCTGTCGATGAGCCCCTTCGCGATCCGGCTTCGTCCCTTGGCGGAGACGTGCCGGCTGAGCGTCCCCAGCGCCACGGCGGCGCTGCGGCGAATGGTCCGATCCCCGCGACGGCTCCCGATCCGGCGTAGCAGGGGGGTGATGTCGTCCTCCGTACCCAGCGAACCGAGCGCCAGGGCGATGTAGCTCGCCGAGACGCTCGTGAAGGTCGAAGGGGTCGAGCGACGGCGGTGTTCCCGCATCCACGCGCGTAGTTGCTCGCGCTGCGGCTCCGTGATCGAGCTGCGGGGTTGCGACCGCAAAGCCAACAGCAGTCCGATGTAGAGGTCCGGGTAGGGATAGCCGTCGCGATCGAGTCGATCGAACAGCCGCGCCGTCGTCTTGGCCGCGTCGCCCGTGGGCTGGTCGCCCAACATGCCGATGGCGATCGCCGCGAATGCCCGTGCGCGACCCTGGAAGTCGCCGTCGTCGAAGATCCCGAACAGGAATTGGCGAACGCCGTCGAGCGTGGCCGCGTCGAGCTGGTGCGCGGGATCGTCGCGGCGCAGCAGACCCAGCGACAGGGCCGCCGCCTCGAGCACAATCACGTCGTACATCTTGTGCTTGGCTCTCTTCTCGAGGCCTTCTTTCAAGAGCTCGATGTCGGACGCATCGCGTCGAGGCATCCGAGCGAACGCGAGAAATGCCGCCGACTGCGTGTCCTGATGACCGGCCGCCTTCGCGTCCGACATCAACCGGAGGGTCGCCGCGCGCGCTCTCTCGAGCGTTTCGGCCTTCAGCGCGGGACGCGGCTCCTCGCGAACGCGCCGCTCGATGGGCTCGACGTTGTAGTGCAACCAGAACGGCCAGTCGTCGAACGTCATGCTGCGCGGGCTGTGCCCGGCGCCCGGCGGCACCATGCCGCCGGGACCGCGGAAGCGACCCCCGTGCGCGTGTGCGTCCGCCGCAAAGAGTGAGAGCGCCCATGCGACGAGCACGACGCGTCGCATCACCACCGCGGTCTTCGATCCCTGCATGCCCCGCACGCCGCACCTCGCGTGCCACTCTGGCCACGTGTGTCGAACGCAGGCGTTCTTCGTTGCGGTCTTTCGAGGGGCGAGGAAGCGTCCTCGTGATGTAGGTGCGATGCGAGCGAGGACGCGGACGCTCACCCTTCGGAGGGGGGCCTGGGGGCACGTGCGGAGTGGGCCTTGAACCTCGATGGAGACGTTCTTCGTTGCGGTCCTTCGAGTGCCGCGAGGAAGCGTCCTCGTGATGTAGGCGCGATGCGGAGCAAGGACGCGGGCGCTCACCCTTTAGAGGGGGTCCTGGGGGCAGCGCCCCCAGAGTGGAGACGTTCTCCGCCGGGGTCTTTCGAGCGCCGCGAGGAAGCGTCCTCGTGATGTAGGCGCGATGCGGAGCAAGGACGCGGGCGCTCACCCTTGAGAGGGGGTCCTGGGGGCAGCGCCCCGAGTGGAGACGTTCTCCGCCGGGGTCTTTCGAGCGCCGCGAGGAAGCGTCCTCGTGATGTAGGCGCGATGCGGAGCAAGGACGCGGGCGCTCAGGCTTTGGACGCTAGTTGGAGTACTTAGGGAAGAAAAGGGCAGGTAGTTCAGCTTCAGAACCACCTCCTCCTTCCCGATGCGGATGTCGACACTCGATGACAGAATCGAGACCCTTACTCTGCGCCAAACAGAAGCTGAAGAGCGAGCGACGCATGAGATCTGGAAGTCGCGGGAGCTGAACAAGTCCGGTGACACTGATGCCGGGAAGTCCGCTGAGGAGCGCGCCCAAGAACTCCTTGCCGATGTGAAGCGCATTGGGGCTGAGATTGACGAAGCGCTTGATGAACGCAGCAAAGTCAAGCGACTTCTCGCCTCGTTGGGCGAGTCCCCATAGCGCTTCGGCTGAAGGGACCCCATGCGTGGCCCGCGTCGTTTACGGCACTGGATCATCCAACAGCTCTAGGCGCCTAGCTGCTAGCTGTGAGATTGGGACGCTTCGGACGCTTCGCATACGACGCAGTCTTGAGACGTCTGACCACCTGGCTACAGTCCGAACGTGGTCGCGTCAGTAGTTTCTCGAACTCGTTCGAGCTCTACCCAGTGTCTGTCTTGCAACTGCTCTTGGTGGAATGGCTGCTGGCGCGCCACACCCACTTCCCGGACTTTGGTTTCTCAGATTTGGTCTTGACGGCCCCAAGCGCCTGAATACCGTGGAGCTTGCAAGACAGACACGGCTAGCTGGGAGCTAGAGCGTTCGAGGGGGACTGGGGTTCTCTTCGCGGCGACTTGTGCGCCGGCGGCCACTTCGGCCATTCGTGAAGTCGATGCTGCAACCGCTGCACATCGACGCGGGATGGTCATTGGAAAGACATGTTGGCGAGAGCGGCCTCGAGAGCGTTGCCGAAAGCGCAGCGACGATGGAGACACTGAGCGTGTCGCCGATCGCATACCCCAGCCAGCAAGACCAGCTTCGGCATGGGCACTCCAACTCCTTCGGCCGTCCGCCTCTGACGTTGCTCAAGAACTTTCCCTATGCCGCGGACCTCGTTCAGCCTTTTCGCACGAAGTGGGTCCCTGTTGACTCCGAGTTTCAGTTCGCGACAGTGCACGTCCATTGCCAGACGCTCTTTCCCGCAACGTTGCCTTCGCCGGGCGTAACGATCGGCGTGTTCACTTCATTCGATACCGTCGAGTTCACTTCATTCGATACCGTCGAGTTCTATCTGATCGGAACGTCAGTCAACGTGACGGGGACGGGCTCTCAAAGTGTCCCCGTAACGACAGATCTTGGCCCAATGGTGCGCGTGGAGATCGCGAATGGTGCAACTGTGCCCGTCTTCGCCACGCTCAGTGTTTGGCTGCAACCCAAGAGTACCTAGTCGAAGAGCAAGGGAGATGAGTATGGGACCGCTAGTATTGGCAAAGAACTTTCCCGCCGTCGTGGATGAGAATCAGACATTCGTCAGTGATTGGCTCCCCATGGACAGCGAGTTCCAGAACGGAACCATCCACGTCCATTGCCAGACGATCTCGCCGAACTCGGGCGTTACGACGGGATTCGAAGTCCAGGTCGAGACGTCCTACGACACAGTCGAGTCGAACCAGATCGGGACGACGATCAATGTGATCGCAACAGGCAGCTCCAACTCTGCGATCAGCGCCAACATCGCCGCGATGGTGCGCCTGAAGATCGAGAACTCCGAGACCTTCCCGATGTTCGGCATCCTGAGCGTGTGGCTCCAGCCCAAGAGCGAATAGTTCGCCGGAGGGCTCGGTAGATGGCGCCGATCGTTTTAGCCAAGAACTTCTCATTCGTTGCAGCCTCCGGGCAGACGCTGCTTGGCGACTGGATCTTCATTGGGGATCTGAGTGAGTTTCAGAACGCGAACGTTCACGTGCACAGCCAGACGCTATCGCCGTCAGGCGGAGTCTCGGGTCTTGCGGTGGATGTGCGCAGCTCATTCGATCGAGTCGAGAGCTATCAAGTTGGAGGGAGCGTCTCTGTGACTCTCCCTGGCAGTTACGACCAGACCATCTCCGCCAATCTCGCTGATTACGTGCGACTGGCCCTTACGAACAACACGGGTGGATTGCTCATCGGGATCGTCAGCGTGTGGCTGCAGATGAAGGCAGAGTAAGGTTTGAGAGAGAAGGGCTTGGAAGATGGGACCGCTGGTTCTGGCGAGCAACTTCCTGATGGCAGCTGGTTCAGGCCAGGTGTTTATCGGAGATTGGCTGCCGATCAACAGCCAGTATCAGCTCGCCACGATCCACGTTCACTGTCAGACGATCACGCCGTTCCCGCCCGTCACGGGCTACGAGGTGATGGTGGATAGTTCATTCGACACCGTCGAGAGCAATCAGATCGGAACCACGATCGTCGTGTCGACGACGGGGAGCCTGAGTTCCCCGGTGACAACCAACCTTGGACCGTTTGTGCGCTTGCGAATCGAGAACCCTGAGTCGGTGGCGATGCTGGCGATCATGAGTGTCTGGTTGCAGTTGAAGAAGACGTAAGTAGCCGTCGAGTCGATGCCATGGTTCGCGGGTAGCGAGGAGCTAAACAAGAATGCCGGATTTCACACAGACTTACTCGCGTAACAACGACGACCTTAACGGCGTGGACGCCACGAACAACAGTGAGTACGAAACAGCCAAGCTGACTGTGACGTTGTCGGCCAACACGGACGACTGTAAGTCGATAGCGAGGACGACGACTCCGACGAGAACTGATACGCCGTCGTCAACTGATACGCCGGCGGATCTGTCGCGCCCGCTGGGGTTCACCGAGGAGGATAGACTTCCGGGAGGTGGAGGGTGTACCGTTCTTTCTGTAAATGGCTCCCCGGAGGAGAGGCGCTCGCTTCGCTTGAATCAGCTAGCTGATTCAAGCGAAGCGGGCGCGCCGCCATCTCCCGGGGCGAACTGAGTGGCGGATCAACGCCGTACCTTTGCAGGTAACGACACCACGCAAAGGAGGAACGACGTGACCCACCACGAACAGCGTACGCCTTGGGGCGACGCACTGGAAGCGCTCAGCGAGAACGGGTTCGACGGCATGGCTGAGGCGATGCGGGTGCTGGTGAACGAGGCCATGAAGGTCGAACGCAGTGCCTTCCTCGGCGCCGAGCCCCACGAACGCACGGATCAGCGCCGCGGCTACGCCAACGGCTTCAAGCGCAAGCGCGTCAGAACCCGCTTGGGCGAGATCGACGTCCAGGTGCCCCAGGTTCGCGACGTCGAGGGCGGCGACACGTTCTACCCCTCCAGCCTCGAACGCGGCCAGCGAAGCGAGAGAGCGCTCACGCTGGCCCTGGCGGAGATGTACGTCCAGGGCGTCTCGACGCGGCGTGTCGAGGCGATCACGAAGGTGCTTTGCAACGGCCTGGAGATCAGCTCCACGAGCGTGTCTCGAGCAGCTGCGCTGCTCGACGAGGAGCTCGAGCGCTGGCGCACACGTCCGCTCGGCGCGTTCAAGTACCTCGTACTCGACGCTCGCTACGAGAAGGTGCGCCACGGCGGATCGGTGCGCGACTGCGCTGTGCTGATCGCCATCGGCGTCGATTCTCACGGCAAGCGCAGCGTGCTGGGAACGAGCGTGAGCCTCTCGGAGGCCGAGGTCCATTGGCGCGAGTTCCTCGCTTCTCTCCAGGATCGCGGCCTTCACGGCGTCGAGCTCATCACCAGCGACGGCCACAAGGGCATTGCGGCCGCGCTGGCGGCGCGGTTCGCCGGCGTGGCCTGGCAGCGCTGCCAGTTCCACCTGCAGCAGAACGCGCAGAGCTACGTTCCGCGCCAGAAGCTTCGACGCGACGTTGCCGCTGACCTTCGCGCCGCGTTCAATGCGACGTCGCGTCGCGAGGCCGAAGAGAAGCTCAAGGCCTTCGTGAAGAAGTGGGACAAGCCCGCGCCCGACCTGGCGCGCTGGGCCGAAGAGAACATTCCGCAGGGCTTCACCGTGTTCGATCTCGGCCTGAACGAAGCGCAGCGCAAGCGCCTTCGCACCACCAACAGCCTCGAGAACCTGAATCAGCAGATCCGCCGCCGCACTCGCGTCGCCGGATTGTTTCCGAACGAAGCGTCCTTGCTGCGGCTCGCAAGCGCGGTGCTCATCGAGATCAGCGAGGAATGGGAAACCGGACGGAGGTACTTGCCGAGGGACGACGCTTGATCAACCGCTCAGCGATTTACAGAAAGAACGTTGCTCTGCCCGGGAGGTGGGTGGCCGGCGAAGATCCCCGGCGGTGTCCCTTGGGGTTCGCCGGACGCGGAAACCATCGAAGAGCCGCCTCCAGTCGAGACAGAGGACGACGAACCTGCTGGAACAGAGGGTGGTGGAGACACTTCTGTCGTTTGGAGATGCACCGGCGAAGTCAAGATCACGCTTACCGTGAAGGCAGAGCAGAAGACCAGTGATCCTCTATTCATGGAGGGGGGGCAGGGCTACCGACTGAGAGGTGCAGTCATTGGGAGGAGAGAACCGATCATCACCGGTCCCTTCGTGCAGCCTCCTCCTCCGGGCCTCGGAGAGCCAGCCCCCTTGGAGTTGACCGCGACGATTGATCTAGGTACGTTGCCGTGTACGGGTGGTCGCCTGCGAGGGACAGTGTACGCCAACATGATAAACAGCAGGCACCGAGTTCGACTGCCCGCGAGTAACGGGCGCCCAGAGAGAACTAGGGTCCTGCCTCGAACGCAGTTGCAGATCAGTTTCACATTGAACGTCAAGGAATGCGGAGATGTGGAGTGCCAAAGGTTGGAGACCGAAGTACCTGCGTGGTTGCACCAGACCTATGACCGTCGATTCCGGATGCGGCGCTCCAACATGCTCAGACACACGGGAAGCAACTTCGAACGTGCCCCCGCGACCGGTTGGCCTCAACCGTTCCGTAGGAAGGTGGAGCGTTAGGCGAGGGGGGGGTGTGCACGAACGTAGACTCTTGGCTTCATCGCTGTGCTTGCTGGCACTCGTCCTGAGTGCTTGCGCAAGTGCCTCCAGTCAGCGACTGCCCGCATACGAGCCCTACGTGTTTCCTGTGCTCGAGTGCCGTCTTGTCCGCGCGGAGGAGTACGTCATGGTCGTGCGATCGAACCGGACGTGGTGGATTGTGGACCAAACGCTCTCGGATCATGACAAGAACAAGGTACAAGTGGGCACTTGGCGGGCGCTTGATCAATCTGTGTTGCAGTTTCGGCGATACGGTAGCCGGCGGCCAACCGGCTATCTAAGGTGCGATCTATCGGACCGCTCCGGAACAACGTGGGCCTTCTCTCGCGATCAGGGATTCCAGCGTTCGACTCGCTTGGTCGTGTCCGACCCGAGTGAAGTCCATATCCTATGGAATGCGCTCTCTCCGGTGAAAGACCGACTAGCTCTGGCCGCCCGATGACCCAGTTTTCGCGCTGCGGCTTGAAGCATCCCCTTGCCGAGAACGACAGCCAGACGTCCGTATCCACAGGAGCTTGAAGGAGACACGGACACGCGGCGACGGCTGCAGTCGCTCGTGGCGGGCAGCGATAGCACTCTCCGAGTTCCTACTTGACGTTTGCTTGCTCCTTCGTCAGCGCAGTCGCAGCAACCGCGATAGCGTCAAACATGTTGGAGTGATAGCGCGTCTTCCATTTGCGGTTGAGGCCGAGAAAGGCCCGAAGCCGCGGGTATCCCTGACAGATAGCGGAAGCGACTCGAGCCTTGCTGGCGTTTCCGTCTCCGGTGACTCGTTTTTTCGCTGTGCTCGGGGAGACCAGCACGACGCGCACTCCCAGCGCCTCCGCTAGTGACTGGATCTCGTCGGCAACCAGGCGCAGCAAGCCAGAGTGAGAGCTTGCTGAGAAGAAGATGCGCTCGATGACCACAGCCTCGGGTTGATAGGCCTCGATGAGGCGGCCAACGACCTTGCGTGCTGCCGCCAGAGTCTGTTGCGGTCGGCACTCCCAGATCTCAAAGACCTGATGATGAATGAGCTCACGGCCTTCAAGCACAGCCGTACCCAGATACCTCGTTCCCGGATCTATCCCCAGCACCCTTTCTGGTCTTGGACCCTTCATGAAAGCAGGGTGCGGTACTTCTCCAGGCAAGCCAGCCAGGAAGAGTTCCCAAGGAAGATCGAATCCGCTCCTAGGGCCCAGGTGGATCGCCCAGAAGCGCTCTGAGCTTCCACCAATAGCGCCGAGCCACTCGGTACTCGCTCAGTTCCCAGGCCTTCCAGGTGCGGTGAGCGACACCCACCCGGACTGCAGCCTCACGCTGCAATAGACCGAGCCGTCGTCGGGACCGGCGAATCCAGTTGCTCTCAGCTCGTCCGTCGAGCCGAGGAAATGGCGGCACCGGGACTGACAAAGTGGCATTCCAACAAGGCTCCAAACCCCTCACCCTTCGGAGGGGGGCCTGGGGGCACGTGCGGAGTGGGCCTTGAACCTCGATGGAGACGTTCTTCGTTGCGGTCCTTCGAGTGCCGCGAGGAAGCGTCCTCGTGATGTAGGCGCGATGCGGAGCAAGGACGCGGGCGCTCACCCTTTAGAGGGGGTCCTGGGGGCAGCGCCCCCAGAGTGGAGACGTTCTCCGCCGGGGTCTTTCGAGCGCCGCGAGGAAGCGTCCTCGTGATGTAGGCGCGATGCGGAGCAAGGACGCGGGCGCTCACCCTTTAGAGGGGGTCCTGGGGGCAGCGCCCCGAGTGGAGACGTTCTCCGCCGGGGTCTTTCGAGCGCCGCGAGGAAGCGTCCTCGTGATGTAGGCGCGATGCGGAGCAAGGACGCGGGCGCTCACCCTTTAGAGGGGGTCCTGGGGGCAGCGCCCCCAGAAAAGAAAAAGGGTGCCGACGCTTGCGCGCCGGCACCCCACAAGAGACTCAACGGTCGGCACCTCTAGATGATGGAGAGCACCTCGTTGATCAGGTCGGTCGAAGCCCGGTAGTTGACGTCCTTGCTGATGCGAGCCAGCGAGGGAATCGACTCGAGGTCACCGATGACGCCCAGGCCGGCCGTGGCCAGCGCGCGGGTGAGGTCCTGCTCCTTCTTCTTGCCTTCGTTGAGGGCAATCTCGACGAGCGGACCGACGGCTTCTTCGTTACCGATCTTGGCGAGAGCCAGCACGACCTGGCCCTTGACGCTCTGGCTGGAGGCGTTGCGCAGCTCCTCGAGCAGCAGCTCGACGGCCTTGTCGTCCTTCAGCAGACCGAGCGCCGTGGCGCACTGCTGACGCATCTCCTCGGAGCGCTTCTCCTTCAGCGCTTCGCGGATCGCGACCAGCACCGGCTTCGGGCCGTGGCCGACCAGACCGAGCGCCAACGCCGAGTAGCCGCGCAGCTCCTGGTCTTCCTTGCGGTCGGCGACGATCTCACGCAGGACACGCTGGCTGTGCTCGTCCTTGATGATGCCCAGCGCGCAAGCGAAGGCAGCGCGGCCGCGCTTGTCCATCTTCTTGCTCTGAACACCGTTGCGCAGGATCTCGAGGGCCTTCTGGCGAACCTCGCCGTAGGCGTTGATGTTCGGCTCCGCCGTGATCTCGCGGCCCATCAGCGACAGGGCGAGCGCGGCGAACGGACGGTGCATGTACTTCCCGTCCTCGGCTTCCTTCAGCAGGAACTCCTCGACGCGGGAGCCGTCGATGACGTCCGTCTTGTCCTGCTTGACGTCGTTGATGACGACGTAGGCAAGGCTGATGTAGCTGAAGTTGCGAGCACTGGAGTCCTTGACCTTGTTCTTCTGGATGGCTTCCAGGAGACCGTTGGCCAGGTTGACACGCTCCGCGGCCGGAATCAGGCGGCTGAGCACGCCGAGGCCGATGGCGGCCGAGCGCTGGATGTTGGGGTCGTTGTTGCGGCGAGCGGTGAGCGCACGCTGCAGGACCGGAATGTCAGCCGTGTTGCCGATGCGACCGATGGTCAGAGCGGCGTACGAACGCACGAGGTTCGACGCGTCGCCCTTGTACATCTTGCCCTTGAGGACGACCTCGCGCAGCACCGCGCGCTGGTCTTCCGTGAGGCTGTCCTTCGGCTGAAGGCCGATGGCCATCATGAGACCCACGTACAGGTCCTGGTTCGAGTAGTCGGCCTTGAGGAGCTCGAACAGGCGAGCCGTCGTGGCGGCGGCGGCGCCCTTGGCGGCGCTGCCCTCGTCCGTCGCGCTACCCGGGTAGTCCGCGGAACCCGTCGGCTGGTCGCCGAGCAGGCCGAGGCTCAGCGCGGCGAAGCCGCGTGTGCGAGCCTGGTAGTCCTTGTCGTTCTCGAACACGTCGAAGAGGAACGTGCGGACCTTGTCGAGGTCGGCGGCGGCGAACTGGTACTGCTCTTCCTGGCGGCGAAGCAGACCCAGCGCGAGCGCGGCGGACTCCTGCGTGATGAGGTCCTTCTTCTCCTTCGGATCCAGACCCTTCATGAGCATCTCGATGTGCTTCGGGTCCTTGTTGGTCATCTTGGCCAACGCGATGTAGGCCGCGGACTCGGTGTCCTGGTGACCGGCCAACTTCGGGTCGTTGATGAGCTTCTCCATCGCCGGGATGATCGTGCTCTCGACCGCGGCGCGAATGTTGTGCATCGCATCCGAACGGTTCGAGCGCTCGCGACCACCCAGGTCGAAGATGAGGCTCTCGGACGAGACCACGCTGTAGAGGATGTCCTTCAGCGTCTCGATGGTCTCCTTGTTGTTGTGGTACCAGAACGACCAGTTCTCGAACGTGATCGCCGACGGGCCCTTGCGGGGCTGGTTGCCCGAGGTGGGCTGGGTCGGCGTGGTCGTCGGTCCGACGGACGTCGGCGTCGGGTTGCTGTTGGGCGAGCCCGGCGTCGTCGGCGTGCTGGGGGTCGTGGGCGGGCCCGAGGGGGGCGGCGGCGGAGGCGGCGTCGGGTCGGTCGGCTCGCGCATGTTGGGCGGAACCGCGCCACCGGGGCCGCGGAACTGGCCGCCGTGTGCCCAGAGGTCACCGGCGAAGAGGAGCACGGCGACGGTGACGGCCAGCGCTCCGAAGATCGTTCGCTTCATCATGAATTCTTACTCCCGTGGGAGCCGCTTCAGGCAGCCAGTTCCCGAACGCGGAACTCCCTGGCTCATCGTAAGCACAAGGGGTGCCGAGTGATACCCACGCATGACCCTGCCGACATCCTTCTTCACACGGCGCGTAACCCAGGCACTGAAGCGAAGATACGTGAGGGCGCCCGGATCGCCCTCGGCCGCGTCGGGGGCGGCGCGCGACGGCTCGAGTGCTACCGTTCGGTAGCACCTTGCAAGCCACGAAACGGCCGTTCAAACGCGTCCACGAACCGCCGCTCCCAGGCTCCGTGGGCCGTGGGTAGGGTGAGCGGCCCGAAAACGTCGCCGGTGGAGCGAGGAGAACGATGTACGTCACGCCCCAAACGGACGACGGCTGGGTTCGAAGCGTTCAGGCCGCGGCGAACGCCCACTTCGAGGTCGAGGTCGTGTTTCCGGTGACGGACGCCTTCCGGGACCGCGTGCAGGGCCGCGAGAAGGAGATCGTCTTCGCCGCCCGCAGCCGGCTCGCCCGGCTCGGCATCAACGTCGTCCCCTCGACGCCGCCGACCTGGGACGGGGATCGCATCGAGATGCGGGCCACCGTCAGCGCCACCGTCTCGGCGTACGGCGTGGAGCCGTTCCTGAAGGACCTCGTGCGGCCGGGGCTTCACGTCGGGCGCCTCGTGTTCTGCCCCGCCGAGCAGCGGCTCACCTCGACGGAGATCCTCGAGGCGGTCCGCGACAACACGCTGCAGCTGCCCGTCGACTACTCGATCGACGGCGACGGCCGCTTCACGATCCGACCGAGCGGGCACATCTACGGACTGCACCCCGCGCTCACGTTCGAGGACCTGATGACGATCGCCGTGCGTGCCGACGGCAAGGACCTGCTCAACCGCATGCAGGTGCGCGAGCGCGTCGATCAGATCGTCCTGCCGCCGGGCGACGGGGTCATCACGTCGTGCGCGATGTTCCTGCACAAGCACTACGTCGTTCTGGATCCCGAGGCGGGTCCGCTCGGGCAGCATCTCGAGGCGGTGGTGCTCGATCCGATCTCGACGCGCGGTACGAGCGTGTTCCTCGAGTTCGCCAATCACGGCGACAACACGATCGTCAATCCGACCGTTCGTGCGGAGGTCTATCACGCGGATCCGCTGCTCAGTCGCACGCGGCGCTGGTACGGGACGGGCGTCGAACTGCAAGTCGAGGCGAAGGGACGCAGCCGAGCGCAGCTCGAGTACGAAGAGCTCGTCGGTGTGTTCGAGCGGCTCGAAGAAGGCGCGACGCCCGGGCGCTACTCGCACCGTGTCGTCGCGGCCGTCGATGATCCTCTCGAGCTCGTCGCCGGCAAGCCGCCGATCGCGTTGTGGGTGAAGCCGCATCCGGAGGAGGACCGCACGCCGATCCTCGACGTGTCGTCGCGCCTACGCGATGGCGTGGAGGTCGCGGCGCGCCGCGAGCACGGCACGCGCATGCTGGCCGACCTGCCGAGCGGCGCGGGCGCGACCCTGCTGCTCGGCTACTTTCCGAACCTCGTCGAGCACTTGGAGATCTGTGCGGCCGCGTTGGACCGGCGCATCAAGCGCATCATCTTCCGGCGGGCTTCCTACGAGCATGGTTCGTTCCTCTCGGCGCGCGACCACGGACGGCTCGCCGACTACGAGGGGTTGGGCGTCGAGGTCTTCTGGTGCCACGAGGAGCGGCAGCACGTGGTGCGGCACGTCTTCCGGGGGCTGCGGGGGTTCTTCGTCAAGCCCGAGGACGTCGAGCGGTTCCGGACGAGCCTGATCATCGCGTCGTACGGCTCCGCGTTGCGTTTGCCCGACCAGACGTTCGCGTCGATGCGGACGCTCTTCGCCGACGTGAACGCGTTCTTCGGCAACAACGTGTCGATCATGACGGGCGGCGGTCCGGGGTCCATGCAGCAGGCGACCGACGTCGCGGACGAGCTCGACATGCTGGTCGGGGCGAGCTTCATCGAGGCGGAGGGCCAGAAGACCAACGAGAGCGCGAGCTACTACCAGACGTTCCAGGGCCGCAGCCGGCAGGCGCGCCAGCGTTGGTTCGAGGTCGCGAGCTTTCACCTGTTCTTCATGGGCGGCGTCGGCACGCTCGAGGAGGTGGGGCTGACGCTGACGGACATGAAGCTGGGCGTGATCGAGCGTTCGCCGATCGTGTTCTTCGGGCCCCACGGCGACGAGCCGTACTGGACGCATCTGCGCGAGCAGCTGGACGTGATGATGGCGGAAGGGCGTGCGCCGGACTGGCTCAGCACCCATACTCTCGTGACGAGTGATCCCTACGAGGTCACCAAATTCTACAAACAGGTGCTCGAGCTCGGTTGATGAAGTACCGGACGTGGCTGTTGTCCGCACTCCTGCTCGGTGGGACCGCGCGTGCGGACGACCGTCCGTTTCCGAGGACGCCGGCGGACTGCGCCCGGGGATGCTCTTGCTGCGCCTGGCCCGAACTCGGAACCTCGTCCTGGGCGGGCACAGAGCCCCCTGCGGCGAGAACCGCTCGTTCGGGCTCGGGCTCGCATCGGTCTCCCAGGGCTCGCGACGCGGCATTTCGAAACAGAGCCTAGGGAGGTGATCGATGGCAGAGCGTGAACCGAATCCGTATCAGTGGCGCTTCTTCCTGCTGGGGTTCTTGTGCCTCATCGGAACGCTGGTGTTCGGCTTACGGGACGATGCTACATATCGCGGAATGACCTTGCCGTTGTCGATCTTCGGCAGCACGGCCTTTGCGCTCGGGACCTGGATCCACATCAAGTCGTAGCGCCACCCGATTCACATTCCAGACCGGACCTGATCGACGACCGGTTGGGCGACCACGAGGGTCGCCCCTACGAATCGTGCATGTGTCCGCGCCTGATCGACGACCGGTTGGGCGACCACGAGGGTCGTCCCTACGAATCGTGCATTTGTCCGCGCCTGGTATACGACCGGTTGGGCGACCACGAGGGTCGCCCCTACATCCGCGTTCACCGCATCGCGGTCCAAGATGTCGCACGCCGACGTTGCCCATTACCACGGCGCCGGGAACGTCTGCTCGATCGCTTCGCGCTCCACCACCAGGCGCTCGGTCCACTCCCGGCCGTCCGCGCGCCTCAGCACCACGTTGTAGACACCCGGTGCGAGATACCCCTCGAAGTGGGCGCCCCCGTGCATCTCCCCCGTCTGCCAGCCGGCCGGCAACACGCGCGCGGCCGCGGCGCCCTCACCGGCCAAACGCACGCGCAACGTAAGACTGCGGTCGACCTTGCCGCCGCGCGTGGCCCCGATCAAGCGCACGTACGCGCGGTATCGAACCCGCACGTCCACCGCCTGCGTTCGTCCGGTTCGGACGTAGATCTCTCGATCGTCCACCCGCTCGATGGGTTGATAGCGCACGGCGTCCTTCATGACGGCATCGACGATCGAAAGCGTGTATCGGCCACCCGGCAACGTAGAAAACGTGAGCGCCTTCGGCCGTCCGCGCCCTCCGATGTGCTCGTCATGCCGGCTCCCGAAGTCGCGGTTCGTATCCAGATGCATGAGCTTCATCCGCAGTGCCGCGGAGATCTCGACCGGCTCCGACGTGTCGTCCAGAAGCTGCAACGTGAGCACGCCGGCGGCCTCGATCGCCATCGTCACGCGATGGGTTTCGTTGCCTTCGACGGCGATCATGTTCGATGCTCGTCGGTAATACGGAGCCCGGGCAAGAACCATGAGCCCGACGCGCGGGACGTCGCGAAAGATCGCGATGCCGGCCTCGTCAGTCGCGCGCTTGACCCGAAACACCACGCGGCGGCGAGCGGGCTGCTCGACGGTCACCTCGGCGCCCGACACCGGCCGGCCGGAGTCTTTGTCGATGACCTCCACCTCCAGATCCACCCCGCTCGCCGTCGGCTCCGCCTCGACTCGTTCTTCGGATCCGTCGATGTCCGTGGTCTCGGCTTCGGGCGCCGGTTGAGGATCCGCTTCGCCGCCTCCGTGCACGCGGCCTTCGAGCATCGCGCGCGCGGCCTCGTCGTTCTCCGGCGACACGGTGCTGGGGCCGGCATCGGGCCCGCCTGTCTCCCCGCCGAACAACCACGCCGCGAGCCCAACCACCGCGATCAACGGCAAGAGCAGCAGCGATGAGCGCCCGACGTTCATCCGGTCGCAGTATCGCACCGGGACTGCGGTGAGGCCGCTGCTAGTTCGCTTCCGCCTTGCGCGCCCTGCGAAGGGCCTTGCGGCGGTCCACCTCGTTCAACATCCGCTTGCGGAGACGCAGGCTCTCCGGCGTCACCTCCAACAGCTCGTCGTCCGCCAGGAACTCGAGGCTCTCCTCGACCCCCTTGCGGATCGGCGGCGGGTAGTCGGCCTTCTCGTCGGCGCCCGACGAGCGCATGTTCGTCAGGTTCTTGGCACGGCACGGGTTCACCAGCACGTCTTCCTCGCGCCGGTGCTCGCCCGTGATCTGCCCCATGTAGACCTCTTCGCCGGCATCGACGAAGAAGTTGCCGCGGTCCGAGAGCGCGTTCAACGCGTACGCGCGCACCTTGCCCGTGTCGCTCGAGACCTGGCTGCCCGTCTTGCGCCGCGGCAGCTCGCCGCGGTACGGCGCATAGCGCTTGAACACGCTGCTCAGCACCGCTTCACCGCGTGTCGCGCTCAACAAGCGCGTGCGCAAACCGATCAGCCCGCGCGCCGGCGCCTCGAACTCGAGGAACACCAGGTCGCCCTGCGTCTTCATGTCCTGCAACTCGCCCTTGCGCCGGCCGAGCATCTCGATGACCTTGCCGGCGTCGTCCGGCGGCACCTCGACGTGCACCGTCTCGATCGGCTCCTCGCGGCCGTTCTCGGTGTCGTGATAGAGCACGCGCGGACGACCGACGGCGAACTCGTACCCCTCGCGCCGCAGCGTCTCGATCAAGATGCCCAGGTGCAGAATGCCCCGGCCGTGCACCTCGAACGCGTCCGTCTCCCCGGTCCGTCCCACCTCGAGCGCCACGTCTTCCTGCGCCGCGCGTTCGAGACGCGCCTTCAGGTGACGCGACGTCACGTACTTGCCTTCGGTGCCCGCCTTCGGCGAGTCGTTGACGCGGAACTCCATCCGCAGCGTCGGCGCTTCGATCGTCATCTGCCACGGCTCGACAGGATTCTCGGGATCGGTGAGCGTGTCGCCGATCTCGACCTGGTCGATGCCGCCGATGGCGACGAGGTCACCCGCGAGGACCTCGTCGACGGCCCTGCGGCCCATGCCGTCGAACACGAACGTGCGCGCCTGCGCCTTCTGCTTCTGCGTGCCGTCCGGCTGGTAGATGGCGATCGTCTGGCCTTCCTTGATCGTGCCCGACTCGAGGCGGCCGATGGCGACCCGCCCGTGATAGCGGTCCACCTCGACGTCGCACACGGGCAGGCCGACGGTGCCCGCGGGATCGCCCTTCGGCGGTCGCGCGTGCTCGAGGATGCCGTCGAGGATCGGGATCAGGTTCGACTGCATCTCGTCGGGCTTGGTGCCCGAGAGACCGTCGCGGCCCGACGCGTAGAGCACCGGGAAGTCCAGCACGTCGTCGTCCGCGCCGAGCTCGATGAAGAGGTCGTAGACGAGGTCGAGCACCTGGCCCGGACGCGCGTCGCGGCGGTCCATCTTGTTGATGATCAGGATCGGCTGCAGCTCGTACTCGAGCGCCTTGCGCATCACGAAGCGCGTCTGCGGAAGCGGACCTTCGTAGGCGTCCACCAACAACAGCACCGAGTCGGCCATGCGCAGCACACGCTCTACCTGACCGCCGAAGTCGGCGTGGCCGGGCGTGTCGATGATGTTGATCTTCACGTCCTTGTAGTGAATCGTGCAGTTCTTCGAGAAGATCGTGATCCCGCGCTCGCGCTCGAGATCGTTGCTGTCCATGATCAGCGCCTGGTCCTCCGGCAACGAGGCCACGGCGCCCGCCGTCACGAGGAGGCGGTCGACCAGGGTGGTCTTGCCGTGGTCGACGTGGGCGACGACGGCGATGTTGCGGATCGGCTGGGTCATGGATGGGGCTTCACGGGTCTCTTCTTGATGTCGGCGAATTCACGACACGAATCGCGCAGGGTACCCCGCGAATCGCCGATCGTTGCCGATAGACTCCGCGTCCATGCACGAGGCCCGCACGAAGATCCTGTGCACCGTCGGACCCGCCTGCGCAGGCGTCGACGCGCTCCTGGACCTGATCGACGCCGGCGCCGACGGCTTCCGGGTCAACGGCGCGCACGTCGCTCCCGCGGATCTCGCGGGCTGGATCGGCCGCATTCGTCAGGCCTCGCGCAGGGCCGGTCTCGACGTCGCCGTCATGGTGGACCTGCCGGGCACCAAGCTGCGCGTCGGGCCGCTGCGAGGCGGCGTCGCGACCCTCGCAACCGGCGCGGCGGTGCGCCTCTTCACCGGCCGCGGGACCGGCGATGCCGAGAACGTGCGTGTTCGCGGCATCCGTGACCTCTCCGCGGTCCGCGCCGGTGCGGTCGTGCTGCTCGTCGACGGACGAATTCGGCTGCGTGTGAAGCGACGGCGCGGGACGTCGCTTCACTGCGTCGTGCTCGACGGCGGTGAGCTCGAGGAGGGCAAGGGCGTCGACTTCCCCGGCGCGCGGCTGAAGACGACGGTGCCGACGGCAAAGGACCGCAAGATCGCACGCGCCGCCGTCGCGGCCGGCGCGGACATGCTCGCCCTCTCGTTCGTGCGCAGCCCCGACGCGGTCACGCGACTGCGCCGGTTGCTGGCGCGCGAGGGCGCGCCGGACCTGCCTGTCGTCGTCAAGATCGAGCGCGGCGACGCGGTCGACGCCGTGGACGCGATCCTCGGGCGCGCCGACGCGGCGATCGTCGCGCGCGGCGACCTCGGCGTCGATGTGGGCCCCGAGCGCGTTCCGACCATGCAGAAACGGATCATCGAAGCAGGGCGGCGTGCCGGGCGGCCGGTCCTCGTCGCGACAGAGATGCTCGAGTCGATGATCGAGAACGCGCGGCCGACGCGCGCCGAGGCAAGCGACGTCGCGAACGCCGTGTTCGAAGGCGCAGACGGCGTGATGCTCTCGGGCGAGACGGCGGTCGGAAAGCACCCGGCCGCGGCCGTTCGCACGATGGCCCGCATCGTCGTCGCCGCGGAGGCCGATCCGCACGCGCCGTATGCCGGCAGCGCTTCGCTTGCGCACATGCGCATGCCGCGCGGCCGGCCCGACCAGCACGTCGTGCACGCGGCGGTCACGCTGGCGGAGCACGCCGAGGCGGAGGCGATCGTGGTGTTCACGCGCACCGGGATGTCGGCGCTGCGGCTGTCGAAGGAACGGCCGCACGCCCGCATTCACGCGTTCGCGCCGACGGACGCCGTTTGTCGGCGGCTTGCGTTGTGTTGGGGCGTGCGTCCGAAGCGGTTGCCTGCCGGTCGTTCCACCGACGCGCTGATCCACCGCGTGACGAGCGTACTGCGCGACGCCGAGGGCCTCGATGTCGGCGCGCGCGCCGTCCTGGTGATGGGCGGCGCGCAAGATCCCGCCGGCGCTACGACGCTCATCAAGCTGCTTACGTTGTGAACCGCTGCGTCTCGCGCGCCCCACACAAGTTCTTGACCGCCGGATTGCTCCATCAGTCCCGCAGAAACGGAGGTCGACAGGACTCCGGATGTGGTGGAGGCCACTGTGGCAAGACGTTGCGGCGAATGGAACAAGGGGGGCTTGCTCGCCGAGCAGGCCGTGTCAGATGGACTCCTTCGGGAGCGTCCTCCTTGGGAACCTCGGCGGGAGGCTGCCTAGCGCAGTGTGTTCCTCGCGGCCTACCGGCCGCGACCGGTCGTCTTCCTCGCGGCCTACGGCCGCGGTCCCTCGCTTCGCTCGGCCCTCGGGCTCCGCCCTCGGGAGACCCGCGCTTCGCGCGCGTCCGACCTGGAAGAACGTTCTCAAGGGGGATGGCCCCCCTTACGGGCTCCGCTTCGCTTTGCCCTATCCCCCCGTGTGGCGCCTTCGGCGCATCCGGGATTCGATCGGTCCGATCCCGAACCCGAATCCAAACCCGATCCCGAACCCGAACCCGAACCCGAACCCGAACCCAAAAGACCCCGCCCGCGATCCCGCCCTACCCGAACAGCCCGATCAACCACAGACCCAGGGCCAGCACGAGCACCGAGATGCCCGCCGTCACCGCGCCCTGCTTGACCGCCCTCTCCGTCATCGCGATCAACCCCATCAACAAGAGCGCCAAGCCCGCCAACGCGAGCACGACGCCCACGACGATGCTGAACACCTCGCCGAACGACAGGGCCAGGACCAGAGCGGCGATCATGCCTCGGCCTTCTCCTTCTTGAAGAGCCCGACGAACGCCTTGATCTTCTGCCGGAACCACTCGCCGTGCGGTGCGTGTTCCTCTCGCGGCAGCCCTTCGATCTCGTGCAGATAGAAACGGAAGCAGCTCTGGATGATGCTCATCGTCGGCACCGCCAGCAGCGCGCCCCAGACGCCGAACGCGTGCTCGCCCGCCAACAGCGCGAACACGATGATCACCGGATGCATCTGCGCGTGGGAGCCCATGATCAGCGGGTTCAGCAAGTTCGCCTCCAGCATGTGGATGAAGACGATCCACACCAACGCGAGAATGGCGATGTCGATGCCCTTGGTCAGTCCGATGAGCACGATCGGAATCGAAGACACGATCGTCCCGAAGATGGGAATGAGACTCAATACCGCCGCCACCAACGCGAGCAGCCACGCGCCCGGAATCGAAAGGAGCAGGAGGCCGATGTAGGTCAGCACGCCGTTGACGCCGCAGATGACGAGCTGCCCGCGAATCACGCCCGCGAGCCCGTCGTCGATGTAGGTCATCAGCTTGTTGTAGGCCGGCTTGTACGTGTCCGGCGGCAGGCTCGAGAAGAACCGCGCGATCCCGCGGCGATCCGTGACGATGAACGCGGTCAACATGAGGATCAGGAAGAACTCGTAGATCGAGAGCGCCACCTGCCCCGCGAAGTTCACCGCGCCCTTCGTGAGCTGTGCCGGCAGGTCCTCGCTCAACGCCTCGGCCTTGAGCGAGACGAATTGACGCACGACCCTGGGCTCGACGTCGAAGTCCGCGTTCTTCAGGTTGCCGACGATGGGGGAGATCAGCCTGCGTTCGAGGAAGAGCTCGAGACCCTTGGCCGGCTCGCCGAGCTTGACTTCGATCGGATGCGGCGGCTTCGTCTTGCCGTCCGCCATGGTGATGGCCGCGAGGCCCGCCGGGGCGAGCACGACATTCGGCGGCTTCTCGTCGAGGCTGTCGGTCGTGAACTCGTAGTCCGCGAAGTAGTCGTCCGGCGTGTCGACGCGCTCGACGATGGAGTTCGCGTCGTCCTGTCCGGGTTCGATCTTGACCTCGTACAGCGTGCGGTAGCGCCAGGCGCGCGGCACGACGTGCGCGCCGCGAAGCCGAGCGATCTCCGTGCCCTTCGGGAATCACGATCGGTTGGTCGTGCGCCTCCTTGGGCGCGCCGTCCTCGCCGGTCTCCCCGGGCGGCGTGACCAGGCGGAACTCCACCCGCGGCGCCTCCTCCTTGGCGGCCGCGGCGATGTTGCCCGACGTCTCCTTGATCATCGTCGCGGCCTTCGTGACGCCGCGCCACGCCAGCAGCAAGACCCCGCCCAAGACGACGACGTAGACCGCGACGATGGCGGGACCGCGCGTCCACTTCATGCCGAAGATCTTGCTGCGCGTGATGTAGGCGACCAGCGGCTCGACCAGATAGGCGATGAAGATCGCCATCAGGAACGGGAACAGCACCGTGCGGAACACGATGATCAAAAGCACGAACGCGCCCAGGAACGACAGCAGCGCGACGAGATTGGGGCGCCGCACCTTCCGCGGCGGTTGGTCCCGCTTGCTGCCCTGGTCCGCTTCCGTGCCCGCCATGCGAGTACGATACGGACCCGCGGGGCCTCGGCACAGAGCGGAAATCTGCGGGGGACGGGCCTCCGCCGGCGTTGAGAGGGATGGGACCGAGCCGTAACGAGGGACTGCGATCGATGCGCTGCGCGCTTGCCGGTTTGCTGCTCTGCCTGTCGGCGACGCCGGCGGCGCTCGCGGACGACGCCGTCGACGACGTGCCGGCCGACCTGCAGGACGTCCTCGCCGGGTTCCACGCGCGTGACGTCGCCGCACGCATGGACGCGTACGCGCGGCTCGAGATCGTGCTGGTCGACGATCCCGAGCTCGGGTCGCGGTGTCTTCCGCGGCTGCGGGACGTGTTGCGCCGTCGCGGGCCGAAGGAGCGCGCGCGCGTCATGCCGCTGCTCGCGTTGGTCGACGATCCGGCCGCCGTCGAGACCTGGTTGGACCGGCTCGATCCGGAGACCGAGCCGGACGCGCGCGTTCGGCACGCGGCGGTCGATGCCGCGCGACTGCGCGCGGGCGATCAGGCCGTCGCGCGTGCGTTGATCCGGCTCATTCGAACGCCGACGACCCCCGTCCCGGCGCGGTCGCTCGCCGTCGAGGCGCTGGGGCATCTGCGCGACGCGGCGCCGCTGGTGCTGCTGGCGAAGGGCGCGCCGAACGATCCGTGGGTCGTGACCGCGTGCCGCGCGCTGGCGCTGGGCCATCGCAAGGACGACGCGTCGATCGAGCCGTTGGTTGCGCTCATGGTGCACGACGATCTCGGTGTTCGCGTCTGTGCGTGGGAGAGCCTGACACGTCGCACGAGCCAGAACCTCCCGCCGGAGGCGAAACCGTGGCAAGCGTGGTTCGAGCGGTGGTGCGCGCGCAAGCAGGAGAAGGCGCCGCCCTCGAACCCCGACGAAGAGACACGCTACGCGCCGACGAAGCACGTGCACGTTCCGACGTATTACGGCATTCCCATTCCGCGCCCGCGGAGTCATGTCGTGTTCTGCCTGGACGTGAGCCAGAGCATGTACGGCGACGGCATCGGTCACGCGCGCAAGCACCTGCGGAAAACGCTTCGCGACCTGCCGGGCACGCATCACTTCGAGATCGTGGCGTTCAACGAGAACATCATGCCGTGGTCGAGCCGGCTCGTGCGCGCGCACCCCCGTCGAGAAGTACCTGGCGATCGAATGGCTCGACGAGCTCGAGACGCTCACCTACACGAACATCTACGACGCGGTCGAGACGGCGTTCCAGTACATGGGACGCGGGCGCAAGCCGGCCGACGATCCCGTCGTGCTCGACGCCGTCTTCCTGCTTTCGGACGGCGCGCCGAATCGCGGCCGCCATCGCACGGACGACCGGGTGGTCAAGCACATCGGGCTGCTCTCGAAGCGCGACGTCCCGGTGCACACGATCGGCGCGGGCGAGAAGGTGTTCGACCTGCTCAAGCGCATCGCGCGGGAGACCGGCGGCACCTTCGTCGACGCCTTCGAGTGATCGCTTTGGATCGCCCGAATTCGCGGTAGCTTGCTCGCATGACTGCCAGCGCTACCGAGATCCGCTCCCGCCTCAAGGACCTGCGCGCCCGCTTCGAGCGGGTTCGGGGGCGTCTTTGACCTCGCCGGCAAGAAGGAAGAGCTGACCGAGCTCGAAGCGCAGATGGCGAGGCCCGACTTCTGGAACAACCAGGAGAAGGCGCAGCCGGTCATCGCGCAGGTCAAGATCCTGCGCGCCGTCGTCGAGCCGTGGGGGGAGTTCCAGCAGAGCCTGGACGACGGCGACGTCATGCTCGAGATGGCGGAAGAAGAGTCCGACGCGGACATGCTGCAGGAGGCGGACACCCAGACCCTTTCGCTCGGCGAAGACCTGGAGAAGCTCGAGTTCCAGGCGCTGCTCTCCGGCCCGCTCGACGCGAACGGCGCGTATCTGCAGGTCAACGCCGGCGCCGGCGGGACCGAGTCCTGCGACTGGGCCGACATGCTGCGGCGCATGTACATCCGCTGGGCCGAGCGCATGGACTTCGAGATCGGCGAGATCGAGCGGCAGACGAACGACGAGGCGGGCATCCGCTCCGCGACGCTCGAGATCAAGGGGCCGTACGCCTTCGGGTACCTCAAGTCGGAGACCGGGGTGCACCGGCTCGTGCGCATCAGCCCGTTCGACGCGCAGAACCGCCGGCAGACGACCTTCGCTTCGGTCGACATCACGCCGCTGGTCGAGGACGAAGGCGAGCTCGAGATCAACGACGCCGACATCGAGATCGAGACGTTCAAGGCCGGCGGCGCGGGTGGGCAGCACGTGAACAAGACCGAGTCGGCCGTTCGCATCCGGCACCTGCCGACCGGCGTCGTCGTCTCGTGTCAGAACGAGCGGAGCCAACATCGCAACCGCAAGGTCGCCCTGAAGATGCTCAAGGCCAAGCTGCTGCGGCTCGAGGACGAGAAGCGCCAGGCGGACCAGGCCGGTCGCTACGACGAGAAGGGCGACATCGCCTGGGGCAATCAGATCCGCAGCTACGTGATGCATCCGTACCAGCTCGTCAAGGACCATCGGACGAGCCACGAGACCGGCAACGTCTCGGCGGTCATGGACGGGGATCTGCTGCCGTTCATGGAGGCCATGCTGCGAGAGGCGATGGCGTAGCAGGGAAGCGACACCGATGGACGCACGTAGGCGTTGGGCAGCCACGAGGGCTGCCCCTACGGGTTGTTCGACCGGCGCGGCGGGGACATCGGGTTCGGGAATCGGGATCGGGTTCGGGGTCGGGATCGGGTTCGGGAATCGGGATCGGGTTCGGGGTCGGGATCGGGATTGGGATCGGGATGGATGTAGGGGCGACCCTTGTGGTCGCCCAACCGGGCAGCCACGAGGGCTGTCCCTACGGGTTGTTCGACCGGCGCGGCGGGGACATCGGGTGCATGTTCGGGAACGGACTCGGAATCGGGTTCGGGTACGACGGCGAACACGCTAAGAACGGGGGCATGCCCGACCTCGTCTCCGTCAAACGCGCTCTTCTCTCCGTCTACGACAAGACCGGGCTCGTCGAGCTCGGCCAGGCGCTCGCCGGCCGTGGCGTCGAGCTGCTGTCCACCGGCGGCACCGCGCGCGCGTTGCGCGATGCCGGTCTCGACGTCAAAGACGTCTCCGAAGAGACCGGCTTCCCCGAGATGATGGACGGCCGCGTCAAGACGCTGCATCCGCGCATTCACGGCGCGCTGCTGGGCCTGCGCGACAACGCCGAACACAGCAGCGCCATGGACGAACACGGCATCCGTCCGATCGATCTCGTCGTCTGCAACCTCTACCCGTTCGAGGCCACCGTTCAGCAAGAAGGCGTTTCCTTCGAAGACGTCATCGAGCAGATCGACATCGGCGGTCCGTCGATGGTGCGCAGCGCGTCGAAGAACCACCGCAGCGTCGCCATCGTCACCGACCCGGTGCAGTACGGAGCGCTCTTGAGCGAGCTGGAGGAGCACGACGGCCGAACGAGCGCCGCGCTGCGCACCCGGCTCGCGCGCGCGGCCTTCGCGCGCACCGCCGCGTACGACAGCGCGATCGCTCGCTGGCTCGCGCAACAGGCGGGCGAGTCGTTCCCCGCGACGTTCAGCGTCGCGCAGCGTGTCGCCGAGCTTCGCTACGGCGAGAACCCGCATCAACAGGCGGCGCTCTACGTCGATCCGATGGCCCCGAGGGGCAGCCTCGCCGCGGCGAAGCTGCTCGGCGGCAAGGCGATCTCGTTCAACAACTACGGCGACGTCGAATCGGCCTGGGCGCTCGTGCGCGAGTTCGACGACCCCACCTGCGTGGTCATCAAGCACGCGAATCCGTGCGGCGCGGCGACGGCCGCGACGCCGCTGGACGCGTACGAGCGCGCGGTCGCCTGCGATCCGCGCAGCGCGTTCGGCGGCATCGTCGCGCTCAACCGTCCGCTGACCGTCGACGTCGCGAAGGCGATGGCGGTCAAGGAGCGCTTTCTCGAGGTCGTCATCGCACCGGGTGTCGACGACGACGCGCTCGCGGCGTTCACCGCCGAAGGCGCCCCGAAGTGGGGGAAGAGCCTCCGCGTGCTCGATGCGGGTACGGCGACGACCGCGCCCTACGGCATGGACGTTCGCAGCATCGACGGCGGCTTCCTCGTGCAGACCCGGGACGCGATCCCCTTCGGCGACGGCTGTCCCAAGGTAGTGACCGAGCGTCCGAACCCACCGAACAGGAGATGGCCGCATGCGCTTCGCCTATCTCGTCTGCAAGCACACGCGCTCCAACGCCATCGTCTTCGCCAAGAACGGGCAAGCGGTCGGCGTCGGCGCGGGACAGATGAGCCGTGTCGAAGCAACGGAGATCGCGGCGACGCGCGCGCGGCGCTTCGCCGAGGAGACGGGAACGGATCTCGCCGGCATGGTTGCGGCAAGCGACGCGTTTTATCCGTTCAACGACGGGATCGAAGCGGCGTTGGAGGCGGGCGCGACGGCGCTCGTTCAGCCCGGCGGATCGCGCAACGACGACAACGCGATCGCGCTCTGCAACGAGCGCGGCGTCGCCATGTGGTTCGCCGGAAACAGGCACTTCCGGCACTAGCGCACATTGGAACTTGGGGCCGCGTAGGCCTGTGCTACCGTTGAGCCCGACGGCCCGCGCTGATCGGGCCCGGACCACCCTTGGGCAGGCACGAGCAGGTTCTCCGGGCCTCACCACCGCTCGCCGTTCACCGTCCTTGCGCTCCCTCGTTTGGAGCCGGACGGCTGTCGAACACTCGACGCGAGACGGACATCTTGGAACCGACCGACAAACGCCTGGCAGAGTGCCAGCGGATCATCGGCTACCACTTCGCATCCACCGATCTGCTGCGCGTGGCGCTCACGCACTCGTCGTTGCGCTCGCCGGATCGGGAGTGCAACGAACGCCTCGAGTTCCTCGGCGACTCGGTGCTCGGCTTGGTGATCACCGAAGAGCTCTATCGATACCTGCCGGACAGCTCCGAAGGCGAGCTGACGCGCATCAAGTCGGCCGTCGTCTCGCGCGGCGCGCTCTTCCGTACGTCCAAGCGTCTCGGACTCCCGCAATTCGCCGAGTACGCGCGTGGCGTCGGTCGCCGCGACGAGCTGCCGACGTCGGTCGTCGCGAACCTCGTCGAGAGCGTGATCGGCGCGATCTACCTCGACGCCGGCTACTACCCCGCGCGCGAGTTCGTGCTGCGCCACATCGGCGCCGAGATCGAAGACGTGCTGCACGACCGCGGCGCGAAGAACTACAAGAGCCTGCTGCAGCACGAGGTGCAGCAGGGCATCGGCGTCACGCCGCACTACCGCACCATCGAGGAAGAGGGGCCCGACCACTGCAAGGAGTTCACGGTCGCGGCCGTGATCCAGGGCCGCGAGTGGGGGCGCGCCGCGGGCGCGAACAAGAAGGCCGCCGAGCAAGACGCCGCCAAGAGCGCGCTGGAGAAGTGGGAACGCCGCGGGCGCGGGCGCCGCCGACGGCGCCGCAAGAAAGCCGCCGCGAACGCGTCGGAGGCCGACGCGCAGGAAACGGCGGTCCAGTCCGAAGGCCCCCTCGATCGGGCAACCGAGACGCCCGCGGGCGAACCCGCCGCGTCGGACGACGCGTCCGTCGGGCGGAAGCCGAAACGTCGCAAGCGCTCGCGCGCGCGCACGAAGTCGAACGCGAAGCCGAACGGAAAGCCGAGCGCGAAGCGGAACGCGAAGTCGAGTGCGAAGTCGATCGCGCCCGAGCCCGAGGCGGCCGCCGACGTCCCGGCGCCCGAGCTCGACTCGGCCGCGCCGGCGCCGGACGAGAAGCCGCGTTCGCCGAAGAAGCGGGCCGCGCGCAAGAAGCAACCGACGAGGGTCGAGAAGCCCGCCGCCGAGGCCGCGTCCGACACGCCGGCGGCCGCGGCCGAAGTCGAGGCGCGCGCGAAGGCGCCGCCGCCGCCGCCCGCTTCGGACGGGTTCGCGGCCGGGATCGACGTTCCGAAGCGCAAGCCCGCGCCGAAGGCCAAGCCGCGCAAGGTGAAGCCGTCTCGGAAAGTCCCGGCAAAGGCCAAAGCCCCCTCTAGCCGGCCCCCGCGTTCCGACGATGATGGGGACGACTTCGGCGCCGGTCTCGAGTAACGAACGGCAAGGAAGCCGCTGTTCGCCGGCGTCCTGGGGCGCGACTCCCACTTGGACGCGACCGCGACATCCCCGGATCTCGGAACCGTGGAGGAGCGTCTCGAAGCCCTCCTCGGCCGGAAGCGGTCTGCCGAGCGCGGGTCTGTGCGCGTCGGAGGCCTCTACGGCGCGGCATCGGGATTCCTGCTCGCGTCGCTGATCGCGCGCGGCACGTCTCTGCTCGTCGTGACGCCGGACGCCAAGGCCGCCAACGCGCTGCGACTCGACCTGGACACGTTGTCCGGCCGCTCGGCGCTGCCGTTCCCGGCCTGGCCGCGCGTCGAAGCCGACGCGCCGCCCGACGTCGACGTGCTCATGGCGCGCACGGCCGTCCTCGTTGCGCTCCGCGAGGCTCGTCGCGGTGATGGTGGTCCCGTCTGCGTCGTTGCATCGCTCGACGCGTTGCTGCAGGCCGTGCCGTCACCGGACGTGCTCGACGCGGCCGCGCTGCGGTTGGCGAAAGGGGACGAGCGGTCGCACCCCGCCCTGCTCGAGCACCTGGCCGGCGCCGGGTACGGACGCGTCGGCGCGGTCGAGTCGCCCGGCGAGTTCGCCGCGCGCGGCGGGCTCCTCGACGTCTGGCCGTGGGGCGCGGGCCGACCCGTGCGGCTCGACTTCTTCGGCGACGAGATCGAGTCGATCCGCGACCTCGACCCCGCCACCCAGCGCAGCGGCGACGAGCGCGACGACGTCGAGGTGCTCACGCTTCAACCCGAGCGCTTCCGTGATCCCCACGTGGAGGAGGGCGCGGCGTTCCTGACCGGTCACCTGCCCGCGGCATCCCGCGCGGCGCTGGTCGAACGCGCCGCGCTGATCGGCGTCGCGACGTCGCTGCGGGGCGGGGACGCGAACGCGCGTTCGCGCGTGGCGAAGCTCGAGTCGGCCCTGGCCGGCGCCGCGCCGTTCGAGATCTCCGCGCTGCCCCTGGGCGACGAGGGGGACCTCGACGTGGACGTCGGGAGCGTCGATGCGTTGCGCGGGATCGCGCTGCGCGCGGCCGGCGAGGACAGTTCGCCCGCGGACCGTGCCGTGCGGATCGCGCACGCGTTCACGGGGCTCACGTCACGCGCCGACCGCGTCGTCGTGTATCGCCGCGCCAAGGGCGAGGAGGAACGGCTCGACGAGCTGTTCGAGGAACACGCGCCCGATCTGGACGTCACGTACCGCTCGGGCTCGCTGACGCGCTCGTTCCTGTGGTCGCCGTCGCGCACGGCGCACGTCGCGTACGACGACCTCGCCGACCTGCCGCAGCACGAGCGCAAGCGCGACGTCGCTGTCACCCGCAGCCGGCCGATCGAGAACTTCCTCGAGCTCGAAGAGGGCGGGCTCGTGGTGCACCTGCATCACGGCATCGGGATCTTCCGCGGCCTCGACGAGATCGAGGGTCCCGACGGGCTGGGCGAGTTCCTGAAGATCGAGTTCGCCGAGGGCACCGTCGTGTACGTGCCGGTCGCGCGCATCGACATGGTGCAGCGCTACGTCGGTTCGGGTCGCACGCCGCGGCTGAGCAAGGTCGGCGGCGTCGAGTGGACGAATCGCAAGAAGCGGGTCTCGAAAGCCGTCGCCCAGCTGGCTGAAGACCTCCTCGAGACGCAGGCGGCGCGCCAGATTCGCATGGGGCCGCCCTTGCCCGAGGACAGCGACTGGCAGCGCGAGTTCGAAGAGGCGTTTCCGCACCAGGACACGCCCGATCAAACCGCGGCCTGCAAGGCGATCAAGCGCGACCTCGAGTCCGACCACCCCATGGACCGTCTCTTGTGCGGCGACGTCGGCTACGGCAAGACCGAGGTGGCGTTGCGCGCCATCTTCAAGGTGATCACGTCGGGCAAGCAGGCGGCGGTCCTGGTGCCCACGAAGATCCTGGCGGAGCAGCACGCCCGCGTGTTCGCGCAGCGGCTCGCGCCGTACCCGCTGCGCGTGCGCGTACTGTCGGGGCTCAAGACCGCGGGAGAGAATCGCGAAACGGTCGAGGGCCTCAAGGACGGCACGATCGATCTGTGCGTCGGCACGCACCGACTGCTGAGCAAGGACGTCGGCTTCAAGAACCTCGGTTTGCTGATCGTGGACGAGGAGCAGCGCTTCGGTGTGAAGCACAAGGAGCGGCTGAAGTCGTTGCGCGCGGAGGTCGACATCCTGAGCCTCTCGGCGACGCCGATCCCGCGCACGCTGCACATGGCGCTGCTGGGCATTCGCGACATCAGCAACCTGACGACGCCGCCGCTGGGACGGCATCCGATCGACACCGCCGTCGCGCGCGAAGAGGACGGCGTCGTGCGCGAAGCGATCGAGCGCGAGCTCGCGCGCGGGGGCCAGATGTTCATGGTGACGAGCCGCATTCGCGAGATCCCGGTCATCGCCGCATGGCTGGCGCGCTTGGTGCCCGAGATCCGCGTCACCTACATCCACGGGCGGATGGAGAAGCACACGGTCGAGCGCCGCATGTTGCGTTTCGTGCGCGGCGAGGTGGACCTGCTGCTGGCCACGACGATCATCGAGTCGGGTTTGGACATCCCGAACGCCAACACGATCATCATCCGCGACGCGGATCGCTACGGCCTAGCGGAGCTGCACCAGCTGCGCGGACGTGTGGGCCGCGAGCGGCGGCGCGCACATGCGCTGATCTTGTTGCCGCGCGACCGAACGGTGCGCAGCGAAGCGAACGAGCGGTTGCGCGCGATCGAGGAGTACAGCGAGCTCGGCGCCGGATTCCGGATCGCGATGCGGGACCTCGAGATTCGCGGCGCCGGCAACTTGCTGGGTCCGCAGCAAAGCGGCCACATCGCATCAGTCGGATACGACCTCTACTGCAAGCTGTTGGCGGACGCGGTGCGCAAGGCGCAGGGGGACGGGGACGTGGAGCCGGCGCAGCTCGCCTATCTCGGCATCGATCTTCCCGGCGCCGTGCCGGACGACTACGTCGGCGACACGCGCGAGAAGTTCCGCTTGTTCCGGCGTGTGGCGGCAACGGAGACGCGTGCCGACCTCGACGACCTGGAGCTCGAGCTCCTCGACCGCTTCGGTCCGGTGCCGGCGCCGCTGGGCCGTTTGTTGCTGGCGCAACGCGCGCGCATCGTCGCGGGCGGCTGGGGGATCGCGCGGTTGGGTCCCGCGCCGGCCGACACGCCGGGCGTCGAGCTGTTCGCGCCGGCGCCGGTGATCGCGGTCATCGAAGCGAGCGGGATCGCCCTGCGACGTCTCGACACGGGCAGCGCCTTCTTCCCGGCACCCGAGGCGACCGGTGTCGAAGCGCCGCTGCGGCAGTTGATCGAGGCGCTCGAGAAGGCCGGGGCCTAGGCGGGAACGGGCCGGAACGCACCGAGTGTCGTTGGTCACATCCGGGTCACCCCTTCGTACGGTCTTTCGTGGTTCCGCACCCCGCCCCGTATCCTGCCTGGATGCGCGTCTCCCTGACCGTGCTGCTCGTCTCGGCCGTGCTCTGCACCGCCTGCTCCTCGGATCCCGAGACGGGACCCTCGCCCATTCCGCCGCAGGTCGCCTTGCGCGGTGGCGGCGAACCCAGCGAGCTCGACGACGACCCGCGCGCCGCTGGCGCCGACGGCGAGAGCCTCGACGAGCTGCTCGCCTGGGTCGAGGGCCGGCCGCTCACCAAGACGACCCTGCTGCGACGCCTGCAGCTGCCGGAAGAGGACGACGGCGACCCGGAACGCCAGCGCGACATCCAGCGCGGCACCCTCATCTGGGCCAAGGAGCAGATCTTCTTCAAGGCCGCGGAGCGCGCGGGCCTGACGCTGCGGGAAGGCATGCTCGAAGACCACGTGCGTAGCCGCATGGAGGAACGACTCGCCGCCGCGTCCGAGGAAGCCGAGCGCGAGGTGACGCAAGAGGAGTACCTGGAGAAGCAGGGCATCACGTGGGCCGAGTTCTCCGAGAAGGAGCGCGGCCTGCTCATGCAGGGCATCTACCTGGAGAAGCTCCTGCGCGGCATCGGGCCGTTCCGACCCCAGATCGATCTCTACGTCTCACCCGCGGAGGTGCGGCGCGTCTACGCCGACCACCCCGACGCGTTCGACGAGACCGCGGGGGTGAAGTTCGCGCTGTTCCAGGTGCCGTTCGAGTTCTTCGAGCAGAAGGGCTTCGAGGGTCTCGACGTGGACGACAAGGCCATCGAGCGCGCCGAGGAGGTGAAGCGCAACATCGAGATGGGCATGACCCCTGAGGCCGTGGCGAAACGGCACGGCATGGGCAAGCCGGGACGGCTCTGGCAGGTCACGCCCGACTTCGCCGACGACTATCCGGATCCGCAGATGAAGGCGTGGCTGCTCGATCCGGAGCGCAAGCCGGGCGACGCCAAGGTCGTACCGACGCCGACCGGCCCGTGGATCTTCGGCGTCGTCGAGACGCGGCCCGCGCGCCACCTGCCGTTCGAGGAGGTGCAGGACGACATCCGCAAGCACATCCGCCTCGGCAAGTCCGTGCGTCTGGAAGCGCTGACCATGGTCGAGCTGCTCACCAAGGGCGGCAGCACCGTCTGGCCCGAGGAGCTGGCCGACGCGCTGCTGGCCGACGCGCGCAACACGCTCAAGGAGATCTCGAAGGACGACGTCTGGCGGACGGCGCGGCTGCGGTGAAGCGAACGTCGCCGGCCGCGCTCGGGATCGCCGTCGTGCTCGCGTTGCTCACGGCCGGGGCCGCCGTGCGGGCGCTCGTCGTCGAGATGCCTCCGCGTCTTCCCACCGGGGTGTACGGCCCGGAGCACGGGCCCGAAGCCCGCACGCTGGTGTTGCGTCTCACCGAGGGGCTGATCGAACGCCAGGTCGACGACGGCGGATTCGAGCTGCCCGAACGCGACGGGCATCTGACCGACATGGAGCGGCTGAGCACGTCCGCCGTCGTGATCGCCGCGCTCGCTCAGGTGCATGCGCTCGGGGACTGGGCGCGCTCGCCGCGGCTGGAGGCCGCGCTTCACCGCGGCCTGGCGTATCTCGTGAGCGAGCAGATCGAGACCGGACCCATCGGGCAGCTGCCGCTCGGCGGCGGAGGCCAGTGGCATCAGGTGGACGCGACCTCGGCCGCCACGCTGGCGTTCGTCCTCGCCGACCGGCCCGAGGACCAGCCGGCGCTCGCCAAGTGCGGCGAGGCGATGGCGCGCTTCGCCCGGGGCGGCCTGCGCAACGGGTGGACCCGCTCGCTCGCGGCCATGACCGTCGACCGCGTGTTCGCGCTCGGACAGGATTCGATCTACCGTCCCAAGGACGGCCGGCTCGTCCGCGGCCGCGATCCGGGCGAACGGCGCGACACGTCGGACTGGCGCGTGGCCGAAGCCATCGTGCGCCTGGTGCTGCTGGCCGGCCGCGACGTGTCCGCGGTGGATCCCTATCCGGGTGAGATCATCGCGGCCTGCCTGGCGTCCCCGTGCCGGTGGAACGGCCAGAGCTCGGACCTGCAGTCCTGGTGGATGCGGGCCTGGCTGGTCGCACGGGCGCGCGACAGCGGCGAGTGGTTTCCCGACCTCCTGAAGGCGATCCGAGACGAGGCGCTCCTGCAGGGGGACCGGGTGCTCAACCGGGTCCCCGGCGGCGACTACGCCGACTCGCTCCTGCAGACGTCCTGCGCCGTGATGGCCCTGGTGGAGGGGCTCGGGGCTCAACCCGCTGTCAAATAGGCACTTAGATTCCCAATTCGGGTCCGAAACGCCGTTCGGATTGACGTGAACCCGAACTCCGCCGCCCCGTTGGATCTGTTGTAGGCACGGCCTACAATGCGGCCCTGCCGCTTGGAATTCAGCCGCCACGCGCCTGTGGGAAGCCACTTCCCGGGGCGCACTGAGAAGAGACGGGAGCCAGACCGCAATGGCACGCTATCAGCGACACGAGCACGAGTACGCCTTCACCCAGCAGGGCGACTTCAACGATCAGCTCTACATGGCTCTGCGCAAGAGCCCCTGGTGGATGATCTCGATCGCCGTCCACGTCTTCATCTTCGTCATCGCCAGCCTCATCAGCACGGCGAAGCCGCTCGAGAAGAAGCCCCCGGCCTTCAAGGCCGTGGTCTCCGACGAGGAGATCCCGGAAGACCTCGAGGAGACGCCGGAAGACACCGAAGAAGTGCACGAGAAGGAAGTGGTCACCGAAGAGCCGGTGATCAAGGACGAAGAGATCGACGATCACGTCGAGACGGACAACGACCTTCCGTTCCAGGAGAGCCTGGGCGAGCAGGGTCTGTCGGATGCGCCGTTCGAAGGACCTGCGAACAACGGCACGATCGGTATCGGCGGCGGTGCCGGTGGTGCGTTCGGCGGTCGCGGCGGTAGCGCGGACAAGACGCCCGGCGGCGGCGGCAAGAAGCGTCAGGACGCGGTGATGGACGCGCTCAAGTGGCTCAAGGCGCACCAGTCCAGCAACGGCGGTTGGGAAGCGGCCGGTTTCAACAACTGGTGTGACGGCAAGCCCACGACGCAGACGAAGCCCGACGGTCTCGGCAAGGCCATGTACGACCCGGGTGTCACCGGCCTCGCGCTGTGTGCGTTCCTGGGCGCCGGGTACACGAACCGCGGCAAGCACCCCTTCAAGAACACCGTTTCGAAGGGCCTGCGCTACCTGAAGAACATCCAGGACCCGGAGGGCTGCTTCGGCGCCCGCAGCGGTCCGAACTACATCTACAACCACGCGACGGCGTCGCTGGCGATGGTGGAAGCGTACGGCATGACAGAGAGCCCGATCTTCAAGGGCTCGGCGCAGCGTTGTCTGCAGTTCATCGGCTTGTCGCGCAACCCGTACTTCGCGTGGCGCTACGGCGTGAAGCCCGGCGACAACGACAGCTCGGTGACGGGCTGGATGATGATGGCGATCAAGAGCGCGAAGATCATCAACGCGGACGCGCTGCGCCGCGGCAAGCAGGCGCCGCTGGCGGTCGACGACAACGCGTTCGACGGCATCCGCGCCTGGCTCGACAAGATGACGGACCCGGACTACGGCCGTGTCGGCTACATCCAGCGTGGTAGCGGCCCGGCCCGACCGAAGGAGCTGGTGGACCGTTTCCCGGCCGAGAAGTCCGAGTCGATGACGGCCGTGGGTGTGCTGGCGCGCATCTTCATGGGCGACGACCCGCGCAAGGACAAGGTCATCCAGCAGGGTGCCGACCTCCTGGCGAAGCTGCCTCCGACCTGGAACCCGAGCGACGGTTCGATCGACATGTACTACTGGTACTACGGCGCGCTCGGCATCCACCAGGTGGGCGGCAAGCACTGGAAGATCTGGAAGGAAGCGATGGACAAGGCCATCGTCGAGACGCAGCGCAAGGACACGACCTACTGCGTCTACAAGGGCTCGTGGGACCCGATCGGTCCGTGGGGTCCGGACGGCGGCCGTGTGTACTCGACGGCCGTGCTCGCCATGTGCCTCGAGGTCTACTACCGCTACGACCGCGTGTTCGGCGCCAAGTAGACGGGCATAGCCCGGCAACTTGCCAAACGACTTTCGAAGCGGGCGCCGATCGGCGCCCGCTTCTGCAATTGGGATCCGCCGCGGCTGGCACACGAACATCCAGAGCATCCCGAGACAGATGATCGGGATCACGAGCGCGGGCAAGACCGCGTCGGTGGCGGGAGTTCGTGTTTCAGCGGAAGCGCTGGATGAGTCGTTCGAGCATTTGGCAGACGCGGGCGGCGAGGTGGAGTGCCGACAGTACGGCGTCGGGGGACGCGAGGCGTCGGATCTCGATGAGTTCGAGGGCGGCGGCGCATTCGGTGCACTCGGCTTGGGCGATGCCGTAGCGATGGGCTTTTTCGCGGGGACTGTGTTTTGCGGCGCCTTCGCCGATGTTGAGCAGGGTGGACTCGGAGGCGCGGCGCAGCTGGTCGGCGAGCTTGGCGCGCCCCCGTGGCATGTGGTCGGCGATATCGCCTGCTTCGATGGCGAAGCGTTGGGCGATGCGGTGAACATCGAGTCGATGGAAGGCGAAGGTGGGGCGGTTATCGGTCATGTGGCTGTCTCCGGTTGATCGTTCCTGCGCGACGGAGGTGCCGCGCGTAGCCTGTTGGCGGTGCCTCCGTCGCGCGGGGCGACGGATGGAAGTCGCTTTCGGGCCGTGGCCCCGGCCGCGCCCTTGCCCCCGATACCGACGCCGATACAGGCTTTGAGCCCGACCCGGACCCCGTCCCGAATCCGAACCCGATACCGACCCCGAACCCGTTCCCGCCCCTGATTCCGACCCCGAACCCGACCCCGATACCGCCTCCGACCCCGATACCGACCCCGAACCCGATTCCGCTGATCGACCAGCGGCCCCCGGTCAGGGCCCCTGAATCCGCTCCTCCCCCCGCACCACGTTGATGGCTCCCTACGGTTCGGGTACCAAGGCAGCATGACGATCAGCCGTGCAGTCATGGAGGCCATGCAAGGCGCCTCGTGGATCCGCCGCATGTTCGAAGAGGGCATTCGGTTGAAGAAGGAGCTCGGGGCCGAGAACGTCGCCGATCTCTCCCTCGGCAATCCCGTCATGGAACCTCCGGCGGCCGTCACCGCGCGCCTGCGCGACCTCGCCACGGACGACACCGCCGGCACGCACCGCTACATGCCGAACGCCGGGTTCCCGTCCACCCGCGGCGCGATCGCCGCGTATCTCGCGGGCAAGGCGGGCGTTCCTTACACCGGGGAACACGTGGTCATGTCCGTCGGCGCCGGCGGCGGGCTCAACGTCATCTTCAAGGCTTTGCTCGACCCCGGCGACGAGGTCATCTGCCTCGCGCCCTATTTCGTCGAGTATCGCTTCTACATCACCAATCACGGCGGCCACATGGTCCTGCTCCAGACCAACGAGCAGTTCCGTTTCGACCTCGACGCCATCGAGAACGCCATCACGCCAAAGACTCGCGCCCTCGTCGTCAACGCGCCCAACAACCCGACGGGCGTCGTCTATCCCGCCGAGGACTACGACGCGCTCGCCGACGTCCTCACACGCGCATCCGAGCGCTTCGGCCGTCCCATCTACCTCGTCTCGGACGAGCCGTACCGCGCGATCGTCTACGACGGCGTCGACGTGCCGTGGCCCGTCAACCACTATCGCGACACGATCCACGTCACGTCGTTTTCGAAGGACCTCGCGATGCCGGGCGAGCGCATCGGTTACATCGCGGTCAATCCCGCGAGCGAGGGCGACGGCGAGCTGGTCGGTGCGCTCACGTTCACGACGCGCACGCTCGGTTTCGTGAATGCCCCGGCGCTACAGCAGCGCTTGATCGAGGGTCTGCTCGACGTCACGGTCGACATGGAGGGCTACACGAACAAGCGCGCGCTCCTGTTGGGCGCGCTGGAGGCCGCCGGATACGAGGTGGTTCGGCCGGACGGCGCGTTTTACATGTTTCCCAAGGTGCCGCACGGTCTGGACGACGTGGAGTTCGTACGCGCCTGCCTCGCGGAGCGGTTGCTGGTGGTGCCGGGTTCGGGCTTCGGGACGCCGGGCCATTTCCGGATCTCGTATGCGGTCACCGATCGCGACGTCGAGCTCGCCGTTGATGCGCTGAAGCGCGTTGCCGAGAAGGTGGCGGTGTAGGGGCAGCCCTTGTGGCTGCCCAAGGTGAACCGCCGATTGGGCGACCATGAAGGGTCGCCCCTACGTCTCAGTGCTGAGCACGTTCGTTCGCCGGCCCCGACGGGCATCTGATCCTGGTGTCGTGCACGATCACGTGCGCGTGGTTCGGATCCGACCCCGACCCCGACCCCGATCCCGACCCCGATGCCGATCCTGATCCCGGACCCCGACCCCGATCCCGACCCCGATGCCGATCCTGATCCCGGACCCCGACCCCGATCCCGACGATCCCGAACCCGAACCCCGGATCCGGCGCGTACGTACGGACAGCCCTCGTGGCTTCCCAATGTGGCACGCGCCTGATGCGCGACCACGAGGGGTCGCCCCTACATCAATCCCGTCGCTAGCCGTTGACCAGCTTGGTCAGATTGCTCTTCTGGTTGGCCGCGTTGTTGTCGTGAATGATGTTGGCCTTCGCACACTTGTCGATGGCCTGGTAGGCGTCGGTCAGCAGCGCTTGGGCCTGCGCCTTGTCACCGGCCTCGACCGCCTCGCGGACCTTGCGAACGGCGGTGCGCATGTTGGAGCGCTTGGTCTTGTTGGCAAGCGTGCGCACCTCGGTCTGGCGGACACGCTTCTTGGCGGACTCGGTGTTCGGCATCGTCTCTCTCTCGCTCTTGGCGCCCCGGGCGGGCGCAAGCCGCAGATTTTGCCCCGATCAGCCGGGACGGACGCGGTTTTCCCGAAAGCGAGGGGGCCAGCCTGATTCGCCGGCGGCCCCATGGGCGCGGCGCTACGCGGAAGCGGAGAGCTTCTCCAGGCGGTTCAAGGCGTCCTTGAAGCCCGCGTCGGCCTCCACGATGCGCTCGAAGATGTCACGGGCCCGATCCAGCTCGCCCTTGCGCTCCAGCAGGTCGGCCAGCTCGTAGTTGACCTCCTTGGACCGGGGGCTGGCCAGCGTCGGGAAGTCCTTCGCGGCCTCCTCGACCTTCTTGACGGCCAGGCTGATGATGCCCTTCTTCTCGAAGCACTTGGCCTGGAACCGCAAGCTCTCGGTCTTCCGGTTCGGGTCGTTCACCGTCTGCTGGAATTCCTGCAGCGCCTCGTCGGTCTTGCCTGCTTCGAAGAGCCAGCGGCCTAGGGTGAACCGTGCCGCGAGGTCCAGAGGGTGCGCCTTCACCCGCCTCCGGTGCTCGGCCAGGTTCGCCTCGACGAGCGCCTCGCGCGCGGCGTGCAGCGCCGACTTCAGCCCCTCGTCGTCGGGGGCCTCGTCGGCGGCCTGCTTGGCCGCCTTGTATGCCCCGGTGACGTCGCGCAGCTCGAGATCGCCGACGCGCACGGACAGGTCGTAGTTTTCGGGATCGATCTTCAGCGCGGCCTTGAGCGCTTCCAGCGCTTCGGCTTCGTTGCCGCGATTGAGCTCGAGGTCCGCGAGCCGCACCTGCTTGCGCGCGTCGTTCGGGTTCTCCGCCAGCTCCGCGCGCAGCTTGTCGATCTCCGTCGCGGCGTGCTCGGGCGTGAGCTGCAGACGCACCTCCGTCTCGAGATCCTGCGCGACCTTCTCGTCCTTGATGAGGTCGCGGCTCGACTTGGCCGTCTCGTAGCCGGACAGCTTGAGCGCGCCCTCGGCCGCGAGGTTCTTGCGCAGCTTCGACGCCTCCTGGTCCTTGGGATTGATCGACACGGCGCGCGAGAGTGCGTCGAGCGCCTCCGGAATGTCGCCGCGCCGGCCGAGTGCTTCGCCCAACCGCTTCCACGGCGTGCTGTCCGCCGGGTCGGCCTCGGCCGCGTGCTTGTAGGCTTCGGACGCGGCGTTCATGCAGCCGGCTTCGAGCGCCGCGTCGCCCAGCGCCATCAGGACGCCCTTGGCTTCGGGGTTCTTCGCCAATGCGCGAAACGCCGACGCCATGCGCTTCTTGGGATTCTTGGACGAACCGACCGAGACCTTGGAGAGCATCCCACCGAACAGGCTCTTGCCCTTCGTCTCGCGCGCCTTCTTCGCCGCCTGGAAGAAGCCCTCGACGCCCGCCTTGTCGTCGGGCTCGAACTGAAGCAACTCGAGGTAGACCTCGACGGCGTAGTCGTAGCGCTTGCGCTTGAAGGCGTCCTTGGCCTTGTTCCTGAGGTCTGCAACACCCATGTGGATGGCTCCATCGGCTGCGAGGGGAGGAAGATGGTAGTTGAGCGCCGCCCTGCGGTCCATGCGGACGCGCCCCGAGGGGGGCCGTCCTGAGGGCGCTGGTATCATCCTGGCATGAAGTTGGACATCGTGCTTTGGCCCGATCCCGTGCTCCTGGAAGGCACGTTACCGGTCACCGAGGTGGACGACGAGCTCCGCCAGGTCGTGGGGGAGATGCGTCGTGTGATGTTCGATCTCAAGGGCGTCGGCCTCGCCGCGCCGCAGGTCGGCGTGAGAAAACGTCTCATGCTCGTCTGTGAGACCGGCAAGCCCGGCGACGAGGTCGTCGTGATCAACCCGCGCATCGTCGAGAAGGTCGGCAGCGAGCTCGGCGACGAAGGCTGCCTCTCGTTCCCCGAGATCTACGGCACGGTGCGACGTGCCGTTCGGATCCTCGTGCACTATCAGGACCTCGATCTGCGCAACCGCGAGATGCATCTCGAAGGATTCGTCGCGCGCATCTTCCAACACGAGATGGATCACCTCGACGGCAAGGTCTTCATCGACAAGATGGAGCCCGCATCGCGCGCGAAGATCGAGGATCGCCTGGAGGAACTGCGAAACCAGTTCGCAGCGACGTAGGCCTTGGCCATCCGCCTCCATCAGGGCCGGGACGGACTCACGCCGTCGGCGTTTCGCAAGCCCGTCGTGACGATCGGCATGTTCGACGGCATCCACCGCGGACACCGGCACGTGCTCGAGCATCTGCGCTCGTTCGCCGACGGGCTCGACGGCGAAGCGGTCGTGGTCACGTTCGACACGCACCCGATGGCCGTGATCGCCGACGCGCCGCCCCGGCGCATCCTCTCCGACCGGCACCGCATGCTGCTGATGGAGCGCCTCGGCGTCGACGCGATGGTGCTACTGCCGTTCGACGAGCCGACGCGCAATACGACCTACGACGACTTCGTGCGCGAGATCCTCGTCGACGGCATCGGGATCGAGGGGCTGCTGTTCGGCTACAACAGCAACTTCGGCTTCGAGGGCAAGGGCACGCCCAACTCGGTCGCGCCGTTGGCGGCGGCGCACGGCTTCCAGGTCGTCGAAGCGCCGGCGATCTCACTCCATGGCCGGCCGATCTCGAGCAGTCGCATCCGGAATGCGATCGAGGACGGTGAGCTGGCGGTGGCCGCGGAGATGCTCGGTCGCCCACCGGCGTTGTACGGCGTCGTCGTCAAGGGCGACGGACGCGGCCGGACGTTGGGCTTTCCGACGGCCAACGTCGATCTCGAGGGCGAGCTCATGCCGCCGTCGGGTGTGTACCAGGTGATTGCCGACGTTCGCGGTCAGCGCTACGCCGCGGTTGCCAACATCGGTGTTCGGCCGACGTTCGATCCGGACGGCAACGCGGGGCCGTCGACGCCGGTGCTCGAGGTGCACATACCCAATCTGGACTTCGAGTTCTACGACGAGCGGATCGAGGTGGAGCTGGTGCGGAAGATCCGCGACGAGCGCAAATTCCCGTCGAAGGAGGCGTTGGTGGCGCAGATCGAGGAGGACGTGGCGTCGTTGGGCCTGTGAGGTCCGATCGCCCCGAACGACGGCGCGAAAATCCCTTGCCGGGCCCCAGTCTCCGGGTTCCCATCCTTCCCGACAGTCGCAGCGTGGCCAGATAGCTCAGCTGGTAGAGCACCTGACTGAAAATCAGGGGGTCGGCGATTCGAGTTCGCCTCTGGCCACCATTTACTAGCCGTTTGCGGATGATTCGGCCTTCTAGCCGAACCCACTGCCCTCACATTTGCCCTCACAATCGGCGTTTCCTGTGTACGATCCGGGCCGTCGTGGCAACCGTGAAGATCCGTCGCCGAGGCAAGCGCGGGGTGTTTCACCTCGAATGGAGGTACGGCGGACGCGGAAGTCGATGGGGATCAAAGTCCCTAAAGACGACCGATCCGACGATTGCGGAGCAGCTCAAGCAGGACTTCATCGAGAGCCTGCCTCCGAGCATGACGGGGATGAAGCCGGCCGAGGCCCTTGACGGGTTCCTGGACCATCTGACGTTCCTCAAGCGCCGGCCCAGGACCATCGAGTTCTACGAGGGCCTCCTCCGCCCTCTGTTCGACCGCTGGGGCACGACGCCGCTTCAGAAGTGGACCAGGGCACGCCTGGGGGCCTACGTGCGCCGGCGCACGAACTGGTCGGCTCGGACGACGCAGATGTTCCTGAACGCCTGCAGGTACTTCTATCGGTGGTGTGAGGACGAGGGGATCCGCTGCGCGGACTTCGTCGGGCGCCTCAAGGGGCCGCCTGTTCGTCGGGCAGAGCGACAGACGCTCACCGCCGAGCAGATCCAAGACCTCCTGGAGCACTGCCACGGGCACTACCTCGAGTTGCCGATCGCGCTGGCGGCCTACGCGGGCCTGTCCAGAGCAGACATTCGTTCGCTCAAATGGTCGCACGTCGATCTCAAGGCCGGCCGAATCGCGAAGCCGCGCTCGAAGACGCGGACCAAGATCCGCACGCCGATCATTCCTCAGTTGCTGAAGATCCTGAGCCGGCGACGGGCGCTGTCCGGTCCGGTCTGCAGGGACCTCCCTGCATCCGACTCGTCGCTGCTCAAGGCGCTGCATCGGCAGCTCGCGGCCTCCGGCATTCCGCCGGCACCACGCGGGCACAATGGCTGGCACCGGTTCCGGCACTCCGTGGCGACAATTCTCGGGCAGCTCCGCGTTCCTATTCCTGTGATAGGGCTGATTCTGAGCCACACACCGGGGAGCACAGTCACGCTCGAGTATGTCCATGCCGACGAGGGCCAGGTCCGCGACGCGATGGAGGCGTACTCGAACGAACTTCGGCGCGTCGCAACCTGACGATTGAGCGGCAGCTTTCGACGACCGTCTTTCCCGCCGCCGTTCGTGGGCAGCCACGCCCCTGCTGAGTCCGGCGTGTGCTTTCGCAAGGCCACCGAATTTCCGGGTCCGTACCTATTCGTCCTCTCCTGATCGGTCAGATGGGATGTCACTTACTAGGGACCGCTCTGTTGTCGTTGCTCGAACGGCCGACTTGCGCTTGGTGCGTCAGCCGAAGAACGCCCGGGGAACAGTTGTGCCCCCCGGGCGAGTGCGGGAAACCACCTGTCGAACGTTCGTTCTGGGGGATGTCCGAGGTAGTACCAGCGGCCACCTCTCATCATAGGAGCGCGCGCGAGTACCACTACCGAGTCGAAGGCCACACATTGCGGATCGCATTCGTCCGGAAGTTCGACACCGCTCATGCGCTGATCGGTATTGCTTCGGTCGTCGTCGCTCATCGATACACTCGACTCGTCGCGCCAGTGGTCTCTCGAACTCGTTCGAGCTTCCCAGGTGTTTGTGTTGCAACTTCTCTTGGAGAAACGGCCGCTGGCGCGGCACTTGCTTAGGACTTCCATTCCGAATTCGCTGTTGACGAACCTACTGGACTGGCTAGGTTCGTAGTTGCAACACAAACACCGCTTGTGGGGAGCAGAGACGTTCGAGGGGGACCAGGCTTCTCTTCGCGGCGCTTCTTCCGCCAGCGGCCAAAAAGGGCACTCCTTGTGTCCATTAGATGAACGACGCCGCGAATTCGCGCATCGGGTGCGTTGGAGGAGAACGACGCCATGCTTGTTGGAACCACGATGTACAAGATGGACGGGACGCCGTACTACAGTCCCGAGTTCCCCCGGGGAGGTCTTGCGGCGACGTTTGCCGTTGACGTGACCCAGATCGCCGGCACTCCGTCGGTTGTAATCACTGTCGCGCATCGAAACGCCGAAGACACGTCGTTCACAGACGCGGGTGCGTTCTCAGCGATCACTGCCGCGGGCGACTACCAAAAGGACCTAACTGGTCTCAAGGAGATCGTTCGCTTCCGATACGACTTTGATGCCAGCGACAACGCGTCGGACGGGATGCACTTCCTTATGCAGGCGCCCAGCTGGCGTCCGTACTAGCAGCTTCCAAGAAGGGAGATGACCCATGATTGTGGGCACCACGATTCAGCGCCTTGACGGCAATACGTACTACAGCCCTGAGTTTCCGAGGGGAGGACTGGCGGCGACGTTTGTCGTTGACGTGACGCAGTTGGTCCTGTCGAGCGGGTCGCTCAGCGTGATCGTTGAGCATCGCAATGAGGAGGATACGACTTGGTCGACGGCGGGCACCTTCACTGCCATCACGGCGGTGGGCGCAGCAAGTCTCGACGTGACGGGCCTGAAGGAGGTTGTTCGCCTAGCTTTCGGCTTCGTCACGACAACGACCACGACCGATGCTGCGCACTTGTTGGTCCAGGCTCCGAGTTGGAGGCCGTACTAGCCCAGGCGCGCTAGAGGAGGACCTAATGGCGTGTTGCGCCCAATGCGATGGCGGGCTCCAGGCTCACGAACACCAGGCGGCTGCTCTTCGATGGGGCGTGTCGTTCGCCGACGCAGGGCCCTCTGCTGACCCGTTCTTCAGGGCGGCGTCAGTCGGGGACCTTGTAGCGAAGGCAGTGCCGCGAGGGGGCAACTCCTGGCCCCGCCGGGATGTTCATAGCGGGCTGATGACCTACTACTTGGACTACTCCGACGGCGGGTCGGGAACCACCTCTCCGAATTCGGCCCGTCTTGACGAGTTGGGTGAGTTCGCCTGTATGCACGAGAAGAAGATGACGATGAGCTTCCTTGGTTGGACCAAGGGGACGACGAAGAAGAGCCTTGGGACTTGAAGGACGAGGACAAGCCCGAGGAAGTTGCACAGTGCTGTTGCAAGGTGCAGTACGCCCACATACGGGTCATGAAGAACGAGGAAGAGAGGGGCTAGTTCCGCCTGTATGCACGAGAAGAAGATGACGATGAGCTTCCTTGGTTGGACCAAGGGGACGACGAAGAAGAGCCTTGGGACTTGAAGGACGAGGACAAGCCCGAGGAAGTTGCACAGTGCTGTTGCAAGGTGCAGTACGCCCACATACGGGTCATGAAGAACGAGGAAGAGAGGGGCTACGCTCGATCGAGATTCAGGGTAAAAGTGAGGATGTCGTACAAGCCAGGCGACGAGAACCCGGACAAGTGCTCTCTCGTCTGGGAGGAGCGTACTTCGAGGACGTACCACGTCCCGCCTCGTACCACTGATGGTGCCATCACGGCGACTCCTCCGGAGGACGAGATTGAGGTGCCCCAGGGGCCGACGCAGCCGGGCGCAATCGAGCCCGACCTTACTCCTGAGTGGGTCGATGTGAGCAAGCAGGCGCGCAAGACACCCGGATGGAAGAACCCTGGCGCTGGCGTTGCAGACGAGCCCAGCTGGAATGATCGACTGCCGACGAGCGGCTGCCCCGAGCGCGTCATTTGGCGGAAACTTGACGAGCCGGGCGCGCCAAAGAAGGGGTGGCCGCGAACGCTTCAGGTGAAGATCACGATCAAGAATGGGGCAAGCTGCGCCGCGTCGACGGTCCTGAAGTTCCGGCAGCACATTAACGGTCAGGGCCGGGTCACGACTGACCCATCGCATACGAGTGGAAATTGGCGAAACCCAGGCGTCATTTCTGTCGAGCCGGGCACCGAACAGCCCGACCCCGAGGGCTGGCTGGAGCCAAAGGCGGGGGACAAGGATGCGAAACCGAAGGATGACGGGAAGTAGCGAGGATTCCCTTGTTGGGTCAGTGCTACCGGGCGACGATTCGGCAGGGAGGCGTGCGTATGCACCGATGCGGGATACTAGTGAGCCTCAGTTTCCTCCTGTCCAGCACCGTAGCTGGTTGCGGAGACTCGGGGGACGGGGGGGGGGCGCGCGCATCGGTGCATCCCGCGGGCATGGGCCTCATCTTCGACGGGATTGTCGACCTCGAGAAGACGGCTGAGCCCTACCGTTGCGAGCTTTCTCTTGGCGTCTACGAGGATGCCAATGACCGGCCTTTACGCATCGCATTCTACAGCGACTCCGGAACACAGGTGGCCGCTTGGGACGTGACCTGGTACGACGCTTTCGTAATTCGCGACAGCGTCTTGTATCGGGCGACCCTGCAGTTCCCGTGGGGTCCTGCGCGGAGTGGCAATGTCCTGGCGGCCCTCGATCTACGTCGGAATGGCGCAGAGTTGTGGAGTACGCGAATTCCGGTCCCAGCAGGGGCGTTAGCGGAGGGTCGGGTCCGTGGGGCAACGGTCCGGTTCGAGTTTGACTCCGCCGGCGGCCTGTTGCTTGTTGTCCAGGGAGATGATGGACCGGCGGTTCCGTACGCTGTCGAGCGCACGACTGGGGCGCTGAGCGAGCCGTCCCTCCTAAGTGACTCCTAGGTAGGCAGCACGTGCTCCGGAGGAGCCTGACCTCCTAGGCGACGTCGCTATGAGCATTCGCCCTCTCGGGAGGAACGCTGCTGTCTCGAACTCTGACGGTCACCTGTGTGCCCGGAGCCGTTCCGATCGGAACCGTCGCGTTTGCGGCGCTGCCTGACTGGTGTGGGGTTACGGAGGCGCCAGGAGGGTTGACCGGGGGCGGAGGAACCTCGAAGTCATATGGGGGATTCCCACCCGATACGGTGACCTCGAAACCCTGCAAAGGGTCGAAGGGATCCGGGTCAACTGTGACGACCAACGGCATTCGCACCTCCTCTTCAAGGTGCTATATCACGCCGTTCTTGCCTCCCAAGTTTCTACTGTCGCTCAATGGTCGAGATGAGCGCTTCGGCTCGCTTTCGTGCGTCCCCTGATGAGCCGTCGCGGATCGCCTTGATGGAACGTAGGTGCATCGGGTCGGCGAGGTCCTCCAAGATCGTGAGTATCTCGTCCACGCGACTCCCGCTCTTCGACTCCATGTCCCAATGCACTAGATTGGCGACCAGGGCGGCGCGGCGAGCTCCATTGGTCTGACGAACCGCCTTGATCAACGTTGGCCGACACGAGACCCAATCACCCTCGCGAACCACTCGAGCGGCAAGTCCTGCTGCGTTGTCATTCGCGCCTGTGAGAGCGGCTTCCCACCTTTCGCGTGCTTGCGAGTCATCACCGCTTCGCATCATCAGCCGGGCGTAGATCATCTGCTGCCAGGCATCCCCTGCGTCTTCCTCCAGTCGGCTCGACGCGAAGACAATCGCATCCTTGCCAGGTTGGATCATCCCCGAGAGATAGCGCTTGTGTCCCCTACGCGTTAGGCCGCGTCCGCCAAGCGGAAACTAGTGTTGATAAGCGCCCTCTCCGGAACTGTAGATAGCCGTGCTTGCAGAGCGTTCTCTGCGTCGCGCTGCGGTCGATTGACGCGCGCTCGATGCACGTCGGCATTCTAGCGTTTCTTTCCTTGAATGTCTTGAGCGCGGCATCGGTCTCGAACTTCAGATCGTGCTCAAATGCCGTTCTCTCTTGCCTCGTGATCGGCCGGCGGTCTTCAAGAGCCTCCGCCGGCGTCGGCCCAGTCGCACCCCATGGCCTCGCCGTCGTATTCGCAACGAGCAAGGCGTCGTCGAGGTTTTGAGGTAGCCAGATGCGGGGATGTCCTTCCATCTGCGCGATGTGCTGTACACGTCGCTTGAAGTTCCCGCCGCTGCGCTCGCACGCGCCGTTGTAGGCGGGCGTGTACGGCGGCGACGTGAGTGGCGTGATGCCGTGCTCCTCGAGCAACGCGGCCGTCTGTTCCGAGCGAAACGCGCCCGCGTTGTCCTTCTTCAGAATCAGCGGCGCTCCGAACAGCGTGATCAAAGCGAGCAGCGCCGCGCACACAGTCTTCGTCTTCTCGCCCCGGCAGGCTACGGCCGCCAGCTGCGCTCCGCTTCCGAGATCGCGAACCAGGAACAGTCGATCCTTGCCCTGCCAGAGGCCAGCCTTGGGCCTGGTGAAGTCCGCCGCCCACACCGCCCCGGAACGAACCCACTCTAGCCGCTTGCGATACCAGCGCCATCGACGCAGCGCCACCCGTAGCAGGCGCCTCTTCATCTCTGAAAGCACGCGATACGGTACGTCGCTGAACATGCCCCGAAGTACGGCCACACCCGAGAACGGCCCCAGCTTGAACATCGCATGCAGCACCTTCTGCCGCTTCGCTCGTGGTACGTCATCGGCCTTGCGGCCACGCTTCTCGTACACCGGCTTGCCCTGGCGAACGCGAAGCTCCCAACGCCTGATCGTTCGCTCGGCCACGCCAAGGACTCGCGCCAGGTAGGCGCGTGTTTCCTTGTCCCAGCCACTTCGCCGCATCACCTCCACGGCCTGAAGCCGGAACTTCACCTGCTCCTCGTACGACATCTTCTCGCTCATCGCTGCCTCCAACCTTCCTGGTGCGCCACATGCAGCGCGTGCCGAACCCGCGGCGCCTCGCCAAGCCCGCAATCGAAGATGTCCACCTGCGTGCGCACCACGCGCACTCGGTGCCGTAGCTTCGACACCTCGCGCTCAAGCTCATGATCGTCGTCAGGCAGCACGGCGCGCGGCCGGCCACAAGCGCCGCCTTCAAGCGCCTCAACGCCGGCCTGCAAGAACCTACGTCGAAGATCCTGGAAGCGCGTTCGGCCGATGCCCAAACGCTCGCACGCATCGCCAACGCTCCACTGCCGGCCAAGCGTGAGCAGAATCACCTTCACGCGCTCACGCGCCGTCTCGCTCGCCGACGTGCGCGCCACCAGCGTCGGCATCTCGCTTCGCCGTCCCATCGCCGTTTCCTTTCTCTTCAAGGCCCGTGCGCAGCGTCTTCAGCACCGTCTTGCCGCGGTGGCCGCGCTTGGCGCTGCGGCCCTTCTTCGAGGATGCCTGCTTGCGCCCGCCGCGCGCCAGCCCCAGGCTTCGATTGGCCGCACGAAGCAGGGACTGGTGCCGCCGAAGCTCCTTCTCCAGGTGCTGTTTCTCGGCCTTCAGCGCCAATATCTCGCGCTGCGGCGTCTTCTGGATGCCGCGCTTCTTCGGCTCCATCGCCCGCAGCATGCCCTTCAAAGCACGGCCTTCGAGCTGGTAGTAGCGCGAGAGCGACACGCCCATCTGCTCAGCCGCCTCGCTCGTGCCGATCTCGCCTGAGAGCGCTTCCAATATCACTGCCACGTGCTTGCGCGACGTCTTGCTCGCCGTGATCGTCGTCACGTTCTTCTTCTTCGTAGGCATTACTCCTGCTCCTTCGTGGGCGCCTCGTCAAGGGCCTTGAGCTCCTCGAGCACGTCGTCGAGCACGCTCTCGCCCGGCCCCTCCTTGGCCGCATCCTTGCGCTTGCCCGATGCCCGCAAGTCGACCTCTTCGCGAACGCCGTCCTTGTCCGTCAACAGCACCTTGTCGCCCTCGGCGTGAAGCGACACCGGCTCGTCGCCGATTCGACCCGCCAGGTACAAGGGCTTGCGCGGCTCACCGTGAAGCGCCAACTCCTTGGCGTTCGTTGCAACCGCCTCCTGCAGGGCGCTGCGCACGCTCTGCGAGGCTTCGAAGAATCGGTCCGCTGGAACCAGGCCGCCAATGCCCTGGTGGGTGCGCTGGAAGTTGTAGAAGCCGATGAAGTGGGCAATGCGCGTCTTGGCGTCCTCCATGCCGCGGAAGATCGCTCCGTCGATCAGCTCGCGAAACAGCGTGCCCCAGAAACGCTCGATCTTGCCAAGCGTCTGCGGCCGCCTCGGCCTGGCCACGATCTGCTTGATGCCGCGCTTCTCGCAAAGCTTGCGAAACGAGCTCTTCCCGCGCCAGGTCTGATACTGCGCGCCGTTGTCGGTCAAAATCTCCTCGGGCGCGCCGAAGTTCGCGATCGCCTGCTCGAACGTCTCCCGAACCATCGCACCCGACGCCGATGCGTGAAGCCCGAAGCCCACGATGAAACGCGAGAAGTCGTCCAGGTAGCAAACCAGGTGCACGCGCCGACGCTCGCGCTTCAGGAGAAACGTGAATAGATCCGTTTGCCAAAGCTCGTTCGGTCGCTTGCGCTCGAATCGCTTCACCTTGGGCGGGTTGCGCGCCGGCGCAACCGCCTCCACCTCGTAGCCCGCTTCCTTCAGCACGCGCTGAACCGCGCCGCCTGAAACCGAGATACCCTCCGTTCGGATCAGCATGTCGTGGATCCGATCCTGGCCCCAGTCCGGATGCGCGTCCTTCATCATCAGGATCGCACGGCGCGCCGGCTCGGGCAGCCCGCTGCCCTTCATGCCGCGCTTGTGCCCGAGCAAACCGGCGGGGCCCTCCTCCTCGAACTTGCGACGCCACGCGTACAGCGACGCCGTGCTCACGCCGATCAGCGGCGCGAACTCCGTGGCCGCAAGCTCGCTGCGAAACCAACAGTCAAGCGCCAACAGGCGCTGCTCGCCCGTGAACTCCGCGCTACGCGATGCGTCGCTTCGCACCGTTCGAGCACGACGGCTGCGTGTGCCGCGGGGCACGTAGCCGCTCACGGCCCGCTTCCTCCGCTCGGCTCCGGCGACTTCGTCGCCTCCGCCTCCCTTCGGAAGCGGGCCGTCCAACCTCTCGGGCGCCTTCGTATCGTCGTTCATCTCTCTTCCTTTCCCTGGCACATAGGCCAGCCAAAGGAGAGAGCCTTATCAACACCGGTTTCCTGCCCTTCGCAGGTCACCTATTCGTCGAGGGAGACAGCTGCGAATGTTGCCGTCGGTAGCACGGACGTATCCCAAACGGCCTTTGTTCAAGAAGGCGACTGGGATGCGCTTGATCAGCTCCTGGCCGCCCACGACATCCCGCGGGACGACGTAGCTGACCTCAAGAAGGCGGTTGAAGCGGAGCCCGATTCGAATGCCCTTGGTCCGCGGGTGGGTGGATGGCTCGCAAAGATGGCGAACAAGGCCTCCGAAACAGCTGTCGCGGCGGTCACGAAGGGCGTGCTCGGGTACTACGGCATCGGCTAGGTCGGGAGTGGGTAGAACGCGCAAATCAGCGGCCCGCCTTTGGGTGTGGTAGGGTCGAAGCCCTAGCGCCGTGGCGACTTGGAGTGAGCCCCGGGCATGGCCGAGGACAAAGACAAGAAGAAACGCCCCCCTGGACGCCCTGAGGAGCCTCTGAAGGCCCCGGCGGACGATTGGGAGGACAACCTCGACCGCATCCTCAAGGCGGGAGCGCCTAGAGAGCGGAAGCCCAAGAAGGGCCAGGGGAAGTAGCCCCGGAGGCTCATACGTGCCCCAAAGGCGGGATGTTCCATACAGGCCCCCGGTGAATCCCGGCGGCAAGTTCTGCAAGGCTGGGGTCTGTATCGCAGTCGTGGGGCTCGTCGCGATGGTGCTGGTGCGGATCTATGGCCCCAGGGACATCCGGGACCTAGCCTGGACGTTTGCAGCAGCGGCGACGGTCTTTCTTCTCGGGGGCTTCATGTACGCCTTTGGAATTTTGATCCGGGGGCGATAGCAGCAAGATTTGCGCGTTCTACCTACCCCCGGGCTAGGTAGCGCGGCCTCGGAACTTCGATTTGCCCTCACCGAATGTGAGGGCACGCGCCGCAGAGCCCCATTCGTTCAAATGCGTTTCGGCGCGAAGATCGCCATCAGATGGGCGACCGAGCCCTATTCCTTGCGGGATGTAGCCCGAACCGCAAGTGCGTCTGAAAATCAGGGGGTCGGCGATTCGAGTTCGCCTCTGGCCACCACTCTTTTCTTCGTCCTCGAGCGAGATCCAAAGGGCGAGGAACCCCGAGCTCTTCATTCCCGGCCCGTGCCTCGTTCGGTCTTCCGTCTCCCGGGCTCCCCGCGTTCGTCTCGTCCCGTGCGCTCCCGCGGCGCGCGACCTCTACTTCCCCAGCGGGACCCAGCCTTCGACCAGCGGACTCCGCCGCCAGGTCCCGGCGTCGATCCACTCACGGGTGCGTCGCCTACCGGCGCCGCCGAACCCGTCATCGAACGGGAGCGTCGGGTAGACGCCCTGCAACATCAGCATCCACTCATGGCCCAAGCAGCAGTTACTGTCCAAGCGATCCAGCCAGCGATCGATGAACGTTCGCTCGAACTCCGCGAGCACGTCGTCCTCGAGGTCCATCAGCAACCACGTTCGATCCTCGTCGAGAAAGGCCGTGAGCTCCGATCGCGCATCGGCGTCACCGGCGAGTGCCAGACCGATCGTTGCCTCCCAGTACAGCGCATTGTGTCGAGCAGCCCGTAGCTCGCGCAGTCGTGTTCGTACGCGGACGTCGTCAACCAGCCCGAGGAGATACACGAACTCGGAGTCGTTTCGAGAGGCCTGTATGAGTGCGTCGATCGGTCTCCCATCGAGCAAGAGCTCCCTCGCGCGCGCGAGCCGCTCCGGGGGCTCGATTTCGTGGACGTATCCGCCCCAAAACACGGGCCGCGTCGCCGCGGGCAAGCCCGACTGGATCGCCAACGCCGCCAGTGCTTGCGCCGCCTGGGCGTCGTGCTCACTCGAGGCCCGGGCCTCAAGGAAGGCGCGCACGCGCTCGTCCTTGACGAACCCCAGCATCCAACCGTCGTCGGCCCATTCGCACCAGCGCGGCCAGTCCGCAATCATCGCGTCGACGTGCTGCGTGTCGCCGAGACGCGCCAGAAGCCGGAGGACGCCACTACGGGCTCCCGGTTGTGTGGTCAACCACGTGCGCAGCAGGTCCCGGAAGGCTCTCGGGCGCCGTAGCTCGAGCGTGGCGAAGAAGGGGATCAGGCCCTCGAGATCGACGTCCTTGTCCCAATCCAAGGCGCCGATCGATCGCAGTCGCTCGATCAAGCGTTCGACACGGGCGTCGGAGATGCGTCCCTGTCGGACGTGCGCGTGCCACCAGAAGAGCGTCAGCGTGCGCGCACCGCGTGTCCAGAGCTCGTCCTCGATCCAATCGAGATCGTCTTCGAGGATCCGGATGTCCCACTGGCGTTCCAGGATCAGCCGTGCCTGGGGAGAGAGTTCCTGATCCGAACGCGCGGGGACCGCCCCCAGGATCCGCGTTACGGATTCGTTGCGCGCCAACGCTCGATCGACGATCCACGTGAGCGGCTCGACGTCTACGCCGGCATCGTGCATGGCGCGAAACCGCGTTGGGTTGCCGAGCATGGCGAGCGCCGTCGCCGCGTAGGTCGCGATCTCGTTCTTGCCCGCGGCCCACGACGCGACCTGCTCGCGGCCGTTCGGTCCCGGAAGCCGCGCCATCTGCCGTAGCGCCCAGAGAACCAGGGCCGGCGCGACGACGAAGCCGTACTCGCCAGTGTTGGCCTCGACGAGCGCGTTCAGATAGGACAGGTCCTTCTCAGCCGCCACGAGCGTCAACGCCCAGCGAATCAGCCACCGATGGGGGAGTTGGAAGTAGAGCGGCGGCAGTTCATGAGCCGGTGGATAGCCCCGGATCTCGTCCTCCAGAAACGACGGCGCGATCCTCACGAATGCGTCGGGCAGTCCGCCGCCTTCGGGCGTTCGCAGTTCCACGCGCAGCGCCTCGAGCTTGGGGCGCGGTTTGCCCTCGCGTTCGGCGCGCAGCCGCTCCAAGGCGTAGAGCATGCCCTTGACGGCCACGTCGCGATGGCGATCCTCTCGGTCGTAGAGCGCGCACTGGCCGAAGTTCCATGCCAGTCGGGAGAAGATGAGCGGGTTGCCCTCCTCCAGCAACGGCAGCAGGGCATTCATGTGTCGCGTGCGAAGGAGCTTGTGGACCCGATTCACGTTTCCGGGCTGGGGTTCCTCGAAGTCGGACGTGGAGACCAGTCCTCTCCAGAAGGGGAGCATGTCGATGCTCCCAGCCGGCTCATTCGGTCCGTTTCCCCACCAGGCGCGGAAGTTGTCGTTCACGAGCGACAACGGGCGCTTCGCGAGCAGCGTGCACATCCGGCGGATCTCGCCCAGGTCCAGACAGCGGGGGTCCACGGCTCGGGCTGCGATCGTCGCGAGCTCCGTGTCGTCCGATCCGAGAGCGGCTCGTAGATGGAGGACGCGGCTCTCCTGGGAGAGTGCGTTCCACCACTCCTTCGCTTCCGAGTGTGCCGCGTGCTTCGGGGCCGCGAGGGCTCTCAGCCGGCTCTCGACGGACTCTTCCGCCCGAGCGTGGCCGGCGCTGAGAAGGGTGATCAGGACGATGACGACGCCGTGCCGCACGATGCCTCCGGGCGCTGTTCCCTTCTAGCTAACGTCCATCCCCGGTCTCTTTCGCGTCTTTCGACTCCCCGCGCTTCACCGCGCCTGCTTCTTCAGCACGAGGCCCAGCACGTCGAGGCGAAGCGCCCCGTCTTCGACGCGCCACCTCTGCGCGCGCGGTTCCGCAACGGGCTTGTCGTCTTCGTGCCTGACGGTCGTCACGACGACATTGTCCGCTCGCCTCCACGTTCCGCGCAGGCGCTGCGTCGTGTTCCCGCCGTCGGCGCTCCAGTCCAGCGTGAAGCGGCCTTCGTCCTCGACGTCGCCCTCGAAGAGATCCAGCCGCGCATGAAATGTCGCATCGCTTGAAACCCGCTCCATCGATTCGGGGTCGAGCACATAGGACCCATGGACCGGGATCGAAGGTCCTGCCTCGTCAACATCGCGTCCGCAAGCGGCCAAAAGGGTTGTGAAGATGAGCACAGTGACAGACGCCACGGAGAGCCGGTATCGCATCCGGGGCATTGTAGGGTCCCGTGGTGTGTTCTTCGGACCTGCCATCGAGAGACGGGAGAACGGATGAGCCACGCGCTCGTGGTCGGCGGAACCGGGATGCTGCGCGACGCGACGCTGCAGCTCGCCGAACGCTTCGCGACGGTCACCGTCATCGCGCGCCGCCGCAACGGGCTTCGCAAGCTGGCGGCGGACGCGGCGCACCTGCCCGCGAGCGTCCACGCGCTCGCGCTGGACTACCGCGACAGCGGCGCCTTGCGCGACGCCCTGATGGATGCCCAAGCGCGCTTCGGCCCGCTCGCGCTGGCCGTGTGTTGGATCCATTCGACCGCGCCGGATGGACCGCAGGTCGTTGCTTCCTGCGCAGGGCTTGCGCAGGCGGACGGCGGTCGGTGCGACTTCCTGCACGTGGTCGGCAGCGCGTCGGCCGATCCCTCGCGGGACGCCGACGACCAGCGGATCGAGATGGCCGGCGTACGGTACCGGCAGGTCATCCTCGGCTTCGTTCTCGAGGGCGGCGGCTCGCGTTGGCTCACGAACGGCGAAATCAGCAAGGGTGTGATCGCCGCCGTCGACTCGGGTGACGCGCGTTCGATCGTCGGCGTGGTTCGGCCCTGGGAACGAAAGCCGTAGCTACAGGACGTCGAGCTCGTGCTCGATGACGCGCGCGGCCGGATGGGTGCGAAGCGACTCGAGGACCTTCTCGACCATCTCCTTCGCGTGGCGCGCGGAGCCGCTGACCGACGCGAAGCCCAGAACCGCTTTGCGATGCAGCTCCTGGTCCTCGACCTCCGCCGCGGCGACGCCGAACCGGTTGCGGGTGCGGTCGAGGATGCTCTTCACGACCTGGCGCTTCTCCTTCAGCGAGTTCGCGTCCGGAACGTGGATCGAGACGTGGAGGAGGCCGACGTGCATGAGGTACGGGACTATACGTGCCGGAAGGTGTGGTGGGGGCGGGCGGGGTTGGGGGCGGGATCGGGTTCGGGATCGGGTTTGGGATCGGGTTCGGGGTCGGGGGGGACGGCCGATTCGCGATGACGTCGTAGGGGGCGGGGTTCGACCCCGCCCGCCGCGCCGGATCGCTCGACGGTTCCACGCGGACCGCCCGCGAACGCCAACCCGTTGCGTCCCCTGCGCCGACGGAGTGGCCGAGTAGATTCATCCGTCCGATGGCATACGATCTCGACGACAAGCTGGTCGTGGGCATCTCCACCCGCGCTCTCTTCGACCTCGACGAAGCGCACCGCGTCTTCGAAGAGCAAGGCCTCGATGCCTACACCGACTTCCAGGTGCAGCGCACCGACACCGAGATCCCCACCGGCGCCGGCTTCCCCCTCGTGCGCGGGCTCCTGCGCATCAACGAGCTCGCGGGCGAACCGCTCGTCGAGGTCGTCGTCATCTCCCGCAACAGCGCCGAGACCGGACTGCGCACCCGACACTCGATCAAGTCACTCGGCCTGCCCATCACCCGCGCCGCGTTCACCCGCGGCCGTCCCGTCTATCGCTATCTGGACGCCTTCTCTTGCGACCTCTTTCTCTCCGCCCACGACGAAGACGTGCTCGGCGCGCTTCAAGCCGGCTTCGCCGCCGGCAAGGTCCTCAGCGTTCCGCCCGCCGTCGCGGAGCTCTCGAACGAGGTTCGCATCGCGTTCGACGGCGACGCCGTGCTGTTCTCCGGCGCGAGCGAGGACCTGTACCAGAAGCAGGGTCTCGAGGCGTTCCAAGCCCACGAAGCCTCCCAGGCCGACGTACCGATGGAGGCCGGACCCTTCATGGGGTTCCTCAGGGCGTTGTGCGCGATTCAGCAGCGCTTCGATCCGGAGCAGTGTCCGATCCGGACGGCGTTGATCACTGCGCGCGACACCATCAGCCACGAGCGCGTCGTCAACACGCTCCGAGCGATGAACGTGCGCATCGACGAGTACTTTTTCCTGGGGGGGGTGAGGAAGCAGAAGGTCGTGAAGGCCTTCGCGCCGCACATCTTCTTCGACGACCAGATCGTGCATGCCGGTCCGGCGTCGGAGGTGTCGCCGACGGCCCAGGTGCCGCGCACGGACACGTAGGGGCGGGGCTTGACCCCGCCCGCTGCGTACGCATCACAGCCGGTGTGGGATCACGCGGCGTGTTCGCCGGCGGTTGCGTCCGTTGCGTTCGCACGACCGGGCTCGCGGGCGGGGTCAAAGCCCGCCCCTACAAACGCGCCGTGATCCGCCGATCCCGATCCCGACCCCGAGGCCCGGCCCCGAACCCGCGCCCGACGCCGCGCACCTACCCGTGAATGTGCTCCGCCACTCGGAGCCCGTTCGCGTAGATGGTGAAGGTGAACGGCGCACACCCGCCGCTCGGCATGAAGCTGCCGTCCGTGACGAACAGATTCTCGCAGTCGTGCGCGCGGCAGTCCTTGTTCAGGACCGAGGTCTTCGGGTCGTTGCCGAAGCGGCACGTGCCGCCCATCAAGTTCGTCGACGGTGTGCCCCACACCGGCGCCGTACGCGGATTCTCCGCGCCCATCTGCGTCAGCATCTCCACCCCGCGGTCGAGCAGGTAGCGCGCCGTCTCCTTGTTGCGCGGGTGGCTGTACTCGCGAACGTGCGCCACCGGCAGTCCCCAGGCATCTTTCGTGTCGCTCGAGAGCGTCACGCGGCAGTCCGGCGACGTGAGCCACTCGCAGAACAGCTCGAACTTCAGCCGCTGGACGTCGCGGAAGTAGTGCGAGAGCTTCTGCTTCAGCGCGGCGCCCCACACCGGGAGCTTCTCCGGTCCGGTTTGATCCCAAAACGCCTGGTACTCGGCGCCGGCGATCGGGTTGGGATGCATCAGAAGGAAGTTGATCGACCCACCCTTGCGGTAGCCCAGCTTCTCGTCCTTGATCTCGTAGAAGTCCTGCACGACGCGGTTGACGAACGGTTCCTTCGACCGCAGCCACTCCCCGTGCTTCGAGTACGCGAAGTCGCCCCAGCCAGCGCCGAACGTGCTCGAGACCAGGTTGCGTCCGACCTGCCCCGTCGTGTTGCCCAGTCCCTTGGGGTGTCTCGGCCCCGTGGAGAGAAGCAGCAGGCGCGCCGTTTCGATGGCCTGACAGGCCACGACGAACACGTCCGCCTGCACCCGCTCGACCTTCCCGTCGGCGTCCCGGTACTCCGCCGCGACGACGCGGCCCTGGGCGTTCGAGATCAGCTTCTGGACCATCGCCTGCGAGCGCACCTCGCAGCGGCCCGTGCGTTCGGCGCGGTGCAGGAACGACTCCTCGGCGTTGCCTTTGGCGCCCGTCGTGCAGCCGTAGCTGCCGCAGTAGCCGTTGTAGTCGCACGCCTTGCGTTCCCCGACGTCCTGCGACAACACCGCGCGCGGGAGCTTGAGCGGGTGCAAGCCCATCGCCGAGCACTTCTCGTCCACGAGCCTGGCGAACGGATGCTCGCGCGTGGGCGGCAGGGGGAAGTCGGGCGTGCTGCGCTTCTCCGTGAGCTCGGCCGGCATGTCGCGCAACGCGCCGGACACACCCGCGAGCTTCTCCACCTCGTCGTAGTACGGCACGAGCTCGTCGAGCTCGATCGGCCAGTCCACCACCTCCGAGCCGTCCACCGGCCCGAAGCGCGACCGCATCTTCAGATCGCTTTCCTTGAGCCGCAGGAAGAAGCCGCTCATGAGATGCGACGCTCCGCCGACCAGCGTTCCGTTCCAGTACTTCGTCGACGGCTTGCCGCGCCAGCTTCCGTCGGTGTACAGGATCTCGGAGATCGACGGGTGGGCGTTCGACGGCCAGAACGTGGGCCGGCGGCACTGGACGATCTCGTCCTTGAGGAACTCGGTGCGTGCGAAACGCTTGCCGCGCTCGAGCACGATCACGTCGTGGCCCTTGCGCGTGAGCGCGTCGGCGACCGACGACCCGCCGGCGCCGCTGCCGATGATGCAGACCGTGGTCATTCGCCCTCCGGGCGCCAGTTCGGCTCGGTCGGCCGCAGCTCGGGCGGTTCGTAGTTCGCCCACTTCCACGCGATCTGTTCGGGATTGCCGCCGTGCACCGGATCGCCGAAGAACGCTTCCAGCGTCAAAGAGAGCATGCGTCGGATCCAGTTGACGCCCGCGCGGCCGTTGGTGGGGTCACGCCGGTTGTCGATGAACGCCTGGATGGGGCCGTCGCGTTCCGCGTCGGTCAGGACCGCGTACTCCTCGGCGTTGAATTGCCGTCGTGCGCGGTGATCGAGCACCGTGGCGCCCCACTTCACCAGCGCCATCGTGTCTTTGCTGATCTCACCCGAGGCGAAGACCGCGTCGAGGTAGCCGATCGCGTTGACGTCCCGCGCGCCGGGCGAGGCGGGGCCCCCCGAAGGCAGGAGCCGGTCCTGCGCCGCGCCCAGCGTGCGGAACTCGCGCGCCGTGAGGTTCTGCAGGGGCGCCCCGGGCTCGGTCGGATCGATCAGCTTGCGACGCGCCGGTTCGCCGAAGCACTCGAACCAGAACGTGCCGACGGTCAACAAGCCGGCGGTTGCCGCCGCGCCCTTGGCGAGCTGCCGGCGGCTCACGCCGCGGGCGGCCTGATCGTCGCTGCCGCTGCTCGGCGGGAGAGGTTCTTGATCCGACATGACGCTCGGGGGGCTCTACCGGGGGACCTTGGGGACCGGGGATGATACCCGTCCTCTTGGCGGTCCCGCGCTCCCGACCCGCGCTATTGCATCGTCGGCGTCGAACTCATGATCGGCGAGAGGGCGTCCGTGCCCGGCTGGCGCGGTTCCGCGACCTTGAAGTTGTCGCGGCCGTTCTCCTTGACGTAGTAGAGCGCGCGGTCCGCGTCGTCCAGCAGCTTCGAGAGGCTCGTGTCGGGGTCGACGGACGAGCGTTTCGGGTCGAGTACCGCGACGCCGATCGAGCAGGTGACCTTCAGGTTCGGCTTCATCTGACTCCACGGATGGGTCCGGAAGCGTCGCAGGATGCGTTGGGCGAGCTCGCTGCCGTGGCCGTCCTCCGCAGCGACCGCGGCGACGGCGAACTCCTCGCCACCGACGCGCGCGAGGTGATCGATGGTGCCGACGGTGTCCCGCAGAAGCTTCGACGTCTGACTGAGCACGGCGTCGCCGAAAGCGTGACCGTGCTGGTCGTTGACCTGTTTGAAGTGGTCGAGGTCGATGACCATGATCGAGATGGGCCAGGCGTAGCGTTCCGCGCGCTGGATCTCCTGGCGCATCTTCTCCATGAAGCCGCGGCGGTTGGGCAGCATGGTCAGGGGATCACGGGTCGCGTGATCGGTGAGCGACGAGACCTTGGCCTGGAAACCGTGCGCAAGCCGCAGCGCGATGAACATGAACGCGAACAGGAAGCCGCAGTGCAACGCGAGTGCGGTGAACTCTTCCTGGGACAGCGCGCGTCCTTGACTGAGCATGGACTCGACGCCGGGCATGCCGCCGAGCAGAAAACCGTTCGGCGGACGCATCCATGTCGCGAAGACGTAGACCGCGGCGATGACCGACGTCAGCAAGACCGCGGACCGGCCCTGCATGACCAGGGCAGCGAAGACGCAGTTGAGCACGATCAGCATTGCGAACGGGCTCGCGAGTCCGCCGGTCTCGGAGCTGACGAGTACCAGGTACAGCCCCAGGAAGAAGAGGAACGTGCCCTTCGGCTTCTTGCGTGGCGTCCCAGGCATCTCGGCCGGCCCCGTGAGCTCGTAGCCCAGGTATCCGAGCAGCAACAGGAACGCGTCGGTTCCGAGCACGTACGGGGCGAACTGGTCGCCGAACCCGCCGACGAAACCGATGATCGCGTGCAGGACCAGGACGGCCGCGCCCGTCGTGAGGACGATGCGATAGTAGAGCCGCAGCAGTCCGCGCGGGCCTGTCGTAAAGCCGGTACTTTTCGTGTCTTCCGACAAAGCGCGTCTCGTGTTCCTGCAGGGGGTGGAGTGGGTTCCTCCACCACGGACCAACTATCGACCTCCGGCGTGAACGCCCTGTACCCCTTTGTGGGGCCGGCGCGGTCGTTCTCTGTCAGCCCTCTGTTTCGTGCGCGCCCAGGACCCAGGCCAGGTACGCAGGGAGCCCGGAATCGGGCCGAAGGGCGAGGAACTCGGGCGTTTCGTACGGGTGAATCGCCTCCAAACGGCGGGCGAGCGCCTCCACGCGGGCCGAGGACGTCTTGAGGATCAGCAAGGACTCGGGCTCATCGCGCACGGCGCCTTCCCAGCGATAGACACTCCGAATGCCGGGCACGACGTTCACGCAGGCGCACAGACGTTCCTCCACCAGCGTGTGGGCCAGATCGTGGGCGCCGTCGGGCGGCGCGGTGACGAATACGATGCGGACGTCGCCTGCGTCACTCACGGCCGGTCTCCTCGTTTCCACGGTCGGATCGTGGGCACATGATAGGTGCGGGTCGCCGCTCCCTTTCGTCGATCAATTCCGGTACCCCACGATCATCCTCTAGGGCCTGTTCTTCGTATGTGCGGTATTGCCGGAATGCTCGGAGTCGGCGGCGGTCGCGTCCGGGATCCGGTTGCGCGCGCGATGACCGTCCTCGCGCCGCGAGGGCCCGACGGCGGCGCACGCGGCGAGGCGGCCCTGGGCGCGCAGCCCGTGACGTTCGGCGCGCGGCGCCTGGCGCTCGTCGATCCCGGATCCGCACGGCAGCCGGTCCGACGACCGTCGGGCGCGATGCTCGTCTGGAACGGCGAGCTCTACAATCACGACGAGTTGCGCACCGACCTCGCGGAGCGCGGCGAGACGTTTCGAACCGCGAATGACGGCGAGGTGCTCGCGGTGTTGCTCGAGCGCGACGGCGTCGCGGGGCTTTCGCGCGTGGAAGGCAGCTACGCGTTCGCGTTCCTGGTCGGCCCGGAGGGGCCGTTGCTGTTGGGCCGCGATCCGCTCGGTGTCCGGCCGCTCGTCTACGCGCACTCTCGCAACGTCCTTCACTTCGCGAGCACAGTCGACGCGTTGCTTGCGATGGGGGGGCTGGCGCCCCGCGCGAACCTCGAGGCCATCGCCGACGTACTGCGCGACGGCGTCGTTACGACGCGTCACACGGCCGTGCACGGCGTGCATCGGGTGACCCCGGGCGAAGTCTTGTCGTTCGACGCCGATCTGCACATGGCGTCGCACGAGATCCCCACAGCGAAGGTCACGCCCGAGATGGAGGATCTGGACGTGCTGGACGCGCTTCGCGGCGCCGTCTGGGATCGCCTGCGCACCGACCGGCCGTCGGGCGTGTTCCTTTCGGGCGGCGTCGACAGTGCGTTGGTCGCCGCGTTGGCGCGCGAGGTCGGCGACGTTCCGGCGTACACGCTCTCGTTTCCGGGGCATGCGGGCGTGGACGAGGCCGATCGCGCCCGCCGGACCGCTGCGCGCATCGGCATCAAGCACGTCGTCGTGCCCTGCCCGGCGGATCCGACGCCCTGGGTGCTGGGCGCCGCGCGCGCGTTCGACGAACCGTTCGCCGACGCGAGCGCGATTCCGACGTGGGGGCTGGCGCGCGCGGCGGGCCGTGACGTGCGTGTCGCGCTGACGGGCACCGGCGGCGACGAGGTGTTCGGCGGGTACCGCCGGTACTGGCTGGTCGGCACGGGCCCCTGGCTGCGTCATGTCCCCGCGTTCATTCGAGAGCCGGTGAGCCGCGTGTTGGAGCGTACGGCGCCCGGCGGGGCGCGACTGTTGCGCGCGTCGTCGGACCCGCAGGGCATCTACCGGGGCTTGTTGCGGTTGCAGCCGGTGCAGGAGATCCGCGCGGTCGTGGGGCCGCTGCTGGCGGACGTGGCGTTACCCGTGCCGCGATCGGGGCCGACGACGGCGAAGGCGGCGATGCGGGACGACCTGCAGCGGTATCTGCCGGACGATCTGCTCGTGAAGGAAGACCGGGCGTTGATGTCGCACGGCATCGAGGGCCGGCATCCGTTCCTGGACGCCCGCGTGCGGGCGGCGGCGAGCTCGTTGGAGTTGCGCGGCCGGCCGGGGCGCGGGAAGCAGAAGAAGGTGTTGCGCGCCTATGTGCAAGAGGTGATCGACCCCGATCTGGCGCGCGTGGCGAAGCACGGGTTTGCGTTTCCGGTCGACGATCTGTATCGGGGACCGCTGCAGTCGTTGGCGCGTGACGCGTTGCTGGGCAAGTCGGCGCGCGAGCGGGGATTCATCTCGCCGGCGGGTGCGCGGCGTTTGTTGCAGGACCACGTCACGGGCGCCCGCGACGTGGGTCAGACGGTCCACGTGCTGGTGATGTTGGAGCTTTGGGCGCGTCGGGTTCTCGACGGCGACGCCGTCTGACTGTTCCCGACCCCGACCCCGACCCCGACCCCGACCCGACCCCGACCCGACCCCGAACCCGACCCCGAACCCGACTCCGACCCCGAACCCGACCCCGACCCCGACGCCGACCCCGAACCCCCTCTCCCGCTCCCTCTCCCGCTCCCGCTCCGCGGGGCGAGGCCATTCCCCGCCATACGAGATCGCCACTACTCGTCGCGTGTCTTCGCCTCCGCGACCTCGTAGATCTTCCCTTCCCACAGGAACGACACGCCCTCACCCAGCGCGAGGTACTTCGCGATCTTCTCGTTCTTGGCCGCCAGCTCCATCAATGCGTCCGAAAACGGCTCGATCGCGATCACGTCCAACTTCGCCTTCGCTTGCTTGCGGTGCTTCTCGATGGCGGTGTCGACCCAGCGCTCGCCCGTCAAGACGAACGTCTTGTCGGCCGCGGTCTTCACGCGTGAGCCGTCGCGATTCGCCACGTCGTCGCTACGCCCATGTTGCTTGCCCTTGCGGTCGCGCAGCGACTTCGACGCGGTGGTGGGGCTCGGCGCCGGCCTCGACGGCGGTCGCATGCCCGAGGTCGCGGGCGTCGTGGGTGTCAGCGGCGTCGGCGTGGTCGGCGGGCCGCTCGGCGGCGGCGGCGGCGGCGGTGTGGGGTCGGTGGGCTCCCGCACCGACGGCGCGAACGGGGACGGCAGCGTCCCGGTGGGTCCGCGCGGGCGGCGTCCGCCCAGATCGGCGATCCGCGCGGCCTCGAGCTCGCTGTCCTCGACGACCAGGCCCGACGTGTACGGCGTGACGATGCCGAACTCGGTCGCCAGCCGGATGACCTCGTCCTTCAGCTCTTTGTCCTCGCCGTGCAAGCGGATCTCGTCCAGCAGGAACGCCACCTTGCGGTGCGCCCACAAGCGGGGCAGGTAGGCGGCGGTCTCCTTGTCGGAGAGCGTCACTGGGTAGACCAGCTCAACCGGCTTCCCGGCGCGCGTGCCCTTCAGGCGGATCTCTCGCTCCCCGGGTGTCTTGAACCGACCCAGGACCATGACCTGCCCGCCGGCGAAGACGTCGCCGAGCTTGCGCGGATAGAAGTCCTCGACGCCGTCGCCGAACGCGACGGTCACGTTCTCGAGAACCGGCTGGTCGACCTTCGTGAAGAAGCGACTCGTGACGATCTCGATGTCCTCGCGCGGCGCCACGTAGTCGCGCGCGCCTTCCGTCACCTCGGCGATGCGGTCCAGCAGGCGTACGTCGAGGTCGTGACCGACGCCGAACGTGAAGACACGCGCGTTCGAGACGTTCGCCTGCTTGACGATGTCCACGAGCTGTGCCGTGCCGCGAACGCCGACCGTGGGCCTGCCGTCCGTCAGCAGCACCAGCATGAACAGCCGGCCCTTGGCGCCCATCGGCAGCGCGCGGCGCATGCCGCCCTCGATGTCCGTGCCGCCGCGCGCCTGTAGCCCGGCCAGCCACGCGCCCGCGGCCTCCTTCGACGCGTCGCTCACGTCGACGAGTCGTTCGCGGAACACCGAAACACCGGCCGAGAACCCCACGATGTTGAAGCGGTCGCCGGCGTTCAGGCGATGGATGCCGTGGCGCAGCGCGTTGCGCGCCTGGTCGATCTTGCCGTCGTTGTTCATCGACCCGCTCGTGTCGAGCACGTACACGACGTCCTTGGGCACCCGCTCGCCGTCCGCGACGTCGTTGGACGGCGCGAATACGGCCATGAACGTGCCGCGGTCGCCGACCGGCTTGTGGCTCTGCAGCGACACACCGAGCCGGTCCGTGCTGCGGCCGACGTAGAGCAGGAAGTCGGCGTCCTGACGGCCGCCCTTCGCTTCGAACGAGACGCGCGCCTTGCGCTCGTCGTCGCGGTGGATCGCGATCTCGTGCGACGGGCTGTAGATCGCCTTGAGATCGACGTCGCCCCGGATCCTCACGTCGACGACGACCTGGGAGACGGGTTGGCCGTGCAGCCGCCCGGTGGCCAGCGGATACCGCATCTCGATCGTGCCGGCGTCCTCGGGCAGCGTCTGCTGGTACGTGAGCTCGATGGTCAGGTCACCGTTCGGCGGAATCGGAAAGACGCTGGCGCGGAAGAGTCCGCGACCGACGTACTCGAGCAGGCCGGGATCGCGGCGGCGCCGGACGATGCTCTCGTAGACGGCGCGTGCGCGGTCCGCGCGGATGATCTCCCCCTTGACGAGCTTGCCGCCCATCGTCATGGCGAAGTCGCTGACGACGGCGCCTTCGGGCAACGGGAACAGGTACGTTCCTTCGAGCTGCCGGCCCACGTGGTTGCGAAAGACCTGTCGCACCTTCACGCTCGCGACCTGATTCTCGAGCTCCGCCTCGACGGTGTGCTCACGGAGCGAGAGCGACGACCGCGCGGTCGGTGGTGTTCGTCCGCCGCCGGGCCCCGTCACGAGCAGCCCGTGCGCGACCGCATCCGCGGCGCCGATCACCAACGCGGCGACGACCGCCACCCACAAAGCAAGCGTACGCATCACGACCTCCGAGTCCCTGTGCGCCGCCTGTGTCGCAATCGGCATACCGGGCCGCATCCGGCGCGTAGCGCCGCGGCGTGAGTCACCGCGCGGTAGCACGCCCCCGTGGCGCGCTACTTCTCCGGTACCAGCGTCGTGAAGTAGGTCACCGCGCCGCCGCGGATCTTGTGCAGCGTCTCGGTCTGGTAGCCGGGCCGGCTGAGGCGCACCCGGTACTCGCGATTCGGCAGCTGTTCGAGCTCGATCCGGCCGCGCGCATCGGTGCGGTGGTCGGTCGCGTCGGGCGGCGCCACCAGCGGCGCGCCGTCGTCGGTCGGCGTCACCTCGACCTCGACGCCTTCGAGCGGCAGGCCCAAAGGCGACTCGACCACCAGCGCCAATCGCACCGCGCGCTCGAGTGTGATCCGGGCCGGCGCCGCGTCGGGTCCGACGCGTGCCAGCGCCTTGCCCCACGTGTGCCCCGGCGCCGTTGCGTACACCTCGACGAGCCCATCGGGAAACGGCCCGCGCGCATCTCGATCGACCACGACGCCGCCGACGTTCGCGCGCGCGACGATCGTCGTGTCGTCGATCGTCTTGCCGTCTGCGTCGACGACGGATACGTCGACCGGTCGTCCGGCGTCCAGCTTCACGCGCTCGAGCACGGTCGTCTCGGTGCCGACCTCGATGACCTGCGGCACGTAGCCGTCGGCTTCGACGAGCACCGTCGCGTCGATGCCGGTCGGAACGGCGGGCCGCGCCCGGCCGTCGGCGCCGCAGCGAAGCGCCGTCTCGGCGAAGAAAGGCTCCGCGAGATCGAAGCCCTTCACAGGCAGCGCGTATCGCGCGCGCACGACGGCGCTCCCGAGGCGCTTGCCCAGCGTGTCGGTCACGAAGACCTCGAGGTGCCGGTGTTCCGGAAGGAGCACGTCGTCGTCGACGTTTTCCAGCAGCTCGCCCCAGGCGACCGTCGCGCCGTGCGCGACCTCGGCGTGAAGCTCCGCCCAGGCGCCCTCGGGGTATCCGGACGAGCGCACGTGCTCGTCGGCCGGCGCTCCGTCCAAGAGCCGGCCGTCACGGCCGCGAATCGAACCAATCGCCGCGGCGGTGAAGCGGCGCCGCGGCGTGTCGTCGATCTCCAAGACGACCGGACCCTGCCGGGGATGAACGAACGACGCTGCGTGCAGCCCGTCCGCCGTCGAAGCCTTCACGTGGCGCGCGTATTCCGGAAGCACCGCCTTTCCCTCGGGGGCCTTGATGCGCTGCGCGTCCCCCCTGACGTCCACGTACTCGATCGTGGCGGCCGTCGGCGTTCCGTCGCGTCGAGAGCGGACCTCGACCTCGATGGGTCTGGATTTCCTACGCGCGGGTACGGCGGCCTTCGGCAGCACCACGCGCCAAACCGGGTCCGACGAAACCGAGCCCGCGGCCATGTGCGCGGCGAGCACGCCGTCCGCGCGTACGCGAAACCCCTCCAGCGTGGCGCCGTCCTTCTTCGTCTTGCGAAGGCGCAGCCCGCTCGTCTGCTTGCTCGGCGTCAGATCCTCCGCGCCGCCGTCGCCGATGCCGACGCGCCATCCGGAGAGCTCGTTGCCGTCGGCGTCGAACACCTGGATCAAGACCGCGTCCTTGCCGAGCGCCTTCACGAGGTCGTCGATCGGATCGGGTGGGCTCAGCCGCGTTGCCTTCGCGCCCGAGCGGTTGCCGTCGACGTTCAGCGCGTCCGACTTGCGGAAGCCGCCTTCGCCGCCGCCGCCGGGCCAGCCGCCGGGCAGGAAGCGGTTGAGCTCGAGCAGCAGCAGCAGCAGCGCGATCAGGGCGAGGACGGTCAGCTTGCGGCGAACGCGCAGTTTCCGGCGGGCCATCGAGGCACCATACCCTCCCGTGCCGCGGTCTACGCGTGCGCGGTCTCGGCGGCCGCCGATTTCGCGATCGCGTCGCCGACGGCGTCGAGGTGGTCGCGCTGCGGCGCGACGACGAACAGGTATTCCTTGTTGCGCAGGTGGCTCACACGCCCGACGCGCTCGCCCTTCGGGTTGTGGATCCCGATGCGGGCCCCGACGTACCGGTCGTAGTCCGACTCGAAGACCCGTACGTGGCCCTTGCGGCCAAGCAGCGTCTCCATCTCGGCGCGACTGACGAAGCCCTCGTTGTTGAACGAGACGATCAGGTAGCGCGCGCGCACGGCATCGACCACGCGCTCCAGTGCCGCGTGGATCTTGCGCTTGCTGTTGAATTCCGACTTGAACGAGCGGCAGTCGACACGCTTGCGCGCGATGCCGTAGGTGCGCGGCTGGTCGTTGCGGACGAGCGTTTCCCAGACGTGGTAGTTGCCGCGATAGCTGTGTTGGTTGTACGGCGGGTCCAGATACGCGAGGTCCGCGGAGAAGACGCTTGCCGCGGTCTCCGCCTCGAGCCGCGTCGCGGTGCCGACGCCCGGAAGGACGTCGGGAACGCGCAGCTCGAGATCGTTCGACGCGCGGGACGCCCACGACTTGAGATACGCCATCTGGACCCCGGTCGTCGAGTCGACGCGATCCGTCGCTTCCATGAGCGACGTCAGGCAGATCGCCTCGATGTCGGGATCGAGGTGGCGCAAGGCGATCTCGGAACGAATCGCGTCGACGCGCGCGCCGTTGCGGGGGTGCACGTAGCGCGCGTCCTGGCAGAACGTGCGTGTGAAGTAGCCGGGCGACGGACCGACCTGGTTGAGCTCGCGCAGGACCTTGCGCGCTTCGTCGAGGTGCAGCGCGGCGTCGGCCTGCACGTAGCAGCGCGCGATGACGTGCGCGAACGTGTTGTGGTCGTTCGCGACGACGTGGTACCCCGCGCGTTTCAGGGCGTGGCCGACGCGCGAGGTGCCGGCGAACAGGTCGAGGACGCGCCGCACGCCGGGGAGCGCACCCGCCGCTGCCACGATGCGCGGAATGAGCAGGCGCTTCGATCCGAGGTACTTGATCACCGGCTCATTGTCCCGGTGCCGGGGACGGGGGTACCGTGGGCGGCCCCGAACAGGAAGGCGAACCGATGAACGCACCGGGCTTGAAGGTCGAGGATTGCTGGAGCGAAGGGGGCAAGCTGCGCCTCGAGGTGCACGAGGGCGGTCAGCGCATTCGCATGGCGGGCAACGCCGAGGGCATGGTCGGCCTCGCCCGTGTGTTGCTGTATCTCGCGCACAACGGCCTGGACGAGGGCAAGGTCGTCTCCTTGGAGGCGTTCGACGCGTTTGGGGCAGGCGACCCGACACTGGAGTTGGGGCCGCCCACGTAGGGGCCGCCCTTGTGGCTGCCCGACCGTGATGTAGGGGCAGCCCTTGTGGCTGCCCAATTGGGCGACCACGAGGGTCGCCCCTACATCCAACCCCGACCCCGATCCCGGAGCCCGGATCCGGTAACGAGCCCGGATCCGGCAACGAGCCCGGATCCGGCGACCGCGAGGTTCGCCGCTAGTCGAACAGACCTGCCCACCTCGTGCCGCGCATCGCTTCGTACGCATTCTTCTGCACCGCGCGCCGCACCGGGCTGTCCGTCGGCAGCAAGCGCAGATCCTGCGCCAGCTCGACCGCCTCCAGGCCACGCTCCGCGTCGATCGCCTCGGCGTGGCCGTCCATCTGCTCGCTCACGCTCTCGAGCAACTTCGTCGCGTGAACATACGCCTCGTCCAGGATCGCCTGGCGCGCCGCCTTGAGTTGCGCGTGCGCCCATACGTGCGCCTGATGCACCAGACGACGCAGCGCCGGATCCGGCGTTCCCTTCGTCTTGGCCGCATGCGCGAGCACGTCACGCCACTGCCCGCGCGCCGCCGCCTCCTCGATCCGCCGTAGTCCGGTGCTGCGCCCCGCCGCGCGTTTCGGCGCCGTCGCCTTCGCGCTCGCGCGCTTCGTTCCGGAGGGCGTGAAGACACCGCCGTGCGGCCTCGTCGTCACCCGCGGTCCGGCCGAGATGTTCGCCGGCGGAAGGCCCACGTCGTCGGCCTGCAGCTCGCTGTCGGGGCTGCCGAAGGCCTCGTTCAAGTCGACCGCCGTCGGGCGGGACGGCGGGAGATTGGGCGCAGGGACGGTCCGCACCGGCTGCGGCGGGGGCGGCGGCGCGAACGTCGGCGGCGCGTCGCCGTCCGGGCTGCCGAACGAACTCGGCGCAGGCGGCGGTGCGGCCGGACGCGGACGCGGCTTCGCAGCGGCCGTGCGTCCCGGCGTGACGCGCGGACCGGGCTGCACCTTCGGTCGCGAGAGCTGTGATGGCGGAATCGGGTCGAAGCGCGGCGCGCCGCACTGCCCGTTCGCGCACTCGCCGTCGCAATCGTGGAAGAGCGGGCCGCGCCACCCGTCGGGCTTTTTCGCGACAGGCTGCTTCGGGTCGCACGGAACGGTGAGCGTCTTGGACTTGCGCGGCTGCACCCTGCGCGGCTTGGCCGGCGCCGGTTTCCTGCGCGACGTCGAACGCGCCGTCTTGCGGTGCGCCGCTTCGACGATCGTGAGGTCGCGGGCGAACTGCGCCGTCGTGCGGCGTCCCGCGAAGCCGTGGATCCATGTGCCGGACGGCGTCAGGAACGCGATGAACGGCAACATGCGGGCGTGTGCCAGCTTGCTGCGGAAGACGGCCTTCACCTCGGGTTCCGGCTCGTCGCACTCGGCCGCCAGCCCCACGCAGAGCTTGCTCATGCGACTGCGGATCGTCTTGTCGGGCAGCACCTGCGCGCAGAGCTTGCGGCACTGGGTGCAGCGGCTGCGGCCGTACTCGACGAAGATCACCTTGTCGAGCCGCCGCGCCGCCCGCTTCGCCTCGGCGAGCTCGGTGTACCAGACGAGCGTGCCCCGGTCATCGAAGTAGGGGTGCCGCCCGCCGCCCGCGTCCGCCCGTTCCGCTCCCGCCAACATCCAACCCGCGAGGGTGGCCAGCACCAACCCACGCGTGAACTTCCGCATCGTCATCTGGAGGCAACCTCCCGCCTTCTTCCGTCCTACGGGCTGGACGCGACGCAAGCTCGGGACGGCGACTGCGCCGAGCACCCGGCAAGCCGGGAGCCTCGAACTCGGTACCGGCGACGAAGCGTTCCTTCGTGCGTCGCTCGCGAAGTGTCGGCGGCGCGTCCGATGAGCGCGCGCCGTACTCGATACGAGTACTTCGCGAATGGAATGCGACTCACGCGGAGCATTCAGGCGCCGAACCCCTCCCGATTGGCGGGCACCATTCCGCTGCAGACGTCACGTCCTCCTAATCGGGCTCTCGGCCGGAATAACTCGGGCCTTGAACGATCGTGCGAAAAAAATTGCGGCGCGACGGGGACGGGCCGTTTCCGATCCGCCGAACGTGGCCGAATCGTCTCGACCTTCCCCTGGCTTCCGCGCGCGCGGCGCTCGCCTGCACCGTGTTGCCTGCGCGTCGTATCGCGAAGGCGACCGAGAGAAACGAGCGTCAGCTCACGCCGAGAAGAGCTCGCCCCACATCGAAGCTCCGAGGTCGCGCTTGGCGCGCTCGAGCCACTTGCTGCGCTCGTTCTTGTCGTGCGCGCCGCGCACCTTCTTGTAGTTGTAGATCGCCACCGTGCCGCGCGCGGCCTCGCGGGCCAGGTCCGTGTCCGGCAGCTTGCTCTTCACGGCGCGCAAGGTGTACTTCGCGGCGTCGTACTCGCCGCTGCGGATCTTCGCGAGCGCGTCGCGCAGCGCCTGGCGGGCCCAGCTTTCCAGCGCCTCGCTCGGCACGGGCCGGGGGCCGCTGGCCACCGGACGCGGCTTCGACGCCGTGGTCGACGGCGTCGGACCCGACCATTCCGGGGTGGAGGCGGCCGGCGCGGGGCCGGGCTCGCGCAGCGGGGGCAGCGACGACGGCGGCGGCGGCACGCCCGGTCCCGTGTACGCGAGACCGTCCGCGACGACGGGCGCTGCGTCGACCACCGCATCCGGGCTGCCGAGCGCGGCCGGTCGCGGAGCCACCAGACCGTCCGGCCGCAGCGCGTCGCTCTCCGGCGCGGGTGTGGTGTCCGCCAGTAGCGTGTCGGCCTCCGGCATCAGGTCCTCCGGGCGCGGCGCGGGCGCGTCCGGCGACGGACGCCCGGTGATGGCGTCGATCGGCTCCGGGTCGTCCGTCGGCCAGACGTCGCCGGGCATGCCGTACTCGCGCTCGCCGAACTCGTTGATCACCGACGCCATGCGCGGGCCCTCGGGCATCGTCGCGCCGATGCGCCGGTTCGACGCGACCGGGTAGATGCGCTGGGCGGTCGCGATGTCACCGAGGAACTCGCTCGTGTTGCGCGGGCCCCAGAAGCCGTGCACCCAACCCATCTCCGGCGTGAGGAACCCGACGAGCGGCATCAGCGCCGCGCCCTTCAGGTTGGCCCGCAGGGTCTTGTCGACCAGCGGTGTCTCCGGATGGCGGATGTCGTAGATGTAGCCCACCGACATCTGGCCGCAGCGCTGCGCGGTCGCCGGGACGATCTGGTTCTTGAACTTGTCGCAGAGGCCGCAGCCGGGCTTCGTCGAGACGCAGAGGATCAGCTTCTGCTCGGCCCGCGCGGCCGCCTGGGCCTGCGACATGTTCGTGTACCAGCGGTAGGGCCCGGCGAGGTTGGCCGTCGTGCCGCCGGCCCCACCCGTGGAGGGGCCGTAGTTCACGACCGACGGCGTCGGCCGCGACGGCGCCGGCGTCGAGGCACCGGAGCTGCATGCGGCCAGCAGGGCGAAGACGCCTGCCAGCGCGACGAGGGTGACGAGGTTCCTAGCCATGGATCAACTCCCTGTGTTCACCGTCCGGTTCAGGTCGGAAGGTAGCGCCGCCGTCCGACGGAACAATCATTGGACGCCCGCCCTCCCCGGCTCGCGGGTGGACAGATTGTCACGGATTGCGGGTCGCGGGTCGAGCGCCCTGACAACATGGCATGGGCCGCGGCGACCGAGATCGACGCACTGGAACCCAACCTGAATGACAACAGGGTGTTACGTCGATTCACCGCTGCCCGGCACGCGCTTGGCAATGCGTGCGGGACCGGGAGTCCCGGTTCGTCCAGAGGAGATGACATGGCGGCCAAGCAACTGGCGTTCGATCAAGAGGCTCGCGAGAAGATTCGCGCCGGCGTGCAGAAGCTCGCCCGCGCCGTCAAGGTGACCTACGGCCCGCGCGGCCGCAACGCGGTCATCGACAAGGGCTGGGGCAGCCCGACCATCACCAAAGACGGGGTGACGGTCGCCGAGGAGATCGAGTTCTCCGACCCGTACGAGGACATGGGTGCGCAGCTCGTCAAGGAAGCCGCGACCAAGACGTCCGACGTCGCCGGCGACGGCACCACGACGGCGACGGTCCTCGCCGAGGCCATCTATCTGCAGGCGCACAAGTACGTCGCCGCCGGCGCCGGCACCGCGGCGCTTGCACGCGGCATTCGCGCCGCGACCCAAGCGACGGTGGATGCGCTGAACAAGATGGCGCGCAAGGTCTCGTCCGACCGCAAGCACGTGAAGCAGGTCGCGACGATCGCCGCCAACGGCGACACCGAAGTCGGCGCGATGATCGCGGAAGCGATGGACAAGGTGGGGAAGGACGGCGTGATCACGATCGAGGAGGGCAAGACGCTCGACACGACCGTGAGCGTCATCCAGGGCATGCAGTTCGATCGCGGCTTCCTCTCGCCGCACTTCGTCACCGACCCGGAGCGGATGGAAGCGGCGATCGAGAACCCGCTGATCCTCGTCTGGGAGGACAAGATCTCCGCGGCCGCCAAGCTGGTGCCGTTGCTCGAGTCCATCTCGAAGACCGGCCGTCCGCTGGCGATCATCGCCGAGGACATCGAAGGCGACGCACTCGCCACGTTGGTGCTCAACAAGCTGCGCGGCGTCGTGCAGACGGTCGCGGTGAAGGCGCCCGGCTACGGCGACCGCCGCAAGGCGATGCTCGAGGACATCGGCGTGCTCACGGGCGCGACCCCGATCTTCAAGGATCTCGGCCGCGACCTCGACACCGTCACGCTCGACGACCTGGGCACGTGCCGGCGCCTGACGGTCGACGGCGACACGACGGTCATCGTCGAGGGCGCCGGGACGGCCAAGGACATCAAGGCGCGCATGGAGCGCATCCGCTCGGAGATCGAGGCGACCGACTCGGACTACGACCGCGAGAAGCTCCAGGAGCGTCTGGCGAAGCTCTCGGGCGGCGTGGCGCAGATCGAGGTCGGCGCCGCGACCGAGACCGAGATGAAGGAGCGCAAGGCGCGCGTCGAAGACGCTCTGCACGCGACCCGCGCGGCGGTCGAAGAGGGCATCCTGCCCGGCGGCGGCACGGCGTTCGTCCGCGCGGAGAAGGCGGTCGACGCGCTGTTGGCGTCCGGCACCTACGAAGGTGACGAGGCGCTGGGCGTGCAGGTCGTTCGCGACGCGCTCGCCGTGCCCGTGCGCGCGATCGCCGACAACGCCGGCTACGAAGGTCACGTCGTGCTGCGCAACGTGCGCCGCGCGAAGAAGTCCGAGGGCTTCGACGCCCACAAGGGCGAGATCGGCGACATGTTCGAGGCCGGCATCGTGGACCCGACGAAGGTCGCGCGCTCGGCGTTGCAGAACGCTTCGAGCGTCGCGGCGCTGCTGATGTCGACCGACGCGCTCATCGCGAACCTGCCCGAGAAGGAACACGAGGAAGAAGACATGGAGGAGGGGTTCTAGGCCCCTTTCGAGGAGAAGAACATGGGTATCCGTCCCCTCTACGACCGCATCGTGGTCAAGCCCGTCGAAGCCGAAGAGAAGTCGGCTGGCGGCATCCTGCTTCCCGACAGCGCGAAGGAAAAGCCGCTGCGCGCCAAGGTCATCGCGACCGGCGACGGCGAGCTGCGTGACGGCAAGCGTCTGCCCCTCACCGTCAAGAAGGGCGACGAGATCCTGTTCGGCAAGTACGCCGGCACGGAGATCAAGTACCAGGGCGAAGAGCTCAAGATCCTGAAGGAAAGCGAAGTCCTCGCCATCTTCGAGAAGTAGGAACCGGAACCAACGCATCCCCGCGGCGAAGTCGCGGCAAACGGAGAGGCCCATGGCCAAGCAATATCTCTACGACGTCGAAGCCCGCCAGCGCATCGCATCGGGCGTGCGCAGCCTCGCGAACGCGGTCCGCGTGACGCTCGGGCCGGCCGGACGCAACGTGATCTCGGAGAAGTCCTTCGGAGGTCCCACCGTCACTCGTGACGGCGTGACCGTCGCCAAGGAGATCGAGCTCGTCGATCCCTTCGAGAACATGGGCGCCAAGCTCGCGACCGAAGCCGCGCAGAAGACGAACGACGTCGCCGGCGACGGAACGACGGGCGCCACGGTCCTGACGGAGGCCATCCTGCAAGAGGGCCTGAAGGCCGTCGCCGCCGGTGCGGCGCCGATCGCGCTCAAGCGCGGCATCGATCAGGCCGTCGCCGCGGTCACCGAGAACCTCTCGAAGATGTCGAAGAAGATCACGAGCCGCGAGCAGAAGGCCGCGGTCGCGACGATCTCCGCCAACCACGACACGCAGATCGGCGAGCTGCTCGCCGAGGCGGTGGACAAGGTCGGCAAGGACGGCGTCATCACGGTGGAGGAAGGCAAGACGACCGAGACCGTGCTCGAGTTCGTCGACGGTCTCGAGTTCGACAAGGGCTTCCTGTCCCCGTACTTCATCACCGACACCAAGGAGCTGAAGTGCGTCCTCGAGGACGCCTACGTGCTCCTCTACGAGAAGAAGCTCAGCAACCTGCGCGACCTGATTCCCGTGCTCGAGGCGGTGGCGCACGCCGGCAAGCCGCTGCTCATCGTCGCCGAGGACGTCGAAGGCGAGTGCCTCGCCGCGCTGGTCGTCAACCGGCTGCGCGGCGCGCTCAAGGTCTGCGCGGTGAAGGCGCCGGGCTTCGGCGACCGCCGCAAGGCGATGCTCGAAGACATCGCGGTCCTGACGGGCGGCACGTTCGTCTCCGAGGACCTCGGCCTGAAGCTCGAGAGCGTCGGCATCGAGCAGCTCGGCACGGTCAAGAAGGCCATCATCTCCAAGGACGCCACCACGCTCAGCGAAGGCGGCGGCAAGAAGAAGGCCATCACGTCGCGCATCGACCAGATCCGCGGCCAGATCGAGAAGTCCACCTCGGACTACGACACCGAGAAGCTGCAGGAGCGCCTCGCGAAGCTGCAGGGCGGCGTCGCGGTGATCCAGGTCGGCGCGTCGACCGAGACGGAGCTCAAGGAGAAGAAGTACCGCGTCGAGGACGCGCTCAACGCCACCCGCGCGGCCGTCGAAGAGGGCATCGTCCCCGGCGGCGGCGTCGCGTTGGTGAACTGCATCGATACGCTCGAGGCCCTGCGCGTGCGCGGCCAGGACGAGCGCATGGGGGTCGCCATCGTGCGCCGCGCCCTGGAGGCGCCGCTGCGTCAGATCGCCGCCAACGCCGGCGAGGAAGGCGCGGTCATCGTCGACGAGGTGCGCAACGCCAAGGGCAAGAACCGTGGCTGGGACGCACGCGGCGGCGCGTTCGTCGACATGTACGAGGCGGGCATCATCGACCCGGCCAAGGTGATCCGCTCGGGTCTCCAGAACGCGGCGTCGATCGCCGGCATGATTCTGACCACCGAGACGCTCATCACCGATCTCAAGGACGAGAGCAAGCCCGCGGACGGCGCCGAGCTGTAGCGCTCCGGCCCGTCTCCCGAATCCCGTAGTTCCCCGGAGTACCATTCGCCGTGCCCGACGTGGGAAAGCGCGACTACTACGAGGTGCTCGGGGTTGCCCGCACCGCAAGCGACAAAGAGATCAAGGCCGCCTACCGGCGGCTCGCGCTCAAGCTGCACCCCGACAAGAATCCGGGTGATGCGAGCGCCGAGGAGCGCTTCAAGGAGGCGTCCGAGGCCTACGACGTGCTCTCGGACGGCAACAAGCGCGAGATATACGACCGCCACGGTCACGCGGGGCTCGACGGCCAGGTCGGGTTCGGCAACGTCGGCGACATCTTCGGCGCCTTCCAGGACATCTTCGGCGGGGACCTCTTCAGCTCGTTCTTCGGGGGCGCCCGCTCCGGTCGGGCTCGGCGGGGCGCGGACGTGCCCGTCGAGGCGCGCCTGACCTTCGACGAGATGGCCGACGGCGTCGAGAAGACCCTCAAGATCCGTCGCCGCATGAGCTGCGAGACGTGCGACGGATCCGGTTCGCGCGAGGGCAAGCCCCCGCTCACGTGCACGACGTGCAACGGCAACGGCATCGTCATGTCGAGCCAGGGGTTCTTCTCCGTTCGCCGCACGTGTCCGCGCTGTCGCGGCGAGGGCAGCGTCGTGCAGGACCCCTGCGCGAAATGCGACGGCGAGGGCGCGGTCATGGGACGCCGCGACCTGACGGTGAAGATCCCCGCCGGCGTCCACGACGGCGTGATCCTGCGCGTGCCGCGCGAGGGCGAGCCCGCGCCGCGCGGCGGTGTGCCGGGCGACCTGAACGTGCACGTACGCGTCGAGGAGCACCCCATCTTCGTGCGCTCGCCGGAAGACCCGTCGGATCTGTACCTGCGCGTACCGATTCCGATCGCGACGGCCTTGCTCGGCGGCAGCGTCGAGATCCCTTCGTTGGAGGGGTCGATGGAGATCGACGTCGATCCGGGTACGGCGCCCGGGGCGACGTTGCGCGTGCGCGGTCAAGGCCTGCCGCGGTTCCAGTCGCGCGGACGCGGCAGCGTCTACGTGCGCGTGGCCTACGACATTCCGAAGAGCCCGAGTCGCAAGTTGCGCAAGGCGCTCGAGACGTTGCGCGATGTGGAGCAGAACGAAACCGGCCCGGAGCGCCGTCGTTTCGCCGACCAGCTGCGAGAGCATCTGCGTGCCTTGGAGAAGAAGCGGCGCTAGCGCTCAGCGCCCTCGAACGAAAGTGATTGAGCAAGACCGATGAACGAACCCGACGAGCTGCCGGCCCCCGAGGACGACACCGAAGCGATCGTCCCCGACGAGGCCGAGGCGCAAGACCAGGAGCAAGCCGACGAGGAAGCGCTCGACGTCGACGCCTTGAAGGCGCGCGCGAAGCGGGCGGACGAGCTCGAGGACCGCCTGCGCCGGGCGGAGGCCGACTTCATGAACGAGACGAAGCGACTTCGCCGCCTCGCCGAGAACGATGCGAAGTTCGCGGTCGAGCAGGTCGTCGTCGAGCTCATCCCGCTCATCGACGCGCTGCACAGCGCGGGTACCGGGCTCGGGGACGGCGAAGCCGCCGCCAACATGCGGCAGGGGCTCGACCTCGTCGGCAAGCAGCTGCTCGACGTGTTGAAGAAGCACGGCGTCGAGCCGATCGACGCCGAGGGCGAGACGTTCGACCCGAACCGCCACGAGGCGATCTACGTGCGTGAGCTCGAGGACGTCGAGCCGGACAGCGTCATCGAGGTGCTGCGTCCCGGGTTCAGCCTGCATGGCCGCGTCGTGCGACCCGTCGAGGTCGGCGTCGCGAAGGCGCCGGCCGGTGAGCCCGCCGAGCCGAGCGACGAAGGCGGCGGCGAGTCGGAGGAGGGCGCGTAATGCCGACCTACGACTACGAGTGCTCCGGCTGCGGACATCACTTCGAGCATTTCCAGAGCATGTCGAGTCGCAAGCTGCGCAAGTGCCCGTCGTGCGAGAAGCCGAAGCTGGTTCGCCTCATGGGTTCCGGATCCGGCGTCATCTTCAAGGGCTCGGGGTTCTACGAGACGGACTACAAGCGCTCGTCGACGCCGTCGTCCGATGCGTCGAAGGACGGCGAGAAGAGCGCGTCGAAGGACAGCGCCTCGGAGACCAAGTCCGAACCCGCGTCCGACACCACGTCGAGCACGGACGATTGAGCGACGCGGCGTCCCAGGCCGCGAAGTGCCCGACCTGCGACGGGGAGGTCGCGGCGGACAGCGTTGCGGCGCCCTTTTGCTCCGATCGCTGCAAGTGGGTGGACCTCGGCCGGTGGCTTCGGGGAGACTATGTGATTCCCGCGGAGGACGCGGTCGACTTCGGCGACGAGGTCGTGCCGCCCGAGTCCGAAGCCGTCGGAGGCGACCCTGACCACGATTGACCTTTGGCACCGAGCCGGCCGCGCCGCGGGCGACGACCGCAAGCGCTTTCTAGCGTTGCAGGGCGTCCTCTGGTCGGTGCCGGTCCTCGTGCTCGGCGCCTTCGCGACGCATGCGGTCACGGTCGGGTTCGCCGCCGCGATCGACGGCTTGAAGCAGCCGTACGAGCTCGTGGTCGCGCCCTTGCGCGGCGCCTACGAAGCCGACGCCGATCTCGCGCTGTTCGGCTACGTGCTGTGGCAGAGCTTCCTGTTGTGTCTCCTGTGGGGCTACTTCGGCGGGGCGCTCGCCCGTCTCGCCGCGGTGGATCTCGCGTTGGGCCGCAAGGAGGAGGGCGCGGCGGCCGCCGAGTTCGCGCGGCGCCACTGGCGCGGCAACGTCGGCGCGCGGCTTGCGATCTGGGCGGCGATCCTGATGCCGCTCGTCGCCGCGACGGTCGTCGCGCTCGCCGGCCGCATCGGGGGGCCGATCGGCGCGGCCCTCCTGGCGGCGGCGGTCGTCGTGGCCGCCGGGCTCGCGCTGTTGGCCGTCGTCCTCGGCAGCGTCTACGTGTTGGCGGGCTTCCTCACCGGGCCGACGGTCGCGTGCGAGGACTCGGACGCGTTCGACGCCGTGAGCCGCACGTTCAGCTACGCAGGCGCGGGCTTGCCGCGGCTCGTGTGGTTGCGATTGATGTTCCTGGGCGGCGTGCTGCTCGGCGTCGGTTGGCGCCTCGCGCGGACCGTGCTGATCATCGCGTTGACCCTCGTTTGTCTGCGCGTCGGCGCGGGCGCGGAGCGCATCGAGCGCGCGACGGCCATCCTCGGCGCGATGGGAGCGCCGCACGACGCGGATCGTCTCGGCATCGGCGCGATGGACTACGTCGTCGCGTTGACCATGGTGCTGGCGTTCGGCGGGCTCGTCGTGCTGTGGATCGCGGACTGGGTCTCGCGCGTCGCTTGCGCGCGCGTCGCCGTGTATCTGCTGCTTCGGCGCGACACGGATCACGTGCCTGCCGATCAGCTGCGCACGCCGCCGCGCGCCACGGGTCATCAAGGTCCGGAGGAAGCGGGCTTCGTCGAGGTGGCGCGCGTCGCGGATGAGTGAAGCGCGCGTTCCGGTGCTGGAGGTCTTCTCGACGTTCCAGGGCGAGGGCCCGTTCGTCGGCGAGCGCCAGATCTTCGTGCGGCTCGCGAAGTGCGACCTGCGCTGCGCGTTTTGCGACACGCCCGAGTCGTATCCGACGCCGCTCACGGCGCGTTTCCAGATCGAGCCGGGCGGTGAGCGCGACGAACACGTCGAGAATCCCGTCGCGATCGACGAGCTGATTCGGTTGGTGTTGCGCCTCGACCGGCCCGCGGGCGTGCACGCGGGCATCTCGATCACGGGCGGCGAGCCGCTCCTGCATCCCCACGCCGTGCATACGCTCGGCGAGGCGGCGCGCGAGCGGGACCTTCGCGTACACGTCGAGACCGGAGGGCACAAGCCGGGCGCCGTGAAGCACGTCCTGCCGGTCGTCGATTGGGTCTCGCCCGACTTCAAGCTCGAAAGCGCGACCGGCGCGCCGACGCCGTGGGGCGCGCACCGGGAGACGTATCAGCTGCTGGAGCACTTCGGGAAGGGGCTCGCCATCAAGATGGTCGTCGGCGCCGCCGCGGTCGCGGAAGAGGTCGAACGCGCGGCGCGGTTCTGCGCCGAGAACGCGCCGTCGATTCCGCTCGTGCTGCAGCCCGCAACGCCCTACGGCGACGGACCGGCTGCGCCCACGCCGTCTCAGCTCTTCGCGCTGCACACCCGCGCCGCGCTGCATCACCGCGACGTACGGGTCATCCCCCAGGTGCACCGACTCCTGGGACTGCGGTAGCCTAGACGCGTACGAGAGGCCGGATCCCCGCCGGCGCGAGCAAACGCCCCCGGAGGGTCGGAGCGATGAAGAACGTCGTCATCTGTGCTGTGTCGTGGTTGTTGACGGTCGGCGCCGCGTACTGGGTGGGATCGGAATACGCGTCCAAGGGCGAAGGCAACGACACCGTCGCCGACACGGGGGATCTCGCGGAGCTGCGCGCCGAGAACGACCGGCTGCGCGAGGCGCTGAACCGGCCGGTGCTGGAGTCGAACGTTCCGGCGACCGAGCTCACCGGCCTCCAGGGTGGATCGTCGCCCGCCATCGACCTGACCGGCAAGGACATCGAGCCGACGCCGACGTTCACGCTCGAAGGCGTCGAGACCGTCGAAGACGCGAGCAACCGGCTGATGGCGTACCTGGCCGCGATGCTGCAGCAGGGCGAGAAGGGGCACCTGGCCGTGCTGAAGACGTGGCACGACCTCTTCGAGGGCGACGAGCTGAAGAGCCTCGTCGAGGGCGCGGACGAAGAGTCGTTGATCGCCAATCACATGTACGACTGGATCCGCTTCGCTGTGCGCAACGACCGCTACGTCGTGGACCTCGAAGAGACGTACTTCAAGACGATGGCGACGAACCCGAAGTGGTTCGAGGGCATGGACGACGACCCCTTCGAGATGTTCAGCGAGGGCATCGCCTACATGTTGCCGAGCATGACGACGAAGGAGCGGATGGAGCGGTTCAAGAGCTACGCCACGACGATCCTCGAGACGCCGGAGGAGCGGCAGCCGAAGGCCGTACAGCGTGCGCGTCGCGACATCCAGCGCCTGATGCGCGTCTGGGTCGGCCCGATCTCGCCCGAAGACGCGCTCGCGAAGCTGATGTCGGGTGAATACAACCCGTCCGAGGTCGGCATGCTGCTCGGCCGCGTGCGGCCGGAGGACGTGACGAAGCTCGACATGACCAAGTTCATCGGGCCGATCCTGGAGAACCACGACTGGCGCGCGATGCAGTCGCTTCGGCGGATGGAGCTCGACGCGCGCACGCTCGACGCGATGGACCGCCAGGCCATTCAGTCGGCCTCGGGCGGCAAGTTGCGCGAATGGACCCTGCGGCAGTACCTCGAGGTGACGCGGCGGGGCAAGTGGGAAGATGCGCGCAGCTTCATGGAGTCGGGTTGGGAAGCGGGCGGCAAGGCGACGGACGTGTTCGCGTCGTTGACGATGCAGCTGCGCGAGCGCCCGTCGAGTGACTGGGTGCAGTACATGCTCGAGCGGCATCAGGTGAGCGATCACATCGTGCGGGGTCTGAAGCAACGCTTCAAATTGAAGTAGAGACGACGGCGGGATCGAACGCGGGGCACGGCGCTGCGGGTGCCACCGAGGTGTCGTGCACGCGCTCGCGCACGACGGGCCGGATGAGTCGCATCCGGCTACCCTGACCGGGATGTCCGCCGAAACCGGCCCCGACTGCGAAACCGCCGCCGAACGCCCGCCCGTCGTGGCGATCGTGGGCCGGCCGAACGTCGGCAAGTCCACGCTGTTGAACGCGCTCGCCCGCAGCCGCATCGCGATCGTCGAGATGACCCCGGGCGTCACCCGCGACCGCGTCGGCGTGCTGTGCACCGTCGCCGAGAAGACCGTCGAGCTCGTCGACACCGGCGGCGTCGGCATCGTGGACGCCCAGGGCCTCGACGAGCACGTCGAAGCGCAGATCAATTCCGCGGTCGAGCAAGCCGCCGCGATCCTCTTCGTCGTCGACGCCCGCGACGGGCCGATGATGCTCGACGAGCGCGTCGCCAACCTGCTGCGCCGCTTCGCGGATCGCGTCATCCTCGTCGCCAACAAGGTCGAGTCCGACAAGATCGGTTGGAGCGTGGCGGAGTTCACCGCGTACGGCTACGGCGAGCCCGTGGCGATCTCGGCCAAGGAGGGCTACCACCTCGACGACCTCGAGGCGCGCATCGACCCTCTCCTGCCCGAAACCGCCCAGATCCTCACCCGGCCTGCGCCACCGGATCTCAAGCTCGCGCTCGTCGGACGCGTGAACGCAGGGAAGAGCACGTTCGTCAACAAGCTGCTCAACGACGAGCGCATGATCGTCAGCGAGATCCCGGGCACGACGCGCGACTCGGTCGACCTGCGCTTCGAGCGCGACGGCAAATCGTTCGTGGTCATCGACACGGCCGGCATCCGCAAGGAGAAGTCGGTGCAGGGGTCGGTGGAGTTCTACGCGCAGCGGCGCGCGGAGAAAGCGATGCGGCGCGCGGACGTCACCGCGCTGTTGCTGGATGCGACCATCGACACCGGCCGCCTCGACCGCCAGATCGCCGACTACGCGCTGCGCCATCACCAGCCGATGATCATCGTCTGCAACAAGTGGGATCTGCGGCCGCGCGGCATGAAGCCCAAGGACTTCTCGGCGTACCTCGAGAAGACGTTGCCGGGCTTGCGTTTCGCGCCGGTGGTGTTCACGTCGGCGTTGACCGGACACAACGTGGAGCAGGTCGTCGACATCGCGATCGACCTGGCGGAGCAGTCGCGCCATCGCGTGTCGACGGCCGAGGTCAACCGGGTGTTGGAGGAGGCGTACGCGCGCCGCAAGCCGCGGCCGCGCCAAGGCCGCATCGGCAAGCTGTACTACGGCAGCCAGGTGGACGTCTCGCCGCCGACGTTCCTCTTGTTCGTGAACGAGCGCTATCTGTTCCAGCCGGCGTACATCCGCTACCTCGAGAACCGTTTCCGCGACGCGCTGCCGTTTCCGGAGATTCCGTTGCACATCGTGCTCAAGGAACGGGAGCGGTCTCCTTCGAAGAACCAGTGACGACGGGGACGGGCCGTGGGGGCGGGGCTCGACCCCGCCCGCGCCCAACCGGCTGCGATTGGGCCTCATTGGCGTGTCGTGCACGATCACGTGCACGTTCAGGTGCGCGTGTGACAAGGTGATCAAGACGGTACTGCCGGATCGATCGATCTCTCGCACTCGCGAAGGCTCGCATCCTCGCTTCCGACGGGGTGCGGATGCTTCGAGTCCATCGATCGGCCTCGTCGTCCCACGTGGACGTGCACCTGGACGTGATCGTGGTCGACACCAGGATCAGGGAACGATTCGTGAGGAGCTCGTCGTCGCCGTCGAGCACGCGTTCGAACCGCCATCCGGACGCGCGGAAGACCCCGCCCCTCCATCCGTTGCGTACGATGCCCCGCCGATGAAGCTCGCCTCCGCCCTCGTCCTGTGCTTTCTGAGCTGCGCCTGCGGTCCCGAAGAAGCGGCGCCGCGCGACGCCGCGCCGCAAGGCACATGGGTCGAGATCGACGAGGACGAGCCCATCGAGCTCACGGGGAATCCCACGGCCCCGGGCGACGCCATCCTCACGCCGCCGCGCGGTCGTTGGTTGTTCACGCGCGAGGTCGTCGACGGCGCCGAGTTCTACCTGCGCTACGAGGATCCTGGCACGGTGCTCATGCAGGCGCAGGTCTTCGAGGTGCAGGGACCGCGCGATCCCACACCGGTGCTCAAACAAGCGGTCGACCGCTTGCACCGGTTGCGCAACATCGACGGCGTCGGCTGGGGCGCCGGCAAGGTGCTCGACATCTGGGGCCGTCCCGCCGCCGAGCGCAGCTTCCAGAGCGCCTCGGCAGGGCAGCGACGCGCGGGTTTCGCGCGACTCCTGCTCATGACCGATCACAAGTGGGCGTTCGCGTGGTGCGACTTTCCGGGCGACGCCGACGAGGCGATGCGCGAGACCGCCTACGCGTTCGTGCGCTCGCTCGAGCCCAAGGAACCCGCGTTCTACACGCCGGCCTTCCGCGCCCTCGCGCGCCTGAACGGCCGCGTGACCGCGGTGGCCGGCGAAGAGCCGGTGCTCGGCCGCCACGTCGCGGCCGTCCAGCTCTGCCTCGAAGCGACCGTCGGGGTGCGCGCGCCGCTGAGCGAGCGCACCAAGATGTTCGACGCCGTCGTGACCGGGTTGCACAACGACACGGTCGAGACGCGCAAGGGCTTCCGCGAGTCCGGTGAACGCGTCCGCGAGTGGATGGCGCTCGACCTCGAGGAGCGGCTTCCGAACTTGGAAGCGCTGGGCGCGCAGGTGATGAAGGGCCTGGTCGCCCGCGCCGAGAAGGGCGACATCGCCGCCGCGCAGGTGCTGCTGACCTTGAACGGTGCGGGCGCCTTCCCGATCGGCGACCGGGCCGACGGTCTCTCGCAGTTCCATCTCGACGGCTGGATCGAGATGTGCGCGTTCCTCGTTTCCATCGCACGCGACGAGAAGGTCGTGCTGACGGACGAGCACCGCGCGCGGATGCGGAAGGCGCTGCACGCGCGCTGGGAGACGTCGCTCGATCGCGAGAGGGTCGAGCTTCGTAGCACCGACCGCCAGTGGGCGGCGCTGCGCCGTGCCTGGGACCTCGCCGACGGTCCGCAGCGGCCGCGCGCGCACTTTCGGCGCCTGGTCGCCGAGTACCTCGCGCCCGACCCCGCCAAGGGCGACGTCCGCTCGCTGACGAACCTGCGCGACCTTAAGAGCTGGATGCTCGATCTGCGCGAGCAGGCGTCGCTGGAGAGCCTGCTCGACCGTGCCGGCGCTTTGCCCGCGGCGGACCGCGCGGCGCTGTTCGACGCGCTCGGCGTGCCGTCGGACGGTTACCAGCTCGGCTGGTAAGCCCGCTCGCGCCACGCAGGCCCGCGGGCTAGGATCCGCCTCCCCGCGCCGAACCTGGGAGGACCGCATGCGGCACGCCGCGATCTCCATCTTGCTTCTTCTGCCGTTGCTCGCCGTCGGCGCGTGCAGCTCCGACGAGGAAGGCGACGGCTCGCTCAAGGTCGTGCTGAGCCACGGCGCGAACAGCCGGCCGTATCTGCCGTGGCCGCGCGACGTCGCCAAGCAGGTCGCCGGCGACCTCGAAGACGTGGGCTTCACGGTCGAGATCCGGCCCGAGCCGTGGAGCGCCTACATCCCGACGGTGACGAACGGGCGCCATCAGCTGGCGCTGCTCGGTTGGTCGCCGGACCTTCCGGACACCGACAACTACCTCGTTCCGCTCCTGCACTCCGACAGCTCGGAGATCGGCTCGGCCAACAACATCAGCTTCTACCGCAACGAGGCGTTCGACGCGTTGCTCGACGAGGCGCGCCTGCCGCACACCCGCGAGGAGCGCGCGGCCCTCTACGAGAAGGCGCTGCGCATGGTGTTCCGCGACGTGCCGATGGTGCCGCTGATCTACGCCGACCGGCGCATCGCGTTCCGCAAGGGCCTCGCGCCGCTCCAGGTGGAGTGGGTGACGCATCCGCTCATCCGGCGCGTCACCGAGGCGCCGAGCGACACGCTGGTGTTCCTGCGGGGCGCCGACTCGAACAGCCTCGACCCCGGCGACGTGACGGACGGCGAGAGCAGCAAGGTGATCGAGCAGGTCTTCGATCGTCTCGTACGCTACGTCCCCGGCACGCAGGACGTCGAACCGGCGCTGGCTACGTCGTGGTCGCAGAGCGACGATCACAAGGTCTGGACGTTCCAGATTCGCGAGGGCGTGACGTTCCACGACGGGTCGGCGCTCGACGGGGCCGCCGTCGCGACGACGTTCGAGCGCATGCGCGACCCGAATCACCCGTATCACTTCCCGGACGGCAAGTGGGACAACTGGAAGGGCAGCTTCCAGCGGCTGATCGGCAAGGTCGAGGTCGGCAGTCATCCGATGGAGGTCGTGTTCCGCTGCAACCACGCCGCGCCGAGCTTCTTCCTGCACATGCTGGCGATGTTCGGCTGCTCGATCATCTCGCCCGCCGCGCTCGAGAAGCACGGGGCCGACATCCGCATCAACCCTGTCGGCACGGGCGCGTTCAAGTTCGTGAAGTGGGACAGCGGCCGCGAGATTCACCTCACGCGCAACGACGACTACTGGGACGGGGCGCCCAAGCTCAAGGACGTCTACTTCCGCATCTCGCAGGACGCGACGGTGCGCGCCGACCGGTTGATCGCCGGCAGCGGGGCGGATCTGATCGACAACCTCGGACCCGACACGATTCCGCAGCTCGAACAGACGGAGTCGGTGGTCGTGTCGAAGCTTCCGCAGTCGAGCTTCTGCTACCTCTCGATGAACTGCTTGAAGCCGCCGTTCGACAATCCCAAGGTGCGCGAGGCCGTGGCCTACGCGCTCAACAAGGAGAACTTGATCAAGCTCGCCTACCGCGGGTACGCGAAGCCCGCGCTCGTTCCGACGTTGCCGAGCTTCGTGGGCTTCCCGAAGGACCTGGAGGATCGCCCCCACGACCCCGAGAAGGCCAAGGCGCTGCTGCGCGAAGCGGGCTACGACGTGAAGTAGCCAGGCATGCTCGTCTTCCTCGTTCGCCGGATTCTGATCGCGATTCCGCTCCTGGTCGCGGCGTCGCTGATCGTCTTTCTGGTCGTCTCGGCGTTTCCCGGCGACCCGTGCGCGGAGCAGGTCAAGTACAAGACCAAAGAGGCCATGGCGGCCTGCCGCAGCTCGCTCAACCTCGACGGGCCGCTGCACGAGCGCTACGCGCGCTACATCACCCGCGCGGCGCAGCTCGACTTCGGGCACGACGTCTACAACGACCGGCTGCAGGTCGGCGACGAGCTGAAGAAGCGGTTCCCCGCGACGGCCGAGCTGGCCATCGTCGCGCTCGTGATCGCGTACTTGATCGGCACGTGGGTCGGGACGCGCTCCGCGCGGCGGCCCGGCACCTGGATCGACGCGTTGGGACAGATCCTCAGCCTCGGAGGCATCTCGATCCCGGTCTTCTGGCTCGGCATGATCCTGATCGCGGTCTTCGGCGTGAAGCTCGGGTGGTTGCCGTTCGAGGGTTGGAGCGACACGGCCATTGCCGGGGAGGACTACTACCGGACACGCTGGTGGCTGTTCGAGCCGCTGTTCCGCTTGGACTTCGGAACGTTCTTCACGGCCCTGTCGCACATCACGATGCCGGCCATCGCGCTCTCGACGATCCCGTTGGCGACGATCACACGCATGACGCGCTCGTCGATGCTCGAGGAGCTCGGCAAGGACTACGTGACCACCGCCCGCGCGAAGGGCCTCTCGGAGCGGCGCGTCGTGAAGAAGCACGTGTGGCGCAATGCGCTGATCCCGATCATCACGATCACGGGCCTGCAGCTCGGAACGCTCCTGTCGGGCGCCGTATTGACCGAGCGCGTGTTCAGCTGGCCGGGCCTCGGCACCTACATGATCGACGCGGCCCTGCGAGTGAACCACTCCGTCCTCATGGGCTGCATGTTGCTCTTCGTCGTGACGTTCGTCGTCGTGAACCTCGTCGTGGACCTGCTCTACGGCGTCATCGATCCTCGCATCAGGCACTCGAGAGGATGAGGGAGCGTCTCCGCGAGATTTGGCGGTCTCTGAAGCGAGAGCGCGGCGCGATGTTGGGCCTCGGCCTGCTGGTGATCGTGCTGCTCATGGCGTTCTGCGCGCCGTTGGCGCCGTACGGCCCGAAGGAGAGGGATACGAGCGTCGGCACCGCCGGTCCGTCGTCGGCGCATCTGCTCGGAACGGATGCCAGCAGCTACGACGTCTTCTCCCGCTTGCTCTACGGCGCGCGGACGTCGTTGCTCACCGGTCTGGCCGCGATCATGTTGGCGTTGCTGATCGGCGTACCGATGGGGGCGTTGAGCGGATACGCCGGCGGCTGGGTCGACGGGTTGCTCATGCGCACCGTGGATGTGATGCTCGCGTTCCCGAGCGTCGTGCTCGCCATCGCCATCGCGACCATGCTCGCGGACCGCACCGTGACCACGGTGATCATCGCGGTCGGGATCGTGAACATCCCGACCGTGGCGCGGCAGGTGCGGGGGTCGGTCCTGCAGGTGCGCGAGCAGGACTACGTGCTCGCGGCGCGTTCGTTGGGCTACAGCCCGCTGCGGATCATCGCGAAGCACGTGCTGCCGAACTGCGTCGCGCCGATCATCGTCCTCTCGACACTGGGCGTCGGGTACGCGATTCTCTCCGCCGCCGGATTGAACTTCCTCGGCTTGGGGCCGGAAGCGCGCGTCGCGGAGTGGGGCGTGATGCTGGGCGAGGTGATGAAGCACATTCGCCAAGACGAATGGTGGATTTACGTTCCACCGGGCGTCGCGATCGCGGTCACGGTGCTCGGATTCAACCTGATGGGCGACGGGCTGAGGAAGGCCCTGGACCCCAGAGCCCGATAGCGGCAAAGTGGGGGTTGGGGCGAGCCGTTTGGCGAAGCCAAACCGAGCCCGCAAGGGGGTCTTGGACCCCCTTGAAGAAGAAGCTCTCAGGTCGGACCCGCGCGAAGCGCGGGTCTCCCGAAGGCGAAGCCTGAGGGCCGAGCCAAGCGAGGGACCGGTCGCGGCCCGTAGGGCCGCGAGGGAGCTTGTGGATCTACGTCCCGCCCGGCGTTGCGATCGCGGTCACGGTGCTGGGCTTCAATCTGATGGGGGATGGGCTCAGGAAGGCCCTGGATCCCAGAGCGAGATAGGGGTTGGGCTCGAGACCGGACGCGAGCGGCGTCCCCGCACGATCGACGGCGTGAACGCGGACGCGCGCGTGATCGCGCACGATCGCAACACGGGGGGCGGGCCCCTGGGCGCCGGCATCGCCGTCGGATTCGGGGGCGGGTTCGGTACCGGGTCTGCGGGCGGGCCCGTGCGCCCAAATGACTATTCGATGACGGGTCAGCCGGACCCTATTGACATGAATCGTTCCGCCATCCTCACCTGCTGTCTCCTCCTCGGACTCACCGCGTGCAGCAGCACGAGCGCCGACAAGGCCGGCCAGAAGTCGGACGGGTTCCCCGCACCGAGCAAGGAGCTCGTCTACCGCGCCGCCCTGAACACGATGCGCCAGTCGGGCTTCGTTCCCGACGCCGCCGAGTCGTCCATCACCTCCGGCTACGCGACGTCGCGCTGGAACACGTCGCTACAGCCGTTCGCCGGACGAGGACGCCGCGACAAGGCGACGATTCGCATCCACGAGGTGCCCGGTCGCAAGGGGTACTACCGCGTCGAGACGAACGTCACGCGCGAATACAACATGAACGTGACCGAGCCCAGCAACCCCGTCGCCGCGCAGTGGAAGAACAGCGAGCGCGTGTCCGACCTCGAGAACCTGATGACGCGCAAGATCGAGATGCAGTTCATCACGATGGGTCCGAGCGCCGAGTTCCGCAGCCGGTACGACCTGCCCGAAGACAAGCAGCGCCTCAGGAACCTCGATCCGAAGGAGAAGGACAAGAACTTCCTCGACGGGTTCATGGAAGGGTTGACCGGGGACGGGGGATAGCAAGAGACGGGTGTCGTTCACCAACACGTGCACGGTCACGTGCGGTCTTCCTCGACGCACCCGTACGCCACGTATCGGTCCGTCCGCTCCCGCGTGATCACGAGCGTCCCTGCGTTCGGCCCCTTCGGCCTCAACCGCTTGCGCCACGCCTCGACGGGGTCGTCGACGCCCCGCGTTCGGATCGTCAGCCGCCCGATCGCGTTCACGGTCAGCCAGGCGTTCATCTCCTTCGCCCGCGCCCGCATCACTTCGTCGACCCGCATCCACGTCACCGGGATCGGCGCCTCCGGCCGCGTTCCTGTCAGGTAGGCGATCCGCGGATGCACCGGCGCCAGGCCGTGCGCGCGAGCCAGGTCGCCCACCAGCCCGGCCAACGTGACCGACGGGTCCGGGTCGCCGAGCCACGCACCGGGTCGAACCGAGACCGGATCCGGCCACCGCGCGCCCGCGCCCTCGACGAACGCGCCGTCGGGCAGACGCGTCGCGCGGCGCGGCGCGACGTCCGGCCACGCGCCGACGTACAGCCGCCCTTCGCGTGCCCGCCCGCGCAACGCCACCACCTCGAACGGCGCCTCGACGGTCTCCGCCAGCTCGCGCACCACCGGGCCGACCTTCACGATCGATGCCGTGAACCCGTCGAGGAGCGCCCGCCAGCGCTGCAGGGGCGGCTCGAACGCGGCCGCGTCGCGCGTGCGCTTGCCGTCGGGACGCCGGTCGGGATCCAGGAACGCGAGCTCGCCGCTCGGCCGGGCGTCGAGCACGTCGCCTTCGATCACCTCGATCCGGTCGCTCAGCTCCATCGACGCGATGTTGTGCCGCAGCAGCACGACGCGCGCCGGGTCGCGCTCGTAGGCGACGACGCGGCGGCCGGCGGCGGCCGCCGCGAGCGCGTCGAGACCGATGCCCGCACCGAGGTCGTGCAGCACGGCCGACGGCGACGGCCAGCGCCCTGCGCGTTCGCTCGCCACCGCCCACGCCGACGCTTGCTGCAACGCGCCGGATGTGAAGAGCAGGTTGCTCCCGTCGGGGATCTTCTCATTCGCGCGCCGCCGAAGGTCGTCTTGGGATAGGAGGATGCGGACGTGCTCGGGAGCGTTGGCACCGCGCAGCGCTTCGATGCGTCGGTGAGGTGGCAAGCCGCGGGTTGCGCGGGCGCTCTGAAGGCCCGTCCGGCCCTCCGGGCTCACCAGGAAACGTGCGCCTTCCAGGTCCATCTTCCCATCGTAATTCCCTTTGCTGAAAGGCCTTAGGGGATTCGGTGACGGACCGGGCCTGGGCTGGCCGATAGGATTCGTAGTGGTGGATTCCGAAAACAGCGTTCCGTTCGAACACACCGACATCCCCGAGACGCTTCCGGGGCTGCGGTTGGCGACCACCGTCGTCTTCCCGTTCGACGTGGTCTCCGTTCAGCTCGACCGCCCGCGCAGCATGCGGATGATCGACGACAACGCCGGCGACGCCACGCTCGTCGCGTGCTTCTTCCCGCGCGATCCCGAGAAGACCGACGCCGCCACCAAGGACGACTTCCACTCGGTCGGCGTCGCCTGCCGCGTGATCCACCGCATGAACATGCCCAACGAGACGGTGCAGGTCGTCTTCCAGGGCCTGCGCCGCATCCGGCTCCTCGACGTGAGGCAGTCGCAGCCGTATCTCGAGTTCCGCGTCGAGGCCGAAGACGAGCGTGATCCGCGCGGCGCCGACGTCGACGGGCTGATCTACCGCTGCATGGAGATGGTGGACCAGCTCGTCAAGGCCGAGGGCGGGTACCCGCCGGAGATGGTCAACATCCTGCGCATGAACATCGCCGGCGCGGGCCGCTTCGCCGATCTGGTCGGCGCGCACATCAACCTGGGGCTCGACGTGAAGCGGCGCATCGCCGCGACGGAGAGCGTGCGCGAGCGCCTGCGCATCGTCGAGGACGTGCTGGCCGAGGCGCTGGCCCGCGTCGAGATCGAAGGCGAGGTCGCGCAGAAGGTCAAGGTCGACATCGACAAGCGCCAGCGCGAGCACCTCTTGCGCACCCAGCTCAAGACGATTCGCAAGGAGCTCGGCATCGATGCGGAGTCCGAGGACGACATCCTCGAGCTGCGCGAGCAGCTGAGCGACGCCGAGCTGCCCGAGGAGGTCGAGAAGATCGCGCTGCGCGAGGTCGATCGCCTGGCGGCGATGACGCCGGCGGCCGCCGAATACAACGTCATCCGCACCTACGTCGCGTGGATTCTCGATCTGCCGTGGGCGGCGCCCAAGCGCCCGAAGGTCAATCTCACGAAGGCCAAGCGCGTCCTCGATCGTGATCACTACGGGCTCGAAGACGTGAAACAGCGCATTCTCGAGTTTCTCGCGGTGCGACGCCTGAACGAGGACCACGCCGCGTCCGTGCTGTGCCTCGCGGGGCCGCCCGGTGTCGGCAAGACCAGCCTCGGCCGCAGCATCGCCGAGGCGATGGGGCGTGAGTTCGTGCGCGTCTCGGTCGGCGGCATGCGCGACGAGGCCGAGGTCAAGGGACACCGGCGCACGTACGTCGGCGCCATGCCCGGCAAGATCCTCCAGGCGCTCAAGCGAGTGAACGAGCCGGACCCCGTCTTCGTGATCGACGAGATCGACAAGATGGGATCCGACCACCGCGGCGACCCGTCGAGCGCGATGCTCGAGGTCCTCGATCCCGAGCAGAACGACGCCTTCGTCGACCACTACCTGGACCTGCCGTTCGATCTGTCGCACGTGTTCTTCGTGTGCACGGCGAACATGCTCGAGAACATCCCGGGTCCCTTGCGCGATCGCATGGAGATCGTGCGGTTGTCCGGCTACACGCGGTTGGAGAAGTTCGAGATCGCGCGACGGCACATCGTGCCGAAGGTGCTGAAGGAGAACGGGCTCACGCGCCAGCGGCTCGCGATCTCGGACGACGGCCTGCGCCTGCTCGTCGACAGCTACACGCGCGAGGCCGGCGTGCGCGAGCTGCAGCGCCAGCTCGGCCGCATCTGCCGCCGGCGTGCGCTCGAGGTCGCGACCGGCGGCAAGAAGGCGCCGAAACGCGTCGTGCTCGATCCGAAGTACGTCGAGGCCGTGCTGGGGCCGCCCGTCTACGAGACCGCGACGCGAGCGCGCTCGGCGCAGGTCGGTGTCGCGTCCGGCCTGGCCTGGACCCCGACCGGCGGCGACCTGCTCCTGTTCGAGTCGACGCTGGTCCCGGGGAGCGGCAACCTCAAGGTGACCGGACGGCTCGGCGACGTGATGAAGGAGAGCTGCGAGGCCGCGCTCTCGTACGTGCGCTCCATCGCCGAGCAGCTCGAGATCGACGGACAGCAGTTCGAGAAGTACGACATCCACATGCACGTGCCGGACGGGGCGACGCCGAAGGACGGCCCGAGCGCCGGCGTGACGATCGCGACGTGCCTGGCGAGCCTGCTGACCGGCAAGCCCGCGCGCGCGGACATCGCCATGACGGGTGAGATCACGCTCAAGGGCAACGTGCTGCCGGTGGGGGGCATCAAGGAGAAGGTGCTCGCCGCCCACCGCGCCGGGATCAAGCAGGTGCTGCTGCCGCACGCCAACCGCAAGGACGTGGCCAAGATCCCCGAAGAGGTGCGCGACGAGCTCGACATCACCTTCACCGAGAACGCCCGCCGCAACATCGAGGCGGCGCTCATGCCGATCTACCTGCCGGACGCGCGCCGGCAGCCGCCCGCCGTGCCGCCGGCCGCGGACGAAGGGACCGGCGCCTCCGCGGCGCTCTAGCGCCGCTGCGAGTATCCTCCGACCGCGTGCGAATTCCGTCGGGATGATCCCGTGCGGGCTGCACGTTGGATCGTCATGACCGCGAAGCACGCACGCCGCCCTTTCCTCCTCGCGCTCCTCTTCGGCGCCGTCGTCGGCCTCTCGACGGGCGGGTGCGGTGATCCGCCGTCGGACGACGCGGACGCGCCGGCGAACGACACGCCCGCGCCCGTCGTCGACGCGGGACCGACCAAGATCCGCTTCACCGACGTCACGAAGCTCTGCGGCATCACGTCCCGCAACCACTCGGGCCGCGAAGGCGTGAAGGAGTTCCTCATCGAGGCGGTGGGGCCCGGGCCCGCGTGGCTCGACTTCAACAACGACGGGCTGCTCGACGTGTTCATCCCGGACGGCGACGTCTTCAGCAACTACGAGCTGCATCTCGTCGGGGATCCGCAGCGTCCGATCCTGATCGCCAAGGAGAATCGAGCCGAGGCGTTTCACGACCACCTGTGGCGCAACAACGGCGACGGCACGTTCGACAACGTCACCGAGGCCGCGGGCATCGTCGACGAAGACTGGTCGTTCGGCGCGACCGCGTACGACTTCGACGCCGACGGCGACACCGACATCTACGTGTCGAACTACGGCAAGAACCGTATGTGGCGCAACGAGGGCAACGGCCGCTTCGTCGACGTCGCGGAGAGCCTGGGCGTGCAGGGCGATCCGGGCACCTGGTCGACCTGCGCCGGCGTCGGCGACCTGGACGGCGACGACCGCCTCGATCTGTTCGTCGCCGCCTACGCCGATCCCGCCTTCGAGGTGAACCGCCAGCGCGAGGAGCGCGGCCTGCCGCTCGGCACCCCGGTCGAGGCGATCTCGGGCCGTTCGTGCCTGTGGCGTTCCGTTCGGGCGTACTGCGGACCGCTCGGTCTGGCCGGCCAGCACGACACCGCGTTCCGCCAGCTCGAGGACGGGACCTACGAGGACGTCACCGATCGGTGGCGGATGCGCCCGCGCGTACCGCAGTACGGCTTCACGGTGCTGATCTTCGACTTCAACGAGGACGGCCTGCCCGACGTGTTCGTCGCGAACGACTCCGTCGAGAACCACATGTGGCAGCAGGAGCGCGATCCGAAGGGCCGCGCGGTGTTCCGTGAGACGTCGGACTACCTGGGCATCAAGTACGGCCAGAAGCTCGACCCGCAGGCGAGCATGGGCATGTTCGTCGGTGACATCAACCTCGACGGCTTCTTCGACATCTTCATCACCAATTTCAGCCACGACTACAACAACATCCACTTCGGCCGCCGTGTCGGTGGCGAGGGCGGCACGCACTACTTCAAGGACCGCGGCCTGCAGATCATGGGACAGCCGGTCTTCTACGACCTCTCCTGGGGCTGCGGTTGGTACGACTTCGAGAACGACCGTGACCTGGACCTCTATTACGCCAACGGGCACGTGTACAAGGAGATCGATCTGCAGGAGAAGGCCGGCGTGAGCTATCAGCAGCTCAATGCCTTGTTCGAGTGCATCGACGCGCGCAAGAACGTCTATCGGGAGATCGGCGCGAAGGCCGAGAAGAACCCGCCGAAGGGCGTGGACCCGAAGGATCTCTGGGCCGGCGACGGCATGCACGTGATGGAGTGCTCGCGCGCAGCGGCGTTCGCGGACTTCAACAACGACGGGTTGATGGACGTCCTGATCGGCAACCTGAACGGCGTGTCGACGATGCTGCTGAACACGTCGGAGGTCGGTCCGGACAACAACTGGGTGAAGATCGTGCTCGAGCAGGAGGGCATGAACCGCGAGGCGCTGGGCGCGGTGATCGAGGTGACGGCAGGCGGGCTGACGCAGCGCTTCCCGGTCCTGCGGCAGACGTCGTTCCTGGGGACGGACGATCCGCGGCTGCACGTGGGGCTGGGCGCGGAGCGGACCTGCGACGTGCGAGTCATCTGGCCGGGCCAGGCGCGCGAGCGCACCGAGTACACGGGGTTGAAGGCCGGCACGATGTGGAAGCTCCATCGCACGGGCGCGAAGGCGGAGGAAGTGAAGCTCAAGCGGTTCGACGTCCGGTAAGGGCGGCGCGAGGCCGCGCCCGCGACGGTCGCCCTCGGGCGGTGCGTCCGATCGACGGCGCCGGTGTCCCGCGTGTTCGCGCTCCCGTCCAACGCCCCACGGTTTCCCTTCGTTCTGGGCCGCCGACGCCGTTCAATGACGGCCTATGGACCTCATGAGCTCAGCGCTGCCGATCGGCGCCCTCGCCGAGTACGTGCCCGTGCTCGCGATGCTGATCTTCGCGATCTCGTTCGCGGCCCTGAACCTGGTGCTCTCGTTCGTTCTGGGCAAGAAGGCGCCGCACAACCCGGTCAAGGACGCCGCGTACGAGTGCGGCATGCCGCCGATCTCGGACGCCCACCAGCGCTTCAGCGTGAAGTTCTACCTGGTCGCGATCCTGTTCGTGCTCTTCGACATCGAGGTCGTCTTCCTGTACCCGTGGGCCGTTCGCTTCGACGCGATGCCCGCGTTCCTGTTCGTCGAGATGCTGATCTTCATCGGCATCCTGTTCCTGGGCTGGTGGTACGTCATCCGCAAGGGCGCGCTAGACTGGGCGCAGGAGTAGCCATGAGCGAGACGCAGACCGCCGACATGCTCGAGGCCAGCGGCAGCAGCGAGGGCTCGTTCCTGCTCAGCACCGTCCAGGCCATGGCCAACTGGAGCCGCAAGAACAGCGTGTGGCCGCTTCCGCTGGGCCTCTCGTGCTGCGGTATCGAGTTCATGGCCACCGCGGCGAGCCGCTACGACATGGCGCGCTTCGGCATGGAGGTCGCCCGGTTCTCGCCCCGGCAGGCCGACCTGCTGCTCGTGGCGGGCACGCTCACCTACAAGATGGCCCAGGTGATGACGCGCCTCTACGACCAGATGGCGGAGCCCAAGTGGGTCATCGCCATGGGCGCCTGCGCGTCCTCGGGCGGCATGTTCCGCTCGTATCCCGTCGTGCAGGGCATCGACGAGTTCATTCCGGTCGATTTCTACATCCCCGGCTGCCCGCCGCGCCCGGACGCCGTGCTGACCTGTCTGCTCGAGCTCCAGAAGAAGATCGACAAGGACCGCTCGTACCAGCTCACGCTCGAGACGCCCGAGGTCACCACCTCGGTGGCGGTCGAGGAGCGGCCCATCCTGCCCGGATTCGGGGAGGGCCCGGCGATGGCGCTGCAGACCGACGACGAGCACTTCGGCGACGAAGGCCTCTCGAAGCGTGCTTTCCGGGGCATCAAGCCCGAGGAACAGAGGTAGCCGCGCCGCCATGCAGACGCTGACGCAGAGTTGCATCTCGTACGGGAGCGAGCCGCCGGAGGGCGTGGCGGACGCCACGATCAAGGCGCTCGAGCCGTTCGACGTCCGGTGGTCGGGCGCGGGCATCGTCGAAGACGGCAAGGCCGAGCATCCCAACGCCGCGCAGTTTCCGGGCGTCTTGATTCCCCGCGAACAGTGGTTCGATGCCGTGCGGTCGCTCAAGGAGCAGGCCGGCTTCATCATGCTGACCGATCACACGGCGGTGGACTATCCGGGGCGCGACCCGCGGTTCACGGTGGTGGGGGTGTTGCTGAACCTGGAGACCCAGGACCGCCTGATTGCGAAGACCCGCGTGGCGGAAGGTGAGTCGGTGGCGTCCCTGGCGTCGCTCTGGGCGTCGGCGGACTGGGCCGAGCGCGAGACGTACGACATGTTCGGCATCGCCTTCGACGGGCATCCGGACCTGACGCGCATCTACATGCCCCAGGACTATGACGGGTGGCCGATGCGCAAGGACTTCCCGCTCCAAGGTCATCTGCGTTTCCAGGATTAGCGGCCGCGCGGCAGCAACCGACAGCCACCCGCCATCGTGTTCAAAAGGAGGGCAGAGCCCCCCTTTCGGGCTCGCGGCGCTCGCCCTAACCCCCACCTGGACGGGTGGCCGATGCGCAAGGACTTCCCGCTCCAAGGTCATCTGCGTTTCCAGGATTAGCGGCCGCGCGGCAGCAACCGACAGCCACCCGCCATCGTGTTCAAAAGGAGGGCAGAGCCCCCCTTTCGGGCTCGCGGCGCTCGCCCTAACCCCCACCTGGACGGGTGGCCGATGCGCAAGGACTTCCCGCTCCAAGGTCATCTGCGTTTCCAGGATTAGCGGCCGCGCGGCAGCAACCGACAGCCACCCGCCATCGTGTTCAAAAGGAGGGCAGAGCCCCCCTTTCGGGCTCGCGGCGCTCGCCCTAACCCCCACCTGGACGGGTGGCCGATGCGCAAGGACTTCCCGCTCCAAGGTCATCTGCGTTTCCAGGATTAGCGGCCGCGCGGCAGCAACCGACAGCCACCCGCCATCGTGTTCAAAAGGAGGGCAGAGCGCTGGTTGCGCATCTGGCCGTCAACTTAGGTGAGGAGGCCCCCGCGGGGCACCTGATGTGCGTGGCGGCAGTTCCGCTCCATCGTCCGCCGCCAGTCCGGCCGGCAGGTGTCGCGGGGTGCCGGATTGCCGCGGGTCTTGTCGGCGAGGATCCTCCAAAGTGGCACTTGGAGGCAGCAGGCGTCATGCGCTGTGGCAACCTGCGAGCTTCACTCCGGGGTTCGCGCGCTCGGTGTTTCGGGAACCCCTTCGTTGAGAGTGTGAGCCTTCGGGCCGGCTCGAGTTTGCCCAACGCCACCAGGATGCTTCGCCTCGGAGCGCGGCTCGACAGCATCCTGATCCTGCGCGATGGCTCGAACCTGGGCGATGCCATCGCGGCGTGTGAAGATCACGATCGCGGAGGAGTACGGCAACGCCGATCCCCGCGTTCGCGTTGCTCGCGTGCTACGACCTCATGCGAGGCAGCCTGGCCGATCTGCGCTACGCCCATGACGTTGAAGAACAGGCGAGCTCGACCTCCCAGCGATCGGCGTAGGCTGCTCGCGAGCTCCGCTGCAAGGCAGCTCTGGTTCCGGGGACCGTCTGGCTACGGAACACCGTAAGTCTTCTCTCCCAGCGAGAGCCCAAGAAGCTAGCCTTTAGCCGCAAGGGTGGTTTCGGCGCCAGCGTGACATGCTCATGTGGAGGTGCCTTGGAGCAGTTGCGCCTACGGCGCCGTAGGCGCACGCTGCCAGGACAAAGTCCGTCACGTGCACCTCGGCACATGCAAGCCAGGCTGGCGCCGAAACACCCCGTAAAGGCTAGATTCGGCTCTCGCTGGGAGAGAAGACCTACGAGTTCGCAACCAACGTCCTGGATCCCCGAGCGCCAGGCTGCCCTTGCGGAGATCTGCCCGAGCACTGTACGCCGATCGCGGAAAGGTCGAGCTCGCGCATGTTCTACGACGTCAAGGAGAGTAGCGCAACGGCCATCGCTTCCCTCGCAAGGTCATCTGCGTTTCGCGGCATTAGCGGCCGCGATCGGCGTTGCCGCGTGATCTTCAAACGCCGCGCTACGGGATCGAGGTTCGAGCCATCCAGGATCAGGATGCGGTCGCCACCTCAGCCATCGTGTTGGGCAAAAGGAGGGCAGAGCCCCCCGAAACACCTTCAAGCCCGTCCGAAGAGCTCACATCGAAACACCTTCGCGAAGAACTCCCATGCAGGTTGCCACTCGCGAAGCGCTGGTTGGAGGTTTCCACCGCCGCGGGTATCGCGGACGACCCCCCAGCCGCCTCTCGAGGGAGCGCTTGGCTGAGCCGACCTCAGGCCACCGCCCGCAAGATCACAGCTGTCCAGACGCCACCCTGTTGCAGCTCCAGACGCGCTCGCGCTCGCCATCTCGGAGTCCTGCGCAACGCAGCCGCCACCAGCGACTGCGTTCCAGGTGCTCATGGAGCGCGGCCACAGCAACCGATCATCTCGATTGGCCTTCGCCACCCGCCATCGTGTTCAAGCGGCCTAAATTGACGGCGATGGGGCAGAGCCCCCCTTTCGGGCTCGCGGCGCTCGCCCTAACCCCCACCTGGACGGGTGGCCGATGCGCAAGGACTTCCCGCTCCAAGGTCATCTGCGTTTCCAGGATTAGCGGCCGCGCGGCAGCAACCGACAGCCACCCGCCATCGTGTTCAAAAGGAGGGCAGAGCCCCCCTTTCGGGCTCGCGGCGCTCGCCCTAACCCCCACCTGGACGGGTGGCCGATGCGCAAGGACTTCCCGCTCCAAGGTCATCTGCGTTTCCAGGATTAGCGGCCGCGCGGCAGCAACCGACAGCCACCCGCCATCGTGTTCAAAAGGGGGGCAGAGCCCAGGCCGCACCCACTCCCGAACCCGCTCCCGTCCCGCTGCCGATCCCGCTCCCGCACCCACTCCCGCTCCCGCTCCCGCTCCCGATCCCGCTCCCCCGAATCACGCTCTGTGCACGGCCCCGGGCGCCGGCGATCATCGCGACGACCAGCCGACCATCCGCCCCAACGAGGACGACGACTTCGAGCCGACCGTGACGCTGTGGCGCGCGGTCGCGGCGGCGACGTACACGTTCTTTCCGCCCGCGCTGCAACACACCGAGGCGGAGGATCGCGCGTACTTCAGCGATCACATCGCGACGAACGAGGTCTGGGTGGCCGAGGAAGACACCGGCATCGTGGCGTTCATGGCCCTCGAGGGCGACCTGCTGGACCGGCTGTACGTCGCGGTCGATCGGCAGCGACAGGGCATCGGCCTGGCGCTGCTCGAACAGGTGAAGGCGCGGCGGCCAAACGGCCTGCGCCTCTTCACCCACCAGGCCAACACCGGCGCCCGCCGTTTCTACGAGGCGCACGGATTCGAGGCCGTCCGCTTGGGCCTGAGTCCGCCCCCGGAGCGCCTCCCCGACGTCGAGTACCGCTGGCCCGCCGGCGGCGATTGACTGGCCGTTTCCAGCTTTTCCGCCCCCCGTCTCCCGCCGCCGGTTTCTTGTCCCAACCCGCCCCGTACACCTTTTCGGGGTCTGCCGTCCCGCACGTAAAGTTGCGCGCGACTGTCTCCCGTTTCGGTCCTCACGCGAGACCCTCATGAACGCCCCCGAGTCCCCGGCACCTACCGCGCCTCCCAAACCGCAGGGCGCGAACCCGGAATTCGGCCCCGAGATCCGCCTCGACACGGGTGACGACCTCGGCGAGCGCATGGTCCTGAACATGGGCCCGCAGCATCCGTCGACCCACGGCGTGCTGCGCATCGTGCTCGAGATCGACGGCGAGCGCGTCATCTCCGCCACGCCCGACGTCGGCTACCTCCACCGCGGGATGGAGAAGCTCGGCGAGAGCCTCGGCTACCACCGCTTCATTCCCTACACCGACCGGCTCGACTACCTCGCGCCGCTGTCGAACAACTGCTCCATCGCGCTGGCCGGCGAGCGCATCTGCGGGATCGAGGCGCCGCCTCGCGCCAACGCGATTCGCGTCATCTGCTGCGAGCTGGCCCGGATCTCCAGCCACCTGCTCGGCCTCGGCGCCTACTCGATGGACGTCGGCGCCATGACCGTGTTCCTCTACACGTTCACGGAGCGCGAGCGCCTCTACAACTTTTTCGAGTATCTGACCGGCGCCCGCTTCACGACGACCTACACCCGCGTCGGCGGCGTCGCGCGCGATGCCGAGGACGGCTGGCTGCGCGAGGTGCGCGAGTTCTGCGACACGTTCCACGAGAAGGTGGACACGTGGGAGAACCTGCTCACGAACAACCGCATCTGGCGCATCCGCAACGAAGGCGTCGGCGTCGTCGACAAGGACATGGCGCTGTCGTACGGCCTGACGGGTCCGGTGCTGCGCGGTTCCGGCATCGGCTACGACGTCCGCAAGGACCGCCCGTACTTCGGCTACGAGGACTACGACTTCGAGATTCCCGTCGGCGAACACGGCGACGCGTACGACCGCTACCTCGTGCGTCTCGCCGAGATGCGCCAGTCGGCGCGCCTCGTCGTCCAGGCGATCGACAAGATCCCGGACGGCCCGATCCTGGCCGACGAGCCCAAGTTCGTCCTGCCCGAGAAGTACGACGTGCTCACGGGCATGGAGCAGCTGATCCACCAGTTCATGCTCGTCACCGGCGAGATGGACACCCCCAAGGGCGAGATCCACTCGTACATCGAGAACCCCAAGGGCGAGCACGGCTACTACGTCCGCTCGGAAGGCGGCGCGGCGCCCTGGCGCCTCAAGATGCGCGCGCCCTCGTTCGTGAACCTCCAGGTGCTGAAGGAGATCCTGCCCGGCTGCCTGCTGGCCGACATCGTCGCCATCCTGGGCTCGATCGACTTCGTGATGGGAGAGTGCGACAAGTGACCCCCCGCGCACCCGCCGCAACGCACAAGGACGTCGAGGCGCGCAAGGACGCGCCGACGCCGGTGGACTTCCCGCCCGAGGAGATCAAGCAGAAGTGCGACGACATCGTCGCCCGCTACCCGACGCGCATGGCGGCGCTGCTGCCGGTCCTGCACGTCGCGCAGCGTCACTACGACAACTGGGTCAGCCCCGAGGTGGAAGCCGGCGTCGCCGCCTACCTCGGGATCTCCGACGCGCACGTGCGCGGCGTCCTCAGCTTCTACGCGATGTACAACACGAAGCCCGCCGGCAAGCACGAGGTGTGGGTCTGCCGCACGCTCACCTGTTGGCTGCGCGGCGCGCAGAAGCTGCGCGCGAAGGCGCTCGAGGTCGCGGGTGTCGAGGGCACGAAGCAGCCGAGCGAAGACGGCCGCTTCCTCGTCAAGGACATGGAGTGCCTCGGGTTGTGCGAGGTCGCGCCCGTGGCGTTCGTGGGTGATCGCGAGCTCGTCGACGTGACGCCCGAGAAGCTCGCCGAGGCCATGGAGGCTTGCGACTAGGAACGTCGAAGCCGGGAACCGAGGGATGGCAGCAAAGAAGAAAGCAGCGAAGAAGAAGACGGCGGCGCCCAAGAAGGCGTCGGCCCGCAAGAAGTCTGCCGCCGAGTCGTCGTCCAAGCAGAAGGGCGGCCGCTATCCCGAGACCAAGATCCTCTCGCGCAACTTCGACGTGAAGGACGCCCACACGCTGAAGGTCGCGCTCGAGCGCGGCGCCTACCAGAACCTGAAGCGCGCCATGGAGACGATGACCCCCGACGAGGTCATCGAGGAGGTCAAGACCAGCCGTCTGCGCGGCCGCGGGGGCGCCGGCTTCCCGACGGGCGTGAAGTGGAGCTTCATCCCCAAGGAGTCCGACAAGCCCAAGTACATCGTGCTCAACGCCGACGAGAGCGAGCCCGGCACCTTCAAGGACCGCTGGCTCATGGAGCGCGATCCGCACCTGGTGCTCGAGGGCTGCCTCATCTGCGCCTACGCCACCGGCGTCTCGAAGATCTGGATCTACATCCGCGGCGAGTACCTGCGCTGCATCGAGCGGATGGAGAACGCGATCGTCGAGGCGCGCGAGGCCGGCATCATCAGTGACGGCGCCAATCCGGTCACGGTCGACGGCGTCTCCGTCGAGGGCTTCGTCTGCGAAGCGGACGTGCACCCCGGCGCCGGTGCGTACATCTGCGGCGAAGAGACCGGCATGCTCGAGTCGCTCGAGGGCAAGCGCGGCCACCCGCGCATCAAGCCGCCCTTCCCGGCCATCGAGGGCGCGTTCGCCTGCCCGACGGTCGTCAACAACGTCGAGACGCTGGCGCACGTGCCGTGGATCATCGAGAACGGCGGCCAGGCGTTCGCCGACCAGGGCATCCCGCCGGATCCGGACAACCCCAAGAGCAACGGCTCGACGGGCACGAAGCTGTTCGGCGTCTCCGGCGACGTGAAGAACCCGGGCGTCTGGGAGTTCGAGTTCGGCATCACGGTCAAGGAGCTGCTCTACGACTACGCCGGCGGACCCGCGGACGGTCGCTCGATCAAGGCCGTCATTCCGGGCGGGCTCTCGATGCCGGTGCTCAAAGGCGACGAGCTCGACGTGCCGATGGGCTTCGACGACCTCGTCAAGGTCGAGAGCGGCCTCGGCACCGCGTGCGCCATCGTCATGGACGACACGTGCGACATGGTCGAAGCCGCCGAGAACATCGCCCACTTCTTCGCCGACGAGTCCTGCGGGCAGTGCACGCCCTGCCGCGAGGGCTGCCACTGGATGGAGAAGATCTTCCGCAAGTTCAACGCGAACCAGGGCACGCGCGCGGAGCTCGACCTCCTCGAGAGCCTGTTCGTGAACATCGAGGGCCGCACGATCTGCGCTCTCGCCGACGCCGCCGTCTGGCCGCTGCGTTCGATCATCCGCAAGTTCCGCGACGAGTTCGTCGCGAAGATGACGCCCGAGGAGCAGGAAGCGGAGCGCGCCGCAAACGAAGAGGCGTTCGTGGGGGCCGGTAGCTGATGCCTACGATCACGATCGACGGCAAGGAGCTCGAATTCGAGCAGGGGCAGACCGTCATCCAGGTCGCGCACGCGGCCGGGATCGACGTGCCGCACTACTGCTACCACCCCGGCCTCTCCATCGCCGGCAACTGCCGCATCTGCATGGTCGAGGTCGAGGGCTGGAACGGCCCACAGATCTCCTGCAAGCTCGGCGCGTCGGACGGCATGGTCGTTCACACGGAGAGCGAGGTCGCCAAGCAGGGCCAGGCGGGCACGATGGAGATGCTCCTCGTGAACCACCCGCTCGACTGTCCGATCTGCGATCAGGCCGGCGAGTGCCACCTGCAGGACTACAGTTACGAGCTCGGCCACGGCAAGAGCCGCGCGACCACGCCGAAGACGCACCTGCCGAAGAACGTGCCATTCGGCGAGAACATCGTCTACGACGCCGAGCGCTGCATCAAGTGCACCCTCTGCGTGCGCTTCTGCGAGGAGATCACGGACACGCACGAGCTCGCGATGGGCGACCGCAGCGACAACGAGATCGTGATCATGAGCTCCAAGGGCGAGTTCCAGAGCAACTACTCCATGAACATCGTCGACATCTGCCCGGTCGGAGCGCTCACGTCGCGCGACTTCCGGTTCCAGAGCCGGCTGTGGTTCATGGACTTCACCGCGTCGATCTGCACCGGTTGCGCGCGCGGCTGCAACGTCACGATCGGCGGACGCGGCGGGCGCTTCATGCGCATGGAGCCGCGCGAGAACCAGGACGTCAACCGTTGGTGGATGTGCGACCCGGGCCGTCTCGGCTACGGGCACGTCAACAGCGAGTCGCGCCTCGCGACGCCCGCCATCCGCGGCAAGGACGGCGAGTGGCGCGCCGCCAACTGGGAAGAGGCGCTCACGTTTGCGTTCGGCGCGTTGGCCGGGCGCTCGAGCGACGACGTGCTCGTCGACGGCGGCTGTTCGCTCGAGGAGATGCAGGCGGCGAAGTGGCTCGCGGCGTCGCTTGGCGGCGACGCGTGCTTCGCGGCCGCGACCGGCGACGACGCCGACGACTTCCTGATCGTCAACGAAAAGGGCGCGAACGCGGTCGGCGGCGAGATGCTCGGCCTCGGGCGCGTCAACGAGCCCGGCAAGGCGGCCGTGCTCATCGTCGAGCGCGACGCGAACGTCCCCGCCGCGCTGCGCGATGCCAGCGAGGCCGTCGTGGTCTTCGTGTCGGACGCCGCGCACGCGCCGGCCTCCGCGCGGGTCGCGTTCCCGTTCGGCACCTGGGCCGAGCGCGACGGCCTCATGGTCAACATCGACGGCAAGGTGCAGCAGATGCGGGCCGCCGAGAAGGTGGGGCCCGGCAACCTGATGCCCGCGATCGAGGTTTTCGAAGAG
>CBDCWP010000040.1:0-238335 GCA_965223505.1 Planctomycetota bacterium
CGCGCCCCCGGCCTTCTCCGCCTCCGCCAACACCTGCGCGACCTCGTCTTTCGACGGGACGCAATACGCGAGTGTCACCCCGCGAAAGCCCCGGCCCGCGGACGGAACGCCGGCGTCCTCCGCCAGCTCGTCGCGCTGGTACAGCCCCAGTGCCATCGACTGCAGGTCGTAGCGAACGAGCTTCTCCGGCTCGCCCTCGTCCTTCCACCCGAGCGCGTCGTAGAACGCCTTCGCCCGCGCCAAGTCCTCGACACCCAACGTCACGATGCTGACGCGTTGGTCCATTACGTCTCCCTGAGACTAGGCTCTGTTTCGAAACTGCCGCTGCTGCGCCCGGCGATCCTCTTGCTGCGCCCCGCCCGAACTCGGAACCTCGTCCTCGACGGGCACAGAGCCCGCCTGCGGCGAGAACCGCTCGTTCAGACTCGGGCTCGCATCGGTCTCCCCGGGCTCGCGACGCGGCATTTCGAAACGGAGCCTAGTCACCGATCGATGCCCGCCACGCGTCGTACAGCTCGGCCTCCGTGGCGCCGAAGGCACTCTTCGCCGCCGCGCTCGTGTCCGACCCGTCGCCGAGCGCCACGAGGAACGACGGCAGCGCCCCCGTGCCGTACCGCTCGACCAACCACGTCACGAAGGAAACAGTCTGCGCGTAGTACAGACGCACCAGATTCGTGTCCGACACGCCCGACACGCGGATCTCGCGGGAAGTGCCGCAGTGTGAGCAGGTTGTCGCGTTCCTTCAGCTGCCGGATCCAGCGCGCGTCGCGCTCGCGCTGCAGCCGCAGGGACGCGGACTGCGGTTCCTCGTACTGCGCGATGCCCTCGTGCCACCACGAAGGCAGACCGGGCGTCGCTTCGTGCAGCACGTGATGCGTGAACTCGTGCGTCAGCACACGCGCCGCCGCGTCCTGCAGTCGCTCGAGATTCAGAATCGGAACGCGCAGCGTGCCGCGCTGGTACACCGCGCCGACCCAGCCGTGCGCCATCGTCACCGCCTGGAACCCGTCACCGGGATAGAGGATGACGCGCGCCGCGGACTTCGGTGTCACGCCCAGGTCCGAGACGACATGGCTGTAGGCGTCTTCGAGGATCGTCAGCGCCAGCCGCACGGTTTCGGGGTCCGCGTCCGCCGGGTACTTCACGCGGAAGTTGCCGCTCGAGTGCGACAGGTACTGCGCCTCGGTCTCGAGCTGTACGCGCAGGGACGACAGCTGCTGCCGAAGATCGGTGCGCGCTGGCGCGAGCGCCAACGCCTTCTCGAGCGCCTCGGCCGCCTCGAGCAGCTCGCCTTCGCGCTCCCGGATCTGCGCCGTCAGGATCCAGACCTCGACGAACGCCGGGCTCTTGCGGGCCAGGACCTGCACCTCGCGCAGCGCGTCGCCGGCGCGACCGAGCAGCAACAGGGCGCGCGCGCGCCAGACCTGGTAGCGCAGCCGGCGCGGATGCAGCTCGAGCGCGCGATCGAGGTCGTTGCGCGCCTGCGCCACCTCCTGCTCCGCGCGCAACCGGCTCTCCGCGCGGCGCGACAGCGCGAGTGCGAGGTTCTTCTTCGCCTCGACGCTCTCCGGAACGAGCGCGAGAGCCTGCTCGAAGGTCTCGATGGCCTGCGCATGCGTCACGTCGTTGCGCCGATGGGCCGACTCGAGCTCGCGGGCCGCGACACCCGTCAGGCGGCGCGCCTCGGTCCACGCTTCGTCTCCCGCGAACGCGGTCGTCGCGAGCGCGAGCAGCACGAGAAACGAGACGTACGAACGGAACATGCGTGGATTGGAACCCGGGACGGGACAGGCCGTCTCGCATTCGACGAAAAAAGGGGCCCGGCGCTTGCGCCGGGCCCCTTTGGGAGTTTCGTCGGTCGAGCGCGCTACTCGGACGCTTCGACCTTGTTCTCGGGACCGAAGTTGTCCGCGAACCACTGCGTGATGCTGTTCGGCTGGCCGCGTCCCACCGAGATCACGACCAACGCGCCGGCGATGCTGATCGCTGCAGCGAGGAAGAGGACCGCGTACACCAACGGATGCGTGCGCGGCTCTTCGATCACGACACGACGCGCGGGACCGCGCGCGGCCTGACGACGGCCGCCGCCGGCGCCCATGTCCTCGATCTCTTCGGCTTCGTCGAGCGCGTCGTCTTCGGTGAAGTCGATCGGCTCGGTCGACATGCCCACGTCACCGGAGTCGATGAACGTGTCCTGGCTGGAGATCTCGGCCGTCTTCATCCCGCCCTGCGCGGTCAGATCCGGCTCGGCCAGCAAGTCGTCCGAGAGCGTGTCTTCGCTGCCGGAGCCGACGTTGACGGTCGGCTGGCTGTCGTCGTCCTCGAGACTGATCTCGGTCAACGACGTCTCGGACGTCTGCCCACCGCGACCGCTGCGGCCGGCGAGGCCGTCGATCTCGGTGCGCTTGAACTTCATCTGCTCGCCTTCGCGGAAGGCGCGGATCTCACCCTCCGAGACGAGCCGCTTCAGGCGGTTCTCATCGATGTTCAGCTGCCGCAGAACCTCGTCGAACGTGTAGAACTCGCCACTCTTGGATTTGGCCACGCGTGGACCCCCCAGGAAACTGGTTTCGGCAATGGTCGAGACGCTCCCTCCCGAGGCACGCCCGACCCGGCGCGCTGCGGGGGCAGCACACCGAGCGCGAAGCATCCCAGAAGGAGGGGTTGCGATCAAGGTTCCGGCGGTAGGGCCGCCCGGAACCCGTCCATTGTAGCGGGTTTGACGCTGGCCCGTGGCCCTATCAGGCGCCTACGGCCCTACTTGGAGGCGTCGATCACCTTCGTGGGGAGGCCGCCGGCGCCCTTGTCGGCCGCCTTCTTCTTGCCCCAGACGGCCTCGAACTTCTCCTTCAGCTGCTCGCGCGTGAACTCGGAGAGGTCGCGGTAGCCCTCGGCGCGCAGGTCGTAGTCGATGTGGCGCGCTGCGAGCAGCCTGAGACCGCCCTTGTCGCCGCGACGCAGCGGCCGGTTGCCGCTGACGAGGCCCTTGTACTGATAGACCAGCACCCGCTGCGCGACGGTGTCGAAGTAGTAGACCACCGCGTCGCCGCCCGGCGCCGAAGCGGCCAGCGCGATGGCGCGGTTGTTGGAGTCGCTGTTCCCGCCGCCGGGGTTGGGCGCGCCGCGCTCGAACGTGGACGACGGGGGACTCGGCAGCGTCGGCCCCGTGGCGCTGGGCGCCGGTGTCGGCGTGTTCGAGCCGGCCGGCGGCAGGATCGGCGTGTTGGGCGGGTCGTCGGCCATGGCGCCCCGCAGGCCCAGGGCGGGAACGAACACCAGCAGGAGGGTCGCGGCCCACCCACCGGCGAAGAAGCCGATCAACAGCGACGAACGTGACATTCGAGACATGACGCGTACTCCGTCCGAGCAGGAGCGGCAGCGCTCCCGCACCCCGAATTTCTATCCCGCGCCTCTCACCGGGCTGTCACGGGGACCCCGTGGTCCCCGGAGCGGCCTCGGAGGCGGCTTCCGGGGCGGTCTCGGGCGCCTCCCCGTCCGCCTCGTCACCGGTATCCACTGGCAGGATGACCGTGAAGGCGGCCCCCTCGCCGGGCGCGCTGGTCACCTCGATGCGCCCCCCGTGGTTCGTCACGATGTTGTGAACGACCGCCAGGCCGAGTCCCGTGCCCTCGCCGACGTCCTTCGTCGTGAAGAACATGTCGAAGCAGCGGTCCTGGTCCTCGGCGCTCATGCCGGCGCCGTTGTCGATCACCTGGAGCCGCACCTCTTCGTCTTCGCGCGACACGCGGATCTCGATGCGGCCCGAGCCCTCCTTGATCGCGTCGGCCGCGTTCAGCACGAGATTCAGCGTCACCTGCTGCAGCTCGTGATCGTCGCCGAAGACCATGGCGACGCCGGGCTCCGGAAGGTCGCGGACGAGCTCGATGTCGCGGTCCTTGATGCGGTGCATCGCGAGCGGGAGGCTCTTCGACACCACCAGGGCGAGATCCGCCGGGCGCGGCTCCACACGCCGCGGCGTGAACGTCAGGAACTTCTTCACCGTCTGCTCGACTCGGCCGAGGCCGTCGGCGACGAGATCCAGGTATTGCGCCGTCTTCTCCGCCGACAGGTCACCGCGGGCGAGCGAACGCAGCGCGTTCTTCATGCCGCCCAGCGGGTTGTTGATCTCGTGCGCCAACCCGGCCGCCAGCTTGCCCGTCGCCGCGAGGCGCTGTGCGATGGCCAGATGCTGCTCGGCCTTCTTGATGCGCGTCAACGCCGTGAGTACGCGGTCTTCCAGATGCCCCTGGTACTCGGCCATCTCGTGCGCCATGCGGTTGAACGCGTTGATCGTCCGGCCGAGCTCGTCGGAGGACCCGCGCGCGTTGATGACGACGCTGTAGTCCCCTTCGGCAATGCGGTCCGCGGCGGTCGCCAGCTCCCGCAGCGGCCGGATGAGGTACTTCGAGATCAACCAGAACATGAGCACCGCGAGTACGACGATGCCGACCACCATCACGACGTAGAGTGCCTGCACGCCTGCGCGCCGGTCGTGCGGAATGGCGACGAGCGTGTAGGGCGGGCCCTTGTACTCCGTGTTGATCGGAATCACGGCGAGCACGTCCTCGCGGTCGAGATACGAGCCGAGCAACGTGACCTCGCGGTAGTACGCGATGATCTCGTCGCGCTTCTCCTGGTCCTCGACCTCCGCGCCGCGGCCGGCCTGGGCCCAGTACGAACGCACGTCCCAGATGCCCTTCGGATCCGGCTGGTCCTCCTCGACGCTGCTCTCGACGACGTACAGCTCCGCGACGGCGTCCGTGTTCGCGATCATCAGCGCGGTGTGGCGCACGTGCTCGCGGCTGCCGTACGTCTCGTTGGCGTGCGTGAGCGCGAGCCGCGTCCGCCAGCGCTCGTCTGCGCCCGGCCCGCTCGAAAGCAGCATCACCATCGCCAAGGCGCAGATCGAGCCCATGACGCCGAAGACGACCGCAATGAGCTTCACCCGAATCGACACGGGTCCACGGTACCCGAGGATTCCTTCGCAATGCAGCGTCCAGACATCAGGGCTACAGGCGCAGTTCCAGCGATACAGTTGTTGTCATGGCGCCGACCCAACCCGCTTCCGGCTCTCCGACCGCAGCCGAGCCTTCTCGCGCCGACTCGATGCGCGTCGCGGAATCGGCACGCGAGGAGAAGCGCACGAAACCCTCGTTCGCCGCGGAGCTCTTCCTCGGCGAGATTCGCCATCGCCTGGTGGTGCCGTTCCCGGAACAGGACGCGGCCGATCGAGAGCGCGCCGACGCGTTCCTCGTGGAGCTCGAGAAGGCGCTGCGTGAGGAGATCGATCCGGACGAGGTCGACCGAACGGGCGTGCTGCCCGACGCCGCGCTGCGGCGGCTGTGGGACGTGGGCGCGTTCCGGATGAAGATTCCCGAGGCCCACGGAGGGCTCGGGTTCAGCCAGTGCAACTACAACCGCGCCGTGGCGCTTGCAGGCAGCTGGTGCGGCAGCACGGCGATCTGGCTGTCCGGGCACCAGAGCATCGGCGTGCCCACGCCGCTGAAGCTGTTCGGCACCGAAGAGCAGAAAGAGCGCTACCTGCCCCGTCTGGCGCAGGGCGAGCTCTCGGCGTTCGCCTTGACGGAGCCCGAGGTCGGCAGCGACCCGGCCCACATGCAGACGACCGCCGTCCCCGACGAAGCGACCGGCGGCTGGATCTTGAACGGCGAGAAGCTGTGGTGCACGAACGGCCCGAAGGCCGATCTCCTGATCGTGATGGCGCGCACGCCGGACCGGATCGTCAACGGCAAGCCGCGTCAGCAGATCTCCGCGTTCATCGTCGAGGCGGATCAGCCGGGCTTCGAGGCCGTGCACAGGTGCGACTTCATGGGCTATCGCGGAATCCAAAGCGGACTGCTGCGATTCGAGGACTGCAAGCTGCCGGCGGACAGCCTGCTGTGGAAGGAAGGCCAGGGTCTGAAGCTCGCGCTCATCACGCTGAACACGGGCCGATTGACGCTGCCCGCGACCAACACCGCCGTCGCGAAGCAGTGCTTGCGGATCGTGCGCAAGTGGGCATCGAAGCGCCGCCAATGGGGCGCGCCCATCGGCCGGCACGAAGCGGTCGCCGTGGAGGTGGGCGCGATCGCGGCGCACACGTTCGCGATGGAGGCGTTTTGCGACTACGCGGCCTCGCTGGCGGACAGCGGCGACAGCGACATCCGCGTCGAAGCGGCGATGGCCAAGCTGTTCTGCTCGGAGACCGTGTTCCAGATCGCCGACCGGACGATGCAGGTGCGCGGCGGACGCGGGTACGAGAAGGCGCACTCGTTGAAGGCGCGCGGGGAGGATCCGGATCCGGTCGAGCGCCTGTTCCGCGAGGCGCGACTGAACACGATCGTCGAAGGCACCAGCGAGATCATGCGGCTGTTCATCGCGCGCGAAGCGTTGGACCCGCACCTCGAGCGCGCGGGCGCGCTCGCGGACCCCGAGGCGTCATTCGGCGCGAAGGCGTGGTCGTTCCTGAAGTGCGCGGCGTTCTATCCGTTCTGGTATCTGAAGCGGTGCGTGCCGTTGGTGACCGCGCCTGCGGGTGTGTCGCTCGAGCTACGGGGGCACTGGCGCGCAGTACGTAACGGCTCGCGTTCGTTGGCGCGGCGCATCCTGCGGTCGATGGCGCGGTTCGGGCCGTCGCTCGAGCACCGGCAGGCGGTCTTGGGCCGTCTGGTGGACGAGGCGGTGGACCTCGTCGCGATGGCACTGACGTTGAGTCGTGCGTCGATCAAGGGCGATGCGGCGTCGATCGAGTTGGCAGACTTGTTCTGCCGGCATGCGAGGGCACGCATCAAGGACAATCGGCGGGCGCCGTTGAAGCTGGACAAGACCGGAGCTGCGGTGGGACGCGCGGTCCTGGCGGGGAAGTACCGAGGCGTCGAAGAGGGCATCGCAAAGGACGGGGTGTAGGGGCGACCCTCGTGGTCGCCCAACCGTTCGTCGATCAGCCGCGGAGCCATGCGCGCTTGGGCAGCCACAAGGGCTGCCCCTACAGGTCAGGCACCACGTGGACCAGGTCGCGGTGAACGCGAGCGCGGATGTAGGGGCGCCCCTCGTGGTCGCCCAACCGCTCGTGGTCCAGGGGCGTACCCAATTGGGCAGCCACAAGGGCTGCCCCTACATGTGATCCGTCACGTGAACGGGAACGGGAGCGGATGTAGGGGGCGACCCTCGTGGTCGCCCAACCGTTCGTCGATCGGGTCCGGGCTCGTGCCGCAGGACAGCCCCAAGACGAAGTCCCTACCTGCCGGATCCGGGTTCGGGGAGCGGGAGCAGGAGCGAGATCTACCGCGTCAGACGAACGTACGAATCGCAGATCCGCACGCCGCGACCCGCGTCGCCGCACAAACGCACCGTCGCATCGAGCACCGCACCCGTCGGGAACGCCACCAACCACGTCCGCTCACCCTCGAGCTCGTCCGGCGTCAAGACATGAACGGCCTCGCCCTCGAGCAGGAGCACGCCGTGGGGCAGGTGCAGCTGCAGCTCGCACCCCTCGACGCCCGCAGCACGACGCCACGTCGCGCGAATGCGCGCCCGATCCCGCGTCGGCCGCTCCACGATCGCGGCGTCGAGCGATCCGACGAAGGCGTTCGGCTTGCCGACGCCTGGTTCGAACACCGCGCCCGGGCCGGCCTCACGCACCCGCTCCTCGCCGCAACCCGCAAGGGCCGCGCAAGACAGCAGAACGATGACGATGCGAACGGTCATGCCGGGTCCTAGTTGATGCTCGGAACGAGGGTGTAGGTGGTGGCGTTGCCGCCGATGCAGTTGGCCACGACCTTCACGATGTACGTGCCTGCCGGAACGAGCAGCGGTCCGATCGTCTCGGTCAAGCCGCCGAACGTCGACGACGCGACCGGCGCGAAGACGTTGCTGTTGTCGAAGAGGAACAGGTCGAGGTTGTCGTTGCCGGGATTCGGGTCGACGTTCAAGACGAACGTCACCGTCATCGGCGCGGCGATCGTGAACTGATACCACGCCGAGCTGTCGAGCCCGTTGCACAGGCCCGACGTCGAGTCGACGCTCCCGTTCTCGTTGACTCCGTCCGCGATCGGCGTCGGCCAGACGTCGCTGCCGGTGAGCGGCCAGTCGATCTGCTGATCTTCGGGCGTGCCTTCGAGCAACGTCATGAGGTCGGCGTTCGTGAGCGTCGCCGACAACCCCAGCAAGCGCTGGAGCAACAGGCCGATGTACGGCGCGTCCGACGCCGGCGAGAACGACACCAGCGCCTGGTACAGCTCGCTCAGCGGGATGCTCACGAGATCGCCGTCGGTGTCGGCCGGGCCGGCGCCGCCGTCCACGAGATCCCAGAGAATCTCCGCGACCGTCCACTCGCCGCCGATGCCGTCGGCGTGCGCGGGCCCGGTCATCACGCTCTCGATGCTCTGATCCAGACCGAGACCGCCCGCGGTTCCGATGGAGTCCACGTAGTCGGGCGAGCCGAGACACAGGCACGCGAACCCCGTCGCCTGTCCCTCGCTGAACGCGAAGTTGGGCTCGAGCTCGAAGTGCGGGAAGTGCGCGCCGCCGGGGTTCATGACGTACGCGGCGTCGAACTCGACGAAGTGACCGAACTCGTGCGCGATCACCGCGTCGTCGAAGTAGTCCGTGTCGCTTCCGTCCAGATTCCCCGTCGCGCCGCCGAAGAGCACGATCGAGTTCGAGTTGGGGTCGAACTGCGTGCCCACCGCGCCGTTGTTGCCGAGCTGGGTGTAGCAGTGGACGTCGCCCAGGTTCACACCGGCGCCCGTCGCGACGTCGAAGCAGGTGACGAGCACGTCGAGCGCGCCGAAGCCGATCGCCGGGCGCGGGGTGCCGTCGGGCGCGCCGACGGGATACAGGACCGTCACGTTCACGACCACGTTGGGGTCCGCGGCGAACGGCGCCGACGCCTGGGCGAAGACGTTCGCCGACGCGTGCACGTTCACCGGCGGCGGCAACGCGTCGTGGACGGTGATCTGCCGCGCGGCGTCCAAGTCCGTCCGGCTGAGCGGCACCACCTCGAGCGCCGCGCCGGCGGGCGCGTTGACGACCAGCGCGTAGGTGCCGTTCGCCGCGGTGCTCGTGCTCCCGTACACCGTCCCCCCGCCCGCGGCGCGAACGAGCACGTCGACGAACCGCGCGGGCCGCGTGATGATCGGCACGTCCAGCCCGACGCCGGGCGTCAGCGTGAGCCGCTGGTACTCGATCGTGCCGTTGACGCTGACCGCGATCGGCGGGGCCGGGGGGCCCCCACCGCCGCCGCAGCCGGACAGGGCGAGGAGCGCGAGCAGGCCGGCTGCGATCGTTCGGGGCATGCGGAGGGCCATCCTCATCCTCATCGACGCGGGCTGGGTCGTTCTTGATGTCGCGCGAACGGCTAGGGGCCTGCCCCCAGGGGATCGCGGTGCCCGGCCAAAGCCCCGGTCCGGCCGCCGGAATCCCGTCGCTGCGAGGCCAGCCTAGCCGGATCCGCGGCGGCGGCCAGGAGCGGCCGCGATCCGCCCGATTCCGGCCAGGCGGCGGACCGGGCGGTTTGGCGCATGCGGGCGCTCGGTCGGAACGGGGCCCGAGAGGCGCCATCTGCGCCTCCGCGCCGCCGAAAACGACCGAACGTCCGCCCGTCGCCGGCTAGAAGCCCTTCTCGAGGCTCTCGATGATCTTCAGCAGCGGCAGGAAGAGGCCCAGCACGATCAAGAAGACCGCGCCGCCCATGAAGACGATCAGGATCGGCTCGATGATGCTGACGAGCGAGCCGACGGCCACGTCGACCTCGTCGTCGTAGTTGTCGGCGACGCGGATGAGCATCTTGTCGAGCTCGCCCGTCTCCTCGCCGACGTCGATCATGTTCACGACGATGTCGTCGAAGATCCCGCTCTCGCCGAGCGGCTCTGCGATGGTGCCGCCCTCGGAGATCGAGTCGCGCACCTTCTCCAGCGCTTCCTGCATGATCACGTTGCCTGCCGTGTGCTGGCAGATGTCGAGCGCTTCGAGGATCGGCACGCCGGACGCGATCAGCGTTCCGAACGTGCGGCTGAACCGCGCGACCACGATCTTGCGCGCCAACGGACCGATGATGGGCAGCCGCAGCTTGACGCGGTCCCCGAGCCTTCGTCCGAAGCGGGTGTTCATGAAGGCCTTGAACGCCGCCACCAGGACGATGATGCCGATCAGCATCACCCACCACTTCTCGAGCAGGAAGTTCGAGAAGGCCTGGAGGTACTGCGTGAGCGTGGGCAGCTCGCCGAGCTGCGGCATCGACGCGAAGACCTTCTCGAACTTCGGGACGACGAAGATCATGATCAGCAGCAGGATGGCGATCGTGACGGTGAAGACCACCGCCGGGTAGATCATCGCGCCCTTGATGCGCTTCTTCAGCCGCTCGGCCTTCTCGAGGAAGCCTGCGAGACGCGAGAGGATCACGTCGAGCACGCCGCCGGCCTCGCCGGCCTTCACCATGTTGGTGTAGAGGTTGTCGAAGACGGTCGCGTGCTTGCCGAGGCTCTCGGACAGCGGCGAGCCGGACTCGACCTCTTCCGACACCTCGACGAGCACGGACTTGAACGGACCGCGGTCGAGCTGGCCCTCGAGGATCTTCAGGCTGCGCACGATCGGCAGCCCGGCGTCCTGCAGCGTCGAGAGCTGCGTCGTGAACTGGGTCAGCGCCTTGGTCGAGACCCTGACGCGGCGTCCGAGCTTCTTGCGCGCGGGGGGCGGCGCCTGTCCGCCTCCGCGTCCGGCCCGGCTACCGCCGCCCTTCTTCTGGCCTGCGGGGATCTTCGGCATCGCTACTGGTCTCCTCGCTCACCTGGCGAACACCGGTTGTACGGCATTCGTTTCGGGGTCCCTCGCAATCACAGGGCCATTGACTCCCGGATCACCTCCTCGACGGTGGTGACGCCGTCGAAGATCGCCATCAGGCCCGATTCACGCAAGGTTCGCATGCCCTCGCGCCGGCCCTGGGCGCGCAGCTCGTCCGACGAAACGCCGTCGAGCACCAGCTGGCGCAGGGCGTCGGACATCATCAGCATCTCGAAGATCGCCGTACGGCCCTTGTAGCCAGTTCCGTTGCAGCGCGCACAGCCCTGGCCGTACGCGAACTTCTTGTCGCCGAGCTCCTGCTCTTCGAGGTTGAGCTCCATCAGCACCTCGGCGCCCGGCGTGTAGGTGACCTTGCACTGGTCGCAGATGCGCCGCACCAGTCGCTGGGCGATGATCGCCTCGACCGTCGCGGCGACGAGGAACGGCTCGATGCCCAGGTCGAGCATGCGCGTCACCGCCTGCGGGGCGTCGTTGGTGTGCAGCGTCGAGAACACGACGTGACCGGTCAGCGCCGCCTCGACCGCGATCGTCGCGGTGTCGTAGTCGCGGATCTCGCCGACGAGGATCATGTCCGGGTCCTGACGCAGGATCGCGCGCAGGCAGTTCGCGTACGTGACGCCGATCTCCTCGTTCACCTGGATCTGCGAGATGCCCTCGAGCTCGTACTCGACCGGATCTTCCGTCGTGATGATCTTGATGCCGACGTCGTTGGCGAAGTTGAGCGCGGAGTAGAGCGTCGTCGTCTTGCCGGACCCCGTCGGTCCCGTCACCAGCACGATGCCGTGCGGAAGCTTGATCAGCTTCTTCATCGCTTCGAGCTCTTGTTCGCGAAGTCCCACGTTCTCGAGCTCGAGCGAGACGACGGAGCGGTCGAGCACGCGAATCACGCACGACTCTCCGAACATCGTCGGCAGCGTGCTCACGCGCAGGTCGACGGGACGACCGCCTATGGAGATCTCGATGCGCCCGTCCTGCGGCAACCGCGTCTCGGCGATGTCCAAACCGGACATGACCTTCACGCGGCTGATCAGCGGCAGCGCGAGGTGCAGCGGCGGCGCTTCGAGCTCGTAGAGCGCGCCGTCGACGCGATAGCGAATCTTGAAGTCGCCGTCGAACGGCTCGAGGTGGATGTCGGAGGCGCGGTCGCGAATCGCCTGGAACAGGATGTACTGCAACAGCTTGATGACCGGCGGCGAGTTGGCCATCGCCTCCTGGTCTTCGAGATCGATGTCGCCGCGCACGGCGCCGGCCGGAACGTCCATCTGCGACACGACCGTGTCGACGAGGTCCTTCATCGAGTCCTCGTCGCCGTAGTGCTCCTCGACGAGCTTCTTGATCTCGGCTTCGGGCGCCAGCACGCCCTCTACGTCGGAGCCCGTCATGAACTCCAGATCGGGCAAGAGCCCCGTGTTCTGGGGGTTTCCGAGCGCCACGACGAGCTTGTTGCCCTCGGCGCGCACCGGGATGCAGTTGAACATCTTCGCGGTGTTGGCGTCGATGCGCTCGAGCAGCTCCTCCGTGAACGTCACCGTCGAGAGGTCGAGCATCTCGAGGCCGGCCTGCCGGGCCAGCGCGAGCTGCAAGTCGGCATCGCTCAGGTGGCCGAGCTCGATCAGGATCTGACCGATCTGTCCGCCCTTGTCGCGCTGGACCGAGAGCGCCTCCTGGATCATCCCCTCGTGGACGACTTTCATCTCCTTGAGGATCTGCCCGAGGAGCTTCTTGGTCCGCGTGTAGCGATAGTCACCCGCGTGCTGTGCCATCGGCTAGATCTCTCCGAGCTTCTCACGCATCGCGCGCGGGTTCTGGCACTTGAGCAGGAGCTGGTCCTTGCCGATCGTCCCGGCTTCGTAGAGCTCCCAGAGGTGGTCGTCGAGCAGGAACATGCCCTTCTGGCGGCCGGTCTGGATCGCGCTGGGGATCTTGAAGGTCTCGGCCTTGCGAACGTGGTTCTCGATGCCGGGCGTCATGACCATGACCTCGAAGCCGGCCACCATGCCCGACCCGTCCGCGCGCGGCATCAGCACCTGGCTGATGACGCCGATGAGCGACACCGAGAGCTGCACGCGCACCATCTCCTGCTGCTCCGGCGGAAACTGGTCGATGATGCGGTCCACGGTCCTGGCCGAACCCGTCGTATGCAGGGTGCCGAGCACGAGGTGACCGGTCTCGGCGGCCGTGATCGCCGTGGAGATCGTGTCGAGGTCGCGCATCTCGCCCAGCAGGATGACGTCGGGGTCCTCGCGCAGCGCGCGTCGAATCGCTTCGGGGAAGGACGTGACGTCGGTTCCGACCTCGCGCTGGTTGACGATGCACGAGCGGTGCGGGTGGAAGTACTCGATCGGGTCCTCGATCGTGATGATGTGGTGCTCGCGGTTCTCGTTGATGTGGTCGATCATCGTTGCGAGCGTCGTCGTCTTGCCGCAGCCCGTCGGGCCGGTGATGAGCAGCAGCCCGCGCGGCCGGTCGAGCAGGTCGATGACGTCCCCCGACAGCCCGATCTGCTCGAACGTGAGCAGCTCGTTCGGAATCTGCCGGCAGACCATCGTCGGGTTGCCCTTCTGCTTGAAGACGGCGACGCGGAAGCGCGCCTTGTCGCCGTGCGCCCAACCGAAGTCGGCGCTGCCGACCTCGTCGAACTCCTCCTTCTTGAGCTTCGGGATGATCTCGTCGATGAGCGCGCCGGCCTCTTCCTTGGTGAGCGCCGGGTGCTTGATGTCGCGCAGGCGGCCCTTCAGGCGCAGCACGGGCGGTCGCCCCACCGTGATGTGCAGGTCGCTCGCGCCGGTCTCGACCATGGTGTCGAACAGGCGGTGGATGTCTTCGCCGACGATGGGCATGGCTTCGGACTCTCCGGAACTTGGTTAGTTTGTTATCACCGACCGGAAGGTCGGTTTACACCGCAACGGCTTCGCCGTCGGTGTTCATCTCGGAACCGGCGACGCGCAGGACTTCCTCGATCGTGGTCACGCCGGCCAGCACCTTGCGGATGCCGTCTTCGCGCAGGCTGCGCAGGCCGCCCGTCAGGCGGGCCTGCTCCCGGATCTCCATGGTGCTGCCGCCGCGGTAGGTCGTCTCGCGGATCTGCGGGTCCATCACGAACATCTCGAAGATGCCGATGCGGCCGCGGTAGCCCTCGAAGCGGCACTCGCGGCAGCCGATGGCCTGATAGATGTCGCGGCCGGCGATGTCCTCCGCGCGCAGGCCCACGGCCGCGAGCAGGTGCGCCGGGGGCGTGTGGGGCTTGCGGCACGTCTCGCACAGCCGCCGCACGAGACGCTGCGCGAGGACGGCCATGATCGCGGTGGAGACGAGGAACGGCTTCACGCCCATGTCGATCAGACGAGTCAGCGCGGAGGGCGCGTCGTTGGTGTGAAGCGTCGAGAACACGAGGTGGCCGGTCAGCGAAGCCTGAATGGCGATCTCGGCGGTCTCGGCGTCGCGAATCTCACCCACGAGGATGATGTTCGGCGCCTGACGCAGCATGGCGCGCAGGATGCGCGCGAAGTCGAGCCCGATGCCGTGGCGAACCTCCGCCTGGTTGATGCCCGCGAGGTGGTACTCGACCGGGTTCTCCGCCGTGATGATCTTGACGTTCGGTTGGTTGAGCGTCTTGAGCGCGGCGTAGAGCGTCGTCGTCTTGCCGGACCCGGTCGGGCCGGTGACGAGGAAGATGCCGTTGGGGCGCTTGATCACGCGATCGAAGCGGTCCCGGTCGTCGCCGGTGAAGCCGAGGTCGTCGAGATCGACGAGCGCCACCTCCCTATCGAGGATGCGCATCACGATCTGCTCGCCCGTTGCCGTCGGAATCAGGGAAACGCGCATGTCGATGGGCCGCCCCATCAGCTGGATGTTGATGCGCCCGTCCTGCGGCTTGCGGTGCTCGGAGATGTCCATGCGCGCCATCACCTTCAGGCGCGTGATGACGGGACCGGCGAGCTCCTTGTCGAGGGAGTGCGCTTCGAAGCAGACGCCGTCGACGCGGTAGCGAACGCGGACGCGCTCGACCATGGGCTCGACGTGGATGTCGGACGCGCGCTGCGCGAGCGCCTGCTCCATGATCTCGTGGACGAGTCGGATGACGGGCGCGTCCTCGTCCTCCTCCTCTTCCTCGCGGCCCCGGACCTTCTTCTTGATCTCGACCTTCTCGCCCAGCCCGTACGACTCGGCGCGCACGTTGTTCAGCGCGGACGAGGGCGTCAGCGCGAACGCGAGCTCGCGGTTCAGCACGAACCGCAGGTCGTCCACGGTGAACGTGACCATCGGATCGTCCGTCGCGAGGATGAGCTTCCCCTGGTGCAGCTTCACCGGGACGATGCCGAAGTCCTGCACGACCTGCGTCGGCACCAGCTCGACGACCTCGGGCGCGATGTGGGCGCGAGAGAGGTCCACGAACGGAAGCTTGAACTGACGGCACAGCGCCTTGGTCAGCTGGGTCTCGTCGATGAAGCCAAGATCGACCATCGCTTTGCCCAGCTTGGTGCCGGGAATGCGGCGCTGGTAGTCGAGCGCCTCCTTGAGCTTGCGCTCGTCGATGGCCCCCATCTCCATGAGGATCTGACCGATCTGGCGGTGACCTGTAGACATGGGTCGGGCTCGGCTCCCTTCGATTGGGGCGTGGGGTATAGCACATCGCGGGCCAGGGCCGCCACGTGACGAAAGGGTTACCCACGGGGCGACAATCGGCACTCCGACGGTCCCCCGGCAGCCCGTTCGACCCGCCGCCGGTTCGCAGGACCCCGACCCCGTCAGGAGGAGGCACCCATGGCTCGCACAGGTACAGGTTCGCTGCTGGCCCTCGTGGGGTGCGCCGCCCTCGTCTTGGGGGGCTGTGGCCTGATGGGGGGCGGCGCGACGACCCCGCCGCGGCAGCTGCAGCTCAACCGCGACACGCCCGAGAAGGCGTACGAGTACTTCAAGGAGATGGCGCGGGCCAATCAGACTGGAGCCGAGTGGGACACCTTCAGCCCGAACTTCAAGCGGATGCTGAACCAGGCCGTCGGCCGCAACGTGGACCTCGGCGACTACAACCTCGCGCGGGGCACCGTGGCGACGAACAGCCAGGCGGACATGCAGCTCCTGCTCAACAGCACCCTCGTCGGGGTGCAGTACACGAACGACGCGCGCACCGAAGCGCTGGTCACGATCTCGGCCGGCGGCAAGTCCATCTCGCCCAAGTTCGTCCGGCTCACGCGCTGGGAGGTGCAGCTCAAGGGCGAGGACGACCCGTACACCGACTTCGTCTCGAGCGCGGGACAGGTGACGCGGATCGGACCGGACGGGTCGATCACGGTCATGATCCGGCCGCCGCAGTACACGGCGGACTTCCTTCGCTCCGTGCGACCGGAGCAGGTGGACGCGGTGCGCGTCGAGGCCCAGTGGTACGTGGACGACTTCGGCGGGCTCGACGCGTTGGTCGGCGAGTCCGCGGCCGGCGAAGGCACGCAGCAGCCGGCGCCGCAACCCACGCCGCAGCCGCGGCCGCGGGAAGCCATTCCGGGCACCGGACCGTCGCCGACGCCGCTGCCGCCTTCGGGCGGCGGGTTCGGTTCCCCGGACGGCAGCCCCCCCACCGGTTTCGGTTCCCCGGACGGCGGTTCGTCGGGTGGCTTCGGTTCGCCCGACGGGAGCGGTTTCGGCTCACCGGACGGCTAGCGGCGCGGAGCGCCCAAATCACCCGCGTCTGCTCTTTCGCCGTCGATGCCTGCGGGTACGTTGCGCATCCAGGCGACGGAGAATGTCGATGCAAGACGCCGGCACAGAGGCGCCCGTGGTGGACACGGCGCGCCTGATCTGGCATTTCGGACCCGGTGAGGCAGACGGCCGGGCGGACATGAAGGACGTCCTCGGCGGCAAGGGCGCCAACCTCGCCGAGATGTGCCGCATCGGTCTGCCGGTGCCGCCCGGGTTCACCATCGCGACGACGGTCTGCAAGCAGTACTACGACAACGGAGGCAAGCTGCCGCAGGACGTCGTTGCCGGCCTGCACGAGGCCGTGGGCCGCCTCGAGACGCACAGCGGCAAGAAGTTCGGCGATCCCGAGCGGCCGTTGCTCGTCTCGGTCCGCAGCGGCGCGGCGCTCTCCATGCCCGGCATGATGGACACCGTTCTCAATCTCGGTCTGAACGCCGCTGCAACCGAGGGCATGGCGGCCATGACCGGCAACCGCCGCTTCGCGCTCGACGCGCGCCGTCGGTTCATCCAGATGTTCGCGAACGTGGTCGAAGGCGTCTCGCTCGAGCACTTCGAGCTCGTCCTCGACAACGCGCAGCGCGCGGCCGGCGTGGCGTCCGACACCGAGCTCGACGCGGACGTGCTGGAAGGCGTCGTGAAGGACTACCTCGAGATCTACCAGCGCGAGACCGGCGCCGCGTTCCCCGAAGATCCGTACGACCAGCTCGAGCGGTCGGTATCCGCGGTCTTCGGTTCGTGGATGGGCAATCGCGCGGTCGAGTACCGCGAGATCCACGACATCACGGGACTGGTCGGCACCGCCGTCAACGTGCAGACCATGGTGTTCGGCAACCTCGGGCCCACCTCGGGCACGGGAGTCTGCTTCACGCGTGATCCGTCGACGGGTGAAAACGTCTTCTACGGCGAATACCTGATGAACGCGCAGGGCGAAGACGTCGTCGCGGGCATTCGGACGCCCCAGGAGCTCTCCGGCCTCGCGAACGAGAGCGCGAAGGTGTACGAGCAGCTCGAGGGCGTACGCGATCTCCTCGAGCGTCACTACAAGGACATGCAGGACATCGAGTTCACGATCGAAGAGGACGTGCTCTACATTCTGCAGACGCGAACAGGCAAGCGCACCGCGCGGTCGGCCGTGCGCATCGCCGTCGAGATGGCCGACAGCGGGTTGATCTCCCGTGAGGAAGCGGTCGGACGCATCGCGCCCGACGAGCTCGACCGGCTGCTGCACCCGCAGTTCGATCCGGACGCGGAGCGCGACGTGCTCGCCACCGGTCTCCCGGCGAGCCCCGGCGCGGTGAGCGGCAAGGTCGTCTTCACGGCGGAGGACGCCAAGGAATGGAAGGCGCGCGGCGAGTCCGTCATCCTCGTGCGCAACGAGACGAGCCCGGAGGACGTGGGCGGCATGCACGCGGCGGAGGGCATCCTGACGGCGACGGGCGGCATGACGTCGCACGCGGCGGTGGTTGCGCGTGGCATGGGCAAGTGCTGCGTCGCCGGTGCCGGCACGGTGCGCATCGACTACGGCGCCGCGACGTTTCGCGTCGACGACCGGACCGTGAAGGAAGGCGAGATCATCTCGCTCGACGGCACCGCGGGCGAGGTGATGTGGGGCGCGGTCAAGACGATGGCCGCCGACCCGGGCGCCGAGTTCGAGACGTTGTTGTCGTGGGCCGACGAGCTGCGCCGCATGAAGGTGCGGGCCAACGCCGACACGCCCGACGACGCGACCCTGGCCCGGCGCTTCGGCGCGCAGGGCATCGGCCTTTGCCGTACGGAGCACATGTTTTTCGGGGACGACCGCATCACGGCGATGCGCGAGATGATCCTGGCGGAGGTGGAGGCCGACCGGCGCGTCGCGCTGCAGAAGCTCCTGCCGTTCCAGCGCGAGGACTTCGCCGGCATCCTGCGGGCGATGGACGGCCTGCCGGTGACGATTCGGCTGCTCGATCCGCCGCTGCACGAGTTCCTGCCGCACGAGGACGATGCGATCGAAGCCGTGGCCGACGCGCTCGGCATCGCGGCGTCGGCGGTGAAGGACCGCGCCGCCCGTCTGCACGAGATGAACCCGATGCTCGGGCATCGCGGGTGCCGTCTGGGGATCACCTATCCGGAGATCTACGAGATGCAGGTGCGCGCGATCTACGAAGCCGCAGCGCAGGGTCTCGAGGCGGGGCGGTCGCCCAAGCCCGAGGTGATGATCCCGTTGGTGGGCTCGCTTACCGAGTACACGACCCTTCGCGATCAGCTCGTCGCGGTTGCGGACGGCGTGCTGCGCGAGCGCGGCGCGAAGCTCGACGTGGTGTTCGGCACGATGATCGAGATCCCGCGCGCCGCGCTGCAGGCGCAGCAGATCGGCGCCGAGGCGGACTTCTTCTCGTTCGGAACGAACGACTTGACGCAGCTCACGTTCGGATTCAGCCGTGACGACATCGGCTCGTTCTTGCCGGACTACCTCGAACAGGGCGTCTTGCCGGCCGACCCGTTCCAGACGATCGACCAGGACGGCGTGGGCGAGCTGGTGCGGCTGGGTACGGAGCGCGGTCGTCTGGCGAAGCCGGACCTCAAGGTGGGAATCTGCGGCGAGCACGGCGGCGAGCCGGCGAGCATTCACTTCTGCGAGCGCGTCGGGCTGGATTACGTGTCGTGCTCACCGTTCCGCGTACCGATTGCCCGACTGGCTTCGGCGCAGGCCGCGACGAGCCGACGCACGCCGTAGGGGCGACCCTCGTGGTCGCCCCACCCGTCAGGTCCGGGCTCATGCGCGGTTGGGCAGCCACAAGGGCTGCCCCTACAGGTCTTGCGCCACGTGGACGTGAACGTGCACCTGATCGTGCACGACACCTCCGCGACCGCGAGGCGGTGAACGCAGGTGCGGATGTAGGGGCGACCCTCGTGGTCGCCCAACCCGTCGATCAGGTCCGGGCTCATGCGCGGTTGGGCAGCCACAAGGGCTGCCCCTACCCGTCGATCGCCTCGATCGACGCGTCGACACGCTCCGTTACGTACGTCCAGTGCGACCATCGCTTCCGCGCCGCGCGGAGGTCGGACAGCGCTCGCTTGGCTTCGAATCCGTAGTTCTCCAGCGAGCGCGCTGCGATCGTGATCGCTTGCCCGCCCATCTCCTCGTCTCGGAGCACCGCGATCAGTGCGTCGACGGCGTCCTTGGCATGCTCGGTCGTCGCGTACGTTCCGAGCGCTCGAATCGCGTCCATGCGACCCCAACGCGTGCGCTTCGGTCCATCGACCACGATGTCGAAGACGCGCTTGTCGGGATTCGCCGATCCATCGATCCCCGCAAGCGCACTCTGGTACACCGAGACTTCGTTGGGCTCGTCGAGCGCACGTAACAACGCCTCGGTCGTCTCCTTCGTCGGCTCCCGCAGCGAGCCCAGCACGCGAACGGCGTGGACGCGCAGCCAGCTGTCCTGATCGTGCAGCACACGCTTGTCGAGGGCGGGGAAGACGAGCGACGCCTTGGCCTTGAGGCGCGGCAGCAGCTCGAGCGCACGTTGCGCCACAGCGAAATTCTCGTCCACGATCGGCACGAGCAACGCGGCCAGCCGATCCGAATCGCCCCCCTGCTCCATGAGCGCCGAGACGCCCTCGACACGGGCGAACGGCCGTGCGAACTCGATGCGCTGCCAGAGCACCTCGCGTCCCTGGTCGCCGATCGACGCCAGGGCCTTGGCCGCGGCGGCGAACGGCGCGTCGAAGTCCTTGCTCTCGAAGATCGCCCGCAGCGCGCGCAGCACGCGTTCGTCTTCGGACTCCATGCGGCTGAGCGCGAAGATGGCGCCGGTGTGAAGCGTCGCGTCGTCCTCGGCCAGCACCGCGAGCACGGAACGCAGCATGGACTGGGCCGCCACGCCCGACTCGCCGATGTCCTCGAGGACGGTCTGGCGCAGATCGGGGCCGCCGTCGACGAGCACGATGCGCCACGTTTCGAAGACGTCCTCGCTCGCCCCACCGACGGCGAAGAGGGCGTCGGCGGTCTTGCAGCGAAGCGCCGTGCGCTCGTTCGGATCGCGGGTCATCTTGTGCAGCCACGGCAGCGCGTCCTTCGCGGCGGGGCCGATGCCGCCCAACGCCTCGATCATGGCGTTGCGGACGTAGATGTCGCGCTCCTTGCCTTCGAGATGCGCGAGCAGCACGGGCACGGCGGGCGCCGCGACGTTCTTCATCTCACCGAGGACGATGGCGACACGCCGGCGTAGCTCTTCTTCGTCGTCCCCGAGGGCGTCGATGAGCGGTTGAACGGCCGGTTTGCCGATCGCCACGAGCGACCGTCGCACGGCCTCGATGTTCCAGCCGTTCTCCATGCGCTCGACATCGTGCTCTTCGCGCAACCGCTCGATGAGCACACCGACGAGCTCGGGCGACGCGCGTGCGAGCGCTGCGAGGCGTTCGACGACGGCGTCGACGCCGGCCGCCTTCGTCAATGCCAGGATCTCGCGTGCGTCGGTCAGCTCGGCGAGCGGGTCAGCGGCGTCCGTCGCGTCGTCCATGCGTCCGGTGAGGCCGGCGCGATGCACCTTGTCATCGCCGGCCCCCGGCGTGGCGCGATCTTCGGACTCACTCGACAGCAACAGAACGAACAGTCCGACCACGAACAACAAGAGCAAGACGACGACCGGCTGAGCGATGCGCAATGTCACTCCTTGACGATCTTGTCGATCGTGTGCCGGAGCGCATTCGCCTTCGGGTCGGCCGCGCCGCGGCGAAGCTTCCGAAGCTCCGGCAACAGGTCCTTGGCGGCCCGGCCCATCTCGCCGACCTCGTACAAGACGATGTAGAAGACGCGGTCGTGACCGTCCCGCAGGCCGCGCAACCAGAGATCCGTTTCGCCGGCGGCGTCATCGCCCAGCACACGACGCACGCCGCGGAACCCGACCACGCGCATCTGCCAGTCGGGCGACCGCACGGCCGCCAACACAGCGTCCCTGACGCGTTCGTCCGACGCGGCCCGCTGCTGCAGCCAGTGCAGCGCAAGCGACTTCACGGACGGCTTCGGGTCGTCCTGCAGTGCGAGAAGCGCGTCGATCAACGCGGGCGAGATGCCCTCGATCTCGTCGATGACACTCAGCGCGTCGGAACGCACGCCTTGATCCGCGTGCGTGAAGCCGCGCTGGAGGACCGCCGCGTCGTCGAGCGTGGGCTCCAGTCGCGACAGCAGGACGTATGCGTTTCGAAGCGTCTTGACGTCTTCCGTTTCGAAGGCCGGCATGAGCAACGGTCGCAGCGCGGACGCTTCCGTCGAAAGTTCGCGGAGGATGCCCACGGCGTGCACGCGCGCGGGCGCGGCCCTGCCGTCCAAGCTCGCCATCAACGCGTTGCGCCCGTCGTCCCCCATGCGTCCCAGCGCGTACGCGGCGTCGCTGCGATACTGCCAGTCGAAACGCTCGGCGTCGTGGAAGACCTCGAGCAGCAGCGCGACGGCGTCGGGGTGCGCGGCGCCGATCGACGCAAGCGCTCGTACCCCCTGTTTGCTCAGCCGCTCGTCCTCGTCCTTGCGAACGACGGCGACGATCAAGGGGATCAGCGCCTTGCCGCGGCCCTTGTCCATCGAGAGCGTCTGCAGTAGATGCAGCTTGCCGGTGTACGAGTCGCCCTCGAACAACGTCTTTACCGTCGCGAGCGTCTCGCCGTCCGACTCCGCGATGCGAAGCAGGGCGTCGATGGCCGCGTGCTCGACGACCTCGTCGGCCTCGCCGCCCCGCACCAGCGTATGCAGCTGCGGCAACGCGTCGGATGCCGGCGGCCCGATGCCGCCCAGCCCGTTCACCAGCGCGGCACACTCGTACTTGCCCAGGTCGTTCACGCCGCAGCGCGCAACGAGCTCGGGAACGGCCGGGGCGCCGGCGGCGCCGAAGAACCCGATGCTCTGGGCGACGCGGATGCGCATCTCCTCGTCGGTGTCGTTCAGTGCGGCGACGAGCGCGTCCAGGGCCGGTCGCCCGACTGCGACGAGCGCGCGGCGCACGTTGAGCAAGGTCATGCCCGCTTTGGGCGGCCCGAGCGGGTCGCGCATCGGCGCTGCCCGCTCGCCGTCCCGTTCCGGACGCAGCCAGCCGATCAGCTGCTGCACGTACGCGGGATCGTCCGCGGCCAGCGCGGCGATGCGTTTCGCGGCCGGATGGTCTCTCTCTTGCGTGAGCGACGTCACCAGCGCGCGCAGATCCGTTTCGTCGCCGAGCTTCTCGGCAGGGACGTTCGCACGCTCGGGTGCGCCCTTCAGATGCGCCCGCTCCTCGTCGATGCCGGAGGACTCGGGCTGCCCCGACTCCTGCGTCGGCGGAATGGCGAAGTCGAACAGATCGACGGCAAACCACCCGAGCAGCGCGACGAAGATCAGCGCCAGCGTCAGGCGTGTTCGCTGTCCCACCCCGAACCTCCGATCAGACCGGCACCTCGAGCGTCTCGAGCAGATCGGAGAGGATCTTCTCGCGCTCGTCGCTCATGCCGTCGCCGCCCGGCGCGGCGCCCAACACGCGGTGGGCGAGCACGGGGACGGCGAGGGCCTTGACGTCATCCGGAATGACGAAGTCGCGCCCGGCGATGAAGGCGAACGCCTGCGATGCGCGCGTCAACGCGATGTTGCCGCGCGGGCTCGCGCCGAGCGTCAGGTGCTTGCTGCCGCGGGTCGCGCGCGCGATCGAGAGGATGTAGTCGAGGATCGACTCGTCGACCCGCACCGCGCGCGAGAACTTGCGCAGGAGCTGGACGTCGCCCGCGCTCAAGACGGGCTGGAGATCCTGGATCGGATGGCGCGATTGCTGGGCGCGCACCACGGCCTTCTCGTCGGCCGGCGACGGATAGCCGATGCGCACGCGCAACATGAATCGGTCGAGCTGGCTCTCGGGCAGCGGGTAGGTGCCCTCGAACTCGTAGGGGTTTTGCGTCGCGATGACGAAGAACGGCGTGGGCAGGTCGTGCGTCTTGCGGTCGACCGTGACCTGGAAGTCGTTCATCGCCTCGAGGAGCGCCGACTGCGTGCGCGGCGTCGCGCGGTTGATCTCGTCGGCGACGAGCACGTTCGTGAAGATCGGCCCGGGCTTGAACTCGAATTCCCCGGTGTTCTGCGCGTAGATCGCGACGCCGACGATGTCGCTCGGGAGCAGGTCCGGCGTGAACTGGACGCGTCGGAAGTCGGCCTTCATCGAGAGGGCCAGGCTCTTCGCCAAGACGGTCTTGCCCACGCCCGGCACGTCCTCGAGCAGCACGTGACCGCCCGCCAGCAGGCCGGTGAGGACGAGACGAACGACGTCGGGCTTGCCGAGGAACACGCTCTTGACGTTCTCCTCGAGCGCCTTGACGAGCTCGCGCTCGCGCGAAACCGCCTGCGGTTCGGTCATCGAATCACTCCGCTGCGAGCTTGGCTGCGACCTCTTCGGAGACGTCGAGGTTGGTCGTGACGGTCTGCACGTCGTCGTTGTCTTCCAACAAGGTCTGAATGCGCATGACCTGACGCGCCACCTTCTCGTCCGCCTCGATCGTGTTGCTGGGGATCATGGCGAACTCGGCGCGGCGGGTCTCGATGCCGGCATCCGCAAGGGCCTTCTTCACGTCCTCGAAGGCACCGGCGTCGCAGGTGATCTCGAAGTAGGCGTCGTCCGTGCCTGCGTCTTCCGAGACGATGTCTTCGGCGCCGGCTTCGAGCGTCACCTCGAAGAGCTGCTCCTCCGACGCGTTGGCGGCGGGCACCTCGAAGATCCCCTTGCGCTCGAACAGATAGGCGACCGAGCCCGTCGCCCCCATCGAGCCGCCGTTCTTGTCGAAGATCGTGCGGATCTCGGAGCTGGTGCGGTTGCGGTTGTCGGTGAGCGTCTCGACGAGGAGTGCCACGCCGCCCGGGCCGTAGCCTTCGTAAGTCAGGTCGGTGAAGTCCTCGCCGCCGGCGGCGCCGCTGGCGCGGTCGATGGCGCGTTTGATGGTGTCCTTGGGCATGTTCGCCGCGCGGGCTTTGTCGCAGGCGAGGGAGAGGCGCGGATTGTCGCGTTCGTTGGGTCCCCCCTGCTTGACGGCGGCCATGATGAGCTTCGAGATCTTGGAGAAGGTCTTGCCGCGCTTGGCGTCGGCGCGGCCCTTTTTGTGCATGATGTTGGCGAAGTGGCTGTGGCCTGCCATGGAGGTCTCCCGAAGGTCTCGGATCAGTGTACCCGCGTCGCCTCATGCAGCACTTGCAACGAAGCACTGCAACGCGGGTTCAGTCACGCGACCCATCCACCCCGAAACGGCATGCGAGCGCGGGCGGTTATCCGTTCAAACCGTCCCAAAACGCCGAGCGAGCGCGGCGAGACCGAAGTGAGGCGTAGGCGATGGGAGGTGGGTCACCGGAGGCGTACGGAAGTACGTCGAGGATGGCCCACCGAGCCGCAGCGAGAGGATCGTCGTGCGCAGCCGGCGTTTTTCGAGGATGGGCCGCGGAGCAGCGCCCAGCCGCAGCGAGAGGATCGTCGTGCGCAGCCGGCGTTCCTAGCGTTTCGAGAACTGGAAGCGAGCCCGCGCCCCCCTCTGTCCGTACTTCTTGCGCTCCTTGACGCGCGCGTCGCGGGTCAGGAAGTGCGAGTCACGCAGCTTCTCTTCGAGGGCGTCGTCGGCCTTGACGAGCGCGCGGGAGAGCCCGTGGCGCACGGCGTCGGCTTGGCCCTGGGGGCCGCCGCCCTTGACGTTGACGAAGACGTCGTAGGTGCTCTCGGTCTCGGTCAGGGTGAGCGGCGAACGCACCGCAAGACGGGTCGCGTCGCTCACGAAGTAGTCGCGCCACTCGCGCTTGTTGACCATCATCACGCCTTCGCCGGGGCAGATGCGAACGCGAGCGATCGCCTTCTTGCGACGACCGGTGCCCCAGATGTACGTCTTGTTCTTGGCCATCGTTTCCCTAGCCCTCCTTCTTGCGGCCGGTCCCGAAGGAAAGGGGTTCCGGCTTCTGGGCGTGATGATCGTGTTCGGCGCCCGGGAAGACCTTGAGCTTCTTGAGCATGTGACGCCCCAGCGTGGTCTTCGGGAGCATGCGGCGCACGGCGAGACGAATGATCTCCTCCGGCTTCCGCTCGTTCATGGTGGCGTAGCTCTCCTCGACGAGTCCACCGGGGTAGCCGGTGTGGCGTCGGTACACCTTGTCTTCCGCCTTGCGGCCGGTGACCTGCACGTCTTTCGCATTGATGACGACGATGAAGTCGCCGGTGTCGGCGTGGGGCGTGTAGATGGGCTTGTGCTTGCCCATGAGCATCTTGGCGATCTCCGTCGACATGCGGCCCAGGATCTCCTGGGACGCGTCGACGACGTACCACCGGGCGTTGGCCCGGTCGGTGCTCGTGACGGTGGTCTTCTGCTGCATGGAATCGGGTTCCAACGGATCCCCGCGGCGATGGTCGCGTTTGGGGCTCGTTCGGGCGGGCAAAGGGAACGAGGGTACGTAGCGGAAGGAGGGGGTCAAGCCGGGGTGGGCGCCCGAAAAACGGGGCTCCAAGGCGGGAGACGGAACACGGCGGCGGTTGGGGGGGCGTCCTAGGGGGCTCGATACAGCAGCGTGTACGCCCCCACCGGCCCCGCGTCGCCCACACGCACCGACAGCTGCGGAACGCGCCCGTACCGCAGGCGCTTCGGATCGACCTCTCCGGTGAGGAAGCCGCGCGTGAAGCCGCCGAATCGATAGGGCTCGTCGTCCAGCGCCGGTCCGGGGCTGGTCGTCTCGCGGACCGCCCAGGCGGCCCCGTTCGGCCCGATCGCCACCGTCCCGTCCGCGAGGAGCCGGCCGCCCAGCAGACGCACGAATCCGCCCCCGCTGAAGCGCACCGGCCCTCGGAAGCCTGCCGGGCCGGCGGCGATGTGGACGGCCTCGATCCGCCGTCCGTGCTTGCCGCCCAGGTCGATCAACAGACCCTCGACCGCCGGTCCGGCGGAGGTCGGCGTGATCCAGGCGACCCCGGCGCCCGCCGCGAACGACAGGAGCAGCGTTCCGAGCAGGATCCGCGTGTCGCCGCGAAGCAGCCAGCCGAACGCGAGCAGGGCGAGCGCGTACGCGGCCAGCAACCAGCCCGCGGGCCTGCGCGAGTCCGGATCGTCGCGCCAGCGCGGGAACGCGTCCGGCGCGACAGGCGCGAGCAACGTGCGATCGAAGACGGTGAAGACCGGGCGCACCCAGAGGTCGTCGCGCAGCAGCTCGAACACCATGTCGGAGGACACCGCGCGGACGACGCGGCCGAGCCCGAGCCGACGCATACCCGCGACGCCCTCGCGCTCGCCGTGACCCGCTTGGCGCAGGCGCGCATCGAGCAAGGGGGGCCACGCGTCACCGAGCGGAGGGCCGATCAGCAGTCCGCCGCGACGCACGAAGTGGCTGACCGCGAGCGAACGCGCCGCCGCGTCGGTCTCGTCCCACGCTTCGGTCTTCACGTAGATCGCGTCGAACGCGTCGAGGTCGAGCGCGTCGCGGAACGCGAACTCCGAACCGTGCACGATCGTCACGCCGTCGAAGCGCCACGACGGATCCACCCCCGGCCCGCCGTCCAAGGCGAGCAGGACCGGTCCCCGCAGCGGCAGCCGTCCTTCGGCCGCGGGCACCCACCACGGTCCCTTTCCTTCGGCGAGGTACGGAGGGCGTGCCGCCCGCGTCGGCGCGAGCGGCCGCAGACCGATCGGCCCCGAGGACACGGGCGGCGCTTCTCGAGACGCACTGGCGGTCGGCTCGAGCAGCGGATTGAGCTCGCGCGGAAGCACGTCCAGACCGGCGCCGGCGAGGACCACCCCACCGCCGACCAACGACGCGACGAGCGCGGCCGTCACGAAGCGCACACGCGGTGGGAAGACGGACAGCGCCATCGCGACGACGGCGATCGACCAGACGGCGGCGCCCGGCAGGGTCCACACCGCGTCGGCCCGCGGCGTCGAGAGCACCACGAACGCGAAGAACGGCAGCGAAGCCAGGGTGAACGTGATCGGTCGCAGGATGACACCGAGCCCCCGTCCGGATCCCGACGGCGCCACGCAGAGCAGGAACAGCGCGAAGATCCCGACGCCGAGCACGAGCGCGCCCTGGGGGTCGTCGGGCAACAGGCCGCCCAGCTCGAGGCCGGCGGACGGCAGCGCGACCACGGCGAGCAGGCAGGCGAGCAGCGGTGCGGCGAGGTCGCGAGTCATCGGGTGTCCGACACTACCCAACGAGACAAGGACGCCGGGGTTCCTACTCTGTCTGTTTCCACCGGACATCGAGCCGGCGCGGAACACGCCGGGCGATGATCTGCTCCTCGAGTCGCTCGAGCTTCGTTCGGTAGGTGTCCTCGAACGGAACGTTCTCGAGATCGCGCTCGGTGCGGCCCCACTGGACCTCGATGGTGCGCGGCTTCTGGCCGGGGCGAACCGGCTCCAACCGAATCGTGAACGCGACTTCGCCGAGGTGGCGGTTGCCACCTCGGGACGGGAAGCGCGAGACGTCGATCGTCCGCACGACGACGCGGCCCTTGAGGTCGCGGTACAGCCGCGCGGCGACGCGCGCCGCCTCGACGGCCTCCTGCACCTGCTCGAGCCGGTCCTCCCACGCAACGCCCCAGCGCTCGGGCATCCGCGATCGGATGCCGACGACCTCCGGCAAGGCGTGCGGGATGCCGCGCAAGTACGACTTGTACGGATCGTGCGGCAACAAGCAGTGATCCGAGGTCAGCAGACGCTCGCCGACGCGGGCAACGGGCACGCGCATCACCGGCTGTACGACGACCCGTTTCGGGAAGATCACGCGCACCTCACGCACCTCGCGCACCATCGGGTGGCGTGCGACCAGGTCGCGAACGCGCCACTCCGCCTCCGGATCGAACACCGAGACGGACAGGTTCCGAAACGGCCGGTAGTTCGTCAGCCAGGGTCGCGTGTCGTCGTCGAGCCATCCCGGAAGATCGGCGAACTTCAACGACGCCGCGTCGAGGCGGTAGCCGTCGATCTTGTATGCCTGCGCGCGTGCTTGCCGCATCACGACCGCGCCCGCGAGCGCGATCAACGCAACGGTGCCGACGCGCATGAGCACGCGGCCCAAGGGAGAGGCGAGTACGTCGCGCAAGCGCGCGACGTACCCGAGGTCGGATGCCGACTGTCCTCGACGCGCCATGCGTCTCCCCTCCGCAGACCGATCGCCCTGTCCGCGAACGGTTTGCAGACCATCAAATCGGTCTGCGATGCGCCGGCCTGTAACCCCGGGGCCAAATCCCCTAACGGATTCGGGCGTTACCGTCGTGAACTCGTAGGGTTGAGGGCATGCGGAGTCTTCTCTGGGGCGGGATCATCGGCGCGTCGCTCTGCGGCATCCTGGGGCCGACGTTCGTGACGTCGGCGGCGCAGCGACCGGAAGCGAACGAAGTGCGCGAGGCGCCGCCTCCCGACGTGCAGCGCGTCGGCCACTTCATCGAGCTCGAAGACGGACGGCGCTTGGCGCGGCTGGACGGCTGGTTGCGTCGCGGCGAACGCTATCGACTGACGATCGGCGCCACGGGGTCCGACGTCGAGCCGCTGCCGGGCTGGCGCGGCGTCGCCGGCGCGAACACGCTCACCGCGCAAGAGCTCGACGCCTTGCTGCGCGACGGCGCGCTCGCCGCGTACGTCGTTCGAAGAGACGGGTCGAATACCGAAGCGACGGTGCGCGCCGGCGCCCGCGAGCGCCTTCCGATCCGCAAGACGGGCGCCGACGGCCGCGTCGATTTTCGCGCGCGCACGGACGAGGCCCATGTGACGCGCATCGAGGTGGACACCGGCGTACTCGCGTTCGGGACATACACGCTCGAGATCGAAGCGCGGGGCGAGGTGCGACTGCGCAGCGAGTTTCGGCTCGGCGACGACGGCGGCGCGATCGTCACCTTCGAGACGACGGGCGGGCTTCACCGCATCGGAACGGAGCGACCGTGATGAAGGCATTCGTGCTCGTGTCGGTTGTCTGCCTACTGGCCACGGCACCGTTGTCCGCCGACGAGGCGGAACCGAACGTCGACCCGGCGACGTGGAAACAGAGAAACGTCGAGTCGAAGTGGGTCGTGTATCGACGTGCGGCGGCGGATGCGCAGAGCAAGAAGAGCTGGTGGACGTTCCTCGCCGAGAACGAGGACTTCGAGCTGCTCGAGATGATCGCCGTGTACGAGAGCTGGCGTGGGCCCGGCGAGCTGCTGCTGCGCCACGGCGCGCCGCAGGGGATCCGCGCAGCGGTGTGGACGCTTTGGGACGTCAGTAGTCACTCGTTCGAGCACGCGGCCGTTACCGTGCTCAAGAACCACGCGGCGAAGACGCTGGGCTGGCTCGACAAGTACATGGGGAAGGAGACGCCGCTCGGCAAGGCCGCGCCCATTCGTGCGCTGCGGACGGAGCTCGAGAAGCTGAAGGTAGAGCCGGAGGACCCCGGCAACGCGCTGCCGCCGCTCGAGCCCCGTGTGGTGTTCCGTCACCTGCGAGCGCCCGCGAAGCTCGCCGTCGTCGGCGCGGACGTCCCGCTGAAGCTGCGCGACGACGCCGTGTACCAGCATCAGGTGGTGCGAGCCATCGAGGGCCACGGACGCTCGGGCCGACACACCGGGGAGAGCTGGGGCGCTCTCGAGACGCTGCTCGATCACGAGGATCCGGTGGTTCGTCGCGCGACGTGCCTGGCGTATTCGACCCACGGCGGACCCATTCCGCTACGCAAGCTGCTGGACCTGATCGACGCGGATGAGCAGCCGGACGCGGTTCGCGAAGCGGCGGTGCTCGCATTCAGCAAGTTGACCTACCCGGTGGTGCGCGTGCGCATGATCGAGATCGCGACGCAGACCGACCACCCGGCGTGGCGGGCGGCGGTCTCGCGCCTGATCGACACACGCGAGGACTTTCTCTTCGAGCCGCTGAGCCTGCTGATGGCGCAGTCGGAGGACGCGGACACGAAGTCCTTCCTCGTCGACGAGGTCGCGCGCCTCGCACAGCAGGTGCGGGACCCGAACGTCTTCGCCCGCGACGCCGAACGGCGGCTGGTGATCGCGACGTGGTTGCAGTTGACGGGCCATCCGCTGGCCGCCAACTACGCGCAGTGGACGCTCGCGCGCTTTCAGAAATTCGAAAAGCACCCCAAGGTTCGAAGTGCGCTCTGGACGGTCTTCGGCAAGTTCGACGCGACCGCGTGGCTCGACGGCCGGCCCGAGCTCGGTTCCGGCAGTGGATCGGCGCCGTCGATCGAGACCGTGACCAAGATGGTCCGCGCGCAAGCCGAGCGGCTTCTCAAGGGCGAGCCGAATGCGGGGCGTCGACCTCGGTGAGCGTGGGCTGTGCGCGGGTTGGTACAGCGAGGTGTCCACCCCGTGGTCGATCGATCCGTCGCGTTCGAGGCACGCCACACCGGTTTGGTCCGCCGCACGTTGCGTCCGGGGTACGGCGTGCCGGGGTGGAGCAGCGTCTCGACGCCGTCGGACTCGTAGCCGAACGCCTGCGCGACGAAGTCGTGCTGCTCCGGATGGGCGTCGCCGCAGACGACGTGGACGTCGTCGCCGCGTCGCGCGAACGCCTGCAGGACGCAGTGGATCCAGCGGTCTCGAGACCGGGACAGCGAGCGGCCGTGCAGAAAGCAGATCATCGACAGTGCGCTCGTCAGCCTTTCAGGTCGGAGCGATCTGCGGGCGGCGCCACACCCGCGATTGCCGGCGTGAACAACGTCTTCGACATTCACCGCTATCCTGAAGTCGATGCGGCGGTGGGTGCCTCTCCTGGGGCTGGTCTTGATCGGCGTGGGGGTCGTTTGGTGGGTGGCCGACGCCCGCGGCCCCCTCGAAACGGGCGAACAGCAGTCGAACGCGGCCGGACCGGCGACCGAAGAGAACGCCACCGGCCTGCAGGGCCGCTCGAAGGCGACGCCTCCGAAGCCGCTCGTCGACGGTCGTATCGAAGGAACCGTGCTCGCCGGCGGAGTCGGCGCGGCGGCGCGGGTCGAGTTGCTCCGCACCGCGGGTCCGCCGGCCCATGTGCCGCCGTTCGCCTGGCAGATGGACCGGAGCCGCGCACAGATGCTGTTGCGCCCGCTCCGGCCGGACGCGGAGGTGGTTTCCACCGACGACACGAGCGGGGACGGGGCGTTCTCTTTGCCCGTGCACGCACGCGGCATCTACGAGTTGCGTGCCACGTCGACGGACGGCCGCGTCGGCATCGTGCGCGTGCACGTACTCAACGCGTCGGGCATCACTCATGCGACCGTCCACATCGGCGGAAGCGAGCCGTCGCTTCACGGTACCGTGCGGCATGCGGACGGCCGTGCCTTCGAAGGTTGGGTCTCCGTCGCGCCCGCGAACATGCTGTGGAACAAGGACGCGGCATGGCGCACGGTCTTCACGGAGCTTGACGCCAAGGGGCGGTACGCCTTTTACGGGTTGCCGTCAGGCGAGGTGGACGTCACGGCTGTGCAACCCGGCGTGATGCTCTATCAGGCCGACTTCACTCGGATTCCGCACAAGGGGCCGTTCGATCTCGTCGTCGATGGCGGCAAACACAGCGTCTACGGCACTGTCATCCACGACGACACCGAGGAACCCATGGCGGGCGTCTTCGTGGAGGCGCTGAGGGGTCCGCCGTTCCGATCGATCGCAGTCGTGACCGACGCCGAGGGCGGGTTTCGCATCGCGATGCCCACGAAGGTCAGCTCCGTCTACGCCAGAAAACACGGATTCGCGACCGCTGTCTACGGCGCGCTCCGCAAGCGCTACCCGCTGGTGCTGCGCATGCGGCCCGCCGGAACCGTTCGCGGACGGATCTTCGACGTCGCGACGGGCGACGGCGTGGCGGGCGTGCCGATCCGGGGGTTGGTATGGACCGGATATCCGCTGCGCGGCAATCCCTGGACGGTCTCGAGCGAGAATGGCGACTACGAGCTCACGGGTCTACATGGCGGCGACGTGCAGGTGGTCGCGTGGGGCAACGGCTGGGCGCCCGCGAAATTCGAGAAGGGCGAGGGGCCGGGCGTCTACGTCACGTGCGTGCCGGGAGAGAGCGTCAGGGTCGACATCGCCGTGCAGCGCGGCGGCGTGCTCGCGGGCCGCGTGGTCGACGAGAGCGGCGCCGGCGTCCCGGGCACCGAGGTTCGCATTGCCGACGAAGACACCGTCAACCAGTACGGCAACTACGTCGGCGACGCCGTGACTGATGCGACGGGCTACTTCGAGCTCGACGGCATCGCGCCCTCCGACGGGGTGCACGCGAACACCAAGTCCCCGAACCATCCGTCGACCACCACCGGCCCCTACACGATCCGCTCCGGCGAGAGGACCGAGATCGAGATCGAGCTCGGCCCCCCGCGCTGGTGCACGGTCACGCTTCTCGACGCAGCAACCGGGTCGCCGATCGAGGGCGGTCACGTTCGCGCTCGGACGAAGCGAAGCGACGGCGAGTACCAGTCGCATGGAACGTGGCGGCAGACCGACGCGCGCGGCGAAGCCCGGCTCGGACCGCTCGACGCCGGCACGCCGGCCGTGACCTACTACGCGGCGGGATACCTGACGAAGCGGAGTGAGCTCGGCTGGGGATGGATCGCGGTCGAGAACGCACCGGAGAAAGGCGAGTTCGCGACGACGATCCGTCTCGACCGCGGCACCCCCATCACCGGGCGCATCGTCGCCGGAGCCGCAAAGGACGTGACGAAGACGACGCTTTGGATCCGCCCGTCCGAGGCGCCGGGGTACGAGACATGGACGGGCCATGGACGGCCGGAGAGCGACGGAGCGTTCGAGCTGACCGCACCGCCGACCGGTCGGTACACGATCACGGCCATGCTGCACGATCGCGGCAACAGCTACTCCGCCGCGGAGGACGTCGAGGCAGGGGCGACCGACGTGATGCTCGATCTGAAGATCCAGGCTTCGAACTTCGGGCAGGACCCCAACCAGCAGGAGAACGTCTGGCGCATTCGGGTTCTCGGACCGGACGGCAAGCCGGTCCGCGACGCCCGTGGGGTCACCGTGCACGAGTATGCCGGCGGGATGTCGTCGAGCAACATCGACACAGCCGGCGGGGAGTTCGAGTTTACGGTCTACGAACGCGCCGAACGCGTGAGGCTCCTCGTAACCGGCGCGCGCACGAGCACGGGCGAGCCCGCTGCCAGTGGGTACTTCGGCCCTTGGGATCCCGAAGGCGGCGAAGACACGGTCACGCTGTCGGCGGCCGAGTCGATCGAGGGCCGTGTCGTCGATCAGAACGGCAAGGGGATCCAAGGCGTGTCCGTAACGGCGTACGGCATCGCGCCGGACGAGTGGACGAAGAGCCTCGGATCCGCGGCGCACGGCTCGATGCGGACGCGCCCGGACGGGTCGTTCCGCATCGACGGGCTGGGCACCGGCACCTACCGGATCCAGGCCGAACCGCCCGCCGGTCATCTCGGTGTCGAGGCGATCGAAACGAAGTCCGGGCGACGCGACATACGGATTGAGCTTCGACGCGGCATCGACGTCGTCGTGACGGTTCTCGATCCCGACGGCAGACCGGCCGTCGGTGCCAACGTGCACGTCAGATCCAACGACGAGGCGACATCTCCCTCGTCGGACGCCACGGCGGATGCGCGCGGCGAAGCGCTGCTACGGAACCTGCGCAAGGACGGTGTCTACAAGCTCTACGTCGAGTTCGAAGAGAGTGACGAGGTCCAGTACTCGCACGAGACCGAAACCTGGTCGCCACAGGCCGAGACGGTGCGGTTCGTGCGCACATACCGGATCGATGGCGTCGTCGAGGACGCGACGGGCCGGTCCATCCCCGGCATCTCCGTGGCGGCCCTGGACGATGCCGGGAATTGGCGGTGGGCACGAACGACGAACGCCGGCCGCTTCGTTGTCGACGAGCTGGCAAAGGGCCCGGTGCGGATGTGGACGCTGCGCCGTTACATCGACGAAGAGCGGGTACTCGAGCGGACCGCGAAGGTCATGCAGGCCGGCGCCAAGGACGTCGTCCTGGCGTTCGATGCGGGCTGGGTCATCGAGGTGGTCGTCGCGAACGCCACGCCCAACTCGATGCTGCGCATCGCGCTGACGGACCCGGAGGGAACGCGGCCGAAGGGCGACGATCCCAGCCAGATCTGGAACGGCCGGCAGACGTTCATCGAGGTGAAGCGCGACAAGCGGTACCAGATCTACGTCGGCCCGACGCCCGACGGCCGCTACGCCTACCACGACGGTCCGATTCCTGACTCGGGCCGGCTCGAGCTGAAGCTGGAAAAGGGCGCGACGATCGAGGGTAAGGTCACGAACGCCGCAGGACGCCCGGCCGCACGGAACGTCGTGCGACTCGCGGACCGCGGCGTGTATGTGCAGTCCCCGATCGCACCCGACGGCACGTACCGGCTGCCGGGCGTTCCACCCGGGACGTGGAGCGTGAGCTGCGCGCTGGTCGTCAATCGCACCGTCGTGAAGAAGGAGGCGGAGGTCGTTGCCGGCGGCACCGCAAACTTCGACTTCCGTCGCTAGATCCAGGGCGTGAGCAGCAAGCGGATTGCGAGCAACGTCAGCACGACCTTGTACATCCAGAAGAACGCGCGTTCGCTGACTCTGTGCAGAAGCGCGCGCCCCGTGACGGTTCCGAACACCACGGCGACCGCCATCGGAATGACGACGTCGAGGTGATCGATCACCGAGAAGCCGACGGTCGAGAACCAGACGATCTTGAGCGTGTGCATGTAGGCCTGGCACACGGCCTTCGTCGCGACGACCTGCTCCTTCTTGAATCCGCCCCGCAGGAAGAACGGCGCGATCAGCGGGCCCGTCGCGCCGACCACGACGCCCAGTAGCCCGGCGATGACGCCCGAGATCCCGAACGCCGCATTCTCGGGCAGGTGCTGGATCCCCCACTTCGGCGTCCACGTCGCGTACAGCACCGCCGCGCCGAACATCACCTTCAACGTCACCGGATCGAGCGCATCGACGATCATGAGGCCGAAGTACGGCAGCGGCAGCGCGGGCACGGCGTGCCAGAGGAACGGCCGCCAACGAACGTACTTGAAGAGCAGCACGAGCCGCGTCGAGTTCGACATCAGCTGCACGAACGCGTGCAGCGGAATCGCCAGCGCCGGCTCCAAGCCGGCCATGTACATCGCCGCGAGCAGCATGATGCCGCCGCCCATGCCCAGGAGGCCGGAGATCGTCGACGTCACGTACGAGACGGCAACGAGGACGATCATGGTCACGGTGGGCATGGCGCCGCCGATCCTCAGCGGCGAAACCGCGCTTCCCAAGCGAATCTACGCCGAGGAGGGACCGAGCGCCTCGATGACGTAGCCCGTCGGGTAGCTTCGGTGCGTCATGCCGTCGGTGCGCAGGCGCGGCCGTCGACGAGGCGGCAGGCCGCGCACGACGAGCGCTCGAGCCCGAAGCAGCGTGGGGACGGCCCGCCGCATGAACGGCGACGGCTTGGGGAATCCGAACGCGTCGACGACGCGATCGTCGAGCAGTGCGTAGATCCCCGCACGCACGATCGGCTTGAGCACGTTCGGGAACCAGCTCACGAAGAGCGCGACGGTCGCGGCGCCGACGCGCGCATTCGTTGCGTGAGGCCGAAAGTGGTCGCGCTCGTACTCGCGATTGAAGCGCTCGAACGTCGCGTAGTCGTCCGGGATGTCGTCGATCTTCATGCGACGCCCGACCGCGCGCCAGAAGTGAAACTGCGCCAGCCGCTCCTGCATGCACATCGGCCGCCAGCCGAAGCGGGCATTCCAGCGAATCGGTTCGAAGACGAAGGTCGAGAGCACGTAGAGAAAGTCGTCGTTTCGGATCTCGTGGCGGCCGTGCAACCGGTTCATGCGCCGAAGCGCGCGCCGACCGCGGTCGCTGTCGTAGCCCCACTCCATCAGCTCGCTGACGATGATGTCGGTGTCGTCGTAGCGGCGCTGGGGACGTTCGCGGAACTCACCGGTTCGGTCGAGCAGCGTCGAGATGCTCGGAACGCAGTACGAACGGAAGAGCGCGAATTCGAGCGAGCGCGTGGTGTCGAACGGGAAGTCGTAGCACGTCGAGAGGTGGACGATGCGTTGGTGATCCCGCACCGGATCGAGCGTACGTATCTCGTCGCGAACGGCGAACTTCGCCACGTGTGCCTCCGCGCCGAATCATACGTGCGCGCCGGCCTACGCATTCGCGTCCTGCGTCCTCTAATTAGGCTGCTCGGACACTCCACGCATACCTACGCGGCGGCGCGCCGGATGGGACGCGGAAGGTCGATGAGGACGACGTGGCGTGGTCGACCCACGCGAGGAGGACGAAGGGGCCTTCGGCGCCCAGTCCGGCGCGCCGCTAGCGCCAGGTTTGCACCTCGAGCTCGAGCTCGACGCCGAACTTGTCGAGCACGGTGCGGCGGATCAGGCGGATGAGGTCCTGCACGTCGTCGGCCGTCGCGCCGTCCACGTTCTCGATGAAGTTGGCGTGGATCGGCGACACGCGCGCACCGCCGATCGCGCGGCCCTTGAGACCGGCGTGCTCGATCAAGTACCCCGCCGATCGCTTCTCGTCGTCTTGCGGGTTCTTGAAGATGCAGCCGGCGCTCTTCGCCGACAAGGGTTGGGTGTCCCGCTTCCAGCGCATCGCCGTGTCGAACAGCGTGCGTTGCGAGCGCTCCGTCAGTGAGGGGTCGCGGCGGAACGCGGCACCCGTTACGAGGCACCCCTCGAACGGACTACTGCGGTAGCCGAAGTCACACCGGCGCGGCTGCATCCGTCGGACCTCGCCGGCCGGATCCAAGTACGTCACCTCGACCAGCGCGTCCGACACGGCCCCGAAGCGCCCCCCCGCGTTCATGAACACGACGCCGCCGACGCTTCCCGGTATCCCGGGACAGCCCGGCAGCGCGGGGATGCCGAGCGTGATCGCCTGGCGAACGAGCGAAGGGAAGCTGTTGCCCGCGCCGACCTCGACGCGGTCCTCGTGAACGCGAAAGTGGCAGAGCCGACGCGTCGCCAGGACGGCGCCCTGAATGCGCCCTTCGCCGATCAGCAGGTTGTAGCCGCCGCCCAGGTAGCGCAGCGGCACGCCGTGCTCGCGGCACACGCGCACGATCCGCACCGCCTCGTCCTCGGTCTGCGGCTCGAACAGGAAGTCCGGCTTGCCGCCGACCGCCAGCGACGTGCGCGACGCCAGGCGCTCGACCCGGCGTCTGGCCTCACTGAAGTCGCGCGGCAAGACCATGCGCCACCTCGTCCACGTTGCCCGCCCCCATCGTGACCACGACGTCGCCGGCGCGCAGGTTCGCCGCGCCGTGCTCGACGAGGTCGTCGAGCTGCTCGACCGTCAGCGCCTGCCCGCCTTCGTTGCGGATGTGCAGCGCGAGGTCTTCGGACGTGACCTTGCGCCGCTCCTCTTCGCTGTCGCGCGCGAAGTAGATCGGCGGCATCCAGACCTGATCCGCCTCGGCCAACGTCGCGGCGAACTCCTTCATCAGGCAGCGGGTTCGACTGGCCTGGTGCGGTTGGAAGATCACGACGAGGCGACGGTCGGCGTACCGGCGGCGCAGGGCACGCACGACGGCGCGGATCTCGGTCGGATGGTGACCGTAGTCGTCGTAGATGAGCACCTCCCCGCGCTCGGCGACACGCTCCAACCGGCGGCCCACGCCCTGGAAGGCGACGAGGCCCTCGCGGACGGCGTCGAACGACAGGCCGCTGTTGCAGAGCGCCGCGGCGGCGCCGGTCGCGTTGAGCACGTTGTGCCGGCCGAGCATCGGAATCTCGAGCTCGCCGAGCAGCGTTCCGGCGCGGCGAAGCTCGAAGCGCATGCCCGCGCCGTCGTCGAGCAGCGCCGGATCCGAGCAGTGCCAGCGCGCATCGTCGCCGAACCCGTAGGTCTCGATCGACGCCTTCAAGCGCGCGTCGCCTTCGAAGACCGGCGCATACGCGTCGTTGACGACGAGCGTTCCCTCCGCGGGCAAGCGCGCCGCGAACACGCGGAACGACTCCTGGATCTCCGCCAGGTCCCGGTAGTAGTCCAGGTGGTCTTCGTCGACATTGGTCACGACCGCGACGAACGGGTTGTGGGCGTGAAACGAGCGGTCGAACTCGCACGACTCCACGACGAAGTGACGCCCGGCGCCGACGCGCGCGCCCGATTCGAACTCCCGCAGCTCCCCCCCCACGACGAAGCTCGGATCCTCGCCCGCGTGCATCAGGCACGACGCCAGCATGGACGACGTGGTGGTCTTGCCGTGGCAGCCGGCGACGCAGATCGCGAGCGTCTCCGACATGAGCGCGCCGAGAAGCTCCGCGTACTTCCACGTCTGGACGCCGCGCGCCCGAGCGGCTTCGAGCTGCGGGTGGATCTCGGGCACCGCGGCCGAGAACACCAGCAGGTCGAGGTCGTCGGGCAGGGCCGACGCGTCCTCGCGGTCGTCGACGGCGATGCCCAGCGAGGCGAGCTGCGCGCAGCGCTCGCCCGGCGCGCGGTCGCTGCCCCGCACGTTCAGGCCGCGCGCCTTCAGCAGGCGCGCCGCGCCGCTCATGCCGACGCCCTCGGCGCCGATCAGGAACGCGGAGTGGTGTCCGTTCAGGGCTTGGGGGTTGGGCTGGATCACCGCGGTCGCACCGGCTCCTCTCGTTCCAACAATCGGATGAGATCGTCGGCGGTTTGACCCGCTGCGTCGGCTTCCAGGTTCTCGTAGCTTCGACGCATGTCGGCGAGCGCGGCGTCGTCTTCGAGCAAGGAGGTGACGTCCTTCACGATGCGCTCCGGCGAGAGGTCCTGCTCCTCGATCAGGTGCGCGCCGCCCGCCCGAACGAGCGCTTCGGCGTTGCGCCACTGCTGCCGGTCGGCGTGATGGGGATAGGGCACCAGCACCGCGGGCGTTCGCGTGGCGGCCAGCTCGGCGCAGGTGTTGGCACCGGCCCGCGCCAGCACCAGATCCGCGGTCTTGTACGCGCTGCCCATGTCCTGCACATAGGGCGTTACGTGGTGCACGAGCCGCAGGCGTTCGTACGTGGCGTCGATGTCGGCGCGTTGGCCGCCGACGGAGTGCAGGATCTGGATGCGCTCACGGATGCCGGGGTCGTCGACGAGCGCCGCGCGGATCCCGATGAGCCAGCGGTCGTACAAGCCCTGGGCGCCGAGGCTGCCGCCGAGGATGAGCAGCGTACGGCGGGACGGATCGAGGCCGAAGGCCGCAGGATCGCGCCGGCCGCCGAGCACCTGGGTACGCAGCAGCGGGCCGGTCACCCGCACGCTCTCGCTGTGGAGGTGGCTGCGGGCTTCGTCGCAGGGCGCGTAGATGCGGTCGGCCCAGCCTTGCATGTGGCGCACGACGACGCCGGGCACGGCGTCGGCGACGATGAACACGAGCGGCACCTTGGCGATGCGTGCGGCGACGGCCGCGGGCAGGCAGGGCCAGCCGCCGAGCGCGACCACCGCGCCGACGCGCTCGCGCCGGATCACTGCGAGCGCGCGCATTACGCCGCGGACGGTCAGCGGACCGAACTCGAAGACGGCGCGCGGCGTCTTCGGCAGTCGGGAGGCGGGGACCTCCCGGGGCGCGTCGCGCTCCTTGAACCACTCCCGCTCTTTGGTCTCGCCGGGTGTGGCGAACACGGATTCAATGCCGCGGGCGCGCAGGGCCTCCGCGAGGGCGAATCCGGGCGCGAGGTGCCCGGCGGTGCCCCCGCCTGCGAACAAGACGCGGCTGCGAGCGGCGACGGCAGGGGTGTCGGGGGCGCGGACCATGAGGGCTTGCAGCGTAGCGGGGCGGGTGGACGGCGCCCGCCCCGCCGCTCGAGCCGGTGTCTACCGCCCGGGGAAGCGCGGGATCGGTCCGCGGCGCACCGGCCGCGGCGTCGGGTTGAGCGGCGCCTGGCGGACGCGGATGTTCGCCGTGATGCCGAGATCATGCGCGCGCAGACTGCGGTCGGCGTAGGCCACCAACCGGTAGCGGCCGGCGGCGACCGAGCTCGGAATGCTCGTCATGATGCGCGTCGGCGTCCAGGTGTCGATCGGCAGCGGGATCTTGCGGCCGGCCGAGTCCAGGAGCTGGAACGACTGGTCCTGACGGATGCCGAATTTGCCGTCCAGATGGAAGCGCTGGCCGATCGACACGTCGATGCTGCGTGTCGTGAACTTCGGCCGCAGTGTGCGGCGGAAGCCCCAGTCGACGTAGGCGTGCGGCTGGCGTGCGTGAATCGGTCCGACGCGGACGCGCATACCCGTATCGCTGCCGTCCCACCATCGCAACGTAATCACTCGGTCCTCGAAGAAGTAACCGCGGCCCGTTCCATAGGCCCACTTGTTGCGCCCATCCACACCGCGGTAGACGAGCGTCCGGTCTTCCTGGCCCGCGGGACGTCCGGGTGCAGGGATCTTCAAGAGGACGTGGTCGTCATTCGTACGCACGTGCCAGATCAGCACGCCTCGGTCGCGGCCGCCGGCCCAGTTGATGCGATCCATGGCGCCGAGTGCCTTGGTGCGGTACTCGATGAGGAAGTACTCGTTCGGGCCCTTTGTGGGGCTGTGGAGCAGGATCGGCCGGGTGTCGCGACCGCCGAGCTGTGGTGCGACGAGCTTGGCCTGGCCCTCCTGGCGGAACGTGAACACGCGCGGCTCGATCCAGCCGAGGCGCATGCGGTGCCACGGATCCAGGTAGGTCGCAAACGGACTGTCCACCGCCCCCATGGTGCCGGACATCAGCGTCGCCCAGCCGTTCAGGCGAAAGCCCGCTCCGTAGACATCGATCGTTCCGAGCGTGTGCGCAAGCTCGTGCGCAAGCGTCGCGAAACCGACGCCTTCACCGGCGCTCATGATCTTGCCACCGTAGCGCAGGCGGGTGCCCGGCAGATCGAAGTTGCGATCACGCGCCGCGCCGCAGTTCTCACATGTGTATTGCAGACGCGGATTGGCCGGACGGCCACCGACCATTCGAGGTTCTGCGCCGATGTAGAGAATCGTCAGCTCGTCCGACGTGACGGTTCCGTCGCGGTTGCGGTCGTAAGGAGCGAAGTTGAAGAGCCGCCGGCGGGACACCTCTTGGATCATGCCGTCGAGGTGCATCTCCCACGTCCAGCTCGCGTCCTGCTGGGGACACATCCGACGCCCATTCACCCTCGGGTTGATCGCGCAAAGGTGGAAACGTTCGTCTGCCGCGTTGCTGCCCATCGGAACGCTGCGGACGGGCCCGACGATGCCGGCCTTCACGAAGGTGAACTTGCCGCCGCTCGCGTTGGTGAAGTACGCGTTGAGACTCGGGTTGGACGACGATCGGCGATTGCCGAAGAGCAGCTGGTCGTAGTAGGCGGCGTTGTGTGGCGCGTGGAAGCGCACGTCCTGGAAGTCGCCGAGGACGACGAGCAAGGGCCGGCGGCCGACGGCGGCCTTGCCGTTCCACTTCATGGTGCCGTAGCCGAACTTGTCGGCCGGGGAGGCCGCGTCGCTCGGCCCGGCCTGGAACAGGAGGGCAAAGAGCACGACGGCGAGGAGTGCGAGGGGTTTCATGGGGAGGTCTCCGGGTCGGGGGCCCGGCGCCCCTAGAGGATGGGGGCTCCCGAACGGGGGCGGCTGTAGACAGGGAGGCCTGGTTACTCGCCCACGATGAGCTTCGCCGTCTCCCCTGCCCGCACCCCGTGGAGTACGTCGACCGTCGGCGAGGACGACTTCGAACTGGTACGTCCCCGGTGCAACGCCCCAGACTCGGAACGTTTGGTCCGGGGCGCATTCACTCGGGCGCTTTGCAAGGCGATTCGAGAGTCGAACGGCAGGTTGACCTACACCGAAGCGATTCGGCGAGCGAGTCGAAGTCTGCGATCGTTCTCTCGGAGGCCCCAACTCGAGTGTCCGCCCGCATTGGAGTCTCAGCAGCTGTTCACGCCGCTGACCTGGGCACGGACACTTCTACTCCCAGGGATCGGTGGTCGTCGCGGCCGCCGTCTTGCGCGCGACGTTCACGATCAGCCCGACGCAGACCGACGCCATCAGCAGGTTGCTGCCGCCGACGCTGATGAACGGCAACGACACCCCCTTCGTCGGCACCGTCGCCGTCACCACCGCGATGTTCACCAACGCCTGGAACGTCACGATGAAGGTCGCGCCCGCCGCCAGGTAGAACGCGTGCGCGTTCAGCGACCGCGCATGCCACGCCACCCGACGGCCGTACCAGACCAGCAGCATGTACGCGATCACCACGCCGGCACAGCCCAGGAACCCCAACTCCTCGCCGATGACGGCGAAGATGAAGTCCGTCTGCGACTCGGCCACGTAGTGGAGCTTCTGCGTGCCCTCGCCCAGCCCCGTGCCGAACCACTGGCCCGACCCGATCGCGACGAGCGACTCGCCGGTCTGGCTGCCGGCCTTCGGACCTTCCGCGAACGCGTCGATGCGCTTGCTCACGTGGCCGAAGCGGCGATACGCGTACACCACGATCAACGGCGTCACCATCAACGCGAACGGAACGAAGCGCGTCGGACGAACGCCCGCGAGGCCGAGCAGCACCACCGCCTCGGCCACGATGAACAACGACGTCCCGAGATCCGGCGCCACGAGCACCAGCACCGCGCCGACGCCGACGGGTGCGAGGATCGCCAACAACGGCGTGCGCGTGCCGAATGCGTTCGCGCGCTCGCGGCTCGAGAGCTGGTCCGCCAGGAACAGCAGCGCGCCGATCTTCAGGAACTCGCTGGGTTGGATCGAGAACGGCCCCACGAACAGCCAGCGCCGGCTCTGGTTGCGCAGCGGACCGAGGATGAGGGTCAGCAGCAGCAGCGCGATCGAGCCGTAGAGCACCGGCTTCGCCGCGCGGCGCAACCACGAGAGCGGCACGCATGAGACCGCCCAGCCCACGATCGCCGCGAGCACGACCCAGCGCACCTGGCGCACGAGGTTGCGGCTTGGATCCACGATCGTCTTGCCGATGTCGGCGTCCACGTTGAACCCCGCCTGCTTCGCGGCGGTCGACGAGTAGACCATCACCAAACCGAGCGCGACCAGGCCGACGGCGACGCCGAACACCATGCGGCCGGCGTGCAGGATCTGATGTCCCGTTCCGCGCGACAGGGGGAGGGGCTCGCCCGTCATCCGATCACCTCATCTTCAGCGACGCGAGCGCGACCAGGACGCAGATCACGCTGACGATCCAGAACCGCACGGTCACCTTGTTCTCGTGCAGCCCGAGCTGTTCGTAGTGATGGTGGAACGGGGCGCACTTGAACCAGCGCTTGCCCGTCGGGTTGGCCTCGCCCCGCTTCGCCGCCGCGCGGCGGGTCGCCTTGAAGTACGTGCGCTGCCAGATCACCGACAGCGCCTCGGCGACGAACAACCCGCCCGCGATCAGCAGCGTGAACTCGTGGCGCAGGGCCACCGCCATCACGCCCAGGATGCCCCCGATCGAGAGCGATCCGGTGTCCCCCATGAAGACCTGCGCCGGATAGCTGTTGAACCACAGGAATCCCAGCGACCCGCCGACCAGCGCCGACGCGATGATGGCCAGCTCGCCTGCATCCTCCACGTAGAACAGGTACAGCGTCCGCGAGAAGTCCACGCGCCCGACCAGATACGCAACGGCCGCGAACGCGACCGCCACCGTCGCCGTCGTGCCGATCGCCAAGCCGTCCAGCCCGTCCGTCAGGTTGACGGCGTTGCTCGCGCCGACGATCACCAGGATCCCCAGTGGGATGAAGAGCAACCCGAGGTCGAAGCAGAACTTCTTGAAGAAGGGAATCTGCAGGTCGGCGCGGTGATGGTCGTTCGGATCCGGCCACGCGGCAGGGAGGCGCACCTCACGCCCCAGGTGCGGCGTGAACATCCGATACCGCGACTCTTCGGGCGCGGCGTGATCGGCGGCGTGCGCCGGCTCGCGCAGCGCCTCGGGCGTGGCGTCGGCGGGGGCGATGCCGTTGAGCAGCGCGATCTCGCGTGCGCGCTCCTCGTTGCCGAGGTACTTGCCGGCAATCGATCGCCACGACTCGCCGGGCTTGACCGGGTGGCGCTTGACCCACTTGAGCTTGTAGGGGTTCTCCTTGAGGCTCGGGCCGCGCAGCCAGGGCGTGTCGTCCTTCGCGTTGCCGAGCGCGTAGAGCACCGTGATGGCCGTCATCGCGATCCCCAGCTGCGTGAAGAGCTTCTGCTTCTCACTGATGCCCTGTGCGCCCGGGTGCGCGAGCTTGCGCCAGTCGTCCCACGCACCGAGCGCGCCGAACGCGAGGAAGGAGAGCAGGACGATCCAGGTGAGCGGGGTGTCCAACCGCGCGAAGAGGAACCCGGACAGGGCGACGCCGATGAGCAGGATGACGCCGCCCATCGTCGGTACGTCGGACTTCGCACTGCGCTTGGCGTCCACGTCGTCGCTGCCGGTCTTGCTGTAGCCGGCGATCTTGCGCTTGCGCAGGCTCTCGACGATGCCGGGGCCCACCACCGTCGCGACGAGGAACGCGAGAATCGCGGCGAACGTCGCGCGGAAGGTGATGTACTGGATGAGCCGGAAGCCGGATACGAAGTCCTCGAGCGGGGCGAAGAGGTGGTAGAGCATCGACTCCGGAACTCTGGTTCGGATCTGTGAGGTACCGCGGCGGCGCACGGGGCGCCCCCACGATGCGGAACTGTAAGACGTGCGGCCCCCACGCCGGCTACGTCCGAGGGCCCCCGAGGTAGGCGCCGCCCGCTGGGTCGGCCGCCCGCGCCATTTCACGGACGTGCTCGAGCAGCTGCTCGAGCGCCATGCCGCGCGAGGCCTTGAACATCCAGGCGTCGCCGGGCCGTGGGTCGAAGCCCGGGTCCCGGATCGCGTCCTCGAGGGTCTCGTGCCAGTGCACGCGATCCGCCGACATGCCGCGCCCCACGGCCTCCTCGACGACGATCCGCGCGCTCGGCCCGACGGCCCAGAGCACGTCGATGCCCTCGTGGGCGACCTTGCGGCCGAGCGAACGGTGGCAGCGCTCCGACTCCTCGCCGAGCTCGAGCATCTCGCCCAGCACGGCCACGCGCCGGCCCCCGCAGTCGCGCAGACGCAGCTCGCGAATCGCCTCGTCCATGCTGCGCGGGTTGGCGTTGTAGGCGTCGTTGATGAGCACGACGTCGCCGACCTGCTCGCGGCTCATGCGCATGGGCGGCGCGGCGTAGCGCGCGAGCGCCGCGCGGACCGCCATCGGATCCTGATCGAGCCACAGGGCGACGGCGACGGCGGCGAGCGCGTTGGCGACGTTGTGCAGCCCGTACGCGGGGATCTCGAACGGCATGCGTCCGTACAGGTAGAAGCCGACGCCCTCGGGCGTGGCCTGCGCGTCGATGCCGTAGACGTCCGCGTCCTCCCACGTCCCGAACGTCACGACGTGCGACTCGACCTGCTCCATGATCTCGCGGCAGTAGTAGTTGTCGGCGTTGATGATCGCCGCACCGTCTTCGGGCAGTCCCTTCAGCAGGGCCGCCTTCTCCTTCATCACGCCGCGCACGGTGCCGAGGCCTTCGAGGTGCGCCTCCTCGACGTTTGTCAGCACGCCGACCGTCGGCCGCGCGATGCCGGTGAGATACTCGATCTCGCCCGGCGCGTTCGTGCCGATCTCCACGACGCACGCGCGCGTCGTGCCGTCCATCTGCAGCAGCGTGAGCGGGACGCCGATGGCGTTGTTGTACGACGCCGGGCTCGCGACGACGTCCTCGCCGAGGATCAGCCGCACCATCTCCTTCACCGTGGTCTTGCCGCAGGATCCGGTGATGCCGATCACCGGCACGTCGAAGCGCGTCCGGTGCCAGCGCGCCAGGTCGCCGAGCGCCTTCGTCGTGTCATCGACGACGATCGTATTGGCCGACCGGCGTCCGAACTCCGCGTCCTTCGCGACCAGACTGAATCCCGCGCCGTTGAGGAACGCCTCGTTGATGAACCGGTGCGCGTCGAAGCGCTTGCCGACGATCGGCACGAAGAGCGCCCCCGCAGGCACGTCGCGGCTGTCCGTCGTGACGGCGGTGATGACGGGATCACCGTCCACCGGGCCTGCGGGCTCTCCGCCCGTCGCGCGCAGGACTTCGCTGTATCGAATCGGTTCCATGCTTCTACCTCACTATGCCTGAGGGGCACCCCAGGAAGGGTCGCGCGCCGCGCGCTCGTCGAGCGCCGCCCGCACCTCTTTCACGTCGTCGAAAGGGACCTTCTCCGTCCCCAAAACCTGATACGTCTCGTGGCCCTTGCCGGCCACCAGCACGGTCGCGCCGGCCGGCGCTTCGAGCACCGCCCGGCGAATCGCCTCGCGCCGGTCCACGACGCGAAGCACACGTTCCTTCAGCCCGGACGGTGCGTCGTCGGCGCACAGCTCGGACGTCATCTGATCGAGAATCTGCTCCGGGTCCTCGGAGCGCGGGTTGTCGCTCGTGAAGTACGCGAGCGTGCACGCTTCGGCGGCGACGCGGCCCATGCGCGGACGCTTGAACGCGTCTCGGTCGCCGCCGCATCCGACCACGCAGATCAACGGATCGGCGCCGACGTCGGTCAGGAACGAGAGCACCTGGCGCAGCGCGTCCTCCGTGTGCGCGTAGTCGACGAACACGTACAGGTCGTCGCTCGCCACGCGCTCGAGCCTTCCGGGCACCCCCTCCAAGCTGCACGCGCCTTCGACGGCGTGAATCGGATCGATGCCGAGCGCCATGCAGCCGCCGACGGCGGCGAGCAGGTTCATCACGTTGTGCCTGCCGGTGAGCGGCGTCCGCACGTCGACCTGACCGTCACCGGCGACGACGAGCCGGAACGACGTGCCGTCGAGGCCGAGCTGCACGTCGTCGGCTTGCAGGTCGGACTCGGTGCTCGTTCCGTAGGTGAGCACGGACCCGCGGCAGCGTGCAGCGAGGCGCGTCCAAGCGCCGTCTTCGCGGTTGAGCACCGCGACGCCCGAGGGAGGCAGCTCGGAGAACAGCTTCGACTTCGCTTCGAAGTAGGCCTCCGGGGAGCCGTGGTAGTCGAGATGGTCGCTCGCCAGGTTCGTGAAGATCGCGACGCGGAACTCGAGTCCCTCCGTCCGCGCTTGATCGAGCGCGTGGCTCGACACCTCCATGACGGCCGCAGTGCAGCCGGCGTCGCGCGCGCGCGCGAGCAACCAGCGCAGCTCGAGCGCTCCGGGTGTCGTGTTGCCCGCGGGCACGGGGTCGCCGTCGCCGAGGTCGTGCGCGATCGTCCCTAGCAGCGCGGTCGCATGGCCGCAGGCGCGCAGCGCGGCCGCGGTCATGTGGGCCGACGTCGTCTTGCCCTTGGTGCCGGTGATCGCGATCAGGTCGAGCGCGTCCTGCGGTCGGCCGTACCAGGCGTCGGCTGCTGACCGCAGCGCCCCGTCGACGTCGTCGACGAGCAACGTCGGGAGGCCGGGCAGCTCGCTGTCGCAGACGACGACCACGGCGCCGCGCTCGACGGCGTCGATGGCGTACTGCGCGCCGTCCTCCAGGGTGCCGCGGCGCGCGAAGAACGCCTCCCCGGTCTGCACGTCGCGGGAGTCGTCGGCCAGTCCGCGCACCTGCGCGCCGGCTTGGACGTTCGCCAACACGCCCTGCACGATCTCGCGCAGCGCGCCGACGTTCCGGGGACGGTCCGCGACCACGTTCACCGCTCCTCCTTCAGTGGCTCTTCCGTGCTGAGGAACGCCGGGGACGCGAGCGTGGCCGTCGGCGCGATGCCGGCGTCGGACGGCGCCACGTTCCAGTACGCGAGCGTGCGCTCGATCACCTCGCGCACGGACGCGGCCGCGACCTGGGCGCCGTACTTGCGGCGCTCGCGCTCCACCTTGCCCATGACGAGCACCACGACGCACGGGTCCTCGAACGGCGCGAACGCGGCGAGCGAGCAGATGTTGAAGTCGGCTCTCCCTTCGCGCTGTACGGCCGTGCCGGTCTTCGCCGCCGCCGCGTACCGCGCGCCGCGGAACTGGTGGCGCGCCGTGCCCGCGAGCACGCACTGCCGCATGCCTTCGCGCACGACGGCGAGGTGCCTCGGATCGCACAGCCGCGGTCCCGTGCACGGACGGGGCTTTCGACGCAGGATCAACGTCGGCCGCACGACACGCGCGTCGTCGCGCGCGATCGCGGCGATGGAGCAGATGAGTTGCATCGGCGTGATCGCGAACGCGTTCCCGTACGCGGCGCGATGGGCCCACCACCACGGCCACTTGCCGTCCACGTCCGGCGCGAGTCGTCCCCCGCGCTCGTTCGGGAGGTCGATGCCGGTCGGATTCGTCAGGCCCAGGTGCAGCCAGAGGTCGCGCATGCCCTCGCGGCCGAGCCGGTGGGCGAGCTTCGCCGCGCCGGTGTTGCTGCTCTCCGCGATCAGCCGTACGACGGTGCCGCGGCCGATGAAGTGATCGTCGTGGATGTCGTGTGCCTCGCCTTCGAGCCGCGCGACAAGCGGCATGAAGATCTCCTCGTCCGCCTTGACGACACCGTGTTCCAGCGCCCACGCGACGGTGATCGGCTTGAAGACGCTGCCCACCTCGTAGCGCTCCTGGATCGCGAAGTTGAGCTTGGCCGGCTCGCGGTTGGGGTCGAACGTCGGACGGTTCGCCAACGCGAGCACCTCGCCGGTGCGCGGATCGAGCACGATGCCGCACAACTGCACGGGCGCCGTGTCGCCCACGACGCGGTCGAGCGCGGCTTCCATGAAGTGCTGGATGACGAGATCGATCGTCAGGCGCACGTCGCCGCCGCGCGTGCTCGACCGGTCCATGTCGCCGTTCGCGGCCATCAAGCGCCGGCGCCCGTCGCGAAACACCGGAATCGTCGCGCGCTTGCCGGAGAGGAAGCCGTTGTAGCGGCCCTCGATGCCGACACGACCGGCGGAGACGTCGTACGGAACCTCGCCCACGACGTGCGCGGCGTAGGTCTCGTTGGGGTACGAGCGGATCTCCTCGCGCTCGACGCGGATCCCGAACAGCCCGCGGCGGTGAAGCTGCGTGTCGGACAGCATGCTCACCACGTCGAGCCGGTCGATGAGCAGCGGGTCCTCGATGTGCTTTCGCAGGACCTTGTAGCGGCGAACGGGCTTGCCGTTCTTCGCGGCGACCGCTCGCTCGTGCTCGATGCGTTCGCGAATCTGCCACGGCGCAGGGTCGCCGCCGAGCACGGCGGACGCCTGGAGCGCGAAGACGCGTACGTCCTTGATGACGCTCGGATGCGGGTCGACCCACACCAACCGCGCGGGCCGGCTGTTGGCGAGCGGCCAGCCACCGCGGTCCAGAATGCTTCCGCGCCGTGCCTGGAACTCGAAATTCGACGTGTGCCGGCGGTCGGCCTGCTGCCGGTAGCCGTCGCCTTCGACGATCTGCAGCTTGGCAAGGCGGCCGAGCAGCAACGCGAAGAGCACCAGGAGCGTGCCGAACACGAAGTTCGTTCGGAACCGCCGGACGGCCTCCAGCGTGCGGCGCAGCTGCCACGGCGGAACCGTGCGCGGGACGTGGGTGACGGCGCGGCGCTTCATCGATCGCCTCCCTCGTCACCGAGCACGCGGAACACGTGGCGGCCCTGGGGCGCGAAGTCGCGCGGCGCCTTGTCGTGCGGATCGATCGTCGGCATGAAGTTCGGGAACGGATCCGATGGATCGCAGACGTCGCACTCGCGATCCCACTCCTCGAGCAGGTAACGCGGCGTGAGCGTCGCCGCGATGTCGGCGTCGATCTCGCGCAGCTGGCGCTCCAACGAGTCGCGCCGACGTTCCACCTCCAGCACGCGATACCGCAGACGGCAGACCTCGCTGTGCTCGCATACGGCAACGAGCGCGACCGCTACGACGGCCAGCAACACCGCGATGGTCGTTACGACGTTCACCGTTTTCCTTCGTCCTCATCCTTCGCGCGCTCGAACGCGCGCAGTCGCGCGGGGCGGGCCCGCGGATTGCGTTTCACCTCCGCTTCCGTCGGCCGGATTGGTTTCTTGGTCAGGATGGTCCCGAGGCGGTCGCGCTTCGCTTCGCGAAACGCCGCCTTGACCTCGCGCTCCTCACCGCTGTGGAAGCAGATGACGACGAGGCGCCCCCCCGGCGCCAACGCGCGCACCGCCGCGCGCAGCCCGCGCCGCAGGTGCGCGATCTCCTCGTTCACCGCCATGCGCAACCCCTGCAGGCTGCGCGTGGCCGCGTCGATGCGCCGAACACGCAGCGCCGCGGAGCGAATGACGTCGGCGAGCTGCCCCGCCGAGCGGATGGGACGCGCCCGCACGATCGCGCGCGCGACGGCGCGCGCACGCGGCTCCTCGCCGAGCTCGTGCAAGATGTCGGCGAGCTCACGCTCCGACGCGTGGTTCACCAGATCGCTTGCCGAGCGCGACGCGTCCGTTGGATCGAAGCGCATGTCGGGCACCGCGTCCTCGAATCGAAACGAGAACCCGCGGCTCTCGTCGTCGAGCTGCATCGACGACAACCCGAGATCGAGCAGCACCCCCACTGCGCTGTCGATCCCCATCGACTCGAGCACGGACGCAAGGTCCGCGTACGACTGATGGGCGAGCGTCGCGCGCGCTCCGAACGGCTCGAGCGTTCGCTTCGCGATGTCGAGCGCTTGCGGGTCGCGGTCGAGCCCGAGCAGCGTCACGCCCGGCGCGGCCTCGAGGATCGCGGTCGCATGACCGCCCGCCCCGACCGTGCCGTCGACCACGAGGCCCCCGGCGGTCGCCGCGTTCCCGGCGAAGAGATGCAGGAGCACCTCCTCGACCAATACCGGCTGATGGAACTGGAAAAGATCGTCCGTCACCGGGCCTGCGCCCGGCTCACTCGCCCCGACCCCCGGGTCCGTCCGGGGAGGCGCCGTCGCCGACGCTGCGCTCCCATCCGTCCGGATCCCAAAGCTCCAGGTAGTCCGCCATGCCCGCGACGCGCACCTGCCCGCCCGGGAAGTACTTCTTGATCCAGCGCTTGGGGATGCTGATGCGGCCGGGCCCCTTGATCTCGACCTCCTCGGCGGTCTGGAAGAAGACGCGCCGGTTCTGCTGGCTCCCCTTGAAGCGGTCCGGCGCGTGCTCCGCCGCCATGCGCTCGAACTTCGCGGCCGGATAGGCTTCCAAGCACGGCATCTCGTCGCTGGGCACGAGATACAGCCGTCCCTGGCTCTCGGCCTGGATCACGGCGGCGATCGGCGCAGGGATCACGATGCGATCCTTGTTGTCGATCTTGCGATCGCGAATGCCGGTGAAGAGCGCCATGGACCAGACCCTTGCTTTCGGCCCGAAACGAGCCGATTCCCCCCGAAGGCGCCCTCGCGGCCCTGCCCGGACCGATCCCTGCCCTTCAGGAACCGGAGATTACACTTTCTTACACCAGGTGACAACGGGGAATTCATCGCCAGATTTGCGTTCGTAAATATCTGCATGCAAACAACTTGCGCACAGCAAACAGAAACCCGACAACGGCAAATGACACCTCAGCGGCGTGGAAATTCGGTGGAGAACGCTTCGGAAGTTGCTTCGACGAGCCGACTTATGCTCTTTCGCCGCGCACAGAGCGGCCACGGTGCGACCTGACGCCGGCCGTCTGTTCGCCCCCGGTCGAGCGCCGTCGCCGAGCCCCGAAGGCGATCCACAAGCGACGAGCGCGGGGGTGGGGCCATTCCGCCGTCCCCCGGCGCCCGGAGCGTACGATCTGCGCCGCGCGTTGCGCGAAGGACGGTCACGCCCCAGGGGGTCGGCGACCTCGAACCGGGTCAGGTCCGGAAGGAAGCAGCCCTAAGGGGCCCCGTTCGATGTCCTTGGGTCACCGTGACCGTCCTTCTCGGAACGCGTTCGAACGCGCGGGATGCTCGGTCTGGCTTTGCCATCCGCTCCTCGCGTGGCAGTTCTTTACGCCCCGCCTCTCGGACCTCGCCGGCTCGGTCCTCGGATCGCTTCGCGCTCATCGGCGGCGAAGGTAGCAAGGATGGCTACGCCATACCGTCGCCCCCGCACGCCGAACGCGTCCCGGACGGGCCTGAGCAGGAACGACGCATTGAGACAGGAACGCGCGCCGGCTCGTCGCCCCGCGCACCGTTGGGGGCGCGAACCACTGGTCATTCCAACGCTTCGATCCCTTGTGATCGCAGTCAGAGCGAAGACGCCCGAGTCAGTAACCGAGGAGGTTGCCGCGCATCTTGCCCGCGCGCACGAAGTCCCTTGCGACACGCGCCCCCTGCACGAGACGCCGCTCCTTCAACGGATGACAGAGGAATCGCACCGTCGCCGTCAACGGAAGCTCCGACGGCAAGCCCGTCGTGATCAACGGATCGTCCCGCAACGCATCCGCCACACGAATCGCCGCCATCACCGTCTTGATGTGATGCGCCACGAAGATCGGTAGCGCCAACCGGCCGTTCACGCACGACGTCTTCAACGCCGACACCAGCTCGGACGTGCGCCCCCCCGCCATCCGTCGCGCGGCTTCGACGCCCGCAGCAGGATCCGCGACCTGTATCGCACGCAACAGCGTTTCCGCGTCGGCGTCGGTCCCCGCCCCCACCGGCGACAGCTCGTCGCGGTCCTCCGCCGCGAGATCGAGCGGCTGCGTGTGCTGCGTGAACCGCGCGCTATGGAACAAGCCACGCAGCGCCTTCGGACTCGGATGCCGCAGGAGCGACTCGCGCACCGCGTCCGCATGCGTAAGCATGTGCGTGACGTGCAGCCACCCTTCGCTGACCGTCTCGTCCGCCTGGATGCCGGGGTCGAAGCGCGCAACGCGCTCCGACGCAGCCGCGGCCAACGCCAGCGCGACCCGATCCGGCGCGATCCGCTCCTCGAGGGCCGCTTCGACCGCATGGAGGGCATCCCGCAGCTCGCCGTCGAGCGCCGCGTCGACCAGCCATCGCGCGTCCCACGCATCGCGGCTCGTCGCGTTCTCGTGCCACTCGTCGAGGCGCTCCAGACTCGGCTCCATCGCGGTGTTGAAGGCGCGCATGTACGGCAACGTGTCCTCGCGCGTCGCCGTCACGATGCCGGAGATCAAGGACGTCAAGACCGGGTGGGCGTGCTCCCACCCGATGAGTTGCAACAGCTCCTCCGCCTTGATGGTGTAGATCTGCTCGTGGCCGTAGCTCAGGAAGTGGTCGGTTGCGAGGCGCGTCAACCAGTCGAAGACCACCTCGGGGCCGGCGCCGGCCTCGAGCGCGCCGCGAAACAACGACTGCGCGTCCGCCTGCCGCTCGTCCTCCACGAGCTGCACGAGTCGCTCGCCGAGCAGGGCCCAGTCCGGCGCCTCGTCGGGCGGCTGCGCGTCGGCAAACTGCTGCTCCTCACGCCGGGCGTGCGGTTGAACGAGTGTGTGGACGGCCTCCATCAAGGGCTCGCGCGCAGCGTCACCGAAGTGATCGAAGAGCGCCGCGTAGTCCGCCGCCGCGGCCTGGCCGTGATCGAATCCGTACAGCGCGTGCCGCGCGGCCCAGTCACACGCGAAGCCGAGCACCTGCGCCGGCGTGCGTCCAAGCACCAACATGCGCTCGACGTCGCGCGCGGCATGCCCGAAGTCCTGTTCGTTGAAGGCGCGGTCGAGGCCCGCTTCGAGCTTCGGAAGCTGCGTCTCGGGCGGCGGCTCGGACAGATTCAAGTACACGTCGTCGTCGTTCAGACGAACCTCGTAGGCGCGGACGTCCTCACCGCCCATCACGCAGGCGCCGTCGCGCAGCCGGAACTTCCAGTTGTGCCAGGCGCAGGTGAGCGCGCCGTCCTTCACGTATCCCTGACGCAACGGATAGCCCTCGTGGGGACAGCGGTTGTCGATGGCCCGTACGGTGCCGCCCGACTCGCGGATGAGCAGGATCTGGTGCGAACCCTCCCGCACCGTGGCCATGCCGCCCCGCGGAAGCTCCTTCAGGCTGAGAACCCGGGTCCAATCCGCCATGACGACTCCTCGACCTCGAGATTCTAGATCCGGCGCAGATCACGTGTCCGATCGCCCGAAATCTAGCATTTGAAAAGTTATAACTATATTTATATAGCCCGGGCGCATAAATCAAGTGTAATATTTCCAAACCCTTGATTCCAGCATGTTCACCGGATTCGACGCGGGTCTGAGACCGGGTTCTGCTTGAGAACGGACGCCTACGTTGCCGAAGGGGAGTCGCTGCTTTCGGACCGACCGAACGCCGTGCTGGAGGGCGCTGGTGGTCGCGCGGGGCCGGACGCGGCATGAAAGCCAGATGCCGGCACGCCGTGCCGGGGCGTTCCCCGCTGACGCCCCGGGCCCCACGCGACGTGCTCGGCGAAGGAGGACCCCCCTATGACGCGCCGAAAGTTCGTCGCCGCAGCCGCTGTGTGCTTGGTCAGCGCACTGGCGGTACCCGCTCCTGCCAATGCGAAAACCACGAGCAGCGGTCAGCTCGCACCCGACATCGCGATCTCCCACGGATTCAACGGCATCAGCGCCAACGCTTCCCTCAAGGCGTGGCGTGGCACACCCGTCGTGATCAAGTTCTGGAGCCCGCGCTGTCCGCCGTGCCGCAAGCAGTTGCCCTCGTTGGAGAAGCTCCACAAGCGCTACAAGGCCAAGGGCCTTCACGTCGTCGCAATCTCGCTGGGCAACAACGACCGCTCGAAGAAGTACATCGAGCAGAAGGGCCTGACCTTCCCCGTCGGCGTCGACGGTCGGAAGACGACGAGCTCGCGCTACGGCGTGCGCGCGATTCCTGCGACGTTCCTCGTCGGGTGCGACGGCCGCCTGCGTGCCATCAACGGCTCGCTCGAGGACGCCGTGCGCAAGGAGCTCAAGCGCAAGAAGAAGTAGAGCAGCGGCGGTCCGTCGGGGCGGCCGTCGCGGGCGCCCGTGATCCCCTGGCCTACGGCTGACCGCAGCCTTTCTTCAGCTGCTTCAGCCCTTCGCCCGGGCCCACGCTGACCAGCGTGTCGCCGGCCTTGATGACGACGTCGGGACCGGGATTGAACGCCGACTCCCCGTTCTCCTCGACGACCGCGACGACCATCACGCCGAAGTCGCGACGAATCGGTGAGTCCTTCAGCGCGACGCCGTCCAGCGGTGAGCCCTTTTCGATCAGCACCTCTTCCATGCGGACACCGGCCGCCGTACCGCTCTCCTCGCCGGCGCGCACGAGGTTGACCACGTTGGCGACGTGCGGCGTGAGGATCTGCCGCGCCATGTGTGTGGCGCCGATCGTGTAGGGCGAAACGACGTGGGTCGCGCCGGCCACCATCAGCTTGCGCTCGGCGCGGCGATCGCGGGCGATCGCGACGATCGAGATGTCCTCGCGGGTCTCGCGCGCGTTCAAGATCGCGTAGACGTTCTCGGCGTCGGTGGGCAGCGTGCAGAGCAACGCGCGGGCGTGCGCCAAACCGGCCTTCTCGAGCGTGTCCTCCTCCGTCGCGTCCGCGAGCAGCCCCAGCAGCCCGTCCTTCTCGACGTCGTTGATGACGTGCTCGTCGTGGTCGATGACGACGAGCGGTACGTCGGACTTCATGATCTCCGCGGCGGTGATCTGCCCGAACCGCCCGTATCCGCACAAGATGAGATGGTCCTTCAGCTCGTTGATTTGACGTTGCATCCTTCGTCTCCCGAGGACCTCGCGAATCCGCCCCTCCACCAGCGCCGCGGCCAGGGACGAGATGGCGGCCGAGACGACGCACACACCGGCCACGATGTAGAAGACCGAGAAGAGACGGCCCAGCGTGGTGTCGGCCTTGTCGCTGTATCCGACGGTCGAGACCGTGATCACGGCCTGGTAGAGGGCCTCGTCGAACGTGATGTCCCCGACGACCATGTACCCGACCGTGCCGACCGTCACGACGATGAGAATCGCGATCCCGAAGAACAGCGGGCGCGACTGTCGCGCGGCCCACTCGCGCAGCGGACCGTTCGGTCCCAGCAGGTGGATCGTGCGGCGGATCATCTACGCGAAGTATGAACCGAACGGCGCACACCCGGAAGCCGAAGATGGCGGAGAGGACAGGATTCGAACCTGCGATACCGTTTCCGGTATACGCGCTTTCCAAGCGCGCGCCTTCGACCACTCGGCCACCTCTCCGCGCCACGGATGTCTGCGGAAGGATAGCGCCCAATCCCCGGGTCGCCCCGTTCGGATCGCGCCGGGGGCGCGCTACGCCTGGCGGAAGATGCCCGTGAGGTTGGAGTCGAGACCGGCCCGGAACACCAGGATGCCGTTCGCGACGCTGTAGCCGAACGCGGCGACGAACGGCGCGAAGTTGTCACCGTTGGGCGCCGGATCACCGTCCGCGGCGATCACGAACGGGCCGAAGGACGCGAAGATCCAGAACAAGCCGCTGCGGGCGTTCGAGAGCACGTTGGCGAAGGCGAACGACGCGTCGCGCGAGACCTGGTGATAGAGGCGCGAGCTGAGCCCCGGGAACACCGAGCTGTATGTCGTGCCCACCCCGAACTGCGCCGGCGCCGCGCGCACGTTGGAGATCGATGGGAACGGCGGCAACGACAGGTTCGTGATGACGAACGCCGAGAACGTGACCGGCGGCGCGCCGTTCACATCCGCGGTGAACTGGGGGATCACGGTGTCCGGCGACATGTCGAGCAGGTCGATCTGCCCGTACGTGCCCGAGCTGCCGGCGATGGCCAGCCCGGTGCGCACCAACAGCTGCACGGCGGTGTTGTTGCCGATGAAGACGAGATCGTCGTTGGCCGAGTCGGATCCCGTCGCGGCCCAGACGACGGAGCCGGAGCCGTACACGACCAGCGGTCCGCCGCTGTAGACGTCGTCCACGGTTCCGCCGGTCGGCAGCGCCTCGCCGGCGGAAAGCACCTCGTCGAGCGGTACCTGGCCCGGTGCGGTCACGTACAGCCGCTCGACGCCGCCGACGACGGACGCCACGAACGCGACCTGCGTCCCCAACCGGTCGATGCCGAAGACCGTCAGCGTGTCCAGCGTCTGCGCGCCCGGCAGAGCGTCGCCCTCGCCGATCGTGCGCGTGATGCCGCTGCCGTCGCACTCGATCGAGAAGAGATCGGTCTCGCCGTTGTCCAGGTTGGCGAGGAAGAAGAACGTGGCGCCTTCGTCGACCTTCGCCTCGTCCGAGTCGAGCGCGAACAAGGCGCCCGTCGCCGGCGGCAACGCGTCGCCGTCGTAGACGACGTCGTGGATCTGCGTCACGGCGCCCGCGAGCGTCACGACCGCGGACAGCACCCCGAAGGTGCGGCCGCCCGTATTCGGATTGAGCACGACGTAGGCGACGACCTTGCCGCCCGGGCGCACCCAGACGCGGCCGAAGTCGGCGATCGTCTCGTCTCCGGCGTCCGGGACGGCCTCGCCGACCGCGAACACCTCGACGAGGCCGGCGCCCGGCAGCGCGGCGTACAGCACGGAGGTCTTCGTCGCGTGCGTCGTCGGCGCGACGAACACGGAGAAGCCGTCGTCGGCGGCATCCATGCGCGGCTGCGTCGGGAACGCGCCGAAGACCCCGCCGCCGTTCGGAATCGGATCGCCCTCGACGGCCAGCGCCACGAGCACGCCGGGCAGGCCGGGCACCGTGCCGGCATCGCCGCCACCGCCGCCGCAGGCCGGCAAGAGCGCCGCCGACGCCAGCAAGACCGCGAACAGCGCAGTGGAGACTCTCACGACATCCTCCTCAATGCAGGTCGGCGCCTGCCGTCGCCCCACCGGGATCACGCGGCCGAGCGGGCCGCCAGAGGTCGCGCGCGGCGCCCCCTACTTGAAGCTCTCGTTGATCTCGTCGAGCTGTTCGCGTGTCGGGCGCACCTTCTCCAGCGGCAGCGTGGCGAGCGGCTCGTCCGGCAGCTCGGCCACGTCGGGCATGGTCGGCACGTCCGGGTCGACGTAGATGAGCCCCGTGAGGAACTCGTCTTCGTTCTGGTAGTCGCGGGCGAGCAGGTCGAGCGCGGCCTGCTTGTCGCGCGGATCGTGGTTCTCTTCCTCGAGGCGGCGAATCCAGACACTGCCGCCGTCGGGCATCGGAACCGAGACGGCCTCGCCGTCCTTGAACTCCTGCTCGGGCTGCTCCCAGTACGGCACGAAGCCGACCTCGTGGACGGCGCCTTCGTGGTCGCGGCCCCAGTCGTACGACTTCGTGGAGCCCTCGTGGTTGTTGAACGTGACGCAGGGGCTCATCACGTCGAGCATGCAGGTGCCGCCGTAGGCGATCGCCGCCTTGAGGATCTGCAGGAGCTGCTTGCGGTCCGCGGAGAACGAGCGCGCCACGAACCCGCAGCCGAGGCTGATCGCCATCGCGCACAGGTCGATGGCCGGCAGGTCGTTGAGCGTGCCGTTCTTGAGCTTGCTGCCCTCGTCGGCGGTCGCCGAGAACTGGCCCTTGGTGAGTCCGTAGACGCCGTTGTTCTCGACCACGTAGATGCACGGGACGTTGCGGCGCATCATGTGGACGAACTGGCCCATGCCGATGGACGCGGTGTCGCCGTCACCCGAGATGCCGATGCTCACGAGCTGCCGGTTGGCCATGTTCACGCCCGTCGCGATGGACGGCATGCGCCCGTGGACGGAGTTGAACCCCCAGGCGCCGTTCAGGAAGTAGGCCGGGGTCTTCGACGAGCACCCGATGCCCGAGAGCTTGGCGACCATGTGCGGCTCGACGCCCATCTCGTAGAACGCCGAGATGATCGTGTTTGTGATGACGTCGTGTCCGCAGCCCTTGCAGAGCGTGGACTGTCCGCCGCGGTACTCCTGGACCGTCAGACCGATGCGATTCGTCTTCGGTCCCGGTTTCTTGGCAGCCGGCGCGGTCATGACGCGCTCCCTTCCTGCGAGAGGATCTCATCGGTGACGGTGCGGGCGTCCAACGGCAACCCGCCGTAGTAGCGAACCGAACGAAGGCGCGACACGAGCTCCGGGAACTCCGTCTGCAGCATCGTGCGCATCTGTCCGTCACGGTTCTGCTCGACGACGTACACCCGCTCGTGCGCCAGCACCCACTCGCGAATCGAATCGGCGAACGGGAACCCGCGAATCCGCAGGTAGTCCACGTCCAGGTTGTTCTCGTTGCGCAGCTGATCGCGCGACTCTTCGACGGCGTCGTCGCTCGTCCCGAACGCGATCACGCCGACCGGATTGCCCGACCCCTCGGTCACCGGGCCGGGGACCATCTCGGCGGCCGTCCCGAGCTTGCGCTTGAGGCGGTCCACGTTGAACGCGTACGCCTCGTCGCTCTCCGTGTAGCGGGCATACTCGTCGTGGCCCGAGCCGCGCGTGAAGTACGCGCCCTTGCCGCCGGGGGTCCCGGGCAGCGTCCGATAGGGAATGCCGTCGCCGTCCACGTCCTTGTAGCGGCCCCAGTCTTCGACCTCCGCCAGACCCTTCTCGTCGAGCACCTTGCCGCGGCTGATGCCGTCCTCCGGGTACTCGAAGGGCTCGGCCATCCACAGGTTCATGCCGAGATCGAGATCCGACATGACGAACACGATGGTCTGCAGGTCCTCGGCGAGATCGAGCGCCTTGCCGGCGAACTCGTACGCCTCCTCGATGTTCGCGGGATACAGGCACGGATGCCGCGTATCGCCGTGGGAGAGATACGCCGTCGAGATGATGTCGCCCTGCATCGTGCGCGTCGGCAGGCCCGTGCTGGGCCCCGTGCGCTGCACGTTGAAGATGACGCCGGGGATCTCCGCGTAGTAGCCGAGGCCCACGAACTCCGACATCAGGCTGATGCCGGGGCCGCTGGTGGCGGTCATGGCGCGCGCGCCGGCCCAGCCGGCGCCGATGACCATGCCGACGGCCGCGAGCTCGTCTTCCGCTTGCACGATGGCGATGTTGTTCCTGCCGGTCTCGGGATCGACCCGGTACCTCTTCGACAGGTCGATCAGCGCTTCCGTCAGGCTGGAGGACGGCGTGATCGGATACCAGGTGGCCACGGTGACGCCGCCGAAGAGCGCGCCGATCGCGCTGGCGGTGTTGCCGTCGACGAGGATCTTGCCGGAGGTCTTGTCCATGCGCTCGACGCGGAAGCGCGGGCGGCGCGACTGGATGTTCTCCTGGGCCCACTTCAGCCCGGCCTCGACGGCCTCGAGGTTGATCGTGAGCGCCTTCGGCTTCTTCGCGAACGCCTTCTCGAGCGCCTTCTTGATCTCCTCGGGGTCGATGCCGATCAGCTCCGCCACGACGCCGACGTAGATCATGTTCACCACGAGACGGCGCAGGCTGACGACCGGGCAGATGTCCTTGACGATCTTGGAGAACGGAACGGGATAGAAGTCCACGTCCGTCCGGAGGCCGTCCAGCCGCAGCGTCTCCTCGTAGATGACGCTGGCGCCGGGGGGCACGCCTTCGACGTCTTCCTTTGCCGTCTGGCTGTTCATGCAGACGACGACGTCGATCTCCTTGCGGCGCGCGGTGTAGCCGTCCGCATTGGCGCGGATGGTGAACCACGTCGGCAAGCCGGCGATGTTGCTCGGGAAGAGGTTCTTCCCTGAGACGGGAATCCCCATCTGGAAGATGGCACGCAGAAGGGTCTGGTTGGCCGTTTGGCTACCGGACCCGTTGACGGTCGCAACCTGAATGGACAGCCGGTTGACGATCGGCTCCGCGTGTGCCGTCGGAGTGGACTCCGATGCGGTACTGGGCTCGGTCATCTGGGTGTTTGCCGTTCTCGAAGGCGCGTCGCGCCTCGAAAAAACCGGCGGTCTCGAAACCGACCGCCGAACGCCGCGGATTGTACGAGCGGGGCGGACTGCGGCCCGAAAACACAGGGGGCCGTCCGGCGTTTCCGGGACGACCGCACAGCGCTGCTCAGCCGCCCTGCATGTGAAGACCGCGCAGCGCGTTGCGCGCCGCCCGCAGCAGCGTGCCGAGACGCTTCAAACGTTGCACCGCCGCCTCGTCGGGCGCCTCGACGGGGCCGGGCTGTACCCACGCCGCGGCCAGGTCCGGGATCGTGGTGTCGGGGCGCGTCATGCACGCAGCGAGCATCGCCGCACCCTGAGCGGGCCCTTCACGATGCGCGACCTGGCGCACCGGCACGCCCGCCGCCGCGGCGATCAGTCCTCTCCAGAGGGAGGAGGTCGCGCCGCCGGAAGTGAGCCGCAGCTCCTCCACCTTCACGCCGGCCGCGCGCATCAGAAGCAGGACTTCGGCGATCGAGAGCGCGACGCCCTCGAGCACGGCCCGCGCGAGATGCCCGCGCGTGTGGATCGGCCGCAGCCCGACGAACGCGCCTGTCGCGAGCGGGTCGACCACGGGGCTGCGCTCGCCGACGAGTCCGGGCAGAAAGACCAACGGCGCCGGCGCGGGGTCGCTCGCACGGGCCGCCTCGATCACGTTGGCCATGGACGTGTCCCGCGCGAACGCCGTCTTGCGGATCCACTCGAGCGAACGCCCCGCCGAGAGGATCGTGCCGGTCGCCGCGTATCCGGTGGGCAGCACGTGCCGGTTCCACACCAGCCCGCCCGCCGTGCTGCGGTACTGATGCCAGCCGACGACGGTGCCGGACGTTCCGAGGATCACCGCGACCACGCCGCCGCCGACCGGGCCGCACGCCAGCGCAGCCGTCTCGTTGTCGCCCGCCCCGGCGGCGACCGGTGTCCCGACGGGGAGCCCGGTGGCCGCCGCGCCGTCCTCGTCGACGACGCCCGCCTCCTGCGCCGGAGCGTGGACGGGCGGCAGCCACGAACGCGCGAGATCGAAGATCGGTGTGAGGGTTTGCGACCACGTGTTGCGGCGGAAGTCGAACAGCTGTGTCGCCGACGCCTCCGTGCGATCGGTTGCGTACGTGCCCGTCAGGCGCAACCGGATCCAGTCCTTCGCGAAGACGAGGCGTGCGGTGCGCTCGGCGATGTCCGGATGGCGCCGCGACAGGTAGAGCCATTTCGGTAGCAACAGCCCGGGCAGCGCGTGCGCGCCCGCGCGCCGGCCGGCGGCGGGATAGATCGATCGAATTTCGTTCGCCTCCGCGTGCGCCCGTCCGTCCGCCCACAGCATCGCGCGACAGAGCGGTCGGCCGTTCGCATCGAGCGGAAGGAGTGCGTGCTTTTGCCCGGTCAAGCCCACGGCACGGATCCGCGCCTTCGGTGCGCTCGCAAGACAGCGCTGGATCGCGGCGACGGTCGCCTGCCACCAACCCTCCGCGTCCTGCTCCGCCTGCAGCGGCGCGTCCATCACCAGCTTCAGACCTTCCGCGGCCGACGCGAGCGTCGCGCCCCGCGCGTCGACGATGAGCGCCTTCACCGCCGACGTGCCGACGTCGACGCCCAGGAAGGCCTCGTTTTTGGAGCGGCGTCCCCTCACGCGCGCACGGTAGCCCCGACGTGCGGCGTCTACAATGCGGGGCCATGTTCCGGCGGACCCTTTCAGCTCTCTTGCTCGTCGCGACCGCGGCGCCGTTGCATGGCTGCGGCGAGAAAGAGGACGTGCCGCTCCCGCCGCGCCGGCCGATCCGCATCGGCGCCGGACTCGACCAGAACACGGTGCTGCCCGACGGCCTCCGGCGCAAGACGGTGCTCACGCGCAGCTACAAGCTCGGCGAGAACACCGTCAACATGCACGCGGAACCGTTCTCGCTGCGCCGCTTCGATCTCGAGGAGCCCGTCTGGATCGTCCGCTGGCAGTCCAACACGGAGAACGAGGACGGAACGCGCGCGCCGGACGACATCCACTGCCACACGATCATGGCGAACATGCCGGTCGTGCAGGAGGATTCGCAGCTGTTCCTCGGGCTCTTCACCGACGGGTTCGTGCCGAGGTTCGTGCTTCCGGAGGGCTTCGCGATTCGCATCGACCCGAGCGAGCGCATCTTCTTCCAGCCGATGTTCAACAACCGTCGCCCGACACCGCGGCACGCGCGCATGCGCCTCGAGGTCGACTACCTGCTCGACTCCGAGCGCAAGCGCGAGCTCGTCGCGCTGCAGTCGTTCAACATCAGTGCGCACATTCCCGAGCTCTACTGGATCGAGCCGTACGAGACCGACACCCAGTCACGCATCATCGAGATGCCCGTTACGGGCCGCATTCACGCCATCGGCGCGCACCTGCACCCTTTCGGAAAGTCGGTGGAGCTGCGGCGCGAACGTGACCAGAAGGTGCAATTCATTGCCGTCATGGACGACGACGGTCCGATCGAAGACCAGCGGCTGAGCACGTACAGCTCGACGACGGGGTTCTTCGTTCGCCGCGGCGAGCGCTACCGCATCACCGGGGTCTACGAGAACACCTCGGAAGAACGCGTCGACGCAATGGCCGGCTTCTTCTTCCTGTACGATCCCAAGGGCAAGCCGGACGCATGACCGCGACGCGCCGCCGCTACGTGCTGGGCGTCTCGCTGGTCGTGTTGGCCGCCGCGCTCCTCGTGCCGACTCTGCTGCGCGACAACGAGCCCAAGACGCTCGACGTCGAGACGCTTTCGATCGGCGACAGCGTATCGGCGCTGTACACGCTCACCGACCAGGACGAGCTGGAGCGCATCGAGGTCGGCGCGGGTGAAGTGTCGGTGGTGTGGTTCTGGAGTGTGTTGTGCGCGTGCGTCGGCGACTGCGAGCAACGCATCCGCACGCTGCTCGAGCGCTACGAGGGCAAGCAAGTCCGCTTCGTCGCCATCGACTCGAACCCGAACGACGCGCGCGAGGACATCGAGAGGCTTCGTAAGAAGCTCGGATCCCGGTACCCGGTGCGGCGGGACTACCACGGCGCCACGGCGATCTCGCTGGGGATCACAGCGTCGGCGTCGGTGGCCGTGATCGACGGCGAGGGCCGCTTGCGCTTTCGGGGCGCGATCGACGACGACCTGTACGAGCCCACCGTCTCGTACGTGCACCGTGCGATCGACGGGATTCTGTCCGGCGCGACGTTCGAGCCCACCGAGGCGAAACCGTACGGCTGCCTCTACCCGTACTCGCCACAGTAGCGCCTGCTATTCGACGGCGATCAGCTCGACCACGAACGTCAGGTCCGAATACGGCGGGATGTTCCCCTTGTCCTGCTCGCGATAGGCCAGATGCCACGGAATCCAGAGCTTGCGGGTGCCTCCGACCTTCATGCCGGGGATCCCCAACACCCAGCCGTCGATGAGCCCGCCCTTCTTCAGCGTCGACGTGAACGGCGCGTCTCGCTTGTAGCTCGAGTCGAAGACCGTCCCGTCTGCGAGCTTGCCGAGATAGTGAACGGTGATCTTGTCACCGACCTTCGCCACGTCACCGACACCGACGCGTATGTCTTCGCGTTCGAGCTGAACCCACTCGACGTCGATGATCATGTTGCCGCCCGGCGAATTCTTGTCGCGGCGAAGGTTGCCGCGGTTGAGCTCCGCGGGGATCAGCAGCCGGCGCAGCTCACGCAGGCGGGCCCCCTCCATGCCCTCGCTCAGACCCTTGATCCAACGCGACCCGCCGGGCACGAAGTTCGCGACGGCGGCGCGGTCGACGCGCAGCCCGGTCACGAAGTAGGCCGCGTAACGGATGTTCATGGCGCGGCCCTTCCCGATCGGTTCGCCCTTGCCCGGGGTCATGACGTGCACGTGCGCGCCGCTCGGCGTCACGAACTTGCGCAGCGGCTCGCCCAGGTCGGGCACGTTGGCGAGATTCCAGGTGCCGGGATCGCTGCTCGCCGCCGGATCGATCGGCGCATCGGGAAGGCCGCTCGGTTCCGTCTCGCTCTCCTCCGAGCAGGCAACGAGCAGAACCGCGAAGACGACGGGCAGGAGGATTCGCACGTGCGGGATCATGCCGCCCCCTGCTCACCGAGGGAAGCGACCACGGCGTCCTCCGCTTCGTAGTCGAACATGCCCTCGGGAATCGGATCCGGCGGGTTTTCGCGCTCCCATGCCACGGTGCGGCAAAACGCCTCTCGGCGATCGACGGGCTCGACGAATCCGAGCTCGGCGCGAATCCGATCGGTGGAGCAGACGAGGTGGTGGCGCACGTCGAACGACGCCTGCAGCGACTTCGGAAGCGCTTCCTTGGGGAGGCAGACGAGCTCGCCGCTCCAGTCCAGTTCGCGCTGTACGTAGCGAACGGCGTCCATCATGGTGATCGAGCCGTCGGCGACGTTGTAGATGCCGCCCGCCGCGCGCTCGTCCGTACACGCCAGCGCCATGGCCGCCGCGACGTTCTCGACGAAGCCGTAGGTGAAGTTCCATCGGGCGAAACCGGTCTGCATCACGATGTGCGGTCGGTTGTCGAGCATCGGCCGAATGAAGGGATACAGCCGGTGTTGGTAGTCGTTCGGACCGATGACCATCGGCAGCCGCAGGACCGTGCCGGAGAGATCGCCGCACTGCATCACCGCGCGCTCGGCCGGGATCTTGTCGTATTGATAGCGGGGGTCTTCGGGACCTTCCGCATCGTCGCGATACGGGAACCAACGCTCGCGCAGCGGTCCGTCCTCGGCGACGACCTCGTCGCGCGGCTCGCCGCTCTCCAGGCCGAGAAGGCAGCCGAACGTGTGGTACACATCCATGCTGCTGACCATGACGACGCGCTGAGCGACACCACGAAACGCGTCGAGCATCTGCAGCGCGTGATGCTCGGTGCTGATGACGTTGTGCAGGACGACGTCGGGCGCGAGCTTCTCGAAGTCGGGTCGGTTTTCAGTCAGCCGGCCGCGATCGACGCGCAGGAAGTCGACGCCTTCGGGCGGGGTGCCGTTGCTCTGGCCGCGGTTCGCAATCGTCACGTCGTGGCCGAGGTCGACGAGTCGTCGCACGAGAGCCGTGCCGATGAACTTCGTCCCGCCGATGACGAGAATCTTCATGCGCCGCTTCCGCCGTGTTCGCCGTGCCCGCTTCGATCGTACGACCGATTCGCGCGGTGAACAGGGCCGCGACCGGCGTAGAGGCGGTCGAGGCGCGCGAGCTCAGCGGCGGTGAAACTCGTCGACGCTGACGACTTCGCCGTTCACCTCGACGGCCTGCAAGCCGGTCTGCTCCCACTCGGGCGCGTCGGCTGCCTGGGCGAAGAGGACGTACTGGCGGCGCACCTCGTCCGGCGCGTCGCGCGCGGCGGCGCCCGTGCGCACGGTCTCGTACACGGCGCAGTCACGCCATCGAAGCCCCCGCTGGTCCATGAGCTGCTCGAGCCGCGACACCACGGGCGACGGCTCGGAGCGCGCCGCCTGCGGAACGCTGTACGCGGCGTTGGCCAGCAGGTTCCGGCCGGCCTCCACCAGGGTCGACCGGCGGTCTGAGCGGCCTTCCGCTGGATCCGCCTGCGTGTCGCCCCGCGTCGCGCCGGGCGCGAGCACGGCCACGGGATGAATCGAGGGGTCCCCGAGCACGTTGAACTGCCCGATCGTGGTCAGGTCGAACGGCCCCATGTCGGGCCGCAGCTTCACGTAGTCGTGGCGGGCTTGGAGGAGCGCGCGTCCCTGCGAACAACCGTCGAGCAGGTACTTCAGGACGAGCTGGCAGATGAGATCGGCGCCTGCTGTGCCGTTGGGCGTCCCCCACGCGACGGTCGTCGACCCCATGAAGCCGTAGGCGCCCGCCGCCAGGTAGGCGTTGGGCATCGGCAACGGACCGGAGCCCAACACCGGGTAGAGCTGCGTCCCGTGACAGCACTCGGTGATCACCATCGTGCCGGGCTGCGCTTCGTCGATGACGAGCGTCGCGTCGTGGGCGATCGGCGGCGCCGGGGGCCGCTCCGCGGCCTCGCCGATGAACTTCGGCGACCCCTGTTGCCCGTGGCAGTTGATGTAGTGAAGCCGCTTCTTCCAGACCTTCTGCTCCCACTGCGGCCCGTCCGGTGGCGAAAGCCGGAAGTCGCCGACGCTCTGCGCCGTCTTCTCCAGACTGGCCTTCGTGGACGCCTTCCAGACGTCCGCGCTCACGGTGAACGCGTCGGAGTACACGTCACGGTCGTCCGGTGACCACTCCGCACACGTGCCGAGCAGCTTCAAGATGTACTCGACGTCCTTCCTGGCGTTGACGTCCGGCAGACGGGTGACGACGCGCGTCGGGCCCAGGAAGTCGTGGATCTTCGTCGAGTACGGGGCGTTGCAGGCGTACGGCAGGTCGCTCAACACGATCTTGGATGCGGCCTTCTGGTCGAGAAGCACGTTCTCGAGCTCCTGGTACGGAACGACGTCCGGCGCACCCAGCAGCATGAGGTAGTCGGGCTCCATGGTGGCGGCGGCGGCGTCCACCGCGTTCTTGACCTGCTTCGGCGACGAGCTGTCCGAGATCGGCTCCAGGGAGACGCCCGCCAGCGTCCTGGCATCGTCGAGCGCGATGAAGCGTGTTGTCAGGCCGCGCTCCTTGTCGGCCAGGACGAGGGCCTTTACAGCGCCGAGGACCCTCTCGTACCCTTCGTCCCCGTACTTCGTTCGCAGTGGACCTGCGTTGGTGATGATCAACTTGATCGACATCGGGGAGCTCCAAGGAGTGCGAAGGTAGGGGAAACACCCATTGGAGAACAAGTCTCCTCGCTCCGACGCAGTCGGGTGAAATGCGGTAGATCGCATTCCGCCCGATGCACTGTCGGCACGAGGCCCGACTCGCGGTGCGAGCGCGTGACGCGTCCGTATCGCGCTCCACCTCTGGAGAATCGAATGTCTGATTTCACACCCAAGGACGCGCCGAACTTCGGTGGGCTCGACTACGAAGATGCCGAAAGCCGGCCGGCCGACAGAGTGATCTTGAGGATCCCGCCCGACAACATGGTGCCCGTCGGCCAGGACGTGCAGCCGGGACAGACGGCGAGCGCTCAGCCGAACCAAGAGAACGTCTTGGGGTTCGAGCTGTTCGTGGAGAAGCAGGGATCGTGGACGAAGTTCACCGCCCAGTCGCAGGCGCCGATCGAGTTCTCGAGCGTTCACGACATGGGCGAGCAGGCTCAGATCGTGATCAACGGCGGCCCGCCCCAGCCGGTGCCGGCCGAACCCACACCCCCGCCCCCGGGCATTTAATCGACCCGAGGCGCCCTCGCACCCGCGGGGGCGCCCGGATATCAGGTACGGAAGCATGCGCGCGAAACTCCTGTTGCTCTTGGCGTTCGCGCTGCTGATTCCGGCTGCTCCAAGCGCCTCGGCGGACGAGAAGTACGACACGATCGCGGACGCGATCCAGGGCTACCTCGCAGACGAGACGGACGGCGAGCGCAATTTCTCGACCCTGATGGAGCGCTTGCCCGTAACGGTCGACCCGTGGCTGGTGGCGTTCACGCTCGTCGGCCGGTCCGACATGGAGGCCGCTTCGGCCTACGCCGAGCGCGTATCAGGCGTTGAGGGTGACAAGCTGCGCGCCAGCGTTCGCGCCGCGACGCCGACGATGGCGAAGGATGCGAGGGACATCCTCGATGCCTACCTCAGCGGCCGGGCCAGTGTCGAGACGATCAAGCAGCTCGACTCGGCGAACGCGCACGCCCACGCGTTCCTGGACGCGGCGCGCACGGTCTTCAAGGGATACGCCTTGGCTCACCTGCAACGATGGGACGAAGCGGAGCGCGCGCTCAAGACCGGAGCGACGCTGGCGAAGACCGTGGGATGGTTCCGGGGGACCGTCGGCGCGCTTACGAGTGCTGCGCGTTGCGCGCGGCGACTGGGCAAGATGCGGGCGAACCTGCACCACTTGACGCGTCTTCACGAAGAGTACGTCAGGGCACGCTGGGATCGCGACGCAACGCGCACGCTCGGATTCGTCGCCAACGCTCACGCGGACGTGGGCCACTTCGCGGGCGCAATCGAGAAGATGGAAGCGGCACTCGCGCAGTTCGAGCACCTGGGTGGAGCCAACCATGCGGTCGCCTTGGCCAACTTCGGCGTCATACTCAATCGCGCCGGCAACTACGCGCGCGCGTTGACGGTGCTCGAGGAAGCGGAGGCGCTCGAAGACGACAAACTGCGAACCGCCTCGATCATTCGTGAGATGGCCGCCGCGCGCAGCCGGCTCGCGCATCACGCCGAAGCAAAGCGACTCATCGGCGTGGCACTTCGACTAGCGACCGAGGAGGCGAAGAAGCAGACACCCGTCGGCCGCCGTCACCTCACCACAATGGCGCGCGCCCAGGGCGACCGCGGTTCGATCTACGCGCGAGCAGGCGAGCTCGACGAGGCCGAGGCGGCGGCGCTTGAAGCGGAAAAGCTCTACAAGGCCCTGGACGACCCGGGTGGCGCCGCGCTCGTGAAAGTCCTGCGGTCGTCCATCTTGCGCGAGGCGAACGAGCCGGCGGCCGCGTTGCGCGCCGCGGTCGAGGCGCGCGACGTACTCGAGGATCTGGAGAATCCGTACGGGGTGGCGTCGGCGCTCGATGAGATCAGCCAGAATCAGCTAGCTGTCGGCGCGCTGGACGAAGCCGACGCGACCATCGACGAAGTCTTGAAGCTCGCTGTCTCGCCGCTGCTGCGCGCGCAGGCCCTTTCGCGCAGGGCACGCATCGAGCTCGCGCGCGGACGTGACAAAGCGGCCGAGAAGCCGGCCCTCCAGGCCGTCGAGCTCCTGGCGCGCGCCTTCGTCGGCGTCGGCAATCTGTACGGCGCGATCGCCCGAGAAGAGCAGGCGACGATCTACGAAACCGCGATGGTGGTCTGCACCCGGCTCTCGAACACCGAGCAGGCGCTCCGCGTCCTCGAGCGTGCACGCGCCGGAGCGTTCTTCGAGAGTCTCGACGGCCGCGATCGGCTCCGGAACGCAACCGTCGATCGCACGATACGGGAACTGCTCGACAAAGCGGCATTCGACGAAGCGATGGCTCGCGCGGCGCTTCAGGAGGCTCGGGCGGAGGGCCGACTGGCCTCCATCAGGCGAGCCCGCGAGGAGCTCGAGCAACGCAAGGCCGAGTTCGAGACGCTGGTGGAACGCGCGCAGCGAAGTGCCAAGGTCGCCGCGGGTCTGCTCTACCCTCCCAAGACGGCCACGCTGCGCAGCCTTCAGTCGCAGCTCGCACCGGGCGACGTGATGCTGCTCTACGCGTTCTTCGGCGAGCGCGCGTTCCTGCTCCCGCTCCGCCGGAAGGACGACGCAACGACGGCGTTGACGGTGCTCTGGGAGAAGACGTCCTACATCCGGACGCTCTGTGAAGCGTTCAACGTGCGCGACGCCAATCACGATCCGGAACTGGTCGCGGAGCTACGCAAGGTGTTGGCCATCGACGTGCACGAAAAGACGAAGGGCACCAAACGGCTCATCGTTTCCGTGAACGGGCCGTTGACGGGCATGCCGTTCAGCCTGCTGACCGACCGCGAGGTCTGCTACGTACCCTCCGCAACGACGTACGACTTCCTCGCGCGCAATCGGACTCCGGCCGGCTCCCAGGTCCTGGCGCTCGGCGACCCGGTCTACGCGACGAGCGACACCGTCGACGAGTTCGTTCCCTCCAAGTACCGCGGGACGCAGCGTGATTCCCTGTTCGCCCCCCTACCAAGAAGCAGAGAGGAGGCCGACAAGGTCGGCGACGTCAAGCTCTTCGGGAAGGACGCGACGGAAGAGAACCTCCGGAAGAAGCTCAAGCAACAGTGGCGCGCGGTTCACCTGGCTTGTCACGGCGTCATGGATCGCGAGCGGCCGATGTACTCGGCGCTGGCGCTCACCACGCAGGAGATCGAGAGCGGCTACGACGGCTTTCTGACATCGCACGAGATCTTCCAGCTCGACCTTCAGACGGACCTTGTCGTGCTGTCGGCGTGCGAGACGGCGTTGGGACGGGTCTACAAAGGAGAGGGACTTCACGGACTCCCTCGCGCGTTCATGTACGCCGGTGCTCCGCAAGTGTTGGTCAGCTTGTGGAAGGTGGACGACGCGGCGACCAGCGTTCTCATGATCCGCTTCCACTCGCTCTGGAACCCCAGGGACAAGACGGCCAAGCGGATGTCGACGACGGCGGCACTCAAGGCGGCACAGCAGTATGTTCGCGAGTTCGAGATCGAGGTCGAGGAGGAAGGCGGCAAGAAGAAGACCAAGCCCTGGGCTCACCCCAAGTACTGGGCCGCGTGGCAGCTGTGGGGTTTGCCGGACTAGGCGAGAGTGCCGCTGCTGCGCACGGCCCCTCGGCGCTACTTGCCCACGCGCACGACGTCGACGACGACGTCCTTCGTCTCCCCGGCAACGAGCTCGACCTTCAGGTCGTCGGGCTTCTCGAACTCGTCGGGATGCTTGAACTTCAACGTCCACGTGCCCGGCGGCAGTCCCTCGACGGGAATCTCGTCGCCTCGCGCGCCGAACCCCTTCCCCATGCCGGGCGAGGACGCCCACACGCGGAAGCCCTGCGCGGACACGGGCCGGTCGTTCGATTGGAACCGGATCCGCGCCGCGGCGCCCTGCCGTAGCTCGACGACCGTCGTGCCGTCGCTTCCCGCACCGATGTCGATATCGTCGGTTCGCGGAACGAAGCCGGGCGCCTCGCAGCGCAACCGGACGGTGCCGGGCGCGACGCGGAACGAGAACGCGTCGGGGCTGTCACGCTGCGCCACCTCCCAGCGCCACGTGGCCGTGCCCTCCGCCATGCCGGCGAACTTGCACACGGACCGCGGCACGGCGGCGCCGGTCTCGTCGACGATTCGCACCTTGTGGCCGACCGGCATGGGCACGACCAGGTGGATCTCCTCGCCGGGCCGGTGCTCGACGCGGACTCGCCACGCCGCGCCGCGCACCCAAGCCGCGTAGCTGCCGGCCGGCAACGGGTCCGTCTCGAACGCCCACGGCTTGCCGGCGTCCAAGACCTCGATGCGCGCCCTGCCGTAGTGCCCGGCGGTGACGCCGTCCTGCACGCCGGCGAATGAGAGAAACGACTCGATGGGGCCCCACTCGGCGGGAATCGTGAGCGTGCCGACCAGGGGGGCCTTTTCGACGCGCCTGCCGACCTCGAGCTCGATCGTCAACGGTACGACGCGACTACGCACGATCTCGGCGCGGCCGCTGCCGTAGACCTTGTCGATGAGGAATCCGCCCCGGCGTGCGACGAAGAAGGTCAGGCTCCCCTCCGGCAATCCCTCGATGCGAATCTGACCGCGGTCGCTGGCGGCCGGCGACGAGCCCGCCACGCCGTGTCGCTCCACATGCTCACGCACGTCCGCGAGGAGCACGGGTCGGTCGACGTCGTGCCAGCCGCGGATGAGCAGGTCCACACCCCCACCGGGTCCGAGGCCGACCTCGATCGGCGCCTCGGTGGTCGTGTCGTGCCGGATGACGAAGTGGCGCCACGCGTACCCCTCCGCGCGGAAGAACCACTGCGACACACCGACGCCCGGCGGAATCTCGATGAGACCGTCGACGTTCGGGTGAACGCGCTCACCCCTGAGGGTGTACTCGTCCGGCATGCGCAGTCCGGGACTGCCGCTGCCGCCGATCGGCCAGCCGCCCGACGCGGACTTCAACGCGTGCGCATCGGCGAGCACGGCGCGTGTCTCCGCATCGACGACGCGCACATGAATGGCGTTGCCGCGCCGCAGAACGATCTCATTGGATGCGCCGGCGCGCAGATCGAACACCGACTGCGTCGGCGCGAACTCGCCTTCGTCGGTCGTGACGCGTTCGATCTCGTGCGGTCCGGCACCGATCCGCGGCCCCGCGAACACACCGTCCTTTCCCTCGAAGCGATTCCCGCCCCGCCCCCCGCGTGCGATGTGTCGATAGACCATGAAGCTCACGGTCTTCGGCTTCGTCCCGTCTTCGAATCGAATCGTCCCGAAGATGCCGTCCCTGGGTCGGTCGGGCGCCTGAGACGTCGTCTTGGATTCGGCAGTGGCCGCGTCCGGCTGCGGGCGCTCGGCCGTTCGGGGCTCTGAGCCCTCGAGCGCGGTGCCATCGAGCGCGGGGCGTTCGTGCGGCGTCACGACGTCTTGCGTTCGCGTCGGATGAGGCTCGGGGCCGGCGCCGGCGCGCTGCCAAAGCCAGATGCAGACGCCGACGAGCACCAGGAGGGCCAACGCGAGGACGACGCTCTTCCGCATGAGAGGCGCAGGATACCGCGTTGCTTGACCTAGAATCGTGGCCGATGACGAAGTCCTCCGACCAACCTGACGCCGCATCCGAGGGCCTGTCCATCGGCGGCGTCGCCGCTGCGACGGGCCTGTCGACCGAGACGCTTCGCATCTGGGAGCGGCGCTACGGCAAGCCCGTCCCCGTTCGCCTTCCGAGCGGCCACCGGCGCTACACCGCCGAACAGGTTCGCTGGCTTCGACGTGTCGCCAGCGCTCTTGCGATGGGCAACCGGCCCCTTCAAATCATGAAGCTGGACGACGCGCAGCTCGACGCGCTTCTCGGGAAACGTACGGCGAGCAAGCCTCGCAGCGCCACGACCGCCTGGGTCAAGATGATCGCTTCGTTCAAGGGTGAAGCGCTGGTCGAAGCCCTGCGCGACGTGTGGGCCAACAACGACCCGCTCACGTTCCTCGAAGACCACGTCGCGCCGTTCATCGACTCGATCGGCCGCGCCTGGGCGGACGGCGACATCGAGGTTCGGCACGAGCACTTTGCGGCGGAGCTCGTGGAACACGTGATCCGCAGGTTTCGCAACGAGATCGGCACGCCGGCCCGTCGGCCTGCCGTCGTGCTCACGACGCTGCCGGGAGAACGCCACGGCCTCGGCATTCAGATGGCCGCGCTCCTGTGTGCGGCGAACCGGGTTCCCGTCAGCGTCCTGGGCGTCGACACGCCGCTCGACGACACGGCCCGGGCCGCCGGCGAGCTCGCGCCGAAGATTCTCGGGATCAGCGTGTCCCTTGCGACGGGCGGCGTCGAGACGGACCGGACGCTGGCGGCTCTACGCGGCACGATGCCGAGCGACGTCCGACTGGTCGTCGGCGGCGAGGGCGCGCGCGGTGTCCGCCGCGGCCCGCGCGGCGTCGAGTACATGACGCAGCTCGCCGTTTGGGACGAAGCCATGCGAGACCTGAAGACGAGGCGGCGGTCGGCCTAGCTCGTCGGAACGTTGATCTCGGACAGAACGGCATCCGCCGTCGCGCGTCCGCTGACCATGGCGCCCTGGATCGAGCCGTTCTCGCGGTGATCGCCGCAGACGAAGGAGCCTCCGCGGGCCCGCGCGATGGGTTTCGAACGCAGGGTCTCGCGTTCGGGCAGCGCGTAGGGAACGTGCACCGTTCGAAGATGCCGCCACGCGTCGACCTCGGCGCCGAACCACTCTCGCAGCTGCGTTCGCACCGCCTGCTCGAGATCGTCGTGCTTCGCGTTCGCGTCCAGCACCGTCGCGGAGACCAGCGCGGCGCCGGCCGGCGCGTACGTGGGCGCGACCGCGCTCGGCACGCAGAGGTTGTTGACCGGACCGGCGCCGGACCCGTCCAGATAGAGCACGGGCTCTTCGGTCGGCGCGCGGTCCGCGCCGAAGTACAGGCACCTGACGCCGTGAAACTTCGCCTGCAGCTCGCCCCCGACGATCTCGTTCGCCGCGCTCTCTTCCGTGGCGATCACGACCGCCTGCGCGCGGATCTCCTCGCCGGACACGAGCGTCACGCGATCGTTCCGTGCGCTGACGACGCGCTGACGGGTGCGCACCGTGCCCGGCTCCAGGCGCGCCGCGATCTGCTTGGGGATGGCGCCCATCCCTCCCGCCGGCAGCGCGCCGTCCCCCAGCGCGAACATGCGGTAGACGAACGCGAGCATGCGACTCGATGTCGTCAGGTTCGGCTCGAGGAAGATGCCGCCCAACCAGGGCCGGAAGAAGCACTCGATCATCTCCTTCGAGAAACCGAATGCGTGCAGCGCCTCGAGGGTCGTGATCTCGGGCCGCCGGAAGAGGTCGTCGAGAGATCCGCGGCACACGTCTTTCTTCAGCTTGAGCATGAGGCGCTTGTCGTTGAACGTGCCGATCGGAGCGAACGCCGACCGCAGGCCGTCCCAGAAGCGCCGCGTCGGGTCGACGAACCGGACGAACCGTTGTCCGTAGCGGATCATCGCACCCGGGTAGAAGGCGTGCAGGTCGAGCGCGTCGTAGTCGAGCACGCGCTGCGCCTCGGGATACGCCGTCAGCAGCACCTGGAATCCGCGGTCCAGGAGGAACCCGTCGACGACATCCGTGCGTACGCGCCCACCGACGTCGTCGCCCGCCTCCAAGATGGCGCACGCGACGCCGCGCTCCTGGAGCCGCAGCGCACAGCAAAGTCCGGCGAGCCCGGCGCCGACGATGACGACATCGGTGTCACGCATTGCCTTCTCTCCTCAGACGACATTCCTGAGCATCAGGTCCGACGGATACGGATCCAGATACACCTGCTCGCGCGCCCACTCGTGCTCGCACTTCGTGCGCAGATGGTGGCGCACGAGCGTGAGCGGTACCACGAGCGGTAGTGTCCCGCGCGCGTACTCGGCGAGCGTCGACGCGAGCTCGCGTTTGTCCTCGGCCGTCGTCCGGTCCTTGAAGAACCCCGCGAAGTGCTGGAGCACGTTCACGTGCCGCCCGCGCGAGGCGTGCTCCTGAAGCGTGGTCATGAGCAGCGTCTCGTAGCGCGCGACCAGCTCGTCCCAGGGCAGGCTCCCGGCCTCCGCCACGAGGCGTCCCAGCTCGCGCTGAGCGACGGGCGAGTGCGCCATCACGATGAACTTGTGCTGGGCATGAAAGCGGACGACGCGCGCGGTCTGATCGCGATCCCGAATCGCGTGCCGCCAGCGCGCGTACGTGAAGATGCGCAGGATGAAGTTCTCCCGCAGGTGCGGGTCGTTCAGGCGCCCCTCCTCTTCCATGGGAAGGTACGGGAACCGCCTCGCGAGCTCGTCCGCCCAGACACCCCGTCCGGTCTTGGAGGGGCTGCCGTTGTGGTCGTAGACCCGCACGCGGAAGACGCCGCACGTCGGCGAGTCCTTCTTCAGCACGAACCCGTGAAGCGCGGCATCGGCGAGTCCGGGCAGCCGCTGTCGTGCCCACGAGCGCATCTGCGGCTCCACCGCTTCGCCGCTCTCGCTGTAGACGAGGCGCGCAGGCGGTACGTCCTCACCCGGCTTGCGCTCGTCGCGCACGAGCCGCAGCGGCGGCCGTGGAATGCCCATGCCCATCTCCACCTCGGGACAGACCGAGATGAAGTCGACGTGCTCCGCCAGTGCGTCGGTGAGGAAACGCGAACGGCAGTGACCACCGTTCACACGCACGTTCTCGCCGAGCAGGCAGGTGCTGACGCCGACGCGGACGATCGGCCCTTTCGCGGAGTCGGACAACGTCGCGTTCATCAAGCCGCCGCCGCAGCAGCAACCACGCGCGCGGGCACCGGACGTCCCCGCACCGCCCGCAAGGCCGACTCGACGTCCGCGCTCTCCAGGCGCTTCGTCGCCTTCGAGCCCAGAAATCCGCCTGCACCGCTGATCAGAATCCGCATCGGACACCTCTCGTTGATTTGTATTAATAAAAAACTATACGATTTGCAAGATCTGTGTCAAACTTCGTACACATAAAAACCCGGACAAGCAGAGCGGTAGCCTCTAGACTGCGAGGAGCCATGAAGAAGACGTCAGCCCCGAATGGATCGGCCAACAGCCTCCTCTCGATCGGCGACGTGGCCGCGGCAACCGCCATCTCGACGGAGACGCTCCGCATCTGGGAGCGGCGCTACGGCCGTCCCGTCCCCGTGCGACTGCCGAGCGGCCACCGCCGCTACACCCCGGCACACGTTCGCTGGCTGCGCCGCGTGGCCGAGGCGATTGCACTGGGCCATCGCCCCCACAAGGTCGTGCCGCTCAGCGAACGCGAGCTCGACGAGGTTCTCGGAACGCCGACAGCCGAGCGCGACAGTCCCGAGGCCCTGCGCTGGGTGCGCATGGTGAAGGAGTTCAAGGGCGAGCAGTTGGTCGCCGAGATGATGTCCGCGTGGAAGACCAACGACGTCGTCCCGTTCCTCGACCTCTACATCGCGCCGTTCGTCAGCGCCGTCGGACGGGCGTGGGCGGACGGGAAGTTGGAGGTCCGCCATGAGCACTTCGCCTCCGAGTTGGTGCAGAACGTCATTCGCAACCTGCGCTCGGACCTCGACCTCCCCACCAACCGACCCGTCGTCCTCCTGACGACGCTGCCGGGCGAGTCCCACGGCATCGGACTGCAGATGGCGGCGCTCGTGTGTTCGGCAAACCGCGTCCCGGTCGGTGTCCTCGGCGTCGATACGCCGCTCTTGGAGATCGTACGCGCCGTGAACGAGCTCGGCTCGCGCGTCGTCGGACTCAGTGTGTCGCTGGCAACCGGCGGCGTCGAGACCGACCGGGTGATTGCCGAGCTTCGTCAGGCGCTTCCCGCGGACGTGCGATTGGTCGTGGGCGGCGACGGCGCCCGCGGGATTCGCCGTGGACCCCGCGGTATCGAGTACGTCGAAAGCTTGGCCGGTTGGGACGAGATCGCGCGCTCGTTGCGCGCGATCTAGCGCGCAAACGCCGACTCGAGCTCGTCGACGAGCTTCGCGTCGAGCGTGCCCGGTGAACCGCCGTAGCGTGCGGCGACCAGGCTCTCCATCGCGCCCGCCGCGCGATGCGCGACGTCGTGTCCGACGCCCTCGTGCTCGAGCCGCTCGGTCAGGCCGGGTGCGACGACGGCGGCCGGCTCGCAGTGCAGATGCGCGGCCAGGAACGCCGCGAACGCATTACCGAGCTGCTCCGTCGGCGCTTCGAGCTGCGCGCGTAGCTCGGCGCGTGCGTCTCGAACGCGACTCGGATCGTCGTCGTCCGTCTCGGGCGGGGTGGAGCGCCGGCGCGCGTAGAGCGTCGCGAGGAGAACGAAGAACAGCGCCAACGCCCACACCCAGACCGGCGCGCCCTCCGGTTCGGGGGGCGCGGCCTCCTCCGGCCGGTCGAAGCGGGGCGTCTTTCGAACGGTGACAGGGATCGGTTCCGTGTGGACGACTTGGTATCGGCCCGCGTCGGGATCGAAGAAGGCGAAGGCGACGGGCGGCACGGCGAACACCTCGACACCCGTCGGTGCGATGTCGTAGGTGATGCGGCGCCCGTTCTCCGTCGTCTCGTCGATGGCGCCGAGCTCGTGGAACCCCTCGATGCCCAGGCGCGGCCGGCCGAACGAGGCCTGGTTTCCGTCCCCCTCGATGGTGAGCGTCAGCCGGATCACGTCTCCGGGTGAGACGACGGTGCGATCGACCGTCGCCCGCACCGTGAAGCGCCCGACCGCGCCCTCGAAGTGCTCGGGCCGGCCCTGGTCGGGCAGTTGCCTGACGGAAACCGTCAGCGCGTCGCCAGTGACCACGACGTCGCGCCGGTCCAATGCCGTACGACCGCTGATGAAGTCGTCGCGAAACGTCGTCCCGTACGCGAAGCGAAGCGACGGCGCGGAAACGTCGATCTCACCGGGGCGCGCCGCCTCGAACGTCCGCGCATGCTCGAGGACCGTGAAGACACGTCCCTGCCGCTCGACGTCGTCGAGGCGTCGCAACCGCGTCACGCGTTCTTCCAGAGCGAGGCGCAGCCCCTCCTCGTCCTCGACCGGCGTGGACGGAAGCGCGGTCGTGCCCTCGAGCGACGCGAGCCACGACGCGTGCGCCTGCAACGGGACGTCCATCGTCTGGCGAAACAACGGGATCGCGTTCGTCTCGAAGAACGCGGCTTCGAAGCCGACGCGCAACCGCAGCGTGATGATCTCTCCGACGTACCACGCGTCCTTGTCGGCAACGACCTCGACGAACACCCGCTGCTCGGGCGCCGGTTCGTCCGCTCGCGCCGTCGCCGGCCAGGTCGACAGGAAGACGAGAAGCACGAGGGCGCGAATCACCAGTCCTTCTCCACCTCGGCGCTCCGTGCGCTTCGCTGCGCGCGGCGAAGCGCCAGCTTCTGCCGCTCCTTCTGCACGAGCAGCTCGAGAAGTCCCAGCACCTTCGCCGCGGGAAGCGCGTCCGAAGCGACGTCCGAGGGCGGCGGCTCGGGATCGTTGCCGTCGCCGTCGTTCTCCGGCGGCTTCGGCGGATCGGCGTCCGGCGGGTCGTCGGGCGGCGTGTCTCCGGGTTGCGGATCGCCCTTGCTGCCCTCCGAGCGGCGCTCGCGCAGCATCTCGAGCCGGATCAGCGCGCGCTCGACGTTGCGGCGCGCGGCCGGCCAGTCGGTTCGCGTCGAGGCCGCCGCTCGCCACGCCGCGAGCGCGTCCTCGGTGTGCGCGATGGGCGCCTGTCGGGCACGCGGATCGGCGTCTTCGCGCATGGCAGCCTCGGCCGCGACGGATCGCTCGAACGCCACGTTGCCGCGGAGGAAGTCGCGCAGCGCCTCGTAGTCGTGCCCGCCGCGCTCGGCTGCCGTTGCCGCGGAGGCGATGGCGGCGTCGAGCTCGCCGCGTTGCAGCGCGGCGATCGCGCTGTCGTAGTGCGGCCGGGCCGCGTCGCCGCCGCATCCGGCGACGAGCACGGCGAACAGGACGAGCCAACGCGTGGCCGCAAACGCCGGCATCGCGCCGCGCCGGCGACGACGCGGCCGTCCGGCCCACGCAAGCTGGAGTACGAACAGGAAGAGCGCCGCGGCGAGTGGCCACTGGAACCGGTTCTTCCTCTGCCCGCGCTCGCTCGATGCGTACGCGACGCGCGCCATCGGCAGGATGCGGCGCTCGTACACGTCGACGAGCGCATCCGTTTCGTCGGCGACGACGAACGCCCCGCCCGTCGTCTCGGCGATCTGCTCGAGCGACGACGCGTTCATGGCGGACACGACGTCCCGGCCCCCGCGGTCGCGCAGGAACGCCTCGCCGTCTCGCGTCGGCAACGCGATCTTGCTGCCGCGCTCCGACCCGAGTCCGACGCAGTGCACGGCGACGCCGCGCTCGCGACAGCGGTCCGCCGCGGTGTGACTGCGACCGCTCAAGTCCTCGCCGTCGGTCAACAACAACACGGCGCTTTGTTCGCCGCGGCTTGCCTCGAGCACCAGCAACGCCGTGTCGAGCGCCGCCGCGACGTCGGTGCCGCCGCGCAAGACGGACGCAGGCTCGGCCTGCTCCGCAAGGCCGGCGAACGACGCCGCGTCTTCCGTCAGCGGCGCGACCAGCCGCGCTTCACCCGCGAACAACACCAGGCCCAAGCGGTCGCCCGAAACGCGCTTTGCCAACGCGTCGATCTGGGCCTTGGCATGGGCCAACCGATGCGGCCGCAGGTCGCGCGCGAGCATCGAGCGCGAGACGTCCAGGCACACGACGACGTCGACGCCGCGCCATGCCGACGCGTCGTCGCGCTCGCCGAACGAGGGACCGAGCGCCGCCACCAGCAACAACAGGACGGCCAGGACGAACAAGCTGCGTCGAAGAACGCGACGCTCCGCTCGGTCCTGTGAAAGCCAGGCGGCGCGGTCACCGAGCCAGGCCCTCGACTTTCGCACGCGGGCGCGCGCGCACAGGTGCAGGCCGAGCCACACCAGCGGCGCGAGCATCAGTACGGGCAACCAGTCCGGCCGTTCGAACAAGGCGGTGATCACGACAGCACCTCGAACACGGTCGCCGACAGGAACGCGCCGAGCAGCAGCAGGAACAGTCCCGCCAGCAGGAAGGGCAGGAACCGCAGCGCAATGCGGTAGCGCGGCTCTTCGACCGGCGCCTGCTCGAGCTGGTTGATGCGGTCGTACACGGCCGCCAGCGCGCCGGCATCCTGCACCCGGTGAAACGTCCCGCCCGTACGCTGCGCCATCTGCTCGACGGGACGCGTGTCGAGACGGACGCGCTCTCCGCCCGGCCCCCTGCGCGCGACGCCCGCCACGATCGCGTAGACGCGAATCCCGAGCTGTTCGCAAAGCTGAGCGGCGTGCACGGGCGGAATCTCCGTCTCCATTCCGGTGAGGGCGACGTTCTCTTCGCCGTCGGTCAGCAGCACGATCACGCGCGAGCGCGCCGCGTCCGCGCCTTGCAGCACTTGGGCGGCCCGGGCGACGGCGGCGCCGATGCCCGTCGCGTCCTCGGGCCCCTCGCTCGTCACGGTCACGACGTCGTACAGGAAGTCCAGGAGCGCGCCGTGGTCGCGTGTCGGCGGGCAGACCAGGTCCGGGAACCGCGCGAAGCGGATCAACCCGATGCGATCGTCGGGTCGTCCACGAACGAAGTCGGCGGCGGCCCCGCGCGCGACCTCGAGCCGCGTTCGCTCGCTGTCCAGGTCGTTCGCGGTCATCGACGACGACGTGTCGAGGCAAAGGAGGATGTCGATGCCTTCCGTCTCGTCGGGCAGCGGCACCTTCTCCGCCGGACGCGCGAGCGCGACGACCAGGCAGAGCAGGCCGAGCACCTGGAGGTCGCGCGGCAGCGGAAGGAGCACCGTTCGCCACGTGCGCGGCAACCTGCGCGAGCGCCACAACGCGGCCGGCGCGAACAACACCGACCCGCGGCCGCCGCGACGACGCCACCACAGCAACACCGGAATGAGCAGCGCCGACCACAGCCACCACGGGTCGAGCAGCGTGAGGCCGGTCAGACGCTGGAACACCGACGTCATCGAACCGCCTCACGCACATAGGCGCGCGCAGCGTCGAGCGCTACGTCGGTCCGAGCGGCCGAGGGCCTCAGGCCCGCGTACTTGACCTCGTCCGCGCTTCGCAACACGACGGCCAGGTCGTCGGATGCAACGGAACCGATCGCCAGCAGCTCGTCGGTCGTTCGCCGCCGGGCCGGTATCCCGTGTCGCTCGGTCACGTAGTCGCGAACGACGTCCGCCGCCTCCACGAGGTCCTCGGCGCCCGCCAGCATGCCCAGCGCCTGCTCCTGCGGTGTCGGCGCCTCGGGCGGGAGCGCAAATCGTGACTTGTGACGCCGGTACGCGTGCAAGAGCCCGGCGCCGGCGCCCGCCAGCGCGGCCAGCCAGAGCAACCACGTCCACTCGCGCTGCCGCGTCGGCGGATCCCCCGGAAGCTCCGGTTCACCCGGCGCTGCAGGGTCCACCACCGGTTGCACGCGAACCTGGATGCGCGGCGCCGTCACGACGCGCGGCATGCCGCCGTCCTTCGGCCGTGCAGCGAAGACCGGCGCGGGAATGTCGACGTCCTCCAGCGTGAACGCGTATGCCAGGTAGCGGTGCGTCTCTTCGATGCGGGTTTCGTCTTCGCGACGCGAGACGTTTTGGAGCCGCAAGACCAGAGGCGACAACAACGCCTCGTCCCACCCCGCCGCGTGCATGTCCTTGCGCCACACCCTCACGACCGTGACGGCGAACCCCTGGCCGGGCGCCACCGACTCCGAGCCGACGGTGATCCGCAGGAGAACGTCCGCGTTCGGGATGGGCGCGGGACCGCCGCAGGTGGCACAGAGCACGAGCACGACCACGAGCAGCGCGACGCGTCTCATCGCTTGACCCCGCGTTGCTCGCGCATCCGGAAGAACTTCAGGATCGGGCCGGCGACCAGGTCCTTGCCGCCCTCGCGCGGGACGGGCACGTCGAGGCGGTCGACGTTGGCGTGAAGCAGCGTGTGCTCCGTACGCGCCCGCCACGCCGCAACGCCGTCCGAATGGGCCGCGCGAACGCGGGGACTGCTCGTGTCGACGAGGGACTCGATGCCGGTCTCCGGATCCCGCACACGAGCCAGGCCGACGCTCGGAAGCGCAAGCTCGGGCAGCAGCAGCCGGGCGGCGATGACGTCGTGGTGCTTGGCGCAGAGCGAGAGCGCGCGTTGGTAGCCGTCGGTCAGGAAGTCGGAGATGACGAAGACGATCGCGTGGCGGCGAACGGCACGGGATGCGAGCTCGAGCGCCGGCACCAGGTCCGTGCGTTCGCCGGGGGTGGGCAGCGCGAGGCAGTCGCGCACGATGCGAAGCGCGTGGCGAACGCCCTTCTTCGGCGCGACGAACGACTCGACACGGTCGCTGAAGCCAATCATGCCGACACGGTCGCCGTTGCGGGTGGCCGCGATGCCCAGACAAGCGCAGATGCGCGCGGCCGTCTGGCGCGCGGACCACACGCCGAACCCGCCGGCCATCGACGCGGAGAGATCGACGAGGAACAGCATCGTGAGGTTGCGCTCGTCGACGTGCGTCTTGACGTAGGGCGCGCCCATGCGCGCGGTGACGTTCCAGTCGATGGAGCGCCGCGGGTCGCCTTCGACGTATTCGCGCACGGTGTCGAACTCGATGCCGGCGCCGCGAAACACCGAGAGATAGCCGCCCGCCATGACGTTCGTGACGAGCCGGCGCGACTGCACCTCGATGCGGCGGACCTCGGTGAGGATCTCCGCCAGATCGGGATCGAGCTCGTGCAGCATCGCGTCCCTACGGTACCGGCACGGTGTCGAAGACGTTCTGGATCACGTCTTCCGACGAGATCCCCTCGGCCTCCGCCTCGTACGTCGTGATGACGCGATGCCGCAGCACCTCCATGCCGACGGACTTGATGTCGTGCGGCGACACGAACCCGCGTCCTTCGAGGAGCGCCCGGGCGCGCGCGGCGCGCACCAACGCGATCGACGCCCTCGGCGACGCGCCGTAGAGAATCAGCGGTTCCAGCTCGGGGAGCCTCGCGCGTTCGGGTTCGCGCGTGGCGAAGACGACATCGGAGACGTAGCCGAAGATCTTCTCGTCCACGTAGACCGCGTCGAGCAGCTCGCGTGCGGTCAGGATCGTCTCCGGCGACGCGACGGCCTTCGCAGTTGGACGCTTGGACGTGCTCACCATGCGCTCGATGATGAGCGGTTCTTCCTCCCGGCTCGGATACGGCACGACGACCTTCAACATGAACCGGTCGATCTGCGCCTCGGGCAGCGGGTACGTCCCTTCGAGCTCCACCGGGTTCTGCGTCGCCAGCACGAGGAACGGCGCGGGCAACGGACGCGTCTCCCCGGCGAGGGTGACCTGGCGCTCCTCCATCGCTTCGAGCAGCGCGGACTGCACCTTCGCGGGCGCCCGGTTGATCTCGTCGGCGAGGACGAAGTTGCCGAAGATGGGCCCCTCGCGCACGGCCCACTCGCCGGTCTGCGGGTTGAAGACCTGCGTGCCGAGGAGATCGGAGGGCAGCAGGTCGGGCGTGAACTGGATTCGCCGGTACGTCCCGGCGAACGCCGCCGCCATCGATTCGACGGCGAGCGACTTGGCGAGCCCGGGAAGGCCCTCGAGCAGCACGTGCCCGTCGGCGAGCAGACCGATCAGCATGCTGTCGATCAGCGGCTTCTGTCCGACGATGACCCGTTCGACCTCGTGGATCACGTCGCGCAAGAAAGTGCTCTCACGCTCGATGCGCTCGGTGACGGCAGATACGTCGTTCACAGGCCGCGGCCTCCCTCGTGGTTGGGCTAGCGACCGCCGGGCCCGAGGCCGATGTCCGGACGCAACAGTGCCGAGTCGAGCTCCGAGAGCGCGACCTCGACCTTCGCCGCGAGGTCCGCCTTCTCCGCCTTCTTCAGGCGCGCAAGGAGCATCTGCCCGGTCTCACCGGGCGTGAATCCCATCGCGTCGCGCGTGCCCGCTGCGCTCGGGTCGCGCGCGAACGACTTCAGGATCTCCTTGGTGGCGAGCTCGTCGTCGTCGAGCTGGTACGCCATGCGCGCGATCGCCGCGTGCGCCAGCGCGATGTGCCGGTCGCCGAATGCCTTGTGCGCCTCGTGGGCCTGAATCGCGTCCTCGTAGTGCATGATCGAGCGCTCGTAGCCCGCGATCGCCTTCTCGTATCGATTCGTGCGACGGTAGTACTCCGCGACCGTCAGCGACGCGAGGCTCGCGTAGGCCGACAGTCGGGCCGGATCCTCGAACTCCTTGAGCAGCTCGGCGTAGTACGTCTCGAGCGCCTTCGCGCCGCGACGTCGCATCAAGCGTTCGCGCAGTGCCTTGTGCAGCTTCTCCGAGTCGCGGAAGCGCCCGATGCCCTCGTGCAGGATGCGCGTCGCGCGGTGATGCGCGCCGAGCCAGTCCATGAAGTCGTAGTGCCAGAACACCTGGTCGGCGGTGCCGAGCGGGTGGCGCTGCAGGATCGCGTACGCCGCGTGAAGGTCCGCCAGCCATCCCTGCGGCCAGTCCTCCTTCGCCTTCACCGCCTTCTTGATCGCCTTGAAGCGCGACTCCGCGAACACAGTGACGAGCGCCATCGAACGCCACGTGCTGTCGTCCGCCGGCAGGTCCTTCATGGCGACGTCGGCGCGCTTGTACGCTTCGGCCGCGTCGCCGGTGTAGTACGCCGCGAGCGCCAGAACGGAGTTGACGCGCCAGCCGGTGGCGCCGAGCTTCTCCGCCGCAAGCGCCTCGCGTTTCGCGTCGACGTACATCTGCCGCGTGATCTGGCGCGCGAGCCGCTGGTTGCTCACGTACTTGCGGGGCGCTTCGAACGCGAGCGCGAGACTGGACTCCGCCAGCTGCAATCGGGGTCCCGGGTCGTCGGGGTTCGACTCCGCGGCCTGCGCCTGGTACTCGGCCTGGGCGACGAGCTGCTCGTGCGTCGGCGTCGGGGCGACGCGCTTCGGCTTCTTCGACCACGCGGACGGATCGAGCTTGGACTTCTCGGCGAGGCCGGCGTGCAGGCCGGCGAGCCACTGGGCCAGCTCCGACTTGTCGCCGAGCCGCTTGAGCGCCGCGATGAGCGCGTCGCGCTCCGACGGCTCCATGGGCACCTGCATCGCCTCGGAAATGAGCTGTGTCGCGTGCGGCGTGTCGACCTTGGCGAGCGCCTGGCGGGCGGTCTTGCTCAGGTCGACGTCGAGACCGAAGATCGCGAGTCGCAGCAGATCGATCGGCGCGGCCTTCGGATTCTTGATCGCGGCTTCGAGCAGCTTGCGGCGGGTCTCGGCGTCGCCGCTCTGATACGCCGCCTCGACGGCCTGGCGGTCGGCCAGATGGCGGCTCGCGACGCGCTCCATGATCGGACGGTCGCCGCGAACGATAAGCGGCTTGGCATCGGGGAACTTCGCGCGGCCGTCGATGATCGAGTCGAAGACGCCCGCCGTGTCGTTGATGTAGTAGACGTCGTACGCTTCGTTGCCTTCGACGTCGACCGCGATGTGCCGCGGCGCGACGCGCTGCCCGTCGCAGAACTTCTCGTAGATCGTCGGCTCGATGGCGATGTGCTCGCCGCAGGTGACGCTGCCGAAGCGCGGGCAGAGGATGCGCTTGCCGTCGTCGTCGTAGTCGCGCGGCGTGTGCCGGTACACGGACGCGATGACCGTCACGTACTGGCTGTAGAGCTCGGCGACCTCGGGCTGGCGGTAGCGCTTCCCCGCCCAGTGCTCGCTCGCGATCTCGCCGTCCATGTTGATGCAGATGAGGATCGGCTTGCCGGTCTCCTTGGCGACGGCGATCGCGTCCTCCCAGGTGCGCTGGAAGGGGATCAGGCACGGGCTCGCCCAGTCTTCGGCTGTCGGCGCGGGCCACATGCCTTCGCGGCCGAGATTTTCGTCGACGCGGTTGCCGAGCTGCGGACGCGCCGGTTTCTTCCCGTCGTCCTTCTCGTCTTCTTCGGCGACGAGCGGGGCAACGAACACCAGCGTCAAGACGGCGCACAGGGCGAACCGTGCGGCCCAGGCAAAGCGACGCGACATGCAACCTCCGAGGCGCGGAACCAACCGCCGCCAATGGTACCGCCCGGAGGGTGGCGCTGCCGGGGAAGTCGCGAGCCGGGCGGGATGAACGCCGATCTCACGCGCGGTGTATCGCGCAGGGGACGGCGAGATCCGCGAATCCCCGGCGGCAGCGGTCAGTCGTCCTTCACGACGACCGCCGGAACGCCCTTCGCGGCCTCGTTGAACGCGGTCACCATCTTGGCCAGCACGGCGTCCAGCTCGTCGAGCTGCACCTTCACGCGTTCCTTCAGGCTCGCCAACACCGCCTTCGCGCTGTCGGTCGGCCGAAGGTCGCGATGGGTCTGACCGAGCAGCATCGTGAGCTTGTCGTTGAGCTTCACCGGGTAGTTGAGCGGATCCTGCGGCGACTTGCTCTTCGTCTGAATGAGCGCGTCTTCGATCGCCTGCAGCGCCTTCTTGAGCTCGTCGGCGGAGGGCTTGAGCTTCTTCGCGGCCTGGGCGTTGCGCGCACGCCGCATCGTCGCGCCGATCTGCCTGCGGACGTCGCGGATGGTATTGATCGCCTTGTGAACGCGGTCGAGCGTCTCGTACACATCGTCGATGTACGCGGACGACGCCGCGATGTCCTCGTCGCTGATCTCCAGACGCGGGTCGCGGCGCACCTCGAGCGTGCCCTTGACGCTCGACCCCTCGCCGATCTTCAGCGTGACCGTGTACGTGCCGGGCAGCACCATCGGCCCGTTGCGAAGCCGCGGCCAACCGACGGCGCCGGGCACCTTGGTGGGCGCCTTGCGGCGCATGTTCCACATGTAGACGTTCATGCCGGACTTCGCCCGGATCTTCGACGAGGGAACGTCGTCGTCGTCCTCCTCCTCCGATGCGCCCGTCTTCTTGTCGTTCCGGCCGTCGTCGTCCTTCTCGGGCACGAGCTCGAACGCGTTCATCGTCCGCCCGCGGGCGTCGACGAAGGACAGCGAGGCGCCGTCGAAGTCCGGCGGCAGGTTGAAGTGGATCCGCGCGCTGCCGCGAAGGGCCCGGTACGCCGGCGCCGGCTTGCACAGATACGCGCCCTTCGGCGCCACCGCCCCCACCTGGCGCAGGCGGCTCAGTCCGCTCAGGATCCAGAACGAGCGTCCTTGGGTCGAGACCACGAGGTCGTCGCCCTTGACGACGAGGTCGGTGATCGGCACGACCGGCAGATCGAGCTGCAGCGACTGCCAGTTCGCGCCCGCGTCGAACGACACGTACACGCCCGTCTCGGTGCCGGCGAAGAGCATGTCACGCCGCTCGGGGTCCTCGCGCACCGCGCGAACGAAGGCCTCCTTGCCGATGCCCTTCACGACCGGCTCCCACGTCGCGCCGCGATCGCGCGTTCGAACCACGTACGGGCGGAAGTCGTCGCTCTTGTAGCGATTGACGGCGAGATACGCGACGTCGGCGTCGTGCGGCGACGCCTCGACGAGACTGATCAACGCGTTCTTCCCGAGGCCCTTCGGCGTGACCTTTTCCCAGTTCTTGCCTTCGTCGTCGGTGACGTGCACCAGGCCGTCGTCGGTGCCGACCCAGATGCGCCCCCTCTTCAGCGGCGACTCGGCGACGCTGAAGATCGTGCAGTAGTACTCGACGGTCGTGTTGTCCTGCGTGATCGGGCCGCCGCTCGACGCCTGCTTCTGCTTGTCGTTGGTCGTGAGGTCGGGGCTGATGACCTCGAAGCTCTGACCGCCGTTCGTCGTCTTGAAGAGCACCTCGCCGCCGACGTACACGACGTCGGGATCGTGCGGGGAGATGACGATCGGGAACGTCCACTGGAAGCGGTGCTTCAGCTCGGCGGCGCCGCCCCCGATCGGATTTTCCGGCCACGGGCTGATCGGACGCGCAAGCCCCGTTTTGTGGTCGTAGCGCGTGAGCCAGCCGGCGTACGAGCCGGCGTAGATCACGTCGGGGTCGTCGGGTCGCGCCGCGATGTAGCCGCTCTCGCCGCCGCCGACGGCGTAGAAGTCCCGGCCGTTGAGCGCGTGGCTGGTGTGCGCGATCGACATCGTCGAGTTGTCCTGTTGCGCCCCGAGTACGCGATAGGGAAACCGGTTGTCGGTCGCGACGTGATAGAACTGCGCCGTGGGCTGGTTGTCCTGGCGCGACCACGTCTGCCCGCCGTCGATCGAGACGTTCGCGCCGCCGTCGTTGCCCTCGATCATGCGTTGGTTGTCGTCGGGATCGATCCAAAGCGCGTGATTGTCGACGTGCGGCGTCGGGATCGCCTTGAAGCTCTTGCCCCCGTCGATCGACTTGTGGAATCGTACGTTGAGGACGTAGACGGTGTCCGCGGCCTGCGGATCGGCCTGGATGCGCGAGTAGTACCAGGCGCGCTGCCGCAGCTTGCGTTCCTGGTTCACGCGCGACCAGTTGTCGCCCCCGTCATCGGAACGAAACACGCCGCCGTCTTCGGCTTCGACGATCGCAAAGACGCGGTCCTGTCTTGCGGCGGAGGGCGAGACGCCGATCTTGCCCAGCACGCCCTTGGGCAGGCCCTTCTTCAGCTTCTCCCAGGTGTCGCCGCCGTCCTTGGAGCGCCAGAGCCCGCTGCCCTCGCCGCCGCTGTCGAGCCGCCAGGGTTTGCGGCGCACCTGCCAGAAGCCCGCGTAGACGATGCGCGGATTGAACGGATCCAGCGCGATGTCGACGGCGCCGGTGTCCTCGTTGACGAAGTGAACGCGCTTCCACGTCGCGCCGCCGTCCGTCGAGCGGAAGACGCCGCGCTGGATGTTGGGTCCGAAGACGTGTCCGAGCGCGGCCACGTAGACGACGTCCGGGTTCGTCGGGTGAATTGCGATGCGTCCGATCTGGCGCGAGTCGAACAGCCCCACGCGCTTCCACGTCTTGCCGGCGTCGGTCGACTTGTAGACCCCGTCGCCGTGGGAGAAGTTGCCGCGGATGTCGGGCTCGCCGGTGCCGGCGTAGACGACGTTCGGATCGCTCTGTGCCACGGCCACCCGCGCCGACGGACCCCGTCGTGAAGAACTTGTCGCTGACGTTCTTCCAGTGCGCGCCGGCGTCGGTCGTCTTCCACACGCCGCCGCCGCACGCGCCCATGTAGTAGGTGCGCCGGTCGCCGCGAACGCCGGCGACGCTGGACACGCGCCCGCCACGGGCCGGCCCGATGCAACGCCACGTCAGACCCGCGAACGCCGGCTCGGTCTTCTCCTCGGCCGCTTGGAGCGGAGCGTCGCCTAGGAGGAGGACGAAACCGACGAGGATGAGAACGTGAATGCGCGCCATGGGAACCGCCTTCCAGGGCGCGACAGGCTACCTCAATCGCGGCCTACGCGGGGCGATACGTCGCGTCCATGAGCGGCTGCCAGCTCTCGCCGTCCTGCGACATCGCCATCTCGAAGCGGGTCTCGGCGTCGCCGAACGTATAGCGGTAGCGATGGTGCCCCATCGGCGACGTGTTCGTGAACGTCAGCACGTCGTCTTCGAAGGTGCCCGTCGCGACGCCGCCCGCGCCTCCCATCGAGTCGAACCAGTACATGACGTACTGCTCGTTCGCGGGGTCCCAGCTATAAACGCCGTGCCCACGAAACGTGACGTCGTCACCGTCCTTCTGCTCGTAGTCCGACACCACGAAGAACCCCTCGAGAACGCGCGCGCTGATGCGACCGATGCGTTCCTTCGCCTCCGGACTCCACGGCGAGGGCAACATGCTTTCCTCGCCGACCCACTCGCCGGCGAGCTTCGACAGGTTCTCGTGCTGGACACCGGGGACGGGCATGTGCTGCGTGGTCATCTCTGCCTCCATTCTTCAGGGGGCCCGATGTACCAAATTCGAAGCGTTCGTGGGGCGCCGGGCCGGGTCTACGGTCTCGGAAACGAGAATCGCACGGTCTGGCTGCTGCCGGTGAACCGGTGCAGCGGCCGACCCTGCCGGTCGACGAGGACAGCGCGCCCCGCGTCGCCGTGCGCCACGACGCGCAGGCGTGCCAGGTTCCAGTTGTCGCCGCCCATCCCGCCGCCGAGCGTCGTCCGGATCTCGATGGCCTGCAGGTCGGCGCGCGGAACACCGCCTGCGAGCGTGATCGTGATGTCGCGCGTCGTTCGGTCGGCGAGTCGCCGGCGGTTGTTGATCGAAGCGCGAACCGGGGCCCGGCCGCGGATGTGGACGTACGCGGTCGCGTTGTCGTTGCCGCCGCGCAGATCGTCGTTGCCGGTTCGCACCGACACCTCGAGGCGACGCACCAACGCCGTTCCCGCCGTCCCGCCCGTGCCCGTCGTTCCCGTGCTCGGCGTCGCCGCCGGGCCGACGATCTCCCACCACCTTCCGCGGCGCGGCGAGAAGTCCTGCATGCCGCGTCCGCCCTTCACGTACAGCAGTCGCGGCGCGCTCGAGCTGTGTGAAGTGACCTTGAGCCCGTCGAGATCCCACTGGTCCCTGCCCCCGCCCGCATGGAACTCGATGCCGATCCGCCGAATGTCGCTTCGACGCGTCCCGCGCGGCATGTCGAGGTTGACCCGATGGCGCGAACGCGATGCGAGACCACCGCGCGGGTTCATGCTGCGCCGCACCGTCCCGCGCGAGGTCTCGACGATGGCGAGCGCGCGCGTGTCACCGCGCATGTCGTCGCTGCCGGTGAACAGCTCGAAGCGCACCTGCCGGACCACCTCCGTCCCCGCGCGATTGTCGCGCTGCAGCCTGGCGTTGACGTTGTAGATTCCGCCGGACCCTTCGAAGGTGACCGTACGCGACTGGTTGCGCGGGTTCATGCGCAGGCTCTTGATCTTGATCGCGCCGCCGGGCAGACCGCTCTGCGTGCGTTCCGTAGGCCGCGCGACCTCGGAGAGCCCGGTCAGCGCGGGCACGATGAAGGCGTGCACCCCCACGATCTGGTCGGGATTGAAGGTCGAGCCCACCGTGAGCTGGAAGAGCAGCTTCAGCGCGTTGTCGGCGAGCAGCTCCCTGAGCATCGTCTCGATCTGCTGCTCGACCTCCGACGTATCGAAGGCCGTGCCTCCCAGCGCGCCGCGGACGATCCTGCCGGACTCGACGTGACGGACGAGGATCGTGCGGAACTTCGGAATCGCCTGATTGAGCAGGTCCTTGAAGACGTGCGGCGGCGTGTTGTTGTTGTCGATCGCGACGACGATCGCGCCGAGGACCTCGGAGGTCACGGCCGCGTTCCAGGTCGTGCGATCCGCCGCGTTGAAGCGCGCGATGTTCACGTTGCGCCACTCGATGCCGCCCATCCAGAACGGAATTTCCGCGGAGGCGCCTTGCTGCAGATGGCGGCTCGCGTGCACGCGGTGCCACGCCGGCTTCGAAACCCAGTCGTGCGGTTCGTTCTCGATGACGCGCAGGCTCGTCGAGCCGCGGCGGTTGAGCGTGGAGCGGAAGGCGATGGTCGCGAAGTACGGCCGGTCGCCCGACGCTTCACGCTCCCGCACGACCTGGACCCGGTCGAGCAGGAGCCGGATGTCGTCGGCACCGGCATCGGACGCGATGGCGATCAGCGCGGCAGAGACGAGGACGAGAAGCAAGAGTGCGCGAGTCATGGCGAGTACCTCCGTGGGCGGCCGGGACCACTCCGGAGGGGCGCCGAGCAGCGCGCTGCTGTAGACATCGAATCCGCATGTCTACGAACGGGGGCGGCCGGGCGCCCTCGAGGCGACGGAGGCGCCGCTAGCCGGTGAAGTCGTCCCCGACGAGCTCCCGCAGCCGCTTGAGAGCGCGAATGTAGCGCTTGCTGGCGGCGTGCTTGCCGAGCCCGAGCTCGTGCGCGACCTCCTCGTTGGACAGCTCTTCGAAATGCCGCATGCACAGCACCTCGCGATCCGTCTCACTGAGCTCACCGAGAAGAGCGACGATGCGTTCGCGAAGCTCCGTGCGCGCGGCGCCCCGCGTCGGCGTCGTGGTGTCCGCCGCGAGCATGTCCACCATCGCGACGACGCTGGCCTCCGGCATTCGCGCGTCGTCCGGCCGCTCCTGACGGCGCACGTCCCGGCGCTTGGCGTCGAGATGGAAGCGATGCGTCTTCATCAGGCGCTGTCCGGTGAGCCGCCGCAACCACACGAAGAAAGGTACGCGCGGATCGTCGACGTACTCGCCGATCCGGTTGGTCACTTCGACATAGGCGTCTTGGATGACATCCGACGCGTCGACCCGCGCGCGCACCTGCGGGTGCATGCGCATGCGCACCATGCGAATCAACCGTCCGCGGTGACGCTGGGAGGAGGCCGTTGAGGACGGTCTCGCGGCCCGCCTCGCCGGCGGCAATCAGCCCTTCGTCGAACGTCACGTCTTCCGACATGCGTGCAAGATACCCTGATGGGGATGAGCCACGAGCCGAGACGGCCCAGGACGAGCTGGACCGCCTCGCAGAGGAGTTCGTCTCCCGTTCGCGCAAGGGAGAGTCGCCCTCGATCTCGGAGTACGCGCACCGTCATCCCGAGCACGCCGACGAGATCCGCGACATCTTCCCGCTGCTCACGGCGATGGAGGGCATCAAGGCGGCCGAGCCCATGGCCGGTACGCACGTCGGTCCGTACGAGATCGTCCGGGAGATCGGCCGAGGCGGCATGGGTGTGGTGTACGAGGCCGAGCAGAAGGAGCTCGACCGCCGCGTCGCGCTGAAGATCCTCCCGACGCAAGCGACGCTCGATCCACGCTTTCTCGAACGCTTTCGGCTCGAAGCACAGGCGGCGGCCAAGCTCAACCATCCGAACATCGTTCCCGTCATCGGCTACGGCCAGGCCGACGACATTTCACTACTACTCGATGCAGTACATCGAGGGACGCGGACTGGACGAGCTCATCGCCGACGCCGACGCGTCGGTGGACGGAACCGACGGTGGCACCGCACGCGCGTACTTCGATCGCGTCGCGCGCATCGGGCTGCAGGCGGCGGAGGCGCTCGCGCATGCGCACGCGCAGGGCGTGCTGCATCGCGACGTCAAGCCGACCAACGTCATGCTCGACGAGAGCGGCCACTGCTGGATCACCGATTTCGGGCTGTGCCGCCAGGAGGGCTCGGACGGGCTCACGCGCACGGGTGACGTCCTGGGCACGTTCCGCTACATGCCGCCCGAACGGTTCGCGGGCGTCTCCGACGTGCGTGGCGACATCTATGGCGTCGGCATCACGCTCTACGAGCTGCTCACGCGACGCCGGGCGTACGAGGGCGACGACGCCGGCGGTTCTCGCGACGCGCATTCCCAACGAGGAGCCGAAGCGCCCCCGCGCGCTGGAGCCACGCATTCCGCCGGATCTCGAGACGATCGTGCGCAAGGCGATGGCGCACGACGCCGCGCAGCGTTACGCGACCGCCGAAGCGCTGGCGACGGACCTGCGCGCGTATCTCGCCGGCCAGCCGATCGCGGCGCGCGCCCCCACCGCCGGCTATCTCCTTCGCAAGGCGATCGGCCGGCACAAGACGCTGACCGCGACGGTGCTCGTCGCGACGCTGCTGCTCGTGGCGAGCTCCGTGTGGTACGTGCTCGATCTGAAGAAGAAGGAGACGACGGGCGCGCCTGCGCCAGTACGCGGCGAGCATCGGCGCCGTCGAGGCGGCCATGCGGTCCGGCGACATGCATCGCGCGGCGCGAAACTCTGGACGAGGCGCCGCCCGAGTTCCGCAACTGGGAGTGGCGCCACCTGCGAAGCCGCCTCGATCCGACGTTGCGTCGATTCGAGAGTCTTCCGGACGTCGCGAACGACGTGACCTACCACCCCGACGGCACGCACTTCGCCGTCGTCGTCGGCGACGAGGTCCGCGTCTACGCGGACGCGACCGGCGAGGTCGTATCGAAGCTCACAACGGACGGACGACCCCGATGGGTTCGTTGGCATCCGAGGGCGCATCAGATCGCGGTCGGAACGTCGAGCGCGCTGGAGCTCTGGACGTGGCCCGGTTGCGAGCGCACGTTCGTCGGCGAGGAGCTCGGCGACCACGCGAGTGTCGACTACGTGAACGCCGGCACGCAGATCGTCAGCGGCATCGATCCCGGCATCGTCGTCTGCTACGACGCCGAAACCGGCATGCCGATCTCGCGCGGCACGTTCCCGGCGCGCGTGCTCGCGACCGTCAGCTTTCCAGACGCCGACTTGACGGTCGTCGGGACGGCGGACGGGCGCGTCTGGTGCAAGCGCCGAAGCGACTGGGCGACGGTCTGGTCGCACGCGTTGAGCCGCTACGGCATCGACGGGCTCGCCGTGCTTCCCGGCGAGCGTGTCGCGGTCACGACGCGCGACGGCCTGCTGCGCGTGTTCGAAGCGCAGGGCGGCCGCGAGCTTCACACATTTCCCACGACCTCCGGCGCCGGCGGTTTCCTGCACGATCCGACGGGCCGGCGCACCATGGTGTTCGACCACGGCAAGCTGCGGGTGCTGGACGACGGCGACGGCAAGGAGCTCTACACGCTCTCTGGTCACCCGTCGCCGCACCGGGGCGCCGTTCATCCCGAGGGCCGCCGAGCGATCGTGGCGTCGTCCTGGGGTGCGGTCGGCGAGTGGTACCTCGGTGAGACGCGTGATCCGTACGTCTTGACGGGACACATGGACGACGTCGGAACGGCGGACTGCGGCGCTCGCTTCGTCGCGTCCGGCGGCTTCGGCGGCGAGGTTCGTCTCTGGGAGGTCGCGACGGGCGAGCTCGCGCGCGTGTTCTACGGCACGGGCGGCGTCGTGAACGCGGTGCGGCTGTCGCCGGGCGAACGGCCGGCTCGCGGTAGCGGACAGCGATGGATACATCGCGATCTGGAACCTCGAAACGGACGCCGTCGAGCGCCGATGGCGCGTCGACGACGAAGGCGTCGACGAGCTGCGCTGGCTCCCGGACGCACGACACGTCGTGAGCCTCTCGCGCGATGGGTATCTACGAATCTGGGACGTCGAAACGGGACGAGCCGTGCGCGAGTCGCTCGCCTTCGAACCACTCGAGCGACACGAAGCCGCCTGGGGACGCATGGCCGTGCGTCGCGACGGGCTTCGAATCGCCACCGGCGTTCGACGTCGGATTCGCGTTTGGGAGACGTCGTCGCTCTCGCAGGTGAGCTCGTTCGAAGCGCACGATCTCGCGATCACGGGGCTGACGTTCCATCCGAGCGAGGACCGGCTAGCGTCGGTCTCGAACGACCAGACCCTGCGCGTGTGGGTGCCGTCGACGCGACATCAGAGCGCGGATCCATCAGAGCGCCGACATCGATCGGTCGCTTCGCTGGAGCGCGGGACTGAGCGACGTCATCTACACGCCTGACGGAAGTCGTCTGGTCGCGAGCACGTACAGCGGCGCGGTGCGTTTCTGGGACACCGGTGAGATGCACTCGATCGGGAGCATCAAGCATGCTCGGAGCTGGATCACGGAGATCGCCTTCAGCCCCGACGGCGAGCGATTCTTGACGGCGCTCACGAACGGTACGGTGCAGATCTGGGACAGCCGGCTGGTCAAGGAGCGCGTCGGCGCCTGGGAACGCGCGGCAAAGCTGCGCGCGCGCGCCCGCCCCGTCGTCGAGGAGCTGAGCGAGAGCGCGCATGACCTGGACGCGTTGATCGGCGCACTGAAGGCCCGAACGACTCTGGAACCGGACGTGGCGGAGGCCGCGCTACGGCTCCTGTACCACCGGGACGCCTCGCACGAGGGCATGGTTCGTCGCTTGTGGCGGGCGCTGACGCCCTCGAACGGCGATCCCCATCAGGTCGCGATCGCGCTTTCCCTCGCCCGCGGTCTCTGGCGTGCGACCCGGCATCGTGCGGAACAGGATGCGCGCTGCGAGACGCTGCTGCTCGTGGCCTACCACCGTGCCGGCAAGCCGGAGCACGCACGCTGGGCTTTCGAGCAGATCGGCGAGCGCAACCGGCTTCGCGCGCCGCAGCTGCATGCCGTCGACCTCGCATTCGCATCGATGAGCAGCGCCGATCTGGACGACATGGCGCAAGCGCGAGCCCACCTGCGGGCGCTCGAGTCGCTGCTCGAGAAGCACCCCGAGCTTCGAACGAAGCGTGTTCTTCAATTCCTGAACGAGGCGCGCGCCAAGTAGCGATCCTAGATCGTCGCGCAGAGGATCGCGCCGGCGACGACGATGCTCCAACGCACGCCTTCCGCGGTCTTGCCCCAGGGTCTGTTCTCCATCAGGCCGGCCAGGCTGACGAGGGTCGCGATGAGGACGGCGCCCAACCAGATCCGTGTGATCGGCGTGAACAACTCGAACGCATACATGAACGCCAGCACGCCGGCGACGGCGAGCGCGACCTGCGCCGCGACATACGGCGAGACGCGACCCTCTGCGACGGATGACGGACGAGCACCACGCGATCCGATCTCGCGCGGTCGCCATCCCGGTCGCGCAACGAGTACGTAGAGCTTCTGCCATACCGTCGGGCACGCACGCGCGACGTCGATCATGTGTGCGTAATAGTGCACATTCGCCCAAAGCGGATTCGAGCTCTTCAACGGCATCTCGATGCCGTATGCGGGACGCTCCTCCTCCACCTGAAACGTCCCGAACAGCCTGTCCCACACGATCAGGATCGCGCCGTAGTTCTTGCCGCAGTACTTTGCATCGCGCCCGTGATGCACCCGATGGTGCGAGGGTGTGTTGAACACCGCCTCATACCAGGCCGGCATTCTGCCGATCGCCTCGGTATGCAGGCACAGCGGATACAGCCGCATGAAGCCGATGATCGTCCAGAACACGACCGGCGTAAATCCGAGCATCGCGACGGGAAGGAAGAAGACGAATCCCGGCAGGTGGTGGAACCACGGCTGGCGAAACCCGATCGCGATGTTCATCCGGTCACTGGAGTGGTGAACGATGTGTCCGCCCCAGAGGAAGTTCCACTCGTGACTGAACCTGTGTGCCCAGTAGTACACGAAGTCCAGCGCGAGGAAGCACCCGAGCACCGACAGCGGCGTGACGTCGAAGCGGGCGGGCGCGAGGTGCGCGAAGACCCACGCGTAGGCCCCGATGAACAGCGCGAGGTAGAACATCCCGAAGACCTGGCTGCCGGCGCCGATCGACAGGTTCGCGACGGTGTCCCGCGCTCCGTAGAAGCTGCGCCCGCGACGGCGCCCGTGCGCGTGTTCCAGCAGCGCCACGGCGAGGAAGACGGGGACGGCGTACAGGATGATCTTCATTGGTCTCCGTACCTACGTGCCCCCTTCCGCCGCCGGCGGATGGGTGATTTCGGAGGCCGATGACGAAGAGAAGCGCTCCTCTCTGGTTCCGCGCCTTCAACCGCGCCGGCGCGCTCGCGGCCGGGATGGGCGTGCGGCTCGTCTCGCTGGAGCCCGAAGCGCTCATCCGTCGCGCGCGCCGCCGCACCGGTCTCGACGACCTCGGCGACACGTCGGACCGGGAAGGACTCGAGCGACTGTGCCTGTCGCTGGAAGACGACGCGCGGCTGAGCCTGGGCGGGCGCATCGTGATGCGCGACAACATCACGAATGCGCTCGTCAACCGGTTGCGTCTCCTCGAGGCCCGAAAGCGGACTCCCGCGACGTTCGAGACGCCCCTCGTGGCGCCGCTGATGGTTGTCGGACTTCCGCGCTCCGGAACGACGCTCCTGCATCGGCTGCTCGCGCTCGCCGCGGGTGCACGGCCGCTGCTTCTGTGGGAGCTGCTCGAGCCGATGCCCGGACCCGCACCGAACGTTCGACGCGATCGCGTTCAGAAGCGTGTCGACATGCTGAAACGGCTGGCACCCGCGTACGCCGCGAAACACCACCTCGATGCCGACGAGCCGGACGAGTGTGCGCTGCTGCTCGACGGCTGCTTCACCAGCGCGGTGTGGTGCATGCTGGCGCCGGTGTTCGGGTACATCGAGTGGGTCACCGACCGTGATCCCACGCCCGCGTATCGGATGTATCGCGCGTACCTGCAACATTTTCAAAGCGCGACGCCTCGTTTACGGCTCACGCTCAAAGCGCCGCTTCACACAGCGTACTTGGACGCCCTGTTCGCCAACATCCCAAACGTGATGGTCGTGCAGACGCATCGAGATCCGGTCGAAGTGATTCCGAGCCTGATCAGTCTCTTCGAGACGATGTACGGCGTGATCAGCGGTGTGGAACGTTCCGCAATTGCGCCGTTTGTCGCAGACGTGCTGGAGATGATGGTCGACCGGAATCTCGATGCGCGCAGCCGCATCTCGTCGGATCGGCTCATCGACGTCTCGTACGAAGAGCTCACGAGCGACGCCGTGGGCACGACGCGAAAGATCTACGACCATTTCGACCTCGGGTGGACCGACGGTCACCAAGCGCGCGTCGAGGCGTGGATGCGAGCCCGCCCACGGCACCGATCGGGCGTCCACACGTACGACCTGCACGGGTCCGGCCTCACCAAACCCGGTCTGGCGGCTCGATTCGCGACGTACCGCGCCCTCTTCGTCGAACACCCCCGTCGCGGCAGCGTCCGGGTCGGCTGACGATTCGGCGCCGGTCCCGCTCGCCGGGAGGGAGCCGCGGCCACGCCGCCTTCTCCGGTCCTTAACACCCGTCCAGATGGATCTAGGGGAGCGCCCAGCGACCGGTACACTTCCGCTTGGCGATGCGACCTGTGGCGGTTCGGACCGATGTGGTTCGAGTTCCGATAGCCGACTTCCCCGGAGCCCGAACTTGCGAACCCCGAACCCGGTGAGCGGCGTATGCCGATGACCCACGCCGACGCGCGGCCGGCGCAGGACCGCGTTCGATTCAAGGCAACGGATCCGTTCCAGCGCAGGCTGCGCGCCGTGGTCGAGCGCTACCTGCGCATGACCGGGCGCAGGCCGCGCGACTGCGCATCCATGTACGTCAAGACGGCAATCATCTTCGTGTGGGCGATCGCGTCGTACATCTTGCTCGTCTTCTACGCCTTCGCGTGGTGGCAGGCCGTCCCCCTGGCCGTCTCCCTGGGACTGGCGACCGCGGCCATCGGCTTCAACGTCCAGCACGACGGCAGCCACAACGCCTACTCGAACCGCGGATGGGTCAACAAGCTCATGGCCCGGACGCTGGATCTGGTCGGCGCCAGCTCCTTCGTGTGGGCGCGGAAGCACAACACGATCCACCACACGTACACCAACATCGAAGGCTGGGACGACGACATCAATGTCGGCTTCTTCGGCCGGCTCTCCCCCGCACAGAAGCGCTACCGCTTCCACCGGCTGCAACACCTTTATCTTTGGGTACTGTACGCATTCCTTCCGATGAAGTGGCAGTGGTACGACGACTTCAAGGACGTCGCGAAGGGCCGGATCAACGCCTACCGGATCAGCCGGCCGAAGGGCTGGGATCTGGCGTTCCTGATCCTCGGCAAGGCGATCTTCTTCTCGTACGCGCTGGTCTTGCCGGCGCTCTTCCACCCGCTCTGGCTCGTCCTGTGTATCTACGCGGTGGCGTGCTTCTCGCAGGGTGTCGTATTGAGCGTCGTCTTCCAGATGGCCCACGTGGTGGAAGAGGCCGGTTTCCCGGAGCCGGACGCCGAGACCGGCCACATGCCGGACTCGTGGGCGGTGCACCAGATTCGAACGACCGTGGACTTCGCCAGGAACAACCGCTTGGTGTCCTGGTACGTCGGCGGGCTCAATTTCCAGGTCGAGCACCACCTGTTCCCGCGCATCTGTCACGTGCACTACCCGCGGATCTCACGCGTGGTCGAGCGCGCTTGCGCGAAGGCCGGCATCCCCTATCGCGCGAACGACAAGCTGTGGGGCGCGATCCGCTCCCACTACCGCTGGCTCAAGCGCATGGGCCGTCCGGAATCCGCGACCGCCGCGGCGTGACGATCCGACGAGCGGCGCGGACATGAAATCGGCCGGGACGAGCCCGGCCGAAGAGATCTCTCGGAGATGTGTGGCGTGAGACGCCTACCAGCGACCGCCGCCGCCGCCACGCGGTTCACGCGGCTTGGCGAGGTTCACCTTGAGGTTGCGACCGCCGAGATCCTGCCCGTCGAGCGCCTGCATGGCGGTCTGGGCTTCCGCATCGCTGCTCATCTCGACGAAAGCGAAGCCTCGCGGCCTGCCGGTGTCGCGGTCCATGATGACGTTGACACTTGTCACGGTGCCGTGGGCCGAAAAGGCGTCTGTGATGTCGTCTTCGGTGCTGTCGAACGACAGGTTGCCCACATAGAGTTTGTTCTGAGCCATTGTGATTTTCGAGTCCTTGATTCCTTGCCCCGGAACCGGAGTTCTCATCCGACGCCTTAGGGGCTCTTGCTTGTGATGACAAAGCCGCTAAGGCGACCGCGCTGAGTGGGTCGAGCCTGGCTCGTCCCCAGACGCATCGATGAGCGAAAGAAGATCTGTCGCGGCGATCGTACTCCGCTTCGGCCCGACCGGCCCGTTCCCCTTGCCGGCCCCCGAAAATCCGCGTCGGGCCAGGCGCGAGGCCGAGGTGACGTGTGCTCCCGCGGGGCCTCACGGCGGGCTACCGAGGGCTAACAGCACGCTTCCCGGAACAGAATCGGAAATTCCGGTTGGGTCGCCGGGGCCGGATTGACGACAGGGACTCCGCAATTGCCGTGTCGATTCCGTGCCCCCCGGGAAGCGACGCGCGGCCTTGTGGTGCCGGAATGTCGGTCGGGCCTTAGGGAGACCCGCCCTGGAACTTCAAATCCCCCCCTGTCGCAGGCGCCGGAAATCCGCGGAGGGCGGATTCACCGTCCTCGAAGCGCTGATGGGCGCGATCGTCCTCGCCATCGCGCTCCTGGGTCACTTGGCCAGCACCGGTACCGAGCAGCGACTGTCCGAGCAGCAACGCGTTCGCAGCTCCGTGCTTCAGACCAGCCGCCAGTTCATGGAGCGACTACGCTCCGACGAGGACTGGGCCGGGCTCTACAGCCGTCTCCGCTCCATTCAGGTTGCGACCGCCCTCGACGGCAAGACGGGAACGGCGCTTCAGAGCGGAAAGCTGGCCTGGGCACCGGACGACTACTTCGACGGCATCGTCCTTCCGTCGTTCCTCGACGACCTCCGCGTGCGCGTCGAGGTGCCGATGACGCCGACGACGGTCGCCGCAGGCGGAACGGCCATGCGCCTGCGCGAAGACGCCAACCTGACGCGATTCGGCCTGCCGAAGGACCTGAACGGCGACGGCCTGATCGACGCGGACCCGCGCGACAACGACTACGTCGCGCTGCCCGTCGAGGTGACGTTCCGATGGGTGTTGCGCGGCCGCGGCCCGCGTGAGCTGCGCGTGAGCACGTGGCTGAGAGGAGACCGCTAATGCGCATCCCCACACATCGGTCGCAACGGGGCTTCACCGCCCTCGAGGTCATGATCGTGATCATCATCCTCGCGACGGGCATGCTCGGTCTCGGCAAGGCCATGCGAACGGCCTACGGTCTGGCGGGCGACTCGCAGCTCATGACCCAGGCACACGCCGAGCACCGCAAGAACTTCGAGATCATCGCCAACGTTCTGCGTCAGGCGGACGTCAACACGCTCGACGGCTTCGTCGAGTCGGGACCTCCCGGCGAGGAAGTCATGACGTGCGCCAACCCGCGCTTCGATCGGGTGGTCGGCTCGAACGCGGACGGCCGCGTTTGGGGCGACACCGAGGAGCTGCGTTGGGAGAACGCGCCGTCCGTGAACGGCGTTGCCCAGCCCGGCAAGTTGATGCTGTATCGCCTCGCGGCGGACGGGACCGAGCTCGCGAAGCGCAAGATCGGTCGCAACATTCCGTCCGGAGGCTTCCTGCTGCGCCAGGAAGGGCGAACACTCGTCATCAAGCTCACCACCTACTACGTGATGCCAGGACGCGAACCGCACTTCGTACACAGTGAGACCGCTGTGTCGCTGAGGAACTAGCTGCATGCAGTCCAAATTCGAATGCCGCCGCTCGTCCGGCGAAGCGGGAATGATGATCATCGTCGTTTCGTTCGTGGTGATCCTCGTTGCCGGGCTCTCTCTCGGATTTCTTACGAACGGCATGGCCGAGCGCACGTCCGTCATCCATCACGAGACGAGCATGCATGCCCTCGAGATCGCCGAGATGGGTCTGGTCCACGCCGAGAGCCGGATCCGCGGCAAGCTCGCGGCCGACTCCGACACGCTGACCGACACGTACGCCAACGGCGAGTACGAGGTCGGCATCGAGCGCGACCCCGTGCGCCGTCACCGCTGGACGCTCAAGGCCAGATCGGGCAAGGGGCTGAGCGAGCGGCGTATCGAGGTCGAGCTGCGCGTCTTCCAGCTCGGCGACTTCACGCACGGCCTGTTCGGCAAGCAGTCGCTCGACATCCGCTCCACCTCCACGACCGACTCGTTCGACAGCCGGCTCGGCCCCTACCTCACGCAGGCGGTCAACGTGGACGCCTACGGCCCGTATGCCGACGCCGACGCCCACGCCGGCAGCAACGGCCCGGTCGGGCTGGACGGCACCTCAAAGGTCCGCGGCGACGCGATTCCCGGCCCGCTGAGCACGACGACGATCGTCGGTGACTCGTCGGTTTTGGGCGACACCGTGCCGCTGGAGCAGGAGGTCCCGATCCCGGACACGCCGTACGACGAGTTCGCCGCGGCGCTCGCGTCCAACAACAACGGCGAGATCGGAAACGGCCAGGGCATCCAGTACAACGCCGCGACCTACTCGTTGCGCGTCAACGCCGGCGGCAACGTGGTGTTGTCGGGCGGTACGTACTTCTTCACCGACCTGATCCTCCAGGGCGGCGGCATGCTCACGATCAACGGCCCCTCGACGTTCTACGTCACGGGACGGTTAAACGTCGGCGGCGGCCAATTGGTCAACCCGTCCGGGCTGGCGCAGAACCTGATCGTGAATGCGCACCCGTACGCGCTCCCGCAGGGACACAACCCGAGCGACCTGCAGTTGGTCGTGAACGGCAGCGCTTCGACGGCGATGGCGGTCTACGCGCCGGAGCGCGACATCATGGTCGACGGCGGGAGTCCGTTCTTCGGTTCGATCGTCGGTCGTAGCGTCACGCTGCAGGGCGGAACCCAGTTCCACTACGACCGCGCGCTGGGCGATCTCTCCTGGGATCGCAAGGCCCGGGTCGAGCGCGTGTACTGGCGCGAAGCCACACCCCCTCCGAGGTAGACGACCGTGCGCACCCTTCTTCTCTCTCTGTCCGTCTCGGTGTTGGTGACCGGTCCCGCCTGGGCCGCGCCGAACACAGACGAGACGAAGGTGCTGACCGCAGCCGACGTTCGCAAGGCCGTCAGAGCGGCGCAGGACGAGGGGGAGCCGGCGATGGTCGCGCTCGCCGCGGCGCTCGGACGGACGGGGGGCCGGCCGGCGCTCGAGGGGCTGACGGACCTCTGCCTGCACAGCCCGCGACGCGATCACGAGCCCGTGCGCATCGCCGCGCTGAAGGCCCTTGCGCGCGTCAATCTTCGCGGCGGCGACGTCGTCAAGTGCATCAAGTGGTCTAGGCGCGGGTCGTTGGAGGAGCGCGAGGCGGGCATCCTGGCCATGGGCGCGCTGGGCACGGGCCGGGACATGCCGGCGCTCCTCGAGCTCGCCACGTCGGAGGAGCCGCGCATTCAGCGCGCCACCTATCGCGCGTTGCGCAGTCTGACCGGAGTGTCGATCCCGAACGTGCACGCGCGTTGGCTTCATTGGTGGCGTTCGACGGTCAAGCGCACGTCCGGACCGCTGCAACGCGCCCTCGCAGGCTTGGAAGAGGACCCGAAGGCCGAAGGCGCCAAGGAGCGCGTCGAGACGCTCGCGCAACAGGGCTGGGTCGACCCCGAACCGATCGAGGACGCGATCTCGGACTGGCTGCGGTCGTCGGACGCGCTCTTGCAAGCGACGGCGTGCCGGCTCGCGAGCCGGCTGCGGCTGGCGGACTTCGGCCCGAGGATCGCCAAGATCCGCGTAAGCGGGTTCGACCCGCCCGAGCTCGAGAAGGCGATCCGCGCCGCGCTCGCCACCCTCGGCATGGCGGAAGAGCTCGCCGAGCGGGTCAGCCGCAAGCCCTGACGCGAACGCTATTCGCCGTCACGCGGCCTGTCGTAACGCTCGAACCACGCGAGCACGTGCACGACCTTCGCGATGAGCTGGCTCGGCCGCCGCGCGATACCGTGTGAGGCGCCGGGGATGCGTACCAACGCGGCGTCCACCTTCCGAAGCTTGAGCGCCTGGTAGTACTGCTCCGACTCCGACATCGGTGTGCGGTAGTCGTTCTCGCCGGTCAGGAGCATGGAAGGCGTCTTGACGTTGCCCACCAGTGACAGCGGCGAGCGCTTGACGTACTCGTCGGGGTTCTCCCACGGGTACTGGGAGAACCAGTACTTGCAGAAGAAGTTCGAGTAGTCGGTCGTGAGCACGAAACTGTGCCAGTTGACCACCGGCTTCGCGATGACGGCGGCCTTGAACCGGTCGGTCTTGCCGACGATCCACGCGCTCAGCACACCGCCCCCGCTGCCGCCGGTCACGAACAGCCGCTCGGGATCGACGTAGCCCTGCTCCAGAACGGCATCGACGCCCGACATGAGATCGTCGTAGTCGTTGCCGGGATACGCGTGATGGATGAGGTTGCCGAACGCGCCGCCGTACGACGTGGAGCCGCGCGGATTCGCATAGAAGACGACATAGCCGCTCGCGGCATAGAGCTGGATCTCGGCGGCGAAGCGATCGCCGTAGTTGGCGAACGGCCCGCCGTGGATCTCGAGGATCATCGGGTACTTCTTCTTCGGGTCGAACCCCGGCGGCTTGGCGATCCAACCGTGGATCCTGCGCTTGTCGAACGAAGACTCCCACCAGATCTCTTCGAGCGGCGCCAGCGACTTGTGCCCGAGCAGGTCCTCGTTCAGGCGCGTGATCACCTTGGGGCGATCCGGCCCACCCACGGCCAGATCCGCCGGATGGTCGGGCCGCGTCCGGGTGAATGCGAAACGACCGTTTCGAGCGACACTGAACTGCCCGCTGCTGTAGGGCCGCCCGAGGGAGAGGCCGCCGACGTCGGCGGCGAGCTCCTGGACGGCGCCGTCGAGGGACGCGCGTCCGACCTTGCCGTTGCCTTCGTTCGCGTAGAGGAACAGCAGGCCCTTGCTGTCGGCGGTCCACGCCGGCGCGGAGACGCTGCGGTCGAGCTTCGCGGTCAAGGAACGCGGGTTCGACCCGTCGCGGTTCATGACGTAGAGCTCGACGACCTGGAAGCCCTGACAGCGGTCGTCGAACCCGACGTAGGCGACGTACTTGCCGTCCGGCGAGACGACGGGGTTCTCATCGGGCCCGTCGCGTGAGGTCAGCGCGCGGATCGTTCCGTCGTCGACGGTCACCTCGAAGATCTCGTTGCCGTTGGGCCGATACTCCCAATCTTCGTTGCGGTTGGCGGAGACGAGCAACGCCTTGCCGTCGGGGGTCCACGACGGCGCGGCCCCGTGATCGAAGTCACCGGAGGTCACTTGCCGCGGCGTTCCCCCTTCGGCGGGCACGACGAAGATGTGCCGGAACCCGTCCTTCAGGTAGCCGGTGCCGTCGCGGCGATAGTGCAGGCGATCGATCACGACCGGCGGATCGGCCCACTCGGCGCCTTCGGGCTTGGGCGGCAGCTTCGCGAAGGGCTCCGTCCTTCGGCGCGCGAGCATCGAGAACGCAATCCACTTCCCGTCGGGCGACCACGCCAGCCCGGACGGTCCCTCGGTGAGGCTGGTGATCTTGGCGCTCTGGCCGGTGTCCATCCACATGAGGTGAAGCTGCGTCGTGTCGCCGTCGCTCGAGAGGTAGAGCAGCCGATCGCCCTCCGGCGACCAGCGCGGTGACGACGCGTCGTGATCGGCGACCAGCGCGCGGTGGTTGCCGCCGTCCGCGTCGATGATCCAGATGGTCGAGCGGCGCCGGTCCTTCATGATGTCCATGCCGTTGCGGACGTAGGCGATGCGGGACCCGTCGGGCGCGATGCGGGGATCGGATGCCCACTCGAGCTCGAAGACGTCGCTCGGCTGAAACGTGGGGGCCGGCTCGGGATCGGCGCTCCCGACGCCGGCGGGCGCGACGAGCAGAACGGCGAGACAGGCGAGAACGCGCATGGGAATCCTCCGTGCGGGACCGCGCATCCTAGCGAGTTCGCAACGCCCGGGCGCGACCGGGTGACCGGGGCCGTCGGGCCCGCCTTCGCGCGCTTGTTGTCGTGGCTCGTCACCGGAGGGCGCAATGTCCATCGGTTTGGTCACTCTGCCGTGGATACGAACGTCCGTAAGCCGCCAGCAAGGGCGATTTGGGGCCGCCGTGAGGGTTGGAACGTCGTTCGCTTTCCCCCTGGCCAACACGTGTGTGTGTGGAAGGAGATCCGTCCTTTGTTCGGTTCGTTCCCGAGTGTCGGCCTCGCCTTGGCGGGGCTTCTGCTGCTGTCCTGGGTCGCCGCCCCGAGTGCGCACGCCGACAGCATCGGCATCGCCGACTCGAGCTCGTTCGCGAGCACGGGTGTGGTGTCGTTCTCGCTCGAGGCAGAGAGCGACGGCGCGTCGGCGGAACGACTCGCGCCCGCGGAAGCGATTGCGGCCGCTCTCATGAACGAGACGGCCATCGCCGCGGTGCTGCCTTCGATCGTGGAATCGCCGGAAACAGAGGACGGAGTTCAACTCGAGGTCGAGCTCGGGCTCGCGCCGGCGGGTCCCATGGTGTTCGGTGGCATGGGGTCGCTCGGCGGCGGCGGTGGCGGCGGCGGCATGCTCGGCGCGATCGGTGGCGCGAGCGGCGTGGCCGGCGGCGGCCCGGGCGGTGGCGGTGGCGGCAGCTGCGGCTGTCGGTGCTCGTGCTTCCAACCCGCGCTGCTTGCGGTGCCGGTTGCGCTCGCGATCCTGCTCTGGCAACCGTGGGACGACGACGATCCATTCGACCCGCCGCCGACGTTGACACGTCCGCCCGATGGCGACCCGCCCGACGGCGAGACGCCGCCCGTGCCCGAGCCGGGTTCGCTCGTGTTGGTGAGCGCGGCGCTGATCGGGATTCTCGCGCGACGCCGGCGTCTATAGCAAGACGTACGACGCCGTGAGCTCGTCGGCTACGGCGTCGCGGCCGCCGGGCTACCGTCGATCTCGGCGGCCTCGCTGCGTTCGACGAGACGCACGACGAAGATCTCGGGCGGCACGCCCAGTCGCATCGGCGGGCCCCACCAGCCGTGGCCGCACGTGGTGAGCTGGTGTCCGTCGCCGACCTCGTAGAGGCCGTGGTGAAAGGGAAACGCGAGGCGCGTGAGATACGAGAAGGGCCACATCTGACCGCCGTGCGTGTGCCCGGAGAGCTGTAGGTCGGCGCCTGCCGCAGCGCCCGCCCTCACGTCGTCGGTTCCGGGCGTGTGGGCGAGCAGGATGACCGGTCGCGACGGGGCGTCCTGGCCGACGATCTCCTCGATCGGCGGAATCACCTCGCCGAACCGCGGGGCGGATGCGTCGGCGACACCTGCGACAACGAGTCCGTTGGGCAGCTCGACGCGCTCGTTCACCAACACGGTCAGCCCGGCAGCGCGCAGGTACCTCACGGCCGCCTTCACCCCGACGATGTACTCGTGATTGCCTGTCGAGACGATGACCCCGTGGCGCGCCTGGAGCTTCGACAGCGCGTCGGCGACCTCGATCATGCGTTCCGGCGGGTGATCGATGATGTCGCCGGGCATGAGAACGAGGTCGGGCTTCAGGGCGTTGATCTCGTCGACGCGTTTGCGCGCTTCGGCGCCGTCGACGAGGACGCCGGCGTGCAGATCCGCCGCGACGACGATGCGCAGCTCTCGAAGCTCGGGCGTGATGCCGGTGACGGGAACGGTCACGTGGCGAACGCGGGCGGCCTCGCGCGCTTCGAACATCGCGACGACGCAGAGGACGAGGGCGGCGGCGACACCGGCGAGGACCGTCCAGCGCTTGAGCGGACGAGGCGGGATGCGACAGGGCTTGAGCAGCAGACGGACGATGAGGAGTCCGAGGAGGATCCACAGCAGATGGAACATGAGTCCCATCCAGACGGATGCGGCCCAGTGGGCGGCGTGAACGACGCCTTCGGCAGCGAAGCCGTCGAGCCAGCGGGCCACGGGGTAGGAGACGGCGAGGACGACGAACAGGACGCGCAGCAGGTTGAGCGTTCGCCGGGACTGGATGCCGAGTGCACTGACGATCTGTTTGTAGAGGAACAGGTGGATGATCCCCAGGACGAGGAGCACGACCGACAGGAAGATGGCGAACGACCACGGGTCCATGGATCGGGACGGTAGCAGCGCGGCGCAGCGGTTCGCGTTCTCGCACCGCCGTTCCTGGACATTCACGACCCCGAGGCTGGCTTCCTCCGTTCGTACTCAGCCGCAGAGCATCGTGGGTGGGACCCCGACTCCGTGCACTCTCCGGTCGACGAAACCGTCGGAAGAGACCCGGTACTGTATTTTGTGGGACGTTCTCGAGGTCGGCCTGCTTCGCATCGGTGGCGGTCTAACCGTGCAGGAGGTTTCCGAGCGCGCCTGCGTCTCCACAGCGACGGCGTACAAGCGTGTTCGCGCCCACGCTCAAGCGCTTGAGCAGGACGACTACGAAGACGCTGCAGCGCAGCTGATGTGCGCGGCCATTGAAAGAGACCACACGGCCCGACAAGTGGTTCGAACTCTCGACTCCCGAAAGGCGACTATCTGGGTCGGGTTCCGTATCCTCTTGCGGGCACGAAGAAAAGGGGGCGCGTGGCGCCCCCTTTCCCAGTTCGGACATGAACGACCGCCCGTCGGAACCGACGGCAGCCGGTCCCGTTAGCGAATCTCGATGGCGCGCAGATCGTCGTCGTTCAGGCCAGGCGTCTCCTCGTTCCAGACGATCGCGCCGCGACCCTTCGCGTCCGTCGCAATCCAAATCGAGTTCACGACCGCGTTCGGGTCATGCTCCAACACGGGGTCGATGACGGGAACCAGGCCACGACGCACCCGATAGGCCTCCATCCGGTAGTAGCCCTCGACCGGCAGGTTGTCTTCGATCGTGACCAGGACGAGCGCGCCGCCGCCAGGCTCGGAAATCGCGTCGAAGTGATCGCGACTCTCCAGCGGCCTGCCGACTCGCTGGGCCGGACCCCACACGGATCCGTCGAACTCCGAACCGTACATGTGCGTCGTGCCGGGGAGGATCGCCTGCCAGAACGCCATGAGGCGCCCGTCCCCCGTGAGCAGAAGCTCGGCGCGGTTCGAGAGGCCGCCGGGGCTCGTGAAGAGCGGCGTCACGGCCCCCAGGTCGCCGGCGGGCGCGAGGCGACGAGCGTTTACCGTCTCGTCGTCGTCGAAGATCCAGAGGATCGTCGCCGTACCCGTTGCGTCGACCAGGACATCCGCGTAGGAGATCTCTCCAATGCGCTCCTCGATCAGTCGCGCCGGCTGCCAACCGAGGCCCGGTGCGTACACGGCAGCTCGGAGGTCACCGGTGAGGCCGTTTCCGTGCGAACAGATGACCGTGATCTGCCCCGTCGCGTCGATGGCGGTACGGCGACCGTGGTACTCGCCCAGTCCCGCCGTGACGTTGGTCGCGGCGCCGAAGCGCCCCACGGGGTCCCAACGCCGGACGAACACGGCGACTTCGTTCGTGAGCGTACGCTGGCTGGACGTGAAGTAGCCCTCACGAAGCTCGTTGATGCCGACGTCCGCGCTGAAGGGCAGGATGAGACCTTCGCCTGCACCGAGGTCGCGCACATCGGACCAACCGGATCCCGGAACGAAAGAGCGTCCGGCGAAGCGCCTCGTGCCGTTGTCGACGTCGGATTCGGTCCAGACAGCCAGGATGTCCCCTTCGTTGCCGAAGGCAATCCGTAGACTCCCGGCATCCTGTTGCGGATCATTTTCCAGGACGTCGATCGGAAGCCACATGCCTGTCGACCGCTGGTAGCGGCGCATGTAGACGTCGTCCTGGACGCCGTCGAACTCCAGCCACGCAACGACGAGGTCACCGCGGCCGTTCGTTTCGACCGCGCTCCCGAATTCTCGGATCGCGGGGCTCGTGTGGATCGTGAACACCCCACCGAATCCCTGATCGCTGTCGTAGTAGTGAGCCCGAAGGACGTTCGTCGCGCCCTTCTCGTGCCGTACGTAGGCCCCCTTGCCATCCGGTGAGACCCGGAACCCGACAAGTCGCATCTGTGCCGGAAGCGCCTCCTGCAGGAGTGCGTCGCCGAACACGGCGTCACGCGTCGCGAACTCGAAGACGTAGTCGTTCGTCGCCTCGTTGCCGTCCATGTCGCGCAGACCCGCCGGGATCGTCGCCCGCAGGGGCGTGCTCAGCGGAAGATCTTCACCAGGCGTGAAGACGAGGCGCTTCTGGGCGTCGTCATATGTGACGCTACCGGAAACGGGACCATCGTCCGACTCGAGGACGATCGCCGCAGGGCTGATGCTGGCGGGATCCAGGTCGTTTTCGAACGCGACGAAGATCGTCGCGTCGGTGGGGACCTGGTTCTCGTTGTCAGCGGGCGACGTCGTCACGATGCGGAGCGGGCCGACACCCGGCTCGCTGAAGCCGGTGCCGCCTCCGCCCCCACCGCAAGCTGCGAGAAGGACGAGGGCACTGAGGAGTGAAAGAAGCGTAGAGAAGGTACGGTTTCGTCGAGCGAACATTGCGAGTCTCCCAAGCACCCGGAGCAGGCGCTGGACCCTGAACTCCGAAACGGGACGCGCGGGGACACAGAATCCGGGTACCGAGTCATCAGGCGACATCTGGTGTTGACGAGGACCGCTTCGCAAAGCGGCGCAGCACACGTTGGGTCCGCATCAAACGGGCGAATTCGAGCCCCATCTAACCTGGTGGGTGCATCCCCACGACGATCTTCGCTTCGCCGCAAGAGCAGCTAGCGAGCGCCACGTGAGGCCGACAGCGCAAGCGCTACACAGCATCCACGGGCTCAGATGGTGCCGAAGGTGGGACTCGAACCCACAAGCCCTAAACGGGCGGGGGATTTTGAATCCCCTGCGTTTCGACAAGTGACCCGCAACAAATGGCCGTCTGCGGGATGCGGTTCGAGCGAGTTTGGGTAGGCGGATCGCAACTCCGGTAGGACAAACCCGGATCAGGCATAATGCACCGAGTTGTGCTGTGGAAGGGACTATCCGATGCGCACGACCGTCTGCTTGGTGATCTGCTGCGTCGCGTGGGGATTCAGCCCATCTTCCATCTTCGCGCGCGAGCCGCCGGAGCCGCCCTCAGACGGCCCCCGGTGGCACGCAGGCTACCCGCCCCAACCGAGCGACATCGCGAAGCGTCGGTTCATTGGCGCGGACCTACCCGAGGCACGCCACGTCGTACCGGACGACTCGGACTCCGATGATGTGCCGACATTCGTGATCGTCCTCGAATCGAACGGAAACCTGACCTTCGACGGCAACACGTGGCCATGGGCGAAGCCCGCGCAGACGGCGCTTCGCGAAGCCCTCGCGCGCTTCACCGTCGATCTGACTCAGCGCAACGCTGACGGCGCGGGACGAGGCGCGTTTCAGCTCCTCGCCGATCGCCGGGCACAGTGGACCGGGTGCGCCCAACTGTGCCACGAGTGGCTACGGGACGGCGGTCGAACGAATCGACTGCGAATCGGCGTCACTCGATGGGACTGGCCCGAGAATCATGAACGCATGGACGCACGGGTCTTCGCGTGGTCCGGCGGCGGCGGCGAGAAGGCTACGCTTTCGGTTGCCCTCACCTTGCACGCCGGTGAGCCCGCCGACGCTGGGCCGGGTCCGCATGTCAAGATCGCCATCGGAAACGCGTCGTTCTCCCTGCACGCGTCTCCTTGGAGGGAACAGGCCCTCGTCGATGCCGCCAACGGCGTATGGAAGGACATCGAAGAGGCCGTCGCCGATCAGTCTGGAGATCTCGGCGCGGCAACGATCACGGCGCCCGGCGAGCATTCAGCCGTGCCGTGGGGCCACGTCGTCGCTGTCATGGACGTTCTGCTCGACTGGGGCATTCGCGACGTCCGATTCCCCGACCAGGAGCTGCGCATTCTCTTCGACGAGATGGCGGTAACGCCGCCGCCTCCCGCACGCGGCCCGGAGGACGAAGGAGCCTCCGTGCTCTGGATTGTGCTTGGCGCGTTGCTCGTCATCGCCATTCCGGTCGCCGTCGCGACGGCGCGTTCGCGACGGCGGACGCGCACCGTTCGTGGGCGAAGCGGCTCCAGGTCATCACGGGTGGGCCGCTCGACTCGTCGTCAGCGACGCAGGTAGACAACGCGCGCGCACTTTGTGGCGGATTCACGTCCCCGGCGACCCGCATTCAGCCATGCAGTTCACCTGCGCATGGCCCCTCGATGGAGCATTCGATCTACACTGGCGACACGTGCCCGGCGGTCGGTGCGGACTGAGGAGGTTGACTTTGAGATCCCGAGTGCGCCCTCACATCCCTGTCTTCCTCGCACTCCTCGCGCTGCTCTCGACGGGAAGAGTCGGCTCGGCGGACGAGGACGCCGACCACCTCAAAGCGCGAGTCAACGCGTTTCGGCCGTTGGTCGATGAAGCGCCCTGGACGGTTCGAATCGATCCGCTACCGGCAAGCGTCGTCAGGGAGCAAGCGCAGCGCGCGCCAAAGTCCAAGCGCAAGAGTTATGGAAAGGGGTTTATCGCGGGTTACACGCTGAGTGCCGAGATCCCAGGTGAGGAGGCAAGCGTCGAGGGGCTCGCCATGCGCTTCGATACGCCGAAGAACGCGGCAGCGTTCGTAGAGCTCGAGCGGGAGATCTTCAGGGGCGAACGCAGCACCAAGGACGTCAAGATCACCACGCGGACCTTCACGCCGAAAGCCGGCGTGAACGGCACGATCCCTGGCTTCTTTCTCAACCGAGTCATGGACTTCGGCGGCGGACTGACGCTCGAGCTTCGCGCGCACTTCATCCACCGAGAGCACTACGTCGCGGCATTGATCGTCACGGACGCGCCTCAGGTCACGCTCGCTTCGCAGCACGACGCGATTGCTAGAGTCGATTCGCTCCTTGTTGATCCGACCAAGGTGCGAAAGCGCTCAGCGCCGGACACAGCCGCGGGCAAGGAGAATGACGTCCGGCGCGCGATCCGAGACCTCGCTCACACCGAGGCCTCCAAACGCGCCGACGCGGCGATCCTGCTCGGCGAACGTTTCCCAGAGGGCGCGATGGCCGTTCCGTTGCTCGAAGTGTGCCTTCGTGACGAGGACAAACGCGTCCGAGAGGCGGCCGCACAGGCCATCTCGGCGCTCGCAACTGCCGCAGCCCCGGTTCTCGCCGAGTTCCTGTCCGACACAGCGCATCAGCAGAATGTCGCGTTCCGCAAGGCGCTGGCCTTGCTGCGCGAGCTCGGAGCGCACATCACACCCTTTGATCTCGACAAGGTCGAAGGGCGGGCCGCGAGAGCTGCTCGGCTGTGTCTGGCGCCGCCCGAGCGGGACGCGACCCTCGCTCGCCACGTCCGACCGCTGACGCGAGAGATCCTGGCATCCGACGCGGGCCTTTTCGCACCTGACCATACGGTTGACGAGCAATCCAAGATCGCGTGCGCCGCGCTGGCGCTCTTCGGGCTGGACGCGCTGCCGCAACGACCGGCGTTGCCGGAACCGGGCGGCCTCATGAAGCTGCTCGCACATGGTGATCCCGATGTGCGCTGGGCTGGCGTTCAGCTGGCCCGCATCGTTGGTAGTGAATCGTCCAAGGTGCGTGATGCTGTACAGAAGGCAACAGGCGCCGGCGGGCCCCCTACGTTGCGGCTTAGGAAGGGTCTGACGGAGTTGATCGAGAGTCTTCCGTCTGCGAATGACGATCCTGATGACTACAACCCGTACTCGCTGCCCGTGACCATCGAAGACTTGGCAGCCCTCGGCAAGAAGGCGGGGCCCGCGCTCCCGCGCCTGCGCCAGCTCTACGTGATTACGAGGAAGCATGAAGGCCACGTCGCATCGGGACTCGACCTGTCCATCGGTGGTGCCATCTGCCAGATCGCCGGCCCGAGCAAGGAGTATCTCGATCCTCTCATCGAAGCGCTCGCCGACGCCTCTGCCGACCGATACAGCAAGGAGGGTGCGCGGGGCGCGAACGCCGCGTGGTGGCTCATTAATATAAATTGGGACGCGGTACCTGAGGCAACTCGCAGGCGGGCTGGCAAGGCTGCTTCAGCGGCGCTCGAGACGGACGCCACTGGGCTGCAGGGGTGCATCCTCGCGCTGCTCGTCGCATTGGGAGACGCAGCCAAACCGGCGGCAAGTCGAGTCGGGACGGTATTAGGAGAGGCCGACGTCCGGTATCACGAACTCGTTGATGAAGTACGGAAGGAGGGTCGATTCGTCGAAGGCCCCGGAGCGGTCAACGCGATCTTCGTTGCTCGGACACTCGCTTTCATCTCGGAAGTTGCGATTCGTCATCGCGCCATCCACGTCCTTGCGAACTGCGCGCCGCACCACGCCGCGACGCGTGCGTTGCTAGTGGGCTACACCGAGGGCAACGATCCGCTGCTGGCGTGTGAGGCGGCGGCCGCGTTGCGTCTCGTGGGAAACGCCAACGAACGCTGACGAGATGCTACAAACGCTCTTCTCTTGTATCTCGTAGTCGGTCCAGCTGTCGATGCGTTTTTCTTCTCGAGTTCCAACTCCCGAAAGCATCCACGATTGCAGGCCAGTTGTCCTGAACTACTGCGATTTGCTCATTGAACGAGAGGTAGTCATTACCCGGCCCAACGAGCAGGTCTCGCAGGAGAGCTGGGTCGTACCACTCCTTCGGCTTCTTCGCATCGGCGACAGCGACAAACCGCTCACCCATTTCGTCTCCAATTTGGACGGCGACGACCGGTCCGGCATAAACGTCGTCCTTATAGAGACCCTCGCGGGCCTGGCTCCTGTGACGGAGACCCATTCGCTTGAGGAACGCCACGAATTCGACTGGCTCGAAGTTCACGATTGGCCTCCTAAGGTGGTGGGTTCATTCCGTTTCGCGTACGAACGTAGCCGAGTTCCTCGAGCCACTTCACCTCTTTTCTGACCCAGGCTGTCGGACGTGCTTTCTTCAACGGTTGTAGGAAGACAACTCGCTCGCGACGCGCAGCTGTTTCTCGGATGAAGTTCCGAAGCAGTGCCGTCCGCTGCTCACCTGTCAGTGCTCTCCACTTCGTCTGGGAGACTCGGAAGTGGCGGGCGCCAGTTGCGCGGGCCTCAACGGCCCAGTGCCGTCTCGCTGAACCGAGTACCGTAACGCCGGACTTCGTCGGCGGCGTCGGCGAAACTGGCCGCGGCCCACCAAGTTTGAAGTCCCAGGGATTCGCGGTTACTGGAGGCTTGGACGCATAGACATGACCGGCGGCTAGCCTGACGTCCAGGAACAACCCCCAAGCCTCGAGCCCCCCCAGCAGGATGCTGTAGGCCGAACTCACGAGCTCGTTGAGCTCCTTGGAGAAGGTGAGGGCTCGCTCGATGTCACCCAGCGACTTGGTGATCTCCTGCTGCACCAGACCATTCGGATCAAGCGCGAGGTGCGCCGCTGGATCGTCATCGAGCAACGCGGCCTCGAAGCCTGGGTGCAGCATTCGATCCAGTTCCAGGCTGATTCTGTGCGCGTCAGCCGTCAGGTTGTCGTACATCGAGACGCCATGGCGTCCGTATGCACCTGACGGCCCGAAGATCCTGAGCGACTCCTGCGCCACGATCTCAAGCGACGCGTGCACCGAGTAGAGCTGCGCGGCACGGGTCAGTAGAGCGGACTTGGTTCTCAGCGTCTCCAGGTCTTCGAGGAGGCGATCACAATCGCCGACGTTGCGCCCCCGCTCCAACGCCGATCGTGAGTCGAGCTCGATCCCCAGAAGAGACTGCCGGGCCGAGCCGATCCGCTGTGCAATCGGGGTTGCCCAACGCGCCTTGGCAGCACGCTGGACTGACTGAATCGGAAATCCGCCCTCGTTCGGATTGAAGAGCCCCTTGTGTTGCGCGGCGCCTCTAGGCCGCTGCCGTCTAACATGGCGGGCGTCGGCGGCTCTGCCCTTGAGCCTGTCCTCGAGTCTCGGTGCGGCCGCAGCAGCTTGCTCGAGCGCCGACGAGGCATCGCTGATCGCGGTCGCCGCTTCGTTCAAAGAAGCAAGCAGTTGACTCGCCTCCAGCCAGGCGCGCTCACATGGATCAGACGTTTCGTCGAGTCGCTGGAAGTCCGGAATCGGATCGCCACCGCCTTCGGGCACTACTGTCGGCAGCCGCCGGGGCTCTTCCCGACGGTCTCTCTTCCGTTGCTCTGCGTACTCGATGCGCGCTTCGGCCCCTGCCCGCTCGGCGTCCGCAACGTCCGTCTCAAGCTCTCGGATCTCGGCATCGAGTTCCGCCCGGCGTGCTCCGGTTGTACCCAGATTCGCCTCCAACGTCCGGTCGATGATGCCGAGCTTCGCCTCGTACTTCTTTTCGATCAGGGAGCGTTCCTTCCCGACGGGGCGACCCGTCCTCCGTCGCTCATCCCGAAGCTGCTGGAGCTCTCGCTCGAATGAACTGAGAGTCGCCTCTAGCGATGAGATTGCACGAATTCGAATCAAGATTTCGTTCTGCAAACGCTCCTTCTCGCGACGAAGCCGAGCGAGCTCAGCCTCATGCCCTGCGGTGAGTGTCCGGCGACCTTCAATCTGCGCGATTCGATGCATCGTCTCCTGGAGTTGAGCGCGAGCCTCGTCGAGGTTCGTCTCTTCCTCGGCGATCCGCTCTCGAAAGGCATCGCCAACTCGGCGCTCGGCCAGGAGCTGTCTCGCCAACCCGCCGAGCTCGCTCGGCACGCCAGGCGGCCCAGGCGTCCTCTGAGTGCCATCGGGAGCTCGCATCTGTCTGCTGGCGGGGGCGTAGCGACCAACGCCCATGAGACCCAGTCTTCTGTCAATCTCCGCGAGATCATCGACGAGTTGGTTGACTCGCGCCTTGTCAGATGTCTCTTGGATCGCTTCAATCACGCGGTTCCGCGCCCGCCCCAACTGCTGCGCATCCGGAGGCAGGACGGCTGCCTCCTCCAGCTTCAGCACCGGTTGTGCTAGCGGGATGGCTGCAGGAGCGATGGCCGGCGATCCGACCGCGGGAAGCGAGGGCAGCCTCGGCACGAGCGGCGGGAGCCCTTTGAACGCCGCCGCGCCACCTGGGTTCGGAAGCGCGTCGCTGACATTGGCCTCCACCCAGTGCTCGAGGACACCGAGGTGCCGCAGCTGCTGCTCGACAAGTCCGATCCGCCGGTCGACGCTCTGTATCTCCCCCTGAAGATCAGCGCGGCGCTTCTCGCCCCACGTCGTTCGGCGTTTGTACTCGAGCTTGGCCTTCTCACGACGCAACTCTGCAAGGGCCGCCCTCGAACTCCGAACGCGCTCCTGATCCCGCCGGGGCACTGCTTCGTCTCTGGAGCGCCAAAGTGCATGGGTAGCCTCGTCGATCTGCGCCAGCAGGTTCGCGTACTGGGCCCTGGCCGCAAGCACCGCGTCGACACTCGAGTCCGGATCATTGATCGTAAGAAGAGCGAACTTCGCCAGCTCTTGAAGTTCGCGGAGTCCTTCCAGGTTCTCTCTGACGTCGGGGTCGTCATCCCCTTCGATGGCACGATCCCCCCGCCCTCCGTACAGCTCTTTGACCTGAGCGGATGTCAACTGCCCATACGATGCGATCTGCAGGTTCGACTGTGCTTGATCGATTCCGTTGTTGAGCTGGCCGATCTCAGCGTCAATCCTCGCCTTTCGGTCGGGATTCGCTGTGTGTCTCTTCTTGTTCTCGAGGCGCTTCCGCCTTCGCCTTAGATCAGCGACCTTTGCGCTGTTGTACCTTCGAGCTCCGGCAGCACGCGCGTTGTTGAGAGCCTTCATCGCAGCGTTGCGCTTCCGTTGCGCCTTCTGGGCGGCAGCGAGCGCCTTGTCGTATTTGGCTTTGCTTCCTTTGCCTTCGTTGAGCTTCTCGCGCTCCTCCGCTTCTCGCTGTATGGCGTCGTACAACTCGTTGTCGCGCTTGATAAGATCGTCAACGGCCTTCTTGACCTTGGGGTCCTTTTCGAGAGCGCGCTCAGTCTCCTCGTCGTACCTGTCGTACTGGTCGTCGTACTTGTCTACGAGCTTAGGTGGCTCGATCTGTGCTAGGAACAGCGGCGGCGCCGTGGGCACGCCAGCCGCTTCTCGACGCGCGAAGACTTCTTCGATCATTCGCGCCGCACCCGGCCCCCGGGTCGTCTCGGTCGAGTCCCCGTCGCGCTCGCCTCTGCTTTCCCCTGGCGGCGGAGGAGGAGGTGGCGGGGCCGATGGTGCCTGGGGTGCGTACTCCCGCTCGGGCGGCGCGCCGCCGGGTGGCGTCGCCGGCCGGGACGGCTCCTCGCCGTGAGGCGGACGCATCGCCGGAACGACGACCTGAGGTGTGGGCGAAGCGGGAGGTCCAGGCGGTTTCGGCGATCCCTTGCCACGCCCCTCTCCAGGGAACCGCGGGACGCCACACTGCCATGGTGTCTCATTGAACGGGTACGGCAACGGGTAGCTCGGAACGTAGTCCGCATCGAGCCATCGACCACTCTCATAGTCGGGCTGCGGCACCGGTAGCCACGGATACGGATACGGACATCCCCGCGGGAGGTCCCGCTGCGCAACCCAGGCGTAGTCCCCCAAGGGCCTCGGCTTCGTTGGAGGCCCGTAGAGCGACTCCATTGGAAGCTGCAAGAGCTCGTCCACCGAGCCCTCTCCAGTCAGGGCGCGCCCGAGAGACGTCTGTCGAAACGCTTCGTCGCGTTGCCGCTGAAACTCGGCCTCCCGCTCTTCGAGCTCTCGGTTCGACGCGCCGATCGGTTGACTGTCGGTCCCGCCGATGACGGTGTAAGGCTGCCTGGCATCGGGCAGCGGCGTTGGCACTTGCACCCATCGATACTGCCAGCGGCCAGGATCCGCGTCGTCCATGTAGGCCTGCAGATGGCGGCCAGCCTTCGCGAGTTGCCGGATCTCATTGTGAGCCCGCTGTTGTGGACTTCCGAAGCGGGCGTGAACGCCCGGTGCGATGTCGTACACCTTGCGGCGCGCGTTCCACCGAAGCAGTCCGTCTTCGATGACCTGCGGCGGAGTAGCCACGGATCCCCAGCTCGGATCGAACTGAGTGATCTCATGCAGGCGCGAACGCTGCGGCGTGCTCGGCGCGTTTCCCCAGGGCTGGCGCAATCCGGGTGACACGCCGCCTCCAGGTCCCAAGAGTCTCCCGTTCCCCAGCTCGGATCGAACTGAGTGATCTCATGCAGGCGCGAACGCTGCGGCGTGCTCGGCGCGTTTCCCCAGGGCTGGCGCAATCCGGGTGACACGCCGCCTCCAGGTCCCAAGAGTCTCCCGGCAGCGTACGGATCGAATTCCGGCCGACTCGCAACGTCTCGGACGTAAGGGTTGAAGACACTCGGCATCAGTAAGCCTTCGGGTCGATCGATTCCACGCTACTCAGCAGGCTTCTGACGCGCCGGTTGTACTCGGCCCAGGTTTCGTCAGGTCGCTTCTCCGGTCGCCTGAAGGTCGCCAGTTCAGAGGCCGGTGTCGGGGGCTGCAGCCCGTATGGCCGCACTTGCGTGCGAACGACACCCGGAGGCGAGAAGCTCGCTTGCTGCGCATGCACCATCCAGCGCTCGGCGTCGGAGAGGCCCTTCTCTCGATACATCTGCCGTTGATACGCGCCGCCGACCGGACCCGCGGTCGATGCGGAAGGGCTCGAGTAGCCGATAGGTGCTCCGGACGTCGCGTCGAAGGGCTGGCGGCGGGGCGTGACGGAACCGCCGTACGCCCCACCGACCGGATCGAACGACGAAGGCCCTTTACTTACGGCATGCAGCGGTTCATACGCTGTCGAAGAGGGCCCGGGACTCGGCGCTGTGCGATGTTTCAAAGAGGCGACGCTGCGCCGCTCGCCATAGTAGGCGTCCTGAGGTCCGTACGAAGCCGCGATTGGGAGAGCTCTGTACGCATCCTCCATCGGCGTCGGCGGTGGAATGTACGGCTGCACGCTGCCTGGTCCCTGCGCGAGGTTCGCACGCGCTTGTTCGAGGAACCCAACGGCGCGAGCGGCTTCCTGAAGCTCACGGAGACTCTGCTCTCGGGACTGGAGGTACTCAGGCTCGGGAAGCGCTGCCTGCCCGCCTTCACCCTCGGGAAGCATCTCGGTCGTCTGAGCGTACCCAAGCGCGAGTTCGTCGCCCAGGCCGCCGAACGGGAGCGGAAGTCCGGCTTCCGTTGAGGAGACGTAGTTTCTCGGCATCGTCAGACCTCGATTCCTTCAAGGGACTCGTGTGAACGAGGTGTTCTACGGCGTCACGTCGCTTAGCCGGATCAGCGAACCCGGCGACAGAGTCGCGAAGCCGATGTTGAGCTCCAGGTCCGCGTACAGCAGGTCCGCTTCCGCCGAAGTCCGGTGCGGACCGTCCACGCGGATGCCGGCACCGGTGTCTTCGTTGTAGAACCACACCAAGCCGCCGAACTGGGGCTCGTCGTCTCTGGGACCGAGGATCGTCAGGTACACGGACGTCGTCGTTGCCGTCTCGGTGTCGGTGATGAAGTCCGACACGAGCACCGGCACGCCCATGTAGCACGCGACCGGCAAACCGAGGATCGGGTCCGGCTTGACTTGCGGCGTGAAGCCGGAGGCGTGGCAAAGCGCGGTGAACGCGCTGTACTGGCCGCGGTTCATCACGAACGCGCGCGGCGTGCCGCCATCCCACGGGTAGAGCGCCTCGATCATCGAGTCCAGGTGCGCCAGCGTCAGCGCCCCGGCCGCACTGATCGTCTGCGCGGCCTCGACCAGCGTCTCGAGTCCCGCCGGCTCGTCCGTGACGTTGTCGCCATAGATGAGCTTCTCACCTACGGTGTTCCACATCGCGATCATCTTCTCTTGGATCTGCTGCTCGAAGACGTCGTTGATCATGCTCACGTTCTGAGCGATGTCGCCGGTGACCTCGACCTTGGCGGCGATGCGGCGAAGCTCGAACTTGCGCGCCGTCGAGTCGTAGGTCGTCGCCGAAGCGTCCGCGTTACCGCCGGAGTCGATGAAGCTGGCCGTCGCCAGTGTGTCAACCTCGGTGCACTGCAGGCTGTCGCCGCGCACCATCACTTTCGGAACCCTTGGCAGGAGCTGATCCGAGTTGTTGTTGACGAGGTACGCGCCGAGTACCTGCGGATGCGAAAGCAGTAGTGCTTGTGCCTTGGTGACGGAGGTCATTCTCTCTTCTCCTCAATGGGGACGTGTCGAAGGCACGTCAACAAACGACTTCTTGACGGCGTGGGATCCAGCGGAAGCTCCAGCCCGAGCCGTCATTCGGCTTGTAGGGCTGAAGCATCTGTCCCTGCTCGTACCGGGGCGCGACGCGATGGAACCACTCCATCAGCGCCGGCTCCTCCTGCGCGACGAACACCGGGTGCATCGCCGCGGGCGAGAAACGGTAGGCGCCGAGCGTCGGATCGAACTGCATGACGACGCCCTGGTACGTAGCGGGCGGCTGCCCCCAACTCGGATCGAAGCCGTTGACGATGCAAACGGCCTGCGAGGCGGGAAGCGGTGCCAGGTATTGACGTGTCGGCTGGATCGGCGTCGAAGGAAGGGCCGACGAGGGATCGACCAGCCCTGCGTTGTCGAACGGGGCACCCTGAGATCCGTATACGGCCTGTTCGGTGAGCTGAAGCGGAAGCAGGCCGTAGGGCTCGCGATACGCCTCACCGGGCCTCGACACAGCGGCGAAGTTCGATCCGATGCGCGCGGGCACGGACGGACGCGCTCCGATGGGGTCAACCGTGGCACTCGGAGTCGGAATCTGTCCGTTGCCGCCCGACCCGATCGGGCCGGGGTGCGGCGATGACGTGAAGTCGTTGGCCCCTGCGCCCAACGGAACGTCGAAGTCGCTGGTCGGTCGTGACGGCTGCGGGTGCCAAGAACGCGCAACGCCCGACCCGCCCTGATCGATCGCGAATCCGCGTTCGTCGAACTGGCGCTCTTGGCGTGAGGTCCCGAGCGAGCCGTCCAGGTCGAGTGGCGCGCCATCAAGCGAGGTGAACGCCCCCTGGCTGTTGATCACGAAGGGCCCGCAGGACCGACAAGCACAGGCAGCCTTGCTCTTGCACGCCATGGTTTCGGGTCCTATCCGATGTTCTCCATCCATCCGACGCAGTTCGTGCCGTGGATGAGACCGACGTTGAGTTGAAGCCCGATTTGCGACTGGTCGGTTCCGTCCTCGGGCTCGAAGTTGGAGATCACGACGCCGGGCGCATGCGTGCTCGCGATCAGGAAGCCGCGTCCGACCATCGCAGAGAGATTCTCTCGGAGCGACTCGGGCAGTCCGGCCATGTCGAACTTCATGATCAAGGCATTGCCGTCAGGCACGTAGCTCGACTCGATGACGCGCACGCGGTCGAAGAACCACTGCTTCTTGCCCGTTACCGAATCGAGCTCGAGCGTCGAGATCCCGCTGCTGGCCATGAGCTGGACGAACTGAGCGTAGACGTCCTGCGCGAGGACCATCGTGTATTGCTCGACGGCGCCCACCTGGACATTGAGCATCTGACGCAGGCACATCAGCCCCTTGAACGACAGCGGCATGCCGCTTCCCTCGGGCGGATCCTGGACGTTGCTCTCGGCCGTCGCGATGTCGTAGAGGCTTTCCGGCGCGTCAGCGACCGGCGTCGTCGCGAAGAACGACGTGTAGGCAGTGGTCAGCATCATCTCTGCCAGAGCACGCAGCGCGACATCGACGACGTTGTAGTCGGACTCGCCGATCTCTACGGCGTCATCGATGGTGATCTTGCACGCGAGCTGGCTCAGTTCCACTGTGCTTGACTGCCACTGCGGCGGATCCGTGTTGATCGACGTGCCGTCGTTGTTGCTCCAAACGGCGTTCGTAACCCACGCATCGAGATTCGACAGCGCCGATACGGACACCTTCGACGTCTCGAACTGTGCCCACGGCAACGGTGCGGCCAGCAGCTCGCGGTCGCTGATGACGAGCCCGGTCTCCTGCGGCGGCTCGACAACCTGCTCACGATTCCAGATGGCGTTCGGGCGGTAGCCTGGTGTCGAGTAGGAGAAGAGCGCCAGCGCTTCGGACTTGGTGGGACCGGCCATTTCGAGCACCCGTACGACGACATCGCCTCACCCGTCGTACTCCCGAGGTCAGCCTTGGAAACCCACCTTCTCGACAAGCGGGCAACTGCCGGGCAACGTCCGGGCAACGTCCGGGCAACGACCGGGCAACGACCGGGCAACGTCCGGGCAACGACCGGGCAAGAGCCGGGCAAGCTCCCACGGTCCCGCGGGTTGAGACAGCGATATGATCGAGTGATTTCACACTCAGGAGGTCTCATGACCACGAAGCCCATCCTCACGAGAGCTCCCGGCAATCCGTGGTTCGAGACCGAGGACCTGGCAGGCGACGTGAGCGCCGGAAGGGTCCGGGTCGCGACTATGGTCGGCTTCTCGCTGACCGGCACGGGCACGGCGACGGACGGTGTCTCGTGGGCCACGGAGCCGGCGCTGATCACGGACCTGGCCTTCTCGGTGACCCCGGCTGCGGCGGGCCTGAACGGCGGCAACCTGTTCATCGAGGTCAATGCCGCGGGGCAGTCCGCGTTCTCGAGCGCCGACGGCTGGGTCCAGGTGATGCCGACCTACCACTGGCCCGCGGGCGGTGTGCAGGCCTACGAGAGCAACGTGCTGGGCAAGAACCACGTCCTGACAGTGTCCGGGACCGGCGTGGCGCGAATTCGCGTAACGGCAACGCACGTTGGCGGTTCCGACGTCGTCGAAGTCTTCGCCGGCGTGACCGTTCTGGCGGCCAAGCCCACCTGCTAGACGAACCCGGCGACCGGGCCCCAAGTGCGATGCGGCACGGCAGGGCCCAGCTGGCGCTCTCCGACTGTCTCGTTTTGCAACACGGGCACTCGCCCAAGCCGGACGTCCCGCCGCGAAACAGATCGGCCTCCCGCTCGGCTCGCATCGCCGTACGCTGGAGTTGGGAGAGGCGAAATGGAATGCGTCGGGTTGTTGTCGTAGACGGCGGCGCCTCGATACGAGGCGTATTGGGCGATCTGTTTCGACGTCCGGCCTGGGCGCCGCTCGTCGAAGTCACTTCCGGCGAGCGCGGGATCCAGGCGCTGCGACTGGCACGCCCTGATCTCTCAATCGTAAACGTCGTACCCGCGATGGAGGCAAGCGCGCTCGATTTCATTGAGACCGTGCGGCACGATCAACTCCTCGATCGCTGCGCGATCGTCGCGCTGCTGCCTGTCGTCAGTACCGAGTGCGCGAGGCGGTTCCACGAGGGCGCCGATCTGTGCATGTCGCCTGAGTGGGTCGTCGAGTCGCCGGGGACGTTTCACTCGTTCGTCGAGTGCGTGCTCGAGCGTCGCGACGGTAGTACCACGCCGGTGTTGCATGTGGATTCGGGGCGGCAAACGGCCAGGTACGGCAACACAGAGCACGCGCTCTCGGAGTGTGAACTCCGCATCCTCTCGCGGATCATCGAGACGACCGAGAGGGTCGTGACGCATGCGGAGCTGGCGATGGCGATCTCGAGAAGCGACGACGAGAACGGGCGCAAGGCGGTGCGGCGAGCTGTCGCGGGGATACGCTCCAAGCTCAAGTCCTGCCCCGGCCTCATCGAAACGGTGTCGGGGGTCGGGTATAGGGCAGGAACGAGGTTTCAGATCCAAGTCGCCCGGTCTTTCCGGCGACATTCGAGGGCGTTGCGCGGTGACGCGTAGGGCCGGACCATAGATGTGCGGTTGACCGGCAAGTGGCCAGACTACGGTTGACCCCACTTCTCCTGTTCGCGCGTGTAGATCACCGTCATGCCAGTCCTCGAGCACGTGAGTACGTACTCTTGAGAGAAGTCAATATCGAGATCCTCGCCTCGTAGCGCCTGCCATTGCGCAAGGTAATTGAGCGTGCCGTATTTCCTCTTCTTGATCTTCTCCTCCACGCCTCCCTTCCAACCCAGGACGGGAAGTTCGCCGTTCGCCGCGCGTTCGGCAAGCTTCGGGTTTTCTAGGCGAAGCCGCCGCCCGACCTCCCAGCAGACGATCAAGCCTCTGTCCGGACCTCTCCAGCGTTCTGCAAGCGGACCCTCGATGTCAGGGGCGTTGCGGTGTCTTTGAACCCGTCGGCTCATGGGCGTCTCTCCAACAGCGATCGCACGGGACCACCTCCGGACAACATAGCGCGAACGGCGCACCGCGCCGATACCACGCCTTGGCAAGTTGATGTACGCTGCGGGTGCTGGACTGTGTGAGGGCGCTACGAGTTGAATCAGGTTGGCGAGCCGCTCTTCGTTTCGATCGACTGCGAGACGGCGAACTGCGATCTGCGGAGCATCTGCCAGGTTGGTATCGTTGCTTTCGATTCAGACGGCCCTGTCAAGGAATGGTCGTCGCTCGTAGATCCCGACGACTGGTTCGACGAGGTGAACATCGAGATACACGGAATCGATGAGAACGCCGTCCGGGACGCGCCCAGCCCGGTCGAGAGGGCAAGACGCGCAAGCCACTACCTCCCGATCAGGTCGATCGCACGATCCCGGTCATGCCGGAGCGGTGCGCCGGGTGTCGCTCGACACTTCGGCCCGAGGACGTGGCTGGTGATCCGTTCCGTCATCAGGTCATCGAGATCCCTCCCGTCGTTGCCGAGGTCGTCGAGTACCTCCTGCATGCCCTCAAGTGTAGGCGCTGCGGCGAGATCACCGCCGCGGACCTGCCCGAGGACGTGCCCAAGCACCCCGCCTCGACGTAGAACGCGAAGCCGCGTGTGACGCACTTGAAGTCCGGCCCGCCGTTCTTCGGATGTTCGGCCGGCTCGATGTGATCGACGTAGCGCACGAGCCAGCGCCGGCATAGCGCCCCCCAGATCGCTCCCTCGATCATCCGGTCGTCAGCGAGCCGGCGCCGCCACTGCGTCAGGTAACGCGGCGTGAAGCCCGACAGCCAAGTAGCGTGTTCGTCGATTGTGGGCGCATGGACGCGCCGCAGCTCGTCCGGCGTGCGCCGACCGGGTCGATCCGTTTGAACCTCGAAGCCGGACTCGCTCCGGTATGGCGCCGTGATCTTGCGGAAGCTCCTCCGCGCGCATCGAGACCGATGCCGGGCAAGGCTCCGCTTCCTGCGAATGACGGCCGGCCGACGTGCGCACCGGGTCGAAGCCCTTCGGGAGATGCAATCCGTTCGCGCGGACATCGCCGCGGTGAAGGCGGGAGATGCGGAACGACTGCACAACCTTCTGGCTAAACGAGGGCGGTTTCGTCAGTAGTCGGTGCGGCAGGCACGGGCTGTATTTTCGCGGCGACCCCCGACCATCCGCTTCACGACCTGGACGTGCCAGCACTTGGCGTCGCGGGGATTGCGAGCCTCCGCGATCAGCACGCGCCCGATCCGGCGCAGCGACAACCCCGCCGCCCGCAGCTCCCGTGCCCGCGCGACCGTGGCCTGCTCGTCGGCATCCTCGACGACCCTTCCGTCCTCGAGCCGGTAGCCATAGGGAACGCCCCCGACACGCTCGCCATTCGCTTTCTTGACCGCCAGCGCGGCCTTCGTTCGAGACCGGATGATCGCGCGCTCGTACTGCGCGAACACGTCGATGACGCCTCTAAGCAGCTGCGCCTCGGGGCCGTCGCCGTTGCCGGTGCCGTCGGCGGACTGCACCCGCGCGCCGTGCCGCTCGCACAGCCGCTCGACCAAGGCGGCGGTTAGTACGTCCCGGGCGAGGCGGTCACGCTTCGCCACAACCAGCAGACTGGCGCCTTCGCGCCTTACCGAATCGATCGCAGCGACGAGCTCGGGTCGCTTCTCGAACGCCGCGCCGCCGGACACGCCACTATCGAAGTGCCAGGCGACGACCACTACATCGTTTCGCTTTGCCCACGTACGGATCGCCTCGCGCTGTGCCTCGGGTGAGAGGTCCTGGCGGGACGTGGAGCAGCGTAGGTAGGCGATGGCGCAGGTCGGCTCGCTCATGTGGGCCTCCAAGGGCGAGGCGCATGAGGGCGTTGAGGGCCCGGGAGATCAAGGGAACTCAGCCTGTGGGGCGGCAAGCGCGGGGCGGTTTGTCTGTTTCGCGTCGGATCTGCGCCCGTTCTCTGTCCGACTCCCGCTTCCGCCTCTACGACGCTTGTCAGCTCACTTTTCCCTGGAAGGCTTCACTGGCTCTCGTTTGTCCGCAACGGTGTATCGCTGATAGCACTGGGCGCAAGTCAGCTCGATCTTGTTGCGCCGCTGGCTCTTCAGAATGCCAAGAACGTCGGACGGCACATCGGAATCTGTTACTTCAATGTCAATCGGCGGTGCATCGAGACGGGGCGGAACTGACGCGTCGCGCACCCACTGAATCTGCCCATCACAACCGTCAAGTCTGCAAGAAAAGTCCATGGTGGACTCCCCGAGGAGCATCATCGCTCACTCGACTTATCTGTAAGCGTCCTGTGAACCGCGCCTTGCAGCGTTGTTTCGATCCGTCAGGATTCTCCGTTCTGAACGGAGATGGCCGATGGCAGCGAAGAAACGGTGGCGCGGCAGAGCGACGTACGAGCGGTTGCTCGAGCAGCGCGCGCGTGAGGGCCTGACGTTTTCTGAACTCGCCGAGCGCTCCGGTGTCCCGGTTGGGACGCTTCAGCGCTGGGCTCGCCGACTGCGAAGCGAGGCGGCGAGCGCGGTCGAGCCCTTCGTGGAGCTCGCACCCGTTCAGCCGGAATCTTGCGAGGAGCGCGTCGAAGTCGTGCTGTGTTCAGGCCGCACGATCTACCTGCCGACATCGAAACCGTTCGTGGGGCTCGAGGAGCTCGTGACGCTGCTCGAGTCGTGCTGAGCCTGCCGGACGCGGTGCGCGTGTTCGTAGCGCGCGAGCCGGTGGACTTTCGCAAGGCGCACGACGGGCTGTGCCAGGTCGTTCGCGACGTCTTCGGCGACGACCCGCTCTCGGGGCATCTGTTCGTGTTCACCAACAAGCGTCGTGATCGTATCAAGCTGCTCTTCTGGGACCGCAACGGACTGTGGCTTCTGTACAAGCGATTGGAGCGCGGCACGTTCCCGCGCTTCTCGCTGCCCGGACGTGCATCGCGCCGCGAGGTCGATCGTTCGTGGCTTGCGATGTTGCTCGACGGATTGGAGCCGTTCTCGGCAAAAGTTCATTCGCGTCATGTCCGACGTGTGCGTATAGATGAACGCAGCGCGCATGGATGAACGCACGGCCCTTCTCGAACGTATCAATGAGCTCGAGAACGAGGTGTCGGCGCGCGACGCGAAGATCGGAGAGCGCGACGCTGCGATCGAATCGCGCGATGCGAAGATCGCGCAACTCCTACAAAACGTGGATGCGCTCAAGCGCATGATCTGGGGCGGCTCGGAGAAGCAATCGACCAACGCTGCGCCGCTTGAATCCGCGCAGTTGTTCCTGGCCGGCATCCTCGAGCGAGCGCTGCGCGGGCCTGAGGCCAAGGGTGCGGTGGCCACGAGCCAGATCCAGGTTCCTGCGCACACGCGCAAGAAGAAGGGGCGCCGCAACCAGTTCCCCGAGCACCTGCCGGTGCTCAAGACGACGTTCGAGCTTGCGGAGACGGAGCGCTCATGCCCCTGCGGCGGCCATTTGGAGCCGATGGGCAAGCAAACCAGCAAGGAGCTCGAGCGGGTGGAGTTCTCGCTGGTGCACGAGATCGAGCGGGTGAAGTACAGCTGCCGAAGTTGCCAAGAGAACGTGGTGACCGCGGCGGGTCCTGAGCGGGTGATCGACAAGGGCATCCTGGGTGTGGGGTTCTTGGCGCACGTGCTCACGGAGCGGTTCTTGAATCACATGCCGTATCACCGGCAGGAGAAGAAGTACGGATCGGAAGGCCTTTCGCTCTCGCGCTCGGTGCTCTCTTCTTCCTCGATCCGCTGCGCACAGCTCCTGGAGCCCATCGTGGATCAACTGCGGCGCGAGATTCTGGGTTCGGACATCGTGCACACCGACGACACACCGGTGACGATGCTTCAAGACAGCACGGGCGTGAAGCGCCAGGCGCGGGTGTGGATCTATCGCGACATCGACGGCCGTTGCTTCTTCGATTTCACGCAGACTCGCAGCCGGGACGGGCCACAGAAGATCTTCGGCGACTTCGGCGGCTACATCGTGGCCGATGCGTTTCCGGGCTACGACAAGTTCTTCACGCACGGCACGGCCACGGAAGTGGCCTGCTGGGCACACGCGCGTCGGAAGTTCGTGGCGGCGGAGTCGAGCGAGCCGAAGCTGGCCAAGGAAGCGATTCGCCAGATCGGCGAGTTGTACGCAATCGAGAAGCTCGGCAAGGACCTGGACGCGAAAGCTCGAAGAGAGCTTCGCGTACGTGAGTCCCTGCCGCGACTTGGCGCGCTGCGGACGTGGTTCGCGGCAACGCGCTCGACGGTTCTGGACAAAGGCGCCATGGGCCAGGCCATCGACTACGCGCTATCCAACTGGGACGCGCTCGTGCGCTACACCGAGGACGGGCGGCTTCCGATCGACAACAACGCCGCGGAGCGCGCGCTCAGAGGCGTCGCGGTGGGACGCAAGAACTGGATGTTCGTAGGCAACCAGGCCGGCGGCGAGACGGCCGCGGGAATGTACAGCCTGGTGGAGAGCTGCAAGGCCGCGGGCGTGAATCCGCGCGAGTACTTCCAGGACGTGTTGCTGCGCATCGCCACGTGCTCGGATGTGACCAAGCTCACGCCGCACGGATGGAAGGAACACTTCCTGCCGGACGTCGAGCAGCGACGCCAGAGCGCGCTGAAGAAGCTCTTCGCTCGCGCGTAGCGTCCCCTACGTGACTCGCCGACGAACGCAAGGCGGGTTTCGCCGGACGCTTACACTTATCTTATACTGAGCAAGTCGGCCTCCGGGGTCGGCGCAGCCTATGATCCTGTTGCGTCCCGGTGATTGGAGCTATCTCAGTGCCCAGATCGACCGCCTGCATCGTTCTCTCCGCGTTCTTGTCGTGCGCTTGCGTGCAGCCCCAGTTCGCGCGCCCCGAACGCCGGACCGTCGCGAGGGAAGATCCCGCGGCGCCCTCTCCTCAGGTACGCAAGTCTCCGAGCGCGGAGCCTGGGCAGCCTGCTCCCACACCCAAAGGGGCGTCAACTGGGCTGGCGATCAAGACTGAGCGCATCAGATTCAATGATCGCCAAGTGCACAGCGTCGTGATCACTGGCAGTAACAACACGGTGTTCCTTGCCTCCAGCTCAACTACCGACCCGACCGTCTCCAGCGTCATCAATGGTGTCGGCACAGGACGCACTACCATTCCCCTCGTCGGACGATTCAAGCTCGTGGTTCGGGGGAACGGCAACGTCATCCACATTCCGGCGGCTGCTCGTGAACGCGCAGAGATCGAATTAAAGGGGGAACGAAACCAGTTTGTTTGGCAGTGACGCGAGTGCGGGCGGAGTCAAGCGTCGCACTCCGCCAACGCAAGTTGCCTACCAGGGACGATCCAGTCCTAGCGAGGAACGATCAGCACCGTGCAGCCCGCCTCAGCAGCAAAGCCCTGCCGAAACGCTCTGCGATCCGCGATCGTCGAGTCGGGGTCGTAGATTACGAAGAGCGTGTGTCCGGCCGCTCTGTACTTGACGATGTCGGCCGCGACCTCGTCTGTGATCTTGCTTGGTGGCCGCGTCTTCCGAGGGTACTTCGCCTCGATCAGCAGGTCGTGGCCCGCGACCTGATGGTCCGGTACCGCCCGTACGCTGGCGAATCGGATCGCGGGATGCTCGCGGCGCAGTGACTCTCCGTCGGCATTCAGCACCGCTTCGATGTGGTCGTTCAGCGAGTGTTCCCTGCTCGGCCGCTCATGCTGGAAGGCAATCGGGATGCTGTTCGACAGCCGGTCGGCGAGCGCCGCGATCAGAGCCTCTACAGGAGGTCTCAGATAGGCGCGATTCCGAATCAAGTCGAGCGCCGTGTCGGCCACGACGGGCAAAGCCGGATCGTCGTACAGATCTCGAAGGCGCCTGAGCGCACCGCGGACGCGGGAACCGTGGGTCTGCCACAGGCGCCACAACTGCTCGAGCGCTTCTGGCTCTGAGTCCACACCGACATGCGGTAAGACGGCGAGCAGATCATTGACGCGCTCTCGTCCGAATCGATCGACGCCCATCTCGGACGTCCTAATGGCCTGGCGCACGTAGTCCACGAACGTGGTCTTCTGCTCCGCGTCCAGGACGTCGCGGGCGAGATCCTTCGCATAGAGCTGCGGGTTCTCGTTGTCTTCCAGTTCGGCCGCAAGAATCGCCAAACGACGATCCACACACTGGAAGCAGCATCCGCAGTGCGTCTTCCCCTCGCCGAGAATGAAGGTCTTGGTGCATGAGACACTGCTCGGCAGCAGGTCGATCTGCCCGTGACTCTCAAGCAATCGAACCACATCAGTCTTGGTCTTCCACAGGAACGGCGTCGCGATCTCGAACGGCTCCTCCGCAATGATCGTGAACAGTTGGTTCAGGCCGGCAATGGTCCGCGGGTGAGTCGTACGGCTGGACCGACCGAGGCCGGCATCCTCACGCCGGGGGAAATTCAACGACGTGATGCCGTTCTCGCAGGCGGCGAATCCGTCACGACCGAGGGCGCGGCCTAAAGCGAACGCCATGCACGCATAGAGGAAGAAACGCGAGCGCTGCGTTTCCTCCTGTGCTCGCTCGCCTGTCAGGTGGCACCGGAACTGGTAGTGCGCCACGCGCCCCGCGTATCGTCCCCTCAGTGCTCGCACCAGTTCTCGCTGCGTGCGCGTGACGCTCGGCTGGCGGGAGGAGTGGCTGACCAGACACAACGGGGAGTCGCGCGTGGAGAGGTGCTCGACCGCACCGGCGAGCGAGTCCAGGCCACCAGAGAACAACTGGACATCGGCGTCCGATGCGCACTCGGTCACTTCGCCGGTGTCGAAGAGCGATGCCGGCGGCGTGGCATGCCCGCCCTCGAACGCGAACCGGTACGGCTCATCGCCGGTCAGGAAGTGCAGGAGTTCCGTGAGGGCGTCTACGACGTCCGCACGCGCCCAGAACTCCGCGTCGCGGCAGCGGACCCGGAACTCAAGACGACGAGACCAGCTGTGAAACTCCAGGCTTGTGGGCGAGCCTCGTGATATCCGGCGATCTGCGCAGTAGACGTAGCTCGCCAGTTCGAGCAGATCGAGGAACCGCGGCGGGAGGGTTCCGAGACTCCGCACGAAGTCGGGCAACCCGATCGCCACGTTCGCATCGGGCGGGCGGTACTCGAGCCGCAACTGCCCGCCCCTAGATCGCTCGCGTCGGCCCATCGCAGCACCGTTGCACAGAATGACCGTGGGATCGCTCATCACTCGGACCGGCCCTCGCGAGCGAGCACTTCGCGCAACTTCTCAAAGGCGTATGCGACGAATCCTCGTACAACCGAGGCTGTGGGCTGCCCCTTCTGAGCGATCTTGTTGAACCAGCCCGCGGCGAATGACTGGGCGATGCGCGCTGTCTCGAACGCGTGTTGAGAGACGTCGTTCAGATGCGCGCTCAGGTCAGCGTCCAGCGCATCACGCGCGTCGAAGTCGGACGACGCGGCGGAAGCAGCGCGTTCCAGGTAGTACTTCAGATAGCGCTCCGTGCAGCCAGCGAAGAACAAGCGGGCGAGGTCAGAGAAAGCGGAGCCGCTACCCAGCTTGCGCCAGACCTCGTGAGGGTGCTTCAGCTCCTCGAAGAGCGGCGCATCGTGGGGCTTCGCTTGGTCGTACCACGTCACGACCGCATCGGCGGCAGCCCGTGCAGCGAGTTCGGCGTACTCCGGTGCTCCTTCGCTCGCGCCAGCCGCATCATGTAGGAATCTCGCCGCCGCCAGCGGCGTGACGGTTCGTTCCGTTCCCAGAAGACGTTTGAGCGTCGCGTCATCGGGCTCGCGGCAGGCGAGCCCGACGGAGACCAGCGCCTGGAAGACGCCAACCGTGCTGTTGTCGGACGCGAGCCTGCTGAACCGGTCCCGCACGGCATCAAGGGTCTCGATCGCCACCGCGCCGATCGCCACCGTGCCCGAGGCGGCCCCAGAGACATCAGAGACGATGTTTTTCCACCGCCGCGTCTTGGGAAGGAAGCCGAGTCGCTCATGCCCCATTTGTCGTGCCTTCCCTCCGCGTGCCCCCCCCCCGCTGGGCCCCGTCCCGGGCGGGGGCGCGGCTCGCGGACCACGTGACCCCGTCGTGAGCGGTCCGGACCGCTCCGCCCTCCGGCGAACCCCTCCGCCCCCGCCGAGCATATGCGCGCGGGGCGCCAGAGCACTACGGGCTGGCGGTCTGCCGCGGTGCCGGAGCACGCCGGGCGTCGGCCGTCACAGTGACCAACGGTGAGTGACGGTCGGGCGTTCAGGGCGCTGTAGCCGGTGGGAGACGGCGTCGTCAGGGACGGCAGGCGATACCTAACATCGTGGTTCTGGGCAGAGCCGTGGTAGGCTCTCGGGGCGGGAAAGGGTTGATTCTGGACCCCGGGCAGCTCGGGGATTATGGGCCACGGTTCGCCTTCGGCGGGGTGCTCTAGGCCCAAAGGCCCATCCCAAAGCGCCCACGCCGTCGTGTTAGGTAGTCGGGGCTCCAGGACGCCTCACGTCGCCCTGTGGGCGCCCCCATCGGTCAGGCGTCCCGTTCGTCGCTCGAGCGCCCAGGACGCGCCCGTGCGCCATCGTCGCGCGCCGGTCCGGACACCCGGCCGACGCGCTTCCCCGAGTCGGGGCCCATCCCGGCCATGCGAAGCCGTGCCAACGCCTCGGCCGCCCGGAGTCGAAGGCGTGGCGTGAGACGCTCGTCCTCCGCCGCATCCGCAAGCGCCCCGGCGTGCTCGAACGGGGGCGCACGCTCAGCGAGCCGGGCAGCCACGACCATCAGCAGTAGCCGCGCGCTCTCGCGAGCGTCGCGCGCGTCCCATCCACTGCGGCGGGGAAGGCTCGCCCGCCTCGCCTCCCACGGCTCCCACTCCCAGTCGGGCCGGTCATCGTCAGCCGCGCGCATCAGCTCGACCACCTCGTTCGTTGGACCGCCCTACCGAAGCGTCCGACGAGGCGGGTCTTCTGCCGACGCGGCGTTCCGGCAACCGCGGGAAGCCGGGCCTCGATCAGCGATCCGTTGAACACAGCGACGGCGTAGGCGAGCACGTCTACCTGATCGTCATGAGCACCCTGCGGGAAGCCCAGCAGCTCGTCCACGAAGTCGCGACACCAGTGCGCATGCCGAGGCAGGAGCACCCGCCCTCCTTCCAACGCAGCCGTCGCCGGCAGCGCGCGGGAGACCTTGTCGCGGTCGGCGCGCAGCTCGCGAATCGGAAGCCCGTGTCGGCGTGCCTCCTGGATCAGCGCCAGCTGGAAGCCGACCTTCTCAACCCACAGCACGGGCAGCTTCCATCGCGCGCGGGCGGCTTGCATTGCGGGGACCAGGTCGGGGCCCTCGCGCCGGGCGCGGTCGATCGAAAGCACCAGCAACCGTCGATCGGGCGTCACTCCGAAGACCCCGATCACGGAGTAGTCGGCGCTGGTGCGAACTGACGCCGCGAGATCGACCGTGGCGAATCGTCGGAGCTTCGAAACGCGAAGGATCTCGCCGCCGGGCAACTGAACCGTTTCAGGCGAGGGCCTCGCGTAGCGGTGCTCGAACCACTCGGGCTTGAACAGACCGGCTCCGGCGGTCACGAATTGGGCCAGATGCTCTTGCGCGAACTGGAGCTCGCCCATGTCGCGTCGCGCGGCGACGAGCTCCTCGGCCGGGATGATGGGGTTCTCGCTCGTTGGCCGCTGCCAGCGTGCCCAATCCGACGACGTCTCCGCCGTCTGGAACAGGTCCGCGATCCAGTTCATGCCGCACGGCGTCGTGAGGAACAGCGCCCAGCCCTGCCGGTCGGCCAGTGCGGGGCGGATGCCGTTGAGCCACGCCGCCTCCTTCATGAAGGCCGCTTCGTCGAGCACGACGCCGTCCAACCCGACGCCGCGAAGTGCGTCGGGATCGTCGGCGGACTTGACGGTGATCGCGCCGCCGCCCGGCAGCACGATGCGCATCTCCTTCTCGCGCTTCTCGATCCATGCGCCACGGAGCGCCTTCTTGAGATCGCGCCAGATCAGGAGTCCCTGGGGGTAGTTCGGCGCAACCCACCAGACGTTCCCGCCGTCGAGTGCACCGCGGAATCCGGAATCCGGCGGGCCGTGGCCCTCGACGCAGGCAATCAGGCCAAGCAGCGATTTCCCCCAACGGCGACCGCACACCACGACCTTGAGCCGAGCCGGGTGTCGCAGCACGTCGAGTTGGTGCGCGAGCGGGTCAGGCAGGAGGATCTTCGCCATCGTTCTCGCTCGGTTTCAGTGGCCCCTGGACGCCGTGCCCGTTCGACTCGGGCGCAGCGCTTCGAGGCAGGGCGGCATCGTCCCGGCTCTGTTCGGACTCGAGAGAGGACGCCGCGCGCCAGTCCTTGGCCCGAACGATCTCGATCGACTGGTTCACCTGCGTGAGTGCGAGTGACTGCGGCCCCGGCTTGAGACCGAGCCGATCGAGGGCGACCTCGCGAGCGCCCGTCAGCTCAGACAACGCCTCCATGGCTTGGAGCCTGAGTTTCGCGAGCACCTCGGCCGCGCGGCGACGTTCGCGGATGTCGTTCTTCTCGTCGCCCGCGATCTTGGTCAGGACGGCGACGTCCAGGTTGTGCTGGAACGCGGGCGTATCGAGGAACGCTCGGTAGGCCTCGATGGAATCCAGCGCCCTTTGCTCGAGTTCGTCGTCGTCGCCCTCGGGATCGCGCTCGTTCACGATGCGCGTTCCGCACTCTGGCCAGTCACCTGCTCGTAGCGCTTTACGATCACGTCGCAATAGAGTGGGTCGATCTCCATGAGGAAGGCGCTGCGGCCCGTGCGTTCCGCGCCGATGATCGTGCTGCCGCTCCCGCCGAACAGGTCGAGCACGTTCTCTCCGGGCAGGGAGCTGTAGGTGATCGCGAGCACGGCCAGTTCGACGGGTTTCTCCGTCAGGTGGACCATGCTCTGCGGGTTGACCTTCTTGACGGCCCAAAGGTCCGGCACGTTGGGCGGCCCGAAGAACTGGTGCGCCGCCCCTTCCCGCCAGCAGTAGAAGCACCATTCGTGCGCACCCATGAAGTCCTTACGCGTCAAGACCGGGTGCTGCTTGTCCCAGATGATGGCCTGGGAGAAGTACAGCCCGGCCTCCTTCAGCGCCGCGGGGTAGTTCGCGCAGTTGGCGTACCCGCCCCAGATGTAGGCGGCGCGACCCGGCAGGAGCGCGCGGGCGGCGTTCGAGAACCACGCGCGCAGCATCTCCGCGAACGCCTCGTCCGACACGAAGTCGTTCTCCAGCGGCCGGTCCTTGGCTCGCAGCCGCTCGTGCGTTGCGTTGCGCTTGCTCGGGTGGCGCGCAACGTCGAGTCCCTGGTGGTGCGTCGCGCTGAACGACGAGAGCCCGGCCGCGATGGCATTGTTGCTGCGCGGCTCGACCTTCACGTTGTAGGGCGGGTCGGTGTTCACGAGGTGCACGGGCGCTCCATCGAGCAGCCGGTCAAGGTCCTCGACGCTGCCGCTGTCGCCGCAGAGCAGCCGGTGGCGCCCCAGGAGCCACAGGTCACCAAGCCTCGTGATGGCCTCTTCGGGCGGCTCCGGGACGGCGTCGAGATCCTGGTCCTCCTGCATGGCACGAATCGCCTGTTCGGCTTCGTGGGCGATGCGGCGCATCTCCTTCTCATCGAAGCCAAGCGTCTGGAACACGTCCGGTGGCAGGGCCTGTAGCTCTTCGGAGAGCCGCACGAAGTCCCACTCGGCGAGCTCGGACGTGCGGTTGTCGGCAATCGCGTAGCCGCGGGCTTCCGCGCCATCAAGGTCGGTGGTGATGGCCGCGATCTGTTCCCAGCCAAGGTGCTTCGCCGCCGCCAGGGTGCCGTTGCCGGCGAGCACCGTCCCGTCGGGCGCCACGACGATCGGCTTCTGCTGGCCAAAGCGAGACAGCGAGTTCGCGATGGCCATGAGGTTGCGTTCGTCGTGCGCGCGCGCGTTGTTCGGATCAAGGCGCAAGTCGGCCGCAGGACGCAAGTGCGCATCGAGGCCAGGAGCATAGCGGGGCACTACCGATGCAACCATGCGTGAATCCTACTCGCGTAAGCCCAATCCATCCTTACCAAGGACGCACGAACAGCAGCGCGGGTTCGAACGAGTGAAGGACATGAATGATTCGTACGTCGTCCTTCACTTGGCCGGCTTCGGCTGCAGCGCGCGCACCTGCACCCCTACGCACATCACCGCACCGCTTCACCGCAAGCGCACCGGACGAAGTGAAGGAGTGAGAATCCGAAGCGCACTTGAAACTCCTCATCGCGCGCGCGCGCACGATGGGACATTGCGATCGTCCTTCACCTCTTTCGCACCCAGGCTCCTGAACACGGCGCGGCGGCACGTCGCTGCCCCCGGATACCCTGACTAGCCCCGGTGGGGCTAACGCGCCCGAACGGATGAGACTCCTCACTCGGGCAGCTACGGCGTGTCGGAGGTGACGATGGTTGCGAGCAGTGGACGGGCGACGAATCGAAGCGATCGTCAGCGGAAGCGGGACTACTGGCTACATGGAGCACTCGAAGCGGCAGGGCTACAGGTGGCAGACAGCGCGTCCACAGCGCTCGAAGGGGCTGTGTCCGAGCTGCTTCTACGGGGTTTCGCTGAAGTCGGACTGGACCGCGGAGAGCGCGGGCGATTGGAGTCCGTGTTCCGCGCCGCCGCCGAACGACCGGAGGACACGCGCCAGGAGCTATGCCGTGCGGCGATTGAGAGTGCGCGCCGCTGTGCACCGGGTGACCGACGCAGGGTTGCTCTCGCCGGCGGCTTCGTGGGCCTGCTCGTGCTGTCGCAGCGGAACCACCCAAGGAGGGAGTGGCGCAGGGACGACTTCAGGAACCTCCAGACCCTGGAGATGTGGACGGATCTGCCGAGCCCGCTCCCGGCTGCAATCTCTGTGATGAAGCGACACCCCGGCGCTGGGGGCTTCAAGACGATCGAGGCCGAGGTATGGACGGTGCTCCGGTGCCTGCAAGATCCGTCATGGAAGCGCCCGGATCCGGTGCAGGCGCTGATGGCTGCGGCTCGATCCTCGACCGGCGACGTCGAGCCCATGGAGCCGGCGCAGGAAACGCGACACGTCATCGACCTGGATCCGGACGACTTGCAGCATCTGGTCCTGGACGGAGTGCGCCTGTCCTATGCAAGTGGGCAGCGCGGCGGAGAGCTCACGAAGCGCCACCGAGCCGCAGGGCTTCTGGCAGACATCGCCACGGGCACCGGCCAGGGCCACTACTCAAGCAACGCCATACGCGACCTCCGTCGCGCATTGGAACGAGCGTCGGGCAGTAGGCTGACCCTTCGGCGCGAGTCCGCTGGATACGCCTTCACACGCCCCGTGACGCTGACGAAGAGAGCGCTGGAGGCGTGCCGCCGCACCTAGGGCCCGCGCCTCACCCTGCCATCGACTGTTCCCAATGGACCAAGTGTTGGAACAGTTGGACCAGTCATCCTTGCCTTCACGGGTGCGCCGATGCACGCGCGCGCCCACGGAGGCATGCAATGACAAACGGCAAGACCTACCCCGATGAGACGCTGGGTCCGCGTCTCCTCCCGCTGCCGTTGGCCGCGGAGCACCTCTCGATCGGTCTTCGCACGCTCAAGGCCAGGATCGCGGCGGGCTCCATCCCGGTGGTCCGCGTCTCGCCCGGGCGCGTGGCCATCGACCCGCGCGACCTGGACGCGTACATCACCGCGCAGCGAACGAAGGCGTAGGGGAGCCCATGTCCGATTGCTTTCTCACCTTCCGCGTGGAGCCCAAGTTGTGACTTGGCTCAAGCTCGACATCGGAATCATAGACAATCCCGTCTGGCGCGATGGTCTCGGCCTTCGGCTCTGGCTCTGGCTTCTCTGCCGCGCAAAGAGCTCGCACCCAGAGGGCGTCGTCCGGTTCAGCTACCCGGTGGTAGCCAATCAACTCGAGTTCAATGACGGGCACCGGCTGTGCCGACCCAATCGACAGTCTCTGCGTCGAGCACTCAGGCGACTGGTCCGCGATGGAAGAGTCGTGGTCGATGAGTGGCGTCAGGGTCCGGAGCAGGCACGCATCCAGGGAGGCTCCCAGGGCTACGTCACCGTAAGGCTCTGTAACTGGGAGACTTATCAGAGTCCACGGGCTCGAACGGAACAAGGGGGCGACGCAGGGGCCGCGCCAGGGGTGCATGACTCCCGCACGAACGGGCGATACACCAAGAAGAGAGAGACAGAGAAGAGACAGAAGAATTCTGGTGTTGCGATCAGGCGGGTGGCTCAGAAGCGATCGTCTCGCGAGCAACTGGCACATGACCTAGCGAAGCGACTGGGGAGCAGCATCGCACCCTGCCGTCAGCAGATCCAGGCGCTGCTCTCGGAGGGCTGGACCGAGGACCGCGTTCGCGCCGCGGTGGAAGAGTTCGGCACGGCAGGCCTCTCTCCTTGGGACTGGACGCGCCGTGCCAAGGGCATGGCCGGCGGTCCCGGAGGTCGCGGGAAGCTCACTCCCCGCGACCTGCTCTCACTTGCCGAGCGCGCAAGGGAGATCGACGGCGATGAAGCGTAGCGAAACGATCGCATGCCTTGCCCGCCCCGCGGCCGCATACAGCAAGGAGATCGCGGAGGAGGCTGTGGCGGTCTGGCACGACGCCCTCGGTGACCTTGAGTACGAAGAGGTCGATCAGGCAATGAGATACCACATAGCTACGTCTCCTTGGTTCCCGGCCCCCGCGAGCATTCGCCAGATTGTCTTCGAGCGCCGCGCGGACCTGCCGTCCATCGAGGAGGGCGTCGCTCGGATCATGGGACTCGTAGCTGAGGGGCACGAAGCACGGCGCTCGCTCGGACCGGTCCTCGACAGCGTGATCGATTCCATCGGATGGTGGCGCCTCACGAGCAGCACCGACACGACGACGCTTCGCGCCCAAGTGCGAAACGCCTATGCGGAAGCCCGCGAACAAGCCGTCCGCGAACTCAACTGTGCTAGCGCCGGGTTGGCCCTTCCGCCCGGCAGAAGGGACGCCGACCCCCGGCTGGGGCGTCTGGCATCGGCAAGAGAGATCCTGCGCCCCGTGCTCGAGGAGTTCGCGGATCAGCCGCAGGCGAGCGGCAGGGAGGAGGAGGAAGATGTGGGGTAGCAAACGCGGCATGTTCCGCCTCCGGCCCACCCTTCGGACGTGCTTCACGAATGGGAATCGCACCCGGGATCGAATCAGGGTGGCCCTTGGGGGCCATCCAGCCGCAACTGCTCCCGCACTCGTGGCCCTTCGCGTAGGCACGGCGGATCCAAGCCAACAACAAGTGGATGTCGGGCCGGAAGAGAGCCCTTGTGTGTCCCGACGGCGGGAATCGGCCCGCCGGAAGGAGACCGAGATGACCAAGCTGACATTCAGCGACGGCGAGACGTTCGACACGTCGGGGCCGCTCCGCATCGAGCGCCGACGTGACGGCCTGTACGTCCTGGGCGAAGGGCTGCTGTGCGCGTGCGACACGCGAGAGGAAGCCGAGGAACTGCTACGCGAGTTCAAGGGCCACCGCGACAAGAAGGGCGGTGAGTGATGGCCGCGAAGAAGAAGGCGACGAAACGCAAGGCCGCGAAGAAGCGCGCAGGAAAGCGCAAGGCCAAGGCACAGACCATCGAGCGCACGTTCAAGGGCAAGAAGCACGTCGTGACCGTGACGGCCGACGGCTTCACCTACAGGGGTTCGACGTACCGTTCGCTCACAGCGATCGCCAAGAAGATCACGGGCTACAAGTCGGTCAGCGGCCCGCGCTTCTTCGGAACCGACGGCGGCGGCAGGAAAGGCGGTCGAGCGTGACCGCATCCGCCACCGAGGGCCTCGCTGCCAGCATTCGCGCACTCGGCGAGCTGAGCGTGCCCGATCTGAGGCGTCGCTTCGAGCAAGTCTGCGCGCGCCCAACGCGCTCGGACAACCGCGAGCACCTGACCCGAACGATCGCGCAGACGCTGTGCGACGCCGACCCGCCCAGTGACCGCAACGCTCGCCGCCGCGTCGCACGCGCGCTCGAAGCGGCGCTGCGTCCCCGGAAGGGACCGGAAGCACGCTCGGCTGATCCCCGCATCCCGCCCGCCGGCAGCATCCTCCGACGCCGCTACCGAGGGCGCGAAATCCAGGTTCGGATCAGCCGCAGGGGCTTCGTCTACGAGGGCCAGACGTACAGCTCGCTCACGGCCGTCGCGCACGCCGTCACCGGCGCCCATTGGAACGGCTTGATCTTCTTCGGCCTAACCGAACGGAAGCGTGGTCCGGCCGGAAGGAGGCAATCGTGAGCCTCTACAAGCCGAAGCGCCGCGATCGTCACGGCGTGCTTCGCCCCTGCGGCGTGTGGTGGACGGACGTCGTGGTTGCCGGGACGCGCTACCGCCGCTCGCTCGGGGTACGCGACAAGCACGCCGCGCAGGTTCTCGAAGCAGAGCTGATCCGCAAGCTCGAGCTCGAAGCCGCGGGCCTGCCGGTTGAGAACGGAACGGCCGACGCCAAACCCTCCGTGCTGATCGGAGAGTACGAGCGCGAGCTGCAGCGTCGCCGCTGCTCCGTCGTGCACGTCCGCAAGTCCATCCAACGCGCCGAGGTCCTTCTCAATGGATCCAAGCGGCTGGCGGACGTCACACCCGCGAAGATCCGTGGCGCCCTGGATCGGCTCTCCTTGGGAGAGGCGTCACCACGAACGGTGAACGCCTACCGCCTCGCGCTCTCGGGCTTCTTCAACTGGCTGGTACGCGAGGGACGCTGGCCGACCAACCCGGTCAGGCAAGTCGCGGCAGTGAAGGTCAACGGCGCGACACGCATGCGCCGTGCTCTTACGGAGCGGGAACTCGCCCGTCTTCTCGACGCCGCTCCGTCCGCTCGGGCGCTTGTCTACCGCGTGGCCGCCACGACCGGGTTGAGGCGCGGAGAACTCGCAGCACTGACCTGGGCCGACATCGACCTGGACGCAGCAACGCTTCGGGTGCGGGCCTCGACGTCGAAGAACCGACGTGATGCCACGCAGCCCCTCCCCGACGGAACGGTGGTCGCTCTCGCGACGGCCTGCGGCGAACGCCAGATACCTAGCTCACGGGTGTTCGCCTCGATCCCGATGATGCCCACCTTTCGCAACGACCTCGATGCCGCCAACATCCCCTACGAGTCGGAAGAAGGGGTGGCCGACTTCCACGCCCTGCGTGTCACCTACGCGACCATGTTGGCGCGGGCGGGCGTCTCGCTGGTCCAGGCCCAACGGTTGATGCGCCACTCCGATCCGAAGCTGACGGCCAACATCTACACGAGGTTGCAGCTCGATGACGCGCACGCCGCGGTGGCGCGGATCGACCTCTGCACGAAGCGGCCGGGTCGCGTCACCAACTAGACACCCCCCGCAGAACGGTGGCTTCCGGGCCGGGGCCCGCCAGCCGTAGGGGCCTCTCGCCGGGTGACGGCGCGGCTCAAGACGGCCTCACGCGCCACCGAACTACCTGACGGTAGGGGAGGTAAGCTGACAGCATGCCGAGGAGCGTGCCCGCGCCCGTGAACCCCGACGTGCTCGTGTGGGCGCGAGAGTCCGCGCGTTGGAGCCGCGAGCTCATGGCTAAGGCCATTGGCGTGGATGTCGCGAAGGTGACGTCGTGGGAATCGGGTGACGCGACGCCGACGTTGGCGCAGCTTCGCGCGTTCGCCAAGAAGTGTAAGCGGCCGTTATCGGTGCTCATGCTCGATGAACCGCCTCGCGACTACATGCCCCTTGAAGACTACCGGTCGATTGCCGGGACTGCCGTCACAGCTGATGCTCCCGCCCTCGCCTATCAGGTCCGGCTCGCGTGGGAGAGACGAGAGACTGCTCTCGACTTGTACGACGATCTCGGCGAGCGCCCCCCCGATTTCGGTGTAGAGGCGACGCGTAGATCGAAACCGGACACCCTGGCTGCGCGGCTCAGAGACCGACTGGGCACTCCCATCGAAGCTCAGATGAAGGCGAGAACCGCAGCTGACGCGCTCCGTATGTGGCGCTCCGCTTTCGAAGCGGCAGGTGTGCTTGTCTTTCAGGCACCGCGCTTGAGCGAAAACGCAATGCGGGGGTTTTCTATCGGCGAGCACCCACTGCCGGTGATCGTGTTGAACAGCAAGGACGCAATCGTGGGGAAGATCTTCACGCTGTTTCACGAACTGGCGCATGTGGCACTGCGACATGGCGGCGTGTGCGACCTCGAACCACGCCACCTCTCACCGGAGAAACGCAACGTCGAGGTGTACTGCAACCAAGTCGCCGCCTCCGCGCTCATGCCAGCCGAGGTCTTCCTCGGCCAGCACATCGTCGTTAGAAACGAAGGCCATATGGAGTGGTCGAACGGCGACGTCACGGCCCTTGCACGACGATTCAACGTCAGCAGAGAGGCCGCACTACGGCGCCTGTTGACATTCGGAAGAACGACGGAGCGCCACTACAAAGCAATGCGTGCCGCTTTTGCCGATGAGTACGAGCGAGTGCCCACGACCGAGCCGCTACGAATCCCGCAGGACATCATGGCCATCAGCAGAAACGGGAGGGCGTACTCGCAGCTCGTGATCGCCGCCTATGACGCCAACGCAATTACAGCAGCCGACGCGTCAGACTTCTTGGGCGCCAAGCCCAAGTACATCGCGAAGATCCGGGATCGAGCGTTCTCCGCGGCGGGAACCGCTTGAAATACGTCGTTGACACGAGTGCGCTGACGTTCGGGTGGAACACGGTGTACCCGCCGGAGAGGTTTCCCACGCTTTGGGCCCGGATGGAACGCGCGATTCGGGACGGCGCGCTTCGCAGCAGCCGCGAAGTAAAAGAGGAACTCCAGAAGAAGGACGACGATCTGTTGGCCTGGGCAAAGCAACAAGACGACTTCTTCATCGAGACGAACGCGGATATCTACAACCGAAGCCGAGAGATCGTGAATGACTTCCGAGGTCTGACGAAGAAGGCCAGGGGGCGACGCCCCGCCGATCCGTTCCTAGTCGCCATCGGCGAGATACATGGGTGCGCAGTCGTCTCGGCAGAGGGCCGATCGGCCTCGGACGATCGCCTCAACGCGAGGATCCCGAATGTCTGCGACGCGCTCGGCGTGGAGTTCATGACGTTGCCTGAAGTGATCGTCGCGGAAGGCTGGACGTTCTAGACGCTCCGCAGCGCGGGCTGGTGACTTCGCGATGAGCGACGCGGGGGATGAGGCATCAACCTCGCCAGCATCTAGACGGAACTTCGTTCGGCTCGACCGCGAGTGCTGCGCCTGCTGCACGCCGCGCCGAATGGCGCCGGATCAACGGATACCCACTTCGGTGTGGGCCGCCCACTCGCAGAGAGCCGGTTTGGGGAGATGCTTGACGTGCCGGCGCCACGACCTCGCCACAGCGAAGATCCCTTACGAGACCTCTGGGGCATGGCCAGGTCCGCCGAAGGCCAGAATACGGCAGGCTGCTACGATCCGGCGCCATGGACGCCATCGACCGGAAGAAACAGCAGACGGATCTAGTTGTGGGCTTGGGACATCTGCTGCGTCCGCTGCGAGGTATCGCCGTGGAAGGCAAGACGCAGGCCGAGATCGCCAACGCGTGTCGGGAATTCAATGCAGACCTGAAGGACTACCGCCGAGCGGCCGACGCATTCGCAGAGGAGTACGAAGTAGAGCGCATTAGCATCACCAGAGCGCTCAACTTGCTGGCGAATCAGCTCGGTCACCACCGGGACAAGCCCGATTCACTGGCGCGAGAGTTGGACACCGCGCAGGCAGCCGTGACGGACGCGCTGCTGCGCGTACCGCTAGAGGTCCCCTCTCTCGTTGTAGGTGAACTGTCGCCGTTTCGCGCATACCTGACGCTCAAGACGCTGTTCAGCGCAGCGCGCACGCGGGTCATGTGCACGGACCCGTATATGGACCGCACCATCTTCCACCGCTACGTCGCCGACGTGGACCCCAACGCCGCTGTGTTGCTGGTCACTACGAACAAGGGTGGCCGAGGCGCCAATCGGCTAAGGGAGGTGGTGGACGTGGCGCGCCTGTACGCCGCCGAGCGCTCGCCCACTGCATTCACGCTGGTTCAGGCCGCGAGCGCGCACGACCGGCATCTCGTGTGCGACAACGAAGCCCACCATCTGGGCGGATCGCTGAAGGACGCCGCCGCGAAGGACCACTACAGCATCACGCCGCACGACCTCACCGATGCGGAGAACGCGATCCAGACGCTGGTGGCCGGTGGCACCACGTTGATCGCGCCGCCCCCGTAGATGCCAGCGCCGATGCGTTGGGCCACCACAGCCCTCAGACACCGCGACCGCAGGCAGGTGGCCAGCGTCGATTGCTTCCTGGACGAGTGGTTCGAGGTGCGTCCGAGGCAGACCATGCCGGGACGCTGATCTGGGGCCCAACCTCACTGCGATAGCGGACCTGTCACTCGGCGCGTACAGACTATGGCAATGGGCTACACAGACCGCCTCTCGTTTGACTCGGTAATCCCCGATGCCGAGCGCGTTCAGCGCGAACTGAGCAGGAGTGCGGAGCAGCTCTTCGGCGCGCTTCACCCTTCGCTGACACCACGCGTGTACCCAATCGCGGTGCCGAAGGAACCATCGGGCAGGCTGATCGTCACACCTGACCACCCGGAGTGGCTTGCAACCGCATCGAGGCTAGCGAACAAGCAGTTCCCGCGGAAGAAGATCAACGCAACGCTGGTGGGCCTTGAGCAATCGGAGGCAGCCACAGCATTCGCTGAGGAGAGCGTACGAAGCCACCACTTTGGTTTCACGATATCGCAGGCCATTGAGCAAGCCGTCGCACACCACGGCGACGACACCTATACCTACGCCTGCTCTGATGGGACGTTCCGACGGGGGTACTGGATCGGAACGGTCCTGGGGCTTCCCTCTGCAGCCCTGGATTGGACCGACCGCTTTAGGACGCAGTTGATTACCGACTCAAATAGGAAACCAGGGCTCGTTCCGGCGGCAGTGGGACGATACCTGGCAATGGCATCTCGAGTGCTTCGAGAGGCGAAGGAGTTTGACGAACTCCCGACAACGTGGCCCGAGGAGATCCTCCGCGAGGCCGGCGCGCTTCTCCTGGCACACGCAAGCGGCATTGAGTACGGCGCATTCCACCTCTTTGATGCACTTACCACCGTCGCGGCACTGCCGTACGAGGGCAAGACGTGTACGGCGCGGGTGCACGTTGGACCCGAATGGAAAGTTCGAAGGTCCATCGAGGTCGAACTTGAGGGACCGATCGGCACGCAGAGCCATCGCCAGTTCAGGAAGCTCGCAGCCACGGCAGCGAATGTCCCGCTTCTGACAGATGGCGCACAGTTGCTCGGCTTCGGTGAGATTCCCAAGGAACTGCAGCCGGCGTCCGTCGGATTCACGGGGCTCTCCCAGTGGGCCCTATCCCTTGGCGCAACGCAGCTGATGCAGGTAACGGCGGGACTGGTACGGCTGCCCGCCCATGTGCTGGCACCGGCGGAGATCCTGGCGCGAATACACCATGTGTTTCCAGACGCCCCACACGAGGCTTCAGAGCGGCTCGGAGAGCTTGTTGACCAGCTCGTCTCGCTACGAGAGAGCGGCCTGCTGATCATCACGGAGCAACCGCAGAAGTTCCGAAACTTCAAGAGTAGTTACGCTCTCCGCCCACGCGCATTGTCTGCGAAACGCATTCGTGACCTCCTGCGGATGGATGGCGCGGTCGTGCTGGATCTCGATGCGAGGCTACACGCCGCTGGGGTGATCCTCGATGGCCGTGCCTGCGATGCGGAGGATCCCAGCCGAGGAGCTCGTTTCAACTCAGCCCTACGGTTTGTCAGAGATACACCATGTCTTGCTGTGGTGCTTTCCGAGGACGGCATGGTTGATCTGCTTCCGAACCTCGCACCCGACGAACCGAGCGGGGAGCGCTGACTCGATTCCGGCGGACAAGACTCCATGGGAGCACCGCAGAAGCGCCACCCGTCATCGACACAGCCTGCCCATCTACAGAGAGCCGGTTTGGGGAGATGTTTGACGTGCCGGCGCCACGACCTCGCCTTTGGTCGCACCTCCTCGCACGAACGGCACATATGGCGATTCGGCGCACAGGCGAACGGGTGGCCCCGCAGGGCCATTTGTTGGTGCCGAAGGTGGGACTCGAACCCACAAGCCCTAAACGGGCGGGGGATTTTGAATCCCCTGCGTCTGCCAATTCCGCCACTTCGGCTCGCCTGACAAGGCCGACTGTTATGGCCCGAACTGCCCCCGACGCAAGTGTTGCCACATCGACCTCACTCGAACACGCCACCAATGCGCCGGACCGGGTCCCGCAGCTCCTCGAATCGAATCAGCGACGTCAGGCTCGTCGTACCCAAGATCGCAAGCCCCCACGCCCAAAGCGCGTACCCCCCGACGATCATCGAAGTGTTGACGGGCGTCGCAATGGCACCGATCCCAAACCCGCCGGTCACGACATAGTACGACCACCACCACACCATCGGGAGCACCAGAAACGCCGCAATCGCCAAACCAACGATCACCTTGAGCAACCGTCGATCCGGTTCACGTCGCAAGCCGAAGAGTGCCAGCCCTCCGGTCAGGACGAGCAGCCCAATGGCGAACATGTACGACAGCAGAAGCGTGCGCTCAGCGGGATTCTCGACGTCATCGAGCGCATCGAGGATGTGCCAAAGCCCAATGCCGGTCGGCCTCGCACTGAGGACCACGATCAACATGCTGCCGCCACCCAAGGTGGTCATCAAGCGAGATGCACGCGACCGGGGATTCAACAGCAACCCTCGCGCTCCTCCGGCGATCGCGATCAAGAGCAAGACACGCACTCCCGGTGAGCCACCGCCGAAGCCGAACAACCCAAACGGCAGATTCTGGACCACTCTCTGCATCCATATCCACTCGCCCGTGTCAGCCGTTCGGGTCAACACGAACATCGTCGACAGCGCGAGCAGAACGGCTGAACGACCGGACGCGACACGGCCACGCACCAGCAGAAGCGCAATGACCGCGAACGCGACGGGCAGCATCACCTCCGCGAGCAAGAAGATCACATCCGTCCTCACGAGAGAGAATCGCTCCCACGGCCATGCCAAGACAAGCAACGGCCCGTCGCCCGAGAACGTGAACTCTGGCCCTGGAGCACAGGCGCTCAATACCAGCGCAGTCGCCGCGGCCACCGTGCGGCGTCTGAGAGACCTTCGCAGAGACGCGACCTCACGACGCAGCGCGGCTTCATCATCGACGTCTGCCGCAGTGCCGCCCTGTCCACCCTCACTGTCCTTCATCACTCGAACACCCCTGTCCGCCACTTGGATCGCTCGATCAACGGGGCCCCTCGGATCTCAGCTCCTTGATCCGCACGTTCCGGAAGCAAACGACGCTGTTCTTCCAGTCCTGGTGGTTCTGCAGGCCGATCATCCCCTTCGTCGCCCGGTCCCCGACGTACTCGTTGATCCGCTCACCGTTGAGCCACACCGCATACGTCTGCCCCTCACACCGGATCTCCATCGCGTTCCACTCGCCCGGCGTCTTCAACGTCACCTTCGAGGGCGCCTTGAACGTGTAGACCGCGCCGGTGTTGTGCTTCGACGGCTCGTCGCCCTGGATCTGGATCTCGTACCCCTCGTTCACGGGCAACCACGGATCCCCGTTCACACGCGGGAACCGCACGAACACACCCGAGTTCGCGTGCACCGCGTTCTGCCTGAACTCGAGTCGCAGCACGAAGTCCTCGAACACCTCGTCGAAGTACCACAGCCCCATGCCCCCCACCGGCGTCGCCACGCCGTCCGCGACCTCGAACCTGCCCGGCCCGGCCTGCTTCCAACCGCGCGCACCGACCGTCGCGTCGAACAATGGAACGAACCCGTCCGCGTCGGGCTTGCGCTCGATCGGGGGCTCGGGCTCCGCCATGCTCCACGCAATGCCTTCGACCACATGCGTCAGGAAGCGCTCGTCCTCCCAGTTGTGCGGGTGATGGCCCAGCGCCGTGTAGAAGACGCGTCCCTCCCCGAACTCCTTGCACCAGGCCGTCGCGAAGTCCTTGTCGGCTCGCTTCACGCCCATCGTCTCGAGATCGACGCTCTTCACGTCCAGGCTCAGCAGGACCGTCGCGTCCGCGCGACTCCAGGCCTTGAACTGGTAGATCTCGTCGTGGATCTCGAACGCGTGCCCCAGGTGCTTCGTCGCCGGATGCTCCTGATCCTCGACCCGGATCCGCACCTTCTGGTTCCACGGATGGCCGTCGAAGTAGGCGCCCGTCATTTCGCCGTACGGCGCGTACTCGTAGAAGGTGTCCGTCGCGCAATGGATACCGACGAACCCGCCGCCGTTGCGCACGAACTGGATCAACCCCTTCTTCGTCGCGTCGTCCACCGGCAGCTCGCCCGTCGTGTAGAAGACGACCGCGTCGAACGTCGCCAGCTTCCCGAGATAGGCCACGTCCTGCGTCGCGGTCACCTCGAATCGCTCGCCGACCGCCTCGACGAGCCTGCGCTCGGCGTGCGACAGCTCGTCCGGCAACGCGCGCTTGACGACTCGATGCACGTAGCCCGCCGAGTGCGTCAGGAACAGCACCCGCGGCTTGCGCGGTGTGTCCTCCTCGCAGCCCACCACGAGCAGCAGGCAGATTGCGATCCACGCCGCTCTCATCGCGCGTACACGTCGTCCATGCGCTTCGCGATCTCGGCCAGGCGCTCCTCGCCCCCGCCTCCGACCTCGGCCGTGCCCCAGCCGCGCCAGTCGATCTTCGCCAACGCCTTGTTGACCTCGCCCCAGTCGCCGTCGCCGTCGCCGATCTTCGTGCGGAAGCCTTTGCCCAGCCCTTCCTGATTGCTCAGCTTCTTGCTGAAGTCCTTGATGTCGAGCTTCTTGATGCGCTTGCCCAGCGCCTCGATCCAGTGCTGCGGCCAGCCGTAGCGAACGATGTTGCCGATGTCGAGGTACCAGCCCACCCACTCGCTCTCGAGCTCGTCCAGATAGCGCGCCGCCTCCAACGGACTGAGCAGGAAGTTGTTCCACACGTTCTCGATCGCGATCGTGATCTGATTCTCCGCGGCCAGCGGCAGCACCTTCTTGATCTCGGCCTGCGACCGCTCGTACGCGTCCTTGTACGAGACCCCCCGGTTCACGACGGCCGGAACAAGGAGTACGGTGGAGCCGCCGTAGGTCTTGGCGTCGCGAATCGCGGTCTCGAGCCCCTTGCGGCCCTCGGCGCGGACGTCGGGGTTCGGATCGGAGAGGGTCTTGCGCCAGTGCACCGAGTCGACGACGCCGTGAATGGGAAGCCCGACCTCGTCGCGCGCCGCGCAGACCTCGGCCTTGTCCAGGCCCGACGGGGCGTCGAGCTCGATGCCGTCGAAGCCGAGCTTCTTCACGAGCGCGAACTTCTCCTTGACCGTCCCCTTGATGCCGACCATGCCGAATTTGACGGCCTTCTTGATGCGGGCGTTCTCGGCGAACGCGCGCGGCATGAACGCGGCCATCGCACCCGCCGCCGCGGCGCCGGCCATCAACGTGCGGCGCGTCATCTCGTTCTGCTTCAACTGGCCCTCCTGCTCTTCGCCGCGTGCGCCGGCGACGATGCGCCGCCTCCAGCCCGATACGAGCTCGAGCGCGTGCTCATGGGCACGCACATGCGGATCGCACTCTACGCATCCGACGAAGCGAGCGCAAAGGCGGCCGCCGAAGCGGCGTTCGATCGCGTGGGCGACATCGAATCGAAGATCTCGAGCTGGAAGGACGACAGCGAGCTCAGCCGGCTCGTCGCGACCGACTGGTCGACGTCGGAGCCGGTGACGATCTCAGAGGACCTCTACCGGTGCCTGAAGATCGGATACGAGTTCGGCGAGCGCAGCGACGGCGCGCTCGACATCACCGCCGGCCCGCTCATCGCACTCTGGCGCGAGGCGCGCGAAGACGGCGTGCTGCCGACGCGTCAGGCCCTCGACGCGGCCAAGCAGCAGGTCGGCTGGCAGCGCATCCACCTCGGCGAGGACGGCCGGTCGGTTCGCCTCGAGCCCGGCACGCAGATCGACTTCGGCGCGTTCGGCAAGGGGTACGCGATCGACGAGGCCGCGCGGGTGCTCTTCGACCGACGCATGTTCGTCTACCTGATCGACTTCGGCGGCGACATCGCGCTCGGCGACGCCCCGGCCGGAAAGACGGGTTGGAAGATCGACGTGCCGGGCTGGCCCGAGCCCGTCGGGCTTCGCATGGCGGCCGTGGCCACGTCGGGGAAGTCGGCGCAGTTCGTCGAGATCGACGGAACGCGCTATTCGCACATCATCGATCCGCGCTACGGAGACGCGGTCACGCACGATCACCAGGTCACGGTGATCGCCTTCGACGCGTACCGCGCCGACGCGGAAGCCACGTTGCTCAGTGTCGTGGACGTGTCGCACGCATCGCTGCATCTGCGGTCGTCTTCGTCCGTCGCGCTCATCGTCGAGAACGGCGAGCCCATCTGGAAGAGCCTCAACTTCCCGCGTCTACCGGGCGAATGACGCGGAAGCCCGTGTACGGACCGTCGCACAGCCACCATTGGCTGCGCGGCCGCTGGGGATCGCGCTCGTTCCATTCGAACAAGACCGGCTGCTCGTAGGTGCCGTTCACCTTCTCCGCCGGATCGGCGAAGGAGCCGCCGCGGAGAATCGGCCACGTATCTCCGTTCTCGTCCTCAGGCGTCGTGTCGGTCGTGTACTCCGCGACGTTGCCCAGCAGGTCGTAGATGCCGAGCGCGTTGGGTTGCAGCGACGCCACGGGTTGCGTCTTGCCGCCGCTGTTCTTCGCGAACCAGGCGTACGCGGACTTCACTTTCCTCGGCTGTCGGGCGCCGGCTTCCTTCGCGCCGAGGAACGCCCACTCCCACTCGTCCCCCGACGGCAGTCGATACGTCTTTCCAGTCTTCTTCGAAAGCCAGACGCAGTACTGCTGCGCGGCGTGACGCGACATGCCGCACGCGGGACGCTTGCCGGTCCCCCAGCCCTTGTCGTGCGGGTGATACGAACGCGACGGTCGCGCCACGGCGTCGACGCCCTCCGGCGTCTCCTCGCCGAGCGCGAACAGCTCGTACTCCTTCCAGGTCACCTCGGTCTTGCCGATCCAGAAGTTGCCGAAAGCGACCCACACCATGTCGAACGTCACGTTCGTGCCCGGAATCGACTCCGTGTAGTTCGCCTTCGGGGTAGGCGGCGCGCGGGACGCCTGCCGCGCAGCCTCGTCACCGCAGGCGCACAGAGACAGAAGCAGCGTGATGCCGATCGCCCTCAAGCGCGCTTCATCCCCGGACGCGGCACCGGACGAACCGCCTTGTCGCCGAACGCGATGACGTCTTCGCTCAGCAAGAGATCGCTCTTCATCATCTCGTCCCACGTGACCTCTCTGCCGGTGTACGCGGCCTCACGCCCCATGATCGCGGTCAGCGTCGTGTGCGCGACCTGCTCCGCCTCGTTGAGCGGCGTGCCGGCGCGAATGCTCTCGACCAGGTCCGTGTGCTCCTGCACGTACATACCGCGCGGCGCCTTGCCTTCGTACTTCCACGGGAACTTGCCTTCGATCTTGCCCCAGTAGGGATTGCCCCAGCCCTGGGTGCCGGTGAACGTCGCGCTCACGTGGTTGTGGCAGTGGTCCATCTGCCGGCAGACGCTCGTGACGTGCTTGCCGCCCGGGTACTCGTAGTCGATCGCGAAGTGGTCGTAGATGTTTCCCCACTTCTCTTCGGTCCGATTGAGCCGCCCGCCCATGCCGACCGCCTTGACCGGATGGCTGCCCATGACCCAATCGCACACGTCGATCGTGTGGATGTGCTGCTCGACGATGTGGTCGCCCGCGATCCAGTCGAAGTAAAGCCAGTTGCGGATCTGGTACGCGACGTCGTTCGGCGCGTCTCCCCGGTGCCACAGCAACCCCGTCAGGTAGTACGCGCGCCCGCTCAGGATCTCGCCGATGCGGCCGTCGTGGATCTCGGCGATCGTGTCGATCCACTGCTTCGCATGGCGGTACTGCGTGCCGGCGACGATGGCAAGGCCCTTCTCCTTGGCCTTCTCCCCCGCCGCGATGATGCGTCGAACGCCGACGGGGTCGACGGCGACCGGCTTCTCCATGAACACGTGCTTGCCGGCCTCGACCGCGGCTTCGACGTGTTGCGGCCGGAACCCGGGCGGCGTCGTGAACAGGACGATGTCGACGTCGAGGTCGAGCACACGCTTGTAGGCGTCGAACCCGATGAAGCGCTTGTCGTCGGGCACGTCGACGCCGAGCTTCTTGCGGCTCGTCAGGTACTTCAAGCTGCCGGCGATGCGGTCCTCGAAGAGGTCCGCCATCGCGACGAGCTCAATGTTCGGCGCCGACTGCAAGCAGTTCTCCGCTGCGCCGGTGCCGCGCCCGCCGCAACCGACGAGCGCGATCTTGAGCGGCGGGGGATCGCCGCCGTCGGCTTCGTCGGCGCGCGCGGTTCGCGCAAGGGCCAGACCGGCGGCGGTCGCCGCGGTGGCCGTCATGAACGTGCGTCGGGAGAGGTCGTCGTTCGACATCGGGCGCCTCCGTTTCGGGGGCCCGGTTCTACGACATCGCGCGAGACCGATCCAGCGCTACGCGTCCTGGCGGACGTGGTTGTCCTTCGCGTGCACGAGCTTGTCGATGTAACAGCTCGTCACCTGAACCCGCGACCAGCTCGGGCGCGGCTTCTCGAACGTCAGGTCGGAGAGCAGGGAGCGCGCGTCGTGCTCGGACCAGACCTGGAGCTGCTTTTCGTAAAGCAGGTCTTCGATGCGCCGCTTCGTGTCCTCGAAGACGCGCTCCGCCTGGTCGTTCATCGTCTCGCCGTCGCGGTACAAGCGCGACTTCGGGAACTGCGCCAGCCGGATCGTCGCCCGCAGCGACGCCTTGACGTCGCGCGCGCGCGCGGCGCGCTTGCGCGCCGCCATCAGGTCATTCCAACTTTCGCCGTCCACGTTGCGAAGGTCCTTCAGTCGCTCCATGTCCCGGCGCGCGTACTCGAGGAGGCGGTCGATCGCTTCGCGCTGCCAGGGCTCGAGCTTCATCTTCTCGAGCACGTCTTCGAGCGCCAGCAGCGTCTCGGACGTGATGAGTGCCCCGAACGTCGGGGCGGCCTTCGTCACGTGAATCTGCTTGGTGTACTGCTCGACGAGCTTCTGCGCATACTCGGCGTCCGACATTGGCTTCGACTTCGGCGCCCGTCCGACGAGCGTGGGTCCATCGCGCCCGGGGTCCTTCGGCACGTCGGCCTCGCTGCCGATCATCGAACGCGGCGTCTCGTCGGGCCGAGGCGCTTCGGCGGCAATCGCCGCCTGCACGTCGAAGCTCTCATCGCCGCCGAACAGCGCGGCGACGGCAGAGAGGGCAAGTCCCAACAACGTGAATCCGATGGCCTTCGACATGGCGTTCTCCCTTCGTCTGGAAGGTGAGACGCGAAGCCGGAGAGGCCGTTTGCAAAGCCTCGGCAAAAGGAGGGTTGCTACTGAAGGCGGAACGGTATCGGCTGCAAGGCGCGCTTCACCACGCCCGGCGGTCGGAACATGATCGCCCGCATCAAGCGCGTCGCAGCGCGGTCGAGCAGGTCGTATCCGCTCGACTTGTGGATCTTCGCCGCCGTGACGATGCCGCGTTCGTTGACGGTGATCTCGACGACTGCCGTGCCCTGCTCGCCGGCGCGTCGCGCGGACAGGGGGTAGAAGCTGTTGATGAACGCCCGGCTCAGCCGCACGGTCGGACGCAAGGGCTTGCCGGCGTTCGGATGTGCGCGCGGAGGCTGAGGACGCGTCGGGCGCGCGGGCGGGTTCACCGCCGGCGGCGGCGGCAGCGGATCGACACGCAGCGGTTGACGCTTGGGCTTTCGCTTGATCGACGTGACCGGCACCATCACCGTCGGCTCGGTCTCCAGCATCGGTACCTCGACCGGATCGGGCAGCTCGAGCGCCGGGTCGATCGGCTCCTCGGCCGTCAGGTCCGGAATCGTCGAGTCGAGCTCGTCGACCGGCGGCAGCTCCGTGAGCTCGGGCACGTCGTCCAGCGCTTCCGCCACGTCCACGGCGGGCACGCTGATGAATGCCTTCGTCGCCGGCCGCTCGGTCGCCTCGAGGCTCGCGACCGCGAACACCAGGATCGCGGCGATGCCGAGACCATGCGCCGCGAACGAGGCGATGAACGCCCACGGGTAGACGCGCCGCGGCGCGCGCACGCCCGCCCACGGCGCCTCGGGCGCCGGTACCAGGCTCAGTCCGCCGGTCATGTCGATCTTGCGACCCATTCTCAACTCGAGAGTACCAGACCCGGGGGTGGCGTCAGCCACCCGCCCGGCAGAAACGGCTGTGACGGCTCTGTCGTTCATGGGGCTTCCTAGAAATCCACCTCGAGGCTGAGGAACGCGTGCCGCCCGGCGCCGGCGAAGATGCCCGACGGCGCCCTGCTGGCGATGTAGGTCTCGTCGAAGAGGTTGTTGACCCCCACGGAGGCCGTCAGGTTCGTGCGCGGGATGCGGTAGCGGGCGTTGCAGTCCACGACCCAGCGCGAGTCGATCAGACCGACCGTGCCGTCGTTCGAGCCCGGCACCGTGTTGGCCTGGTCGGTGAACTGCTCGTCGGTGTAGGTCGCCCAGGCGCCGACGCTGAAGCGCTTGGGCCACTCGTACGCGAGCCCGACCGTGAGCAGGTTGTTGGGCGCATAGGGCAGCTCGTTGCCCTCGAAGATCCCGCCCGGCGTCGTGTTCTCCGTCTCGACGTAGGTCCAGGATCCTTCGAACCACAGGCTCGGCGCGCAGCGGTTCTTCACGCAGCCGCCGCACATCGCGTGCAGCAGGTCGGCGCGGAAGCTCGCTTCGAGTCCGATGTGCTCCGTCTCACCCGCGTTCGTGTTCGACGTGCTCGCGCCGCCCGACTCGTTGGCCGGGATGACCTGGTTCTCGAAGTCCATGTAGAACCCGACGACCTCGTAGTGAAGCCACGGCAGCGGGTCGCCGCGGAATCCGGCTTCGTAGTTCCAGCTCTTCTCGGCTTCGAGATCGAGGTCCGTGCCCATGCTGTCGATGGCGTCGGTCGTGCGCGGCGGCGCGAACCCGCGGTGCACGCCGGCGAAGAACGTGTTCTTGCGCGGCAGCTGATAGGTGACGCCGAATCCGGGAATCAGCTCGGTGTTGTCCGAGTCGCCGCTGAAGCTCACCGGCGCGTTGCTCGCGATCTCGAAGTCGCGGTCGAACGAGTACGACTCGACGCGCAGGCCCGCGCTGATGCCGAGGCAGTCGGTGATCTCGAGCTTCTGCTGCCCGAAGAAGGCGAGTGCGTTCGTGGAGTTGACCTCGCGGTTGCGGGTCACGACCGGCGAAAACGGCGTCGCGCGGTTGTTACGCTCGTTGATGAACTTCTCGTAGTGGTAGCGCGCGCCGACGTGGAACTCGTGCTCCCGCCCCCACAGCCGCCAGGTGCCGATCAGACGCGGCTCGATGCCCCATTTGAAGAAGTAGCGGTCTCGCGAGCCAAAGCTGCTGCGCAGGTACACCGCGCCGCCGTCGATCGCCGGGTTGCCGGCCGTGATGACCGTGTTCGCGGGCGCTGCGGCGAAGCCGTTGTTGCGCGCGAAGTCCTGGCGGTTCCAGTCGCGGCGCGCGTCGCTGATGTAGAAGTTCGTGAGCAGCTCGAGGTTGCGGCAGAAGCGGTGCTGCAGCGTCGCCTGGCCGCTCTTCCACTCGACCGCGAGCGTGTCGAACTCGGCCAGGTTCCGGCGCGGGTTCTCGTCGAACATCTGCTGCGTGAGGCCGAGGTACGTCGCCTCGGTGTCCTGGTCGTAGTAGTTCAGCTTGAACGTGACGTTCGTGCGCGGCGTGAAGTACCAGCGGAACTTCGCAGTCAGGTCGGTGACGTCGAACTCGTTGTTGTTGCGATAGCCGTCTCCGCCCTTGCCGAGCACCTGGATCTGGTAGCCGAACGGGCCGACCGTGTCGCCGTAGCGCGCGTAGCCGAGCATGTAGCCGTCGGTGCCGACGGTGGCGCGCACGTGCCCGGTCGGACGCAGCGGAATGTCCGGCGTGATGAGGTTGAGAACGCCTCCGACCGTGTGCGGACCGTAGAGGATCTGGCCGCTGCCCTTGAGCAGCTCGACGCGCTCCATGCGCTCGATCGGCGGGATGTAGTACGCGGCGTTCGTCGCGTACGGCGCGAACCCGGCCGGCACGCCGTCTTCGAGAATCAGGATCTTCTCCGATCGATCGGGGTTCAGACCGCGCACGCCGATGTTGGGGATCACGCCCTGCCCCACCTCGTCGCGCAGGTTGATGCCGGGCACGCCGCGCATCACCTCCTGCACGTTGTTGGCGCGGCGGAACGTGACGAGCTTGTCGAGCCGCAGCTCCTGCCCCGATCCCGGGACCGTGCGCAGCGCGCTCGACGTCGCCCGCGACGACGCGATGATCGGACGCGCTCCGTAGACGCTCAGATCCAGCGGCGCCCCGCCGTCGGCGGACTCGATCGGCGCGAGCGGCGGCTCGTCGGCGGGCGGCGCGTCGGGCGCGCCGTCGCCAGCCGCTTCCTCGTCGGCGTTGGCCGTGCCCGTGAGGGCCAGCGTGGCGATCAGGACCCAGAAGACGGGGCCCCGGCGCTTGTTCCCGGACATGTCGAACTCCCTCGGGGCCCTCCGCGGCCCTTCGGTAGTCTACTTGAGAATGATTCTCAGGATCATTTTTATAGAGAGAAATGTCATGGCCGAAGCCCCTTCATCGCAGGTGCTTCCCGAGGAAGGTCATGACGCGCACCCAGGCGTCGTCCTTGCTCTCGCTCAGGAACAGGGTCCGGGAGCCGTGCTCGCCGCCCACCTGGACGTAGAGCTCCTTGTCGGTCGAGGCGATGGGATCGTAGACCCGGCGCGCCTGGGCCTCCTCGTTGGTGGGACAGACGACCAGCGTCGGCACGTCGAGCTTCTTCGCCGCCTCCAGGATCGAGCCGCGCGGCGGCAGGTAGTCGCCGGGCGAGAACGAGAGGACGGCTGCGAGACCCTTCGTCTCCGCCCCCACGAAGATCGCGAGCGACGAGGAGTACGAGCTGCCCCAGATCGCCATCTTGCCCGTGAAGCCGAGCTCGCGCGCCCACTTGATCGCGCGCACGAGGTCCGCCTTCGCGTCGAGGTAGCCCTGCGGCTTGTTCGCCTCGGCCGCCCGTTTCGCCGTCTCGTTCACCACGTCGTTCCACTCGAGACCGCCGGCGCCGGAGCGCTGATCGAGCGCGAGGCAGTTGTAGCCGGCCTTCACGAGGCGTGGCGCGATCTTGCGGTACTCGCCGCGGCTGCTGTGCGCCTGATGGAAGAGCAGGATGATCGGCGCGCGCTTGTCGTCGGTCGCGTACAAGTCCGCCGTCAGTTGCAGACCGTCGGCTCCCTTGGACTCGATGGTCTTGTAGGGCTTGGCCGGCTCGGGAGCGGGATCGGGAGCGGGTTCGGGATCGGGAGCGGGATCGGGTTTGGGAGCGGGATCGGGAGCGGGTTCGGGGTCGGGAGCAGGGTCGGGTTCGGGCTTCGGCTCCGGAACGGCAGGCCACATGACGTTCGGCAAGCGACGAACGGCCGCGCGCTTGTTGCCGATGGCGCGCTGCAGGAAGCCGGCGATGAACGATGCGCCGTAGTCCTTCACCGGACTCATGTGGTCGTCGATGTCGGGGAAGTTCACGAACACGCTGAATCCGGCGCCGTAGAAGCGTTTCTGCAGGCCCCGGCCGAAGCTGACCGGAAACGCCGGGTCCTTCTGTCCGTGGAAGATGCCGATCTTCACGTGCTTCGCGTTCGCGAGGTCCTTCGGCAGGTCCTTGACCTGCAGCGCGGCGTTCACGATCAACATGCCCTGATACAGCTCGGGCTTCGCGAACAGCAACCCCGCCGTTCCCATCGACCCGCGCGAGAACGCCAGCAACACCCACGGACTGATCTTCACGGCCGGATGATGCGTCGCGCACTCCTGCAGCGCCGCGTTGAGCGCCGCCTGGTCCATCTTCAGCTCGCGGGTCGGCAGCGTCTCGATGACGACGAGCTGCATGTGCTTCGACACCGACGGGTAGATCGTGCCGAACTTGTTCGCCAGCCCGCGCTCGACGATCAACACCGGGACGACCTTGCCCGGGTCGAGGTCGTCCGGCATGTAGTACGTGCCGTGCTTGCCCTTGATCTGCTTCGCGCACGCTTCGCCGGGGACGGCGACGAGAAGCAGCGCGACCACCAGCGCCGCGCACGCGACGCCTGCGAGTCCGTACCGAGCCATGGGATCTCTCCTTGGAGGGCCCCAGTCTCCGACGGCTATCCGACGGCGGGCGCGGTCTGCGTCGGCTCGTACGCCAGATTCGGCCCCAGCCAGCGCTCGACCTCGGCGATCGTCAGGCCCTTGCGCGCGGCGTAGGCCTCGATCTGATCGCGGCCGACGCGCCCGATCCCGAAGTACTTCGACTGCGGATGCGCCAGATAGATGCCGCTGACGCTCGCCGCCGGCGTCATGGCGCAGTGTTCGGTCAGGTCCATGCCGCACTCGCGGGCGCCCAACAGCTCGAACAGCTTGCGCTTCTCGGTGTGGTCCGGGCAGGCCGGGTATCCGAAGGCCGGCCGGATGCCCCGGAAGCGCTCGCGCAGCATGTCCTCCAGCGCGAGGTCCTCGTCGGCGCCGTAGCCCCAGTCGATGCGGGCCCGCTCGTGCAGGTACTCCGCGTACGCCTCGGCCAGACGGTCGGCCAGCGCTTTCACCATGATGGCGTGGTAGTCGTCGTGCTCGGCCTCGTACGCCGCGGCCAGCTCGTCGGCGCCGATGCCCGCCGTGACCGCGAACGCACCGACGTAGTCCGGCACACCGCTGTCGCCCGGCGCGACGAAGTCGGCGAGCGACAGGTTCGGACGGTTGCCGTCCGTCTGGTACTGCTGCCGCAGACAGCTGAATCGAACAACCTCCGCCGCGCGGCCCTCGTCCGCATAGAGCACGATGTCGTCGCCGTCGCTCTGCGCGGGCCAGAAGCCGTAGACCCCGCGCGCGATCAGGCCGCCGTCCGCGATGATCTTGCCGAGCAGCTCGGTCGCGTTGCCGTAGAGCTCGCGCGCCGCCTCGCCGTACTTGGGATGCTCGAGGATGCCGGGGTACCGCCCCTTGAGCTCCCATGCCGTGAAGAAGAACGTCCAGTCGATGTAGGTCGACAGGGTCTGAAGCGATACGTCCTCGACGACCCGGCGACCGGTGAACGCGGGCACGGGCGTCTCGTCCGGCTTCCACTCGAGGCGCAGCCGGTTCGCGACCGCTTCTTCGTACGTGAGGATCGGCTTGCCGCCGCCGCGTTGGAAGCTCTCGCGAATCGACGATTGCGCGGCTTGCGTCTCCTTCACGAAGTCGGCCTTGCGCGCGGGGTCCAGCAGGTTGGAGACGACGTTGACGACGCGCGACGCGTCGAGCACGTGCACGGTCGCGTTCGAGTATCTCGGCGCGATCTTCACCGCCGTGTGCTGCCGGCTGGTCGTCGCGCCGCCGATCAGGAGCGGCAGCTCGATCTCGCGCCGTTCCATCTCGCCCGCGATCGTCACCATCTCGTCGAGCGACGGCGTGATGAGGCCGCTCAGTCCGACCGCGTCGGCATCGTTCTCGAGCGCCGTGTCGAGGATCTTGTCGCCCGGCACCATCACGCCGAGGTCGATGACGTCGTAGTTGTTGCAGCCCAGCACCACGCCGACGATGTTCTTGCCGATGTCGTGCACGTCGCCCTTGACGGTCGCGAGCACGACGCGGCCCTGGCTCGAGCTCCCGCCGTCCTGCTTCTCGTCCTCCATGAAGGGCTCGAGATACGCGACCGCGCGCTTCATCACCCGCGCGCTCTTCACCACCTGCGGCAGGAACATGCGCCCGGACCCGAACAGGTCGCCGACGATCTTCATGCCGTCCATCAGCGGCCCCTCGATCACGTCGAGCGGGCGCTCGTGGGCCCGGCGCGCCTCCTCGGTATCGTCTTCGATGTAGTCGACGATGCCCTGGACGAGCGCGTGCTTGAGCCGCTCGGCGACCGGCTCCTCGCGCCACGTGAGGTCCACCTCGCGCTTCTTGCCGGAACCGCGAACCTGCGCGGCCAGCTCGACGAGCTTCTCGGTGGCGTCGGGGTGGCGCGCGAAGAGCACGTCCTCCACGTGGCGCAGCAGGTCCTTCTCGATCTCCTCGTAGATCACGAGCTGGCCGGCGTTGACGATGCCCATGTCCATGCCCGCCTGAATGGCGTGATACAGGAACGCGGAGTGCATGGCCTCGCGCACGACGTCGTTGCCGCGGAACGAGAACGACAGGTTGCTGACCCCGCCGCTCACCTTCACCCCCGGACAGGTCTCCTTGATGATCTTCGTGGCCTCGATGAAGTTGACGGCGTACTCGTCGTGCTCCTCGATGCCGGTGGCGATGGCGAGGATGTTCGGATCGAAGATGACGTCCAGCGGGTCGAACCCGGCCTCCTCCGTCAGCAGTCGATAGGCGCGCTGCAGGATCTCTACCTTGCGCTCGACGGTGTCGGCCTGCCCCTGCTCGTCGAACGCCATCACGACGACGCCGGCGCCGTAGCGGCGGATCAGCCGCGCCTTGTCGAGGAAGTCGGCCTCACCTTCCTTCAGGCTGATCGAGTTGACGATGCCCTTGCCCTGCACGCACTTCAGGCCGGCTTCGAGGACGCTCCACTTCGAGCTGTCGATCATGATCGGCAGCCGCGCGACCTCGGGCTCGGTGGCGATCAGGTTCAAGAACGTCGTCATGCACGCTTCGGAGTCGAGCATGCCCTCGTCCATGTTCACGTCGAGGATGTTGGCGCCGCCGCGAACCTGGTGAAGCGCGACGTCCACGCCAGCGGTGTAGTCTCCGTTCTTGATGAGCCGCGCGAACTTGCGTGAACCCGTCACGTTGGTGCGCTCGCCGACCATGATGAAGTTCGACTCGGGACGAATCGTCAGCGGCTCGAGCCCGCTGAACCGGCTGAAGCCGTCGTCGCGGTTGGGAACGACGCGCGTGTCCACGTCCTCGACGGCGGCGGCAATCGCGCGAACGTGGTCGGGCGTGGTGCCGCAGCAGCCGCCGACCATGTTCACGAAACCGCTGGTGGCGAACTCGCGCAGCAATCCCGCCGTCGTCTCCGGCGTCTCGTCGTACTCGCCGAACGCGTTGGGCAGGCCCGCGTTGGGATGGCAGCTGACGAATGTGTCCGCGATGTTCGACAACTCCGCGATGTAGGGCCGCATCTCTTCGGCGCCGAGTGCGCAGTTGATTCCGACGATCAGCGGCTTCGCGTTGCGGATCGAGATCCAGAAGGCCTCGACCGTCTGGCCGGACAGGGTCCGCCCGCTGCGGTCGGTGATGGTGACCGAGATCATGATCGGCGCGCGCTCACCGCGCTCGTCGAACACCTCTTCGATCCCGACGATGGCGGCCTTCGCGTTCAGCGTGTCGAAGATCGTCTCGATCAGGATGACGTCGGCGCCGCCGTCGAGGAGACCGCGCGTCTGCTCGGCGTACGCGTCCTTCATCTCGTCGAAGGTGCACGCCCGAAACGCCGGATCGTCCACGTTCGGCGAGAGCGAGAGCGTTCGATTGGTCGGTCCGAGGGATCCCGCGACGAAGCGCGGCCGCTCCGGCGTCTTCTCCGTCCACGCGTCGGCGGCGGCGCGGGCCAGCCGCGCGGCCTCGCGGTTGATCTCCTCGCAGAGATGCTCGGTGCCGTAGTCGGCCTGCGCGATGGAGGAAGCCGTGAAGGTGTTGGTCTCGATGAGGTCGCTGCCGGCGCCGAGATAGGCGTCGTGGATCTCGGCTACGACCTGGGGCTGGGTCAGGACCAGGATGTCGTGGTTGCCCTTGAGGTCGCTCGAATGGTCGGCGAAGCGCTCGCCGCGATAGGCGGCCTCGTCCAGTTCGTAGCGCTGCGCCATCGTGCCCATGGCCCCGTCCATGACGAGGATCCGCTCCGAGAGGAGCTTTGCCAGCAGCTGGTGGCGTCGGGCTGCGGTCATGGACTCTCCGACGGAGAAAGGCGCCGAGTGATGAAGGGTGCCGGAAACCCTCGTGATACCGACGTGATTGTGCCTTGACCGACCGCCAAAGGAAGAACTGCTCCCGGGTCCTGTTCGTGAAGCGGCGAACGGATCCTTACGATCGGCGTTCCCGTACGACACCCCGTGGAGTGAAGACATGGCGACCGCAACCCTCAAGGGCAACCCGTTTCAGACGTCCGGCGATCTGCCGGCCGTCGGTTCGTCGGCGCCCGACTTCGAGCTCGTCCGCCAGGACCTCTCGACGGCGACGCTCGAGACGTTCGCCGGCATGCGCAAGATCGTGAGCATCTTTCCCAGCATCGACACGCCGACCTGCGCGGCCTCCGTTCGGGCCTTCAACGAGAAGGCCGCATCCCGTGAGGACGTCGTGGTGTTGAACGTCTCGGCCGACCTGCCGTTCGCGTTCAAGCGCTTCTGCGCCGCCGAGGGCATCGACGGCGCGGAGTGCCTTTCGACCTTCCGCGGCCCGTCGTTCGCCGACGACTACGGCGTGCGGATCGTGGACGGTCCCTTGAAGGGTCTTTGCGCCCGTTCGATCGTGGTGCTGGACGAGGGCAACAGCGTCCTGCACACGGAGCTGGTGGGCGAGACGGCCGACGAGCCGAACTACGACGCCGCGCTGTCGGCGCTCGACTCGGCCACGACGGCATAGGGTCGCCCAAACCCATCCGCGCACCGGGGCGACCCTCGTCGTCGCCCATCGCATGCAGCTCGGAACGCCAACCACGCGCGTAGAACGGAGGCATGTCGATGGCCAACGCCGGAGGCTGGATCCTACTGCTCGTCGCGCTGGGCGTCGCGGGCGGCGTCGCGTACATCGTCATGTCCGACGATCCGTCGGCGCCGGCGACGCCCTCCGGCGAGGACGCCCGCCGGGCCCCCTTCGAGCCCGGCAACGGCGCCGAGCCCGAGGTCGAGACCGGTTCGGCCTCCGGCCATCCCATTCGTCTCGAGCTCGAGACCAACTGCCCCGGCTACGTCGTGGTCAACGAGCCCTTCGAGGTGCTCCTGCGCGTGCACAACGTCAGCCGGCACGCCCTGCCGAAGGTCGTCTTCGGCGTGCAAGCACACGGCAAGCTCGAACCCGCGCCGGGTTCCAAGGAACCCGAGCGCTGGATCGACCGCATGCCCGGCGACTACTGGCGCACCCTGAAGGCGAACTACGTCGCGACCGAGGAGGGGATCTTCCGGCTCATCGCGTCCGCGCGCGACGAGACCGGCTGGGCCGCGGCGGGTCTTTGGATCGACGTGAAGGCCGGTACGTCGCCGTCGACGAACACGATCGCCAACTACGACCGGCTGTCGCTGAAGGTCGAGCTCACGGGGCCGGAGGTCGTCACCGCCGGCGCGCCGTTTCGCATGACCGCGACGGTGACGAACGTCGGCACCCAGCCCCTGCGCGGCGTCGAGCTGGCACTTTCAGGGGAGGGCGTGGAGGTCGTCGAAGGCGAGAAGCCACGAACGAGGATCGACGAGCTCGGCGCCCGGCACACGCAGACGCTGGCGGCGATGTTCGTCTCGACCGCTCGGGGCAAGCAGCGGGTCAACGCTTCGGCGCGCGACGAAAAGGGGTGGGCGGCCGCGGGCGCCGTCCTCGACGTGAACGTCGAGGACGAGTGATCAGCCGCGCAGCTTGCGGCGAAAGCGCAGATCCTCGACGCCGTTGAACGTCATCAGCAACGCGCCGGGCGAGGCGTACTCTTCGAACAGATCGTGAACGAGCCGCTCCTCGCCGGGCCAGGGATAGGCGAACACGACGTCGAAGTCGTCGGGATCGAGCCCGAGCAGTCCGTACCCGTCCATGCCGCCGCTCTCGATCCAGGTGAAGTCCTCGAGCTCGTCGACCAGGTCCTCGCCCCCGACGGGAACGTAGCTGCCGCAGACGAACTCGACGGAGACGCCGTGGTCCTCGGCCAGGCGCTCGGACTGGTCCACCAGCGCCGCGTTGATCTCGATGCCGCAGGCGTGAAAGTCGAGCTCGGCGGCCATGCATGCGACGACACCGAAGCCGCTCCCCCATTCGAGGAACGACGGCCCGGGCGCCAGGTGCTGCTCCGAGAGCGCGCGCAACCCCTCGAAGACGCGCCGGAAGTCGCAGGGGACGAAGCCGGGGATGGGCTCGTCGAGTCGTCCGTGCACGAACTGCTCGATCCGGCGGTTCGCGTCGCGGATGAACATCTCGACGTCGTCCGGCAGCGGATCTTCGCGAACTTCGACATCCAGCTGCTCGATGGGCATTACCAATCCTTCACCTTGTTGGCGTTCCACCACGAACGGATCCGGTCGACCGCCTTGGCACGTACGGCCTGCGAAGCGCTCGTGCTGTAGCCCGTGGACGCGAGATCGAGGCGGCGGTAGGGAAACAGCGCGCGCAGGACCGTGCCGAGGCCGGAGTAGGCGTTGGCGCGGACGGTGATGTTGGCGTCCATCAACGCGTCGATCAGCGGCTCCACGACCGACGCCTGACGAAATCCACCGAGCACCTTGATCGCGTCGGCGCGCTGCGCCGCGTCGTTCTTCGCGATCTCGAGCACGACCGGCAAGCCCGAGACGTCGTCCTGGCGGCGCAACGCATCGGCGGCCTTCAGACGCCGCGAAGCGTCGTCGGACGCGAGCAGCTCACGCAGGTCGTCGGCGTCGAGCGCGCCGGGGAACCCGGCCAGCGCGTCGAACGCGGCCTTGCTGACGACGGTGTTCGAATCGTCGATCAGCTTCTTGAGCTGCGGCAGCGCGGGGCGATAGCCCGCCTTGGCGAGCAGCCGAATCATCGTCGAGAGGTAGCTCGACTCGGTCTCCGTCTCGAGCAGCTTGGTGATCGCTTGCAACACGCGCGCCGGGATCGAGGGCATCGAGTACAGGAACGTGTTGACGCGCGAGAACGCGCTGTACTCGACCTCGCCCGACGCCAGCGCATCGGCCAGGTCCTGGGCGCGTTGCGGCTGCCCGAAGCGAAGGAGATACGCCGCCGCCAGTGCGCGCACGCTCGCCGGCGTGTCGACGAGCAGCTTCTCGGCTTCGGCGCGCGCGAGCCCGTCCTGCACGGTGTAGAGGCAGTACAGGGCGGCGCCGAGTACGGTGTAGGACCGCTTGGGATCGAGTAGGGCGCGGATGCGCGCCTGGAGCGTTTCGTCGCGAATGCTGTAGAGACGCGAGAGCAGCGTCGAGAGCGCGGCGTCGTCCTGCGGCTCGTCGAGCGCCGCCAGGATGATCTTCAAAACGTCGTTCTCGCCCTTGCGCAACAGCTCGGCGGCCGCGTGCACGCGCAGGGTGGCGGGCTCCATCTTGACGAGCGGCCGAAGCGCCTTGATCGCGACGTCGGCAGGATAGGACCGCAGGATGTAGACGGTGTAGCTCTGCGCGGTGACGTCGAAGCCCCCGACCGCCTCGTGCAGCAACGGAATCGCCTTCGGGTCCTTGCGCGACATCAGCGTCGTGTAAGCGGCGTTGCGCACAGTCGAGTCGGACGAGCCGAGGTTGACGACGAGCTGCGGCGTGTCGGAGTCCGCGTGCGTCGTCGTCGCCGTCGCGACGAGGCAGAGCACGAGCACCGCGGCGACGCGCCGAAGGCTAGCCACCGGTGGTCGCTCCGCCGCCGCCGCTCGATCCGCCGCCGGGTCCGCGCGACGGTCGGCCGGTCGTGGTCGTCGTGCTGTCCGAGGACGAGCTGGGCTTCTCGCGCGGGGGCGGCGTCGTCGTCTTGCCGCGGAACGTCGGATAGAAGCGCGCGATGCCGGCGCGGCGAATCGCGATGCCGAACGGCCCGTGGTCGTAACGCGAGGTGAACTCGGCGAAGACCTTCCCGAACGAGCGAATCGCGAGCTTGAACGCTTCCCCGCCGGGAAGGTGCACCTGCTGGAACGGCGCGACGCCGTGGCAGAGGCACATGTTCGAGTAGCCGATGCCGACCGGGGTCATGTCGCTGCCGTACCAGGGCCGCTCGGGCGGTTCGATCGGCCGGTCGATCTTGCCGATCATCGTCGGACCCGCCTCTTTGCACCACGCGGAGTACGCCATGAGGTTCAGACGCGTCAGGTGCAGCATCACGCGCGTGTACTCGGCCTGCGCCTCGAAGCGCGGCAGGCCGCGGCTCGACCGCGCGCGTTCGATGTCCGCCTCGAACGACGTGATCAGCTGACTGCACGCCTTCACGGCTTTGTCCGCGCGGTTGGCGTTGCGCTTGAAGGAGAGACTCGTCGTGAGCGGCAGCCACGCGGCCGAGCGCCGCTGCTCGAGCTTGAGCGAGCCGCCCGCGAGTTTCACGGACGGCTTGCTGCGTACGAGACCCTGCTTCGACGCCTGGCCCCAGAGCTTGAGCGTCGCGCGAAAGAAGGGATCGCCGGCCGCCGCCGCGTAGGCGTGTTTGCGCGAGTCGGTGATCGGCGCCGTCGCCTTGACGCGGTGGGTTTGATAGCTCTCCCCCGGCGGCGTGTGGTCGTTCGTGCAGAACGGGCAGCCGTCGTAGAAGGCGCACTGGTGCGCGCTGTCCGGGGTGGAATAGAGGAACACGCGGCCTTCGGTGGCGCGCGCCAGTCGACTCAGGCCATAGAAGGCGAAGCCGGCGGGGGCGACCTCGTTGCCCTGGACCTTTTGGAAGATCCACCCCCACGGGATCTGCTCGAACGCGCCGTCGCCGCCGGTGAGCCGCGTGCCGCGCGGCGGCTTGGTCGCGGTGGACGCGTGGCTCGAGTAGTAGCTGTCGGCGAGCAGCGCCTCCCGCGCGATGACGTGCAGCCGGATCTTGGCGCGTCGAAGCGCGGCGACGGTCGCCTCGAGGTCGTCTTCGGCGTCGCCGTTCTCGAGCGTGACGAGGACGAGCTCGCGGGCCCCCGACTTGCCCGAGAGCGCGCCGGCGACCCGTCGCAGGTCGGCGTAGACGTTCTGGAACGACGCGTCGGGCTTGGCGAGGACGTCGGTCACCGTCTGCAGGACCGCGCCGAGGTCGGCGGTCGGCTTGAGGGCGACGCCCTTCTTCGCGCCGGTGCGCGCGACACCGATCGTGGTCGTGCCCATGCGGTCGGCGTTGCGCGTGAACGCAGCGGTGAGGCGGTCGGCGAACGCGGCCGTCTGCAACGACGCGGTGGGATCGACGAGGAAGAAGAGGGTGCGTTCCTGCGAATCGCGCCCGCGCATGTCGAGGATGACGTCGAGGGCGCGGTCGAGCGAGCGACCGGGTTCGGTGACGCCGGCGGCGGTGGCGGACTCGTCGGCCTGCACGTTGGGCGTTCCAGCGAGCACGAGCAGGAGAACGAAGAGCAGGCGGCGCATCGCGTACAGGGTACCGCGATCGGACCCGATGAACCCACCCCGCCGATGAGGTAGGGTGCGCGTCGATGAAGCCGCGTGAGGACCCGCTCGAGATCTTCCGGGACATCGACATCTACCTGCTCGATCAGCTCTTGAAGGGGCGGTTCGAGCCGTCGATGAAGATCCTGGATGCGGGTTGCGGCGGCGGGCGGAACCTGCGCTACTTCATGCGCGAAGGCTACGACGTCTACGGGGTGGATCCGTCCCCGGGGTCGATCAAGCGGGTGCGGGAGATGGCCGAGACGTTGGCCCCGACGACGGTGCCGACGAATTTCCGTGTGGCGCACGTGGAGGACAGCGCGTTCGAACCCGGGACGTTCGACGTGGTGATCTGCAACGCGGTGCTGCACTTCGCGCGGGATCGCGCGCACTTCGAGACGATGCTGCGTGCGATGTGGCAGTTGCTGAAGAAGGGCGGGATCTTCTTCTGCAGGTTGGCGTCGAGCATCGGGATCGAGAACCAGATCGAGCCGACAAAGAGCGGCCGGTACCGTTTGGGCGACGGAAGCGAGCGCTTTCTGGTGGACCTGCCGATGTTGGAGGCGTACACGCAGGAGCTGGGCGGCACGTTGCTGGAGCCGATCAAGAGCGTGAACGTCCAGGGACTGCGCTGCATGACGACGTGGTGTTTGCGTAGGGGCGGGCCCGAGGGGCCACCCGCCCCGTGAACAGCTCGGCACGTCGACGTCGCGTCGCCGCCGGCTGCGTCCATGACGATCGCCGGCCGGGTTTCCGTGCCTACCTGAAGGCGCAGGCCGCGTGTTCCAACACCTGTTCGCCGCCGCGCACCTGGCTCCGCTTCGGCGTCCAACCGCGCTGGAGTCGCTCCGCCAAGAGCTCGTTGGCGGTCGGACGCCGGTCCCACACGGAGACACCTTTCACCGCGCCGAGTCAGGTCACGTCGTAGACGACGTACACGTTCTCGAACCGCATGATCACGTCGTGCGTGAACTCGTCTGTGTGACGACGTCAGCCGGCTTCCCGAGCGAGGGAACGTCGCCCAGGTTGCGGTGTACCGAAACGACGCGAGTGAGGCGCCGCAATACGTCGTCCGCGATCGTGCCGTGGGCTGGCTCCGTCATGCACGGCATCCGAGTTCGCGGCCGAGCACCCCTCCACCGGTTCCCTCACCGGGTCTTGACCCGCCACACAACGGCACGTGCGGATGGATGCCCGCGCTACCGACCGCGACGCGAGGACAAGTCGGCTGCTTCTCGGGCATATGGCGCCGCGCCCTCCGTTTCACCCAATTGCCTCAGAACCTCGGCGAGGCCTTCCAACGCATGCTGCAGCGAGTGTTGAAAGGTACAGACGTCCGGCGCGCCGGCGATCGAGCTCCGGCCCAGCTCGACCGCCACCAGCAAGTGCCGCTTCGCGGACTCGAAGTCTCCACTGCGGGCTGCCGCCTTGCCGGCGCGTCGATGAGCGACCGCCAAGTGATCGAGCTCGAATGGCTGTCGCGGTACGTTGCCGAACGCGCGGCCATACTCGGTGACGGCCTGGTCGAGGACGCGCTTGGCTTCCCTCAGTCTTTCGAGTGCGATCAGGACGCGCCCCATCGACGACAGACTCGAAGCGAGGAACTTGTGACCTCCGACACTGTCGTGTACGAGGCCCCTCGCCAGGGCAACCTGCTCTTGTTGCACCTTCAACGCCCCGTCGAGATCACCCTGGTCATCGAACGCCCAGGCCAGGTACTCCAGTGATCCGGCCAGGTCGTGCCGGCGCTCGGACTGACTCCGGCCGGCGTCGCGCGCCAGCTGTCGCGCGATGTACACGCCGCGCCGCAGGACCGGGGTGGCGTCTCCGGCGCGCCCCATCCTCATCAGCACGCGCCCGACGAGGTCGCACGAGAGGTTCACATCTCGCTTCAGCTCGGAATCCGTCGGGGTGGCGTCGCTCAAGCGTTCGCAGGTCTCGAGGGCCCGAGCCGCAACGGAGAGCGCTTCATCGAAACGGCCCATGGATACGCAAGCATCTGCAATCCGACGATCGGCCAAGGCGACAAAGCGGGGGGCCTTTGCGTCGTCCGGGTAACGAACGACGCGCTCCTGTACCCGCTCTCGCATCCGCGTGAACCTCTCGAGCGCCGCGGGAAGGTCCCCCGCCGTCCGGAACGCTTTGCCCTCTGTCTCGAGCCTCGCAGCCTCTTCGAAGAGCGCGTCCATCTACGTATCCCGTGCACCGACCCGCCGGGCGCGAGCCTTCCCCAACATCACCGCCAGCGCGAACCAGAACAACGACAGCGGCACCGCGATCGACGACATGATCGCCAGACCCGGTCCGATCGCTTTCGTCGTGAGCGCGGCAACGGCGTCCCCGCCCCGAATCACGAACGTGTCCACCAGAGCTTTCGCCTTGTACTTCTCCGCTCGACTTACGACCGAGAACAGAGTCTCTCGTGCCGGTCGCGCCACCGCGTACGACGTGCCCTTCCGCGTGATCTGCACGATCACCAGCAACACCAGAACCGGCGCGAAGCTCAAGGCCAATAGCCCAACGACTGTCAACACCGGCAGCACGCCGAGCGTGATCCCGACACCCGCGCGCTGCAACAAGCGGCTCGTCAAGAACAGCTGTAGAAGCAGAGTAAGCCCCTGAGACCCGAAGTTGAGCCACGCGAACACCTCGGTGCGCGCCGCCTCGCCCTTCACCTGCGCGTCGATGATCTCACCTTGGAGGAAGTAGAGGACCGTGGAGGTGAACGCGTAGCAGAACAAGTACAGGCAAAGCCCGAGCAAGTACGGCGACCGGGCAAGCTGGGTCACGCCGTCGATGAACGTCCCGCCCAGCGCCTCCTTCTCATGCGCCTCGTGATGGCGTTCCGTCGACTCCACCGACTGCGAGAACTTCCGAACACACCGAACGGCGACTTCTAGCAACACCGCCGACCCGATCATCAGGTACGGCACCGCCCCGTCGGCGTCGAAGCCCTCGATCGACTGCAGCCAGCTCATGAGGGAGGCCGTGCCGAACGACCCCAGGAACGCGCCGATCGTCCCCCCGACGCCGATGTACGCGTACAGCCGCTTGCCCTGATCCTCGCGGAAGCTGTCCGCCATCAGCTGCCAGAACACCGACACCGCGAACAGGTTGAAGACGCTCACCCACACGTAGAAGACGCGCCCCACCCAGACGCGCTGCCCCGCGTCCAGCACGAGCAGCAGCGCGAAGAACACGAACAAATTGAGGATGAAGAAGCGGTACACCCACGGGATGAACCGAACGCGCGGGAAGCGCGACACGATCGCGCCGTAGATCGGATTCGCCACGAACATCGCGCCGAGCGTGATCAGGAACAACCACGGCAGATTGCGTACGCCGCCGGCCAGGCCCATCTGCTCGCGCATCGGCCGCAACAGGAAGTAGCCCGACAGGAGAAAGAAGAAGTACGCCGCTGCCCAGAGGACGGCCTTCGTCTCCTTCTTCTCGACGCGCCCCGTCCGGAGCAACGCCTTCTCGAGCAGACCGATCACTTGGACTTCGACGTCTCGTGGAACATGCCGAGCAGCTCCTTCTCACGCGCGGCCTTCAAACCACGCCAGGGCTTCTGCTTCGGACGCTCGTCCCGGATCCAGGCGGCCGTGTCCGCCGCGGTCTGCGCGATCGGACGGAAGGTGAGGCCTTTCTCGATCGCGCGTTCCGGACTCACGTACGGCAGCTTGTCGCTCGGAATCCAGAAAGGCACGGACACCTTGTTCTCTTCCATGAACTTCTCGCCCACCCACGTGAACTCGCACTGGTGGTTGACGGCGCACTTGCACCCGTGCAGGAACTCCATCAGCGAGACTTCGCCGTCGAAGCCCACGGCGTTGTAGACCCCGGCCACCTTCTGCTCGATGACGTGGATCATCCATTCGCCGAGGTCACGGACGTCGATCACCTGGAACGGCGTATCGCCGGTGCCGGGCGCGAGAATCTCGCCGCCGCGCATGACGCGGTTGGGCCAGTAGCTGAAGCGATCGGTCGGATCGCGGGGACCGACGATGAGACCCGGCCGCGGCACGCACACGCGGCCCGGCATCGCCGCCATCGCCGCGTTCTCGCACAGCACCTTCAGCGGACCGTAGCTCTCTCCGGTGACCTTTTCCGTCGTCTCGTCTTCGATCGTTCCGGTCGGCGAGCTCTCGTCGATCGGATGGTTGTCTCGCCCGAACCCGGGATAGACGGAGATCGTCGAGATCAGCTCGTAGAAGTCGACGTTGTCCTTCAGGATGTCGGTGGCCTCGCGAACCACGCGCGGGTAGTACGCGGACGTGTCGATGACCGCGTCCCATTTGCGGCCCTTCAGCGCGTCGAGGTCCCCCTTCTTGCGGTCGCCGCGCAGCTTCTCCAGATTCGGGAACAGGTGCGGATTGGTCTTGCCGCGATTGAAGAGGGTCATCGAGTGGCCGCGCGCCAGCGCTGCGTTGACGGCGGCAGGCCCCAGGAACCCCGTGCCGCCCAGAATGAGCAGGTCGAGCTTCTTGGGGGCCGGATCGGGCGTATCGGGTGCCTTCTCGTCGTCCGCGCGGGCGCGCCGCGCCCCGGCCAGTGTCAGCCCCACGCCGGCCGCCACCGTCATCCCCAGCAGCTCCCGCCGCGTCGCGCCGCGGCTCTTCGACTCGTCCTGCATCGCTCGACCTCCCTGGCCGGCGCAGCGTACCCCGGATCGAAGGAGGTAGGGGGTTCGCCGTCGGGCGCACGGACGGTACAACGGGCGGCTTGCAATTCGGGGGTGAGGATCAGATGACGTACGAGTACGAGACCGCGGCGAGCCACTGCTGCGCACGGCACGCGGGTGACTTCACCCTGCCGGGCGCCAAGGCACACTACCCGCCGGACATCCAGCTCGAGCCGGTGCATCTCGACATCGCCCTGCGCTTCGACATCCCCGCCGCGGCGGCCGAGGGTGTCGCGACCCACATCATTCGCGCGCGGCGGTCGGGCCACACCCATCTGCGGCTGCACGCGGTCGACCTCGACGTGCAGAGCGTCACCGACGTCGACGGACGGGACGTTTCGCACCGCTACGACGGGCGCGAGATCCACATCGACTGGGCCGACGCGTTCGACGCGGGCGAGGAGCGCAGGCTCGCTGTCGCTTACCGGGTCCAGGGTCCCTCCACGGGCATGTACTTCTCGTCCCCCGACGACGCCTACCCGGAGCGGCCCTTCTACGTCGCAACCGACAACGAGACTGAACGCGCTCGGCACTGGCTGCCGACCGTCGATCTGCCCACCGTGCGACCGACGCTCGAATTCCACCTCACCGCCGATGCGGCCTACGAGATCCTCGCCAACGGCGCGCTCGTCGAAGAGACCGCCAACGACGACGGGACCAAGACCGCCCATTGGAAGCTCGAGCAGCCGTGTCCGAGCTACCTCACCTGCATCTCGATCGGCGACTACGTCCGGTTCGACGACGAGCCGTACAACGGCATCCCGGTCGCGTACTTCACCAGCAAGGACTTCACGCCTGACGACCTACAGCGTTCGTTCGGCCGAACGCGCGACATGCTCGCGTGGATCTCGGAGAAGCTCGACTTTCCCTTTCCGTACCCGAAGTACTTCCAGTTCGGCCTGCCCTACTACGGCGGCGCCATGGAGAACATCTCGCTCGTCGCGTGGGACGACGTGTTCGTCCTCGACGAGAACCTGGCGAAGGAGTGGACCTGGTTGGTGGACCAGATCAACATCCACGAGATGGCGCACAGCTACTTCGGCGACCTGATCGTGTGCCGCGACTTCGCGCATGCCTGGTTGAAGGAAAGCTGGGCTACCTACATCGAGACGCTCTGGCTGGAGCACTCCAAGGGCGTCGACGAGCGCGATTACGACTTCTACACCAACGTCATGGCGTACGCGCACGAAGCCGACGAGGTCTACCAGCGACCGATCGTCACGCGGGAGTTCAACCACTCCTGGCAGATGTACGACCGACACCTGTATCCGGGCGGCGCCGCGCGCATGCACATGCTGCGCAAGGAGCTGGGCGACGACACGTTCTTCGCCGGCGTGCGCGAATACGTGAAGCGCTTCGCGTACAAGGTCGTCGAGACCGCCGACTACCGGCGCACGCTCGAAGAGGTCTCGGGACGCTCGCTCGTGAAGTGGTTCGACCAGTGGATCCACGGCAAGGGGTACCCGAAGCTCAAGGCCTCGTTCTCCTTCGACAAGAAGAAGGGCGAGGGCACGTTCTCCATCGAGCAGACCCAGGTCGACGAGAAGCAGGGCGTCGGCGCCTTCGACATGCCGCTCGACATCGGCTGGGTCGTCGGAGGCAAGCTCGAGACGCGCACCGTTCAGCTGGAGAAGGCGAAGCACACGTTCGTGATCCGCAGCGAAGCGGAACCGGAACAGGTCCGCATCGATCCGCACAACCGGTCGGTCTTCACGCTCGAGTTCGATCCCGGCCGCGACAAGCTCGCGAAGCAGATCACCGACGCGCCGGACGTGATCGGACGCATTCGCGCCGGCAGCGAGCTGGCGAAGGACGGCAGCGCCAAGAACGTGGCGACCGTGAAGGACGCGTACATGCGCGAGCCGTTCTGGGGCGTGCGTGTTCGTTTCGCCGAGGCGCTGGCGAAGGCGGGCTCGCAAGCCGCCCTCGACGCGCTGGCGGAGATCATCGGGCACGAGCAGGATGGTCTGGTGCTCGAGCCGCTGCTGCGCCACGTGGCGAAGCACCGCGATGAAGGCATCGCGAAGGCGATCGAAGCGCGCCTCGACGCCGGGTTCGGCATGTACCGCGCGACCCAGGCCGCGTACGAGGCCTTGGGTGCGCAGCGCGAGAACGCGCCGATGCAGCGGCTGATCGGCGCCGCGACGCAGTGCGATCCGTACGGCTTCGATCAGACGGGGGCGTTTCGCGGCCTCGCGGCCTCGCGGAACGAGGAGGCGGCAAAGCACCTGCTGGCACGGATTCCGTACGGCGCGACGTCGAACCGCTCGCGGCCGTTCGCGCTGCACGCCCTCGGGGGTCTGGGTCGGCTACAGGAGAAGCGCGTGCGCGAGCAGATCGTCGAGCAGCTCGTGGACGGACTGCGCGATCCCGTGGATCGCGTTCGCGACGCGGCGGTCACGGCGCTGAAGTTCGCCGGGGCGCCGGAGGCGATCGCGGCGCTCGAGGCGTACGGCAAGAGCGTGTCGGACCAGGATCGCGTCGCGGTCGATCGCGCGGTCGGGGCGATTCGCGCGGCGCAGAAGCCGAGTGCGGCGTCGCAGGAGAAGGCGCTGGAGGAGCTCCGCGACAAGTTGCGCAAGCTCGAGGAAACGGTCGGCAAGCTCGAGGCGAAGATGCAGTAGGGGCGACCCTCGTGGTCGCCCAATGGCGTGTGTCTTGGCGCTACGGGTTGGGCAGCCACAAGGGCGCCCCTACGGGGAATCGTCACGTGGACGTGAACGTGCACCTGAACGTGCACGACACCCCTGACCGCAAGGCGGTGAACGCAGGTGCGGAGGTAGGGGCGACCCTCGTGGTCGCCCAATGGCGTGTGTCTTGGCGTTACGGGTTGGGCAGCCACAAGGGCTGCCCCTACAGGGTCGCGCAACTAGTTCCCGGTGACCACCGGCGGACGCTCGTCCGGATCGTCGAACAGCTCCGGATGGCGCAGCTTCTCCGTCTTCCACCAGTCGTGCCACTTGCGCTTGTGCGTGCCCATCGTCTCGCCCGTGATCTTACGCAGTGTCCACGAGATCCAAATGCCCGCCGCGCGGTCGTTGAGACGGTTGATCAGCTCGGGAACGGCGTAGTAGCCCATCTTGAGCAGGGCTTTGTGCGCCGGCATCTGCGCGCGGTACTCGAACTTGAAGCGGTTCATCTTGAAGACCAGCGGCGGCACCGCGCGGCTGCTCTTCTTGTTCGACAGCAGCTCGATCACGTGATTGTGGTAGCCGAAGTCCTTGACGTAGATGACCTCCCCGAGCGCCGCGATCCCCGGCCCCCCCATCTCGTCGAGATGCGTGATGATCTTCAACGAGAGCTTGCGGATCTTCAACTCGTGAAACTCGCGAATGGCCCGCATGAAGGGCTTCTCGGGCTCTTCCTTCTCCGGCTTCTCGAGGCAGCGGTAGATGACGTCGAGCGCGTTCTCCCAGTGCTTCTCCTTGCTCGTGCTCGCGTAACGGCCCATCTCGCGCGCGACCCGGCTCGTCCCGACGATCGCGAGCGCTTCGTGAACGCCGTCGCGCGCGTTCTCGTCCTGCTCCTTCTTGAACAGGTCGAACAGCTGCGGTAACGCGAGGACGCCGCCCTTCTTGGCCATCTGCCGCGCGAGGGAAGCTCGCCCCGTCGGCGAGTCGGTCTCGTCGTAGAGCTTGCGGATGCGCTTGCACCAGGGACCGATGCGTTCGCCGTCCGTCGGCGGCGGCGCATGGATCTCCGGCTCCTCCTCCTCGGGCTTCTTCTCGCCGGGCTGCTCGGGGTCGATCGGATCGCCCCACGGAGCTTCCCCGTCGGCGCCCTTCTTCTTCGCCGCGTCCTCGTCCTTGCCGACCTCGACGTGCTCGAGCACGCGCTTGGCGAACGTCTCGCCGTCTTCGATCTCCTCGAGGTTGCGCTCGATGCGGCTCTTCAACCCGGCGGAGATGGGGTCGGCCTTGGCCGCCTCCTCGAAGATCCGGCGGGCCTCCTTCAGGTTCAGCAGGCCCTTCTTGATGCGCTTCGGGTCGTCCATCGCGCTGCCGGCGTCGATCTGGGAGAACCCCAGCTCCTTGAGCGTGGTGGCCCGCTCGAGCGGATCCTCGTCGCTCGCCGCGGCCGGAGCCGCCAGCAGGGCCACGCCAACCAGCGCCCAGAGCAGGAGTTGCGGTCGGCTCATGTCGTCCACGCTACCACCTCGGCCCCCGCGCACAATCCGGACACCCGAAACCGTGGGTTCAAACGTCCGATCGAGGCCCTTTGCGCAGGCTGGGCGGGCGGGCCCCGCGCAGGCCTTCCATGCGTCGGAACCGGGCGGCAGAATCCCGGCGCCGGGCGGGTCCCGGCGGCTGAAGGAGCACGATGAGCACCTATCGGATTCTGGTCGCGGACGAGCTGGCGCCGGAAGGCATGGCGATCCTCGAAGAAGCGGCCGACGTGACGATTCGCACGGGCATGGACGAGGACGCGTTGCGCGAAGCGTTGCCGCCCTACCACGCGCTCGTCGTGCGCTCCGCCACCAAGCCGACGGCGCGCAGCCTCGAGCTCGCAGAGAACCTCACGGTGATCGGACGGGCCGGCATCGGCATCGACAACATCGACCTGAAGGCGGCGACGGAGCGCGGCATCGTCGTGATGAACACGCCGGAGGCGAACGCCGTCACGACCGGCGAGCTGGCGCTCTCGTTGATGATGAGCCTCGCGCGCAACATCGCCGCGGCGGACGCGTCGATGAAGGCCGGCCGCTGGGACAAGAAGCAGCTCATCGGCACGGAGCTTCGCGGACAGCGCCTGGGCGTGCTCGGCCTGGGGAAGATCGGCACCGTGGTCGCCACGCGCGCGCTCGGCCTCAAGATGCACGTCGGCGCCTTCGACCCGAACGTCTCGCAGGAGGACGCGCCGGAAGGCGTGCGCATGGTGACCTTGGACGAGCTGCTCGAGCGCAGCGACTTCCTCACCGTCCACGTGCCACTCAACGATCACACACGCCACCTGCTGAACGCGGAGCGGTTGGCGAAGATGAAGAAGGGCGCGCGCTTGATCCACGCCGCGCGCGGCGGCGTCGTCGACGACAACGCCCTCATCGAGGCGCTCGAGTCGGGTCATCTGTCCGGCGCCGCGCTCGACGTGTACGAGACGGAGCCGCTGCCGGAAGACCACCCTTTCCGATCGATGGCCAACGTCGTGTTGACGCCGCACCTCGGCGCGAGCACCAACGAAGCGAAGCGCAACGTCTCCATCGAGATGGCGCGCCAAATCGTGACGTGCCTGCAGACCGGCGTGGCGTTGAACGGCGTCAATGTGCCGCGCATCCCGCCGAGCGAGGTGAACCGCCTTGCGCCGTTCCTGGCGCTGTCGCGCAACCTGGCATCGTTCCTCGTGCAGATCTTCCCCGGCAAGCTCGAGTCGCTGCGACTCACCTGCCAGGGCGAGCTGCCGGAGATGGCGACACAGGCGCTGAGCCTGGAGATGCTGGGCGGGGCGCTCAACGTCCTTGCGGACCGGCCGGTGACACCCGTGAACGCCGAGGCGATCGCCGAGTCGATGGGCGTTCGCGTGCACAGCGAGTCGTCGACGCTCAAACGCGACTTCCTCAACCTCATTCGGATCGAGGCGCTGGTCGACGGTGAGCGCCACTTCATCACCGGCACGGTCCTGGGTAACCGACACGGTCGGATGGTGCAGCTCGACAAGTTCCTGCTCGACGCGATTCCCGAGGGCCCGCTCCTGGTGATCTTCCATCACGACAAGCCGGGCGTGATCGGCGCGATCGGCTCGATCCTGGGCGACGAGAACGTGAACATCTCGCGCCTGCAGCTGGGCGCGCCGCCCAACGGCGGTCCGGCGCTGGGCATCCTCAATCTGTCGACGCCGGTCGAAGACGGCGTCCTGCAGCGCATCCGCGACCTGGCGAGCATCGACAGCGCGTACGCGGTCGTCGCGTAGGGGCGACCGCCCGCGAATGACCTGGTGCGTTCGTCCCTGACCGCGGCGCGAGCGGTGTCCAGTCCCACCCCCTACGCGTTGCGGCGCTCGAAGTCTTCCATGAACGCGGCGAGGCGCTCCACGCCGTCCGGCTCCATCGCGTTGTAGATCGACGCGCGCATGCCGCCGATCGTGCGGTAGCCCTTGAGCCCCACCATGCCGTTCGCCTCCGCCTCCTGCAGGAACGCGCCGTCGAGGCTGTCGTCCTTCAGCGTGAAAGGCACGTTCATGTTCGAACGGTCCTCGCGCGCGGCCGGGCCGCTGTAGAAGTCGGAGCTGTCGATCACGCCGTACAAGCGATCGGCCTTCGCCTTGTTGCGGACCTCCATCGCCGCCAGTCCGCCGTTGCTCTCGATCCAGCGCGCCACCAGCCCCACCACGTAGATTGCGAACGCGGGCGGCGTGTTGTAGAGCGAGCCCTTCGAAGCGTGCGTGTTGTAGTTGAGCATCGTCGGCAGGCTGTCGGGCGAGCGCTCGAGCAGCTCGTTGCGGATCAAGACCAACGTGACGCCTGCCGGTCCGAGGTTCTTCTGCGCGCCGGCGTAGATGACACCGAAGCGGCTCAGGTCCATCGGCCGCGAGAGGATGTCCGATGACGCGTCGCAAACGAGCGGCGCGTCCGTGGACGGGAACGCGTGGAGCTGGGTCCCGAAGATCGTGTTGTTCGACGTGACGTGGACGTAGTCCGCGTCCGGGCGCAGGTCGAGGTCCTTGGGGATGTGGTCGAAGTTCGTGTCCGCGCTGCTGGCCGCGACATGTCCGTGGCCCATGCGCTCCGCCTCGGCGTGGGCCTTCTTGCCCCAGTTGCCTGCGACGAGGTAGTCGCCCTTCGGTCCGAGGTTGTACGGAACCATGAAGAACTGCGACGACGCCCCGCCTTGCAGGAACAGCACGGACCAGTCGTCACCCGCACCGAGCAGATTCCGAATCGACGCCTCGGCGCCTTCGTGAACGGCCGTGTATTCCGGCGAGCGATGACTCACCTCGGCGACGCCCACGCCGCATCCGCCGAGCGAGATGAGGTTCTCGGCGGCCTCCTCGAGCACGGCGAGCGGCAGCGTCGCGGGCCCCGCGCTGAAGTTCAACATGCGATCGGTCATGGTGCTGCTCATGGCGCCTCCTGCGATGGCGCGGATGGTACGACCGTCTGCTTCCCGGCTGGCGTTCCGCGCGACCGGGAGGAAGATCGGAGCGTTCGCTGGAGACAGCCATGGCCGTCCACGAGCTCGAGATCGCCGAGGTCATCCAAGAGACCCCGATGGACCGCACGTTCGTCCTGCCGATCCCGGCCGGGCTCGCCGAAGAGATGCGCTTCACCGCGGGGCAGTTCGTGATCGTCGTGGACCCGGACGCGGAGAAGCCGCTCCGGCGCGCGTACTCCATCTCCTGCGGCCCGGACGATGCCGAGGCCATCACGCTCACCGTCCGTGACATGGGCGGCTTCGGACACGACTTCTACGGCTTCGAGCCCGGCAAGCGGCTCCAGGTCGCGACGCCGCAAGGCAAGTTCACGCTCGACGAAGAGGCGGCGGGCGACATCGTGATGGTGTCGGGCGGATCGGGCGTCACGCCGTTCCGTTCGTTCGTCCAGCACCTGCGCGCGGTGGGCACGGACCGCGCCGTGACGCTCTTTCAGAGCGCGCAGCAGGCGAACGAGCTGATCTTCCGCGAGGAGTTCGAAGCGCACGCCGCTGCGGGCGACTGGTTCACCTACGTGCCGACGGTCACCCGGGCCGCCGACGACGACCCGTGGCCGGGCCGCCGCGGCCGCATCGACCTCGCGCTGGTGCGCAGCGCCGTGACGTCGCCGGAGACGGTCCGTTACTACGCGTGCGGTCCGGGCGCCTTCGTGCGGTCGATGTTCGAGATTGCGGAGGAGATCGGCGTCCCGAAGGAGCACCGCCGCAAGGAGCAGTGGGGGTAGGGGCAGCCCTCGTGAAATTGGGTGACCTGTAGGGGCAGCCCTCGTGGCTGCCCAATTGGGCGACCAGTAGAGTAGGGGCAGCCCTTGTGGCTGCCCAATTGGGCGACCAGTAGGGGCAGCCCTTGTGGCTGCCCAATTGGGCGACCACGAGGGTCGCCCCTACGTGAATTGGGCGACCACGAGGGTCGCCCCGACAGCAAGAGGGTCGCCCCTACAGCAGATGCGTGAACAACCCCGAGCGCAGCTTCGGCTCGAACCACGTCGACTTCGGCGGCATCGTCATCCCCGCATCCGCCACGTCGAGCAGCTCGTCCACCGACACCGGATACAACGAGAACGCCACCGCCGCTTCGCCCGCATCCACACGGCGCTCGAGCTCCGTAGTTCCGCGTGAGCCCCCCACGAACGCGATCCGCTGATCGTTGCGCGGATCGTCAATGCCCAGCAGCGGCGCGAGCACGCGGTCCTGCAGCACCTGCACGTCGAGACGCGCAACCGCATCGCCGTCCACCGACCCCCAACGGAGTCGGCGCCACGCACCGCCCAGGTACATCCGTGCTTCGCCGCGCGCCGCAGGCGTGCCGTCGTCGGCGTCATGCACCTGCATGACCTGCGAGAGCGCCTCGAGGAAGGCCGACTCGGACTGCCCGTGAAGATTCCGCACCAATCGGTTGTACGCCAAGATGCGCACTTGATCGGAAGGGATGGCGACCCCCAGAAAGAACGCACTCTCCGCATCGGCTCCGTCGCCGCGCTCGCGATGCGCGTTCATGGCGGACGCGGAACGATGATGGCCGTCGGCGATGTACAGCGCGGGTACGGACGCCATGGCGTCGATCCACGGGCCGCAGTCGCCCACGCGCCACACCCGGTGCCGCACGCCGTCGTCCGCCGTGAAGTCGATCTCCGGCGCTTCGGCGACCGTGTCGGCGACGAGCGCGTCGAGCTCGGCGTTCGGACGGTACGTCAAGAACACGGGACCGGTCTGCGCCTCCAACGTGAGCACGTGCTGCGTGCGCTCGGACTCCTTGTCGGAGCGGGTGTGCTCGTGCTTGCGAATCGTGCCGTCGACGTACTCCTCGACGGCGAACGTCCCGACGAGCCCGACCTGCGCGTGCTCGCCGTCCTGCTGCGCGTACAGATACAGCGACGGCGCGTCGTCGCGCGCGAGCAGGCCCCTCGTCTCGAGCGACGCAAGCTGTTCGCGCCCGCGCGCGTGCGCTCGCGCCACGTCCTTCGCCTCGTCGTGGGGTAGACCGATCTCCGGGCGTACGACGTGCAGGAAGTTGTCCGGAAGCGCTGCGGCCAGCTCCCTGGCTTCCGCGGTGCTCACGACGTCATAGGGAACGGAGGCGACACGCGCGGCGGCCTCGGCGGTCGGGCGCAACGCACGGAAGGGTCGAATGGTGCTCACGCGCGCAGCGTACCGACGGATCGCGCCCCCGATTCACTTCCAACGAGCGTTCGAGTCGGCCACCGGCCGACGCGCGGTCAGCGTCAGGTGCCGCCGAGGCAGCCGCTGCCGCCGGTCTTTCTGTCGAGGAAGCGCAGCGTGTCGAGGCCGATGCCGTCACGCTTCGGACGGCCCGAGCCGCCAAGGAGTCCGCCGGACGAACGCTTCGACTTGCGCGCCTTCGTGGGGCGCGGCGACGTGCGCTGGACCGTACGGGTCGCACTGGGCGTGGAGCGTCTGACCGGAGCGACCGCGCGCGCCGGAACCGGCGTCGAGATCGTCGAGGCGGCGGGCGGCGGGACCGGCGTCAGGTTGGTCGACGACGCGGGCGGCGGGACGGGCGTACCGGCAATGCGCGTCGAGGGACGCGAAGCCGGACGCGAGACGGTGCGGGGCGCCGCGCGCAAGGACGGCGGCGGCGGCGGCGGGGGGACGCGCGAAGCGCTGTACACCGCCGTGCCGCGATTGCGGGGCGTACGGGCGACAGGACGCACAGGTGTCGTGCGCGGAGCGCTGCGCACGGTGCGCGAGACCGTCGGGGCCGGATCCTTCAAGACCGACAGCGGCGGCGGCGGCGGCGGCGGCGGCGTGTAGCGCGCCGACGTGCTGCCGTGAACGATCCGTGTGCGCGCGCTGCGCGACGGCGGGCACGTGCGCGCGGTGCGCGGGGGACAGGGATTGCGTTTGACGACGCGCGGCGGACAGCGGCTCGTCCTTGCGTTCGGAACCGCCCTCGCCTTCGGGATCGCCTTCGGGATTGCGTTGTCCGCGACCTCGAGCGCGGCGGCGGTGTCGGCGGCGGCGCCGATGTCGCCGGCGGCGCATACGATCAGCGTGAACGCGGACACGAGCCAGATCGCGAAAGCGACGCGCATCAACTCTCCCTAAGAGCCCCGCCCAAGGGCTGAGCCCAAAACGTACCCAGGGCACGACTGCAAATGAACAAGCAGTCGCTGGAAATCAGGGCTCCCTGCCCTGATTCACCCTCCAAAAAGCCTTCCGTAGAAGTGCCTCGTACACAGGACGTCGGCTGTTGACCCAGAAATTCCAGCGATTTCTGAGATTTGCATTTGGGCATGAGTTCGCATCGCGCTCGTAACCCACTGACAGGCAGCCGGTTACCGTCGACAGAATTTCGCCGCACGCGCAGGAATCGCGCGCGCGCCGGTGGCGGAAGGCCCGTCGCCACCGCTGTCGAATGCAAGGTGTCCCGCGCGCAGGACCGGGGAAGATGAGCGACCGCAACCTGCCGGAGACGCAATGACGCCCGACCGATCCAAGCACGTTTCGTTCGACGACGAACCGCTGATCGTCGTAGACGAAGACGACAACGTGTTGGCGCACCGGACAAAGGCGGACTGCCACGCGGGCGACGGCCTCCTGCATCGCGCGCTCTCGGTGTTCGTCTTCGACGCCGAGGGGCGCGTCCTCCTCCAGCAGCGAAGCGCGCGCAAGCCGTTGTGGCCACTTTACTGGTCGAACAGTTGCTGCAGCCATCCGCGACGCGGCGAATCGGAGGCAACCGCGGCGGTCCGTCGCCTGTACGAAGAGCTCGGGCTCGAGGCCGAGCCGACGTTCCTCTACCGCTTCCAGTACCACGCGCCATTCGAGGACAAGGGCTCGGAGCGCGAGCTGTGCTCGGTGTTCATCGCCCGCGCCAACGGCTCCGTCGCGGCCAACGAGCACGAGATCGCCGACTGGCGCTGGCTCGAACCCGCGGCGCTCGACCGCGCGCTTCGCGACGAACCCGACGCGTACACACCTTGGCTTCGCATGGAGTGGGCGCGCATCCGCGAAGACCACTGGCCGCAGATCGAGGCCATGCTCGAGGCCTGATTTCTCTATAGTCGCCCGCCGCCGCAACGCGCCAGGAGCCGCAGGTGACCACAGCGCACGCCGAAGGAAGCACCCGCCGCCTGCTCCAGCTCTGCGTGGGCTACTACGTCTTCTATGTGATCACCGGCGTCGCGGTGAAGTACTTCCTGAAGACCGATCCCGACTTCCCGGGAATGAGCGGCATCGAGTTCCTGGTGAACAGCACGATCGCCGCGAACGTCTCCGTGCTGATCGTCATCGTCGCGCTGGGCTGGATCAAGCTGCGCTCGAACCGGCTCGTGCAGGTCGGTCCGCTGCGTGTTCCGTCCGAGCTGGCCTACATCATTCCGTCGGGCGTGTGCACAGGGATCATCATCCCGACGACGACGCTGATGTACACGCTGCCGATCTCCGTGATGGTCGCGATGGTCATCATGCGCGGCAGCGTGATCGTCATCAGCCGCGTCGTGGACGCAATTCAGATCTGCCAGGGGATCCTGAAGAAGCGCGTCTACGCGGAAGAGAACATCGCGGTGCTGTTCGCGCTGGGGGCGGTCGCGACGAACGTGTTCGGCAGCGGCGGCAACGCCTTCGATTTCGCGAGCAACACGGCGGCGCTGGCGATCTTGATCTCGTACGTCACGGCGTACGCCTTCCGCATCTACATCATGAACTACTACAAGAACACCCGCGGGAAGGACGTTCCCCACGACAGCAAGGGCTTCTTCGCCCTCGAGCAGCTCGCGGCCTCGGGCACGCTGCTGCTGATGGGCGTGATCGTGTTCAACGCGCGCTCGTGGTTCGGATGGGACGACTTCCGGCTGGACCAGTTCGACGGCGCGATCCGTGACCTGAACGGCTTTGCGCTGCTGGCCGGGGTGCCGTTCGGCATCGTCGCGTTCTTCTCGGTGTTCATCTTCCTGTTCAAGGGACGTACGGCGACGTTCGCCGGCCTGGTGAACCGGCTGACGTCGCTGCTCGCGGGTGTCACCGCGACGCTCGTGTTCGCGGTCGTGCATGGCGGCAGGTACCCGACGCTCAAGCACTGGGCCTCGGTCGCCCTGATCGTCGTCGCCGTGTACTTCCTGACGCGCGCGGAGAAACGCCGCGCCGCGGAGCTCGCCGCGCAGGCGTAGGCGTCAGACCGTCGCCAGCTCGAGCAGCCCGTGACCGCCGTCGCGCAGCTTGCCCTGCTTGATCAGGAAGTCCCACACCTCGGGCGGATACTGCTCCGGCGGCTTCACGCCGAGAATGCGCGAGCTCTCCCCCTTGCTGAGCGGGTTGCGACTCGCGGACGACTCGTCGTCGAGACGCACCAGCTTGAGACGCTTGCGGTACGCCTTGAGCGCGCGCTTGAGCACCGCCTTGTCCCACTCGCTGAGCGGCATCGTGCCGGCCTCCCAGCCTTCGACGACCGCACGCACGTCGGCCAGGCTGCGTTCGAGGACCGGCAGCGCGACGTCGGCATCCTCCTCGGCGCCGGCGGACTCGAGTAGCTGTTCCGCTTCGAGCCACAGCGCATCGGCGTCGGCGTCCGCGGCGGCGGCGATGGCATCGACCAGTCCGTTCATTCGATGCAGCAGAAGCCAGTTCTCGACGGGTGCCACACCGTGAAGATACCCGGCCGGCGCGCGACGCGCGGGCGCGACAGCAAACGCCGCGGAATCTAGAATGCGCGGCGCTCTCTGGAGGGTGCCGCCGTGTCGAGACTCGAAACGCTCTTGCGCCAACAGCTGGGCGGTACCCGCTTGCGCCATCTCAGCAGCCGTGTCGGGGAGGATGAGCAGGCTGTCGGGTCGGCCGCGCAGTCCGCGATTCCGCTGCTGATCGCCGCGCTCGCGCGCAACACCCAGCGGCGCGGCGGCGCGCAGTCCCTGTACGGCGCGCTCGAGCGCGACCACGACGGTAGCGTCGTCGACGCGTTCGGGGACGGCGGCGCGGACCTCGCCGGCATGGGCGACGCGATCCTCGGGCACATCCTCGGCGGCCGGCGGCGCGACGTCGAGCGGCACGTGAGCAAACAGAGCGGTCTGGGAGGCGACGCCACCGGACGTCTGATGGCGAACCTGGCGCCCTTGATCATGGGCGCGCTCGGCCGGCAGCAGCGCGAGCGACGGATGAGCCCGCGGGGCCTCACGAACTACCTGCGCCGCGAGCGGCGCGGCATCGAGCGCGGCAACCCGGGCGCGCAACAGCTGATGAACGGGTTCTTCGGCCGCAACAGGGGTGGCGGAAAGGCCAAGCTGGTCGTCGCGCTGGTGATCGCCGGCATCTCGGTGTTCGGGTACCTCAAGTCGTGCGACGTGAACCCGACGACCGGTGAGACGCAGTTCGTCGCGCTCACGACCGAGCAAGAGATCGCGCTCGGCGTCCAGTCGGCGCCGCAGATGAAAGACCGCCACGGCGGCCTCTATCACGACGCGCGCGACCGCGAGCGGTTCAGCCGCATCGGACAGCGCATCGTTCGCAGTACGGACGCCGGCAAGACGCCGTACCAGTACGAGTTCCACTTGCTGGCCGATCCCGAGGTCGTGAACGCCTTCGCGCTTCCGGGCGGTCAGATCTTCATGACGTACGCGCTCTACAGCCGCCTCGACACGGACGGCAAGATCGCGGGCGTGCTCGGGCACGAGATCGGGCACGTGGTCGCGCGGCACAGCGCGCAGCACATCGCGAAGGCCAAGCTGGCCCAGGGGCTGCAGGGCGCGGCCGTTCTGGCGACGTACGACCCGGACAAGCCGTCGACCACGAAGACCGCGGCGGTCGCCGCGATCATCTCGAAACTCGTGACGATGAAGTTCGGCCGCGACGACGAGCTCGAGTCCGACAAGCTGGGCGTCAAGTACATGGCCGAGGCCGGCTACGACCCGCGCTCGATGATCAGCGTGATGGAGGTGCTCGCCGAGGCCGGCGGAGGGGGCCGGCAGCCCGAGTTCTTCAGCACCCACCCCAACCCCGAAAACCGCATCGAGAAGATCAAGGCGGCCATCGACGCGGTCTTCCCCAAAGGGGTGCCGGAAGGCCTGACGCGCTAGGCCTTGCGTGATACCGTCGTACGGGATACGAGGCGCGGAGGCGTGCATGAAGCCCGAACAAGACGAGCCCACGGTGAGCAGCAGCCCATGTGAGACGAGCGGGTACGGCCTGTACCCGGACGTTCATCCCGTCGTCGAGCAGTTCGCGCGCGACATCGCGCAGATCATCGAGAGCAACGAGCCCGAGGACGTGCCCGCGCAGGTCTCCGAGAAGCTCGAGGCGGTCCTCGCGACCGACGATCTGCTGGCCGAATGCCATCGAGAGACCGGCGACGAGACGTACCGCCGGCACATCCTCTACGCCGATCCCGATCGTCGCTTCACGATCCTGGCGCTGGTCTGGAAGCCGGGCCAGCGAACGACGGTCCACGGTCACACTGCGTGGGGCTCCGTCGGCGTCTACGAGGGCCGGCCGAACGTGACCTGCTACGACTGCACGGAAGACGAGGACGGCGCCGTCACGCCGCACGAGACCCAGGACATCTGCTGCGAGCCGAAACAGACGACGCACGTCCAGCCCGGGCTCTGCGGCACGCATCGCATCTACAACGACACCGACGACGTGGTCATCACCATCCACACGTACGGAAGGGACCTCGTCCAAGACCCCGAGTCGATCAACATGGTCTTGTCCAACTAGCGATCGACTGGAGCAGATGCTCAAGAACGCGTAGTCCGCTTGCTACCGTCTGCGGCGGAGGTACGCCGTGGAAGAGCAGCACGACGATCCGGCCGCGCAGCGGCCCGAGAGCAAGGCGGGTTGGCGGGAGAAGCTCGAGAGCGCGAAGGAGTGGTTCGGCAGCCTGAAGGACAGGCTTCCGAACGTGGACCCGCGTGTGGTCGAGGCGCTACGGCTGAAGCTGGCGACGACGTTGCTGGCCCCGGTGCGCGAGAAGGTGCGGTTCCACACGTCCGACATTCGAAAGAAGCTGCTCTGGATCTTCGGTGCGGTCGCGGTCGCGTTGGTGGCGACCGGCTACTTCACGAAGATGGAGGTCTTTTACTGGTCGGCCTATTCGTTCGTGCTGAGCCTGGTGATCCTGCTGGTGGTCGTATCGATGGTGCAGACGCGCGTCCTGAAGGTGATCGAGGACGTGCACGACCGCGTCGTAGGCAGCCACCCGGCGGAGGGTTAGCTACAGCACCGTGCTCGAGACTTCCGTCGTCTGGGGCGGATCGCTGCTGTCCAGGACGCGGATCTTGACTTGGGTGCCGGAGGGCGTGTGCGGCGGCACCATGACGTGCGCCGTGTTCGTGCCCGGCGTGATGGTCACGCCCGGCGGGTTGTCCGGCGGCGGCGGCGCCACGAACTGGTACGGCGGCGTGCCGCCGTCCGCGGTCACGGTGAACCCGGCGTGCGGGTCAAACGGATTCGGGTTGGCTTGCGCGGTGAGCGGCATGGCGTTCTCCCCTGGGTGCTCTAGGAATCTAGAGTCGGTGGGTCGAACGCTAGTCTTCACCCTCGAGCGATCTGATCAGCTCGTCCGCGGCGGCCCTGAGCTTCTCCGGAAGGGCGTCCCGCAACCGGCGCAGGTTCGGAAGCAGCGCCTTGTCGTCGAGCTCACGCGCCAATTCGAGCAGTTCCGTGAGTCGGCGCTCGTCGTCGGACTCGATGTCCCATCCGACCAAACGTCCGAACAGGATCTGGCGCTTCGTGCCCGACGCCGACTTGGCGGCATCGACGAGAGTGAAGCGACACTCGGTCCAGTTGCCTTCGACGGCCATCTTGGCCGCGGCGCCGACCAGCGTAGTGTCCGACGAGTCGAGCGCCGCACGCCAGCGTTTGCGCGCCTCGCTCTCGTCGCCGCCACGCAGCATGTGCAGCGCATAGAGCAGGGAACGAGCGTCGTCCAGCGTGTCGTTCGCGAGCCGCTCGCGAGCGAACGCGACGGTCTCCTCGGAGGGCTCGACCGAGACGATCAAGACGCGCTCGACCTCGGCGGAGACGCCCGCCTCGATGGCGTCCATCGCAAACTCTGCGAAGTCCTCGGGCGGGAGCTGGCTCTTGAGGCAACCAAGTGCCGATTGCTTGACGTTGGCCGCGGCGTCGCCGGTCACGATCTTCGCGACGGCATCCCTGTGCTCGAAGTCCGGCGCGTAGCCTAGGCCCTTCAGAGCCGAGAATCGAATCGTGTCATCGGCGTCGTTGATGTACGGCGCGAACACCGCAGCGCAGACCGACCCCTCATGGGCCGCCGCCTGCATCGAAAGCCCGCCCAGCACCTTCTGCAGCGTCGCGACGCGGCGCTTCTCCCGCGCCTCGAACAACACGCGCGCGACGTCGCCGTCGGACGCCGTCTCGATGACCGAGTCGATGTCCTCGTCCCACCCCTGGGCCAGCAGGCGCTCGGCGACCGTGGTCTCCACCGGGATTCCGCTGTACGTCAGACACTCGAAGGCGGTCTTGCGAACGAGCGTGGACGGATGCTCGAGCGCTTGCTCGAACTCGCTCCGAAGCGCCGGGTCGTTCTTCAGCCGCTCGTAGTCCGGCTTCGAGGCGCCGAACTCACCGAACACGAGCTCGTTGAGGTACGCGGCGTACTCCACCGAGCTTCGAACGGCGCCGGTCTCCGGCGTCGGCTTGAAGTACGCGAACAGCGCGAACGCGACGACGAGCACAGCGGCCGCCGCATAGGCGAAGCCACGCCGGCGCATCGCAACCCGTCGCTGCGCGCGCCCGAAGATGGCCTCCGCGCGCGCTTCCGAGATCGGCTCCACGACGGAGGCCGCGCCGCGACGCATGTCCTGGATGGACCGCCGTGCGGACTCGCAGTGCGCACAATCCGAGAGGTGCGCGAGGCTCTTCGCGTCGAGCTCCGCTTCGTCGATCAGACGGCGGAACACGATGTCGCATTGCTGGGACACGTCATGCGTCATCGCCATCCCCTTTCCGCATGTCGCGCAGTCGGCGAAGGCCCCGGCTCAATCGCTGATACACGGCGGCCGCGGAGACCGAGTGCAGCTTGGCGATCTCCGCGGGCGATACGCCGTAGGCGAAGTGCAGAACGACGGTCTGTCGTTCCGCGTCGGGCAGCTTCTCCACACCCTTCCAGGCGTTCGGCGCCTCGGCGGGCGAAGTCCACGCGCCTTTGCCATGTTGCGTCTCGCCGAGCAGCTCCGGACGGCGCTTGCGAAACTGATCGCGGCCGACGTTCTTGCAGATCACGACGAGCCACGGTGTGACGGCTCGGGCCGCGTCCAGCTTCCTGTGAGCACGGAACGCCCGGAACCAGGTCTCGCCGACCACCTCGTCGATCTGCGCACCGCGCGCCCCGGCCGCGAGCGTGATGTACTCGAGCAAGGGTTGCAGGCATCGGACGAGCAAGGTCCAAGCTGGTGGTTCTCCTTTACGCAGGCGGTGCCGAAACGCGGGGGTTTCGATTTGGCTGCAATCGGACCTACCTCCGCCACCCGTTGGGGCAGCGGAATCGGTCAGCGGTTGCCCGGCGTTTCCTTCGCTTCCTTCGCGCTTTCCCAGCGCATCTCCGTCGGAAGTACGATTCTGGCCCCCGGGCTCTGACATGGATTGTGAGACTAATGTGCGGCGGGCTGCAGAGCCCTAGTTTTGGCTGCTCCGAGAGGGTTCGAACCCCCACCCGCCGGTTCAGAGCCGGCGATGCTACCGGTTACACCACAGAGCAGCGGCGGCTGGTGCTCCGAGAGGGAGTTGCACCCCCATCGCGGGATTCGTAGTCCCGAATGCTGTCTGTTACACCATCGGAGCTTGTTGGGGTGAGCGACGGGACTCGCACCCGCTTGCCCCGGCGTCACGGGCCGGGTCCTCGACGACTTCGGAATCGCTCACCAGGAAACTGGTAATCCCGGCAGGAGTCGAACCTGCAACTTCCGGTTTCTGAAACCGGCGCCTCTGCCAGTTGGGCTACGGGATCTCGAGAAAATGGGGCCCACGGGAAGACTCGAACTTCCGTCCGCTCTTTACGAGAGAGCATCTGCGCCTTGCGCGCGGGCTCGTTGAATGGCTGGCGCGGTCGGATTCGAACCAACATGGTCCCGGTCAACAGCCGGGCGCCTTACCAGATCGGCCACACGCCATTGGTACCGGGCCACGGAGTCGAACCGCGTAGGTCGGGGTCATGAGCCCCGCCGGAGACCGTCTCCACGCCCGGGTTGGTGTCTCGAGGAGGCCACGATCCTCCATCTCACGGGGTAAGAACCCGGCGCTCTGCCCACTTGAGCTATCGAGACGTGTTGTTTGGCGCGAACGACGAGACTTGCACTCGCTTCCTTCGGCTCGACAGGCCGACGTCTCGTCTCCTTCGACTTCGTTCGCATTGGTACGGACGACGAGACTCGCACTCGCTTACTCCGGGTTGAGGGCCCGGCGCCTCGGCTTCTTCGGCTTCGTCCGCAAAGGTTCGCTGGTCAGGGTGGGAGGACTCGAACCTCCGTCTGCCTGCCTCCGAAGCAGGCTGTCTGCCGCTGACGTACACCCTGAAAGTTGATTGTTGGACCACTCGGTGGGATTCGAACCCACGCCTCCACGATGGCACCGTGGTGTGCTGCCGCTGACACCACGAGTGGTTGGTTCCGCGAGACGGAGTCGAACCGTCGTCCACCGGATTTCACCCGGTCGCTCTGCCGTTGAGCTATCGCGACGTTGGCACGCGCCCACGGAGTCGAACCGCGCCTCCGGGGGTTGGAGCCCCGTGCGCCCCAAGGCGTAGCGCGTGCGTGTCTAGTGTCTGACTTGGAGATACCAAAGAGCGGAGCGCTCGAAGGCACGGCGGTCTTCGGTCGCGAAATGGGGATCGGACGAGACGATTGGCGACGCCAAATCGAGTCCGAAGGGGGCGTCCCCCTCTTCAAAGAGACGGGACGCGTCTAGGCGAACAGATTGAGATTCGCGAGACCGCGCGGTTCACCGAACCGACGTGCGCAGCCTCGCCACATACCGCCCTCGAGGACGATCGCGGGCTCCGGCAAATGGCGGCGCAGACAGATCACGAGAGCTACGACGCGCGCCACGTCCGACGGGTTCCGTCGAACCGAACCCAAAAAGCGGTTCGCCCTCCGGATCACCGTACCGCTACCATGTCGCGCCGCACCGCTGCGAGGTCGCGTCTTGGAATGGAAACTGACATTGGACGTTCGATCGGGACCCGATGAGGGCCTGCGGTTCCAATACGTCATCAGGAGTGAGATCGTCTTCGGGCGCGAGGGCGAGAAGGACGCCGAGGGACTGCGCCCCTCCGACCTGCGCGTCAGTCGCAAGCACCTCACCCTCGCGCCCGACGAGGCCGGTGTGAAGGCCGCAATGCTCAGCTCCCAGCGCAGATTTCTTCACAACGACCGCAAGGTGGGGGAAGCAACGCTCGTCGACGGCGATCGCATCCGCTTGGGCGCCAGCACCTATGCCGTCGCTCTGCGACGCATGGGCCGCGACGACGAGGAAGGACCCGACCCGACGGCACTCGCCGCCGAAACGACAACCGACAACATCACGGTCAACGCGCTGAGCGATCTCGAGCTGCTGGATGAGATCGGCCGCGGGGCCATGGGCCGGGTGTTGCGAGCGCGCGACAAGGCAGGGCGAAACCTGTGCGTCAAGCTCGTTCGTCAAGACTTCAGCGATCCCAAGTCCACGGATGCCATCGTCCCCTTCTTTCTGCGCGAAATGGACCTGCTCGGCGCGCTCGTCCATCCCAACATCGTGCGCACGCTCTACGCCGGCCCTGCGGAGGGCGAGATGTACCTGGGGATGGAGTGGGTCGACGGGCGTAACCTGGAGCAGGAAGTGACGGTCGCCGGCAAGCTCCCGCTGCTGGACGGGTGCGCCGTCGGACGACAGCTCCTGAGCGCGCTGGTGTGTGCCCACGAGCACGACGTCGTTCACCGCGACGTGAAGCCCGACAACGTCATGATTCGCGGCGAACGGGGCGCATTACACGCGATCCTGATCGATTTCGGCCTCGCTCGCATCGTCGGCGAGGCCGGTGACGAGGGTCTCACGGCGACGGGCGAGGCGCGTGGGTCCTACGCGTACTCACCGCTCGAGTGTCTGGCTGACGCCAAGCGTGCGAAACCACCTGCGGATCTGTTCGGCGCCGCGGCAACGCTCTACTTCGCGCTGACGGGCTCGCCCTACTACGACGAAGAGCTCGCCGCGCAGGGGATGCCCAACGTGTTCGGCGGGAAGAGCATCGTCCCGCTTCGCGAGCGCCGCGACGACGCGCCCGAGAGTCTCGCAAGGGTGATCGAGAAAGGGCTCGCGATCGAGCCTGAAGATCGGTGGTCGTCAGCGGCGGAGATGCTCGAGCGCCTGGTCGTTGCGGAAGGGGAAGTGCTGCGCGCCTCCGCCAATACCAGTGAAGCTGCGAAGGGCGTTCAGCGATAGCCGCGAAGGAACCGCAGCACCACGTCCGACCGGATTGCCATGCCGAAGGTCTCCGCGCCGCCTCCCCCACCGGTGACCGGCGACCGGGAGTGAACACCGACGACCTCGCCGTCCATCGACAGGAGCGGGCCCCCGCTGTTGCCGCCGAAGGAAGACGCCGTGTGCTTCACGTCACCCGTCACGAAGCGAATCGTGCCGAGAGACGCGGAGAGGTCCGATCGGCCGGAGTCGATGACACGGGCACCGAGGGGGAAGCCGAGCAACATGACCGCGTCGAGGTTCTTCATGGTGGTCGGATCACGCTTGATCGGAATCGGCGTGAACCCGGATCCGCTGAGCCGCAACACGGCGAGGTCGCCGTCCGAAACGACCTTGTGGGTGCGGATGCGCACAGTCCGTCCGCCGAAATCCTTGTCGAAGCGTCCGGTCCAGTCGTCGGTCGCGACGCCTAGCAAGCGCAGGTTGCCGCGACGCGCGGTGTTGAACCCCGTTTGGGTGTTCGGCGGTAGGTTGCTCGAGTCCAGAAACGAGGTGTCTGCGGGCCACGCGTAGATCTCGGTGTCGGGTCGTGCGTTCGGGAACCGCGCCAGCAGCGCCTGTGCGTTCTCGTCGAATTTCCAATCCTCGACCACGTGCTTGTTCGTCACAAGCAGGCCGCTGGAGGTTGCGAGCCAGCCAGTGCCCCACCCCGCTGTTCGTACCGGTGAACCATCGCGATTCTGAACGCCGTTGAACGTCGTGACGGTGTAGATCAGGAATACCGAGCGCTTGTAGCGCTCGAGCAGCTCCGCGAACCTCTCTCGCTCGCTCGCGTTGGCCTCGGCGAGCGCCCTCTTCAACTCGGCTTGCTGCGCCTCGAGCGCCCGCTGGAAGCGCTCGCGTTCTCTCTCGAAGCTATTGCTGAAGCTCGCTCTCATTTCGTCGAGCTGAGCCATCAACTTCTCGCGCTCGGCTTTGTCCTTCGCGCGATCCTCGGCATGGCGCCGCTCGACCTCGGAGAGCTCTCCGGAAACCTCCGAGACCTCGCCGGACACGTCGGCGATTTCGGCGCGATCCTGCTCCCGTTCCTCTGCAAGCATGTCCAACACGGAGTACCCAGCGACGATCAGACCGGCGCAGGCCAGGCCGACAAGGGCAAGAGTAAGCGCCTGGTTCTTCCGGCCGCTCTTGATGACCTCACGCTTGAGGGTTTGTTGGCCCACACCGACCTTGGGCACCTCTTTCGGCGGCGCTCCGCGTGCGCCCAGAACGCGTACGGGCAGTTGCTGATCGCCCACCTCCAGGATGTGTCCGGTCGCGATATCGTCTTGCCGAACGGTCGCGTCACCGCCGGCAGGCTCGGCGACGATGGGATTGCGGTCGAGGTGAACGGCGAGGCCCGTGCGGCCTTCCCGGGCCTGGGCGCCCTCGAGCAAGAGTCCGTCGCGATCTAGCGCGATGCGGACCTCGTCCCGGTCCGCGGCCGCGAGGAAGCGGCCGGGGTAGGCCTTGGGCTCGACCACGAGCCACGTGCGTGGCGGAGAGTCGATGCTCGCCTGCAGAAGCGCGGCGGGTCCGCTGGCGCCGAACATGATCCAGTCACCCTTGTGGACGGCCGTCGTGGTGTTGGGCTGGATGCGGCGACCGTTGACGAAGGTGCCGGTCGTGGAGCGTTCGTCGCGCACGAACCAGGCGCCATCGACCTGTTCGAGGGTCGCGTGTGTGCCCGACGAGGTCGTGTCCTTGGGCGTGAGGCGAATGTCGTTCTTCGACGCCCGCCCCACGAGCATCTTTTCGGAGCGTAGCTGAACACGGTTCCCGGCGAGACCACCGGAGCAAAAGGCCAGGTACATGGGTGGGATCCTAGGAGAGTGGACGTCGGCGGCCAAGCGCGCCGTCGTCGACTGCGGTCGTCTTGGTGCCTGCATCCCTGAATTGGGAAGGCCGGAAGGGAGAATCACCCCAGTATTGGGAGCAGACGACTACTCTGCCGGCACGTCGACGACGAGGCGGGTACCGACCGTGGCTGCGTGAACGTCGGCATCCATGGCACGGACTTCGAGGCCGCTCCAAAGTGGATCCCGACAGTGAGCACGAGTCACTCGTCCTTGACGACCACTCCCAGGTACGCGCCAGCCGCGGCCCATCCCCGCGATTCCCTGGCCGAGGCGACGAGCAGGCCGTCGCCACTCTTCGCCGCAATCATCTGAACTCGCAGGAATCTCGTCTCGCCGGCCGCAAGGCGATCGATGATCCGCTTGTGTTCCGCATCGCCGACACCTTCCAACCCCGCATCACCTCGGACGGAATAGACCACGTCTCGCAACTCCAGCGTGCCCGTGTTCTTCACGGCCAGCAAGGCCGCGAACATCTCGCCCTTCTTGACCGCCCCCGGAGCCTCGATGTAGGTCTGCAGTTGTAGCGTCTTGGGACGACCGCGCGTGACGAGATGTTCAGCCTTCTTGGCCACTACGTCCATGTACACGCCGGCCGCGGCCCAACCTCGCTCTTCACGTGCCGAGCCATTCACGCGCCAAGTGCCCTCCTCCTTTGCTACGAATGAGACTTTCAGAGTGCCACGGCCTTTGAATTCCTCGAATCGTGTAACTGCATCCGATGGATCAGTCACGAGTTCGAGTCCCGTCCCTCGCGCTGCGAGGGTCACGCTGGAGAGAGGATAGAGTTTGTTTCTCACAGTGAACACCACCTCGAACGGTCTCCCGACGACGACCGTCGCAGGACCATCGGCTTCCATCTCCATGGCCCACGTGACGCCCCGCGCCGTGTCTGAGGGCGGACCCGGATTGCTTGGCAACGAAACGACAGGGCGAAAACCACCCCCACCACTGGACGTATCGGGGGTGTACCTCCCGCGAACCGCCGCACGAACGCTCCAGGGACCATAGCCGAACGAACCTCCACGCATGACGCGCAGCGTGCCCGTGGGCGGCCCGCCGGGATCGACCAGATTCGAGCTCGCGTAGTAGGTCTCTGAAAACCAGTCGGAGCACCACTCGTACAAGTTCCCCAGCATGTCGTGAAGACCAAAGCCGTTGGGGAGGTGGGACCCCACGGGCGCCGTGTCGCGGAAGCCGTCGTCTCCCGGAAACGCCAGTCCGGGAGTGTCGGGACTCTCCTCCTTCGTCTTTGCGTCGAGTCCATTCGCATACAGATGGGCCTGCTCGTCACTCGCACCCCAAAAGCACTTCGTCGTCGTTCCTGCACGACACGCATACTCCCATTCGGCCTCCGTGGGCAGGCGGTAGGTGGCGCCCCTTGGTCTGTCCCAGGGGTTCTGAGAGTTGAGCCACGCAAGGTAGCAGTCACCCTCTCCGTCTCCTTGTGGACCGGCGATGTCTTCATGGCTCACTCTGGCGACCGGATGATCGGCTCCACTCCGGCTGTCGTTCTTGTCGTGATCCGGCCTCCACGCCCGATACTGAGCATTCGTCGTCTCCGTGGTCTGCATGTAGAACGCCCTCGTGATCGTCACGTCATGGGCGGGATCCTCGGCCGTGAGCCACTCGGCCTCGACGTACGCATCTTCCGCCATGATCTTCTGACGCTCCGCGTCCGAAGAGCCCATCGTGAACTTGCCCGGCGGGATCAGGACGAAGCACATCCCCAAGTCGTTCCCCCACGCGACCGGCACACCCAACCACGCAGCCACTCTCTGCTGCTCCACACTGACCTTCGCCCATTCGGGCACACTCGACGTATCGCGGATCGGCAGCGAGACGACGAGGCGAAACCCCTTCTCCGAGTCAGCGTACGCGTCGCCAAGAAACCCCAGTCGCGCTGCGGCCGACATGTAGCGCGGCGGATCTCCGTAGCTCGCGCCGCGAACGAGCCGCCCCCCTTCGGCAGGTCCGCGAGGGTCCCCTGCGGGCGACGCGGCGTAGTACGCTGGGTCGTACCGGTCAGCACACCACTCGGACGCATTGCCGAGCATGTCGTACAGGCCCCAGGGGTTCGGTAGAAACGATCCCACAGGTGCAGTCACGACGTGTCCGTCCTCCTTCGGAAACACCGGGCCGGCGACGAGCTGTGACTTCGTGCTCTCGATCCACCTCTTCGTCTCGGGGTCGAGGCCGTTGGCGTAGCGGTGAGCGTCTTCGTCGCGGTCACCCCAGAAGTACTTCGTCGTCGTCCCGGCGCGGCAAGCGTACTCCCACTCGGCCTCGGTCGGCAGGCGGTAGGTCACACCCTCCGGCCCGCTCGTCCACGCTTGCTCGTTCAACCAACGCAGGTAGAAGGACTCACGACTACCGTCGGCACTACCGGCAATGTCTTGGTAACTGACCCGCACGGCGGGCTGGTTGTCGCCGTTCAGGCTGTATCGCCCGTCGGACCCGCTGTCATGAGCGCCGTTCCAAGTGCGGTACTGTGCATTCGTCGTCTCGGCCATCTGCAGGTAGAACGCGCGGGTGATGGTCACCTCGTGCTGCGGCCGCTCGTCCTTTTGGCTCCCCGGTTCCGACACCGGTGCGCCCATCTTGAAGCTCCCCGGCGGAATCAGGACGAACCGCATCCCGATGGCGTTTTCCCAGGCCACCGGAACGCCGAGTCGCTTCGCTTCGTCCTTCTGCTCGTCGCTGACCTTTGCCCACGTGGGTGTCTGGTCATTCTTCGAAAGCGTCACGCGGACCACCAATTCGCCTCTCAACTCATCCCCGTCCTTGACCTCTAGCTTGATCGCAACTTCGCCTTCATTCTCGTACGTGTGCTTCCATGTGAAGGGACCTGCTCCCTCACGAACGCGCTCGCCGTCGATGAACAAGACGTCGGTCCTCCGGCCCGTCGAGACCGTTCCTCGCACTTCGACCGCCATGGTCTCGACCCGACTCCCGTCCACCGGGCTCGTCACCTCGACTGCCGGAGGCGACTTCCATTTGGCAATCGCACCGGACAGCGCTTGGGGAATGTCACCTGCCGCAACCCCCTGCTTCCGTGCTTCGGTCAGCTGAGCCTCGGCCTCTTCGATGTCGCCGGTCTCCAGCGCCGTCAGCGCCGCTGCCAGCGGCGCCTCCCACGGTTTCGACGCGGGCGCGTAGGTGACCGTACGTTCGACGACCTCTGAACGATTCCCAGCCGCGTCCACCGCTTCCAGACGTACCACGACAGTCTCGCCGTCTCTCAGCGTCCGCCGGACCGCGAACGCGCCGTCCATGAGCGCTTCGATCTGCTCTACACCGTCCACGAGGAAGCTCGCGAGGTGCTCGTCGACGACGGTTCCCGAAATCACGACGTCCGGACCGTCGACCGTGACGGCGGGCCCCTTCGGATTGGTCAGGGTGATGACCGGCGCCGTCGTGTCCGACACTGGATCCGGGGATTCAGGTCCCGGTTTCTCCATCACGGTGCCAATGGGTTTCTCGGAGGTGGCACTGTCGAACACGCCGCCGAAGTGGAGCCCCGCGCCGATGAGCATGGCCAGCGCCGCGATGAGCAGCGGCCACCGCCGTCGGCCCCCGGCGGACGTCCCGACGCTCGATGGCGGGGCCGGTCGACGCGCGCCTTCCCCGAAGGCCTTCGCGAACGACGCGCAGTCTTCGTAGCGCTCGTCGCGGTCGAGGCTCAGCGCCTTCTCGATCGCGTCGGCGCACCCTTGTGGAACTGAGTCGACACGGTCTCGTACCGAGGGCGGCGGTTGCACCAGCTTGAGGTTCGCGGTCTTGAACGGGGTGCGTCCCGCCAGCGCCGCGTAGACGGTGCACGCCAACGCGTACTGATCGGCGCGGGCGTCGATGGTATCGGCGCCGGCACCCTCGACGATCTGCTCCGGGGCCGCATACCCGGGCGTGAACATCTTCATCTGGGTCGCAGTCATGCCGGCTGTGGTGCCGCTGAGCGCCTTGACGATGCCGAAGTCGGACAGCACGGGACGGCCATCCGCGTCGAAGAGGATGTTGCCCGGCTTCACATCGCGATGGATCACGTCCACTTTGGCAACAGAGTCCAATGCCTCGGCAACGGGGAGCAGCCACTCGAGCACCTGCTCCGGCGTCTGTGTGCCGCGCTTCAGGCGCTCATCGAGGGTGCCGCCCGGCAGGTACGCCATCACGAAGAACGGCATCCCTTCGTGCTCTCCCTGATCGGAGATGTAGACGACTCCGGGTAGGTGGCGCAGGCGGATCTGCTGCTTGATCTCGCGCTCGAACTTCTTCTTGAGCGCGGGCGTTACGAGCAACTCGTCCTTCGGGACCTTGATCGCGACGGAGTCGTCGTCCATGCGGTGATCGACGGCTCGGTAGACGTCGGCCATACCGCCGCCGCCGAGGCGTTCCATTACCTCGTAGCGGTCGAGCAGTGTCGCTCCAATGAACTCAACCGAGTCGCTCATTCGACGCACAGGGTAAGGAACACGACGCCCCGCCACCACCGCCAACAGCCACTACTGCTCCGGCAGCCTACCGAAGAACGACGGCGCGCGTCTGATGTCCATGTAAGGCGAAAGTGCGGGAAACAGCGCCCGGCGTTCGTCCTCGCGCTCGTCCGGATCGGCCACCGTCTCCTTCAACTCCTCCCAAACGGCCTCTGCGAACATGCTGCGCGCGCGAAGGACGATCATGGCCATCTTCTTCGGCGCGATGGCAAGCCGCTCGCCGAGCTGGGCGTTCGAGATCTCCGGGTCCTTCATCCGCAACTCGAGCACTTGCGCGTTGGTCTCGCTGCGCTCGCGTACGCGCCCGAGCGCCGCCCCGGCCATGCAGTCCGCCCATTCTTCGCGCAGGCGCTCGCCGACCTGGGATTCCGCTTCGTCGCCCAGCACGTCGGCGAGCGGCTCGATCGGGACCGGCTGCCCGCCACTGGGTGCGCGCTTCTTCGCACGGCGCATGGCGATGTAGTCGCGGGTGTGTCGGGCCAGAAGCACGCGCACGAAGCCCCGGAAGCGGCCGTGCTCGGGCGCGGCGCGGGCCAGCCAGTCCTTGTCGAGGCATTGGAGGAGGAAGCTCTGGACGACGTCCTCCGCCTCGTCGGGCGTGCAGACGCCGCCGCCACCTCGCCGAAGGAGAAACCGGGCGTAGCGGACCATGGCCGGACGATAGCGAAGCTGCAGATGGCGCCAGGCGTCGCGCCAGATCGTCTTTCGGGCGGGGTCGGCCAAGGCGCGCACCTGTCCCCACTGGGTGGCGGTCGGGTCCAAGGAATCGGGCTTCGCGGGCATCGCGTCGGTTTTCTCCATGATTCTGGCGAGCTCGCGTGATTTCCCGAGTCGGCCTCCCATCAAGGGGGTGAGGGCGATCAAGCCCTCCCTACCAAGGAGCACGCCGTGACGACAGCAACCATCTTCGCAGAGAGCATCGACCCCGCGCAGTCTCTGATTCCCGGCATCGCCGCGACGCCGCGTTCGGCGCCGAAGCAGGGGATCGAGAACCTGCTGGGCAAGACCCTGTTCGTGCTGTCGGCACTGCCCGTTCTGCCTGGCGCGCTTCTGTTGATCGGGGCGGCCGTTGGGGTCGAGCGCCTCGCGAAGTGGATCCGCTCGGAATCATGATCGACCGGCCCGCGCCGTCGCCTCATCCCAAAGACTGTCTGCGCGTAGAGTAGGCCCATGCCGCAAGAGAACGACATCCTGCGTCCGATGCCCGAGACCCTCGAGCAGTGGAGGGCGTTCGTCGATGCCGAGGTGTCGGCGGTGTGCGAGCGGAGGGGTTGGGGCCGGCAGGTCCGCAGGAAGTGGGCTGTTCGCGAGAAGCCTGTCGCCGAGTCGCCGATCGACGACTACGAGTGGAAGTTGATCCCCGACGCCGACGGGCTGCTCCCGCCCTTCGACGTTTCGAAGTTCATCGACGGCGTGGACGAGGGCCGGTACTTCGTCCTCGGTGTCGACACGCAAGACGGCGCCTTCGTCTTGCAGCACGACACGCTACACAACGTATTTCGGGGACGACAGAACGACACGTCGACGTTCACCCGGATTCCGTTCGAGGCCCTCCGGCACGCCCACCTGAGTGGAAACGGCGACCTCCGCGACTACGTGCTCGACCTCGTCGAGAAGTTCGAGCCCAACGAGTTCCTCTTGCTGTGATCAGGTTTCCCGGACTGAGATCATGACCTACCCGCCCACTGGCATCGTCCAAGGGACCCCGCCCGACATCGCGTTGGAGTGGAAGGGCAACACGCTCCACATCCGTGGCATGCTGACGATCAACGAGACGTATTGGGTCGAGAAGGACATCGAGGAAACGACCGGTGACGTCGACTTCGACCTGTCCGAGCTGACGTTCATCGACGACCTCGGACTGGCGTCGCTGATCAAGTGGCAGCGGCACCTGGCGGAGCACGGTGCGAAGCTGCGTCTGCTGCGTACGCTGCCGCGGATCTGGAGAGTGCTGAAGATCCTCGGCATGCTCGAACTGTTCGATGAGGTCGAGGTGGTTGATCCGGAGCAAACGCATGAGCCCTGACACACACTCGTCGTCTGAGGAAAGGGACAAGACTCGCACGCTCGTGGTCGGGACCTTCCCCGAGCTCGACTACGGGCAGGTGGACTGGGCGAGAGGTCCGATCAGCGTCGGCACGCTGGACATCGATGACGGGAGAGATCCGCTCGAGTTGACAGTGGCGAGAGGCGTGCCCAAGGACGCGGTGCTTGGCTTCCTGCGGAAGGTGATCCAGATGATCGAACTCTCCGACCGCATGCCGGCGCCTCACAACCCCTGGGTGAAGTGGTTCCGAGAGGAAGAAGGCGACGGGCGAAAAGCATCGGACTGATCGCGAGACCCTCTGATCTCGGCATCGAGTGGATCTCGCTCGTCGATGAGCGCTCGATCGAGCATCGCGAGGTTGATTGTCCTACTTCGACGGCAGTGAAACGACGAGGCGGAAGCCGACCGTCCAGTCGACATCACCGTCAGGTGGCAACCCGCGGCGGCTCGCACATCGGACTTCCCTGGGCGGCGACTTCGACGATCCGCCGCGACACACACGAAGGCTCCCCGAGGATGGTCCCGCCGGATCCGACAGTGGCGACTTGCTGTAGTAGTCGTGCGCGAACCAGTCCGAACACCACTCGCTCACATTCCCAAGCATGTCGTAGAGACCGAATCGGTTCGGGCGGTAGGAACCGACGCTCGCATTGACGATGGCACCGTCGTCCTTCGAGAGCGTCGACCACTCCCAACCGGTCGAGAGCCTTGCCTCTTCGTCGGCTGCATTCGCATGGAGAGCCGCATCGGCGAGGCCATCGCCCCAGTAGTAGAGCGAGGAGGCACCTGCGCGGCAGGCGTACTCCCATTCGGCTTCCGTCGGCAGGCGGTAGCTGGAACTTTCGGGCGCGCGTCCGTCCTCTCGCGCGTTGAGCCAAGCAAGATAGCAATCACCCTTGCCGTCGCCACGATCGCCGGCGATGTCCCGGTAGTTGATCCCAGGCGCCGGCTGCCCGAGATAGAAGAGTTGATAAAGCAATTCGGACTTCGGACCGGGAAGCACGTAGCCGGGGTCATGATCCGACTTCCACACTCGATACTGGCGGTTGGTCGTCTCCGCGACCTGCATGTAGAACGCGCGCGTGATCCGCACCGTATGTTGCGGGCCCTCATGATCGAGCGGGCTACCTGCATCGCCGTCGCTGAAGCGCTTACGCTCCTCAGGCGTGGATCCCATCTTGAACGTGCCGGGCGGAATCAGGACGAATCTCATCCCAATGCCGTTCTCCCAGGCAACCGGCACACCCCTGCGCTCCGCCTCCGCCGTTTGCTCGTCACTGACGCGGGCCCACTTGGGAGTGCGCGGCTCGTGCGCGGCGAGTGACACGGCGAGCCGGAACCCTCCCATCCAACTTGTGGGGTTCACGTCGCTGCGGGTGCTCCTTGCGCCGCAGCGGGTCCGAAAGACCTGGTCCTGGGCGGAAAAACCTCGCCGAACCCAGAAGGTGCCACCGATCGGCCCCTGAGGATCGATCGCGTGAGAGACTTCGTAGTATCTGCGGTGGTACCAGTCCGAGCACGTCTCACTGACGTTTCCGAGCATGTCGTAGAGACCCCAGCCGTTGGGTCGATACGACCCCACCGGGGCGGCCACGCGATGACCGTCGTCGGCCATCAGGTAGGCACCCTCAATATCCTCCCCCAACTCAGGCAACAGCTTCCTGGTCTCGACATCGAGCCCGTTCATGTACTGGTGCGCGTCTTCCCCACGATCGCCCCAGAAGTAGCGTGTCGTAGTTCCGGCTCGGCATGCGAACTCCCACTCTGCCTCCGTAGGAAGCCGGTACCTGACGCGTCGGGGCCCCTTGCTCCACTTCCTGGAATTCAACCAGGCAACGAAGCAATCTCCGTCTCCTAGAAGGTGTTCCCCCAAGATCTCGAAGTGGTCGACGCCACAGACCGGCTGCGTATCGCCGTTGAGTGAGTGCCCCAGGCAGTCCTCGCTGTCGTGGTCTGGCCGCCACTCCCTGTACTGCGCATTTGTGGTCTCCGTAATTTGCAGATAGAAGGCGTGCGAAACCTGCACTCGATGCTGAGGTGCTTCTTCGGAGTACGCGTCGGTCCACCACTCAATCGACCTCTCCCGCCGCACTTGCTCTCGCTCAGCCTCAGACGTCCCCATCGTGTAGGTCCCTGGGGGGATCAAGACGAAACGCATTCCGATGTCGTTCTCCCAAGCGACAGGGACTCCCAACCGCTCCGCTTCCGACCTCTGTTCCGCACTGACCCCCGCCCAGGCAGGTACCGATCGGCTCTCTCTCTCCCAGGTTTCCAGTTGTGTGCGCGCGCCTTCGTCGATTCTCGCAGTGGGCACGCCCGCATCGACCGCCGCGTCCAGCTGCTTGCGCGCCTCCGGCCAATCCTTCTCTGTGACTGCCGCGATGAACGCTGCCAGCGGCGCCTCCCACGGTTCAGGCGGTCGTTCGTAGGTCACGGTTCGCTCGACGACCTCGGAGCGGTTGCCCGCCTCGTCCACCGCCTCGAGTTGAACGGTGATCGCCTCTCCGTCCTTCAAGCCCGTCCGTCGGATGGTGAACTTCGTCCTGTCCGTCAACGTCTCGATCTGCTCGACGCCGTCCACCAGGAAGCTCGCAAGGTGCTCCTCGATGATCGAGCCTTCGATGACGAACTCGGGCTGATCGACCGTGTGCGTCGCCTCCGCTGGACTCATGACCGTGATGGCGGGCGCAACCGTGTCGAGAGCTACGGAAGGCTTGCTCGGCCCGCGCTCGGGTTTCGCGACTTCGATCGGGTCGGTCTTGGACGAGCGATCGAAGACACCACCGAAGTAGAGCGCGGCACCGAGAGCGAGAACGAGCAGTAGCGCGGTTGCGGGCATCCGCCACCCGCCGCGCACCGCTTCCTCGTCGACGAGGGTCGTGGACTTCGAGATCGGCGGCGCTGCCGGTGTCTCGGCCGCGCCGACCTTGAACGCCGCGGCAAACGCCCTGCAGTCCGCGAAGCGCTCGTTGCGATCCAGACTGAGCGCTCGCTCGAGAGCGTCCGCGCACCCCTCCGGCACCGTGTCCACCAGCTCCCGCACCGACGGCGCGGGCTTCACGAGCTTCAGGTTCGCCGTGTCGAACGGCGTCCGGCCCGCCAGCGCCGCAAAGACCGTGCAGGCCAGCCCGTATTGGTCCGCCCGGGCGTCGATGGTGTCCGCCCCCGCTCCCTCGACAATCTGCTCGGGCGCCGCGTAGCCCGGCGTAAACATTTTGAGCTGCGTTGCGGTCATCCCAGCGGTTGTGCCGCTGAGCGCCTTCACGATGCCGAAGTCCGAGAGCAACGGCCGACCTTCGGCATTGAACATGATGTTGGCCGGCTTCACGTCGCGGTGAATGACGCCCACACTCGCCACGGAGTCCAGCGCGTCTGCGACCGGCGCGAGCCAACGCAGCACCTCCGCGGGGGTCTGCAGCCGGTCACTCAGGCGCTCCTCGAGCGTACCGCCGCTCAGATAGGCCATGACGAAGAAAGGGAGGCCCCGGTGTTCGCCTTGGTCGTAGATGTGGACGACGCCCTGCAGGTGTCGCAGTCGGATCTGCTGCGTGATCTCCTTCTCGAACTTGCGCTTCATCGCCGGCGTAACGAGCAGCTCCGCCTTGGGCACCTTGATGGCGACCGAGTCATCGTCCATGCGGTGGTCGATCGCCCGGTAGACGTCCGCCATGCCGCCGCCGCCTAGGCGTTCCACCACCTCGTAGCGGTCGAGCAGCGTCGCTCCGAGAAACTCCGTCGACTCACCCATTCGTCATCCAAGTCAGAACGGCCGTGAGTATAGCGACCTCCTAGCAATGGCGCCCGTCGCAGAGTCGTCGCCTGAGTGCGCACTACTCCTCACAGAGTCGTCTCGGCCCTTTCCGCGCACCGGCGCGCATCGCGCTGTACAGAGCGAGGTGCAAGGCCGCTATAGTTCGAGGATGAAGATCTGGCTGAATTGTAGCTGTGGGAAGCTGTATCGCGTCGGTTCGGCGAAAGCGGGAACGTCAATACGCTGTCACGCCTGTGGCAACGAGCTCGCGGTTCCCGACCCGCGCAAGATCGCCGTGGGAGACGAGCCGCCGGACACCGGCGCCGTTCTTCGTTGGCTGGAGACCCAGTACGAGCTCGGCGCCTCGCGTGAGGAGTTGATCGAGCAGTTCAGCGAGATCACGAGCGCTCCGTCGGGAGCTGCGTACCTGGTGGACGACTTGATCGCCGCAATGGAGGCAAGGGAGGCGGCGAGTCGGGAGCCCATCGTCGTGCGAAGACGCAGCAATGGAGGCGGAATGCAGTGGGTCGTCTGGCTGTCGATTCTCGTTGGAATCAACCTGCTTAGCGCTATCTTCGACTGGGGTTTCTGGTTGTACTGACGGTGTCGTTCGATCGCGCCCGCGTCCTGGACCTTTTGCTCGCAGCCTCCGTCGTGGGGTGGTCGATCAACGCTGTCGTGGACCGCAGCGGGAGTCTTTGGATTTGGACGTTCGTTGTGCACGCGACCGTGGCCGGCCTGATCGCGTTCCGCCGAAGATCAACTCAGTTCGCGGGGCTATCCGATGTGCTTGTTTGTCTACCGTCCCTCACGGTGGGCGCGGCCGTCGTCTTCCTCGGCGACCGATTGCAGTTGAGCCCTCCGCTTCGCGCCGCCACCGTGGTTGCGGCGCTTTGGATACTCGCCAGCTACCTTTCGCTTGGGCGTTCGTTCGGCGTGCTGCCGGCGGACCGCGGGCTGGTTCGAGCCGGCCCGTATCGACTGGTCCGCCACCCTGCGTACCTGGGTCACGTGCTGATGGCCGGATGCCTTGGCGCGGCGGTGTCCCCCGTGATCGGTCTCGTCGCGGCCGCAGGTCTCGCGCTATGCGTCGTCCCGAGGTTGAAGGCGGAGGAGGCGCGACTCGGACGGAGGCACGACTACGCGGGCTACGTCAGGACCGTCCGGTTTCGCCTGATTCCGGGCGTCTGGTAGGGGTCTCTCCGGCAGCGGCAGCCACTGATCACAACCGCGTGGCGAGTATCAGAGCGACGATTCCGGCTATGAGACCGACCACACCGCCAATGCGATACCCGAGCACCTGCGACCTCGACGGCTCGCGGCCGTCATTGTGATGCCGCCACCAGAATTCCGGCCAGACAATGAGCGTGACGCTGAGCGCGATGATGAGGATCACGACCACGTACGAGAGGATGACGACACCGTTCGCGCCGAGAGTGAAGCTCATTATGAAATGCTCCCGGTCATTTGGACGCCCCCAGACTCGCGAGCCAGTTCAGGTCGCCCAAGTCGGTGATCTCGTACGCACTCTCAAGACGATCGACCTTCTCCTTCCCAATCGCCTCTTCCAACTTCTTCTGATGCTCGAGCCGTAGCGGGATCATCTCTCCGAGCTTCTCGATGATCAGAGGGAAGTACTTGGCGGCCGCGGCGGGCCGCTTCGACTCATCCTGACGGGCCTCTTCGAGCTCACGGCGTACGTCATCGGCCGACGTGCTCCCATCGGCAAGAAGCTCATAGACGGCGGACATCGTCTCGCGAGTGATGCGGCGAACGGATTCTTGCTCCTCGGCTGTGAGACCGAGATCCGCAGCCGCGTGTGCGAGCGTGACCTTCTTTCTGGGATGCTCGATGGTGACTGCAAGACGGAAGCCCAATGTGCCTTCCGAGAGCGGCAAACTGCGTTCAGCGGGTTTGGCGCTTGCGCGGTTCGAAGACCGCAAGACGTACCATGAAGCACGCCAACTTCCGCCGCGGAGCGCGCGCACCGGAGTCTCGGTTCCGGGGGTCGCGACCCTCGGGTCGGCCTTGGGCGAGGACTTGTAGTAGGAGGGGTCGTACCAATCAGCGACCCACTCCCAAACGTTGCCCAGCATGTCGTAAATGCCGAAGCCGTTCGGAAGATAGGACGCAACAGGCGCACTCACGGCATGCCCGTCATCTTCGGGGAATCCCTGCGACCATCCGGCGTTGGCGTATCGATGCCCGATTTCATGGCTTTCTCCCCAGAAGAACGGCTTCGAAGACCCGGCACGGCACGCGTACTCCCACTCGGCTTCGGAGGGAAGGCGGTATGCCATGCGGTCCGGCGTCCCGGGCTCGAACCGGTTGTTCAACCAGTCGAGAAAACAGTCGCCATCGCCGTCGCCCTTCGTTCCGGCGATGTCATGGTGGCTCACGTGGACGGCGGGCTGTTCGTCTCGATTCAGGCTCTGGCTATGGCTGGTGCCGCTGTCGTGACCGGACTTCCAATGCCTGAACTGCGCATTACTGACTTCCGTGGTCTGCAGGTAGAACGCGCGGGTGATCTGCACCTCGTGCCGGGGAAACTCCTGGCGGTACCAGTCCCTCTGCTGGCTTGGCTCCGCCTCGATGATGTCTTCGATCTCCTCGTCCGTGGCTCCCATCATGAACGTACCCGGCGGAATCAGGACGAACCGCATTCCGAGGTCGTTCTCCCACGCCACAGGAACGCCGAGCCGTCTCGCCTCGCGCTTCTGCTCGTCGTTGACCATTGCCCAGGAAGGAACTCCCTGATTCGCCTCCCAGTCTTCGAGCCTCTTTCGCAACTCGGACGGGATCTGCGACTCCGGAACGCCTGCCTTGATCGCGGCGTCCAGTTGCTTGCGAGCCTCCGGCCAATTCTCCTGCTCGGCCGCTCCACGAAACGCCGCGAGCGGTAACTCCCAGGCGGCGCGCTGCCGCGCTGCCGGCGTTGGCAGTGACGCCACAAGGCGAAAGCCCAAGCAGCCGTGCCCCGGGGGCTTCTGGCCATCGCGCCGCGCGTGTCGATACTCGCGGCTGTGGCTACAGGCTCCCTTGGTCACACGCACAGCACCCGTCGCGGGCCCCATCGGATCGATCGACGAACCCGGCCGGAAAGGCGCAAACCAGTCACTACACATCTCGTTCACGCTCGCGACCTGATCGTAGATGCCCCATGGACTCGGCCGGTAGCTGCCGACATTCCCTTGCGAAAACGACCCCGAGCTTGGGTCGATCTCGTCCCCGCCGTACGGACGCGCGCCCGCACCGTCATCGCCCCAAAAGTAGATCGTGTCGGTTCCCGCTCGAGCCGCGTGCTCCCACTCCGCCTCCGTTGGGAGGCGGTACCTCGTCGCCCCGTCGGCACGCTCAGTCAGCCATGTGGCGAACTCCATCGCCTCGACATGCGTGATGCAAGTTGCCGGCTGCTCGTCTCCGTTGATCTCATACGCGTTCTCGATGCGATCGCGTTCCACGTCCTTGAACGCGCTGACGTGCTCCGGCCGCCAGCGACGATACTCACGATTCGTGACTTCCGTGATCTGCAGGTAATACGCTTTCGTCAGCGTCACGCGATGGATCTGCTCATCGCTCGCCTTGTGATCCTCTGTTGCGACAGCGCCAGGACGCCGGCCCATGCGAAACGTCCCCGACGGAATCAGGACGAAGCGCATGCCAATCTCGTTTTCGAAGGCGACGGGGACGCCGAGCCTCTCGGCCGCGACCTTCTGTTCGTCGGAGACCTTCGCCCACGCCAACTCTGGAGAGGCCTTGGCCGGTGACGCTTCTCGAGGACGCTTCAATGGCAGCGGAAACCGATCTCTCATGTCACGCGCAACGTCCGCAAGCTCATCGCGCAGCTTCCTAAGCCGACGTTCGTCGCTGCTCGTCAGCTTCCCTTTGCGGGTCCACTTCTCCTCGGACATGCGCAGGGCATTGGCCAACTTCGTGACTTCCGACAAGTCCTTGAGGTGACGCTTGACTTCACGATCGAGACTCTTGTCGTAGACCCTGTTCGCGTACTTCTTTAACGCGCCATAGAGACTCGACACCTTCACCCTCGTCAGAGCGTAGACGTGGTCTCCTCCGTCACCTGGTAGCAGTGCCGCCGGGGTCACGAACACCAGCCGGGGAACGTCCCTCTTGTAGTCGCCTGACAAGAGAGGATCCAGGTTGGCGTCCTCGGGTGTCATCCGAAGGGTCCGAAACGCCTGCAGGCCCAAGCTGACCTTGTGGTCCGGGAACACGATTAGCTCGATCTTCTCCGAGTCGCTGTCGTCCTTCTCGTTCCGCACGTAGATCAGTAGCGGCTTGTCGACCGGTGTCGCAAGAACCACCTTCCCGTCGGAATCCACCTTGGCGATCCGCGTGACCCGCTCCCAGGCGACTGTTGTTGTCTCTTGGCCTGGAACGCGGGCCACGACAACCGACGACCCATGGACCCAGGCCGGCAGCGGGGGCTCCAAGGTGACGTTGACGGCGCGGGCAATACGCTGTTCGTTCACCTCGATGTCGCGAACGACGCATTCGATGCTGACGGGACCGTAGGCCTCGAACGCGAGCTCGACGGAGAACTTGCCGTCCTCCACGGCGGCCACCTTGCCACCGACTGTGAGTTGATCTGAGGGGCGCGGCGTGTCGAGCGTGCCCGTGACGGTCAGGGAGAGTCCCTCGACCAGATCGCTGCTTGCGGGGGAGTTGATCGTCAGAGCGGGCGGAAGCGCCTCCCATGTTTCGATGCCGCGTTCCAACCACGCAGGAAGCGCCACAAGTGGTGCGCCCGCACTCACGGCTGCCTTCAGGTGCTTGCGGGCGGCGTACCAGTCCTCCGTCTCCCCCTCGGCAATCGCCTCCGCCAACGGCGCCTCCCAGGGCTTTGCCGGACGCACGTAGGTCGCGGTTCGGCCGGCTGTGGCGCGATTGCCGGCCTCGTCCACAGCAACGATCTGAATCGTCGTTGCCTTGCCCTCCTCGAGCGTTCGCCGAATCGTGAAGCGGGCGCCGTCCTGAAGCGTCTCGATCTGCTCCACGTCATCGACGAGGAAGCTCGCGAGATGCTCGTCGACAACCGTTCCGACGATCACGAGCTCAGGACGATCTACGGTCTGAACGAGGTCTTCGGGACTCGTGATCGTGATCACCGGCGTCGTCGTGTCGGGTGGAGGCGCAGGGGGAATCGGATCAGGCCCCGGTTCAGGGTCGGGTTCCGTCTGCGGCTCCGGATCGGGTTCCGTAGCCGGTCCTTCGTCGCTGACAGTGACCGGTTCGCCCTTCGGTTCCTGGTGCGCGAAGAGGTAGCCGTAGCCGACGTAGATCCCGGCGGCGATCACCGCTCCGAGGAGCAGCGCAAAGACGACACGGGATCTCGGTTTCGCCTCGGGCCCGACCGCCGCGGTCGTCCGGGCCGTCTTCGCGGGCTTCTTGCGCTTCGGAGGAGACGCCTTCACGAGCCCGGCCTCGAACGCCTTCGCGAACGCCGTGCAGTTCTCGAAGCGCTCGTCCGGATCGCGCTTCAGTGTCTTGCCGATCGCGTCAGCGCACGCCATCGGAACGGTGCCGACGAGCTCGCGCACCGACGGCGCCGGCTTCATGAGCTTGAGGTTCGCCGTCTTGAACGGCGTTCGGCCTGCCAGAGCCGCGAACACCGTGCAGCCGAGCGCGTATTGGTCGGCGCGACCGTCGATCGTGTCGGCACCCGCACCCTCGACGATCTGTTCCGGCGACGCGTAGCCCGGCGTGAACATCTTGAGCTGCGTCGCCGTCATTCCGGCCGTCGTGCCGCTCAAGGCCTTGACGATGCCAAAGTCCGAGAGCATCGGGCGGCCGTCCGCGTCGAACAGGATGTTCGCCGGCTTCACGTCGCGATGGACGACCCCGATCTTGGCGACGGCGTCGAGCGCCTCGGCGACCGGCAGGAGCCACGCGCAGACCTCTTCCGGGGTCTGCAAGTTGCTGCCAAGCCGGTCTTCGAGGGCGCCGCCGCCGAGATAGGCCATGACGAAAAAGGGCATGCCCTCGTGCTCGCCCTGGTCGTAGATGTGGACGACGCCGGGCAGATGGCGCAGTCGAATCTGCTGCTTGATCTCCTTCTCGAACTTTCGCTTGAGCGCCGGCGTGACGAGCAACTCTTCCTTGGGAACCTTGATGGCAACCGAATCATCGTCCATGCGGTGGTCGATCGCGCGATAGACGTCCGCCATGCCCCCGCCACCAAGGCGTTCCACGACCTCGTAGCGGTCGAGCAGCGTCGCACCGATGAATACCGACTCGCTCATTCGTCATCCAGCTTGCTAGCCGCAAGAGAATACGAAAGCGACGCCACGATCCAAGCGTCGGGAGTCGGTGCGTGAAATGACCCGGCAATTCGACGGTCGATTCGAAGTTTCGTGACGACGGCGACCCATTGGCGTCCCGCGGCTCAGGCACCCGCTGACCGAGGCGCTTCGGCCGAGGCTCAGGAGACTCGAGTCGGCGAACTGCACAACGCGGCGGCGTCCTCGGGGCCACCGAAGTGTGGAAAAAGAGCCGGGCAACGGACCCGGAGCGGTGGGAGTACGCTCCGGTGGAGATCAGCGATGGGGCGTTGCCCAATCGACTTCGAGGGTGTCAGAGGTTCGGTATCCGGTGCCCGGCGTCAGTCATCGGTCGGCGCGGAAGCGAATGTCCCACCGGTCCACGAACGGACCGGGATCGAACGCCCCCACGCTCTCGGGTAGGAAGAATGTGAATCGGACCTGAAGGAACTCTCGCCCGCTCAGGTTGTGGATCCCGAACCCCGCATTGTCCTTCGGCAACGGCACGCTCGGTTGATCCAAGTGCCAGGTCGGCTGTGTCACGACACCGCTGTCGGTGAAGTGCCCGACGGTGAAGTAGTCCGTCGCGCTCCCGAGATCCGGCGTGCCGTCCGCGCGCATCTCGAAGGCGCGCGCTTCGACGAGGATCGCCGTCTGCCCGATGCCGGGACTGCCGAGCTTCGGAACGCCGGCGGCGAAGTCCGTCCGCCCCGCGTAGTCCTGGACAGGCGCTTCGTACAACGGATCGAGCCGGCCGACCCAGAACAGGTCCGTCAGCGCGCGCGGCGTCCTGCCGCCGCCCTTGAACCGGTTCGAGTCGAAGGGCCCGGTGAAGAGACCGTCCGCCGGCGCGCCGGGCGTCACGCTCGCCGCTGCCAATCCCGTGATGACGGAATCTCCGTCCTCCATCACGATACGCCCGTTCGCGCCCGCCCCGCCGTCGTTGGTCGGGTTCGTTTGGTTCCCCGCGCCGCCTTGGCCACCGGCCGCGGTGATGGTCGTCGTGTTGCCCAGGATGATGTCCTGTGGCGTCAGGAGCCGTACGGCGCCTCCCGCGCCGCCGCCGCCGCCGCCGGAGTGGGATCGGCCCAGCCAGCCGTTGCCGTCGCCGCCTCGGCCGCCCGCCGCGTCGATCGTCCCCAGGATGCTGATCGACGTGGACGACGTGATGTCGATGAAGCCGCCCCCGGCGCCTCCGCCCCCACCCGTCGCCTGCCACGCGGTCGTCGTGCTCCAGGGACGTCCGTTCATGAAGCCGGCCGACCCGCCACCCGATCCCGCCTCCGGCGTCGGAAGCCGAACATCGCCGTAGGACGCGCCTCCGTCACTGCGAGGCTGCAGCTGCAACATGAACTGAGCGCCGCTCAGGCGACTGCCGGTCGCGCCCGCGGAACGATGCCCGCCGCCGCCGCCACCGGCCGAGCTTCCGTTCCAGGGATTGGGCGGATTGACCGACGTTCCCGCAGGTTGTCCCGCAAGCCCCGCACCGAGCCCGCCGAGGCCTTCGCCTTCGGGATCCATCAACGGATCGTGATCCGGGCTACCGAAACCGGCATAGCCGTCCTCTCCGTACACGGCCGCCTGATTGGCGCGCACGCCATCACCACCGTCGCCCCCGCCCGCGACGCCCACGCCGCCACGGACCGCGATGTTGGTGTTGCCGCTGTTCTGGGCCGCACCGTTGGCGCCGTCGCCGTTGGGGCTTCCGCCGAGTCCGTCGCCGCGCACGCGCAAGACACCGCCGGGCTCGACGAGCACGTCGCCCTTGACGAGAAGAATGGCCGGGTTCACGCCGACGATCCGAACGGTGACGCCGGAACGAATGCGCAGAGAGTTGAACTCCCATACGACGGCGGTCGACTCGTCGGTGCCGTTCAGGCACACGTTCGGCGATGCGCCCGTGTCCAGCAGCACGTCCGTGGACGGATCGAAGACGTCGTCCTTGCCGTCATTGGCCTGGCGATCGAAGGCGCACTCGGGATCCGACTGCGGCAGAGACGGCCGCAGCAGATCGAAGCCGTTGTCGCCGTCGCCCGCGAACGCCAGGAACGCCTGCACGGCGCCCGGCGCGCGCGCGGTGTTTACGTCGGCCGTCGTGCCCTCGTCGAGATAGGGCGTCTCGCCCTCGTTGTCGATGGTCCGCGCCACCGTCTGCTCGGTGAGGTTCTCGGTCGTGAACGAGAAGCCGAAGGGAGTCAGCGGATTGCCGCCGAAGTCTTCCATCCCGAACGTGAGCTCGACGACGAGCAACGCGTTCTCCGGGAACTGGCCCGCTTCGGGCGTGATCAGCAGCCGGGTGCTGCCGAAGTCCTGCTGCAGCGTGAACGTGGCGCGAACGCGCTGAGGGGGCAAGAGCGCGTTCGTACCGTCCGCCCCCCAGGAGAACAGCGACGGGTCCTGATCGGACGTTCGGCCCGCGAGGTCGAATCCGGAAAGCCCGCCGCCGAGCGACGGGGTGAACGTGTCCCTCGTGCCTTCTTCGTAGATGTGGAAGCGGACCGTGTCCTCGCTGATCGAGCAGGGATCCAGGTTCTCGCTCAGCCTGATGACGACCTGGTTTTCGGGTCCCACACGGACGGCCTCGCTACCGTTCAGTGGCGACACGGAGGCCACGAACGGCATCTCACCGGGCACCTCGTCCAGGAAGCCCCCCTCCTCGACGCGTGTCGAGAAGCTGAAGGACTCCGTACGCGACAGCGGCTGCCCGCGTGTGTTGCGAATCGTGAATTGCTCCGGGAACCCGATGACCTGCACGCGGTAGGTCGTCGCGGGCTGAAGGCCGCCGTCGGAGAGATCGCAGTGCGTCGGCAACGCGGGCTCGAAGATCACTTGCTCGCCTTGCACGATGTAGCGCCCCGGGATGGAGCGTCCGAAGGAGGGCCCTTCTCGAATCTGTATCGACGCCGGCGTGATGGTCGACGCATCGAGAGGTTCGCTGAACACGAACACGAGACGTTCGTTCAACGCGACGGTATCGAGCGCGCCCTGGATGAAGCTCACGAGCATCAGCCCTTGTCCGTCGCCTTCCGGACCGGGCCCTCCGGTTCCACCGCCGCAGCTCCCTGCAATGACGGTGACCAGGAGTGCTCCGAAGAAGTAGCCGGCGTTTCGCCGTCCGGCGGTCTTGAAGTTCGCCATGATGCGGCTCCTCTTGGACCCGCCTCATCCGCAGCCGCGCCGTACACGCATTAGACGCGCACACCGGCAACCAGGTTTCAAAACGCACGAGGTAACCAGGACCTTTGCCGCGCGACCCGGGGCCTGAGTCTTGCATATGCAATAGCAAGAGCACGAACGTCAGATGGAGTTACACTGAATCGCGGCGGCTGAACGGGGACGGCTACCGTTGCACGCACGAGTGAGGACCATCTTCACGGTCCTCGCTCGTCGAGCGCACTTCGGCGCGGTTCAGTTCACGGTATAGGTGCCTGCGTCGGCGACCTCCTCCTCGTCGCTGCCCGGATCGCGAATCACCTTTACGTGGTAGGTTCCGACCGGAAGTCCTTCCAGCCCACCCGGCGGCAGACACAAGATGCGGCGATCGTCGTGAAAGATGACGATCCCGTTTTGCGGACCGGTCGCGTCTCCGTCGTCGAGGTCCCACGTCACCGCGAGATCGTCGAACTCGAGCAGGGTCCCCGCCGGCAAGCCGATGTTCGGCAGATCAGCGAAGAAGCCGACGCCGAACCCACGACCCTCGATCATGACGGGCTCGACGGGCTCGCCCGCCTCGTGAACCGTCGGCTTCATGCTGGTGACCTCCGGCGGAACGTCCTTCACCGTGAACGCGACGGCGTTGGAGGTCTTGTCACCGACCTTGACCGTGACGTCGTAGAGCCCGTCCGCGAGCTCGAACGGAACGAGGACCTGGATCGCCTCGCCGTCGACTTCCGGCCTGCAGTCCCAGCAGAACAGGTTCGTGTAGGCCTCGACGGAAGGACCGCCCGCTGACGGCGTGAAACAGACGACGCCGCCGAGCAGGCCCTCGCCCTTCAGAGCGAGCAGGCTTCCGGCGGGACCCTCGGTCGGATCCAGCGCGGCGATCGTCGGGTCGGGCGGCGTGCCCACCTCGTACGCAACCGCGTTCGTGCGGGAGATCGTGCCCCAGTCGTACAGCTCGACGGTGACGTCGTACGACGTGCCCGGCGTGGCCTGGTTCGGAACGAACGTCTCGACCAGGTCGAATCCGTTTGCCATGCCGTGACCGAAGAGGGTCTTGCCGTCGGCATCCGTCCACTCGACGGACACGATCCCTTGGGGCCCCAGACCCGCGCCTTCGATCGTCACGCGCCGGCCCGGCGGCTGGAGGGCAGGGGTGATCGTCTCGATCTTCGCGTCCGACGCCTCGACGACCTCGATGCTGCGAGCGCACGGACCCGTGTCGAGCTCGAGCTCGTTGGTGACACGCAGCTCGTACGAGCCCGTCGCGAGATCTTCGGGAATCTCGAAGAACGCGCAGTGCTTCCCGCCGTCGAGGGTCGCTTCCGCCACGACGGTTTCGTCTTCGGCGAGGAACGCCACGACGCCCGGATGCAGGCGTCGGCCGATGAGGAACACCACGGATCCGGCGGTCGCTCGCGACGCGCTCATGTAGTGAATCACGGGCGCCCCTTCACTCAGCACGTGAAGCGTCCGTTCGTGGCCGTCCACGTCGATCACGGCTTCCCCGGCCGGCAGGCCTTCGGGGACTCGCAGCACGAGGATGTCTTCGTGCCGGAACACGATCTCGGCGGCCACGCCGCCGATGGTGGCGACGGGATCCGCCGACAAGGACGGAACGTGGATCAGAACGGGATCCCCGGGCGCCGCACAGCCGGGATGAACGTCGGCCTCCTCGTCACCGAGCACGCCGCTGAAGACCCGAATCTTGTTGCCGCGGAGTCCCGCGATCTCGAGCTCGGCCGGCCCGGTGGTCCACTGATCGCCGTTTGCGTATTCGGTCAGCACGCGCGAGAGCTCGGGTACGAGGCTCTGCCCCACGAGCTCGGGCGCCGCGCGTGCCGCGCCGCCGAAGCCGCCAAGGACGGCCTCCATGATCGGAGACGCGACGCGGGCCGTGTCCACGGTGATGTAGTCGACGTTCTGGTCGCCGTCGTGATCGTAGCGAACGACGACGGGCTGAACCGCCTGCGGCGACGCGACCGGTGTTGGCGGTGTACCGGAGCGCCCTCCGCCGCAGGCGGCCAGGAAAATGCTGGATGCGACCAGCAGCAGGACAGTGGGGATTCGGGTGCGCATGACGTCTCTCTCTTCTTCGAAAGGTCGTTGCCCACCACTACTCACTGCCCGCCGGGAGCGCGGGCGTCCCACGTGTCCGGGACCGCGCTCATCCGCCATCGAAGGGCGGGACTCTCCATGGGGGGCTTCCCGCGGGTTCGGTCTGCGTCTCAGCATTTCCCTCGAAATGGCAATCCGTCCCGCGCCGAGACTCGTTGGTCCCACGATCCGCCCGGTCGGCTAGACTCGAAGGGGGCTACGAGGCACGAGAGCGTCGATGCGCATGTCTGCCTCACGAATTGACGACTACCTCGAGCACACGGAAGCGCTCGAGCGATTGGCCCTGGTACTCGTGCGCGATGCGACCGAGGCCCAGGAGCTCGTCCAAGAGACGTGGTTGGTCGCGCTCATGCATCCGAACGGGCCGCAGGGCAGCTCCCGGCGGTGGTTGGGCGGCGTGCTTCGCAATCTCGTGCTTCGATCGAGGCGAACGCGTACACGCCGGCTGCGACGTGAGCGCCGCGCCGCGCGCGCGGAGTCCGTGCCGCCCGGGCAGCGCTACGTAGACGAAGCGGATCTTCACCGCTATCTCGCAACGTGCATCCGCAAGCTCCCGGCGGACTACCGCCACTTCCTGGAACTTCGGTACTTCAAGGGACTCGCGCCGAAGGAGATCGGCATGCGTCTCGGCGTACCCGCGTCCACCGTACGAACGCGGGTGCAAAGAGGACTCGAACGCCTGCGCGTCGCGCTCGGAGAGCGGCCGCGCACCAACCTGATCTCGCTGATGCCGTTGCTTCTTGCGATGAAGCCGAAGCGTGCCTCCACCGCGAGCGCCAACCACGGATACGGTCTCGGCGCGGCGGCCGCGGTTCTGCTCGGTGTCGTGCTCGTGTGCGGGAACGCCGTTCGAAACGCCTTGGAAGACACGACCGACTCGGTGAGTGTGGGGTCCGTCGATGCCGTCGATCGCTTGCACGGTGCGGCGCCGCTCGCCGATGCAGCGGCAGCGGCCGCCGAGGCGACGACCTCGTCCGCTCGCACGGTGTCCACGGCGGATTGGTTCGAAGACGCGCCGGACGGCGCAACGAGCCGGCAACGCCCAGGTGCGCCGGCGGTGCGAGAGACGGCACCGCGACGGGTCGCCGGACTCGTGGTGAACGAGGACGGCGTCGCAATCCGAGGCGCGACCGTCGCGCTGTTCGGGTGCGGCGACGACGGTCCGGCCAAACGACCGCTTGCGATCACGCGCAGCGGGCCGGACGGCCGCTACGAGCTGACGTTCAAGGCCGGCTCGACGATCCTCGTCGTCGCGATCCCTGGATACGTCCCGACGGCCAGGCCTCTGACCGCCGGCTCGACCGTGGAACGGCAAATGCTCGTTCGTGGACGTCGGCTCGAGCTATCGCGCGCGTACCGCCGAGCGGCCGTTCGGCTCGAAGCGAAGGGACTCGTTCTCGAGCTCGATCGGGAGGAAGCGCAGCTCGCGTGGATCGACGGACGCCCGGCATGGACGACTTCGACGCTGGAGCGGGATGCGAGCGGCGCACTCTACGTATCGGGATTGGAGGCGCGCCGGTACGCGGTCGCCGCTGAGCACGAGCACGCGCCTGCGGTGTTTTGGACGGTCGACCTCGGTGTCGAGACCGTTCCGGCGGTCGCGCAAGAGCCGGTCGCGACGCCGGACCGCGGCGAGGTCGTCGCCGAGCGTTCCGAGGTGAAGCGCGGCGATGATCGAGCACGTGATGACTGGCGCCGGCCGGCCACACGACGTAGCGAGCCGACGGCGCGCGAAGAACGAACGCGTCGCGACAAGACACCGCGGCGCCGCGGGCGGAAGCGAGCACCGACGGCGAGTGGCGCCCGACGTGACGACTCCGCCCGAGGGACCCGTGGCGGCAAGGCAGGCGCACCGGATCGACGTGGGCCGTCGTTCGTTGTGTCGAAGCCCACGCACGGCGGAACGGCGTCGCTGGCGCCTTCGCCGCAGCAGCACGAACCGAACCTGTCCACACCAGCGCCCGTCCACGACGTGGACGATTCGTTCGGGACGGTCATCACCAAGGGCCCCGCGGCGGTCGTTCCCGTGGCGACGCCTTCTCCGGCGGCTTTCGAGACGCCGGGGCCGGCGGAGGGCTGGCCGGCGGATCCCGGCGTCCTCGAGCCGACGGAGATGAGTGTCGCGCCGATGGTGATGGAGGTTCAGCCGCTGTCCGCGGATGCGTACATTCACAAGCCGATCGGCCTCGCGTTGACGGAGAGCGCGCTGCTCTCGCTACCGCCCGGCACGTACCTGGTTCGCGTCTTCACGGCCGAGCTTCCGCCGCAGGAATACATCGTCGACGTCGGTGTGGAGCACGGCCTGCTGATTCACACCCGCTGACGGACGAACGGGTGGAGAGATGGCGGAGAGACAGGGATTCGAACCCTGGGTACGGTTGCCCGTACACCGGTTTTCGAAACCGGCCCGTTCGACCACTCCGGCATCTCTCCGCGCTTTGAGTGGGGAGGGAACGGTAGGCCCGCCCCCTTGGACCGTCAAGCAGTGCCACGCCCCCTGCGCGCCGCGCGGAAGAACGCCTTCAGAATCCCGCCGCACTCCTCGGATAGCACCCCCGAGACGACCTCCGGACGGTGATTCAACCGCGCATCCGCCAACACGTTCGCGAGACTGCCCGCCGCGCCGGCCTTCGGGTCCAGCGCGCCGAAGACGACCGTGCTCAAGCGCGCGTTCACGATCGCGCCCGCGCACATGAAGCAAGGCTCCAGCGTCACGTACAGCGTGCAGCCGATCAGACGCCAGTCCTTCAGCAGCGTCGCCGCGTGCTTGATGGCGAGCATCTCGGCGTGCCCCGTGGGGTCCTTCTCGATCTCGCGCGTGTTGTGCGCCCGCGCGATCACCTGGCCGTTGCGCACGATCACCGCCCCCACCGGCACCTCGCCGATGTCGGCTGCTTGGCGCGCTTCTTCCAGCGCCTCGCGCATGTAGCGCTCGTGACCGTTCAAGGAAGGGGTCATGCCGGCTATTTCGCGCGCTCTTTCGCACGCTCCAGATGGCGATCGCGCCGATCGCACTGCTGCTTCTCACGCCACGTGTCGCACTTCACGAACAACGTCAGCGAGTGATCCTTCATCGTGAAGCCGTGATCGCGCACGACCTCCTCCTGGAGCCGCTCGATCTCGTCGTTCGTGAACTCCACGACCGCCTTGCAGTCGACACAAATCATGTGGTCGTGGTGCTCGCGATCCAGCGCCCTCTCGTAGCGACGCTGGCCGTCGGCGAAGTCGTGCCCGTCGAGCATCTCCGCTTCTTCGAGCAGCGCGAGCCCACGGTACACCGTCGCCATCGAAACCGACTCGCCTTCGCTGTTGAGGCGCCGGTACAGGTCCTCCGCGGAGAAGTGCCCGCGTTGATCGAGCGCGGTGCGGATCATGGTCCGCCGCTGCTCGGTCATCTTGAGACGCTTCTCGCGCAGGAAGTCCTCGAAGGACTTCAGGGCATCTTCGACGGCGGCCGCGCTCAAGCTCACACCGAGATGATACCCGGCGAACGCCCGACCTGGCGACGGATCGAGGCGAGCGCCCCTACTTCATCGACGAGATCTTGTCGAGCACGCCCGGAATGCACTTGTGGATCGACTTCGGCGCCTTGATGACCATGTACTGGTCCGTCGCCGTGATGCTCCACTCGTCGTTCTCGTCCCAGCCGGGTATCAGCTCCTTGACGAGTTCCGCGACGGCGTCGCCGTTGTTGAGCGGGTCGTCCTCGACCTCGACCTCGGGCGTGTATTCCTCGCCGACGTCGTCCGGATGCGTCAGGTTCATCTCCGGCGCGATGAAGTCGATCTTCGTCCACGTGATGTGAGAGATGCCGTAGAGGCGCGTGATGGGCTTGCCGTACGAGTCCTTCTTGGTCGTGAGGTACACGACGTTGCCCTTCACGACCGCGGCCAGCTCGTGCGGCTCGAGGATCAGCTTGAGGAACGTGGCGACGGTGACGTCCTTGAGCGTCGCCGTGACGACGATGTCCTCCAGGTCGATGCCCGCCTTCTCGAGCGCGGCTTTCTTGATGTGGAAGTTCTCGCCGGTCGCCGTGCGCAGCCACACGACCACCTTTTCGAGCGCCTCCTCCTCGAACTTCACGTTCGACAGGCGCTGCTTCTTGAGCTTCGCAATCAGCCCGGCGGTCTTCTTGGCGGTCGACGGCCCGGCATCCGCGGGGCCGGCCGCGAACGGCACGATCAGGGTGACAACGAGCAGGGCAGCGAGAGCGAGACGCATGGCATCCTCCGGCGATCGACTGCGGGACCACCGATAGTAACGACGGCCCGCAGCGGGTTGCCGCGCCGGATTCGGGATTCGTGCCTGATTCCTGCCCCCGGGAGCCTGTTCTAGGCCTTCACGCCCCTGGCGCCGATGTCGCGGCGGTGGAAAGCCCCTTCGAAGTCGATCTTGTCGACCGCCGCGTACGCGCGGTCGCGCGCGCCGTCGAAGCTGTCGCCCAGGGCCGTCACGCACAGCACGCGCCCGCCCGCCGTGGTCACGACGCCGTCCTTCTCGCGCGTCCCGGCGTGATAGACGATCACGTCGTCCATCGCGTCGGCGGCGTCCAGACCGCGGATCTCCTTGCCCGCCTGGTACCCGCCCGGGTAGCCGGCCGACGCCACGACCACCCCCACCGCGGAGCGCTCGTCGATCTCTACGTCGGCGACGTCCCTGAGCTTGCCGTCCGCGGCCGCCATCAGCAGCGCCCCCAGATCGCTCTTGATGCGCGGGAGCACGACCTGCGTCTCCGGATCGCCGAAGCGCGCGTTGTACTCGAGCACCCGAGGGCCTCCGCGCGTGATCATCAGCCCGGCGAAGAGCGTTCCCCGGTACTCGACGCCCTCGCGCTTCAGGCCGTGAAGCGTCGGGACGAGGATCGTCTTGATGATCTTGTCGAGCATCGCACCTTCGGCGACGGGCGCCGGGCTGTAGGCACCCATGCCGCCGGTGTTGGGCCCCGTGTCGCCTTCGCCGACACGCTTGTGGTCCTGTGCGGTCGGCAATACGACCAACGTCTCGCCGTCGGTGATCGCGTGCACCGAGGCCTCTTCGCCGCGCAAGAAGTCCTCGATCACGACCTTGTCGCCGGCATCACCGAACCGCTTGTTGACCATCGCGTCTTCGAGGGCCGCGACGGCATCCTCGACGCTCTCGCAGATCGTCACGCCCTTGCCGGCTGCCAGGCCGTCGGCCTTCACGACGATCGGGAGATGGTCCCTCTGCTCGACATGCTCCTTCGCTTCGGCGAAGTCCGTGAACACGTGCGCGCCCGCGCACGGAACGTTGTTGCGGCTCATCAGATCGTGAAAGAAGGACTTGCTGCCTTCGAGCTGCGCAGCCTCCTTCGTCGGTCCGTAGATCTTCAGCCCTTGCTCGTTGAAGTAGTCCACGATGCCCGCGACGAGCGGCACCTCGGGACCGACCACCGTCAGGTCGATGGCTTCGTCCTTCGCGAAGCGGGCCAACCCCTCGAAGTCGCTCACGAGGAGGTGCGGAACGCAATGCGCGTCGGCGGCGATCCCTCCGTTTCCGGGCGCGCAATAGACGCGTTCGACGCTCTTGCTTCGAGCCAGGGCAACACAAAGCGCGTGCTCGCGGCCACCGCCGCCGACAACCAGGACCTTCACGTCGGATCTCCTTTGATTCGGTGCTGCTCTACCACACTGCCGCCGTCGCACGCACGCGCAAACAAGGGGCTGACAGGTTCCGGCCGAGCCGCGCCGGTCGCGGCTCTCGCGACGCGCCTCGAACCGCCCCGAATCAGGCCCTTCAACGGCCCTGTGATGAAACGGTGACACTCCGAACCGCTTTCCCAGGTGCCCCTGGAGAGGCCGTCTAGGGCTCCTAGAGCCCCAATTCAGGGCCCAGGGCGGGATTCGAGAGGTTGTGGACGGGGACCTGGGGATTCGTCCGGGCTGCCTTGGCCCGAATGAGTGCTCAGGTTAGTCTCCCGAAGGCCGACGAATTTCGACGGCAAACAGTTTCGACCCGGCGCCGCGGGTGCGGGTCCATAGGGAGGATATCGATCTCATGAAGAAGATCGTTGCGATCGTCGCGCTCGTGGGCTTCTGCAGCCTGCTCGGCGCTTGTTCGAACTTGCTGGGTTGCGGCTGCGAGCCGGATCCGTGCTGCGAGCCCGTCTACCAGAGCCCCTGCTGCCCCGCTCCGAGCGGTGGTATCGCGGGCACGCCCGCCAGCGGTGGCGGCGGTGGTGGCGGCGGCAGCTGCGGCGGCGGCAGCGGCTGCGGCGGCTAGCCAACTCTGCCGGTTCGGTTGAGCCGGCCTACAGCCGACCGTGAAGGCCCCGGCAGGGGGGCCTGACAGTCAGCAGGGCGTGGTGCGGTTTTCCGCATCACGCCTTTTTCAATTGCGCTCGTGCCGGGCTCCCCCATCGAACGGCATTCCCAACCGGTCCATTGGCCCTGCCGATGCACAAGATGATTTGCAGCGCCTGCATCGATGCACTACATTTGAGGCGTCGCGGGATGGCCGCGATACGAGGTCGCGGCAATCCGGCCGCACCCGGGTAGGAGACATACAGATGAAGCGACTCAGCGTTGCACTCTTGACGCTGGTTCTGGCCGCCGGCTTCCTCGCCGGCTGCTGCTGCGATGACCCCTGTGCGCCGGACGATCCCTGCGCTGCGCCCGCTGACAGCGGTGGCGGCGGCAGCTGCGGCGGCGGCAAGGGCTGAGGCTAGTTGCCTCGCCGGCTCGTGTAGCCGGCATCAAGAACCAGCCGTAAAAGACAACCCCTCTTCGTGAGGGCATTGGTAGTTCGCGAGGGCGGTGCGGGATTCCCGCACCGCCCTTTCCTTTTGCCGATACGTAGGACGTCAATCATCGTAAACGCCGAACAGGAATGGACATAGGACCCTAGAACGAAGGCGGCGTTGATTGCGATGGCGCAGTGATTGACCTATCTTCTTCGCTCCACTGCGGGTGTTTCGCAGCGGCAAGAGGAAGCGGCGACGGCGTCGCACCACCCATCATTTCGGCTCCGCACCTCGCGCGGGGACCGGGTAGGAGAAACGATGAAGCGTCTTGGATTCGCGGTTTTGACGCTGGTGCTGGCTGCCGGCCTGTTTGCCGGTTGCTGCTGTGACGACCCCTGCGCGCCGGACCCGTGCGCTGCGCCGGCCTCGGCGCCCGCCGATGCCGGCGGCGGCGGCGGCAGCTGTGGCGGTGGCGGCGGCTGCGGCGGCGGCAAGGGGTGCGGCTAGCGCACCGGGTTCCGTTTGGAACGCAATGAGTAGGCGATGGGCGTCGCGCTTCGTGCGCGGCGCCCATTTTTCATTGCCTGTTTTCGTGTTCTTTCGGGGTTCGACACAGAAGTGTTGTTTCCGCGAAATGGATACCTACGATGTCTGCGCTCGTGGGAGGGGTTTCTACGGGCTCCTCGAGACGTCGAGGGCAGGTTTAACGCCGCGGGGAAACACCCCAACGCGATTCGATCCTTTAGGAGCGCATATGCGTAAGTTCGCAACCCTTTTGATTCTTGCCGTTCTCGCGTTCGGCGTCGCCGGCTGCTGCTGCGACGATCCGTGCGATCCGTGCGCTGAGCCGGATCCGTGCGACCCCTGCGGTTAGTCGCGGAACGGTAGGACGACGTTCGCGCATCGGCGTGGCGTCGTACAAAACGGAAACGCGGGTGGGCTTCGGCTCACCCGCGTTTTTTCGTTGATAGGTGGGCTCCTCCAGGGAACCGTGGGCCATCGATTGCGCCCTGACATCGGCTGCATAGGATGACCGGCACTCGTTGGGAGGGATTCTCTACGGGTCTCTCGTCGAGACGTCGATGAGAGGTTTTCGCCGACGGTGTGGAATGCGCCGGCGGTGCACTTCAAAAGGAGCGCATGATGCGTAAGTTCGGAACTCTTCTTCTCTTGGCAGTTCTCTCGTTCGGTATCGCCGGTTGCTGCGGCTGGGATCCTTGCTGCGATCCCTGTGACCCGTGCTGCAACCCGGATCCCTGTGATCCCTGCGATCCCTGCGCGAAGTAGCTCGCTGCAGAGAAGACGCGCAGGACGTCCTGCGCACCCCATCGAAGCGCGGAGTGGGCGAGTGCCTGCTCCGCGTTTTTCAATTTCGAAGCGAACGCTAAGAACGCCTCGGGATGCTCGGTCGTCGCGCGTTGGGCGACGAAGAACCACATCGAGGAGCGAGGCATGCGAAGGCTAGGGACTCTCATCTTGTTGGCGATCGTGTCGATCGGGATCGCGGGATGTTGCGGCTGGGATCCGTGTGATCCGTTCGGCTGCGACGACGACTGTTGCGATCCCTGCGACGAGTAGGGACGAAAGACGGCGCGGAGTGAGCGAGAGGCCCTCTCCGCGCCGCGGCGAGTCGCGCACGCAGAACGTCTTCGACGTGCTGTGTCGGGGCGCTAGATGCCGATGAAGGGACGCGGGGTGGGTCGCGCCGAATTGCGTGCGTCGGGTGCACCCAGGCCGAACGCCCTTTGTCATGCAGGACTGGAGTCGCGGCACGCGGCGCGGGTCGCCGTTGCGGCCGTCACTCGACCGCACGCCGTCTGCCTTTGCGGCTGCCCTATGGGCGACCAGTTGCATGTAGGGGCAGCCCTTGTGGCTGCCCTTGGGCGACCACGAGGGTCGCCCCGCTAGCGGGTTAGGGCCAGCTCGACATGCTCCAGCCGCGTCGCAGGAGGAGTCGTGTGGCGGCATAGGCCAGAAGCAGCAGCATGGCGGCCCGTACGACCCATGGGTTGAGCTTCTCCGCCGTGCTCTCCCTGTCACAGCGGTGGCCGCCCAGACCGCGATGCCGCATCTTGATTCGTTTCTTGCACTTGCTGCACTTCATGAGGCGAACCAATTCTAGTTCGCCAACCAGCGGACTGGATCCACGAGGCCGCGCATCTCCGACTCGTGTTTCCGGGCCATGGGCGACCACGAGGGTCGCCCCTACAGCGGTCACGCGACCGCGTTTGCCGGTTGCATGTAGGGGCGACGCAGCTGTACACCAAGCGCGGGATCCAGTGGCTTCGCGAGCAGCGACTGGGTGATGAGAACCAGGATCTGGCGCTGCAGTCGCTGGTGGATGTCGTTGCGGCTCTGCAGGAGCGCATCGAGAAGCTCACCGCTCGAATCCGCGAGTTGGCCGAGCAGGACGAAGTCTCAGGCTGGATCGTTCCGGCGCGAGATCTCCTGGGCGTCGCGTCGATCCGTCTTCTTGCCCTGCTTCTTCAGATCGAGCTTCGTGGCGTCCACCACAAGCATCTCCAAACCCGCTTCGCGGCAGGCCAGCACGAACCAGCGGTTGCAGCCCAACGCTTCCACCGCGAAGCGCCCGCCTCCGTAGGTGCCAAGAAACGCAACCAGCGCCGCGGCCGCCTTTCGATCCGGCAGGCGCCACCGCCGCTCCTCTTCGATCTCGCCCTTCGCATCACGGACGCAGATTTGGGCGACACTCTTGTGCAGGTCGATTCCGACGTGGTATGCAGTCATGGGGTGGCAGTTCCTTCCTCGGCTGATGCCGTAAACACACTTGGCACGACCGAGGATCAGGGCTGCCACCTCCTATCCCATCCCCTACGGCTATCAGGCGTCCGCTTGCCGGTTGCTTGCTGTGCGACATGCGGGACGCGCCGTAGGCGCCACACGGGGGGGGTAGGGCGTAGCGAAGCGGAGCCCGCAAGGGGGGCCATGCCCCATCGCCGTCAACTTAAGGAGGCCCCCGCGGGGCACCTGGTGGTGGCGGCAGTTCCCTCCATCGTCCCCGCCAGTCCGGCCGGCAGGTGTCGCGGGGTCGGTTGCCGCGGGTCTTGTCGGCGAGGATCCTCCAAAGTGGCACTTGGAGGCAGCAGGCGTCATGCCAGTCGGGCTTGCGCAGCTTCACTCCGGGGTTGGCGCGCTCGGTGAGCAAGAACCCCATCTCGAGGGTCACCAGGGTGGCTGAGGTGGCGCCGAGGAGCGGAAAGAGCTTCGCCTCGGAGATGTCTTCCGGCTCGACAGCAGCTTCGTGCGCGATTCGGCCCTGGGCTATGCGCATCGCGGTGTGCACGATCGCGGACGCATAGAGTTGCATCGCGATCGCGTTCGCGTTGCCGCAGTAGAAGCGATGGAGGTTGAGTACCTCCTTGAGGTCGTAGAACATGCGCTCGACCTCCCAGCGATCGGCGTACAGCTCTGCGATCTCCGCTGCGGATAGGCGCTCGGGATCCAGGACGTTGGTTGCGAACTCGTAGGTCTTCTCTCCCAGCGAGAGCCGAATCAGCCGAGCCGCAAGCCTGGCTTGCTTGCCGAACGTGACGGCTTTGTCCTGGAGCGTGCCCCCGCCGTAGGCGCAACTGCCCAAGTCCTCCTGCACCTCCACATGAGCATGTCGCTGGCGCCGAAACACCCCGTAAAGGCTAGCTTCTTGGGCTTCTGAGAGAAACTTCGGTGTTCCGTACAGACGGTCCCCGAGAACCAGGCTGCCCTTGGGAAGCTGCCCGAGCACCTCGCGAGCGGAAATCAGCTCGCCTTTCTTCAACGTATGGGAGTAGCGCAGATCGGCCAGGCTGCCTCGCATGAGGTCGTAGCACGCGAGCATCGAACCGGGGATCGGCGTTGCCGTATCCTCCCACGTGATCTTCAAACGCCGCGCTACGGGATCGAGGTTCGAGCCATCCAGGATCAGGATGCGGTCGAAGCGCTCAGCAACATCCTGGTGGCGTTGGGCAAACCGAGCCGGCTCCGAAGAGCTCACACTCTCAACGAAGGCCCGAAACACCTTCGCGAAGAACTCCCATCGCAGGTTGCCACAGCGCTGGAAGAACGCCTGGTTGGAGGTTTCCACCGGCGGGTATCCGGACGACCGATCCCCAGCCGCCTCTCGAAGCGCTTGGCTGAGCGACTCAGGCGCCCGCAAGATCACAGCTGTCCAGAACGCCACCATCTGTTGCAGCGTCCAGACGCGCTCGCGCTCGCCATCTCGGAGATCCTCGAACGCAGCCGCCACCAGCGACCCGTTCAGGTGCTCATGGAGCAGCTCGGCCACGCAGACGAGATCGACTTGATCATCTCGATTGGCCTTCGCCACCGCGCCCTCCTCACCTGAGGGATCGGAGTTGAATCAGGCCAGAATTAGCGCAACCAGCGGCCTAAATTGACGGCGATGGGGCCATGCCCCCCTTGAAAAAGAACTTCTAGGTCGGACGCGCGCTCGCGCGCGTCTCCTGAGGGCGAAGCCCGAAGGCCGAGCGAAGCGAGGGACCGGTCGCGGCCTTCAGGCCGCGAAGAAGTGGTCGGGGTGGGGGGATTCGAACCCCCGCTACGGGCGGCTTCGCCGCCGCTTCGCGGCACCCGCGGTGTCACCCAGGGGGCTTCCCAGCCCCCTACGCTGCGGACTCCGCTCCGCTACGTCCTTCGCTACCCCAAACCAGTCGGGGGTTCGAATCCAACGCGCCGAGCTCGCGCGGCGTTCGAGAATGCGGCTGCTGGTCGGGGTGGGGGGATTCGAACCCCCGACTGGTAGCACCCAAAACTACCCCTCTACCACTGAGGTACACCCCGAGTCCTGAATCAATGAAGAAGACTACATCGCCACGGCTTGGCCAAACAGAACGAGAAACGCCCCGCTCTATCCGCCCGTCGTCGGACCGCCCGCTCCACTCCCAGGCCTCGGGCCCGGTGGTGGCGGCGCGCTCGGCCGCGGTGGCTTGGGCTTCGGTTTCGGCTCGCGCTTCCGATCGCCCTCTCCGTCCTTCGGATTCGTCTCGGGACGGCGACGCTCAGGCTCCTGCTCGACGATGCGCACGTTCTTGCTGAACGACAGCAGATGCCCCTTCTGCAAGCACAGCGCCCACGGCGTACGCGGGAACTTCCGCGCCAGACGCTGCTGCGCCAACATCACCTCGGCGAACCGCGCGTTGCGCTCCTCCGACTTCAGATCCACCCTTCGGCGCGGGAGCGCGACACCTGCCGCGATCGGACCGGGGCGGATCTGCACCTCGCGGTACGTGACGTCCAGCTCGGTGATCGTGTCGAGCGCGGACAGCGCCTCGTACCAGTGGAACTGCACCTTCTTGAGCTGCACGCCGAGGAACTGGAAGTCGGCCTCGAGACGCTCCTTGAGCGGATCCTCGCCGGCCTTCTCCTCGCGCTCACGCCCGTTGGCGGTGCTCCACCACTTGAGCGCCTCCTCGACCATCTTGATCCGGCTCTTGCAGAGCTCCTTCGCCTCGCGCACCTCGTCGAGGTCCGTGTACCACTGCCGCGGGTTCGCCGTCGAACGCAACGGACGCGCCGGCCGCGGCTGCAAACTCGCACCGCGCCGCTCCAACGTCCCCAGCGTCCCGATGATCGGCGTCGCCTCGTTGGCCAGATGCTGCCAGATTCGAACGATGGCATGCGCGCGCCAGTCCTTGTTCAGCGACTTCAGGATCTTCGAACGCGGTCTGAGGTCGGGCGCAACCATCGCGAGCCGCGTGTAGTCGTAAAGCGACTTGCGCTTTCGCTGTTGGCGTTTGTTGAGCGCCGCCTGGGCGAAGTCGAACACGAAGTAGCGACCGCCCGAGGAGTACGCCAGCGTGGCGAGCGACCAATAGCCGTAGCCCGAGGGCACCGGATACTTCGGCGGGCGAACCCAGTAGAACTCGGTCTGCGCGAGATCGAACTCCCAACGGTACGGCACCAACCCGAACGCGGTGTCGCCGCCCATGTAGAGCGCGTTCTTCGTCTTCTTGCGCGGCAGCGGGTTGTAGCGCTCCGAAAGACCCGCGGCCTCGAGCCCGGGTCGCGGCTCATAGTCCTGGATCCAGCAGCGTTCGAACGCCGACTCGCCGGCGATGCAGTAGAACGCCGCCTCGCTGTCGAGGACGGCGTCGCGCGTCGCCTCGACGTCGTCCTCGCCCTCGCCGCCCTCCTCCGAGACGAACAGCATCGCCTTCGGACCGCCGTTCACCTTGCGCAGCAGCTTGGCGGCGCCGCGGATCTCCGCGTGGACGTTCTTCGGGCCGTCGAGCGGGAGGAACGACAGGGCGCTCAGCGCGCTGTTCGAGTCCGTCGGCAGACGCGAGGGCTCGGCGTACTCCTGGGCGCCGACGCCGTAGACGCCGATGCGCATGCCCTTGGGGCCTTCGCTCCAGGCCACCTCGAGCCCGCTGCGAAGCTCCGCGATCTCGTTCTTCATCGAGGTCGTCGGATCGACGACGAGCAGCAGGACGGCCGGCGGTTGCTTGGTGTCCGCCTCCCAGCGCGCCTTCAGGTCGCGCGCCACGTAGGCCATGCACTCGTGGATCGAGGGCTTGCGCTCGAAGATCTCGCCGGGCGTCCTGGCCTCGTTCGAGACCTCGGCGGCGGCTGTCTGAAGCGCCCGGTCCGTTCCGGCCAACGGCAGGAGCAGCAAGACCAAGACGGCCGCTCGGAGAGGGCTCGAGAAGAAACGCATGCCGTTCCTCAATCTACACCGGGAGCACCCGCCCGGGACGCCAATCGCCTCGTCGGCTTGAACCCCGACCGGCCCCATGGGATGCGGTACCGGCGGCGGCGGCCGGGGATTCGTCCGCGAGCGCGTTCCGACGTAGTTCGCGGCTTCGTGGCGCGAGTCTCGCGGCACGGACCCGTATCATTTGCCGCATGCACGGGGGGCGCGACAGGATCGGGATTCGTACGTGCGCGGCGTGGGTCGCGGCGGGGGCACTCTGCGCGACGGCCTTCGCCGACGACGAGACCGGGACTCGAGACCCCGGAGCGCCGGTGAAGAAGGACGCGAAGTCGTTCCTCATCGCGGCGGTGAACGCGTTTCCCGAGAACGCGGTGATCGACGGCGACACGATCCGCGTGCCGTACGGGGAGCGAACGAAGAGCGTGCGCATTCGTTCGATCGACACCGAGGAGGTCTTCCGCGAAGACGAGGACCGCGCTGCCGCCGAGAAGGACTTCGATGCATACGCCCGCTCGAAGCGCGGGGATGAGCCGCGGCCCACGAAGTACGGCACGCCCGCCGGCGAGGCGGCCAAGGCCTTCGGCGTCGAGCTCCTGGCAAAGGCGGTTTCGGCGCGACTCGAACGCGACTGTCCGAACGAGAGAGATCTGGACACCTACGGTCGGCTGTTGGCGCACGTCATCCTCGTCACGAAGGACGGCGAGCTCAACTGGTCGGCCGAGATGATCCGCAACGGGCACTCGCCCTACTTCGTCAAGTACGGACGCTCGCGCCGATTCGATGCCCTGTTCCGCGAGGCCGAGCAAGAGGCCATGACCGCCAAGCGCGGCATCTGGAACGAAGCGGCGGCCGGCCACTATCCGGACTACGCCGAGCGTTTGAAGTGGTGGCGCAGCCGCGCGGACCAGGTCGACCGTTGGCGCAAGATCGCGGACGAGCCGCAGAACGTGACGCTCGCGGTGCCCGATACCGCGAAGAAGCTGCGGGCGCGCGTCGGCAAGGAAGCCGTCGTGATGGGGCTGTTCCACAGCAAGCTGCGTACGAAAGACGGATCACGGACGATCTTGTTCCTCATGGATCGAAACCGTCGTAACTTCCCGCTGGTGATCTTCTCGGACGACGTGCTGAAAGCGCTCGACATGGCGGCCATCGAGTCGCGCTTCGTCACGGTGCGCGGGAAGGTGACCCTGTATCGCGACAATCCCCAGATGGTGATCGAACGTGCGGATCAAATTTCGACGCAGTAGCACACTCGCATTGATCGTCGGCGCGCTCCTGTTGGGTGCGTGTTCCAACGACGACAGCGTGCCGACGTCTACGGAAGCGGACGACTGGACGTATCCGTACTCGCACATCGTCATCAAGGCCGAGCCCGAGCGATCGGATGCGGACGCGCGCAAGCTCGCCTTCCGCATTCACGCGCGGCTGCTGGCCGGCAAGAGCTTCGCGGAGACGGCGAAGCGCTTCTCCGAGGGGCCGTCGAAGATCGCAGGCGGGTTCGTCGGATTCCGCCCGGCGGCGGGAATGAACCGATTCTCCGGCGCGCTGCAAGCGCTTCCGCCCGGCACGCACAGTCAGCCGGTGCGCACGCAGGTCGGCTATCAGATCCTCCTCCGACACACGTTCGACGAGGGCGCGCGCCTCGAGCGCAAGCACATGGCTCCCGTGTACGGGGTCGTCGTTCCGTGGGAGGGTCTCGAGGGCGGCGCGGGCAACACGAAACAGGCGGCGTTCGAGGAGGCGAAGCGGATCCTGAAGGGCGTGCGGGGCAAGGTGCTCGACCTGGACGAGGAGGCGGCCAGGTTCATCGCGCCCGGGAAGCCGCGGCGCGACAGCTTCCTGGGGATGTACTCCGTGCACGGCGAGGGGCATCCGCTGATGGATCCGCTGCGCAACCTCCCCGTCGAGACGTTCGCGGACGTGTTCGAGACGGAGATGGGCTGGGTGGTGGCGAAGAAGGGCCGGCACTTGCGTTGCGCGCTGCGCCAGATCCTGGTTCAGCACGTGGAGTCGGAGAATCGAGCGATTCGGGTTCGGCGATCGAAGGCGGAGGCCCTCCAAGCGGCGCAAACGGCGCTGTCGGAGCTCAAGGCGGATCGTACGAAGTGGGGCGCGTTGGTGCCGCGCTTCAGTGACGACGACACGTCGATCGACATCAACGGCTGGATCGGAACGTTCGGCAACGGCGGGACGCCCCCGAACGTGGAAGCGGTGTTGCTGGAGATGTCGCGGGGCGACATCTCGTCCGAGGTGGTGGAGTCGCCGGAGGGATTCCACATCTTCTGGAGGGTCAGGTGACGATGGATTCGTCGGAACTGAGGCCGGGCGTCCGAAGACCGTAGGATCGAGCGTACGAACCAGGCGCGCCCCCGTAGCTCAGTTGGATAGAGCACCGGATTTCTAATGCTCTGCTACCTAACGAACTTGATTGCAGTCTGGGATGAATCATCAACAAGCGCGCTCTTCGACTGCGCACGTAGATGTTGTCTGACGTAAGCACTGTGGTGCACGTCGCAAGCGTTGTGTTGTTCCTCCACCATGCGGAAAGTGAAGGCATCACCTGATTTCACCTGTAGGCATGAGGTCTCGATGAGCGTGAGCCTAACGCGCTCCACGGAACCGATCTCCTGCCATGAACCGACTCCCCAGGCCCCGCCTCAAGACGCGCACGAGCGGAAGAGGAACGGCCTGGAACATCGTGTTTCCGCTCCTGGGGCCGGATGGACGACCGCTGCGATACCGCAACCGGAACGCCAAGGAATCGTCCCTTTGGCTTGAGGGGGTTACGACGGAGCAGGAGGCGCTCCGTGACCTTGCAATGTTCAACGCGGGCTGGGACGCCCGAGATCCAGGCGCGGTGGAAGCGCGTCCCCCGCACGCGACGGGTGGCCACAGTTCCGTGGCCGCTTCGCCCAACCCGAACCCGATCCGGGGATCCATCAGCACCTACATCAAGGTCATGTGGGATCGCCACCACGGCACGGGCAAGCCGGGACGACAGCACATCGAAACGGAGGAGCGCTTCTTGCTCAGGGTCTACGAGAGGTGGGGCGAGGACGTGAGCCTCTACACGCCCTCGAACTACCGCGAGTTCCTCAAGGTGTGCGTCAGCGAGGACGTTCCCGAGCGTGATCGCTGGGGCCATACGAATGTGGAGAAACACCTCGGCGCAGTGCGGCGCTGGATCGTCTTCGCCGGGGCTGAGGGCGGCACTCGCATCCCGGACTTCGCCCCGACGACCGTGAAGCCGAGCCACTTTGCTCTGCCAGCCAAGACCGAGCGGCTGATCCTCGCTCCCGACGAGGTATTGGCGTTGAACTCCTCGGCGAGGCGACTGTTGAACGAGCGAGAAGCTCTCCTTCGGCGCAAGGCCACGCCGCACAGGGAGGCCCGCGTAGTTGGGGCACGTGGTCGCATGATGGCCATAGCCCACTCCAGCTTGGCGGGCCTGTCCTACTCCGACATGCGCGTTGTAGGCGAGACCGAGTACAGGGATGACGGCAAGCGCTTCTGGTTCGGCCACTACAGAAAGAAGACTGGCGTCGCCATCGACGTCCCGTTCATGGGGCGAATCAGCGATCTTCTCCGGGAGCATGTTGAGGAGGGCAGTGGCGCCCTGGTCTGCGACGGCCTCTCGACGCACAGCGCAAGCCTCAAGAGCCTTCAGACCGTCGTCCGGCACTCGGAGATCGGCCGCGACCGCGTTACGTGGTACACGCTTCGGCACACGTTCGGGAGCATGGTGCGGAAGGCATACTCAGAGGACTTCGCTGTCTACGGCCGCCTCATGGGCCACGCTCACGGATCTCCGATGTGCCTGCCGGAGAAGCTGCGGCTCTCGAAGGAGGGACAGCAGAAGATGATCGGGCTCCGCTACGACCACCCGGACGAGGCGCGATGCTTGGAGGTCGTAGACTCCGTGGAGGCCCTTCTGGACGCGGGCTAGGGCCAGGAGTAGCCTCCGAGAAATCGCGCCCCGGTAGCTCAGTTGGATAGAGCAAGTGACTTCTAATCACTAGGTCGGACGTTCGAGTCGTCCCCGGGGTGCCACCCCGCTCTCGCGCAGCAGGAGGGGCTGCTGACGGCGGCCGCCGACGTCGCTCCGACCCGATAACCTCAGCGTGGGGTCATTCCCTCATCGAGCGCCCCTCTGCGCAACGACAAGGGGATCCCGCCGAGGTTATCCATGAGTGTGCTACCGGAACAGTTGAGCGAGGTCTTCGCCGAGGCCGAAAAGCTCGGCGCTGCCCTGGACATCAACGCACTGTGGATGCAGGTCCGCAGGCTCCAAGCCGAAGACGCGGACGACTGGCCCGAAGACGACCTTCGTGCGCTGAGAGCGGAGCAACTCGCCCTCTGCCTGCTTCCGCGCCGGGGTAACCCGGAAAGAGGCTGGGGCCGCTACTTCGGGCCGAGGTTCTGGATCGACGGAGTAGAGATCCCCGAGGCTGCCGAAGTTGACGAGTGGTGCCTTGACTACTGGGAGCAGCGCGCGGAGGAGGCCAAGGATCCGCAGTTGGTTGCCCGCTACGCGGATGCTGTCTGGGACGTTACCTCGGCGGGCAACGACCACGTTCCTCGCATCGACGCCGTGCGGCTGGCCATTCCCGCGTACCTGAAGGCGGGAACGACCGCCCTCCCGCGAGGTGTGCGCCGAGACTGCCTCCTCCGCGCGCTCGACCTGTCGATTGCGACATCCTCACCAGCATCGGTCGAAGAAGCCGTCGATGCATGCATCGACCTTGCCAAGGAGTCGGACGACGAGCATCTCGGCATCCAGGTGGGCATCTTCATCGCCGTCCGGAACTCCAGGCGGAAGATCGAAAGGGCGGAGGAGCGGATCCAGGAACTGGCCGGGATCCTGGAGGCGCGCCTGCGCGGCCTCCTTGCCGCGACCGTCCGCTCCAAGTCCCCACTGGACATGCACACGCTTACGGAGCAACTCGCGCGGCACTACATCGGCCGCGACCAACCGGAAGAGGCGAGGCGACTTATCGGCGAGTACGCGGAGGTGATCGAGCAGTACTCACGAGGAGGCTCGGCCTTGACCGCTAGAGGCTGGGTGGACGACGCGCTGAGGCTCTGCCAGGACATGGGCGTCAAGGTGTCGGCCGACCGACTCTTCCGACGCCTCGGCGAGCTTGGGCAGGAGAGCCAAGAGGAAATGGTCCGATTTGCCCAGCCGATCACCATCACGGCTGAGGAGGAGGCGCAGTTTCGCGCCGAAGCGGTGGAAGGCGGGCTGGGGGCATCCATCAACCGCGTAGCGCAGTACTTCTTGCCGGACCGCAACAAGGAGATGGAGAGCCTGAAGGAGTCCGCTCAGAACACCCGGCTGCTCCACCTAATAGAAACCCAGCTTGTGGACGGCAAGCACGTCCGGGGTCGGGTTGGTGGCGTCATCGACGACCCGGAGGGATCTCTGGCCCGACACCTCTGCGAGTCGATGAAGTTTCAGGCGCCCTTCCTTCACCTCGTGTTCGAGGAGATCATCAGGCGCTACCGCTTGACCGGCGAGGACTTGGCTTCCATCGTCTGTCAGCACGGTGCGGCCGACGACGACCACAGGGCGATCTTCATATCGGGCATGCGTGCCTACTGTCGGGGCGACTACATCGACGCGATTCATGTGCTCATTCCCCAAGTCGAGCACGTGGTCCGCAAGCTGCTGGATGAACTGGGAGGGGAGACCTCTTGCCGGAAGCAGGATGTGTTCGAGGAACGGAACTTCGGCGCCGTTCTCCAGGACGAGGTCCTCGTGGCCGGGATGGACCCCGACCTCCGCTGGTATCTCCGGGTGTTGTTCACGGAGAAGGCGGGATGGAACCTCCGCAACCTCGTCTGCCACGGGCTACCGGAGGCGGGCAGATTCACCTTCGTGATGGCGGATCGTGTTGTCCACGCGCTGCTCGCACTCGCACGCGAGGTGGCACTGATCTCCCTGCGCGCAGAGGAAGCTGAAGCCGGAGCGCCGGAGCCTCCCGATGTGCAGGACGCCTCGGAAGAGAACGCAGGGGGGTGATTCGACCGGGGGAAGCCCACGAGGTCTGGTCGCCTGCCGGACGCACCAGCCAGCCTCCGGATCCGTCCGCACCTTGGCCAGCCTAGCCATAGTCCTCGGGCTGCTACGCCCATGGGTCCATACCCCTTGGACGAGTGGCTACCGTGTGCGAAGGTCACTGCCCCAAGATAGGAGCGTGCGCATCAACTGGTGGCCTACTGCTGCGTGCTCCCAGTGCCGTGGGACGGGGATCCTCCGAGGGATCGGTGGTAGGTCGGCGGGTGACTGCGCCACGTGCGGCGGTGACGGCGGAGGGCGGCACTGGATCGGCCATCACGAAGACGGCCTTATCGCGATCGTCCACGGCCGTGAGGACCACGTCTGGCGGGCGAAGCTGCTCTACCCCTTGGAGCATTCGCATGGCGCCGACGTACCTGCGGTGCGGCATGCCGTCCCCGCAGCGCGTACCCGGATCGCCATTTTGAGGACGGTCTGGGACGACGGCCCGTCGGCCCGCCGAGGTGTGGAACTGGCCTTCACGCTAATGCTCGGGGCGTCCCAAGAAGAGGCTGCCGCTTGCACCATCCGACCGGCTGGTCAGGGGCACCTCCTGCTCGCGAGGTCTCGTAGGTGAGGACGACACGAGGGTTCCTGGGCCGCAAGGCTGTCGGCTATCTGCGCGTGAGCACGCGCGAACAGGCACTCGGGCTACAGGCCCAGCGCGATGCCATGGGTGCATGGTGCCGAGACTGTGGCGTCGCGATGGTGGCCACCTTCGAGGACGAAGGCGTGTCCGGTGCGGTTGGCCTCGATGCCCGGCCGGGCCTAGCCCAAGCCATCGAGGCCGTCCGCGAGCATGGCGCAGACACGCTCCTGGTTCACCGTCGAGATCGGCTCGCGCGCTCGGTTCTGGTCGCGGCCGTTGCCGAGAGCCTCGTCGCGAGGGCTGGTGGGCGAATCGTTGCCGTGGAGGGACCTGCGACCAACGACGGCCCTGAAGGTGAACTGCTCCGCACGATCCTCGACGCGATCTCGCAGTTCGAGCGGTCACTGCTCCGGTCGCGGATCAAGGCCGCGCTAGCGGTGAAGCGCGAGAAGGGACAGCGGACGGGGGGAATCCCCTACGGGTTCAGGCTGGGCCGAGATGGAGTTCGCTTGGAGCCCAACGAGGACGAGCAGCGGGTCGCAAGGGTCGTGCTCGAACTCCGGGGGGACGGCATGAGCTACGGTGCCATCGCCCAGCACCTTCATGAGGCCGGTGAGAGGCCGCGGTACTGGCTACCCG
>CBDCWP010000041.1:0-164993 GCA_965223505.1 Planctomycetota bacterium
GTGCCCTTGGCGAGGAGTTCGCGCCACCGGGCACGGCGGCCTGGAGCCAGCAGTTCGGCTACCGCGAGATCATCTCCGGGCGTCCCCATGACCAACATCCTACATCCATCCGTGCAGCCAAGGCCGTCGTACGATGGCGGGATGCAGAACATCCGGTTCGAGGTACGCATCAACGAGGAAGTCGTCACGACGGCGGGCGTCGATGGCTACGGCGTCCTGACGGCGATTCTCTCGTGGGTGCTACACGATCCGGATCGGATCCCGGAGCACGTTCGGTCGGGCACAGTGGACGAGCAGGCGGAGTGGCTTCAGGAAGACCTGCGTATTCAGGTCGGAGGACTGGGCTCCGCTGGAAACCTCGACTGGGCGGATCAGCGCCTGAAGCTCGGCGACGAGGTCCGCATCCGCGTGATGCCGCCCGGCCCAGTAGATGAGGCTGAGGTCCGGCCAGCCATGTGCGGGGACCCTGCGGATGGCTAGATGGGACGTCAAGGCGCACGGCCACGTCGATAACGCTGTCCGGCATCAGGTCGCGGATGCCGTCGAGGGCCACGGGAACCTAGGCCATGTCCTTGCCTGGGGGGCGGCCGCGAGTCCCCCGCGAAAGCCGGAAGACGTCGTCACGCAGGACGAATACACGCACGATGTCATCATGCTCTTCCAGAGCGGGATCTACGTGGTGTACGACGTCACCTGACTCGGGGCGGTACAGGGGGTCTCCGTGTGGGACCGGATACCGACAGCCGACGACTTGTTGGCCGCCCGCCTTCAGCGCGGCTGGACGCCCCAGGCGAGCGCCGTCCGTGGGGGAGACAGGGTTCTGGGGCATGCGGCCTGCGCGGTGACACGGGCCGATGAGGCACCCTGAGTGTTCACGAGCCAGGGCTTGCGCGAAGTGCCAGGACGGCCAGCACGGCAACGTCCTACCGTGGTATCCGGCGCGAAGCGCGCGACCTGCGTGTGCTAACGGTTCCGTGGTTCCGGACCGGGGGCGAGGCCAATGGCCCGGGATGTTGCAGCTACAACACCCGGAAATCCGTCCTCACTCGTGGGTTACGAGAGATGCGGCCATCAACTCCAAGACACGCCTACAGGTTTCTAATCCGGCGGTCCCACGTTCGAGTCGTGGCGGGGGTGCCATCTTCCTGACAGATCGTCGGGCGTCTCGCCGACACGGCGAGAGACCGCTTCACACGGCGTCGCTCGTCGCGCTCTCGTCGAGCACCTCGTGGGCCACCGGCAGCTCGGGCAGCTCCTTCACCTTCTGGCGCCGTCGGCGACGGGTCTTCGCCGGAATCAGCTCACGCATCAGCTCCAACTTGCCGAAGCACAGCAACCGATCGCCCGCCTCCAACACGCGCTCCGCCCTGGGATTCGGAATGACCTTCGAATCACGATGCAACGTCAGCACGTTGATGTCCTTCTCACGGAAGTCCGACTCCGCGATCGAACGCCCGACGTACTTCGACCCGTCGGGAACGTGAATCTCGGTCACCCCGTAGCCGCGGCTGACGGTCAGCCGCTGGCGCAGGTCGATCTCCGCGAAGTCCACCTGCGCCGCGATGTAGTCCATGATGGATCCCGCGATGTCGAGCTGAGTGCAACGCTCGATGCCCTCGAGGCCGGGTGACGAGTTGACCTCCATGATCTGCGGACCGTCCTGACTCTCGAGCATGTCGACACCGGCGACACGCAAGCCCATGATCTGCGCCGCGCGGACCGCCGTCTCCTTGTAGTCCTCGCCCAGCTCCACCTGCTCGGTGAGCCCGCCACGGTGGACATTGCTTCGGAACTCCTGTCCCTGCGCAACGCGCCGCATCGCCGCAACGACCTGATCCCCCACGACGAACGCGCGGATGTCACGCCCCCGGCTCTCCGCCACGAACTTCTGGATCAACACGTTCTGCTTCTGGCTTTGGAGCAGTTCGATGATCGACTCGGCTGATTCGACGGTGTCGGCGAGCAAGACGCCGATCCCCTGCGTGCCCTCCAGCAGCTTGATGACGACGGGCGCGCCGCCCACCCGCTGAATCGCCGGCAACACGTCTTTCTTGTCGCGAACGAAGGTCGTCTGCGGGATGCCGATGTGATGTCGGCTGAGGATCTGCAAGCTGCGCAGCTTGTCGCGAGAGTTGGAGATGCCGGCCGACGAGTTCGCGCAGAACACGTCCATCTGCTCGAATTGGCGCACGACGGCCGTGCCGAAGTACGTGATCGACGAGCCGATTCGCGGGAGCACGGCGTCGTAGTCGGAGAGCTGCTTCTGACGAAAGTACAGGTCCGGCTCGCCCCGTCGAAGGTCGATCGCGAACTTCAGCGTGTCGAGCACCTTGACGGTGTGGCCTCGCTGCGCCGCGGCTTCGCGCAGACGCCGCGTGCTGTAGCACTGCGGGCTGCAGGAGAGGATGGCAAGCTTCACACGGTCTCCTTCTCGAGGCGGGTCCGACCGCCGGGCTGAGTGTAGTGCCCGGCCGCGCGCCGCGTACAGAGGGGCCCGACCCTGGTCCGACCCCCCTCGCACAATGCGGGCCGATCATGAACGACGACGACGGATTGGTGTTCGCGTGCTTGCTCGACGGGCAAGGGGGCGGCCGTTTCGGCGGGTGGGACCTCGTGCGCGAGGCGGCCCCCGGCGACGGGGTCCTCTGGGTGCATCTCGACCTGCGCGTCGAGCGCGCTCGCCGTTGGATCGAACAGGAGAGCGGCCTCGACGAGATCGCGCGGACCGCCCTGCTCGCACAGGCGTCGCGCCCGCGAAGCGTCGCGCGCGGCGACGCGTTGCTGGTGAACCTACGCGGCGTGAATCTCAATCCCGGCTCGGAGCCCGACGACATGATCGCGGTGCGGGTGGAGTTGGAGGGCCGCCGCGTGATCACGACACGGCGGCGGCGCCTCAAGGCGCTCCAGGACGTCAGGCGGGCGCTCGAGGGCGGCAACGGCCCGGTCGACACCGGGAGCTTTCTCGTCGACCTGATCGACCGACTCCTGCGGCGCATGGCGGTTGCGTTCGAGGCGCTCGACGACCGCATCGACGACGTGCAGGCACGGATCCTCACCGGCGCAGGTTCCGCCCTGCGCTCGGAGATCGCGGAGATCCGCAACCAGGTGATCTCCATGCGGCGCTACCTCGCGCCGCAGCGGGACGCAGTCGCGCGCCTTCAGTCCGAGAAGGTGCCCTGGCTCACGGCCGTGCACCGCGAGGAGCTGCGCGATCTGGCCGACCGTACGACGCGACGGGTGGAGGACCTCGAGGCGGCGCGCGACCGGGCCACGGTCGCGCACGAGGAGCTGACAGGCCGCATGGCCGAACAGATGAACCGGACCATGTACATCCTGGCGCTCGTCGCGGCGATCTTCCTCCCGCTCGGGCTCATCACGGGTCTGCTCGGCATCAACGTGGGCGGCATGCCCGGCGCCGAGAACCGCGCCGCGTTCTGGATCGTCTGCGGCCTGCTGGTTGCGCTTGCCGCGACCCAATGGTGGTGGTTCAAGAAGCGCCGATTGCTCTGACCCACCGGCGGGCTACTTGCCCGCGGGAGACCTCCTTTTCTCCTCGCGGGCGTGAAGCCACTTGCGCCACGCCGCCGGCGTCTTGCCGGCATCTTCGCCGGCAATCGCGGCGAGCGCTTCGTGCAGCGCCGCGCGCTCGGTCGTGGAGATCACGCTTCGCGTGGAGAGCACCTTGACGTCCTGAACGGCTCCAGCCTGGAGCGTGCCGATGATGGGATCGGCAATGAACGCCGTTCAGGCCACCTCGACGTCGAAGTCCTGCAGATAGCTTCGTTGCGTGATCTGCGCGAAGTAGCTGCGCGGCGCGTTTCCGCTCGAGCGCTCCCACCGCTTGACGAGGTACGGCAGCGCCCGTTCGTCCTTGGTTCTCCCGAGCGCCTTCGCCGCGCGCACACGGGTCGCGACGCTGCGGCTCTTCAGGGCCTCGACGAGGCGGTCGAACGCATCGCGCTTCACCGGCCTTGCGGGCGAGCGTTTCGGCTTCTCGGCGCCCCCCACGACGATCGCCAGCTGCTTGCGCGCCGCCTCCTTCGTGAGCCAGGCGTCGTCCACTCTGACGTAGCCCAGCGCCCGGCGCGCAGCGGCGTGATCCGCGTCCTCGGCGAGCACCCGTTGGTAGAGCTTGCGGGCGTCCGCGGCTCGTCCGTCGTGCTCGCAGCGAAGCGCTTCGGCATAGAGTGCGCGGGTATCTACTTCGTCGTCGCCCGCGACTGCGGTCGCAACGAGCGTCGTCACGACGAGCGCGGTGATGATGTTCCGCATGTGAACCTCCCTGGTACACGATGCGGGACGCGCCCATCCCTGGAAACGCACGCGGGCGGATCTTGCAGACGCAAATCGCGGCGGACAGCGCGGAGCGGCTCCTATGCGCCCATGTGGAGCGCGACGAGCGCTTCGAACTCCTCCTGGCACTCGCCGCAGATCTCCAAGTGCTGCCGAACGATTCTAAGATCCACCGCGGTCTCACCCCCGATGTCGACATACTCGAGATACGCGGATACGCGCGCGAGGAACTCGTCGCAGTCGATCTCCGAGGGTTCGGTCGCCGCGACGACGCGTAGGAGCTCCTGGAGCAGGGAGAGGTCCACCTTCATGATCGGTTCGACGCTCCTGCCAGCTCGGTTCTTACCTCCCGGTCGCTGAACCCGGCCTCGTTCAGCGCTCGTTTGAGCTTCTTGCGAGCATCGTGATGAAGCTTGTAGAGGGCGTTTGGGTTGGTTCCAAGGCGCTGAGCGAGAACACGCGAGGGCACCCCCGCCAGCTCGCCCAGGACCGCACACCGCTGCCGATCCGTAAGCACCTCCTCGATGGCGGCATGCAGCGTCGCGAGCAAGGATCTGCGCTCGGCCGCGCGACCGGGATCGACCGGGTTCTCTTTCAGCGGTTCGACGCCCGGCAGCTCGAGCACTCCGACAGGTCGAAGGTCGTGCCGGCGACGTCTCAGCGCGCTGAGCGCGACGCGAACGGCCACCGCGGTTGCCCAGGTCGTGAAGCGGCTGTCGCCGCGGAACGTGTCGAGCCCTTTCAGTACACGCATCACGGCGTCCTGCGTGAAATCGTCGAGATCCGAGTCGCACACTTCCGCACGGCCGCGAAGTACGCGTGCCAGCACCCTGCGTAGGTAGGCGCACAGCTCGTCGGCGCATGCGTCGTCGTTCTTCCGAAGCTCTTCGAGCCACTGCGCGTTCGTTCTGTGCTGGAGTACGGTGGGCACGTCTCTTCCTGTGCCTCCCGCAACCACGACGGGGAAGTGCGGACGGGGTTTCCGCTTTTCCGGAAAGCGCGGGTAAGGATCCGGGCGCTGCGGCGACCAACGCATGAGTGCCGAGTGGCACGAACCCCACAACCCATTCAGGAGTGACCCATCATGGTCCGATTCAGCATGGTTGCAGCGGCTCTTCTCGTCGCCGTGGCTCTCTCTTCCTCATTCGACGCGGGCGCCGCGCCGTCGACCGCCGAGGGCGAGAGCCGCGCGTACCTGCATAGCTACAACCTTCCGAGCAGCGGACTCGCGATCGACGGCTACTGCCCCGTCGCGTACTTCGCGGTGAACAAGCCGCTGCGCGGCAAGAAGGAGTTCTCGTCGACCTTCGACGACGTGACCTACCACTTCGTCTCCGCGGATGCCAAGAAGACCTTCGACAAGAACCCCGAGAAGTACCTCCCGGCCTACGGCGGCTGGTGCGCCTTCGGGATGGCGGTCTCCGACAAGTTCCCGGTGGACCCGACGAACTTCAAGATCGTCGACGGCCGGCTCATGCTGTTTCTCAAGAACAAGAACGTGGACGCGCGCGCGCTCTGGGACAAGGGCGACGAGCGCGAGCTCGTGCGTAAGGCCGAGGCCCACTGGAAGAAGGTCCAAGGCTAGACTCGGTCCGACGCCCCGGGGCCGGGCCGCGGCCCCGGGACTTCGAGAACGTCATGCTCGAGAACCTGCTGACAGAGATTCGGAAGTGCGACGTCTGCGCGGAGCATCTGCCGCTCGGACCGCGGCCGGTGCTGACCGCGCATCGCGACGCGCGCCTCTTGGTCATCGGGCAAGCGCCCGGCAAACGCGTGCATGCCAGCGGCGTTCCCTGGGACGACCCGAGCGGCGACCGTCTTCGCGCGTGGCTCGGCGTCGACAGGGAGACCTTTTACGGGAAGCGGATCGCGCTCGTGCCTATGGGCTTCTGCTACCCGGGGACGGGCAAGTCCGGCGACCTGCCGCCGCGCAAGGAGTGCGCGGAACGTTGGCACGAACGGGTGCTGGAGCGCCTCCCGGCCGTCGAGCTCACGATCCTGCTCAGCCGCTACGCGCATGCGCACTACCTCGGCAAGCAGGCCAAGAAGACGCTCACGGAGACCGTCCGGTCCTGGCGTGCGTACACCCCGGCGCAGCTGCCGCTGCCGCATCCGAGCCCGCGCAACAACATCTGGCTCGAGAAAAACCCCTGGTTCGAGGCAGAGGTGCTGCCCTACCTGCGCCGCCGAGTCCGCCGCGTCCTGCGATGAGCGCTCGCCGCCAACGTAAACGAGCGATTCTGCGTATGCTCTCGGGCACATGCGCCCCGATCGGCTACGCGTCTTCGTCAGCTCCAAGATGGCCGAGCTCGCCCGGAGCGCGCTGCGGTCAAAGAGGTCCTCGACGATCTGAACGTGGACGCATGGGTCTGGAGGTCTACGCGGACGAGCGACTCGACCCGCGCGTGCTCTCCGTTTCGACCTCCGCGGCGATGGTGGTCGGCGCGATCGACGGCTTCGTCTGCTTCGCCGGCGTCCACATGCAGGAGCCGCTCGTGCAGCTCATCGGAGCGGTCGTGATCGCACTGGCGGTGCAGTACGTGATCATTCGCGCCGCGGTCGTGAGCGCGCTACAGGAACGGGCCGAGAAGGAGTCGCGCTAGCGCCGCGTCGTCTCCAGCGACTCGAGGTCGATCGTCGGACAGCGCCGCACCGCGAGCAGGGCGTTCGCGAACGGCATGTCGAACGTCAGTCGCAGGTTCTCGCCGTCGACGACCTCGAGGCCGAGCTTCTCGAATCCCAGGTGCGAGAAGAACGCCAGCGCGCCGAAGAAGTCGTCGGCGTCGTCGGCCTTGATCGCGCCGCTCTTGACCAGTGCGTCCGACAGGATGCGGTGCGGGTCCCGCGGGGCTTCGTTGACGGGCTTGACCATGGTTTCGCCTCCTACGCTCGAAGTCGTGCAATCCTAGGCACCCCCCGGGACGCGCCCGCGGGACCTGATGGAAGCCTTCCCATGCGCCGCGTGCTGTGCGCTGCACTCGTGTTCTCGCTCTCGCTGTGCGCCGCGGGCACGGCGCGCGCGGACGACCGTGGCGGCCCCGTCATCGAGCCGACGAAGAAACCGTGGCTGTGGGTCGCCCACCGCCACGACGCGACGATCTACCTCTACGGAACCCTGCACGCGCCGGACGAACGCATCCTCGCCGTCCCCCCCACCGTCACGCGAGCGCTCGCGGCGAGTGACAATTTTGTCGCCGAAGTGCTCATGACCGACGCGGTGCAGCATCAGCTGCTCTACCACATGCGCCTGCCCCGCAACCGGCCGCTCGCGTCGGTGATCCCGGCGCCGCTCTTCGACCGCGTCGCGAGAATCCTGAAGGACGCCGGGCAGTCCGTCGCGTCGTTCGAGTTCATCAAGCCCTGGCGGCTCGACGTCCACATCGGCGAGCTGGACGCGCCGAGAGACACGCGCGCGAAAAGGAGCATCGACCAGCTGCTGTACGAACGAGCACGCGACGCCGGCAAGAAGCTCGACGAGCTCGAGAGCGCCTACGGGCAGATCGGCTTCTTCGACAGCATGTCGTACGCGGAACAGTCACGCTTGCTCGGCCAGACCGTAGAGCGCCTCGAGTCCGATCGCGCCAAGGGCGTCAACGGCGTCGACTCGATGATCCGGTCGTATCTCTCCGGCGACGTGGAGCGGCTCATGCGAGAGGTCGAGAGCTACTTCGACTTCACGGTCGAGGCCGACGTCGAGCTCTACCAACGCATGCACGCGAAGCGCAACGAGAAGATGGCCGCGCGGCTGCTGCGCAAGATCGCAGAGGATCCCGGCAAGTCCTGGTTCGTGGCGATCGGCGCGGCGCACGTTCCGCGCGCCTCGGGTCTCGTGGCCCTGCTCGAGCTACAGGCCTTCGACGCATGGCGCGTCGTGGAAGACGACGATCTACCGGAGTCACGCGAGGAGGCGGCGCAACGGATGAAGGAGATCTGGGTCGCCCGGATGAACGCGAATGCCGCCGAGCTCGTCACCGATCGCCCGGGCCTGGATGCCGCGCCGACCGACGCGGCGAGCGAACGGCGAACTAGACCGCGCCGCTGTCGCGCAAGGCGTCGATGTCGCTGCTTCCCATTCCGAGGACTTCGCTGAGCACCTCTTCGGTGTGCGAGCCCACGTCGCCGCCCGGCCAGCGGGTGCCGCCGGGCGTTTCGCCGAGCTTCGGCCCGAGCGCCGGCAGCTTGACCGGCCGCCCCCCCACCTCGACCTCCTCGAACATGCCGCGCGCCTGGTAGTGCGCGTCGTCGAGCATGTCCGCGACGCTGTAGATCGGTCCGCCCGGAACACGCGCGTCGTTCAGCGCGGCAACGACGTCGGCCGACGGGAGCGTCGACGTCCACGCCGCGATGGCTTCATCGATCTCGGCCTGGTGCACCATGCGCTTCTCGTTGGTCGCCAACCGCTCGGCGCTCGCCATGTCCGCGCGGCCCGCGGTCTCCATCAAGCGCCGGAAGATCGAGTCGCCGTTCGCTCCGATGACGACGCGCTTGCCGTCGCTGCACGGGTACGCGTCGGTAGGTACGACGCCGGTGATCGTCGTGCCGGACGGTTCGCGCACGACGCCGCAACGGTCGTATTCCGGCACCGCGCCCTCCATGAGGTTGTAGACGGCCTCGTAGATCGCGACGTCCACGACCTGCCCGCGCCCGCCCGCGTCGCGCTCGCGCCGAACGAGCGCGAGCAACACGCCGATCAGCGCCTGGAACGCCGCCAGCGAGTCGCCGATGCTCAGGTTGGAGCGCACCGGCGTCTCGCCGGGATGGCCCGTGACGTAACGCAGTCCGCCGAACGCCTCGCACACCGACGCGAAGCCGCCGCGCGACGCATTGGGACCGTCCTGCCCGAAGCCGGAGACGCGCGTGTAGATCAATCCCGGATTGCCCTTGCGCAGGTCGTCGGGTCCGAGCCCCCAGGACTCCATCGTCCCCGGGCGGAAGTTCTCGATCACGACGTCGCACTTCGCGGCCAGCCTGCGTACGACGTCACGGCCCGCTTCGCTTCGAAGCTCCGCGGTGACGAGGCGTTTGTTCCGACCTAGGCTGCGCCACCAAAGCGAGGTGCCTTCGTCCACGACACGCCAGCCGCGCACCGGATCGCCGTCCCCGGGACGCTCGACCTTGATCACGTCCGCGCCGAAGTACGCCAGGTACGTGCCGGCCATGGGCCCCGCCATGAGCTGGCCCAGCTCCAGCACCCGAATGCCCGCGAGCGGGCCCTTGTTCGTCGCCATCGGCGCCTCCCTGACAAGCCGCAAGAGCGTAGCCCGCCTAGCGACGACGGCCCCGCGCGCCCCGGCGGGCTTCCCGCCAAAAGACGTCTCGCCGCGCGACGGCGGGTAGGAATCAGGGACGTGAAGCCGACGTCTCGTCTCATCGCCGCCCTCCTTGTCGCGTGCCTCGCAGGCGGCTGCGGCGACGAGGAGCCCGACTCGATCGCCGCCTGGATCGCGAAGCTCGACGACGAGGACGTGAACGAACGCTATCGCGCCGCGACCGCGCTCGCCGACGAGGGCGCGCGGGCCGTTCCGGATCTAATCGAACGGCTCGGCAAGCACACGCACGGAAGCGGGGAACGCCCGCGCGACGAAGGCCGGCACGACCCGCGGCAGATCGTCACCGACACGCTGGTCCTGATCGGCGAACCGGCCGTCCCGGCACTCATCGAGTCGCTCACCCTGGAGGAAGAGCTCGAGCGGCGCCTGGCCGCCGTCGCGCTGCAGCGAATCGGCGTCGGCGAGGATCATCTGCCGCGCCTGATCGAGATCATGGACCACGACAACCCGATGGTCGCCGGGATCGCGGGCGGTCTGGTGGTCGAGGCGAAGACCGGCAAGTCGCTCCTTCACGAGGTGCTCACGGGCGCTTCGTATTCGACGCGCGCCAAGACCCGCGCGATTCGCGCCCTTGCGGCACTCGACGATTCCGACGCCCTGCAGTGGATCACCGACGCCCTCGGTGCGCCGGATGCCGCGGTGCGGCTCGAGGCGGTCAAGGCAATGAACGCGTTGAGCAGTCGCGTGAATGCGGCGGACGCGCTCATCCCGTTGCTCGACGACGAAGACGAACAGGTGCGCATCTGGGCGTCCACCGCGCTGCGAAGTCAGGGTGACGCGGCCGCGGACGGACTCCTGCGCGTGTTGGGCGAAGGGTCGGCACGCGCGCGCAGCCTCGCCGCCGGCGTCCTCGCCGCACACGGTGAGCGCGCACTCGCGGCCGCGCCGCGACTGGCGGACAACCTCGAGCACGCCGACGCCATGGTTCGTGTGCGCTGTGCCGCGGCGCTGCACGCCGTCGCACGAGACATCGAGCGTGCGTTGCCGGTGTTGCTCGCGGCCGCGGCGGACGCGGATGGCGATGCCCGCCTCGAGGCGGTCACGGCGTTGGCCGGCTTCACGGCCGCAGCGGACGAGGTGGTGCCCGCGCTCATCGAAGCCTTGCGCGGTGACGACGAAGCGGTGGCGCGGCGAGCGGCGCGCAGCCTGGGCGCTCTCGGCGCCGAGGCCGAGAGCGCGCTCGAGACCCTGGAGCGCGCCGCGCTGGCCAACGACGAGGTGCTACGGGAGACCGCCAAGCGGTCGATCGAGGCAATCCGGGGGGCGGGCAAGTGACGCTTCGCAGGTGGATCGACCGGCTGGACGACGAGGATCCGGTCGTGCGCTGCCAGGCTGCGAAAGCGCTGGGCAAGGCGGGTCCGGATGCGGCCGACGCGGTGACCGACCTGACGGCCCGGCTCGCCGACCCCGATCCGATGGTCCGCGGCATGGCGGGCGCGGCGTTGGGGAAGATCGGGGTGGCGTCGGACGAGGCCGTGCGGGCCCTCGTCGGTCTGCTGGCGGACCCGGTGGTGCCGGTGCGCTTCTGGGGCGCGGACGCCCTCGGGCGGCTTGGCGCCGACACACCCGCGGTGCGCAAGGGACTCTCGGCCCTGAGCCGTGACACGCATCCCATGGCGAAGGCGGCCGCCGCAGCAGCGCGCAACGCGCTCGTCAGGCTGGATCAGGGCTAGCAACGTGTCGAAATCGGACCTGCGTGCGGTGTCGAAACGCAACTCTGAAAGCGGGGCGGTCGAGCGGTAGTATCTGGCCCATGCCGAGTCCGCAATCGATGCGCCGTCTTGCCAACCTGACGCGCAAGGTCCGTAACGACCTGAGGCGCGGTGGCATGGCGGTCACCTTCAAGTACCTGTTTCGCTCCACCGCCATTCTCGCCCGTGTCGTCGAGCTGCTTGCCGAGGCGCAAGCCACGCAGGCCGAGGAAGACGCGGCACGTGTCGCTGCCGGCGAGTGTCCGACCTGTGGCTCGGACCAGAAGGAGAAGGGCCCGTCGCGCCGGAAACGGCGGACGGCGGAGTCGCCGACCGAGTCCTAGGCTCGCGTTTCGCCAGGCGGCCTCAGTGCCTCGCGAATCGCGGAGCGCAGCGACTCCACGCTGAACGGCTTCTCGATGATCTTGTAGATCGTCAGCTTGCCGAAGTCGTCGGAGCTCATGTCCTTGACGTGTCCGGAAACGATGATCACGGGGCACAGGTTCGCGCCGGTGTCGAACTGCACGGTCTTGAGTACCGCGGTGCCGCCGCCGCCGGGCATGTAGAGGTCCAGGATCAGCAGATCCGGGCCGAAGCTGCGGTAGGCCGACACGGCGCTCGGGGTGTCGTAGGCCTGCATGACCTCGTGATTGTCGAGCTTGCACGCGAACGCGATCATGTCGCGCATCGGAGCTTCGTCGTCTGCGATCAGGATCTTCGCCATGGCGCTAACTGAACACTTTCCGAAGCGCGTTCTCGACGAGCTTCCACGGCACGATCGCGGGCTTGTTCGTCACCTCGACGCGCAGCAGCGATCCGTCGACGGCATACGTGCCCTCGGCGGTTCCCTTGAACCGTCCGGCGGCGTCATCCCCCTCGATGACGATGCCCGACGAGCGCGCCTCCGTCTTCGCCTTCGTCATGAGGGCATCGACGTCGACGTTGTCAGCCAGCGGAAATTCGAAGGACTTCGCCATGTGCTCTTCCTGCGACTCGTTCCTAGGACGAGAAAGTAGACCCCAACCGCACGGAACTGCCAAGTACCAGGCCGTCGCCTTCGCACCTCCTTTTCGACCATCTAGCGCGGCGGCCGCTCCGGCATGGGCAGGTGGGGAACCAGATCGGCCACGTCGGGCATCTCGGCGCGCAGCTGATCCTGAACCTCCTTGGGCGGCTGGGGCCCCTTGTAGGGACGACGAGAGATCAACGCGTCGTAGCGATCCGCCAAGGCCAGGATGCGCCCGGCGCGCATGAGCTTCCGGGAGACCGGCCGGCGCCGATCCGGCGACCGGCCCGCCTCGACGGACCGGCGCTCCTTGCCCGAACGCGGATAGCTCGCGTCGCCCTGCAGCTCGTGGTGGAGCGGGATGATCCGGTGGGCATCGGGGAACGCGTCCAGTCGGAGAAGCTCCGGCGTCGCCGCGGCAGGGTGCCGGCGCATCTGCGCGAGCTCGACGTCGTCGAGCGGCCCCGGCTTGTTGACGATCCGGCCGTCGATCTTGGTCTTGCCGAGATCGTGCAGGATCGCGGCGACCGCCAGCTCCTGTGTCGCCTGTTCGTCGAGGCCGTCCGCTCGAGCGAGGTACGCGGCGAACCGGGCGACGCGCAGACAGTGCCGATAGGTGCCCGCGTCGTAGCGCTGGATGGCGTCGGCCAGGGGCCGCACGTCGTCCCGCGCGAGCAAGTCTGCCAGCAGCTGCGGGACGGCCTCCATCGACATCAGGGTAGCGAAGGGTCGCCGGCCAGCGCGTCGAGCGCCTTGCGATTCGCGCGCGGGAATGGATAGGAGGCCAGGTCTTCGCGGGCGACGAATCGCGGATCCTCGCAGCCGCCGGGCCGCAGGCGGCCGCCCTCCGGCACGCAGTGAAAGAGGTGCAGCGTGATCTGGAAGTGGGTGTAGGCGTGGTCGATCGAGAGGAACGGCCGCTCGCATCGGACGGTCAGGCCGGTCTCCTCGCGCACCTCGCGAACGCAGGCGTCCTCGAGGGACTCGCCCGGCCTGACCTTGCCGCCGGGGAACTCCCAGAGGCCTCCGAGCAGCCCGTCGGACGGCCGCCGGGCGATCAAGAGCCGGTCGTCGCGCCAGACGAGCCCGGCGGCGATGTCGTAGTGCGGCACAGGCGCCTTGGGCTTCTTGCGGGGCAGGAGCTCGGGCTCGCCGTGGGTGAAGCCCGCACAGTCCGGCCCCAGGGGACAACGGCGACAGCTCGGACGACGCGGCGTGCAGATGGTGGCGCCGAGCTCCATCACCGCCTGGTTCCAGTCACCCGCACGGCGCGGCGCCAACAAGCGGCGCGCCAGCAGTTCGATCCGTCGCCGCACGGCGGCGCGTGTGACCACGCGCCGTTCGTTCAGGACGCGCGACAGGACGCGCACGACGTTGCCGTCGATCACCGGCTCGGCGACGCCGAACGCGATGCTGGCCACCGCCGCCGCGGTGTACGGACCGAAACCCGGTAGCTCGCGCAGCGCAGCGAGATCTTCCGGCAGGCGCCTCGAGCCGCCGGCGACGACCCGCTTGGCCGCCGCTCTGAGGTTGCGTGCGCGCGAGTAGTAGCCGAGACCCTCCCACTCCCTGAGGACGGCTTGTTCGCTCGCCGAGGCCAGATCCGCGACGGTCGGGAAACGCTGCAGGAACCGCCGCCAGCGGTCTCGAACGGTCTCGACGCGCGTTTGCTGCAGCATGACCTCGGAGATCCAGATCGCGTACGGATCGCTGGTGTGACGCCACGGGAGGTCGCGTTTGTGGCGGTCGTAGAAGCGCAGGACCCGCCGACGAATCTGTCGAATGCGCTTCGGGTCGAGCATGCGCGCAGGCTATCCGAGGTTGCCCACACGCGGTGCACGGAACGGAACGGGCCGAATTGCAAACGGCCGGACCCAAGGGGCCCGGCCGTCGGCTGGAAGCGCGATCGGCAACTGCCGATCTAGTTGGGGATCCCTCACCCGCCGGGTCCGCAGCCGCCCGCGTTGAAGATGAACTGCAGCGGGTTCGACGGCTTCGGCAGACACTCGGTCGCGGAACGGTTCGCGCGGTGGGACGACTTCGGCTGGAGCAAGCCACGCTTGTTGACCGGGTTGTCGGGCAGCACTGCCGACTGCGGCGGGCAGCACGGCGCGGAGGGGCTCGCGACGGGCGTACGGGCCGCCTCGCGCAGGATCGGCCGCGTGCTCTCGGCGGTGACCCGCGGGGCGCCGGGGACGTCCGCGGAACGCGAGGTGCGAACGACGCGTGTGGCGGGACGCTTCGGGGCGTACAAGGTCGAGCCGTCGATCACCCGGGTCGATACGACGTCGCCGGGCTGCGGAGACGAGGCGACCGCGCGGGCGCCGGACTGGGTCGAACGTACGTTCGACGCGCAACCGGCCGCGACGAACGCGGCAGCGATCGCAAGTAGCGTTGCAATTCTCACGTGGCCTCCTGACCCCGGGTGCCCGGGGTTCGCCGAGCCGGTCTGCCAACCGTCTCGGCCAGCCCATCCCTCCCTGATGGATCGGCTTTCGGCGGGCATTGAAGCCCGGTCGAGTCACGGGAGTTTCACAACGTGAGCGAAATCCCGACCGGTTCGCGGCCCGCGCCGGACTCCATGAATCCCTCAGATTGGCTCTGATGCCCGGAATTCTCTGGAATTTGGGGGTTCACTTTCTTGGACGACGCCGCCGGACGACGGATTCCGGCCGCGCGTCCAGTCTGGGGTCCCGAGGCGGCCCGGGAGCCGTAAGATGGCGCCCCCGCGACCCGGAGATGCCATGCGCCAAACGGCCGTCGTCCTCCTCCTGCTCGTCTTCGCCGGCACCCTGAGCGCCGACGAGGGCCCGGGCGGGAAGAAGAAACCCAAGAAGCCGCCCCTGCCCGGGATCCACTGGGAGCCCGACTTCGAGGCCGGTATGCGCCGCGCGGCCCTGGAGGGCCGTCCGATGCTCTTCTGCATCAACGCGCTCGAGAACCAGGTCCCCCAGCTCGTCACGCAGTCCTATCGGTCGGCGGCCTGGGGGACGGCCAGTCGCGGCTACGTGTGCTTCGCATGCAACCCGAACGACCACACCGGCCCCGACGGGCTCTCCACGCGCTTCCTGGGCGTACCGTCGGCGTCCTACAACGCGGCGCTCGACTACGTGCTGAAGCACTTCGGCCCCGATCTCATCAGTCCGTCGCACATCATCCTGGAGCCGGACGGCGAGCTCGCCTACCGCAAGGACTTCTACACCGGGGTGGTCGGGCCGGCGCTGCTCGAGCGCAAGCTGACGAGCATCGCTCCCGGCGTTGCGTACAGCCGCGCCGCGATCGATCGCGAGGAGCGGATCGAGCGCGTCGTCGCCTCGGAGGCGCCCGGCGGCGAAGCCCGTGCGTGGCTGGCGACCGGCGACGGGTACGCGATGCCGGGCATCCTGAACGCGCTCGACGAGCTGTACGACGTTTCGAAGCGCGTCGCGCTCATTCGGGCGTGTGCCGCAGCGCCTTCGCCGCAGGTCGCCGCGATGGCGTACGCCGCGGAGGAGCGCCTCATGTTCCCGGACGACGAGCCGGAGGAGACGCTCGCCTGGGTGCACGTGCTGCTGGAGGTCGATCGGGAGCTGGGAGCATGGGCGGCCGCGACCGCGATCGCCCGGGCGCCCGAGCGCGAGCAGCGTGAAGCGCTGATGAAGCTGTGGTCCGGCGGCGACGGTGACGAGAAGGCCGCGCTGATCGAAGCGCTGCTGCTCGCGGACGATCCTGCGGGCAAGCGCGCCGAGATCCCGAACGCGAGCGCGGCGATGCGTCTGCGGATCGCGCGGGCGCGCAAGAAGGCGGGTGTCGCGGAGACGATGTGGCCGCCGCTGCGCAAGGCGCTGGACGACGGCAGCTTCGGGCCGCTCCGCGGGGCGTTGCTCGAGGCGGAACCGTCCGACGTGCGCGCGAACGAGATGGCCGTCGGCAACCTGCTCGACCACCCGCTCGCCGAGCGCATCCGGATCGCTGCCGCGCTGGCGTTGTTGGGCGCCGAGTGTCGCAAGCACGCCGATCGCGTCGTCGCGATCCTGCTGCAGACGCTCTTCGATCCGATCGAGGGACCGGAGACGCGCCGCGCGGCGATCGCGCACCTCGGAGAGGATCCGGGTCTCGCGCTGGAGGAATGGGAAGCCGCGATCCGAAGCAAGATGGGGGCCGAGAAATGACGCGCGTCTCCCTTTGCTGCGGCGCGCTCGCGGCCGTCTTGCTCCTCGTGCCGGCGTGGTCGCTCGCCGAGGACGAGAACTCGCTGCCGGTGCTGCGGCGGAATCTGATGTACGCGCAAGGCGACAAGCGCATCGGCAAGGCGCTCGACAGGCTGACGGCGCTGATCGGCCAATCGACCGGCGGGTTCAAGGACCACAGCGCCTTCGGCGACTGGCTCTCGGAGCTTCCGAACGGACGCAACAAGCACCCGAAGGTGCTCCAACGCATCGGCTGGGCCTACGTGACCGCCCGCCGCGGACCGGAAGCCGTCAAGTCGCTCGAGGCCGCGCTGAAGGACGACCCCGGCAGCGGCTTGACGCGCGCGTACCTGGGCGAGGCGCTCCGGCAAGCCGGCCGCTACACCGAGGCCATCGAGATGCTGGCGACCGCGCTGAGGGCCCGGTACGACAAGCAGCACGTCAAGGACAGCGCGGTGGAGGCCGCCGTCGCCCTGCGCCGGCCGGAGGCGCTCCGAACCGGCGAGGGGCTGCCCGCCTACGCCTCGGCCATGGCGGCGTTCCTCGCCGCGAAGCCGGACGCCGCGCTCGAGGCGACGCTCGCGTCGTGGCTGTTGGCGGATCTGGACGCCTACGAGAAGCCGAAGAGCGACCGCGGACGTCTGTGGGCGCGGGCGGCCTCCAAGCACGCCCACGCTGCGCTTCGGCGGGCCGGTGCGACGGTACCGGGCGCGGCCGAGCTTGCCCTAAAGGCGGCGGAGGCGGTCACGTACGAGGACCGCGGCGAAGAGGGCCGAACCGAGCGCTTCGATCTCCTGGTGCTGGCCTGTCGGCTGGGCCAGCCGTCGCACACGCAGCCGCACGCGACGCCGAAGGCGTTCACGCTCCTGGCGGAGGCGGCGTTGAGGGAGGGCCGCTTCGAGCTGGCGTACCGCATGGCGCGCAAGCGGCTGGAGATCTCCTATGCCGCAGCCGCTGTGCGCGTGCTTCGCAAGCTTCCGCCGGACTTGGGCATGGAGTAGGGGCAGTCCTCGTGGCTGCCCAACCCCGGACGCGCCTCGGGCGACCACGAGGGTCGCCCCCCTACTTCGCGACGGTCTCCAGGCCCTTGGCCACCGCGATCGACGCGAGATTGACCAGCATCGCCGGACTCGCCGCCTGATAGCTCACGACGACGGGCTTTTGCATGCCGATCAGGATCGGCCCGACCGCCTCCGCACCCGCAAGCTGTTCGACCAGCTTGTAGCCGATGTTGCCGCTCGCCAGATCGGGGAAGATCAACACGTTCGCATCGCCGTCGATCAGGCTGTGCGGATGGAGCCGCTTGCCGGACCCGCGGTCCAGCGCGACGTCCACGTGCATCTCGCCGTCGATGATGATGTCAGGCCGCTTGGCCCGGACCATGTTCACCGCCTCGACGCTCTTGCGCGCCGTGGCATGGTCCACACTACCGAAGTTACTGAACGACAGCATCGCGACGCGGGGCTCTAGATCGAACGCGCGCGCGGCGTCTGCCGCGCTGATCGCGATGTCCGCAAGCTCCGATGCCGTCGGGTCCACGTTCAGCGACGTGTCCGCGAACAAGAGCGTGCGGTCCTTCATGAGCATCAGGTGCAACGCCGCGGACTTCACACCCTCCTTGGTGCCGATGATCTGGAACGCGTCGGTGGCGCACTCCGGATACGTGCGGTTGACGCCGGTCACGGTGCAGTCCACGTCGCCGTTGCGCTGCATGAGCAGCGCGTACCTGCGCGGGTTGCCCACCATCATCTGCGCGTCGCGCATGTTGACCCCGCGGCGCTGTCGGAGGTCGTAGTAGAGCTTGGCCAGATCGGCGCGGCGTGCATCCGAACGCGGGTCGACGATCTCGATGTCGCCGAGGTCGACGCCGGTCTCCTCCGCCTGTTCACGGATCCGCTGCTCGAAGCCGACGAGCACCGGCGTGCCGAGCCCGCGGGCCTGGAGGCTCGCGGCGGCTCGCAGCGCGCGCGGCTCCTCGCCCTCGGCGAACGCCACACGCGCCTCGGCGCGCTTGGCGCGGTCCTCGACGGCCGCCATGACGGCCCGCGTGGAGCCCAGATAGCGCTCCAGCGACCGCGTGTACGCCTCGATGTCGAAGTCCTTCATGGCGGACGTGCCGTCGTCGATCGCCGCCTGCGCAACGGCGGGCGCAACCCACAGCAACACGCGGTGGTCGAAGGGCTTCGGAATCAGGTACGTGGGGCCGAAGCGCAGGTCCTTGCCGCCGTACGCCTCGCGCACGCTGTCCGGCACGTCTTCCTTCGCGAGCTTCGCAAGCGCGACCGCGCAGGCCCGCTTCATCGCGGGGCTGATGCCGCGAGCGCGAACGTCCAGCGCGCCGCGGAAGATGAACGGGAAGCACAGGACGTTGTTCACCTGGTTCGGGTAGTCCGAACGACCCGTCGCCATGATGACGTCGTCGCGCGCGGCGACGGCGTCCGGGTAGGTGATCTCCGGATCCGGGTTCGCCATCGCCATGACGATCGGACGCGGCGCCATCGAGCGCACCATGTCCTGCGAGACGACGCCCGGGCCCGACACGCCGAGGAAGAGGTCCGCCCCCGCCATCGCGTCTTCGAGCGTGCGGTGCGGCGTGTCGACGGCGATCTTCTCCTTCTCGGAGTTCATGCCCTCGGTGCGGCCCTTGTAGACGATGCCGCGGCTGTCCGCGAAGACGACCTTCGAGCGGTCGGCGCCCATCTCGACGAACATGTCGATGCAGGCGATGCCGGCCGCGCCGGCGCCGGAGACGACGATCGTCAGGTCTTCGATCTTCTTGTCGGCGATCTCACAGGCGTTGATCAGCGCGGCGGAAGCGATGATGGCCGTCCCGTGCTGGTCGTCGTGGAAGACGGGGATGTCGAGCATCTCCTTGAGCCGGCTCTCGACCTCGAAGCACTCGGGCGCCTTGATGTCCTCGAGGTTGATCCCACCGAAGGTCGGCGCGATCCGCGCGACGGTCTCCACGAGCTGGTCCACGTCCTTGCAGTCGACCTCGATGTCGAAGACGTCGATGCCGGCGAACTTCTTGAAGAGGACGCCCTTGCCCTCCATGACCGGCTTGCCGGCGAGCGCGCCGATGTCGCCCAGGCCGAGCACGGCCGTGCCGTTGGTGATCACGGCCACGAGATTGCCGCGATTGGTCCACTTGTAGGCGCCGTCCGCGTCCTCCTCGATCTTGAGGCAGGGAATGGCCACGCCGGGCGTATAGGCGAGCGAGAGGTCGTGCTGGGTGTTGACGGCCTTGCTGGGAACGACCTCGAGCTTCCCGGGCTTCGGGTGCTCGTGGTACGCCAGGGTTTCGCGCTCGAGCGACGACTGTCCTTCGGTGGACATGACACCTCCTGAGTGGATGGAATGCCGCACACGCTACCCATGGGTCTAGCGGGGGCCGAACGTTGCCCGGAGGCTTTCCGGAAGACGGATCGACGCCTGTGCCGGCGGCCCGAAGTTGATACAAAGGGCCCGTGGAAATCGGCAAAAAGCTCAACGAAGACGCCGTCGGTGCGTGGTTTCGCGCGGAGACGGAGGACGGGCCCGGGACGCTTCGCAGGCTGCGTGAGGATCTGCAGGACAACGAAGGCGCGCGAGTCGTCTTCCTGGAAGAGGTGCGCCGCATCAAGCGGCTGTCGCATCCCTTCCTGATCCGCACACTTCGAACGAACGAACGCGACGCGCTTCCGTGGGCGCTGACCGAACCCATCGACAACGGCACGCTCGAAGAGTCCGTTGCGGCGTCCGGAGCTTGGAAGCCCGAGGCCGCGCTCGAGCTCGTCGGTCGGCTGATCGACCTGTTCGAGCTGCTCGAACAACGCCGCCAGCTACACGTGTGTCCGGCGCCGTCGCGCATCGTCCGCGTCGGCGACGACTGGAAGCTCACCACCTTCCGCGAGATCCGGGCGTGGGACGAGCTCAAGGGACTGAAGGGCAAGCACGATCCGGCGCCCCTGTTCGCCCCGCCGGAGCGCGCCAAGGGGACGCCGCAACCCATGCGGCCCCAGCCGTTCCTGCCGTGGTACGCGGGCGCGCTGCTGCGCTTTCTCGTCGGCGGCGGCGCGGCACGCACGGACGACGGCGCGGTCGCCCCCATCCCTGAAGGCCTGCCGTGCGCCGGAGAGATTCGGGCCCTGACAGCGGCCGAGACCGCGCAGCGGCCGCAGGGCATCGCGGCGATTCGGCGCGCGCTGACGGCCGCCGACGGGCCGGCCGCGAAGCCGCTTCCGGCGGCGCCCATTCCGCGCCGGCGCCGCAAGCGCTGACCCGATCCAATCTTGGCCCAATCGCGTGGACGGGACTACCTTCCGGCTCGGGAGGACACATGCCCACTGATCTGGCACACCGGTTTCTTCGCGTCGTCGAGTCCGCCGCGGTCGCTGCCGCACGCAGCGCCGGCAACGGCGACAGAAAGCACAGCGATCACCTCGCCGTCGAAGCCATGCGCAAGGTCATGCACGGGGTTCCGATGCGCGGCAAGATCGTGATCGGCGAAGGCGAGCGCGACAAGGCGCCGATGCTGTACATCGGCGAGGAGGTCGGGCACTGGCAGCAGAACCACCCGCGCGTGGACATCGCCGTCGACCCCCTCGAGGGCACGAACCTGTGCGCCTCCGGCGACTACGGGGCGATCGCCGTTCTCGCCGCCTCCGAGGAAGGTGGGCTGCTCAACGGCCCCGACTGCTACATGAACAAGCTGGTCGTCGGACCGCGCAGCAAGGGCCGCATCGACCTGCTGGCGCCTCCCGAGGAGAACCTGAAGAACATCGCCGACAGTCTCGACCGCGACGTCAAGGACCTGCTGGTCGTCGTGCTCGAGCGCTCGCGCCACGACGACCTGATTCGCGACATTCGCAAGGCCGGCGCGCGCATCCGTCTGATCACCGACGGCGACCTGTCGCCGGCCATCAGCGCGTGCGTCACCGGCACGGCCGTGCACGCGGTCATGGGCATCGGCGCCGCGCCCGAGGGCGTCATCTCCGCGGCGGCCGTACGCTGTCTCGGCGGCGAGATGCAAGGCCAGCTCGTCGAGGCGAAAGACGGCGACCGCAAACGCGCGGAGCAGATGGGCACGAGCTTCGACGAGGTCTACACCGAGAAGACACTCGCACCCGGCAAGAAGCTGCTGTTCGCCGCGACGGGCGTCACGGACGGCGAGCTGCTGCGCGGCGTCGCGTTCTGGGGAACGGGCTGGCGCACCCACAGTCTGGTAATGGGCCTGGATCGGCCGCGCCGGGTCCGTTTCGTCGACACAATCCACGTGAATAATGACGTCGAAGACGACGCCATCGAAATCCGGCTCTAGCGCGGCGATCCTCTCGCTGCGCCGGGCCCCGGCTCGGAACCTCGTCCTCAACGTGCCGACGCACGCTTCCGGCGAGAACCCTCGCCGTGCCTCCGGCTCGCTTCGGTCTCGCCACGCTAGAGCCTGATTGCGGCCACGGCCTTGTGCACGTCCGCAGCCTGCGCCCGGCCCCGGCTCGCTTCGGTCTCGCCACGCTAGAGCCTGATTTGCGCCCACGGCAGTGTGCACGTCCGCGATTCTCTCGCTGCGCCGGGCCCCGGCTCGGAACCTCGTCCTCAACGTGCCGACGCACGCCTCCGGCTAGAACCCTCGCCGTGCCTCCGGCTCGCCTCGGTCTCGCCACGCTAGAGCCTGATTGCGGCCACGGCCGGTCTCACCACACTACGGAGCGCGGACTAGGGCCACTCTCCCAACGTGACCTCGAACCGAAGCTCTTCGCCGTCGCGGATCACGGTCAACACGATCTTGTCGCCCGACCACTTGCCGCGCAGCTCGGGCGCGAGGTGCTGCGGACCGCCCAGCTCGACGTCGCCGATCTTGATCAGCACGTCGCCGCCCTTGATCCCCGCCGTCGCCGCCGGACCGCCCTCGGCAACCGCGCGAATCCGAAGCGCTTTCTGCGGATCCCACTCGATGCCCACGCGCGGCTTGCCGAACGTACGCCCGGCCTTCATGTCCTCGAGCACCGGCTCGATCTGCGTCCACGGCACGATGAACGCGATCCCCGAGTTGCGCCCGTGCTGCGGCGGGAACCAGATGTTCATCATCCCGATCAGCTTGCCGGAGAGGCTCACGGCCGCCCCGCCGCAGGTCGCGTCGGTGCCGCTGGCGTCGGTCTGCCACTGACCGGCCCACGGCTTCGTCTCGGTCTCGGCATGCTGCTTCGAGAGAATGCCGACGGCGAGCAACGGATCGGGCAGCCGGTTCTTGCCGAACGGATTGCCGAGCGCGAGGACCATCTTGCCGGGCCGGTAGTAGTCGTTCGAGACCGGTTCGAGGATGCTGTACGCGTACTGGCGGGTCGGTGCGCTCTCGGCACCGCCGGCAGCGCTCTTCTCGTCGAGCTGCGCCTGCAGCAACGCGATCCCGAGACCGTCGTGGCGCGCCAGGTACCTCGCCTCCACCGCGCGCCCGTCCGGCATGAAGGCGGTGATCTTCTCGATCGCATTGAGGCCGGTGCTCAGTTTCAGCGCAGGCGGCGTGGGTTGCCCCTTCTTCAACTGCGGGGGCTGCACGAGTCCGGTCACGTTCGCGAGGTTGTAGAGGCTCGTGACGATGAGCCCGTCCTGAGAGACGAGCACGCCGCTGACCGGTCCGGTGTACCGCAGCACCTGCGTGAGACCGCGCGGCGACGGCACCGCCATCACGAACTTCTCCTTGCGATGGATCTCGAGGCTCACCGTGCCGGGATAGGCGCGCTGCGCCGTCTGGTGGAACACGGTCTCGAGAATCGCCGACTTGCGCGACCGCGGAGACGCCGTCGACGCGGCGAAGAGCTTCTCCGCCTCCGGCACGCCGGCATAGAAGGCCTTCAGTCGCTCGACCGGCATCGCGCGGCCGAGGAACTGGTACGGCTGATTGCCGCCGTTTTCCGTAGGCAGCACGGCGTTGCTGATCGTGCCGACGAGCCGGCCCTCGATGTCGACGAGCGGGCCGCCGCGAACGCCCGGGTTGACGGCCGCGCTCGTATAGAGCTGCTCGTACTTGCCCTCGGTCTGCTTCTTGGCGGGAACGACGGACGAGATGACGCCGGCGGTCAGCGTCGGCGGCGCCTCTTCCGCCATGCCGAACGCGTTGCCCATGACGAGGGAGAAGCTCCCGACGCGCAGATCGTCGCTGTTCCCGAAACGCACGTAGTCGAATCCGCGCGAGGGCGCGTCCTCAATCTGGATCAGGCTCGTGTCGTAGTCGCGGCTGCGGGCGATGACTTTGCCGGTGAACGTCTGGAACCCCTTCCCCTTCAGGTTCGGTACGCGCACCTCGATCTGGTCGACGACGATCTGTGCCGGCTTCTTGTCGCGCCGGATCACGTACGCCCCCACGTCCCCGTCGGAGAGCACGAGCCCCTTGCGCGAGACGATCACGCCCGAAGCGGGCGTGAGCTGCAAGACCATCTTCGGGTCGGACGGCTTGGCGAGGCAGACGACCGTCGCCGGGGCGACCTTGCGGATGGCCTTCTCGAACTCGTCCTCGACCGCCTTGATGTCGGCATCGACCGGTGTCGCCAGAGCCGCGGCGAGCAACACGCAAATCGGACCGAGACGAAAGCGCCTCAACGCCGCGCTCCCAGGATGCCCGTCCACTTGACGCTGCTGCGTCCGCGCTTGCACGTGAGCGTGACCTTCGTTCCTGCCGACAGCTCCGACATGGTGCCGATGAGGTCGTTCGTGCTGTAGATCCGCTTCGAGCGCCCGCCCGCCGAGATGCGCGTGACGATGTCGCCGACCAGCGGTTTCTTCTTCGATCGATCCGCCGTGATCGGGCTGCGGCGTTCGATCTTCGTGATCTTGGCGCCGACGGCCTTGCCTCGCTTGTCCTTGGCCGTCTCCGTGACGAGGCCGAGGTAACCGGCCATGACGTCGTCGTCGCTGGTCAGCTGCTTCAGGTACTTCGCAACCTGATGGATCGGCAGAGAGAACGACGCGCCGGTGTTGGACGGTCCTTCGCCCGGCAATCGCATGCCCATCGCGATCTTCCCGTTGATGCCGACGAGCTGGCCCTTGAGGTTCCAAAGCGGCCCGCCGCTGTTGCCCGGGTTGACCTCGGCGTCGTGCTGGATCGCGCCGGCGTACTGGAACCTGCCACCGAGGAAGCGGTCGGTCCCGGAAACCACACCGAGGGTCGTCACGGGAGAGCCGTCCATGGCGAGATGAAAGGGGTTCCCGGTCGCGATGACCCACGTGCCTTCGCGCAAGCGCGACTTGTCTTCGCTCACGCTGGCCTTGATCGTGACGCCCTTGTAGCCGCGGACCTTTTCCTTGAAGCGGAGCAGCGAGATGTCGTAGCGCTCGACGTTGTCCTGGACCTCGACGGGGTGCTTCCTGCCGTCGTGGGTGATCACGTCGATCTGCGCGGCGCGGTCGATGACGTGGACGTTCGTCACGACCCACAGCTTGCTGCCCGACGTGACGAGCACGCCGGATCCGACGCCGGCCGGCCGAATCTGCCCGCCGCGCTCCTGGAGATTGACGACGCTGACGGAGTGCTCGCGCACGCGATCGACGGCCCGGACGAGGCCGTCCTCGATCTTGAGCGCAGCGTTCAGCGCTTTTTGATACGCCTCCTCGGCCGCGGAGACCGGATCGTCCTCGGCTGCGGCGGGAACCGCGCCTGCGGAGACGCCGAGCGCGACGGCGCCCAGAACGACGGCGCCGAGCGCGTTGCGCATGCGGTTTCGATCGACCCAACGGCTCATGGTTTCAGGGTAGCCCTCTTTCAGGAGCGGTCCACGGACAAAGGCGCCCCTCCGACTGAAACCCCGAACACGGCCCTGATGGTGCGTCGGGCTTCATTTGCCGAGCGCACGTCGCAGAAGGCGACGCGCGCCGACCTCGTCTTCGACGCCGGCAACGTCGGTTTCGAGCTACTCGATGTCGACGATGGAATCAGGTCGCCGCGACAAGTCGCGTCTCTGTCCAAACGAAAGAACCCCGCGCACCTGAGATGCGCGGGGCTCTGCGAGTGGTGACCCCTACGGGAATCGAACCCGTGTTTCAGCCTTGAGAGGGCCGTGTCCTAGACCGCTAGACGAAGGGGCCGTCGTAACTGGCTGAGGAGGCAGGACTCGAACCTGCGACTTCCTGATCCAGAGTCAGGCGTTCTACCAGCTGAACTACTCCTCACTGGTTTCGTTCCGAGGCGGGAATCCGCTCCGGAACGGGCCGATGGTAGGGACCTTCCCTGGCCGGTCAATCAATCGTCGTCCAGCGTCGGCATCGGCTCGCCCTTCAGGACGCGCAGGCCGGCCGGGGCCAGGGCCACCAGGTGGACCATCCTGCGCCCTCCCGCCAGGCGATGCGGGGCCAGGCGCAGCAGGCCCGACTCGTGCGCCGTCCGCAGCCACCGCTCGGCGCCCTTCACGCCCAGGTGAGCGAGGGCCCCGTACGTGTCGCCGCGCGACAGCGGTCCGCGCGCAATCCCCTCGGCCTTCGACCCCGCCAGATGGCCGGCCAGCTTCCGGAACCCGAAGCGCTTGTCGTGCGCCTTGACGGCCTCCAACACCCGGCGAATGACCTTCTGCGCATGCGGGGAGCTCGCGGTCTCTTCGACCGGCCTCGACGTGCGCTCCCGGCACAGATCGCAGCGGCCGCAGCGCGGCTGATCCTCGACACCGAAGCAGTGCAGCAGATAGCGCGCGCGGCAGCCGCGGCTGTGCGCGTACCCGACCATCTCGTCGAGCTTGCGCTCTTCGTTGCGGCGCTTCTCCTCGAGGAATCCGAAGTCGATCGCGTCGAGGAGGTCGTCGGGCTCGCCCTGCTCCTTCAGCTCGGTCGCGCGGCCGCGGAACGGAGGTACGTACGCGATGCGCTCGAGCTCGTGCAGCTTGCGCAGGCCGCGTCGCACGGTCTCCTCGGTGACCCCGCGCTCGCGCGCGAGCTTGCCGGGGTCGAGCTTCGACGGCCGGTCGAGGCCGAACCGCTCGATGAGCGCGCCGAGAAGGCGCGAGAGTCCGGGCGGCAGCGGCGTGGCGCTGAACAGCTCCCCCGCCGTCGGCAGCACGGTCACCCGGGCGAGGTTCTCGCCGCGGCGTCCGCGCCGAACGACCGACGCGCGATCGAGAATGGCCAGCGCTGCGCTGACGGCGGGCGCCGGGCAGTCGATGTGCATGCGCGCGTGGATCTCGTCGGCGGTGAGCTCGAGGTGCGTCTCGCCGATGTCCTGGAGCACGCGGAAGACCTCGAGCACGACCTCGCGCGTCGGGTTGGCCGCGTCGAGGAAGAAACGTTGCACGTGCAGGTCGCCCGGGTTGAAGAGCAGCGTGCACTCGGCGGGCTCGCCGTCGCGTCCGGCCCGGCCGGTTTCCTGCACGTAGGCCTCGACGGTGCGCGGAATGTCGTAGTGGACGACGCGGCGGATGTCGGCGCGGTCCACGCCCATGCCGAACGCGTTCGTCGCGACCATGAGCGACGCCTTTCCCGTCAGGAACGCGTCCTGTCCGGACGAACGCTCCTCGTCGTCCAGACCCGCATGGTAGCGCAGCACGTCGATGCCTTCGATTCGGCAGCGCTCGTGGATGCGGTCCACCGACTTGCGCGTCGCGGCGTAGACCAGCGTCGCACCCGGACGACGCACGATGTCCATCAACGTGCGGTCCTTCGACTCGCGCGACTTGGTGCGAATCACGTCGAAGGCCAGGTTCGAACGCACGAGGCCCTGCAACAACAACACCGGATCGCGCAACGCGAGCTGCTTGACGACGTCCTTCTGCACCTCCGGCGGCGCGGTCGCGGTGAGTCCCAACGTGGGCGGATGGCCGAGGCCTTCGAGTACCGCGTTGAGCCGTCGGTAGTCCGGGCGGAAGTCGTGCCCCCACTGGCTGATGCAGTGCGCCTCGTCCACTGCGAACAGGGAGATGCGCATGCCGGTGACGCGTTCCCGGAAGCGACGGTTGCGGAAGCGCTCGGGCGCGACGAAGAGCAGCTTGAGCCCGCCCTTGAGCGCCTGGTCGAGGATCTGGTCCTGCTCGTGCGACGGGATGGTGCTGTTGATCGCGGCTGCCTTCACGCCCCGGCGAGTGAGCGAGTCGACCTGATCGCGCATGAGCGCGATGAGCGGGCTGACGACCAGCGTCACGCCGGGCAACAGCAGCGCGGGCAGCTGATAGCAGAGCGACTTGCCGGCCCCGGTGGGCATCACGCAGAGCGTGTCGCGCCCTTGAAGAACGGCGGCGACGACGGCCTCCTGGCCCTCGCGGAACGCGTCGAACCCGAACGTCTCCTTGAGGACGGCATAGGCCTCGGACGGAGCCTTGGCGTCTCCGTCGAGGACGGGATGCAGGTCGTCTGCGGGATCTTGCGCGCGCGAGATCATGGTCGCGACAGGCTAGCGGCGCCCGCGGACGGCCCTACGACGGGCGCGGTTCGCCGGGGAGCGCCGGCGGCTCGTGGACGAACACCTCGAAGTCGCAGACATGCTCGAAACCCATCTTCATGCACAACGGGCCCGACGTCGTGGCCACCGCGTGGTTCGTCACGAGCGAAATGCCGAGCTCGCGCAGTCGCGCCATGCGCGCCAGCACCAGCCTTCGATACAGACCCCGCCGCTGGAACGACTTGCGCGTCGCGGCGCCCGAGAAGTGCGCAAAATCCTCGACGCGGATGAAGGAGCCCGCCGAGGCCGGTTCGCCGTCCACGCGGGCAATGAAGGAGTACTCGCGTCGCGGCTCCTCCGCCAAACGCATCAGATGGACCTTCCGAAAGCGCGGCACGGCCTGGTCGGGCAGGCCGAACCCCTCCCGGTTCACGAGCAGCCAGTCTTCGACGAGACGCTCGTCCACCTCGACGATCTCGATGTCGTCGTCGGGCGGCGGGAAGTTCGCAGGGGCCGCCGTGACCCCTCGCAGCGTCTCGAAATGCGCGAACCCGTTCGCCATGAGCGCTTGGGGAAGGTCCAGTGGACGCGACGACGGCGTGATGATCCAACGAAACGGCAGGTTGTGATCATCGAAGTGCCGGATCGTCTCTTCGATCCGCGGCTGCACCTCGTCGGGTTCGAGAATCGACCGCAGCACGCCGTTTCGAAACTGCGTCGGTGCGCTGGGCTGGGTGTACCGCAGCCAGCTGTCGTCGCTCTCGAGCTGGAGGTCACCCAGGTCCTGCAGCTCGCAAAACGCCCGCTCGAGCTTGGCGATCTTGTCCTCGGGGGTCACGCCCTGTCCCAGACGACCTCGCCGCCCGGCGTGAAGTAGATGAACAGCATCGTTCCCCCGGTCACCGTCGGGACGTGATGCGAGCCCGGCTCGAACACGACCCAGCCCGGGTCGAGCCCGTCGAACTTGGGGTCGCCCTCCCACGGAAAGCACATGTTGATCTCGCCGCGGGTGTGCGTGTGGCCCATGCCCGCTCCGTTCTCCATGAGCACCGCGTCGACGGCATAGCCGCCCATGTCCTTCGCGAGCCGGCCGAACTTCACCTTCGGCCCGGCGTCGCGCGGCGCGAGCCATCCCTCCTCCAGCCCCTGTGCGCAGAGCTCGCGAATGCGACGCACCTGCGGCCCGTCGAACGGTAGGACCATCGACAGCTCGGCGGCTGCGCCGTCGCCGTCCTTCGCATCGACGCTGTCGATCTGGGGCAGGATCTCCTCGAGACACTCGGTCAACGCGGCCTGCGCCGCGGGAACATCGCTCATCTCTCTACACCTCGCTCGTTGGACCCGGTGAACGCTCGATCAATACCGCGCGGACCGGACTTCCGTCCGCGCCCTCGATCCGAAGCGGCAGCGCGACCAGTTCGTACCGCCCGGGGGCGACATTCGACAGGTCGATGCCCTCCAGGATCGCGATGCCGTTCGCGTTCAAACGCCTGTGGGCGGGAAGCTCCTTCGACTCGAAGGCATCCATCGAGTCCGTGTCGATCCCGAGCAACACGACGCCGTGCTCCGAGAGCCAGTCGGCGAGCTCGGGTGTGGCGTGCGCCATGCCCTCGTCGAACCCGTCGGGCCGGCGCTTGTAGGAGCGCAGGAGCACGCGCGTGCAGGCCGCGGCGTCGGCGGCCAACCCCTCCGGCAAGTGTGCAGGCAGGATGCCGCGGTCGTCCGGACGCACGTCGGCGACGATGCACGGGCCGACGTACTTCTCGAGCGGCACGTTGGCTGCGTCGACACCGTCGTCGTCGAAGTGAAGCGGCGCGTCGATGTGCGCGCCGGTGTGCACGCTCATCTCGATCCGGCCCACGTTGACCGACGAGCCCTCCGAGATCTTGGCGACGAGCTCGAAGTCGAAGTTCGTGTCGCCCGGCCAAACCGGGATCTCCTTGCGGATCGGTCGGCTGATGTCGTGGATCTTCATGGCGCTACGTGACGGTCGCCTTCGTGCCCGCGTGCTGTTGCCACGCGCCGGTCGCGAGGATGTCCTCGATCTCGCGCACGGCGCGCTCGCACTCTTCGTCGGTGTTGTAGAAGTGCGGCGACACACGGATGCCTGCGCCCGGCCGGTAGTCGACGATCACCTCGCGGCGCAGCAGCTCCAGCTTCACCTCGTACGCGTTCGGAACGTCAATGGCGACGGTGCCGCCGCGGCGCTGCGGATCCTCGGGCGCGGTGACGTTCCACCCGCGTTCCTTGGCCGCGTCGACGAGGTACGCCGTCTGGCGCATGCTCTTCTCGCGCACGGCGTCGGCGCCGGCCTCGAGGAGGATGCGCGGCCCCGCCTGCGCGGCGTACAACGCCGGCACGTTCGGCGTGCCGTTCTGGAAGCGGTACGCGCCGTCTGCGTACCGCATGGGCGGCGCTGCGAAGTCGAACGGCGCCGGATGCGCCATCCAGCCGGTGAGCTTCGGCTCCAGCGTGTTCACGAGGTCGGGCCGCACGTAGAGGAACACACCGCCCGGTCCGCCGCACAGCCACTTGAGCACGCCGCCGACCAGGAACGAGCAGCCCAGGTCTCGGACGTCCACCGGCACGGTGCCGACCGACTGGAAGGCGTCGAGCAACACGTGCGCACCGACCTCGGCCGCTCGGTCGCAGATGGCCTTGGCATCCTGGATGTACGCGCTTCGAAAGAGCACGTGGCTGATCGGGACGAGCTGCGTGCGCTCGTCGATGGCATCGATGACGGCCTCGGTCGGGACGCCGACGCCGTCCGGCGACTTCACGACGTCGATCTGCGCGCCGAGCTGGCGCGCGTAGCCCTCGTACATGTACTGAACGGACGGGAAATTCATGTCCGTGTACACGACGCGGTTGCGCGGCCCCGTCCAGTCGAAGCACGAAACGACGATCGCCTGCGCGAGCGTGACGTTCTGATGCATCGAGACGGTGCCCGGAGGCGCGTTGAACAGACGGCCGATCAGGTCTCCCACCTGCCCCGGCAAGCTCCACCAGTGCTCGGCCCAGGCCCGTACGCCGCGTTCGGTCCACGTGTCGGCGTAGTCCTCGAGACCGGCGACGGCGCCCCTCGGCATCGCGCCGAGGGAGTTGGAGATGAGGTAGGTGCTCTTCTCGAGCGTGGGGAATTCGCAGCGGAAACGGAGCAGGGGGTCCGAGGTCACGTGTGGGAAGTCCTGCGGGGCAACGGGGTTACGATTTTGGCCGAAACCAAGCATACCTGCCGCGCGTCAAACGGCGTGTTTGGGCGTTAGGATGCATATGGCGATGTCCAGAACCCGCAGCTTCTCGCCCGTCACCCTGCTGGCCCTCCTCCTTTGCTTCGGCCTCGCCGCCCCCGCGTGGGCGGGTTCCGAGGAGGCCGCCCGCAAGAATGCGATCAAGGGCCTCGGCAAGAAGCTCAAGAAGCTCGCGAAGGATCCGCGCGTCGAGAAGAAGCAGCCCGAGGTGATGAAGGTGCTCGAGAGCCTCGAGACGCTGGGCGGCCACGAGGCCGGCCGGGCGGCGCTGTACGGCGTCCCGATCGACATCGAGCCCATCCGCGACCGCATCTTCACGTTCGTCGAGAAGGTCCACCACAAGGATCTGGTGAAGCCGTTGGTGGAGATCATCAATCCGAAGAACAAGACCTTCCGGCGCGACGCAGACGCCAAGGCGCGCACGGCGCACGCGCTGTCGGTCGTGGCCGATCCGAAGGCGATCGAGCCGTTGAGCGCACTGATTCGAACCGACGAGGACAACGAGGTGGTCGCGAGCGCCGCGGACGCGCTGGCTACCTTCGCCGGCGCGGAGCTGAAGGACCGCAAGATCGCGGTCAAGGAGCTCGTGGACGTTCTCGAGAGCACGTACAACCTCGCGCACTCGTTCAACCCGGACCACATCAAGCTCAAGAGCCACTACCAGAAGAAGTGGCGCGCCTACGGCAAGTCGGTGCGCGCCGCCCTGCAGTCTCTCACAGGCCAGCAGCTGACGCGGCCACAGGAGTGGCGCCGCTGGTGGAACGACTACAAGAAGGCCAAGAGTTGGAAGGACGCGAAGCCGCGCGACAAGTAGGGGCGGCTCCCGAGTCCCGCGTCCCGATGCGCTGCCGGCGTCGCTTGCACGAGCGCGGGAAGCGGAATGCGGGACACGGAAAACGGGAGACGGCCGGTGGTGCGACCGGGCCTATAAGCCGGATCCTGTACGGATTGCTCCGTGATGACCATCGATCTAGGGCCGCCGTTGCCGACGGCCTCGAACGACCTACCCGGAAGTTTGACGGTACGGGCCGCACCGTGGACTCCGAGGAGCCCTTCTTCCCTATTTGGCCTTTCTCCAAGAGGGGCTTGCCGTGCCGTCGACGTCGCCGCCGACGCGGTGGGCTCTTACCCCACCGTTTCACCCTTGCCTGTGCCCTTCGACGCGCCCCTCGCGGGGTGCGCTTCGGGACCATCGGCGGTTTGCTCTCTGTTGCGCTTTCCCTGGGCTCGCGCCCGGTGGGCGTTACCCACCTCTTCGCCCTATGGAGCCCGGACTTTCCTCGGGACCCGAGGGCCCCGCGATCATCCAGCCTGGTCGCACCGGGATTCTAACGCAGTGCCGACGGAGAGGTTCATGCCCCCGGACTGTGAGCGTCGAGCGCCCACGAGCCGCCTCTTCCCGGCGGCGCGTCGGGGCGAAGGCAGCGCGTAGCGATCCGAGACGACGCGTGGTCTGCCACGCGAGGAGCGGATGGCATGGCGAAGCCGAGCATCCGTCGCGCCGCCTACTGGAGGAGCATGACGTTGCAGGCGCGACAGTAGACGATGCGCGCGCGGTTCTGAACGGCGTAGACGTCGTTGCGCGTCTGCGGCTCGCCGCATGCGCGGCAGTACTGGCCTTCGAGCGACGACGCGCCGCGTCCGCGCGCCTTGCGCACGCGCTCGTATTGCCTGAGGTGCTCTTCCGGCAGCCCCTCGAGGTACTTGGGGCGCTCCGCGAGCAGCGCCTCTCGCTGCTGCTTGATGTCGGCCTGCTTCGAGTCGATCTCGCCCTGCGTGGCGGTGACGCGGTCGACCTGCCGCTGACGCTCCTCGTTGAGCTCTCCGATCTTCGCGTCCGCCTGCTCGACGACCGCGAGAATCTTCAGGATCTCGCCTTGGAGCCGGTCGCACTCGCCCTGCGCGTTCGCGATCTCGCTCTTGAAGGCGACGAACTCCTTGTTCGAGCGCACCTCGGAGCTCTGCTCCTTGAGCTTCGCGATCTTCTGCTCCTTGAACTTCAGGTCGTTCTCACGGAGCTTGATCTGCGCCTTGAGGATCTTGGCGCGGTCGTCGACGGCCTTGATCTTGCCGTCCACCTCGGTGACGGACTTGCGATGGTCCTTCAACGCCGCCGGTGCGCGGCTGAGCTCTTTGTCGAGGCGCAGGATCTTGAGGTCGAACTCCTGCAGAGCTCTGAACTTCTCGATGACCTCGTTCATGGTGGCCGTCATTCAGCGTGAACCTGAAAACCCGGGGCGAACCCACAGGTGTAGCAGGATGACCGGAGGCGTAAAGGGTTCGCCCGGGCCCAAAATTGGGAGTGGGCGAGTCCACGGCCTCGCGCGGAAGTACGGCTCACCCGCGACTCGGCGGCGCTTCGGCGGCCCCGTTGCTTTCGTCGCCGCCCCCGGCGGGACGTCGGGTCGGAGGTGGCCGATGTCGGCAGCGGAAGACGCTAGGTCTCCAGGAACCCCTCCAGCTTGCGCGCCCGGACCGGGTGCTGGAGCTTGCGAACGGCCTTGGCCTCGATCTGGCGCACGCGCTCGCGCGTGACCTTGAAGATCTTGCCGACCTCCTCCAGCGTGTAGGTGTAGCCGTCGCCGATGCCGTACCGCAGCTTGATGATCTCGCGTTCGCGGAACGTCAGGGTCTGGAGGACCTGGTCGATCTTGTCCTTCAGCATCTCGTGCGTCGCGGCGTTGACCGGGCTCTCCGCGTGCTCGTCCTCGATGAAGTCGCCGAAGTAGCTGTCGTCGGAGTCGCCGATCGGCCGGTCGAGGCTGATCGGGTGCTTGCTGATCTTCATCACCCGCTTGGTCTCTTCGACGCTGATGCCGCTGGCGTTCGCGATCTCGTCGATCGTCGGCTCGCGGCCCATCTTCTGGATCAGCTTCTTGGTGACGTTCCGGATCTTCGACATCGTCTCGATCATGTGGACCGGGATGCGGATCGTCCGCGCCTGGTCGGCGATCGAGCGAGTGATCGCCTGGCGAATCCACCACGTGGCGTAGGTGCTGAACTTGTAGCCGCGGCGGTACTCGTACTTCTCGACCGCCTTCATGAGGCCCGTGTTGCCCTCCTGGATCAGGTCCAGGAACGTGAGACCGCGGTTGCGGTACTTCTTGGCGATCGAGACGACTAGACGCAGGTTGCCGCTCGACAGCTTGCGCTTGGCCTCTTCGTACTCCGCGAACCGATAGCGGATGTCGTTGCAGCGATCGATGAACTCGTCCACCGACTCCAGGCTCGTGATCGCGATCTCTTCCAGGCGCTCTTCCGCTTCCTTGATCTCCTCGGGATCGCCGCTGCGGCGCTTCAGATCGCGGATCCGGCGGCGCAGCTCGCGGATCTCCTGACCCAGCTCGAAGGACTCCTCGTGGACCGGCCGGATCTTCTTGGTCTGGATGGAGACCTCCTCGAGCATCTTCAGCGCCTTGAGCCGACGGCTGCCGAGGTTGTACTGGATCCGCTCGCGCTCCTTGTCGCTGGTCTTGTCGTCGCTGAGCGCGATCATGTCGAGCTGCATGGAGTGCAGCAGCTTCTCGAGCGTGCGCAGGTTGTTCGGCATGCGCTTTTGAAGGTCGTCCTTGTCGACGGGATCCGCCGTGCCGATCCGCAACGTGCGGTCGAAGGCGAGGTCGCCGCGCGCGACCTCCTGCAAGATGCGAATGGCGGCGGCGATGCCGGTGCCGCTCTCCAGGACGCGATGGCGGTACCGCTTGCGCGTGATCTCGATCTTCTTGGAGAGGCTGATCTCCTCGTCGCGCGTCAGCAGCGGGATCTCGCCCATCTGCGTCAGGTACATGCGCACGGGATCGTCGATCTTCTCGGTCGTGATCGGCAGATCCAGCGCGCTCTCGCCGTCGGCGTCGCCGTCGAGATCGGGCAGCTCGCCGCGTGCGAGCGCCGCCGCCCGCTCACGCCGTTCCGCGACACCGCCGTCGATGATCTCGATGTTCTCGAGGTCCATCGTCTGGAGGATGCGGTCCATCATCGCGGGGCAGGGCGCCAGCTCCGGCTCCGCGGTGTTGAGCTCCTCGTACGTGAGATAGCCCCGCTTGCGGCCGGTCTCGATGAGGGCCGTGATCTCGGCTTCCGTCTCGTCGAGCGGGCTCGGGGGGACGAAGGGGTCGACACGTCTCGTCATTCGTTGGACTCCATGCGGCCTTCCGTGACCGACCTGCTCACAGGCGCGTCCACGGACAGCTTGTCTTCCAGGGGGGCGGTCGGGGACGAGTCCACGACCTCCCATTCGGGCTCGGGCGCGAGGGTTTCGACGTCCTCGGCGGGCGTCAGGTTCCCGGTCGGGCCCGCGTCCGCCTCGGGGGCCGGAGCCCCTTCCACAGGCGGAATCGGACTCGGACTCGTTTCGCCCGCGACCTGTCGCACCAGGTTCGTGAAGTGGTCCTGCTGCCTGCGGTGGCGGCGCGACTGCTCGAGGTGCTCGATGGCGCGCGTCACGCGCTCCTCGAGCGTCGGGTCGGGCTCGGGAAGCGCCGAGAGCGTGCTCGCCGCCTCGTCGTCGTTCGCAAACCGCCCAATGAGCGTATGCACGTTCACGGTGGGTTCGTCGTCCGTCGCCCCTGCCTCGCCGCCTGCCTCGTCGATCTCGAGCACGGCGTTATAGAGGCGCCTCGTGACCGGAAGGGTGAAATGCTCGGGTCCCACGGCGTTGAAAACGCGATCCTTGAGCTGCGGGAGGAACAGCACGCCGGCCAGCAGCAGCAGCTCGACCTGTCGCTGGGACTCGGGGCGCAGCTCGGCCGCGGGGTCCGCGGACGCGCCGGCGGCGCGCGCCGGCGCCCGGCGGCTCCTGGACGTCGGCGTCCCGCCCATGCGTCGCACCGCCTCCCTGCGCAGCAGCGCCTCGGCGTCCGGGCCGCCCATGCGCTCGCCCAGGCGGCGGAAGAGCAGGTCGCGCTCGAGCTGGCTCTTGACCTTCGTGATGAGCGGCGTGAGCTCCTCGGCGGCGGCCGCGAGGTTGCGCGGCGTATCGAGGCCGCCCAGGCGCTCGGAGAGCGTGGCCAGCTTGAAATCGAAGAACTCGAGCGAGTCGTCGAGGACGGCCTGGAACGCCGGCGCGCCGTCCTCCAACAGGATCTCGTCGACGTCGCGGCCTTCGGGCAGCAGCGCGATGCGGACCTCCAGGCCTTCGCTGAGCAGCACGTCGAGCGCGCGCTCCGCCGCGACCCTGCCCGCGTCGTCGCTGTCGTAGACGAGCACGACGCGGCCGGCCGCCCGCCGCAGGAGCGCCGCCTGACGGTCGGTGAACGCGGTGCCCATGCCGGCGACGGCGTTCTCGAAGCCGTGCATGCGCGCCATGAGGACGTCGGTGTAGCCCTCCATGAGCAGCGCCTCGCCGGCGCGCGCGATGTGCAACCGAGCGTGATCCAGCCCGTAGAGCAGGTTGGACTTCTTGAAGACCGGCGTCTCGGGACCGTTGAGATACTTCGGCGTGTCCTCGGCAAGCAGCGCGCGCGCGCCGAACGTGACGACGCGCCCTTGCAGATCGCGGATCGGGAAGATCACGCGGTTGCGGAAACGATCGTAGTGCCCGTTGCGCTCCTTGCGCTCCTGCACGAGCCCGGCTTCGAACAGCACGTCGGCCTTGATGCCGCGGCGCGTCGCCGCTTCGAGCAGCCGGTCCCAGCCGGGCGGCGCGAAGCCGAGTTCGAACGCGTCGACGGCGCTCTCCTCGTAGCCGCGCTGGGTCAGGTACGCGCGGGCCTGCGCGCCGTCCCCGCCCTTCAGCTGCGCGACGAAGAAGCTCTGCGCGAAGTCGAGCGCCTGCCGCAAGCGTTGCATGCGCCCGCGGTCCTCCTGCGCACCGCTCACCGACGGCACCTCGATGGCGCGTTCATCGGCCAGCATGCGAACAGCGTCCGGGAACGTCATTCCCTGGTGCTTCATCAGGAACGTGAAGACGTTGCCGCCCTCGCCGCAACCGAAGCACTTGAACGTCTGGCGGTCCGGGTTGACCGTGAACGACGGCGTCTTCTCGTCGTGAAACGGACACAGTCCCTTGAACGCGCGGCCCGCCTGCTTGAGCTCGACGTAGCGGCCGACGACCTCCTGCACGTCGTGCGCCTGGCGCACCTGCTCGATGACGTGTTCGGGAATGAGAGACGCCATGCGTTGTCTACGCGCTCCGAAAAGGCCGTCGTCGACCACGCACGCACCGTTCGGGAAAGCCCGGACAGAACGAGAGCCGTGGATGACGACGAGGGGGGTGCCGCGCGCGACGATCGCGGACCATCAGTCCCAAGGGCGGCCGCATCTCACCAACTCGTGCGAAACGACGGGATGCTGGCCTGGCGCCGGTTCACGGCGGGACTGTCCGGCTTCGTGCCGCAAGGCGCGAAATTATACTCCTTCCGATGGACGCCCCCCCATCGTGCGCGAGAGAGCGTTAGTTCGCTGCTTGGCTGCGAACGGCGCGCCAGAGCGCCAGCAGGCGGCCCGGCTCGACCTCCTGAACGCGGCCGGCGGGGTCGATGCCCGCGCCGTCGAGCAGCGCCCGCGCGCCGGCGGCATCGACATCCGGCGCGGCCGCTCGGAGCGCCGTCGTGAGCACCTTGCGCCGCCGCGTGAAGAGCGCCGTGACGAACGCGCCGAACGGGCGCTGCTCCTCGGGTGCAAGGTCGGGCGGCCGCAGCGGCGCCAGCCGCAGCAGCGCCGAATGGACCCTGGGGCGCGGCCAGAACACCGACGGTGAGAAGCGGCGCAGCACCGCGCCGGTCGCGTTGGCGCCGACGAGCACGGACGGCGCGCCGTAGTTCGTCGATCCGGCGCGGGCGAGCATCTTCTCCGCCACCTCGAGCTGGACCATGACCGTGATCTGATCGGGCGGGCGCGGCAGACCGAGCACCCCGATCAGGACCGGCGTCGCGACCGAATACGGCAGGTTGCTGACCATGAGCAGCCGGCCGTCGGCGGGCGGGTCGAAGGCGGCCGCGAACGCGGGCGCCAACTCGTGCTTGGACGCGAGCACGTCCAGCTCGTGGAACACGACGGTCGCGGGCCAGTCCCGAAGCTGCTTGGCCAGGTCCTGCAGCTTGCCGTCGACGTCGAAGGTCTGAACGCGGGCGCCGGTCTCGCAGAGCACGTTGGTCAGGATGCCCGGGCCGGTCCCGACCTCGACGACGACGTCGTCGGGGCCCACGTCGGCGTCGCGAGCGATCGCGTCCACGGCCTGCGCGTCGGTGAGAAAGCACTGCCCATGCATCTTGCGCGGACGCAGGCCGTGTCGTTCCAGCGCCGCTCGAAGCGCCGCGGTGTTGCGCGGAAAGGTCACTTCCGTCCCTTGCGTTCGCGCGCGCGTCGCAGCTCCTCGCGCCATGCGCTCACGTTGCGGCCGTGCCGCGCACCGGTTCGGTTCGCGAGAAGCGCGACGGCTTCGGTCCAGATTGCGGGCTCACGCGAGTCCACCGCGATCAGCACGAGCTCGTCGCCGGCCGGGTCTTCGAGGCGAAACAGCGCGGATGCCGCCGCCCAGCGGACTTCCCGCTTTCGATCGTGACGGGCCATGCGCCGCACGCGCGGGATGGCGCTCCGCAGGCGCGCCTGTTGAACGCCGCCGACGGCGGCGACGCGCACGCGGGCCTCGGCGTCGTTGAGCAAGCCGTGCAGGTGCGCCGGATGGCCGGCGCGCGCAAAACCCTCGGCGGCGGTGACGGCGACGCGCGCATCGGAGTCGCGCACCAGCTGGTTCAGGACGGGAATGGGATCGGACGCCATGACCGCCACCGCGCGCGCAAGCGCGCTGCGCGCGAGCCAATGGCGCTTGGCCTGCGTGCGCTGGTAGACGTCGCGAATGCGCTTCAGATCGGCGCCGTGTCCGCACTTGGCCAGCGCCATGACGGCGGCGGCGCGCAGGCCCCAGCGCGGGTCGTCGGCATCCGTCGCATCGAGCGCACCCAGGGCGGCCTCGCGCGCCTTGGCGCCGCCGCTCTCCCCCAGCGCGGTGACGGCCGCGGTGCGGATCGCCGCCGGAACGCGCGGGCCCGCGTAGGGAACGAGCATCTCGATGTCCTCAGCGGCCCCGCCGAGACGTCCCAGAGCGATGAGCAGCGCGGGCACGACGGTCGGATGGTGTTCCTTCGCGAGGCGCTTGCGCAGGGCGGGCGCGGCGGCGCGCCACTCGATCTTCACCAACGCGTTGGCCGCGGCGCGACGGGTGACGTCGTCGGGGTGCTCGAGCGCGCGCGCGAGCGCGGCGCCCGCGACCGCCCTCGCCTTGGGGCGCTTCGAGCGACCGAGGTAGTTCGCCGCGCTCAGGCGATCGGCGCGGTCGCCGTCCGCGAGCTGCTTCGCGGCGTGACCGGCCGAGGCGAACTCCGCGCCGTTCGCGGCGGTGGCGAATGCGGCGGCGCACAGCAGGGCGGCGGCGAGCGCGAACGTGCGGACGAACATCGAACGCAGGGTAGCAACGCGGGTGCCCAGCACGTGCCCCTGAGGCGAGGCGTGGCGTGGGAGCCGGCGATTTCGTCAGATTCGGACGTCGGTCGGCGACGGCGAGGGGCGCCCGTACATCCCGCACTTGCGTTCACGGCGTCCCGGTGCAGGCGTGGTGCAGGTGCGCGTTCACGTGCACGTGGCGCATGACCCGTAGGGCAGCCCTTGTGGCGGCCCAACCGCGCATGCGTCCGCGCCTGATCGACGGACGGTTGGGCGACCACGAGGGTCGCCCCTACATCGCGTTCACCGCGTCCCGGTCCACGTGGCGCCTGAGCCTACTTGGCCGGCACGATCTCGTAGAACGTGTCGCCGTGCTTGAAGACGACGCGCTCGCCGAGCGCGAAGATCTTCGCGAGCGTGTCGCTCTTCGCGAGCAGCTCGAAGTACTTCTCGGAGTACGCCTCGATCTTGGTCGTCGGGGTCTTCGCCTTCCACGCCGTGTCGACCCAGCGGCCGTCGTCGCGCATGGTGAACGTCCGACCCGCGACCGCCTTGATGCGCGCGCGCAGCTCTTCGAGCCCGTCCTTGTCGTCAATCTCCTCTTCGGATGCGTCGTGCTTCAGGCGCTTGAGCTTCGCGGAGTCCTCGGGCGCCTTCTTCTCGGCCGCCGGCGATGACGCCGCTCCGCCGCCGCCGCTGCCCGGCGCCGCCGCGTTCGGCATCGGAATCCCGGCAGTGGGACCGCCGAAGCCGTCGCGCGCGCGGCCCGCTCCTCGACGCCCCGGCGCGCGGAAGCGTGCCTCGAGCCGCAGATTCACGTTCTGCATCTCGCTGTCCTCGACGACGAGGCCGGCGGTGTAGGGCGTGACGATCGCGTGCTTGGTGGCGAGCTTGACGATCGCGTCGACCAGCTCCTGGCTGTGTCCGTGCAGGCGGATCTCGTCGAGCATGAACGCGACCTTGCGGTAGGCCCACAAGCGCGGCAGGTAGCCGGCGCCCTCGCCCTTGCGCAGCGTGCCTTCGTACTCGTACACGACCTCCTTGTTGCCGACCTTGCCAGTCAGGCGAATGACACGGTCGTCCGCTTCCTTGTAGCGGCCGAACACCACGACCTGGCTGCCGGCGAACAGGTCGGGCAGCTTGCGCGGGTAGATGTCGTACGTGCCCGGGCCGAACTCGACCTTCACGTCGCTCAAGACGGGCTGATCCACCTTGTTGAAGAAGCGGCCGGTCACGATCTCGATCGACTCGTTCTCCATGACGTAGTCGCGGGTGCCGTTCGTCACCTCGGCGAGGCGATCGAGCAGGCGTACGTCGAGGTCGGTGCCGACACCGAACGTGAACACGCGCGCGTTGCTCGCGTTGGCCTTCTGGATCATCTTCAGCAACGGCTCGGTCTGGCGTTCGCCGATCGTCGGACGACCGTCCGTGAGGAAGACCACCATGAACAGCCGGTCGTCGCGCTTCATGGCGAGAGCGGTCGTGAGCGCCTCTTCGATGTTGGTGCCACCGCGGGCCTCCAGGGCCTCGATCCACTTCACGGCCGACTTCTGGGCTTCCTCGGTGGCGGCCAGCAGGTTGTCGCGGAACGGGTAGATGCCCGTCGAGAAGCCGATGATGTTGAAGCGGTCGCCCTTGCGGAGCTTCTGCACGCCGTAGGCGAGCGCCTTGCGCGCCTGGTGCATCTTGTCGCCGACCATCGAGCCGCTCGTGTCGACGACGTAGACGACGTCCTTCGGGACGCGCTCGCCTTCGGGCACCTTGACCCGCGGCGCGAGCACGGCCATGAACGTGCCGTCCTCACCGACGGCCTTGTGGCTCTGGAGCGAGAAGCCGACGGCGTCGGGACTGCGGCCGACGAACAACAGGAAGTCCTTGTCCTGCTTCTTGCCGCTGCGCTCGTACGTGACGCGCGCCTTGCGGTCGCCGTCGCGCTTGATGTCGACCTTGTGCGAGGGGCTGTAGATCGCCTTGAGGTCGACGTCGCTCTCGATCTTGACGTCCACGATCGCGTCCTGGACGGCGTCGCTGTTCAAGCGGTCGGTCGCGAGCGGGTAGCGGAACTCGAGCGTGCCCTCGTTGTCCGGCAGCACCTGCTGGAAGGTGAGGCGAATCGTCAGGTCCTTGTGGGGCATGATCGGGAAGACGCGCGCGCGGAAGAGGCCGCGGCCCATGTACTCGAGCAGGCCGGGGTCGCGGCGGCGCGAGACGATGCTCTGGTAGATGCGCCGCGCCTGCTCGCGCTCGATGATCTCGCCCTCGATCATCTTGCCGAACATCGTCATCGCGAAACGGCTGATGACGGCGCCTTCGGGCAGCGGGAAGAGGTACGTGCCTTCGAGCTGCGCGCCGCTGTGGTTGTGGAAGGTCTGCTCCACGGTGACCTCGGCGACCTGGCCGTTGAGGGTCGCGCTGACGCGGTGGCCCTTGAGCCGGACGGGCGGCTGCGGACGCGGGTGCCAGTGCGGCGGCGGACGGCGCCTGACGGTCGGCGCGGTCGGTTCATCGCCGGTCACGAGGATGCCGTTGGCGTGGGCATCCGGGGCGGCTTGGACGACGAGAACCGCTAGAAACAGGGCTGCGAGGGAGAAAGAAAGCGCGCGCAACATGGCAGAGATCTCCTGGACATCGCGTTAGACACGAACCGGCCCGGAAGGTTCGGGGAGAACGGCGACACCCCCCGCAGTCGGCGCAAGGGGTCTAGCGTACCTCCGAACAGCGGGTTCGGGGGGCGGCGCGGGTGGGTCGGGCAGGACGCCGCTACCGCACCGGCCTGCGTTCCGCGGACCAATCCGTGATGTCGCGATAGGCGTAGGGAATCCCGAAACGCTCGTGCAGCTTCGTCACCTGCGCCTGATAGCGCTCGTGCAGCGCTTCCGGGCCCTCGACCGGATACGGACCGCAGAAGTAGGTCCGGCACCCCAACATGCGCCCCTGGCGCGCCTTGCAGAGCCGATCCGGCCCCCACGCCGGGCACGCACGTGCGTCCTCGTTCGCACGCGTTTCGTCCGAGTTGCGGAAGAAGTACTCGGCTTCGAGGGTCGTGACGTACAGACGGTGTCCGTAGGCGTCGAAGTCGCAGCAGTTGCCGCTCGCCGAGCACGTGAACCGGTAGCGCGGCAGCTCCCGCTCGAGCTGCGCGTACAGGTCCTCGAGCGCCGCGAACGCCGCGTCCCAGTCGACGCGCTCGCTTGTCTCGGGCGGCGTCGCCGGCTTCGGCCTGCCGTTCTCGTCGAAGCGGGACACGACCGGCGTCTCGGGAGGACGCGCGTGCTTCTCGAGCAACGGCGCCGGGTCGCCCCCCACCATCCGCTCGATCTCCTCGCGCGAGTAGCGGTCGCCCTGGCCGATGCCCTCACAGCGCTCGGCTGTTTCGACCCACTCCTTCTCGTAGGCCATGACCTCCTTCCAGAACGGGAAGGTGGTGCAGCGCAGCGGCTTGTCGTCGTAGACGGTGCACTTGCCGTTCTCGAGCATGACGCAGTCGCCGCTCGCCTTTTCCTTGAGCGACAGACGACGGCCGACCTTGTGCACGTACTGCTTCTTGAACGCGCGAACGGACATGCCGCGGGCACGCGCGAGGCCGCGGATCTCCTCGGGCGTCACCCAGACGTTGCCGGGCTCCCCCGTGCAGCACTGGCCGCATGCGGTGCAACGGAACGTGAGTCCGTTCGCGTACCAGGGCTCGGCTTTCGACTTCTTCTTGCGTGACACGGGTTTCAGCGTCTGCGCCGACGGCGTACGGGCGCATCGCGCTTGCGGCGCTTGGTCGGCGCAGGCGGCGCGTCACTCGCCGGGGGAGCGACGGGGGGCTCTGCCGGCGGCGATACGGGCGGCGCTACGGGGGGCTTCGGAGGCGGTGCAACCGGCGGCTTCGGCGGAGGCTGACTGACCGGCGGAGCCACGGGGGGCTTTGCCGGCGGCGCAACCGGCGGCTTCGGCGGCGGTTGACCGACCGGAGGGGCCACAGGGGGCTTTGCCGGCGGCGCAACCGGCGGCTTCGGCGGCGGTTGACCGACCGGAGGGGCCACAGGGGGCTTTGCCGGCGGCGCAACCGGTGCGACCGGAGGTGCGACGGGCGGCGCGACCGGCGGCACCGGAGGCGCGACCGGCGGCTGCGACCCCAGCGGCGCGACGACCGGCGCCTGGACGGGGTACTCCAGCGGATCCGGACCGAAGTCCACCGGGACGTACTCGGCCGGCACGTACCCGGAGATGTCCTCGCACACCTCGGCAACCGACTCGTAGCGGTTGTCGCGGTCCTTGGACGTCATCTTCACGATGAAGAAGTGGATTTCCGGCGAGATGCGCCGCGTCTTCACCTTCTGCGTGTCGAGCGACGCCATGATCTGCTTGGCCATCACCTCGTAGTCGGTCTCGCCGTGGAACGGCACGTCGCCGACTGCCATGTGGTAGAGCGACAGCCCGAGACTGTAGATGTCGGCCCGCGGATCGAGATCGGAACGCCCGCGCGCCTGCTCGGGCGACAGGTATTCGACCGTGCCCACGGTCATCGTTTCTTCTTCGGGCTCCGCGGAGTCATCCATCCGCCGCACCAACCCGAGATCGATCATGCGCACGCGCCCGTCGGGATCGATCATCATGTTGCTCGGCTTCACGTCACGGTGCAGGAAGCCGGACTCGTGCAGGTACTCGAGCGCGCGCGCCGTCTGCAGCGTGATGCTCAACGCCTCCTCGTTCTCGAGGTGGCCGCGGCGGTCGATGACCTCGAGCACCGTCATCCCGTCGATCAAGTCCATCGAGAAGAAGTGGTATCCGGCCTCGTGCCCGCTCTCGTAGCCCAGCACGATGTTCTCGTGCTCGAGCTGGATCAAGAGCTGCGACTCGTGCTGAAAGCGCTCGAGGAACTCGGGCCGCAGCGCGTGAATGGGGTCCAGCACCTTGATCGCGACCGGCGCGCCGTTGGGCAGATACACGCCGCCGTAGACGGTCCCGCTGCCCCCCTCGCCCAGCACCTCCTCGATCCGGTAGTTCCCGAACGGCTGGGAGTCGAACAGCGACGGCGCCCGCAACACCTCCAGGCAACCCGGCGGCAGGTCCTTGCGCGCGTAGAGGATGCGCTCCAGCGTGAACGCCCGCCCTTTGGTACGCAGGTCGTCCTGCTGCTCGAACGCGTGACGCACGGTGTCCTCGCTCAACACACCGGCGGCGAGCAGCCGCTTTGCCAGGGTCAGATCTTCTTTCGACGCCACGCTGGGAGTTTCCGAGAGATGCCCGTGGGTTTCCAGTGCCCGCCCCGCGGCGGCGACGATCAGTCGAGACGGTGGATCGACTCGACGAAGCGCTCGACCGCTGCGCGCCCGTCCTTCCAGGCGGTGAGCGGGCAGGCCAACAAGACCACCAGCCGACCGGGGTCACGGTCCACCACGACCGCGACGGTACGCACCTTGTCGCCTCGCAACGTCCCTTCCAGCTCCATGCGCCAGCCGTCGTCGAGCTCTTCGATCGCCTGGGCGCTCGAGACGACCTTCAGATCTTCGCAGGCCGTACGCAGCCGCTTCAGCAGCCAGGTCTCGCCGTCCTGCATGCCCGGGGCGATCCGCTGGCCCTCCGGATGCCACTCGAAGCGGGCGTCGGTCGTGATCGCCGCGGCGTTGGCGCGACCGAGCAAGCGCCATCCGGTGTGCAGCGGCGCAATCGCCTTCGCCTCGTACCTCCACGCCGAATCGGGCAGACGGAAGCCGATGCCCGCCTCGACCAGCTTCACGTCGCTGCGGTTCGGATCGCTCTCGCGCCTGCTGTTCTCTTCCCGCGCGGCCAACGCCTGCTCTTTGCCGACGGGCTTCGCCAGAATGCCGGGCTCCACGTGCTCCTCGTGCGGACGCGTGTCGCGGTGGAAGAACGCGATCAGCCGCTCGCCGTCCTGCTCCCAGTGAAACTCGTCGCGCTTCGGCTTGGGGTCCTCGTCCTCGCGCTCGTCGATGCCGACGAACCCTGCACGCACGCGCGACAGCTTGGCCTTCTCGCCGTCCACGATGTACGTGTCGACGATCTCGATCTCGCGCTCCCGTCGCAGGAGATGCTCGCGCAGGCCCAGCCGTCCGCGGGTACCGACCGCGAGCTCGATGTTCTTGCGCTTGCTCTTGCCGCCCTCGCTGATCGTCGCCCGCCAGATACCGTCGGTGACGTCACCCGACACCGCGCGCTCGAACCGCCCGGGTCCGCCGGGGATCGCGGAACGCTCGCGGACCTCGCGAAACGCCAGACGACGCGGCATGAAGCGCAGGTCCACCGACTCGTGGCGCCAGACCCGCATTGCGGGCACGTGTTTGCCCTGCGCGAAGTAGTTGAGGTTCTCCTCCAACCGGAAGCCGGGCGCGGTCTTGGAGCGCACGGTCCAGAGCTCCAGATGGCGCGTGCCGACGATGCGTCCCTCCGAGTAGAGCAGAAACCACTCGTCGCGCAGCGGCTCGACGTCCGCGCGTGTCGTCACGGCGCCCTCGCCGCGCTTGACGCTCACGACGTCCTCGATGGGCGCGGTGTACTCGAAGAATCCCGTCGCGGAGAAGCTGCGGATCACGACGTGATGATCGCTCTCCTCGAGGATCTTGCCGTGGATCTGCTTGCCGCCCTTCAGGACGAGGAGATCGGTATTGCGCTCGTCCTTGGAACGGTCGTTCTCGTCGGCCGAGACGACGGCACAGCACACGAGCAGCACGCAGAAGATCGAGACATGACGCATGGCGCCATCCTACTGCGTTCTGGATCGAATCCGTGGATTCCACGGACGAACCGGCGTCGCTATTTGACGACGCGCTTGTTGCCGACGCGGCGCGAGAACCCGGATTTGTCGAGCGCCTCGAGCAGCGGGATGACCCACTTGCGCGTGGTGTTCATCACGGTGCGCGCGTCGGCAGGCGTGAATCCGCCCTGCGCCTGCGCGATCTCGGCCAGCTTCGCCTTCTGTGCTTCGAGCCAGCCCGCGTCGAACCAGAAGTCCTCGGCCTTGAACACGAGACGGCGTTGGTGCAGGAGACGCAGCGCGCGGTTGAGCTCGGGGCTCGACAGACGCAGCTCCGCCTCCAGAGCGTCCACGGCGGGCGGCTGCCCGCCGCCGGCGGCAAGCAGCGCCAGGATGCTGTCGCAGCGCGCCTTGTCCTCCGGGGGGAGGTCGGACGAGTGATCCTTGTGCCGGACGTTGCCGTCCGCAGTCCGCACGAACGTGCCGGCGGCGGTCAAGCGATCGAGAACGGTGTCGAGCACGACGGGCTCCGTACGGCCCGCGGCCGACCGCACCGCTGCGAGCGAGAGGGCGTCGACGGCGGCGTCCTTCTCGTGCAGCTTGCGAACCGCGGCTTCGACGCGCCGCGCGACCTTCTCGAACGCCGCGCCGGTGATCCAGCGGCCCGAGCGCCCCACCGCGACGGCCTCGCCGGACGACACGAGCGCCTCGACGAACGCCGGCAGCGAGCGGGGCTGCAACGCGGTGGCGGCCGCGATCTCGTCGAGCGTGCAGCCGCGCTCGCCGGAGGCTGTGATGCACGACGTCACGAGCGCCTGCGGATCGTCGAGGTGCTCCGCGAGCGCCATCAACGCGTCGAGGCGGCCCTGGCGGCGCGGCGGAATGCGCCGGGTCAACAACTCGACGACGACGCCGCCCCCCCACGTCGACGACGCGTTCTCGGCGCGAAGCACCAGACGGTCACCGGGCGCCGCGACGAACGGCTTGTCCGACTCGAGCTCCACGATCGCGACGCCGCCCTTCTCGATGGGCTTGCGCGACGGCACGTGGACGCGCACGACGACCTGGTCCGACCCCAGATGCAAGCGCGCGCGATCGCCGTGTTCGATCCGCTTGCGAACGCTCTTCAGGACGCGCAACTTCGCGGCGACACGATGGACGGGCTTCAAGACGCCGGCGGTCGCCACGACCATGCCGCGCTTGACCTTGTCGACGTGGATGTCGGTGAGCGCGAGCGCGGCGCGATGTCCCGCGCGGGCGTCTTCCGACGATCGATGGTGCACCTGGATCCCACGCACGCGGCTCGGCCACACGGCCGGAAGCACATCGACGCGGTCGCCGTCGGCGATCTGTCCGGAGATCGGAATGCCGGTGACGATCGCGCCGCGGCCGGGCGCCAGGAACGAACGCAACACCGGCATGCGGAAGATGCGCGCGTCGTCCGCGCGCTTCACGGACTCGGGAATGGTCGCCGAGATGGCGTCGCGCAACTCCTCGACGCCGTCGCCCGTCTCGGACGAGACGTAGAGGATCGGTGCGCCTTCCATGCCGGTCGTCGCGAGCAGGTCGCGGACCTCCTCGGCGGCGATGTCGCACATCTCCCTCTCGACGAGGTCCGTCTTGGTGAGCGCGACGACCAGGCGCGTCACCCCGAGGACGTCGAGGATCTCGACGTGCTCGCGGGTCTGCGGCATCGGACCGTCGTCCGCCGCGACGACGAGCAGGGCGAGGTCCATCGCCGTGGCGGCCGCGACCATGGTGCGCACGAGCCGCTCGTGGCCGGGAACGTCCACCAACCCGACCTCGGTGCCGTCCTGGAGGCTGAAGGTCGCGTAGCCGACGTCGATCGTCATGCCCCGCTCGCGCTCCTCGGGCAGCCGATCGGCGTTCATCCCGGCCGTGAGCCGCTTCACGAGCGCAGTCTTGCCATGGTCGATGTGCCCGGCGGTCCCGAGGATCACACGGCGTACGGCGGGGGCGGTTGAGGTCATGGAGGTCCGTCGGAGGGCGTGGCTAGGTTGTCGAGGTCGCCGAGGCGGCGGGCAATCCTACCCGTCCCCCTGCTGTCGTGAAGGAGGGCCCTGCCCAATGGTGCGTCCCCTGTGGGTGGTCGAACAGGTGGACGCCGAGGCGTCGAGCCGGGAGATCCCGGCTCTCGCCCGGGAGTTGGGCCTTCCGACTCTCGTCGCGCGGCTGCTCTGGCAGCGCGGCGTTCGAGAACCGTCCCGCGCCAGGAAGTTCCTGAGCCCCCGCTTGGCCGACCTCTCCCCTCCCGAGGGTCTGCCCAATGTGGACACGGCCGCGGAACGCCTGGCGCGGGCACTTCGCGAAGGCGAGCGGATCGCGGTCTGCGGCGACTACGACGTGGACGGCATGACCGGGACCGCCGTGCTGGTCCGGTTCTTCCGCCTCGCGGGCGGCGACGTCACGTGGTCGATTCCCAATCGGGAGAGCGACGGCTACGGCCTGAGTGTCGCCGGCATCGAGGACCTCGCCGAGCGCGGGGTCAAGGTGATCGTGACCGTCGACAACGGCATCACGGCGCTCGAGCCGATCGCGCGGGCGCGGGCGCTCGGCATGTCGGTCGTCATCACCGACCACCACCTACCGGGCGCGACGCTGCCCGACGCGTGCATCATCGTCAATCCGCATCTGGACGAGTCCGTCGACGCGACGGCGATGCCGTGCGGCTGCGCGCTCGCGTTCAAGCTCGCGTGGGCGATCGCCGACCGCATGCGTGACATGTTGCGCGGCGAGAAGCGAGCGGCGCTGCGCGCGTTCCTGCGCGACGCGGTCGGCCTCGCGGCGCTTGCGACCGTCACCGACGTCGTCCCGCTGCTCGGCGAGAATCGCATCATGGTCACGGCGGGCCTCGGCTCGCTGCGGTCGTCGTCGCATCCGGGCATTCAGGCGCTCTTGTCGATCGCCGGCGTCGGAAACCTGCCGTTGACGACCGAGGACGTCGGATTCCGGATCGGCCCGCGACTCAATGCGGCCGGACGCCTGTCGAAACCGGAGCTCGTCGTCGAGCTCCTGACCGAGTCCGATCCCAAGCGCTGCCGCGAGCTGGCGGCGGAGCTCGACCGGGCGAATGCGCTTCGGAAGGACATCGAGAAGGGCGTCGTGAAGCAGGCGATCGCCGAGGCCGAAGCGCTGCTCGCGTCCGGCGACCGCAAGTCGCTCGTCGTCTGGGGCGAGGACTGGCACCAGGGCGTCATCGGAATCGTCGCGGCCCGGCTCGTGGATCGATTCCACAAGCCTTCGGTCGTGATCGGGCTCGCGGACGGCATGGGGCGCGGCTCGTGCCGAACGCCGCCCGACGTCCATCTGCAGCAAGCGCTGGCCACGTGCGACGAGCACCTCCTGCGCCACGGCGGCCACGCGATGGCGGCCGGCTGCGAGATCGACGCCGGCGACGTCGAGGCCTTCCGCGACGCGTTCGAGGCTGCCGTCGAGAGCCAGCTCGAAGACCGTTCGGCCGCGCGCACGCTGCGCATCGACGCCGTGACGGACGTGGACGACTGGAACCTGGGCGCCGTCCAGCAGATGACGCGGCTCGCGCCGTTCGGCTCGCACAACCCCGAGCCCGTCTTCCTGGTGCCGCGCGCGCAGGTCGCGGGACGGCCGCGGTTGATGGGCCCCGCGTCGGACCATCTCTCGTTCGCACTGCAACAGACGGGCGGCGCGATCCGCGTGGTGGCGTTCCGTCGGGCGGACCTGTACGACCTCGCTTCGTCGGGCGACGAGCTCGATCTCGCGGTGACGCCGGTGCTGAACGACTGGCGCGGGACGCGCACGCCCGAGTTCCGACTCGTCGACATGCAGAAGCACGACCCTCGACGGACGCAGAGCTAGGTCGCGCTTCCAGGGCGCCGCGCTCGAGGCTCCCGCTCCTTCTCCCGCTCCCGGTTCGGTTTCGACATCAGCTCTCCGCCGATTCCGCTATCGAGGCGGGGCCCGGACGCACTGTGACCCGTGTTCGATCCCGCCGTCGTCCCGCCAGCGATCCCTACGCCTCGTACCCTTCGGGGGGCGCGCCCCCATCGAAGTACACGGCGAGCTGCCGCGCGACGCCCTCGTTGAGGAACTCCAGCTCGACGCGCACGATCGCGCCGACGGAGCGGACGGCGTCGCCCGGCTCGCCGTCGTCGCCGACCACCGGGTGTTCGAGGACCATGCGTTCGCCCTCGAACACGGGCTCTTCGAGATCACCCACCTGGACGAGCGCGCCGAGGCCGCCCAGGTTCTTGATCCGCACCTCGACGATGCGGCTGTTCGAGAGAAACATCACCCCGGCCAGATCGACGGGGCGGCGGATCGAGCGGCGACGTTCCTCGGTGCTCATACCGCCTCAATCCTAGCCGGGTATGGCCCGAAAAGCCCATGTGGAGGATCCAACGGGCGTGCTAGACACGTTCCTGCGCATGGCCGAAGAACCCGAAACGAAGCGCGATCCGCCCGTCGGCGAGAAGCGTCTCCCGCTTCATCTCGTCTTGACATCCGGTTTCCTGATGGGGTCCGCCGACGCGGTTCCCGGCGTCTCCGGCGGCACGATCGCCCTCATCCTGGGCGTGTACGAGCGGCTGATCCGGTCGATCTCCACGTGTCTGAAGCTGCACGTGCTGCTGCGTTCGCGCACGGGACGCAGCGAGCTTCGCCGCGCGCTGGCCTTCCTGCTGCCGCTGCTCGCCGGCGTCTTGGCCGCGGTCTACATCGCGACGCTGTTGCTCGTCGGGCCGACCGACGATCCGGGGTTCATTCGCAAGAGCGACACGGCGCCGCTCTGCTACGCGTTCTTCTTCGGTCTCGTCGTGCTGAGCCTGCGCGAACCGTGGCGCCGGCGGAAGACGTCGCACTGGAGCCACTACGTAGCCGCCGTCCTGGCGTGCGCGGGCGCCGCCGTCTTCGTCGGGCTGCCGCACGCATCACGGGAACCCGCGACGTGGATGCTCCTCATCGGCGGCGCGGCCGCGATCTCGGTCATGCTCCTTCCGGGCATCAGCGGCTCGTTGCTGCTGCTGATCATCGGCCAGTACACGACCGTCACGCGCGCCGTACACGATCGCAACCTCGGCGTGATCGGCATCTTCGTGCTCGGTGTGGCGCTGGGCGTGGCGTTGTTCGTTCCGTTGCTCAGGCGCCTCTTGCGAGTTGCGCACGACGTCACGCTCGCCGCGCTCACGGGGTTGATGGCGGGCTCCCTGCGGGCGCTGTGGCCATGGAAGAGCAACTACGACCTCAAGGAGGGTCCGCTGACGAACGCGGGCATCGGCGACAACGTCGCGGGCGTCCTCGTCGCCGCGGCGGTCGGCGCCGCCGCCGTGATCCTGCTCGCCATGCTGGAACGGAAGATCGAACGCGCGTCAGCGGGCGTCGAGGCCTGAGCGGACCTCGGTCCGCAGAAGGCCGTAGACGACGACGCCACCGACCGCGACGAGCACCGCCGACACGGCGAAGCCGACGCGTAGCGAGAACGCACTGGCCAGCCACAGCCCCAGGAACGGGGCGGGCGCGCTCCGCACCCCCACCAGGAAGACGTGTACGCCCGCATAGCGGCGGGCGCGGCCGGGCGGCGCGAAGTGCAGCGGGCCGAGCGTCCAGCCGATCGTCACGAACGACATCGCGACGCCGTACAGCACGAAGGACGCAACCAGCTGCCACGGCGTCTGCACGACGGTGACACACGCGAAGAAGGCCGCGAGCACGGCGAACGCGATGACGGTCACGCGCACGGGACCGAGCCGGTCGGCGACGCGCCCGATGAACAGCATCCCGACGATGTACGCCGCGGGAAAGGCGATGCCGCGCGCGTCCGCCCACTCGCCGTACTTCATCGCCAGCGGGCCTTCGGCCATCAGGATGATCAAAGGCGCGCCGCTCAACAACCCGACGCCGTAGAGCATGTAGCCGATCTCGTATCGTCGGAAGTCGCGATCCGCCTTCAGCACCTCGTACGTTCGCACGCAGACGTCGCGGAGCACCTCGCCGACATCGCGTCGGGCCGACGGCGGCTCGCGCTCGCCGTCGCGGCGCCACCGAATCCGCGCGAGCACGAGGAAGCCCGCGAACCCGAGCACGGCTGCGATCGGAAACAGGATGGCGATCGACGCGTCGTCGTGGTCGAGCGCGAATCCGGCCAGCTTCGTCGCGCACAGGAACGCCAACATGGCGGCGATCTCGAGCTTCGAGAGAATTCGCGCACGCAGCGTGGACGCGTAGTTGGCCCGCAGCAGCGCACCGCGGTGCGGCAGGTAGGCGCCGATCATCAGATGGTGCAGCGCGATCACGCCGAGGAAGGGCCACAGCCAGGACTCGTGACCCGTGATCAGCGTCAAGCCGATCAGCAGCAGCGGGAGCTTGGCGATCGCCCCGACCCAGACGAAGACGCGGCGCGGATCCAGGCGCGCGAAGACGACCTCCCACACGGGCGCGAGCAACCACGGCACCTGGGCGGCCGTCACCAGCACGGGCACCACCCAGTCGGCCGCGCCGAACGCGCGCTTGGCAACGAAGCCGGCCAGGTCGAGGACGCCGAAGGACATCGCAAGCAACACGTCCGCCGGCAGCTGGTAGCGCCACGTGTAGCCGGCGAAGCGCTGGGAGACGGAGTTCACGGCAAGGGCCCGATTTCAGTGGTTGAGGAAACTACAGGTGCTCGGACCTGCGACACAATGTGCAGCCGCCGCGCAACCCTCACCCGGCGACGGTCGCGCCGCTACCTTCTTGCGCGGAAATCGCTCCGGAGACAAGCATGGCTGACGCCCCCGCGTTCTCGACCGATGCCAAGCCGCGGCGGCCGCGCCGGTGGACCCGGCGGCTGCTTTGGTTCATGTTCTTCCTGGTGGTCCTGCTGATCGTGAGCCCGCTGGCGCTCGCGATCGGACCGGTCCGCGACGCGGTGGCGGACAAGATCGGCGACGCCGTCGGACGCAGGGTGACGATCGGGGACGCGTTCGCGTTCTGGGGCCACGGGATCGACCTCGAAGACGTCACGGTCGAGAGCCCCAAGGGTTTCGACGGACCGCTGGCGACCATCGAGAAGATCCACGCGAAGATCGACCTGCTCGCGCTCGCCGGCGGGACCGTCGACGCGTCGGTCGAGGTCACCAAACCCCACGTGACGCTGCGGCGCAACGCCAGGAACGCGGGCAACACCGACGACCTGTTCGTGTCGGACGAAGACGAGCCGGCGACGAAGAGCGGCGCCCGTCCGCGCATCCATCTGGTCGTGACGGACGGGACCATCGAATCGGTTCCGACGGGCGGCGCGAGCGGCTCCGATACGGGACGCATCGAAGACCTGAACCTGGCGGTCTTGCTCGCGGGCGACGGCGGCACGTCGGTGACGTTGCGAGCGACGGCGGTGGGCGCGCAGGTCGGCGGCGCCGACGCCGAGATCTCGGCGAGCATCGGTCTCGACGGCAACGGCGCCGGTCCCATCGAATTCGCGACGCCGCCGCTCGACCTGGGCCGTCTCGCGGCGCTGGTGGAAGGCGCGAGCGGCGTCAGCAACCTGACGGGTCAGCTCCAGGCAACCGGCAAGGCGTCGGTGCAACGCGTCGGCGAGGACTACAACGTCGACGGCCACATCGACATCGACGGCGAACGCATCGCCGCGCTCGGCGGGGACGACGTTCGCGTGTCCCTGGCGAAGCTCGTCGCCCACATCGGGCTGTCCGGCGACGGGACCCGAACGACAGGCGACCTGCGGGTCACCGCGGAGCAGTTCCAGGTCGGCAGGCAGACGTCGACCGCGCCCGCGTACGCGGAACCGCGGATCCAGCTCAACGCGACCGGTTCGTTCGACGCCGCTGCCGAGACGATCGAGATCAAGACGGGCGGGCTCACGGCGGGGCGCACCGCTGCCGTGGACTTGCGCGAGCCGTGGCGCGTCTCGCTGTCGCCGATGCGGGCGGTCGGCATCGTCGGCCTGCATGCGAACCTCGCCCAGCTCGCGCGGCTCAGCCCGCTCGTTCCCGCACTGGAGAAGATCCGCGGCGGCGGTTTGAACTTCGGCATCCGAGGCAACGACGCGGACGGTCTGGACCTGTCACTCGGCGCGGAGGTGACCAATCTCACGTTCGACGCGGGCGGGTCGGTCGTGCGTGAACCGAAGGTCCTCGCGCAGGCGCGCTGGCGCTCCGTCGAGGACGACGTGAGCCGTCTCGACGTGTACAGCCTCACGAGCAGCGCGGTGTCCTTGACGTCCACGAGCACGGGTACGCCGTTCGTGCTGCATCTGCGTGATTCGGGACCGAGCCTCGATGGACCGCTCGGCATGCGCGTAGACCTCGGCGCGTTGTCCGACCTTCTCGGCGGCGTGATGGGACTCGAGCCGGGAGAGCGCATGACCGGCAGCGTCGTCGTGACCGGCGAGGCCAAAGGCGACGACAAGCGGTCGTCGGCGAACGCACACGTGAAGATCTCGGCGCTGACGCTGCCTGCATCGTGGCTCGCGTTCCGCCGCCCGGGCACGCTCGACTTCGACGTCAGCATGAGCGGCAATCCCGGTGACACGCGGATTCGCGCGACGAACCTCGTGGGCATGGGGCACAGCGGACAGATCACGGCACGACTGTCGGAGACCGACGGCGAGACCAACCTGTCCGAGGCGATCCTCGACCTGGACGTCGACTTGGCGCAGGCGCAGCCGTACGTCGGCTCGTTGCTGGGCGTCGAAACCGGCGGGCGGCTGCAGGGTGTCGCCAAGTGCGATTTGCGGTTGATCACGAACGGCAACGACCGCACGGCGTCGGGCTTCGTCGTCGGACGCGAAGTGGTGTGGCAGCGCACCGGGCTCGATCCCGTGCTGCCGAAACAGACGGTGCGAGTCGACCTCGACGCGACGATGCGTCCCGAGGGCGGCCGGCATGTCGCGAAGAAGCTGTCCTTGGCGCTCGACGGCTTGCAGATCGATCTCTCGGGCTCGACCTTCGGCACCGGCGACGACGACGACATCGATGTGCGCGCGCGCATCACCGGCGACGCCGCCCGGCTGGCGCCGAGCCTCGCCGCGTATCTCGGCAGCGACTACGCCGACCTGCGCGGCCGCGGGCCGATCGACGGCTCCGGCACGTTCGGCGGCTCGACCGGGGACAACGGACGCGATCTCGAGCTCGACTTGACGCTTTCCCCGGGCAGCTGGACGACGTCGGGACTGCGCATCGAGAACCCGTCCTTCTCCGCGCGGCGTACGGGCACGAGCGCGAAGCTCGTCGCGTCGCTCGAGTCCAAGCTGAACGGCGGCAACGTTCGGCTCAGCGCGCAAGGCAAGCTGGGCGAGGACTTCGGGATTCCGTGGGACGCGGTCCTGACCGCGCGACAGGTCGACACCTCGGGTTGGGTGACCGGCAAGGGACCGGCCCGCTTTCTGCTGTTCGCGCTTCCCGCGATCGTACCCGCGAACAGCTCGTCGCCGGCGCTTTCGGGCCTGCTCGACGCGGAGCTCAAGCTCGCTTCGACGGACATCAGCGACCCCGCTCTGATGCACGACCTCGTCGGCGACGGCGAGGTCCACATGCGCGAAGGCACGGTGCAGGACTCGACGCTGTTCCGCGGCCTCGGCGGCGGCAGGGGCCTCGGCCAGGTCGGCAAGATCCTGGCCGTCACCGTGCCCGAGGTGGGCTCGACGCTGACGTCGGTTTCGAAGGCGCTTTCGTTCACGAAGCTCGACTCGGAGTTCAACGTCGGCCGGCGCGTGGTGACGCTGCTGAGGACCGAGCTGGACGGACCGGTGTTGTCGCTGTCGATGACGGGGACCGTCGACTTCGACAAGCGGCTCGACCTCGTCGCAAAGCCACGGTTCCTGGGCGGCGTCGGCAAGAAGCTCAGCAAGGTGGTGCCGACCGCGGTGATCCCGCTGAGGGTGCAAGGCAAGATCGGCGACGCGAAGGTCACGCCGGCGTTGTCGATGACGGATCTGTCGCCGGGCGCGCTCGAGGGTGTGGGCGACATCGGCAAGAAGGCCAAGGACAAGCTCAAGGACTTGATCGGCGGCGGAAAGTAGACGGGTCGCAAGGCGGGCCGCGGCGCGCCCTACTGGAACACGGGCTCGCTGTACTTCTCGGACGTGCGGATGCCGATCTGGCCGGGCTTGAGCTTGATCTCGACCGTCTCCTCTCCCCGGCGAACGACCATCACCACTGCCTCGGCCTCGCCTTCGGCCGCGGCCTCGATCTGTTCACGCAGCGACTTCTGGTCCGTCACCTCGACGCCGTTGTACGAAACGAGCAGGTCCCCGACCTGGACGCCTTGCGCCTTCGCCTGACCGCGCGGCGCCACGAACCCGATCGAAAGCCCCAACACCTTCAGGCGCTCCTTCAGCGAGGCGACGTCGAGCTCGTCGCCTTCCTCCCGCCCCTCGTAGCGCTTGCTGCTTCGCCCTTCACGCACGCACCTGCGCCGCAGCACCTCTCTCACGGCGCGGTAGCAGTTGATGAGGCCGTGCCCCGTCTCGTAGTCCACGCCCTTCGCCGCGATGTCGAGCGCCGTGCCGGTGATGATCTCCCGCAGGTCCCAGGGCAGGAGGTCGGGATCGGCGGAGAGCATGAGCGAGATCGAGCCGCAGAACATCGGACCCGCGAACGAGTTGCCGTTGAGCCCGCCCTCGCGCACGGTGCCGTTGCGAAAGAGCCACGGCAGCCCGAAGTTGAACGCGCAGACGGCCGGTTTCTGGACCGTGCCGTCCTTGTAGTGCTCCGTGTTCCATTCGACCGGCCCCTTGCTCGACGTCGCGGTTCGCGTCAGGTCGCGATGAACGCCGGCCGCGGCGAAGACGGCGCCGGGGATGTCCTCCGGTTGCCGCATCTGGACGGGCACCTTCTGCTGCAACGCGAAGTTGCCGGCGCCGGAGACGAAGCACACGCCGCAGAACGAACCGTGCTCCATGAGCTTGCGCCAATGCGAGCGGTGCTCGCCTTTGCCGGGCACCGAGAAGCTCATGCTGTAGGTGTCGGCGTGTTGCTCGACCGCCCACTGCACCGCGGCTTCCATGCGCCGCGCCGAGATCACGCCCGCCCACGTTCCTTCCGGCGCGATGCCGAACTCGTACTCGTGTCCTTCCGCGCCGGACCCGCAGATGATGGCGCCGCAGATGAACCCGTGAAGCGCCGCGCCACCGCCGCCGCCGGGGGGGACCTTGATGGTGGTGAGCACCTGCGAGTTCCAGTTGAAGTTGAACCCGTGGTAGTCGTCGACGAGCCCGTTCTCGTCGTCGTCCACGCCGTTGCCCGGAATCTCACCGGCATTGCGATGCAGATTGCTGGTCGTGTTGGGCGAGAAGAGGAAGTTGTGGTCGTGAATGATGTTGAGCGTGCCGCGCCCAGTCACGCCCAGGTCCTTCCACACGCGGTCGGCGAGCAGATAGCGCACGTACCACGGATGCTTGTACCGCGCCGGGTCGAACGCCGGTTCGTCGGTCGTCGGCTTGTAGACGGGTGATTCGCCCGGCCGCGGCTGCTGCAAGGGGCGCCAGGACGAGTCGACGAAGATCTTGCGCACGCCCGCGACGTTCTTCAGCGCTTCGAGCCCGTCCCTGGTGACGCCGCACGCGAAACCGTTCACGATCCAGAACCGATCGACGTTGCGGATGCCCTCGTTTTCGATCAGGGCGTCGAGGTCCTTCTTCGCGGCGGCCCACGACCGGTCGGCGATCGCCTTGAGCGTCTTCGCAACGGCAACGCGGAGCTCGGTACGCTTCGCGCCGGCGAACTCCTTCGCGCGCCGCTCGTACGCCTTGCCGTCGCCGAGGAACTGATCCTCGAACCAGATCGTGGCGCGGATGCGCTCGCCTCGGTCGAACGCGTTCTCGAAGCGTGGGTCGACCCACACGCCGCGGCCCTCGAGCTTCTCGGACTCCAGCAACCCCTCCCCTGCGGGAGGCACCCGCTCGGGGCCGGCCTCGGCCTTGACGGCCGCGAGGACGACGCTCGTGACGAGGAAGAACAACGCCGGCACCGATCGCGTTCGATTCATGTCGCGCGAGTCTACCGGTTGCTATGCGTCGCGATCCACCCATACGCGCAACGCGCCGAGCGAGCGCAGGAGCCCCGAGAGCCGCAAGTGGGTGTCGTGCGTCTGCAGGCTCACGCGCACTTGCGCGCCGACCGCCCGCGCATGGGGACCCAGCGTCCAATCGACGTCCTCGCCGAGCACCCACGCGTACTCGCTCGTCTCGACGCCGAACGGCTCGAACAGCTCCGGTCCCGGCATCTCCGTTCCGTCGAGAATCCAGCGAAACCACTGGTTCAGCGCGTCGGCGACCTGGTCCGCGACGACGTCGTCGACGAACGCGCCGGCGACTTCGCCGATCGGATCGCCCTCGGGTTCGTCGGTGTCCATCCGCGGGATCGTACGCCGCGATCAGCCGAGCTCCGCCCTGCAAACGACCGCCGCGACGACGGCGCTCGCGCCCGCCCGGCGAAGCGCCAGCGCGCAGGCCCGTGCCGTCGCGCCGGTCGTGAGCACGTCGTCCACGAGCAGGACGCAGCGGCCCTCGACCCGCGTGGCATCGGCACGATACGCGCCTTGCTGCGCCCGCCGCCGCCCGCTTCGCGTGAGCTCCGTCTGCGGCCGCGTCTCACGGACCCGTCGCAAGGCTCGGCCGCTGTACGCGACACCGACGCGGCGCGCGAGGGGCCGGGCGAGGAGAACGGACTGGTTGTAGCCCCGCACACGCTCGCGCCGGGGACCGAGCGGCACCGGCACGATCAGATCACCGGGAATGCGCGCTTGCCAGAGCGCGTCCGCCAGCGCGTCGGCGAGCAAGGACGCCACCGGCGCCCGCGAACGGAACTTCAAGGCCAACACGAGCTCGCGCGGAGGGCCGGCGTAGGGATACGCCGCGACCACCCTCGCCACGGGGCCGGGTCGATCATCGACCGAGAGCGGATCGTCCGTCGCGAACGGGCCGGTGCAACGCGGACAGCCGCCGTTCACCAGCGCTTGAACGGGCCCCAGTCGACGCGCGCAGCGTGGGCAGCGCTCGACGGGCGCCGGCATGCCGGCGCCGCAGCGGGGACACAAGGCCCCGGCCCAAGCGGGGGCGTCGCACGCGAGGCAGCGGGGTGGGAAGAACAGATCCCGGAAGCTCTGCAGCAGGACGCCGGCGGAGGTCATGGAAGGACTTCGTGCGGCGCCTCGCATCGGGTACGCCGGCCGCGACTCAGCGCATGTGGCGCTCGAAGTCGAGCGCGAGCCGCAGGTTGTCCCAGCCCGTCAGTTCGGCGATCGCGGCCAAAGCCAGGAGCGCGACCCAGCCCCACGCGAGCCACGGCAGCCACTGCCCGCCGACGGTCTTCTGGTCCTGCTCGTGCATGTCGCGTGAGTCGTTCGCCACGGTTTGGTTTCCTCCCCATGGACCCGAACGTACGATGCCTGCCCCCGCTTCCATGGGTACTGGAAACCGAGGATATGCCGACGCGCCGTCACGCGCATCTCTTGCTGCCGTCGCCGCTCGGGTTGCTCGAGTACGACGTGCTCGAGGACGCGGTCTTCCTCGGCCCCGGCAAGCGCTCCGGACTTCAAGCCAAGCCCGCCCCCTTCAAGCAGGCTTCGGTCGCGCTGACCAAGAGCGACGGCGGCTACGTCGCGCGCGCGTTGCCCGGCGAGAACGCGCCCGACATCAACGGCTCGCCTGCGGAGGAACGCAAGCTGAAGGACGGCGACCGCATTCGCATCGGTGATCAGGTCGCGCTGTTTCGAACCGACCGCGGTCCGGTCCGCGTCGCGGCGGAAGCCAAGCCGGCGACCGTGCACGAGCGCCGGTCGCGTTCCGCGGAACCACGCCGCGGCGGCCGCGAGCGGAAATCGAGCCGACCGGATCGGCGCGTCGCGGCGACCGTCGGCTTGATCGCCGCGGCGGTAGTGCTCGGCGCCGTCGTACGCGCCGTCGGCCATCTCAAGGACGTGCAGCACGAAGAGCAGTCGTCGCTGTCCGACCTGCCGTTGGTTCCGATCGTTCCCTCCGGCGACGAAGACCTCGCCGCGCGCGAGTACAAGCTCCTCGTTGCGTACGAGCAGAACAATCCGAACCGGTTCAAGGCGCTCGTCGAGCGCTTCCGCGGTTTCGTGAACAAGCATCCGGGCCGGCCGGAGGTCGACGCCGCGCAAGCCAAGCTGCGCGAGATCATGACGACCTGGGCAGAGCGCGAACGCGGCAAGCTCGAAGAGGAAGTCGACGGCGCCGTCGCCGCGCAGCAGTTCTCGCGGGCGCTGCGGCGCATCCGCGAGTTCGAGAGCCGGTTCGGCGCAACGCGCGCCGGACAAGGCACGGAGCCGCTTCGCGACCACGTGCGCGAGAGAGCGCGTGAGGCGCTCGACGCCATCAAGAACGACGCCGCACCGCTCATCGACAAGAACGCCCGGCTCGCGCACAACATCCTCGTGAGCGCGGGCGCGAGCTTCCCGCCGGACATGGCGGCCGAGATCACCGAGCTGCTGCGCCGCGCGCGCCTGCGCATGCGCGAGGACGCGAAGAGCGGCGACGGCCGGAACCCGCGTGCACTGCCCCCCAAGCGCAGGGACGAGCCACGCAAGAAGCCGCCGGGCGTTCCGCAGCCGCTGGATCCGGATCCGAGCATGGGGGAAGGCGAGGAACCGAGCGAGCCGAAGGCGCCGAACGAGCGCAAGGAGGAGCAGGCGCGCGAGGCCTGGCGACTCGCGCGCGCGGACCTGACGGCGAAGCAGTACGAGGACGCGCTTCGCGGCTACACGATCCTGACGCAGCAGTACGCCGACAGCGAGACGTACCAGAAGAACAAGGACAAGATCGCGATGGGCCGTCTCGCCGCGAAGGCCGGCGTCGAGGGACCCGCCGCGCTCGTTTCGGTCGACGCGACGATGAATCGCGGGCGCATCGAGCTCGAGTACAACTTCGACAAGATCGAGGTCTACGAGAACGACTTCACCGAGGAACAGCCGTTCTCGAGCGCGCACGCCGTCGACGTCAAGCTCAAGCGCGGCAAGGTCTCCATGGCCGGCGCGAGCGGCGTCCTCCACCGGCTCGTGTTCTTGCCCGACGTTCGCGTGGAGGCGCTGGTGACCGCCGAGGTCGCCCACGACTTCGGCCTGCTGGCGGTCGAAGAGTCGGACAAGTACCGCGCGTTGATCTTCTCGATCAACAACACCGAGTTCAAGCTGAAGAAGGGCGACAACCGGAAGGCCAATCCGGGCCACGTGCTGTGGTACGTGGGTGAAGGCGTCTGGTCCGCGGCCGACGAAGGCGCGCACGGGTTCATCAAGATCGCGGAGCGCTCGACGTCGAAGCTGGAAGGCGGCGAGAAGTTCCGTATGGAGCTCGAGCGCCGCAAGAACGACCTGTGCGAGGCGGGCTTCGGCGCGAAGTCCGACGGCGTTCACCTCAAGGGCAAGGTTCGCGGCGACGACGGCAGCGGCATGAAGTCGGCGCGCGTGGGCGTGTTCACCAACACCGGCATCATCACGCTCCATCAGCTCAAGATCTCGGGCAAGGTCGACATGGCGTGGTTCGAGAAGGAGCTGGAGTGGCTGGCTTCGGCGGATCCGGGGCCGCAGTAGGTTGGCGTCGTCCCCGTCCAGTGCCTCGGCTCCCATTGTCGTCGGCGGGCGTCTGCGCATTCCCCAGGCGCTCGCCGGGTCCCTGTCCGCCCGTCCCCTGCGCCTGACCGCGACGTCGAAGCGGCGCGTGAGAGCCTCTGCGGACCGCATCGCCGACGCCGTGCGCGACGGGGAGTGGGTGTACGGCGTCACGACGGGATTCGGCAGCAACGCGGACACCGGCATCAAGCGCGCCGACGCGCCCGAGCTGCAGCGCAACCTGTTGGTCAGCCACGCCCTCGGGCACGGGCCGCCTCTGCCGGACGAGACGGTGCGGCTCGCGCTCCTCCTTCGCATTCACGCGCTCGCCCAGGGCTTCTCGGGGATCCGGATCGGCACCTTGCGCGCGATGATGCGCCTCTACGAGCGCGACGTGCTGGCCGTGGTGCCGAGTCAGGGCAGCGTGGGCGCCAGCGGCGACCTCGCACCGCTCTCATTCCTCGCGCTGCCGCTGATCGGCGAAGGCCGCGTGCACGTTCACGGCCGCGAGATGAGCGCGGTCGCCGGCTTGAAGAAGGCGGGACTCAAGCCGGTCCGGCTCTCGTTCAAGGAGGGCCTGGCGCTCGTCAACGGCATGCAGATCACGCTCGCGCTCTCGCTGCAGGCGCTGGAACATGCCGAGATGGCCGCGCGCGTCGCCGACGTGTGCGCCGCGCTCACGACGGAAGCGTTGGCGGGCAAGTCGGAGGCGTTGGACGCTCGCATTCACCGGGTGCGCGGTCATCCAGGCCAGAGGCAGAGCGCGAAACGCATTCTTCGCATCGTGCGCGGCAGCAAGCTGGTCGACGCGCCGCACGGTTCGATCCCGGGCAAGCGCAGGGCGCCGCAAGACGCGTACGGAATTCGCTGCGCGCCGCAGGTGCACGGCGCCGCGATCGACGGCATGGCGTTCGCGCGTTCGGTGTTCGAGCGCGAGATCGACGCGGCGACGGACAACCCGCTCATCGTGGACGGCGACATCCTCTCGGGCGGCAACTTCCACGGCGAGCCGATTGCGCTCGCGGCCGACCACCTCAAGCTGTGCACGCACGAGCTCGGCAGCATCAGCGAGCGACGCACGGCGACGCTCGTCGACCAGCACATGAACGAGGGCCTGCCCCCCTACCTGACGCCGCACCGCGGACTGCACTCGGGCTTCATGATCCCGCAGTACGTCGCTGCCGCGCTCGTGTCGGAGACGAAGACGCTCTGCTTCCCGGCGAGCGCCGACTCGATCCCCACCGGTGCGAACATCGAAGATCACGTGAGCATGGGTCCGATCGCGGCTCGGCGCGCGCTCGAGATCGCGAGAACCGTGCACGCGGTGCTGGCGATCGAGCTCATCGCGGCCTGCCAGGCGATCGAGCTCCGGGATCGCCGGCCGAGCCGCCGTTCGCAAGCGGTCATCGACGAGGTGCGAACGGTGGTGCCGCTGCGCATCGACGACGCGCCGTGGAAGAATGCGCTCGAGGGCGTCGAGACGCTCGTGCGCGACGGCACGATCGCGCAGGCAGCCGGCATCTAGACACGGGCGATGGGTGGAAGTGCTCGGCGGCGTCGTCCCGTCTGCCGCTTCCCGCCTCCCGAGCCGGGGATCGGGAGACTGTCCGGTTCTTCGCTCCGCCGCGTATGCTCCCCTCGTGTCCATCATCCAGCCCCGAACGCTGAAAGGCTTCCGCGACCTCACGCCGCAGCAAGCGCGGCTGCGCGCCGACCTCGTGCGCACGCTCGAGGACGTCTTTCGCGCGCATGGCTACGGCCCGATCGACACGCCCGCGCTCGAGTACGCGGAGATCCTCAAGGGCAAGGGCGCGGACGTGGACAAGGAGCTCTTCGAGTTCACCGACAAGGGCGGGCGCGAAGTCGCCATGCGCTTCGACCTGACGGTCCCGCTCGCGCGCTACGTCGCCCAGCACCAGGGCACGCTCGCGTTCCCGTTCCGGCGCTACCACCTCGGTCCCGTCTGGCGCGGGGAACGCCCGCAGCGCGGCCGCTACCGCGAGTTCTGGCAGTGCGACGCGGACATCGTCGGCCCCGTGACCGCCGAGGCCGACGCCGAGATCCTGGTGCTCATGCTCAGCGCCTACGAGGCGCTGGACGTGGGGACGGTCACGCTGCGCATCAACGACCGGCGCGTGCTCTCCGGGCTGCTCGAGCAGCTGGGCACGTCGACGGGCTCGCTCGAGGTGCTGCGCGCGATCGACAAGCGCGAGAAGCAGGGCGACGACGCCGTGCGCAAGGAGCTCTCCGCGGCCGGCATGAGCGATGCCGACATCGAGCGCGTCCTCGACGTGTGTGCGCCGCGGAGAGACGACGAAACGACGCTCGCCATGTTGCGTGAGGCCGTCGGCGACAGCGAGACCGGCGTCGCCGGCGTCGACGGGCTCGAGCGCGTGCGCGCGCTCGTCGAGGCGGCGGGCAAGCCGCTCTCGTCGCTGCGGGTCGATCCGAGTATCGCGCGCGGGCTGGACTACTACACGGGCGTCGTGCTCGAAGCACAGCTCGACGACCTGCCCGACATCGGCAGCGTCGGATCGGGGCGGGCGGTACGACGACCTTGCGGGGCTCTACACCAAGAGCAACTTGCCGGGCGTCGGGTGTTCGATCGGCATCGATCGCCTCCTGACGGCGCTGGAAGAGCTCGGTCGGGCGAACGCGGCGGTCGACGAGAGCGTCATGGTCGCCAACGCCGGTCCGGACACGATCGAGGCCGCGTTCGCATTCGCCGCGACGCTGCGCGCCGGGGGGCTCGCGGCGGACGTGTATCCGGAGGCGCGCAAACACGGCGCGCAGATGAAGTTCGCGGACCGGCGCGGCATCGCGTTCGTCTTCACACCCGACGCGGACGGGTCCTTCTACGGGAAGCGACTCGCCGACGGAGCGTCCGAGCGGTGCGCCGACGCCGACGCGGCGTTGGCCTGGATCCGGAGCCCGGCCCGTTGACGGACTGGCGCAACCAGGAGCCGCGTCCGATCCTCTGCCAGCTCCAAGCCGGCAAACACGCCATCTGCGCGTGCGGGAAGACCGGCAACAAGCCCTTCTGCGACGGGAGCCACAAAGGGACCGGCAACTCGCCGCACATTCTGGACGTCGACCCCATGGGGCAAACCGTCGCCTGGTGTACGTGTCGTACGAGCGGCAGGATGCCGTTCTGCGACGGCAGCCACAAGAAGCTCTGGCCCATTCAGCCCCCGCCCAAGGATCCGAAATAGGATCTAGCGTGTCGCACGGAGACCCGTCATGAAGACCCGCGTTCACGTGAACCTCAACGTGCGCGACCTCGATCGGAGCGTCGCGTTCTACAGAACGCTGTTCGGCGCCGAGCCGAGCAAGACGCGCGCGGACTACGCGAACTTCCGGCTCGACTCGCCGGCGCTGCACCTCGCACTCGTGCACAAGCCGGATCACCAGCCGATCGCGTCCGAGCAGCACTTCGGCGTCGAGCTCTTCGAGGACGGCGAGCTCGAAGGCTGGCGCGAGCGTGTCGAAGCGGCCGGCGTGAGCACGCGGATCGAGGAAGCGGTCACCTGCTGCTACGCGGTCGCCAACAAGTTCTGGGCGCAGGATCCCGACGGCAACGAGTGGGAGTTCTGGGTGCGGCATGCCGACGCCGAGGCCATGAGCGACAAGCCGGCCGGCAGCAGCGAATGCTGCGCGCCCGCCGCGTCGATGCCTCTCTCGACGATCGCGGGGCTCGAGCCGAAGCAGAGCGACGGCGGCTGCTGTGGATAGCGACGACGGCCAGGAGCCGTCCGTGCGAGGCCGCATCGACGACCTCGAGTTTCGTTTCCTGCACCAGGAGAAGCTGCTCGAGCAGCTCAACGAGGTCGTCATCGAGCAGCGCAACGTGATCGCGCGGCTCGAGGTGCGCGTGGAGGGTCTGAAGGACCAGCTCAGCGGACTCTCTGCGAACGAGGACGGCGAGGACCCGCCTCCGCCGCACTACTGATTCGGCGCGACGAGAACCTGCGACGCGGTCACGCTGTCGGCGACGCGGTCGACGCCCCGAGCGCCGTCCCGACGCGCGCGAGCGCGTCGTCGGCGCCGATGACGTCGGTCTCGCCGCTCGCGCGCGGCTTCCACTCGACCTTGCGGTCCTTGGCGTCGCGCCCGACGACGATACGCATCGGGACGCCGATGAGGTCGGCGTCCTTGAACTTGGCGCCTGCGCCGAGCTTGCGGTCGTCCCACAGCACGTCCACGCCGTCCGCCTCGAGCCTGTCGTGCAGTTCCTCGGCGAGCGCGTCCTGCGCCTCGTCGCCGGTTCGCATCTGGATGATCATGACTGAGTACGGCGCGATCGGCAGCGGCCAGAGCATGCCCGCGTCGTCGTGGTTCTGCTCGATGGCCGAGGCCGCGACGCGACTGACGCCGATGCCGTAGCAGCCCATCCACGCGGGCTCGAGCTTCTGGTCCTCGTTGGCGAAGCGCAGGTTCATCGGCTCGCTGTACTTGGTTCCGAGCTGGAAGATGTGACCGACCTCGATGCCGCGCGTGATCTCGATCACGCCGTCGCCGTCGACGACGCGGTCTCCCGCCTGCACCAAGCCGAAGTCGTGGGTCTCAGGCTTGGGCAGGTCCCGCTCGAACCACACGTCCAGGTAGTGGACGTCCTTCTCGTTGCCGCCGCACAGGAACCCGTTGACGCCCTCGACCGACGCGTCGGCGAGGAGCTTCACGTGGTCGGCAAGGCCGATGGGGCCGGCGAATCCGGGCTCGGTTCCGGTGGCATCGCGCACGGTCTTCTCGTCGGCCAGCTCGACGTGCAACGCGTCGAGATGGTTGAGCAGCTTGATCTCGTTGATCTCGCGGTCGCCGCGCGCCATCACCGCGACGACGGTCTCGCTGTCCTTGCCGTCATGTTTAAAGAGCGCCTTGTAGAGCACGGTCTTGAGCATGCGCTCGATCGGGAGGTCCGGGAACAGCGCCAGCAGGTCCTCACACGACTTGGCGCCCGGCGTGGGCTCCTTGTGCATCGCGATCTGTTCGGCGGGCTCCGGCGGCGCAGGGATCTTGCTGACGGCCTTCTCGACGTTGGCGGCGTAGCCGGTGTCGCGGCAGACCGCGATCGCGTCCTCGCCGGTCTCCGCGTCGACCATGAATTCCTCGCTCCCGGATCCGCCGATGGCGCCGGAGTCGGCTTCGACGGGCGTGAAGCGCAGGCCGCAGCGCGAGAAGATGTTGCGGTAGACCTGGCGCAGCTTCTGGTACGAGGCCTCCATGTTCTCGGCGTTCGTGTCGAACGAGTACGCGTCCTTCATGACGAACTCGCGGCCGCGCATCAACCCGAAGCGCGGGCGGGTCTCGTCACGGAACTTGGTTTGGATCTGATACAGGATCTGCGGCAGCTGCTTGTACGACGTCAGCCGCGACTTCACGAAGTTGGTGATGACCTCCTCGTGGGTCGGTCCGAGACAGAGCTCGCGGTCGCGCGCGTCGGTGAAGTGGTAGAGGTTGCCGCTCGCCACGTAGCCGTCCCAGCGTCCGCTCTCCTCCCACAGCTCGCGCGGCTGCAGGGCGGGCATGAGGAGTTCCTGGCACCCGGCCTTGTCGTGCTCTTCGCGAACGATGTTCTCGATCTTGCGCAGGACCCGCCACATGAGCGGTCCGTAGACGTAGATCCCGGCGGCGATCTGCTGGATGAAACCGGCGCGAGCCATCAGCGCATGCGAACGCACCTCGGCGTCCGCGGGCTCCTCGCGCAGGGTGACGAACAGGGTCTTCGAGATTCTCATCGGCGGAATGGTAACGGGGCGCGCAGAGGAGGCACCCGTACGGCACGGGGCCGGGGCGCCGCGGACGCCCGCGCGCCGACCGAGCCTCCCGGGACACGGGATGCGGGAACCGGGAAACGGGAGGCGGTACTTCGCTCCCTGCTCGGAAGTCCCGATTGCCGTTGCCCGTATCCCGTCTCCGGGGTTCCGTGAGCACTCGACGCGGCGAAGCCGCTAGGTCTTCTTCCGGGTGGGCAGCGGCCTCCCCCCCATCAGGCGCCGCGAGACGCCGGCGATGAAGGTGCGCGGGAAGAAGCGCTGGAAGAAGACCAGCGACTTGTTCTTGAAGCCCGGGACGACCTCCATCTTGCCCTTCTGCAAAGCGCGCAGTCCCGCGCGCGCTACCTTGTCGGCGGGCATACGGTTCTTCAGGAAGCCGGTGAGGTTGCGGTAGCCCGCGGCCTCGAAGAACTCGGTGTCGGTCACGCCGGGGCACAGCGCCGTGATCGCGACGTTCGTGTGCTTGTACTCCTGGTGAATGCTGTTGCTGAAGTTCAGCAGGAACGCCTTCGTGCCGGCATAGCCGGCTTGATAGGGCGCGGCCTGGAAGCCGGCGACGCTGGCGACGTTCAGGATCCCGCCGCTGTCGCGCGAGACCATGCCGGGCAGCGTGAGGCGCGCGAGCGCGACGGCAGCGCTGACGTTGACGTGGATCATGTCCAGGGTGCGGTGCAGGTCGCAGGCGCCGTACATGCCGGGGACCGCGAAGCCGGCGTTGTTGATCAGGACGTCGACGTGCTCGAGCGACTCGTCCGCGCGCTTGACGATGAACTCGGCGCTCTCGGGCTTGGAGAGGTCGGCGACGATCGCCACCGCTTCGGGCGACCCCAGCGATTCGAGCTCGACACTGAGCTCGGCGAGGCGGTCTTCGCGCCTGGCCGTGACGACGATGCGCGCACCTTGCCGCGCCAGCTCACGGGCGATCTCACGTCCGATGCCCGCACTCGCGCCGGTGACGAGGCAACGCATGTCGCGAAACGTGTCGATGCGTCCCATGTTTTCCCGCTCCGTCGCCGCCTCTAGTGCAACAGGTCTCGCCAGTCGGACGGGTAGCGTCCTTCCAGCTCCGCGCGCGCGAAAGCCTCACACAACCGGCGCGTTTCTTCCAGTCGCGTTCCCGAGACGTCGATGGGAACTTCGAGCACGTCATCGCCCCAGCTGTCGTCGAGGAGCAACAGCGACGCACCCGCGACGTCTTCGCCCAGGAGCCGCTCGGCCGCGAGCGCGTAGAGCCGAAGCTGCCATGCGTAGTAGTCCGCGAGCGACTCCGGCGTCGGGAACCGCTTGCTCTTGCGATTGGTCTTGTAGTCGACGACCCAAACGCCGTCCTCGCGCACGTGCCAGAGATCGAGCGTGCCCTTGACCAGGAGCGAGTCGAAGGTCGCGACACGCACGTCGCCGGGGAATCGGATCCGTGTGTGGAACGCGACCTCGCGCCGGACCCGGCCTTTCCGGTCGAGCGAGGCCGCGACGGCGCGACCCACGTCGGCGTCGAGGTAGCGCCGGATCATCCCGCGCGCCTGCGCCTCGACGCCGTCAGGCGTCCCGGCGGGATACTCCTCGCGAAGCGCGCCGCGCAGGACATCGTCGACGGTCGCGCCGGGGACGTGCTCCAGTACGGCGTGGACGACACGGCCGAGCGCGGCGCGGTCGACGGTCTCGCCGGGTTCGTCCCAGCGGTCGAGGCGCTCGACGCGTTCGTGGCCGCGCGTTTCCGCGCCGGCCTCCCCCATCGCATCGAGATCGGGCAGCGCGTCTTCGTACACGTGCTCTTCGAGCAGAACGTTCTCGGCGTAGTAGCGCGACGGATCCGCGGCGAAGGCGAGCAGCTCGGAGACGCTCACGACGTATCGGGTGTCACCGAGCGGACACGTCTCGACCTCGGCCTCCGCCAGCTTCGTCGCGGCCCACGCACGGTCTTCGTCCGTGGGCAAGAGGTCACTGCGAGGCTCCACTTGACCCGCGCCCGGTTCGACAGTCGCCGCGGGGACGATCCGCAGGCGTACGGTGGCCTCGCCGAGGCGGGCGAGCCTCTCACCGGGCGCGAAGTCGCTCTGCAGCAACCGCCAAATCTGTTTCGCCCAGCCGACGGCCGATGACGGCCGGGGCGGCTTGCCGGTGGCCCCCTTGCACCACGCGCTGATGACGAGCCGCTCTTCGGCTCGCGTGGTAGCGACGTACAGCACGCGCTGCTGCTCGCGATCGTCGAGCCGGCTCTCCTCTTGCTCGAGAAGCTGGTAGCCGCCCGATCTGCGCCCGGCACCCTCGACGGGATCCTGCATGCGTGCGGCGATCCGCCCGTCCCCGTCGTGCAGCAACGGCGGTCTTCGATTGCTGCCGATTGCTCGACCGGCGTCCGCGAGGATCACGAGCGGAAACTCGAGTCCCTTCGCCCCATGCACCGTCGTCAGTCGCACGACGTCGGCATCGCGCGCACCAATGGCCGCCTCGGGCTCAGCCATCTCCCGCTCCCGCAATGCGAAGAGGTGGCGCAACAGGTCGCCGAGACCGCGTCGACCGCTCGCATCCAAGCGCCGCGCAATGCCGACGGACTTGCGTAGGTTCGCCGCGCGCCGCTCGCCGCCACGTTCGACGAGCGCGACTTCGAGAAGGCCGAGACTGCGCAACGCGCCTTCGACGGTGTTCGCGAGCGAGCCTGCGACCGCGTCTGCACGGAGCCGATCGAGCGCCGTGATGTTCGCGGCGTACCGGCCGCCCCGGCTCGCGTCCGCCAGCATGCGATCCCAGGCACGTTCTCCTTCGTGGCCGAACCATCGCAGCAGGTCGTCGTCCTCGGCACCCAGGGCGGGCCCGGTAGCGACGCACGCCAGCGCATGTTCGTCGGATGGATCGTGAACGACCCGCAAGACGTGCAGGAGGTCGCCGATCTCGTCCGTATCGAGATACCCCGCGCCCTGCATCGTCACGTACGGGATGCCCCTGCGCGAGAGGGCCGCTTCGTAGATGTCGATCTGCGTGCGCGCACGAAAGAGGACCGCGATGTCACCGTAGCCGAACGGTCGCTCCACATCCGCTTTCGTGCGCGGCACGCCCCTGGCAACGAACTCCTCGATGTGCTGAGCGATCCACTCGGCCTCCGCCATGCGCGCCTGCTCGGCGCTCCCCCCCTTCCCGATATCGATGAACGTGACCTCCAGCGGCACCTCGTCGGTGTCCCGGAACGTGCCCATCGCAACCAGCGGCTCGTAGGGAACACCTGCCGCGCCGTCGCGAAAGAGGGCCTCGTTCAGCGCATTGACGCCCTGGACGAGCATCGGGTGCGCCCGATAGGAGGCGTCGAGTCCATGGCATCCCTCGTCGCCCACGCGCTCGCGCTCGTCGAGGATCACGCCGACGTCGGCACGCCGGAATCGGTAGATGCTCTGCTTGGGATCGCCGACGGAAAACTGGGACGCGGTGGCGCGCAGGCGTTCGAGAATCCGCGCCTGTAGCGGATTGGTGTCCTGGTACTCGTCGACGAGCAGCGCTCCGGGCGCCAGATCGAGCGCACGCCCGTCTTGCGCGAGTCGATCGAGCAGCCGAACGGTCTCCAGCTCCAGATCGGTGAAGTCCAATGCCGAACGCTCACGCTTGAGCTCCGCATAGGTTCGATCGATGGTCGCCAACATTTCGCGCAGGGCCGGGAGCACGGACGCGCGCCCCCAAACGTCGAGATGTACGCCACCGAGCACCTCGAGCGCGTCCTTCAGCGCGTTGCGGGCCTTCGTGAAGCCGCCGCCCGGCTTGAACATCTTCGTGAGATCGCCGACGACGTCGTGCAGCTGCCACGTCGCGAAGGCGGCTACGTCGACGCCCTCGTCGATGTCGAGCGTCTCCAAGCTCCGACATCGGTCGAGCACATCGCGAAATCGCGCAACGTGTTCTCGATGGACCTCGTTCTCACACGCCGCGAATTCCTCGATGGCTGAGAGTGTGGCGGCTTTCGCCGTCTCGACGTCGATGTCCGCGGGACGCCACTCGATGCGTTCGGGTTCGATGCCGGAACCGCGCAGGAGCCCGAGCAGCTTGATGCACTCGTCGCGCTGCTTGTAGCGGGGTAGCGCGTGGTATCCGAGCAACGCGTCGGGATTGCGCTCTTCGAGCTCGTTCTCCGCGAGCGCGGCGGCATCGTCGATCAGCAACGCCGACTCGCCGGCGTCCAGAACCTGGAACGACGGATCCACGCCGGCCTCGACGGCATGTAGCCGCAGGAGCTTGGCGCAGAACGCGTGGATCGTCGAGATCGACGCGAACTCGACCTCGGCTCGCGCCGCTTCCTCTCCTGCGTCTTCGAAGTACTCGGCGATGCGGCCGCGCATTTCCTCGGCCGCTTTCTCGGTGAACGTCAGCGCGGCGAGGTCGCGAACACCGAAGCCGTTCTCCCGAACCATGTGCACGAATCGTTCGGCGAGCACACGCGTCTTGCCGGATCCGGCACCCGCGGTGACGCACGCGTCGGTCGGCGGCCTGAGAACGGCAGCGGCCTGTTTCTCGGATAGCGGCGGCCGGCTCATGATCCGGCCTCTCTGGCGCGCAAGGACGCAAGGTCGGGACGGCAGATCGTCGCCCAACGACACGTCTCGCACTCCTTGGCGCGGCCTGGAGCCTTGGTGTGATCGGTCGCACGCACAGCCGCGACGGCATCGGAGGCGATTCGCTCGCAGGCGTCGAGATCACTCGCGAAGTCGGCGCGCGGCGACAGCGTCTGACCCTCACGCCGATCGACGAAGAGCGCTTCAACGGCTTCGTCGTACACGATGCGCCGCATGCGTGTGCGGATCGCGACCCACTCCATGCCGACGACGTGAACACCCCGAAGCTGCTCCACGGCCTTCGCATAGAGCGGGAGCTGGAGGTCGGTGCCGTCGAGCGCGCCCTTGTGGCCCCCGTTCGCCCCGGACACGGAGAGCTTGTAGTCGATGACGGAAGCGAGTCCGTCTGCGGTGTCCAGCCGGTCGATCTTGCCGCGAAGGCGGAAGCGTCCTTCACCCTGGCCGAGCCAGACGTCGTTTTCGTAGCCGAACGTGAACTCGACGTCGCGGCGATCGGTGCCCAATGCGCTCGTCAAGCTCTGTTGACGAATTCGGAACAGGTCGATCACGCGCCTGACCTCGAGGCCGAGCAGGACACGTTCCACGTTCGTGACGGGCGCATGGGCAATCGCGCGCCGCACGATCTCCTCGACGTCGAGCGTCGGTTCCGCCACGGCCAGGCGCAGTGCCTCGTGCATCACCGTGCCCTCGTGACGGGCCTCGAAGGTCGGGCCTTCGAACGACGCTTCGTCCTGGGGGATCCCCACGACGCCTGCCAGAAAGTAGCGGTAGCGGCATTGAAGAGCGTTGTTGAGGCGCGACGCCGAGACGCGGTCGACGGATGCGCCGAACCGCGCGCGTACGTCGTCGTCGAGCGAGAGTCGATCGGCCTCGGCCCGCCACCGACGACGGCCGCGCGCTTCGACGTCCGGCCCCAGCAGTTCCAGGAGCGCGCGCGCGCGCCGGCGAGCTTCGTCTGCCGAGCCGCGCGCTCCGATGACCGTTGCGGCACTGAGTGCCAGATCGGGCCGTGTGTGACAGCGCTCGAACGCAACCGACGCCTTCCCAGGCGGTCGTGGAGTCCCCAACGGCGTCGCCGTAACGACCCGGTGGAGATCACGCAGGAAGAACGAGGGAGAGATCGGGTCGCCGTTCGTGTCGTACCCACTTCGCACCAGTACGAGCCGGCGCTGCGCGCGCGTCATGGCGACGTAGAACAGCCGGCGCTCGAACGCCTCGCGTTCGCGCACGAGCGGCAGTCTCAGCGTGCCGTCGTCCTCCGCGAGCCGTTCACGGTCCCGATCGCGGAGCAGCACGTCCTCATCGGGATGAATCGGAAACTGTCCCTCCTCGAGCCCGGCTACGAAGACGACCGGCAGCTCCCAGAATCGCGCTTCCTCCGCGCTCATCAGGCTCACGGCGTCGAGCCGGCGGTCCGGCAGACGCGCCGACGAACGCTCGAACGCCTCCGTGAGCTCGTGCACCGCCTCGGGAAGTCGCACGTCCGCGCCGAAGCCGGTTCGTTGGCCCGCCATGCGCAACGCGTCGAGCACCGACAAGACCTTCTTCGCCACGGCGACCGCCCACGTACGACGCAGGTCGTGCGCGCGGTCGCGCGGACGCCCCCGTTCGTCGAGCCCCGCGGGCTCCGGATGCACGATCCAGTCTTCGAGCGCGGCTCGCAGATCCGCGTAGACGTCGCCGTCGTCTCGCCCGCATGCCGCGCGCGTCGACTCGAGCTCGTCGACCCACGCGCGCAACGCGTCGGGCGCCGCGCTGCGGTACGCTTCCCAGGAGATGGGGAATCCCCTCGTGCGGTGCTCCATCTCCCAGTCGTCGACGGCACCCAGCTCGTCGGCGCGTCCACGCGTCAACGCGCGCCACCGCAGGTAGGCGGTGATCTCGCGTGCTTCGAACCGGCCCGCTTCCAGCGCCCCCGATAGCAGCTGCAACGGCCCGCGCAGGGCGCGCACCAGCGGATGCGACGCCAGCGGCCTGCCCGCCCCCACCACGCGCAGCGGCACCCCCAGACGCTCGAACGCGGACTCGTAGCGGGCGACGTCGTCCATGCGCCGCACCACGACCCCGACGTCGCGCCAGCCACGCACGAGCTCGAGCTCGTCCAGGCCGGGCTTCAGGACGATCCTGCGAATCTCCCGCGCGACGGCGTCGGCCTCGTCCTCGGCATCTCCCGCGACGATCTCCAGCACGTGCGCGCCGCCGGGCTCGGGTTCGCCGACCGCGCCGAAGAGGCGCTGACTGATCGCGTGCAGCGGCGTGCCCGGAGCGCGCGGGAACGCGGCGAGCCGCTGCTCCTCGAACCCGGCCGCCAGCAGCCGTTGCCGCACCCCGGCGGAGCTGTGAAAGAGAGCGCTGCGTTCCGGGTCGTAGCCCAGCGTGATGTGCGCCGAACCGCCTGCGGCCGTGACGGCCTCCACGAGAGCGGTCAGAATCCGCTCTTCGACCGGCGTGAAATCCTCGAACGCGTCCACGACGAGCAGCTTCGGCGCTCGCTCGGGCGGCCGCGTTCGAAGCGCCTCGAGCATGCGGCGCAGCGAGTCCTCGTGATCCTCCAGCCGCGCCTCGCGAAGCAACGTCTCGTACGCGGCAAACACCTCGAGGAACGCCTCGAGGCGCGCGCGCGACGCCTCGTTCAGGTGCCGCGCGCCGGCGGCGAGCCGGCGGCTTGCCTCCTCGGGCGGCAGGCCGGTTTGCTTCACCTCCTTCACGAGACGTAGCAAGCGGGCGCGAAACCCGGGCCGCTCGGCGACGGGCTCGAACAGAAACGCGCCCGCGCGCGACAACGCCTCCTGCATCAAGCGGTCGCGCTCGTCGGCCGACGGGAGACTGCGCACGCGGAACGCCGCCAGGAAACGCTCGCCGGCGGACGTGAACGTCTTGAACGGCTCGTCCAGGATGCCGCGCACGTCCCAGCGCGACAGGGCCATGCGCTTGACGTGCAGCACCTGCGCATACGTCGGCAGGATGAGCAGCGCGTCTTCAGGCGGCGCCGCGCCGCGCCCGCGCTTGCCGGGGCGCGTGGCCGCCTCACGAATGCGCGCGAGCGCGCCGAACGTCTTGCCGCTGCCCGCCGGTCCGGTGACCAGGAGGCGCGTGGGCAGGGTCTGGGCGCCGGATTGCATGAACCCCGCAGACTAGCGGGTTGCGGGGACGCCTCGCCAGGCCTCTGGTAGTCTGCCCCGACCCGGGGGCCGGGCAGGAGATGGTGATGCGGACAGCGCTGAATCCTCGAGTCACCGTGACCGGAACCGGCTCGTATCTGCCGGAGGAGGTCATCGACAACGAGACCCTCTCCAAGATGGTGACCGGTTACGACGCCGAGAAGTCGGGCGACTTCGGCGAGTGGGTCGACCAGGTCACGCACATCCACGAGCGCCGGTTTTGCAGCCACGCCACGCGGACGTCGGACCTCGGGCTCGAAGCATCGAAGCAGGCGCTGGCAACCGCCGGCATCGAGCCGAAGGACCTCGGCCTGATCATCTACGCGTCGTTCACGGTGAGTCAGGATCTGCCGGGCGACCACTGCATGATGGCGGAGGACATGGGCGCGCACGACGTGCCGGTGTTCCATTTGAAGGCCGCGTGCGCCGGGTCGATCTACGGCATGGCGATGGCCTACGGCATGATCGCCTCGGGGGTGTACGAGCACGTCCTGGTCGTCGGCTCCGAGACGGCGAGCAAGGCGCTCAACTTCCACGACCCGATCACCTCGATCATCTTCGGTGACGGCGCGGGCGCGGTCGTGATGTCGCGCAAGACCTCCGACGGCGGCGGCATGCTGCCGCCGAAGCTCGGGTTCGACTACAGCCCCCGCAACATCCAGCTCGCGAACAGCAACATCCCCGTCGACGTCGCGCGTTTCCCGGATCGCGCGTCGCAGCCGGGCGTACAGCTGGTCGAGCAGGCGCTGGTGGAGATGGAAAGCGGTCCGAACGTGCTGCGCAGCGCGATCAACGCGATGGCCGGCGAGGTCGCCGCCTGCCTTGGCTACGAGCGCCGCGACATTCGGCGCAAGGACGCGGGTCTGATGGAGACGCTCCAGAAGGCGTTCGTGATTCCCCACCAGGCCAACGGACGCATCATCGACGGGCTTTGCGACAAGCTGAAGATGGAGCCGGACTACGTGACCCGGACGATCTACCGGTACGGCAACATCTCCGCGGCGAGCAACCTGATCGCGCTCGACTACGCATTGCGGAGTGGCAACATGTCGCGGACGCTCGACGACGAGGGCCGGGTGCTCGAGATCCACGAGGGAACGGGCCGTCGGATCGCGGAGGGCGACCTGGTGTTGTTGCCTTCGATCGGCGGCGGGTACCTGATGGGTTGCGCCGGGTTCGTGGCCGAGAAGGCGTTGGTCGAGGCGGTCGGCCGGACCGAGGCGGTCGCGACGGCGTAGGTCGCGCATACGTGCGCCGGCCCTTGTGCGCGGGCGCGTAGGGGCGACTGTTGTGGTCATCACGTAGGGGCAGCCCTTGTGGCTGCCCAATTGGGCGACCACAAGGGTCGCCCCTACGACGGCACGCCGCCCCTAGCGGACGACCTTCGTGCGCTCTCCCCGGCGGACCAGCTCGATCTCGAGCGCGCCGTTGTCGTGCACCGGCCCGCGCAGCAGAGCGGGCAACATCTTCGTGCCCGTCACCGCCTGGCCGTTGACCGACAGCACGATGTCGTTGCGCTTCATGCCCATCTGCTCGGCCTGCGATCCCGGAATCACCGACTTCACCAGCACACCCTCGTCGCGCCCCAGCGAGAGGTGGTACGCGAGCACACTGTCCACCGGTACCACCACGATGCCGAAGGTACGCGCGGTCCTCTCCGTACGGCTCGGCGTCGTCGGCCGGAACGGCTCCAACCGGAACCCGCGCTGACCCGGCCGCACGAACTGCGTCGGTCCGAAGCTGAACGTGATACCGCTCTTGAGCTTGTCCAGGCGCTCCTTCAGGTGCGGGTGCTCCTTCTTGATCTCGTCGAGGCTCTCGCCCTTGTAGACCTTCTGGACCGGCTTGCCCTCCTCGTCCTGCTCGGTGACCGTGACGGTGGCTCCGGTGCCGTCCTCGCGCACGGTGAGCCCCTGCGACGAGAAGAACGTCGTTCCGCTCCCCCCGGGACCGATGCGAATGCTCGTTCCGCCCTGTCCCAAGAGGTCACGCCACTGCGCGAACGGATCGAGTTGCTTCTTCAGCTCGTCCATGCCCGCATGTCGCTTGAGATCGGGATTGCGCGCGAGGATCTCGTCGAGATCACGCCCGCGATACACCTGCTCGCGCTCGACTCCGTTGGCGTCTTTCGTCTTCGCGATCAGCTTGGCTCCGTCGATCTTCTGCTCGAGCACGAGGCCGGGCGCCTTGAACCGGCGTGCGCCGAAGAAGTCCCAGCCGGGACCGCCCAGGCCGCTGCGACCGCGGTGGAGACGCTTCATCATCTCGCGAATCGCTTCCATCTGCCGCTGCAGGTCGGACTGCGCAGAGGGTTCGTCCTCGTCGTCTTCGGGCTCGATCTCCGTGCCGTCGAGCGGCTGCGCCTCGCCGCCCTTCAGGCGCCGCAGGATCTGCTCCGCCCGCCATCGGGTCTCGGGGCTTTCGCCTTTCTTGGCGGCCTCTTCGAGCGCCGGACGGGCCGCTTCGCCGATCTTCGTGAGCTCCTCGCTGGCGGCCGTGCGGGTCTGGTAGTCGTCGGCGCCGAGGCGTCGGATCAGCTCTTGGATCCGCTCTGCGTCCGCGCCCGGCTCGGGGGCCGGCGGTTCGTCCGCCAGGACCCAGGCGGCGCCGAGCGGCAGCAGCAACAACACGGTCAGCGTGAAGGCGGTGGTGCGCATCACTTTTCTCCCGAATTAGGGGTTCCGGGTGTCTCCTCGAACTCGAGGAGCTCCATCTTCCCATCCCTACGTCGGACGCGTACGCGGAGTTTGTCGCCGGCCCGAATCCGGGCCTCGGCCGCCGCCAGCCGCTCCGAGGTGGGGTAGTTCCCGTCGATCTCCAGGATCGCGTCGCCCTCCGCCAGGCCCATGCGGGCCGCCGGCGATCCCTCCTCGATGGCGCCGAGGCGGACGGCAACTGCATCCTCATGCAGTGAGATGCGGGCTACGAACGCGATCTCGGCACCCGCGAAATTCGGGGCCTGCGATTCGAACCAGCTGCCACGGAGTGGAGGGCCTACGGAGAGTAGGACGCGCCAAATCTCGGCATAGACACGATCATTCCTGTGCCGAATCAGACGCGTCATCAGACGGGCGGCTGCCTCATGGGTCGTCCCGTAGCGGAGCATCCTCGCCAACTCTGCGAGCACCGACTCGTAGATGGGTGCTCGCCCCGCATCGTCCTTCACGTCGAGGTATGCGAGGAGCAGCGCACCCGTCATCTCCGCAATGCCCTCTGCGCCCCTCGAAAACGGCCCGCCCAGTCCCTCAAGCGCGGAGGTCTTGGACGCAGCCGGCTCGTAGTCCTCCGGAAACCGCCCGCCGTTGCGCAAGAGCACCCGGAGATCCTCACGCAAGCGCTTTCGCGAAGCGGCCTCGTCGTCGGCGTCCTCCGCGTCGTCCCCGGCGTCCATCGGCAGGTGCTCTTCGTGCAGCACGAGGTCGACCGCGACGCGCACGAAGCCGCGCTCCCCCATCTGCACGTGCAGCGCTTCTCTCGTCGCTTCGTCGAGCGCGGTGACGTCGAGATGGCGCGTGGCCCCGCCGTGCTCGTAGAGCCAGATCTCCTGCTCGACGTCTTTGGCGTGCGCGGCCACGGCGCACAGGAGAACGGAAGCAAGCCAGACGCACCGCATGGGTGACTACTTCTTCTTCTGCTGGTTTCTCGGGGGCTTCTTGGACTTCGAGCTCTTGGCCTTCGCCTTGGTCTTGCTCTTCGCCTCGGGCGCCTCGGCCTTCTGCTCGACCGGCGCCGGCTGCTCGGGCGGCGGCGCCAGCGGCTCGAGCCCGTTGCCCAGCGCGCGCAGGCGCGCATAGCGGGCTTCCATGCGCTCGTCGTCGTCCATCGCCGTCAGCTCGTCGAGGTGACGAACGATGACGTCCTTGACGTTGGCGATCATCTGCTTCGGGTCGCGATGGGCGCCGCCGAGCGGCTCCGGCACGACCTCGTCCACGACCTTGAGCTTCACCAGGTCGTCGCTCGTCAGGCGTAGCGCCGTCGCGGCGTCCGCCGCGCGTCCGCCGTCACGCCACAGGATCGACGCACAACCCTCCGGCGAGATGACGGAGTAGTACGCGTACTGCTGCATGAGCACGCGGTCGCCGACGCCGATGCCCAACGCGCCACCGCTGCCGCCCTCGCCGATGACCATGCAGATCGTCGGAACCTTGAGCCGGCACATCTCGAGGATGTTCTCCGCGATCGCCCAAGCCTGGCCGCGCTCTTCCGCGCCGACGCCCGGGTAGGCGCCCGGCGTATTGATCATCGTGACGATCGGCAGGCCGAAGCGCTCGGCCAGACGCATCTTCAGCAGCGCCTTGCGGTAGCCCTCCGGATGCGCGCACCCGAAGTTGCACTTCAGCTTCTCCTTGGTGTCGCGTCCCTTGCGGTGCCCGATCATCAGGAACTTGCGGTGACCGATGCGCGCGAAGCCGGTGCTGATCGCGTGGTCGTCGCCGTACAGACGGTCGCCGTGCAGCTCGACGTACTCGTCGCACATGCCGTCGACGTATTCCATGAACTGCGGCCGGCGCGGATGCCGCGCCACCTGGACGGTCTGCCAAGGCGTGAGCTTGCCGAAGATCTCCTCGAGCAAGCGGTCGCGCTTGACCTCGAGCGGCTTCAGCTCGCCGTTGAGGTTGACGTCGGGGATCGCGCGCAGCTCGTCGATCTTCCGCTCGAGCTCGAGGATCGGGCGCTCGAAGGAGAGCACGGCGTGCTCGTCCCGTCGCTGGCCTCCGGTGCTCGACGGCGCCTCAGGCATGCCTCTTCGATCCTCCGCGGTTTCGGCAGGGTCAGGGGTGCCTCCCACGGCCGCACGCGAGTGAATCGCGCCTGCCCGGCGCCCGAGGGGGCGAACAATGATATCCCAAGCCGCGGCACGGCCGCCGGATAAGGACGCCTGATTTCGGGATCACGGATCCCAACTCCACGGGCGACCCCGGGGCGGGCACGATGCCACGATGGACACCGTACCCCCCTCCGCCTCCCCCCGGAAGCCTTCCGGCCGGGGCCGACAGCGGAAACGCGCGCAGATCGTCTACCGCCTCGAGATCGGCGTACGCCCCGATCTGCTGGACCCTGCCGGGCTGGAGGCGGGCGCAAACCTCACCGACGCGGGTCTGCCCGACGTCGCCGATGTTAGGGTCGTTCGGACGTTCTTCCTCCGCGGCCCCAAGATCTACTTCAAGCCGCAGGACGCGCTCATCGCGGCGCGCGAGGTGCTGTGCGACCCGGTGCAGGACGACTTCGTCGTGGACGGGAACCTGCGGCTCAGGCCCGACGCCGGTTCGGCGGCGACGGGCAAGCCGCGCATCGTGACGGTCATCCGCAAGGCGGGCGTGACCAACCCGGAGGCCCAGAGCGCCAACATCGCATTGCGCGGCGTGGGTCTGAACGTCGAAGAGGTGCAGACCGCGCGCACGTACGCGGTGTGGACCCGCGCCTCCACCGCGAAGGTGCTCGCGGCGGCGCGACGCGCGCTCGGCAACGACGTCATCGAGGACGTCGTCCCCGGCCGCATCGAGGACTACCGCTTCCCCAGCCCCAAGCCGGCGCGCGCAAAGCGACGAACCGTAAAGCTTCGCGGGCTCGCCGGGCCGGCGCTCGAGATGCTCTCCGCGAAGATGGGGCTTTCGTTGACCCGCCTCGAGATGGAGACGATCCAGGCGCACTTCAAGCAGCTCCGACGCGAACCGACCGACGTGGAGCTCGAGACGTTGGCGCAAACCTGGTCCGAGCACTGCAAGCACAAGACGCTCGCGGGCGCCGTACGCATGCGCGACGAAGACGGCGAGCGCCGCTACGAGAACCTGCTCAAGCAAACCGTCTTCGAAGCGACGAAGCGGCTGAACAAGCCGTGGTGCTGGAGCGTGTTCGTCGACAACGCCGGCGTCATCGACTTCGACGGCGAAGACGGCGTCTGCATGAAGGTGGAGACGCACAACCACCCCAGCGCCATCGAACCGTACGGGGGCGCGGGCACGGGCATCGGCGGCGTCATCCGAGACATCCTCGGCACCGGGCTCGGGGCGCGCCCGGTGGCCAACACCGACATCTTCTGCTTCGGCGACCCGTCGCTCGACAACGCCGACGTGCCGAAGGGCGCCATGCATCCGCTGCGACTGCTCAAAGGCGTCGTCTCGGGCGTTCGCGACTACGGCAACCGCATGGGCATTCCGACGGTGAACGGCGCGATCCTGTTCGACCCGCGTTACGTCGGCAACCCGGTCGTGTACGCGGGCTGCGTCGGCTTGATCCCGCGCAAGGACGTGCACAAGGCCGCTCGGCCGGGCGACCTCGTGGTCGCGTTCGGCGGACGCACGGGGCGCGACGGCATCCACGGCGCGACGTTCTCCAGCGTCGAGCTGCACGCGGAGAGCGAGACCGTCTCGTCGGGCGCGGTGCAGATCGGCGACCCCATCACCGAGAAGAAGGTGCTCGACGTGCTCCTGCAGGGCCGCGACATGGGCCTGTTCACCGCGGTGACCGACTGCGGCGCGGGCGGCTTCTCGAGCGCCGTCGGCGAGATGGGCGAAGAGACCGGCGCCGACGTGGACCTTTCCGCGGCGCCGCTCAAGTACGAGGGGCTCGACGCCTTCGAGGTGTGGATCAGCGAGGCGCAGGAGCGCATGGTCGCGGCCATTCCGCCCAAGAAGTGGCCGAAGTTTCGGCTGCTCTGCGAGTCGGAGAACGTCGAGGCGGTCGTGCTCGGCTCGTTCACCAGCGATCGACGCCTGAAGGTGCGCCACGGCAAGACGCTCCTGGCCGATCTCGACATGGGCTTCATGCACGACGGGCTGCCGCGCATCGAGCGCGAGGCGGTCTTCGTCGCGTCCACCGAGCGCGAGCCGAAGCTGCGCGCCCGCAAGCGCTACGACAAGGACCTGCTCGGCCTGCTTTCGATGCCGCAGATCGGCTCGAAGGAGTGGGTCATCCGCCAGTACGACCACGAGGTGCAGGCCGGCGCGGTGGTGCGGCCGCTGAGCGGTCCGAACCACGGTCCGGCCGACGCCGCGGTGTTGGCGCCTAAGCTCGGATCCAAGCGCGGCATCGTGCTCTCCAACGGCATCAATCCCGCGTACGGCGACATCGACCCGTACGCCATGGCCATGTGCGTCGTCGACGAAGCGATGCGCAACGCGGTCGCCGTCGGGGCGGATCCAGCGCGCGTCGCGATCCTGGACAACTTCACGTGGGGCAACTGCAGCCGTCCGGAGACACTCGGAACGATCGTGCGCGCGGCGGAAGGGTGCCGCGACGCGGCGTTGCTCTTCAAGACGCCGTTCATCTCGGGCAAGGACTCGCTCAACAACGAGTTCCGAACGTCGGACGGGACGTTGATCGTCGTACCGCCCACGCTGCTCGTCTCGGCGGTGGGCGTCATCGCGGACGTGCGCAAGACGTGCACGCTGGACCTCAAGCGCGCCGGCAACCGCATCTACGTCATCGGCGAGACGCACGACGAGTGCGGCGGCGGCCACTGGTACCGGATGCGTGGCAAGCTCGGCCGAAACGTGCCGGCGGTTCGCAAGGACGCGCTGAAGACCATGAAGTGCGTGTCGCAGCTCGTGCGGCGCGGCTGGGTGCGGGCCGCGCACGACCCGTCGGAAGGCGGCCTCGCGGTGGCGGCGGCGGAGATGGCGTTCGCATCGAATTTCGGCATGCACCTCGACCTCTCGCGCGTGCCGGCGACCACGAAGGACAACGCCAAGCTGCTGTTCAGCGAGAGCGCGTCGCGCTTCCTGCTGGAGGTGGCGCCGGAGCAGCGGGAGCACGTCGAGGCGGCGCTTCGAAAGGCGGGCGTCGCGTTCGCGAACGCGGGGCGCGTCACGCGTGACCCGGTGATTCGCATCACGGGACGCGCCGACGTCGACGGTCGCTCCCGCAAGGTCGATCTCGTCGACGTGAAGACCGAGAAGGCCCGCACGGCTTGGCAGCACGCCCTGCCGATTCGCGAGGAGACGCACTGATGCCCAGGACCGCCGTGAAGAAGCGCTCGACGAAGAAGAGACAGACGGCGCCGAAGAAGCGCGCGCGGAAGCCGAGGAAGACCGCGACAAAGACGCCGCGCATCCTGGTGCTGCGCGCGCCCGGTACGAACTGCGACCGCGAGACCGCGTTCGCCTTCGAGGCCGCGGGCGCCGAGGCGCAGGGGCTTCACGTCAACGCGCTGTTGTCGCGACCGAAGCTGCTTCGCGACGCGCACGGCCTGGCGATTCCGGGCGGGTTCTCGTACGGCGACGACCTGGGGGCCGGAACGGTGCTCGGCACGACGCTGCGCGTGCGACTGCGCGACGCGATTCGCGAGCTCGTGGATCGCGGCGGCATCGTGCTCGGCATCTGCAACGGGTTCCAGGTGCTGGTGAAGACGGGACTGCTGCCCGGCCTGGACGGCGACGCGCTCGCGGCGGGAGAGAGCCCGCGGCGAACGGCGTCGCTCGCATCGAACGTCCAGAACCGCTACGAGGACCGCTGGGTCACGCTCGAAGCCGTGAGCGGCAAGAGCGTGTTCTTCCGGAAGGGCGACGTGATCCAGTGCCCGATCGCGCACGCCGAGGGGCGCTTCCTGCCGAAGGACGAGGCGGAGCTCGAGCGGATCAGGGCCGAGGACCAGATCGCCTTGCGGTACGTCGCGCCCGACGGGACGCGGCCGGCGCCGTTTCCGTACAACCCCAACGGCTCGACGGACGACATCGCGGGGATCTGCGACTGGACGGGCCGCATCCTGGGGTTGATGCCGCATCCCGAGCGCAATCAATTCCCGTGGCAGTCGCCGAAGTTCCACGCGGGCAACGCGCCGAAGCGGCCCGAAGGCATGATTCCGTTCCGGAATGCGGTGAGGTACCTCAAGCGGCTGGTCTAGGGAGTGCGCTCCGCTCCTGTTCCCGATGTGCCGGTGGGAGCAGCGCGGCCCCTCAACCTCGTGACGTGCCAGTGGGCAGCCGCTCCGTATCGGCCCTGGTACACGTCCTCGGTTCAAAGTCCGACCGTGCAGCGTTAGCAAGCACCGGTACGATGATCCGGGTCCTCGACGGTGCGATTACCGGCGCTTTGAAGACCGGCGAGGACGAGCGCGGGGGTGCGGCGATGATTCGCAAGTCGATTTCGATCCTGGCATTGGTTCTGTTGGGCGCAGCGACGACGGTCGAAGCCAACGACCGGCTGACACCGGGTGGAGGCCCCGGCGCACAACCAGGCGGCGCCGCGGGACGCGTCGCACCGGGTGCCGGACGATCCGGCGCCGGCAAGACGCCTCAGGAGCTCTTGAAGGAACGCCGCGCGCGCGCCAAGTCCGAAAGCAAGCGCGGCGCTCGCACGGAAGAGGCCGGCGGCAACGAACCGATCGAGCGTCGCGCGCAGCCGCGCGACGGCAGCCTCGTCGGCCTCCAGGAGCAGCGCGTTCGCTTCGTCGCGGATCTCGCGCGCGTGGACCTGACGCTCTCGATCGAGAACGTCGGCATGAGCCCGCTCGAGTGGCGACAGACGTACGCCATGGATCCGATGGCGGAGGTAGTGGGCGCCGTGCTCGTGCGCGCCGACATGCCGCCCGTCGAGTGCCGTACGTTGACCATCGAAGACGCGCGTCGCATCTACGACGAAGCGCGCATGCCGCGTCGTGATCGGCCGCGTCGCGCGCCCACCCGTCCGCGCTCGCCCGCCGACGACGGAACGGAGCTGCGCGATCCCCTTCGGCTGGAGCGCGTGGCGCGCGGGCAGCTCGAGATCATCGTGTGGCCCGTCGCGCCGAAGGAGACGGTGCAGGTCGCGCTTACGTTCGTCGCGCCGCTTCGGGGCAAGGGCCAGCTGCGCACGTTCGTCGATCCGCTCGGCGGTGACGGACCGCGCCGTCTCGCGCAGCCGAGCCGACCGCAGCCTCCGCGCTCGTCGGACGAGCTGCTCGTCACCGACAGCGCGGTTTGGAACGTCGACCCGCGCGGCTTGATTCTCGACGCGGACCCGCACGGCATGTCGCTCGAGGGCGAAGGCGACGACGGCGTCCTGCGCTTCGTGGGCGTCAAGGGCACGAACGAGCAGTCGGAGCGTCCCAGCGCCGCTTTCCTCATCCCGGGCGAGCTGCCGGGCGCGATCGCCGTGAAGAGCGGGACCTTCGGCGGCCGACTGGCCACGTGGCGATTCGATCCGGCGGCGTTTCGGCGGGACCACGACATCCGGAGCGGCGCCGCGCTGCGCCTCGTCGATCGCAAGGGCACATCACGCCTCGCGCCGAACGTGTTCGCGATGGACGGCGACGCCCTTCCGGTGACGGCACGCGTGAAGAGCGCCGCCAAGCGGTTCGCATACGCCGTCCAGGTGCTGGACGCGTCCGGTCGAGTCCTGAGTGAGCACGAGACGTCGATGGCGATCCTGCGCCACAAGTACGACCGCGAGCTCGAGGGCACGATCAGCGGATGGCACCGCGCCGCGATGGTGCAGCGTGTCTTCGGCTGGGCCGGCGAAGACGAGGCGAAGCAGGCGCGGGCGGTTCGCTACGCGGTGGACGTGGGCGTGCTCGTGCCGGGCACGGCGGCGCTTGCGGTGCCGCCGAAGGAGCGGCGTCGCTTGAGCGCGGTGTCGCGCCGCCTGTACTTCCAGGACGGCGCGCCGTTGGGTGCGCAGCGGCGCGAGGCCGACATGACGGCGCCCCCCGAAGGCGCGATGACGATCAAGTAGGGAGCGCTGCTCGAGAGAGATGGCGTCCGAGCACGCGTTCCCCCACAGTCGGCCGCCTCCCTGCCTACCTGTCCTCTTCGACAGGCACGGGATCGCCCACCGGTGTCCACCCGACCTCGGGCCGTCGCGGCGGCCACGAGAACGGCGGGCGCTTCGCCGACGCGACCGGCTGCGCCTGCGGCGCGGGCACCACGCTCTCCGGCATGCTGCTCGGATGCGGTGACACGGTCACCGGGTACGTGGCCGGCCGAACCCAGTAGCCGTCGGCGTTGGTCGCGTACGGCGTCGACAGTGCCGGCCCCGGCTGTGTCGGCGCGGTCGCCGCGCCGAGCGGCTCCGGTCCCTGGCTCGTTCGCGCGTCGCGCTGCGCGCTCGTCGTTCGACACCCGCCCGAAACCGCCATCACACAGACGACGGCGACTGCGGCCCACCAACACTGTTTCATCACGATCTGCGCTCCCGCCGACACGGCTGCAGCATAGGACTCAGCCGAGTCGCTGGCAAACGGACCCGTGCGCGGACGCCTTACGCAGGTTTGCGCGCCGTGACGATGCGCTCGATGCCGCCGAGGTCCGTGACGGTCTCGATCGACGCGTAGCCGACCTGCGAGAGCGCCTCCCGTAGCGACGGTGCGGCGCCCGCCCCGACCTCGAGCGCCAGGAATCCGCCCGGCGCCAGTGCCTCCAGCGCCTGGGTCGCGATGCGCAGGGCGGTCTCGATCGGGTCGTCGCCCCAAACGTACAGCGCCTGATCCGGCTCGTGCTCGCGCACGCCGCGCTCGACGGTGGGATCGCCTCTCACGATGTACGGCGGGTTCGAGACCACGGCATCGAAGACCCCGAACGCCCCATCACCCCGAAGGGGCGCCAGCAGGTCGCCGGCGTGAAGGGCCAGCCGGTCCGCGACCTGGTGCCGCTCGGCGTTCGCGCGGGCGACCTCGAGGGCGGCCGCCGACACGTCCACCGCGTGGCCGCGCGCGTCCTCGCACGCGTGGAGGACGGCCACGGCCACGCAGCCGGACCCCGTACCGACGTCCACGAACGTGGGCGCGTCCGACACGGCCGCAAGCGCCTCGATCGCGACCTCGACCAGGTGCTCCGTCTCCGGCCGCGGGACGAGCACGCGCTCGTCCACCTCGAACGTCAGCGAGTAGAACTCGCGCTCCCCCACCAGGTACGCGACCGGCCGGTGATCCCCCCGCCCGCGAACCAGCTCGCGGATCGCCGACAGCTCCTCGTCGTCGAGCGGGCGGTCGAACTGCAGATAGAGGTCGAGCCGGCCAACACCGAGGGCGTGCGCCATCAACAGCTCCGCGTCCAGACGCGGCGAGTCGACGTCACGCTTGGTCAGCCACTCCGTCGAGCGCTTCAGGACGTCGAGGACGGTCAGCGCCGGCGACGTCCGCCACCACCCTGCTCGGCCTTCACGGCCTTCGCTTGCTGGTGTCCGCTCATCAAGCCCTTGAGGATCAGGATGACGACGAGCGCGCCGCCGATGGTCAACAGCCAGTAGCCCGGCCCGATGGTCGACATGGGCACCATCGCGTCGTCGAGCGCGGTCTTCTCCAGGCCCTCGGTGTTCTCGAGGTAGTCCTTGGCCGCTTCCCATTGCGCGGAGCCGATGCCCTTGGTGATCCCGCCGATGCCGACCCACAGCGCGATCAACGCGTTGAGGACGTACGGCCAGACCTTCATCTGTCGGCCGATGAGGTAGAAGACGAAGTTCCAGAAGCCGTACAGCGCGAGCGCGAAGATGAACGCGCCGCGCGTCGAGTCCAGGCCGTTCATGACGCCCGGACCGCCGTGCTCCATCCAGGAAGCGCCGCGGGTCCACGCGACGAGCGCCCCGGTGAAGAACAGGCAGTTCGCGAACAGGAACGCGAAAATCTCCTTGTGCAGCAGGTGCCAGGACGCGCGCGCGCGCATCTGGTCCTCTTCCGCTTCGGCCAGCAGGGCGCCGGCGTCGATCTCGGCGCCTTCGCCGAACTCTTCTTCGAACGCGGCTTCCTCAGCGTGGTCGTCGGCCATCGCCCCGTCGTCGCCGCTCTCGTCCACCAGGTCGTCGCCGTTGGGTTCGTCGGTCATGGCGCTGGAGTCCTCCCTGTCTGCATCGGTCGCGGAATCCTACGGGAATCCGGGAGCAACCGCCAATCCGGGAACGGTCCGGCGCCATGGAGGTTCAACCCGACTTCGGGGCCCCCGGACAGCCGCGTCCGGGGCCGGCTCGCAGGGGTTCGATTGCGCGTGCGCGGTCGTCCGTTCCCCTACCGGGGTCCTCCCGAGAGACCGCGCCCCTAGAGCTCTTCCAAACGCTTCTGAAGCTCGGCCTGCTTCAACCGCTCGACGATCTCCCCCAGATGCCCGTCCAGGACCTCGCTGAGGTTGTGCACCGTCAGGCCGATTCGGTGGTCCGTGACCCGGCTCTCCTTGAAGTTGTAGGTCCGGATCTTCTCGCTGCGCTCGCCCGTGCCGATCTGGCTCGCACGCGCCTCACTGCGCTCCCGCGCCAGCCGGTCGCGCTCCATCTCGAACAACTTCGCTTTCAGCAGCCGCATGGCCGTCGCGCGGTTCTTGTGCTGCGACGGGTCCGCCTGGCACTTCACCGAGATGCCCGTCGGGAGGTGCGTGAGCCGCACCGCGGACGACGTCTTGTTGACGTTCTGCCCGCCCGGCCCGCCGGCGCGCATCGCTTCCATCTCGATGTCGCGCTCGTTGAGGTCGATCTCGACGTCCTCCGCCTCCGGCAGCACGGCGACGGTCGCGGTCGACGTGTGAATGCGTCCCTGCGTCTCCGTCTTGGGTACGCGCTGCACGCGATGCACCCCCGACTCGAACCGCATGCCGCCGAACGCGCCCTTGCCCTTGAGCGCGAACGAGATCTGCTTGAAGCCGCCCTGGTCGGACGGGCTGTCGTCGATCACCTCGAGCTTGAAGCCCTTGATCGTCGCAGCGAGCTGATACATGCGCAGCAGGTCGCCGGCGAACAGCGCGGCCTCGTCGCCGCCGGTCCCGGCGCGAATCTCCACGATCGCGTCGCGCAGGTCGTCGGGATCGTCCGAGACCAGACTGCTCTTCACCTCTTCGGCGAGGCGCTCCGCGTTCTCCGTCGCGTCGGGTAGCTGCATCTCGGCGAGCTCGCGCATCTCGGCGTCGCTCGAGCCGTCGGCGAGGATCTTCTTGGCCTCTTCGATCTCGGCCTCCGCCTGCTTGTACGACGCGTACAGATCGACGGTGCGTCGCAGCGCGCTCAGCTCGCGGTTCACGCGGGTGTACTCGATGTGATTCGACGCGACCTCGGGCTCCTGCAGACGCTGCTCGAGCTGCGCTGCCTGCTCCGTGATCTCGTCGAGTCTCTGCTTCAGACGATCAGGCAGCATGGCTTCGTGTCCTCGGTTCAGCGTTCGGCGAACCGTCTGAAGCTACGCTGCGATTCGCGCGACGCGGCGACTTCTATTCGGCGTCGTCCTTCGCGGGCTCGTCGGCGCTCTGCTCGGCCGCGGCCGGCGCCGGTGCGGGCTCCGCCTTCTTCTTCTGCTTCCGGCCGTAGTTGCTGCCGTACTTGCTGCGGAACTTGTCGATGCGGCCGGCGGTGTCCACGAAGCGCTGCTTGCCCGTGTAGAAGGGGTGCGACGCCGAGGAAATGTCGAGGCGGATGACGTAGTGCTCCACGCCGCCGATCTCGCGCGTCTCCTTGCTCGTCATGGTCGAGCGCGAGACGAACTCGAACTCCGCGCCGATGTCCACGAACACGACGGGGTGGTACTTGGGATGGATGCCGTCCTGCATGACTGCGCCTCGAATGGCCCTTTGGGTCTGAAATCCGGGCCGAAGGCGGCGACTGTATACCGGCCTCGCCGGGAGGCAAAGCTGAGCCCTAGGTGCGGATCGTGCAGTCCCGGCGCGGCCGGCTTGCAGGGCTGGATCACTTCCCGGAGGGCGCGCCCTCGGCGGGGGCCTCGACTGGGGCCTTCGCGGGCGCCGCCGAGGAGGTTCTCGCCGGGCTCTTCGGGGGCGCGTACTGCTCCGGCAGAGCCGGCTCGGGGGTGCTCCAGCGGCCGCGGCCGTCCAGGCTCATGAGAACCCGAAACGTCTCGTCGCCGCCGACGATGATCGCCAGCTCCAGCCAGTCGAGGCGCGTCGCGCTCACCAGCTGCTGCACCTCCGTGGCGATCGCGAGGGCCATGGCGCGCAGACCGCCGCGCTTCGTCAGTACCTCCCGGGTGGGCTCGACCTCCACCACGACGCCGCTGGTGTCCTTGTCGCGGTTCAAACGGATCTCGTTGGCCCCTCCGCGGGACGAGCGTGTGAAGACCTTGCTGTCCGGCTCGATCAGCCGGCGCACCGTCAAGGCCGCCGCCAGCTCTTTGCCGACTCTGAGGTCTCGCTCCATCGGCCCGAGCAGCGTGTTCGCGGCCATCAGCATGGCGCTGAAGGCGATCAGTAGGACGAACAGCACGACGACGCTGGACTTGCGCATGGGGACCCAACCAAAGCCTAACTGAAGACGTCAGCCGGCTTACCCCACCTATCGGCCCGTTCCGGGGGCTCTCCTGAGCGCCGTCAGACGCTGCCGTGCTCGTCGAGCAGATAACGGACGAGACGGATCGGCAGGCCTACGACGTTGTCCCGGTCGCCCTCGATCGCGGCCACGAAGCCCGATGCGCCGCCCTGGATGGCGTACGCGCCGGCCTTGTCGAGCGGCTCCCCCGTGGCGACGTACGCATCGATCTCTTCGTCCGACAGCTCTCGAAACGTCACCCACGTCGTGTCGGCTACGACGGTTCGAGAGCTGCGCCCTTCGGTCTTGCTGACGAGCGCGACGCCGGTGCAAACGCCGTGGGTGCGGCCCGACAAGGAGCGCAGCATGCGCACTGCGTGGGCGGAATCCGAAGGCTTGCCCAACACATCCGCTTCGCGAAACACGAGGGTGTCCGCCGCGAGGACGACGTCCCCCGGGCACTGATCGATCACGGCGTCGGCCTTGCGCCTTGCGAGCAACCTGACCGCGTCCTCGGGCGTGGTCCAGGCCGGGAAGGACTCGTCGACATCGGGGAACGGGCCGAGCTCGAACTCGATGCCCGCCGCGTGCAGCAGGTCCGCGCGTCGCGGGCTGCGGCTCGCAAGTCGAAGACGAGGCAAGCGCTACTTCCGGCGCTTCTTCTTCGCCGCCTTCTTCTTGGCCTTCTTCTTCGCCGCCTTCTTCTTCGCCTTCTTCTTGGCCGGCGCGCGCTTCTTGGTCGCGGCCTTGCGCTTGGCGGGCTTCTTCTTGGCCGACTTCTTGCGCGCGGCCATTGCCTTCTTCTTGGCGGCGGCCTTCTTCTTCGCGAGCGCAGCCTTCTTCTTGGCGGCGGCCTTCTTCTTCGCGATGGCCTTCTTCTTGGCGGCGGCCTTCTTCTTTGCCATCGCCTTCTTCTTGGCGGCGGCCTTCTTCTTCTTGATGGCCATGGCCTTCTTCTTCGCGATGGCGGCGGCCTTGCGCTTCTTCGCCATCTCGACCCGCTTCTTCGCGGCCTCGGCCTTCTTGCGGGCCGCCTCTTCGCGGCGGCGCTTCATCTCTTCCTGGCGGCGGGCCTTCTCCTCCGCGCGCTCGCGCTTGATGCGCTCGCGCTCCTCGGCCTTGCGCCGGCGCTCCTCTTCGAGCTTGCGCTCGCGCTCTTCGGCCTTGCGGCGCGCTTCCTCGCGCTTGCGCTCTGCCTCGCGAATCGCGATCTCCTTGGCCTTGACGCGGATCAGGAGCTTGCCGAACGGGTGGTTCGGATCGAGGTCGTCCTCCATGAACTTGGAGGTCATCCCCATGAGCCACGTGAACCGCATTCGGTCGGCGGGCTTCACCTTCTTCTCGACGGCGATGCGAACGCGCTCGGGCGTCTTGCTGCGCGGCAGCATACCGAGCCGATCGAGCAGGTGTTCCTCCTGCGGACCGAACGCCAGGCGCTTTTCGCCGAGCGCGAGCTGGAAGACGACGGCGGCGGGACCGCCGGGGATGTTCGGCAGGTCCTTCAAGAACGCGCGCTGATCTTCCGGTGTACGGCCGCGCAGCGGCTCGAGATCGAGTCCGTGCGAACCGTCCCAGACGTCCTGCAACGACATGCGCAGCTTGTCGGCCGCTTCACGGCGCTTCGCCGCGGGAACGAAGCGCTCGAGCAGCTTCTCGATTTCGCTGAGGGGGCTGACCCGCACCTCGTTGAAGTCGAGAACCTGCCCGGAGATGTACCGGATCGCGCCGCGCGCCTTGTCGGCCGACGTGTAGAGCCCGAGCACACAGACCATCAGGTGGTCGATCAGGGGATCGTCGATGCGCTCGGCGAAGACGGGCTCGCCGTGCATCTTGTCGAGGATCTTGAGCACCTCGTCGATCGAGGGCTTCTTCACAGCGGCCATGCAGCAGCTCCGGTAGCGTTCGCTAGGTCGACTTCTTTTCGCGACCCGTACGGCGGCGCTTGGGCTTCGCGACGACGACACCGCGCTTGCGCAGGAAGCTGCGGACGGTGTCCGAGACCTGCGCGCCCTGGCCGATCCAGTGCTGGATCCGGTCGACGTCGAGCGTGACCTTCTGCTCTTCATCCTCGATCAACGGGTCGTAGTGACCCAGGTACTCGATCGGCGTCCCGTCGCGCCGGGTGCGCTGGTCGAAGACCCCCACGCGGAAGTGCGCGCGGTTGCGGCGCCCCTGGCGGGACAAGCGAATCACTGTTGCCATCGATGCGTTCCCTTCATTCGGGGCCGTGCGCCCCAAAGAATCGCGAGCCCGGAAGTGTAGGCCGGGCTCGGAAAACCTACCTCTTCTTGCCCTTGCGGTTGTCTTTCGGGGTGAACCAGCCCTTGATGTCGGCCCCGTCCTTCTTGAGCTGCTTGAGCCGCTTGGACTTCTGGCGCCTCATGGCCTTGTCGGCCATGCGGCCCATCAGGCCTTGCTTCTTCAGGTCCTTCATCTGGCGCCGCATCTGCTTGTGCATCTTGAGCACCTCGTTGACGGTCGCCACGGAGGTGCCGGAGCCCCGGGCCGCCCCGGTGGCGGCGCTGCATGTGGATGATCGTGGGATCCGCTCGCTCCTGCGGGGTCAGGGAGGAGATCACCGCGACCCAGCGCCGCATCTCGTCGTTCTGGGGCATGTCCCCCATCTGCGACTCGTCGATCTGGGCCATGCCGGGGATCTTCTTCATGAGATCCCGCATGTTGCCCATCTTCGTGATCTGCTCGAACTGGGTGCGCATGTCGTCGAGCGTGAAGCGGTCCATGAAGAGCCGCTCGGCGGCTTCCTGGGCCTTCTCCTGGTCCACGACCTCCTGGGCCTGCTCGACGAGGCCGACCACGTCGCCCATGCCGAGGATGCGCGACGCCATGCGGTCCGGAACGAACGACTCCAGCGCGTCGAGCTTCTCGCCGACACCGACGTAGCGGATCGGCTTGGTGGTGACCTCGCGGATCGCCAGCGCGGCGCCGCCGCGCGCGTCGCCGTCGGCCTTGGTCAGCACGACGCCGGACAGCTCCAGGCGCTGATTGAACTCGTACGCGCTCGTGACGGCGTCCTGGCCCTGCATCGCGTCCACAGCGAGCCAGATCTCCTCCGGATCGATCGCGTCGCGGATGTCCTCGAGCTCGTCCATGAGGTCGTCGTCGATGTGCAGCCGGCCGGCCGTGTCGAGCAGCACCACGTCACAGCCGAGCTCGATCGCTTTCTTGACACCGCGCTTGCAGATCTTGGGCGGCCGACCGCCGTCCTCGAAGTAGACGGGCACGTCGATCTGTTGCCCGAGCACCTTGAGCTGTTCGATGGCGGCGGGACGCTGGACGTCGGCGGCGACCATCAGCGGCTTCTTCGATTCGCGCTTCTTGAGACGGCGCGCCAGCTTCGCGGTCGTGGTCGTCTTGCCCGTACCTTGCAGACCCACCATCATGATGACGGTCGGGCCCTTGCTGCTCCAGGCGATGCGGGTCTCTTCGCCGCCGAGCAGCGCTACCATCTCGTCCTGGACGATCTTGATGAACTGGTCGGAGGGCTTGACGCCCTTGAGCGTCTCGATGCCGAGCGCCTGCTCGCGCACGCGCGCGACGAACTCCTTGACGACGCGCAGGTTCACGTCGGCTTCGAGCAGCGCCTTGCGGACGGCGGCGATGCCCTCGTCGATGTTCTTCTCGGTCAGGCGGCCGGTGCGGCTCAGGCCGGAGAAGATCTGCGAGAAGCGATTGGCGAGGGTGTCGAACAAGGGCGCTAGATCCCGTCAAATGGGGTTTGGGGCCCAATCCGGGGGCCGAACGGGACATTGAACCATTGGGGGGCGGGGGACGAAGGGAAGGAGGGGGTGCCTGGAGATCAGGGGCGCGGGTCGCGAGGCGCTCGGTTCCGGGCTGTCGCCCATGCTTCCCGGGAGACGGGATGCGGGAAGCGGGAGACGGGACTTCGCTCCGAGGTACCGGTTCCCGTGTCCCGTTTGCCGTCTTCCGGTTCCCGGCAGGCGTGCCACGCAAGCGACGCTCGGTCGAGGTGTCGCTCTCGTCCCACGCTTTCCTACGCGGGAACCCCCTCATGCACGGGATTGGTCCGCCGGATCCGCGCCCCCAGCGCCTCGAGCTTCGCCTCGATGCGCTCGTACCCGCGGTCGATGTGATAGACGCGCTCCACCACCGTCGTGCCGCGCGCCGCGAGACCGGCCACCACCAGCGCCGCCGACGCGCGCAGGTCCGACGCCATCACGTGACAGCCCGACACGTGATCCACCCCCTGCACCATCGCCGTCGCGCCCTCCTTGCGAATGTGCGCGCCCATGCGCTGCAGCTCCGCGATGTGGATGAATCGCTCCGGGTAGATTTTCTCCGTGACGAAGCTGTTCCCGTCCGCCACCGACAGCAACGCCATGAACTGCGCCTGCAGATCGGTCGGGAAGCCCGGGTAGGGCAGCGTCACGACGTCCACGGGCCGCGGCCGCTCGCAACCGCGCACCCGCAGCGCGCCGTCGTCGCGGCGCTCGATGTCCACCCCCATCTGGCCCAGCAACGCCATCGGCGCCGTCAGGCTCGCCGCGTTCGCGCCGCGAATGACGACGTCGCCGTTCGTCATCGCCGCCGCGCACGCCAGCGTGCCCGCCTCGATGCGGTCCGGAATGATCCGGTACGTCGTCCCCGTCAGCCTGTCCACGCCCTCGACGTGGAGCGTCGGGCTGCCGATGCCCGCGATCTTCGCGCCCATCGCGACGAGGAACCGCGCCAGATCGACGACCTCCGGCTCGCACGCCGCGCTCTGGATCACCGTCGTGCCGGGCGTGAGCACGGCCGCGCACAGGACGTTCGAGGTGCCCGTCACGGTCGGGCCGAACGGCCCGCCCATGTAGATCTCGCGCGCGCCACGCAGCGGCCGCCCGACGGCCCGGATGTAGCCGCCGTCGATCTCGACCTCCGCCCCCAGCGACACGAGCCCGGCGATGTGCAGATCGACCGGCCGCGGGCCGAGGACGCAGCCTCCGGGAAAGCTCACCTCCGCGCGCTTGCGCCGGCCCACGAGGGGCCCGAGAACGCAGATCGAGGCGCGCATCGTCTTGACCAGCTCGTAGGGCGCCCGGATCCGGCCGGGATCCTCGACCTCCGTGACGATCGCGCCGTCTTCGATCCGCTCGGCGCGCACCCCCAACGTGCCGAGGATCTTCAGCATCGTGTCGATGTCGCGCAGCCGCGGCACGCCTTCGATCCGGCACGGGCCGTCCGCGAGCAGCGTCGCCGCCAGGATCGGCAGGGCCGCGTTCTTGGCGCCGCCGACCTCCACCTCGCCGCGAAGCGCCACTCCGCCGTCGATCTCGAACTGGTCCATGGGCCTCCTGAGGTCTCGCCGCACGCGGCCGGTCGCCTGCGCTCGGATGCTAATGGCGCCCTACCCCCTCTTCGATCGGCCCCGGGGCGGGCCGTCCTCAGCTTGGGCGGCGGTCGGTTTGCGAATATCGTGAGGGATTCGCGTGCCGAATCGGCCCCAGGAGTGCTGTATGCCCTCGAGCGCCTCGATCCCCGACCTTCGGGAATTCCTCAGTTCGCTCTCGTACGACCGCGACGCCTTGCGTGACGCCAAGGCCGCGGTCTCCGAATCGCGGGACTTTCGCAGGGAAGTGACCGCCGCCCTCGGCGAGATCGCCGAAGACGCCGCCGGAAACGACGCCGTTCGCCGCACCACGCTGCTCTACATGCTGAGCCGGCCGGAAGACGCGCTGAACACGCTCGGCGACATCGACCACTCGCCGCAGGCCGGCCTGCTGCGCGGACTCTTGTCGCTCGAGGTCGGCGATCCGACCAGCGCCGCGGCCGCGTTCGGCTCGCTCGTCGGCACCGGCGTCGAAGGCCCGCGCATGTTGGCCGACCTCGCGACGGCCGCCGCGCTTTGCGGCGACACCGCGATGGCGCAGAAGGCCGCCGCGAAGTTGCCGCAGGGCGCCGACGCGCTCTACGCCGAAGGCATCGCCCTCGAGTCCGACGGCGAGTACGAAGAGGCGCAGCTCAAGTACGAAGAGGCCATCACGGTCGATCCGGAGCACGCGCGCGCCTTGTTCCGTCTCGCGCAGCGCTACGACATGCAGGGTGAGGACGAGCGCGCGCTCGAGACCTACCGCCGTCTCGCGAACCTGCAGCCCACCTACGTCAACGCGTTGGTCAACATGGCGCTGCTGTACGAAGACACCGGCCGTTTCGCGGACGCCGAAGCCTGCTATCGCCGCGTGCTCAAGGCCGACCCGATGCACGTGCGCGCGCGCATCGGTCTCAAGGACTGCCAGGCGTCGCAGAACATGTACTACGACGAGGATCACGAGCGTCGCGAGGACCGGCGCAACCAGATCCTGCGCACGCCCATCACCGAGTTCGAGCTTTCGGTTCGTTCGCGCAATTGCCTCGCGAAGATGAACATCGAGTCGCTCGGCGACCTCGTCCGCAAGACCGAGCCGGAGCTGCTCGCGTACAAGAACTTCGGCGAGACCTCGCTGCAGGAGATCAAGGACATCCTCGCGCAGAAGGGCCTTCGCCTCGGCATGCGGCAGGACGACGACGCGCCGCTCTACGCGGCGCCGTCCGCGTCCGACGACGCCGCGGTGTCCGCCGTCTTCGGCGCGCCCCCGTCGCTCTTCGACCCGCCCGCGTCGCCCGGCGTCGCGCCGGTGGCGTCCACGTCGGATCCCGCGAACCTGCCGATCGAGTCGCTCGATCTCTCGATCCGCGCGCGACGCTGCATGGACAACCTCGAGATCCGCACCGTCGGCGATCTCATCACGCGTTCGGAGCAGGAGCTGCTCGCCTCGAAGAACTTCGGCCAGACCTCGCTCAACGAGGTCCGTCGCAAGCTCGAGGCGCTCGGACTCACGCTGCGCCGCCGCTAGGTCGGGCCGGCGCGAATGCGCGGGCCCGCCCTGCCGTTGGCCCTGCGCGTCGCCGGTCCACCCGTCACTTCCGAAGGGAGCGACGGACGAGCTCGGCGACGCCGGCGTCGGCGTCCTTGCGAAGCTGCGCGTCCACGCGCTTGCGCGCCTCCGCCGCGTCCAGGCCCAGCGCCTGCAACGCCCGCACGGCGTCGGATGCGGCCTCGCCGCCCGCCACGGGGGCGGGCGCCTGCCCCGGCCCGTGGTCCTTCCACAGATCGCGCAGCTCGATGACGATGCGCTCGGCAGTCTTCTTGCCGATGCCCTTCACCTTCGTGAGCGAGGCGACGTCGCCGCGGGCGACGGTCGAGGCCAGGTCCGCCGGCGGGAACCCCGAGAGCAGACTCAACGCCATCACGGGCCCGACGCCGTTGACCCGCACGAGCGCGCGGAAGACCTCGCGCTCCGAGCTCGTCGCGAAGCCGAACATCTTCCACTCGTCTTCGCGAACGGCGAGATGCACGAGCAATCGCGCGTCCTTGCCGACGGCCGGCAAGACCTCGTAGGTGGACAACGGAATGTGCACGCCGTATCCGAGGCCCGAGGTCTCGATGACGCAGCGCGCGGGCTCCCGACTCACTACCCTGCCTTGGATCGACTCGAACACGGCGCGAGTATACTCACGCGCCACTCGTCGGAACCGTCGCAAGAGAGCATGAAATGAGCAGTCAGACGTACATCTCGGACCTCGCCGATCACGTCGGTGACGAGGTCACGATCGCAGGCTGGGTGCGGCACCGGCGTTCCTCGGGAGCCAAGCTGCACTTCCTCGAGATTCGCGACGGCACGGGTCTCGTCCAGGCGGTCGTGAAGAAGGGCAACGTGGACGACGAGTCGTTGGCGGCTGTCGGCGGGCTCGGTTTGGAGAGCACGGTCCGGCTCACCGGCACCGTCCGCGAGGACGCGCGGCAGGTCGGCGGCGTCGAGCTGACCGTCACGAACGCGGAGCCGATGTACGCGGCGGTCGGCGAGTACCCGCTCGGCAAGAAGGACCACGGCGTCGGCTACCTGATGGACCAGCGCCATCTGTGGTTGCGCAGCTCGCGGCCGTGGGCGGTGATGCGCATTCGCGCGCAGGTCATTCGTGCATGCCGCGAACACCTCGACGATCAGGGCTTCATCGGCGTCGACGCGCCGATCATCAACTCATCGGCCGCCGAGGGCACAGCGACGCTGTTTCCGGTCGAGTACTTCGGTTCGCAGGTCTACCTCTCGCAGACCGGACAGCTGCACATGGAGGCGGCCGCGCAGGCGCTCGGCAAGGTCTACTGCTTCGGCCCCACGTTCCGCGCCGAGAAGTCGAAGACACGGCGTCATCTGACCGAGTTCTGGATGCTCGAGCCCGAGATCGCGTTCGCGAAGCTCGAGGACGCCATGGATCTCATGGAGTCGCTCGTGGGCCACGTGATCACGCGCGTGCTCGAGCGCTGCCGGCCGGAGCTCGAGATCCTCGAGCGCGACGTCGCCAAGCTCGAGTCGGCGCTGCCGCCGTTCCCGCGGGTGAGCTACGACGACGCGCTGAAGTCGTTGGAAGGCACGGACGCGGCGATCGAGTGGGGCGAGGACTTCGGCGCGCCGCAGGAAGACGCGGTGTCCCTGCTCCACGCGAAGCCGGTGCTCGTGCACCGCTTCCCCATGCAGATCAAGGCCTTCTACATGCAGGCGGATCCGGAGCGTCCGGAGCTCGCGCTCGGGTGCGATCTGATCGCGCCGGAGGGCTACGGCGAGATCATCGGCGGCGGCGAGCGCTCCCCGGACCTGGCGTACCTCGAGCGCAAGATCGAGGAGGAGGGCCTGCCGAAAGAGGCCTACGAGTGGTACCTGGACCTCAGGCGATACGGCGCGTGCCCGAGCGCCGGGTTCGGCCTCGGGCTGGAGCGGGTCGTGGCCTGGATGGCGGGACTCGCGCACGTGCGCGAGGCGGCGCCGTTCGCGCGAACGATGGCACGAACCGCACCGTAGCGCGAAGGAAGGCCTGTAGAATCCCCGCGCAAACCTCGCGCGGCCGCGTCCGTTGGGATCAACGTGACGCAGAAAGGCACGATGACCGAAAGCACGGCGACACGACCGGGTGCGGCCGACAAGATCCGGCGTCTGGAGGACGCCGTCGCCCGGACGGTGGTCGGTCAGAAGGACGTGATCCGCGAAGCCGTCGCCTGCTTGTTGGCGGGCGGACACGGCCTGCTCGAAGGCTCGCCCGGTGTCGCCAAGACACTGCTGGTCAAGGCGCTCGCCGCCGCGAGCGGGCTTCGGTTCTCGCGCATCCAGTTCACGCCGGACCTGTTGCCGGCCGACATCACCGGCACCGAGGTGCTGACGGAGACCCCCGAAGGACGCGCGTTCGAGTTCCGCGAGGGCCCGCTGTTCGGCAATCTCATCCTCGCGGACGAGGTGAACCGCGCGACGCCGCGCACGCAGTCCGCGCTCATCGAGGCGATGGCCGAGCAGACCGTCTCCTCGGGCACGCAGCAGATGAAGCTGCCCGATCCGTTCACCGTGTTGGCGACGCAGAACCCGGTGGAGATGGAGGGCACGTTCCCGCTGCCGGAGGCGCAGCTCGATCGGTTCCTCATGAAGATCCTCGTGCCGGCGCCCGACGAGGCGTCGCTGGTCGAGGTGTTCGGCCGCACCGACCAGGCACGGCCGCCGTTGCCTGACGCGGCGCTCGCCGGCGACGACGTGCGCACGTTGATCGACGACGTTCGCTCGGTGGCGATCGCCGAGCCGTTGCTGCGCCAGGTCGCGCGCGTCGTACGCGCGACGGACCCGCGCTCGGGCGCGGGCACGGACTCGTCCCGTCGCAACCTGCGGCTGGGCGCGAGCCCGCGGGCGGGCGAGTCCATGTGCCGCGTCGCGCGCGTGGCGGCGCTTCGCGACGGACGCGGCTACGTGACGACGGACGACCTGGCGTGGGCGCTCAAGCCCACGCTTCGTCACCGCCTGCTGCCGTCGTTCGAGGCGGAGGCGCGCGGCTTGACCGGCGACGCGCTGGTCGCCGACGTGCTGCACGATCTGCCGGAGCTGCCGGCCGAGGTCGAGGCCGTATTGGCTGCCATCGACCGGTAGTCAGCGCGACTTGCGAATGACGACGCTGTCGAAGGTCATGCTGCTTTCGGCCTTCACCGCCTCCAGCTCGAGCCGGTCGTCCACGATCTCGACGAAGACCGCGTGGTGAACGCTCTCCCCCGCCGCGCGCAGCGGCTGGTCCATGAGGGGATAGAGCTCGCCGCCCCCACCGCCGGTCGTGATGTAGACCGTTCCGCGATTGTCTTGCTTGCCGCCGCGAATCGGCACCGTGCGCTCGTAGAAGTGCGCGTCGCCACTGAAGACCATGTCGACCTCGTAGGCATCGAACAGACGCAACAGCGCCGACAGATCCGGCGCACCGATGCTCTGACGCGATGCATACGGCGGGTTGTGGACCGCAACGAACTTCCAGCGGTCTTGCGACGCCTGCAACTCCTGCTCGAACCAGCGCAGCTGCTCGCTGTCCTCACCGATCGGAAGAACCGAGTTCAGACAGACGAACAAACAACCGCGACGCCGGAACGCGTAGAAGTCCGGCGCTCGCAAGGCTCGCTTGATCAGCTCGTAGTAGCGTGGGCGCACGTCGTGGTTGCCCCACGCCGGATAGAGCGGCGTGCGATCGATCACGTTGCGAAACGGCCAGAAGTGTCGCGCGCGAATGCGGTCCGGTGTCGGGCGCGAGTACACCACGTCGCCGACGTGCAGCACGAAGTCCGGCGCCGATCGATGCAGCAGGCGTCCTACGTCGAACTGCGCCGGACATCCGGATCCGGAGTCCCCGATGATCGCGAATCGGAGCGGACGATCGGGATCGCTGCCGATCGGCGAGCACGGGTGGAAAGCACCGACGGCGCGACCATCGTGCAGAATCTGGTACGCGCACCCTGCCTCGAGACCTCGGATGGTGATCTCGTGGTCGAGACGGGACCCGACTTCACGCAACTCTCGAGGTCGCTGACCCGGGGCGCCAACATAGCGAAGGCCGCCTCGCACCGGTTCCGTCGATCGCCAGAGGACGGTGATGCCGTCCCTCGTCGGATGCACCACGTACGGGCCGTAGTGAATGCCCCTCGGGAACTTGACCACCGGCCAGTAGTTCTTGGAGCCGCTGCCGCAGGCCGTGAGCAGCGGCGGGATGCTGCCGGCGAGGGCCGTGCCGGCCATCCAACGCAGCAAGCGGCGCCGATCAAGCTCCATCGCGTGCCTCGGCCCGGTGGGCCACGCACCACTCGATCATGCCGATCAGGATGAGCATGTAGCCGAGCAGCTCGACCGACTCCTCCCCCATGCGCCGGGCGAGGAACGGCACCCCCTCACCGACGATGGGCTCCCAGATCGCTCGCTCGTCGAGCAGCGCCCCGAACCGGTGGGCGAGCGCGCCGGCAGCGCACCACGGGAGTCCGGAGCGCATGAAGACCATCAGACTGCTGCCGAGCGACCGGCGGTGCGGCCACGCGAGCGCGACGCTCCCGAGCGCGATGGCGGCCACGATGAACTTCCAGATGTCGTAGTACTCGAGCGGCGTGTTGAGCTCCCGAACCAGCAGCGCGAGGAAGGCCCCTGTGGCAAGGATCGACAGCGGCCGCGCGGCCGGACGGCGCAGGAGCAGGAGCACGCAGATCGAGAGCGACACGCCGAGCAGGCCGACCTGCGCGTTCTCGATCCGCCGGTGTTCGCCGAAGACCGCTTCCGCGTCGTCCATGGGCATCCAGACGAACAGCGTGTGGCTCACGACGAAGAAGGCGAGCGCGTACAGGCCCAGGCGCAAGAGCGGACCGTAGCGCCTGCGGAACGGCTCGTCGGGCAGCGGGTCGATCGGCGCGTTCATCAACAGCGCGGAAGTCTACTTGACCGCCGCCTCCGATGCCGTCATTCGCATCTGGGAGCAGCGGAAGGTGCGCTCGGCCTTGACGGACCCGTCGCGCAGGAACACGCGCACCTCGACGGACGGGTCTTCGGCAGTCGTATCGAACGTCAGCGTCGCGAAGCTGCCCTCGTAGTCGCGCTGGATGCCCGACGAGATCACTTCCACCAGGTCGTAGAAGCCGGTCTCGGCCGCGGGATGCACGCGGATCTCGCTGCGATGCAGGTCGCCGGAGAGGTAGAGAACGCCTTCGATGCGACGATCGGCGATCGCCTTGAAGAGCCGGCGGCGCGAGAAGTCGTAGTGGGCCCAGCTGTCGTCGGGCTTGTCCTTCATGGTGCTGCCGGACGCGAGCACCTTGAACGTCGCCTTGGAGGCCGCGAGCCGTTGCAGGAGCCAGCGAAACTGCGCGTCGCCGAGCATGCGCTTGCGGTGGTCGTTGCGTGCCTTCACGGGGCTGCGGTGGTAGCGGCCGTCGAGCACGAAGAAATCGACGTCACCCCAGGAGAAGTCGAAGAACGTGCCGGGGACACCGGGCGCCCCGAAGGACGGGTTGGCCCAGACCTCCTTGAACGTGCGTAGCGCCTCGGCCTTGCCCGGCTCGGTTCCGTCGGCGTTGTCGCCGGCGAAGTCGTGATCGTCCCAGACGGCGTAGGTCGCCGCGCGGCCGATGGCGACGCGGAAGGCTTCGACGTTGCGCATGTCGAGGTACGCCTTCCAGAGCCTGCTGCGCTTGGTCGTGTCGGCGTAGACGTTGTCGCCGAGCAGGAGCTGGAACACCGGCTTCTGCTCGAGCAGCACGTGCCAGGTGTGCGGCAACACCTTCGGCTTCATGCAGGACGCGGTGGCCATCGTGAAGCGCGACGGGGTGCCCTTGCGCGGCGGGGTCCGGAAGCTGCCACGGTGGCGGGGACTGCGGCCTTGTCCCACCGCGACGCGATACACGTAGTCGGTGTCGGGCTCGAGCCCGGTCAATCGAGCGCGCGCCATGCGCGGCCCGTTGGCGGCGGTGCTGGTGCGTGCGACGCGCGCTTCGCCGATCGGCGCGCCGGCCTCGCGGTAGAAGACGCGCAGGCCGCTCGCGCTCGGGTGATGTGCCCAGATGATCGCTTCGGTCGGCCCGACGTGTCCGACCATCGGACCGGAGAGGCTGGGTCCGCGTGCCGCAGGCGAATGACCGTCCGCGACGAGCAGCACGAGCAGGACACAGGCGGCGAGCCGAGTTCGCATGCGCACGACGGTACTCGGGAGCGACGGCGCCGACCACGAACGGCAGCCACGGGGACAGGCTCGACTGCGCGCGCGGGCCGCGACCGTCTTCGCGGCCCGTCGCCTCCGGGCACACCTCGGGCCCCGACCGATCACGTGCTTCGCTCTCACACGAGCAGCGCCGCGCGCGGGCCGCGACTGTCTTCGCGGCCCGTCGCCAGTAAACAAAAAAAGGGGCCGCGGCATGCGCCGCGGCCCCTTTGGATTGCTTGTCCTGTCGCTGCGACTACTGCGACGCGGTGCTGGCCACGCGGCGCACGCCCGGAATCGGAACCGGGCTGTAGAAGCTCAGAGCGCCGGACACCTGCTCGATGACCGTGACCTTGCCCTCGCCGGCCGCACAGATGTACAGCTCGCTGGCATTGTCCCAGGTCGCGTCGGTCGCGTTGACGCCGCGCTGGTTGGCGTTCTGCTGCGTGCCGCTGTACTGGTAGCCCAACGGCAGCGGGCCGTTACAGCCCAGCGAGCCGATCGGCGCGATGCACGGCGGGAAGTACGACGGACGGTGCGCGAGACTCGTCGGGTTGTTCCCGATCTCGTCGAAGCGGCTGATGATGGCCGGCACGTTGAACGTACCCGTCACGAAGCCGAGCGTGGAGATCGCGTCGGAGCCCGACTCGGCCACGGCCCAGAAGGCCTGGCTGGTGAGCGGAATGAACACGTTGTCCAGGCCCGCCGGTCCGTCGAAGCCCGTGAGGTCACCCACGATGCTGTCCGGACGCGCCGGGGTGCTGGCGCCGGTGACACAGCCCGGGCCGGCGATGTAGTACGCCACTTTGCCCTGGCCGGACAGGCCGCCCTGCGAGATCGAGGCGAACATGATGACCGGGTTGCCGAAGCACGGGCTCAGGGAGATGTCGTTCGGCGACGATCCCGCACCCAGTGCGAACTGCTTGACCGGCTCGTCCGACGCCAGCGTCGTCGTGTTGACCACGCCGTCCGTCTTGTCGATGTACATCACGACCTCGTTGCCGGGGCCCGTGAACGGACCTTCACGGTTCCAGTGATCCGGGATCAACGCCGGCGCCGGCGGCGCCGAGATCGTGATGCCGGTCGGCGTGTTGCCGGTCGGCGTGATCGAGTTGATGAAGATCGGACCGTTCAGGAACTGCGCACCCGGCGTCACGTTGCCCAGGCTGTAGGCCGTGAACGTGTTCGCGGACGAGTTCGTCACCAGGAGCACCTTCGCGCCCTGGTTCGCCGTCTGACAGGCGATGCCACCCGGGCTCGGCGTGTTGATCAGCGCCACCGGGATCATGTTCTTCGTCTGGATGATCGCGACCTGGCCGCTGTCGGCCGACTGCACGTAGGCCCAGCTGTGGTGCTCGGCGAACGACGTGCGGGTGTCGATCAGGATCTCGCCAGGCGAGAAGTTCGGGATGTTGGTGCTGTTCGCGATGGTGTCGTTGAACGGCGGAAGCACGTTCTCCGGCACACCCAGCGGGAACTGCTGCGCACCCGTGAACTGATCCGCGAGCCCCTGCTGGTTGACGGTGTCGATGACGCCGACGCGGTCCGAAGCGGACCACCAGATCGCGTACTCGGGGAACGGGCAGTTCGGCAGGTCCGGCGGCGCCAGCGTCTGGAACTGGAAGGAGTCCGAGAACTCCATCTTGTTGCCGGCCAGGTCCGCGATGGGCGCCTGGTTCGTCGGCATGCCGTTGCCGTCCGGGTCTTCACCGACGATCGTCACCTGGATCTGGGTGCCGAACGGGAAGCCGCCGGTCGTCGGGTCCACGCGCCAGAGGATCTCGTGGCCGTTCGACGGCAGCGTCTCACGGTCGTTGTCGCTCTTCAGCTTCGGGAAGCCGGGCGCGGGCGCCAGCTGCGGCGGCGCACCACCACCGGGCACGAAGGCGCCGGCGTCGATGACGGTGATGTTGTTGGCGTTCACGGTCGTCGCCGTGATGCCCTCGGTGAAGCGGATCGTGATGTCCGGCGAGGTCGGGCCGAAGACGTTGGTCGTCACGTCGGCCACACCCTCGACGCCCGGGGGCACCGCAGGCGGCGGCGCGCCGGCGCCCACGTTCTGCTCGCCGTTGACCGGGTTCGTGGTCAGGACGCGCGGACGAATCGTGTCTTTCGCACCGACGGTGAAGGCGTGGAAGACAGGGCCCTTGACCATCTCCTTGTTCTCGGTGTTCTTGATGTTCTTGAACGCCGCGATCGTGTACTGGCCGTCGGGCATCGACGTCACCCAGCCCGAGGCGTTGTTGTTCGGGCCGGCGTTGGCGAACGGCGGCAGCGGCTGACAACGGATGATGTGGTCGAGCGGCTGGATCGGAACCACCGGAAGACCGGTGACCGGGTCCGTGTACGGAGCGGTCGGCTCGAGGATCTCGATCGCGATCTGGATGTTGCCGACGCCCGGAATCTCCTGCGTGACCTGCAGGGCCGACGGGTCGACGCCCAGCGCAGGACTCCCACCGAGGAAGAGCGAGCTGAACAAGATCGCCGTGTCTTCCTGGAAGTTGATCACGATCTCACCCGGGAAGCGGGGATCCGTCGACACGGTGAGAGCGTTGTTCGTGAACGTGGGGTTCTGCTGCAGATTCGCGAAGTCAATGGGCGAAAGGAACGGCGAGAAACTGCGCACCACGGGTCGATCCACGTGGTCCGAGGCCGGACTGCCCCCAATACCGCCGCAACCCGTAACCAGCAGCGAAGTGGCTGCGATCACGACCAATGCGGCCGGCACGATTCGAGTGCTTCGAAGCATCTAGGAAACTCCCATCTTGGCCGTGTGCCCCCCGACAGACGCGCGCGGCCTGGGTTATAGGAAGGTGCCGGAAAGGCCGCAAGCATCCGAGGCTGCCTCGCCTACCGACTCCTTCTCTCGATCTGGCTTGTATTCCTGCTCTTTCGCCCGCCCGCATGCCCCCTCGCAGGGGCCCCACCCGGCCGTTCCAGCAACCCCACGGGCCCCCGGGGAGGCGCGCAGAGCCGAACCTGCGGGGCTGGATTGGCCGTCACAGACGAGGTCCGGCCCCTGTTCCGCAAGCCTCATGCCACGGCCGAACCTGAATCTGGGTCTCTAACTCATTTCAGAAACGCATCTTACAGTCTCCGGGTATCGCGCGCGCGGCACGCCCGACGTGCATCGTGCGCTTTTGCAACAACACGAACCGCGCCCTTTGGCTCCTGTGCGCCGGACAGCCGCACCACGGCCGCGCTTCTCGTAGGATCGCTGCGGACCCCCTCCCGGCCGCCGGAGCCTCGCCATGATTCGACCCCGATTCGTTTGTCTCGCGTTTGTCATGGCGGTGTTTTCGGCCTCTCCGGCGCTTGCAGACGAGCCGGCTGCGGACGCCGTGGTCCTGGACACCGGCGAGCGCATCGCGTGCGAGATCCTGGCGGCGAGCGAGGAGACCGTGCGTGTGCGGATCGGCGCCCAGACGTACGACTTCGAGCGCTCGACGCTCACCTCGATCGAGCGCGCCGGCAAGCCCGAGCTCGACCCGGCGCACTTGCGTTTCGTGCGTGATCTGGCGCCGCGACTGGTGCACGCCGACGCGCGGCTCGCCAAGGCGGCGCAGGCCGGCCTGGCCGCGCTCGGCGAAGAGGGCCGGCCGTATCTCGAGGCCGTCGCCAACACGTCGAAGGACGCGAACGTGAGCGCCGCGCTGCGCGCGGTGCTGAGGCCGGACCGCGCCGAGCGGCAGCCGGCGCCGTCTCCGACGGCGATGATCGACGCCTGGATCGAGCGGTCCAAGACCACGCTCGCGCTCGAGGCGGCGCAGGAGCCGGGATTTCGCAAGGCGCTCGAGTCGTTCTTCCAGGAAGGCCGCTCGTCCGGAGACTGGCAAGCTGCGTGGAAGAGTCTGCGCGAGGCATTGGCGAAGTTCCTGACCGATGCGCAGATGAAGAAGTTCGACGCCATGCGCACCCAGCGGGGCGGCGGCTAAGAGGAGCTCATGATCCAGCGCACGCTGTTTTCGGTCGCCCTGTTCGTCGCCCTGATGGCGGGGACGGACGACGCGCGTGCGGACGTGTACGCGAACCAGATCAAGAAGGGGATCGAGTATCTCACGCAATCCGAGAAGGCGTACCAGCAAGGCAACACGGCGCGCCAGAAGCAGCTCGCCTACAAGGCCGAGAAGCTCTTTCGCGACGCGACGACGATCCGCCCGCGCGACACGCGCGCGTACTTCCTCGGATGTCTCGCGGCCGGGCTCGCCGAGGATCTCGAACGCGGCAACGCGTGGTTGAACAACTACATCCAACGGTCCGCGTACGGCAAGCGCGACCCGGACGTCTACTTCCTGCGCGCGTATCTGGCCTACTACGCCGGCAAGCACCCGGACGCCGCCATTCGCTACCTCGAGACCATGTACGGGTTGAACGCGCGGGCGCGGGGCCGTGAACGCGACACGATCTGGTACGCCGCGCTCGTGCTGAGCGCCGAGCAGTTCGCGCAGAAGTCCGAGTGGAACAAGTCGCTTCACCGTCTGAGGGAGGCCGAGCGGATCGCGGGCAAGCGCGGATGGCGCAACAAGGTCATCGCGGCGCGCGGCAACTACGGGATCATCCTGCGCCGCGCCAATCGCCTGAAGGAGGCGATCCCGATCCTGACCGACATGATCAAGGCGGATCCCAACAGTCCCATCTGGTACATGCAGCGCGGGCGCGCACTCGCGGGCGAGCTGCGCTGGAACGACGCGATCAAGGACTACCGCAAGGTGATCGAGCTGCTCCAGACCCGCGAGCACGCGCTCGCGATGTCGGATCACAAGGAGGTCTACCTGCGGCTCGGCAACTGCCTGCGGCACACCGTCAAGGAGTCGACGCCGGACGCCGAGAAGATCGCGACCCGCGCGGAGGCGCTGAAGCACCTGCGCAAGTACGTCGAGCTCGCGCCCAAGGACGCGCGCGGGCACAAGTGGATCGGCGCGTTCTACTACGAGGATCTCGAGCAGCCGTACAAGGCGATTCCGTACTACCAGAAGGCGCTCGAGCTCGACTGGGCCTGCTTGTCGAACCTGCGCGACCTGATCCAGATCTACCGCGTGTTCCCGCCGCCTCCGGACCAGATGCCCAAGGACGACCCCGCCGCGTCCGAGCGGGTGCGGGCGGCGTGGAAGAAGCAGCTGGCCGCCTACGAGAAGGACCTGGCCGACAACGCCGAGAAGCGGGACGCGGAGATCAAGCGCCGGGGCGAGACCGCCGGCGGCGACACCTGCGAGTAGCCGGCAATCGTTCGCCGTCCGGACCGCCACTGGAACCCGTCCCTCGCAGTCGCTACCTTGCCGCCATGCGCGCCGAAGTGATCCCCAGCTCGGACACCACCACGCTCTACCTGCGCTGGGAGGTCATCCCGGAAGGCGGAGAGCTCGACCAGATGCGTGAGCTGGGCGGTCCGGTCACGCTCGAGCTCGAGGCGACCGACTACGTGGACGTCGGGGGCAAGTACCACGAGACGGCGGCCGTCGAGGTCCCGATCTTCCCCTTCGACGGCCCGCGCAACTTCGGGCAGGCGAAGTTCACCGATCACGAGTCGCGCCGCTCGTTCATGGAGCGGCTGCAGGGCGCCGTCGTCGGGGACGTCGCCAACTTCGTCGCCGACACGGAGCCGGGCTCCCTGGACGTCGAAGGGCACGTGATCCGCGTCGCGGAGACGCGCGCGCGTTGAGGCGGCGGGTGCGGCGGTGTCGTCGCCCGCGGGTTGGTACGGGCGACCCTCGTGGTCGCCCGAGCGCTCGTCGATCGGTCGCCCACGAATGCGCGGTTCAGACAACCACAAGGGCTGCCCCTACCGTGCTCGCCTGCGGCTCGCGCGCTTCTGCTTCGCGCTCATCGAGTACAGCGCCCACCCCATGAAGCCCACCTGCAACACGTAGGCGAGCAAGAGCCCGGTGTTCACCAGACGTCGCTCCTTGCGCGCGTCTTCGTAGGCGATCGACGCGGTCCAGAGCTCGCGCTCGTGGGTCCAATCCGCGAACGCCTCACTGCCGGCGACCGGCGCCTTGCCGGGGTCCTTGGCGCCGTGCAGCGCGCCCGCGCCGTGCCGCGCCTCGTGCTCTTCGATCTCCGCCCGCGCGGTCGCGGTGATGAGCAGGTAGAGACCGTAGTGCGCGACGGCGAGGACGGCCAGGACGACGGTGACCATCATCCACGGAAGCTGCGGGGCCGGCGTGGGCTCCGGCGCGTCGACCTGCGGGGTCGAGGCACGTTTCTCGGGACGCGCGTCCGCGGTGCTCGTCTCGGGCACGACGACGGGGTTCCCGCACCCGGGGCACGGGACCGTCGCGCCGGGCTTGGCCCGGAACCCGGCTCGGCACTCCGGGCAGGTGGTGTTCATGCGGGCGACCACGGGGGCAGAGGAAACCACACGCGCGCCCTCGGTGCACGCTCGTCCCGGGGACGCCGGGAGCCGTGCCGAGCGGTCAGACCTTCGCGGAGACCTCGTCGAGGATTTGGCGTTCGTCCGGGAACTCACCGGTTTCGAGCTTCGAGTAGATCTGCTCGTCATCGACGAACACCTCGAAACAGCCACCCCCGCGGGGTTCGAGCTCGAGGGACGTGATGTTGCGCTTCAGGCTTTCCAGGAGCAGCGACGTCAAACTGACGGCTTGCGGCTCATAGTTTCAGACCGAGCAGAATTGAATCCGGATCTTCATCGTCGTCTCCGAGACCGCGACTTGAGGTAGGCCCTTGACCGGGGCCGAAACCGCCTCGACGGCCGCTAGGGACCGGTCTACTCGCAACCGGGACCCCGCGCAAAAGCCGTCAGGGGCGCAATCGGCTCCTGTTCACATCCGCCGGCGGGTGAAATCCCCTATGTGACGGCGGTTTGCCTCGCTAGGTTTCGGACCTATGGAGGCAGGCCAGATCGCCGTCACTGCATCGCGGCCGCGGACGCTCACCACGACCGAGCGCAACTGGCTCTGGGCGCTCGCCATCGTCGTCGGCAGCGCGCTGTTCTTCTGGCTGCTCTACGCCGCGGAGCAGCGCTGGGGGCACACGGTGCGCGAAGAGCGCCTGGTGTGGCACGCGGTCGAGACGTCGATGCGCTATCTGGCGCTTTCGCACTTCCTCGTCGCGATCCTCTTCATGACGACGTCGCGCTCGATGCGCAAGGCCAGCTCGTGGGCGTGGTTCGCCGGGCTCGCGATGTTCGGCACCGGACTGTCGATGGCGTTCGCATCGGCCGGCGGGCTCGAGATGCACGTCGCGGCCGCGCTCTTCTACACGTACTTCCTCGTGCACGAGTTCCGCGACCAGGCGTTCTTCTACCGCGTGAACGGCGACGCGCCCAAGGACGCGGACCCCGACGAGCTGCGCAAGACGCTCTGGACCGTGCCCGCGGTCGTGATGGGATTGATCGGCACGATCTTCTTCGCCGGCGCCGCGTTCGAGATCGGCGGCGCGCGCCGCTACACCGAAGCCGTCTTCGGCGACCTGCCGCAGACGGCGCGCTACGTGATCGGCGCGCTGCCGATCGCCGCGATGATCGTCGTGACGCACCTCTTGCGGCGGTCGTACGCCAGGAAACACCCGGGCGGGATCAGCGGGTTCGCGCGCGCGAACCGCCCGATCCTCTTCGTCTTCGGCGGCATCCTCGCCGTGCTGATCGCGGACATCATCATCACGGGTCGCGTCTACGCGATCGTGACGCTGCACGTGACCGCCTGGTACGTGTTCGTCGTGCGCGGCTTCGCGAAGCGGCCGCCACCGGAACCGCGGCCGCGCGCCTTCACGTGGACGTGGATGCGCTCGACGCTGGCGGGGTTCAACTTCCTCCACATCGGCATGCTCGTGCTCGTCATGGCCGCCGGCGCCGTCTGGGCATACGGGTTCGACAACAGCGCGTCGCAGTCGTTCTTTTGGGTGCTGCTCTCGCGCGAGGCCTTCCCGTTCTGGACGATCATGCACGTGTCCGTCTCGTTCCTGCCCCGGTAGCGGGGCTGCACGCGCCGCGCGCGACGTTCGCCATCGGTTTCGATGGCTGAAATCCACGCACATTCGAACGGGTTTACGCCGGATCCCCGGGTGCGGATATCGTCGCGGCATGGACGCCAACCTGCCGGTCCACTTCGGACGACGCGTCATCGCGAGCATCGTGTTGATCGCGGTGGTGCTGTTCGCCGGGTTCACGGGCTACAAGAAGCTCGCGGGCATGCGCGAGGATAGCGCGCGCTCGGCCGGCGACGTCCCGCCCCCGCTGGTCAGGCAGGGCGTGGCGGCGCGCGGGGACTACAAGGAGACGCTGCGCGGCTACGGGCGCGCCCGGGCGATTCGCCGCACGAGCGTTTCCGCCGAGGTCGCCGGAACGATCACCTGGGTTGCGCCCGCGCTGGAGGCGGGCGCTGCGATCGAGTTCGATCCGCCGGCGCGCACCAACGGGGACGCGCCGAAGAACGGAGACCGGCCGCCCGCGGGGCCCGAGGTCGTGCGCATCGACGACGAGGACTTGCAGGACCTGCACGCCCGCGCGCTCGCCGAACAGGCGGCCGCCGCGTCCGACATTCGCCGGCTCGAGACGCTGCACACGAGCGTCGAAGCGCGTCTGAAGGTCGCGCAGGAGGAGTACGACGTCGCGACGCGCGAGTACGAGCGCGTCGCGGGACTCGTCGCGCGAGGGCGGCTTGGCAAGAGCGACGCCGATCGCGAGCGACTGAAGGTCACGCTGCGTGAGCGGGCGCTGCTGGAGCTGCAGTGGTCGGACGACGAGACCGAGGAGTCGCTGAGGGCCGCGAAGGAGCGGCTGAAGGCGCGCGAGAAGGACGTCGCGCTGGCCGCGCGAAACATCGAGCGTGCCAAGATCTTCGTTCCGTTCCCGGGCCGCGTCGAGATGCGGCACGTCAACCGCGACGACCGCGTCAACATCGGCAGCCCCATGTTCGACATCGTGGACCTGTCCAAGGTCGAGGTGCCGGTGGCGTTGCCCGCCGGGCGCTATGACGACGTCGACGTCGGCTCGCCCGTCGTGCTTCATCGCGCGCAAACCGGCGAGGAGCTCTGGAAGGGGTCGGTCGCGCGCAAGTCGCCGCGCATCAACGACGAAGACCGCACCTTCTTCGTCTACGTCGAGATCGGCGGCGACGCGACGTCCAATCCGGTGCCGCCCGGCACCTACGTGTTGGCCGAGGTCGACGGGAAGACGCACACCGGCGTGGTTGCGGTTCCGCGCGAGGCCTTCGTGGGCAAGTACCTGTTCGTCGTGGACGAGCAGGACGACACGTTCGTCGCGCGGCGGGTCGAGCCGGAGGTGGAACGTCTGCTCGCCGGCGTCGCGCTGGTGCGCGGCGGCATCGACGACGGCGCGCGCTACGTGCTGACCAACCTCGAGTCGATCGCCGACGGCTCGGTCATTCGCGTCGCGGAAGACGAGGAGGCGCGCACGGCGTCGAAATGAACCTCCCGCGCTTCTCCGTACGCAATCCCGTACCGGTCAACCTGCTGATGATCGTCGTGATCTTCGGCGGTCTCGTCGCGGGTAGCGCGATCATCCGCGAGTTCTTCCCGAACATCGAGCCGGAGCTGGTGACGATCACCGTGCCGTATCCGGGCGCCACGCCCGAGGAGATCGAGCGCTCGGTCACGCGTCTGGTCGAGCGCGAGATCGAGGACGTCGACGGCGTGAAGGAGATTCGCTCGAGCGTCTTCGAGGGTCTCACGGTGATCGCAATCGAGCTCGACGACGGGGTCGATCGCAACCGCGTCGTCAACGACCTGCGCGGCGAGGTCGACAAGGTCATCCCGGACCTGCCGGACGACGCGGAGGAGCCGGAGATCTCCGAGGCGCGGCCGTTCATCCCCGTGATCGCGGTCGTCGTGTCCGGGGACGTGACCGAAGACAAGCTCCACACCGTGGTCGAGCAGGTCCAGGACGAGTTGCTGGACCTCGAGGAGGTCACCGAGTCGCTGGTGACCGGCTTCCGGAAGCGCGAGTTCCTAGTGGAGATCCAGCCGGACCGCCTCGAGGAGTACGGCATCACTTTCGAGCAGGTGGGACGCGCGGTCGGCGCGCTCAACGTCGACGTCCCGGGCGGACAGCTCAAGGGTGACCGCACGAACATCCGCGTGCGCACGGTCGGCGAGGAGCGCGTGACCCACGAGCTCGAGAATCGCGTGGTGCTCGCGAGTCCCGACGGCACCGCGGTTCGGCTGGGCGACGTCGCGCGCGTGATGCCGGGCTTCGAGGACAAGACGGAGCGCGGCAGCTTCCTGCGGATTCGCGAGACCGACTCGACGACGGCGACGCGAAAAGACGAGCGCGCGCCGACGACCGGTCAGTCCGCCGCGTCGATCACGGTGTTCAAGACGCCCGAGCAGGACGCGATCAAGATCGCAGAGCGCGTGCGCGCCTTCGTCGCCGACGCGCCGACGCGCATGGGCGGCGCGGTCAAGCTCGAGACGACGACGGACCTGTCGCGCCTGATCCAGCAGCGCATCGACCTGATGACGCGCAACGCGATCGCCGGGCTGATCCTGGTGCTGATCTGCCTGGCCGTGTTCCTGGAGCTGCGCATCGCGATCTGGGTCGCGCTCGGCCTGGGCTTCGCCTTCATGGGCACGTTCATCGTGATGTACTTCACGGGCCAGACGATCAACCTCATCAGCCTGTTCGGCTTGATCGTCGTGCTGGGCCTGATCGTCGACGACGCCATCGTCATCGCGGAGAACATCTTCCGCAGGCGGCGGGAGGGAATGCCGCCGCTCGAAGCCGCGGAGAAGGGCACGAACGAGGTCGCCGTGCCGGTGATCACGGCGGTGCTCACGACGTGCGCGGCATTCGGTCCCCTGGCGTTCATCGAAGGCCGGATGGGCGACTTCCTGGGTGTCTTGCCGGGCGTCGTCATCTGCGCGCTGGGCGTCTCGCTCATCGAGGCGTTCCTGATCCTGCCGCGGCACCTCGCGCACGGACGCCACGGCCCGCCCTCCGACAACGCGTTCTCGCGGTTCTTCGCCAAGTGGCGCACGGTGCGACATCGGTTCTTCGAGGAGACGTTGCCAGGCATCCTGGGGCGGTCGCTGCGCTTCCTCATTCGCTGGCGGTACGTGTCGGTCGCCACGATGTTCGTCACGGTCATTCTGATGGCCGGGCTGGTCGTCGGCGGCATCGTTCCGTTCGTCCTGCTGCAGGACACCGATGCCGAGACGATCACGTCGAAGCTGGAAATGGCGGCCGGTACGCCGGAGGCGCGCACGATCGAGACGCTGTCGAGGATCGAGCAGATCGTCGCGGCGCAGCCCGAGGTCGGCACGGTCTTCACCGTCGTCGGCACGTCCTTCGGCGATCGCGGCAGACAGGTCGCTTCGGACCCCGCGGTCGTCGGACAGATCACGATCGAGCTCTTGTCCGCCGAGAGCCGCGAGCTGGACGGTCTGCGCACGTCGACCGACCTGTTGACGGCACTTCGGCGCGAGACGGCGCAGCTCCCCGGCGTGCGTCGGATTTCGTTCACCTCCCAGGGCGGCGGTCCGCAGGGCGCCGACCTCGAGGTGCGCGTGCGCAGCACGAACCTCGAGGACCTGCGGAAGGGCGTCGCGTACGTGCGCGACAAGATGGCTGCGTTCTCCGGCGTCTCGGAGATCTACGACGACCTCGAGCTGGGAAAGCTCGAAGCCCGGCTGCGCCTGCGGCCCGAGGCCCGGCTGATGGGGCTGAGCACCGTCGATGTCGCCGTGCAGGTGCGGCACGCGCTGTTCGGGTTCGAGGCGCAGGACCTGCAGATCGGCAACGAAGAGGTGACGGTGCGCGTGATGCTGCCGGAGCAGCGACGACGCAACCTGGAGGACCTCGGGACGCTTCGCATCGCGCTGCCGAACGGGCGCCGAGTTCCCATCGAAGAGCTCGTCACGTTCACGACGGACCGCGGGTACGCGTCGCTCTCGCGCGTCGACGGCAAGCGCGCGGCGACGATCAAGGCCGAGGTCGATCAGCGCACGGCGAACACGGCGCAGATCACGGCGGAGCTGCAGCGGGACATCGCGGACATCGGCGAGCGCTTTCCGGGCGTATCGGTGACGTTCGAAGGCGCGCGCAAGGAGACGCGCGAGTCGGTCGGCTCGCTCTTCTACCTGTTCCCGGCCGCCCTGCTGTTCATCTTCGCGATCATCGCCGTGCTCTTCCGATCGTATCTGCAGCCGATCGTGGTGATGGCGGCGATCCCGTTCGCGATGGTGGGCGCGATCGTCGGGCACTTCCTCATGGGGTACCCGTTCACCATCCTCTCGATGATCGGGTTGGTGGCGCTGGCGGGCATCGTGGTGAACGACGGGCTGATCCTGGTCGACTTCATCAATCGCCGGCGGCGCAAGGGCCAGCAGCTCGAAGCGGCGGTGGTGGACGCGGCGAAGGGGCGCATGCGTCCGATCCTGCTCACGTCGATCACGACGTGCGCGGGCCTGGCGCCGCTGATGCTCGAGACCAGCTTCCAGGCGCAGTTCCTGATCCCGATGGCGGTGTCGATCGTCTTCGGGCTCGCGTTCGCGACCGGCATCATCCTCGTGCTGATCCCGTTGCTCGTGATCATCCTCGAGGACGTGCGGGCGTGTCTGCGCTGGTTGTTCGGCGGTCCGTGGAGCCGGCAGCTCGGCTACGACCCCGCGGCGGGGGTGGGCGCGTCGAGCAGCGAGCTATCGGACGGCTAGGCGACGCGGCTCAGCGCGGCGCCGCGCGGGAGGACTTAGCGCCAGATGTCCGCCGACGGCGGACAGTTCGGTCCCGTTCACCCGCCGGAGGTGCAGCCGGCAAGAAACGCGGCCGCAGTGGTGACGACGAGTAGGGCAAGAAGCTTGCGCATGAATGTCTCCCTCGAGGCGGCGCAAGGGTGGGCTGCCGCGTCGATTCCGTATGCCTTGCTTCCCGTACGTCCCGCGCAACAGGAAGTTGGTCAGGAAATCAATCGGCTTCGAAGAGCGCCTTCGCCACCGCGGTGTCGATCTTGGCACCGACGTCGGTCTCGGCGGTGAGGAGGGTCGCGTTGTCGTAGGCGGCCGCGGCGGCCTGGGCGAGCGCGTGCGCGTCACCGAATCCGACGAACGCGAGCTTGTGCGACGCCACGAGTCGTGCCGGCGCGGCGTCGATGTAGCGCTCGGGGTCCTTCACGCCGGCAGGCAGGATCAGCACCCCCATGCCGCGGTCTACGGCGACGTTCACGAGGCCGTGGAAAGCGCCGAACGAGCGCTCGGAGCGGAACACGACGAGCAGGCCCTTGAACAAGCCGCGCGCGCCGGGCGCGACCATGGCCTCCTTGCCCCCGACGCGGATGCGCGTGGGCAGCGCCTGGTTGCCGAGATCGGCCGGTAGGCGGGTGCCTTCGCCGGCGATGCCGAGGATGGCGTCCGTGGCCGCGCGGGAGAGCACGGCGCACTCGAGTCGATCTTCGAGCTTCTTCAGGTCCTCGAGCAGATCGTCGGCGCCGTTGGCTTGCATGAGGCGTAGGCAGCCGAGCACGACGTAGCCTTGCTCGCTCTCGACGCGCAATGCCTCGACGTCCCCCATCAGGATCCCGCGCAGCAGATCACGGCAGGCCTGATGCGGTTCGGCCGAGACCAGCGCCTCGGCGCTGGCACTGCGCGCTTCGGGATGCTTGTCGAGCGCCATGACGAGCCGGCGCAGCAGATCACCGGTGTCCTTGACGCCGTAGCGGCCGAGGAAGCGCGCGGTGACCTCCGCGTTGTGACGAAGCCCGTCGCTGGAGACGCTCTCGAAGGTGTCGTCGGAGTCGAGGAACGACTCGAGGTCGCTGCTCGCGCTCGTGAGCGAGCGAAACTCGTTGCTGCGACGAACGAGCTCCATCGACTCTTCGGCGGTGCGGTCGGCGCCGTCCCACGGCTGGACACCGTCCAGATGCACGATGCCGAAGTGGTCGCCGTGCTCAACGACGCGGATGTAGCGCTCGCCGTCGTAGCGCCCGAACAGCGCGACGCGCTGGCCCGGTTGGATGCTGGCGGGAAAGCGGCAGGAGCGCCCTTTGGCGTCGCCGAAGATCGTCTCCTCGACGCGCAGACGCAGCACGCCGTTGAAGCGCTCAGTGGTGCCGATCAGCAACACGTCGCTCGAGCGGGCGAGGTCCTTCGCCGAGATCTGCTGTGCGGCGTAGGCCGTCGGCAGGAACAGGTCGTCGTCGGCCTGGTTGAAAAACGCGACCGACGCGCCGACGGCGACGAGCACGCAGGCGGCGACGGCGAGGCGGGGCAGCGTGAGTGCTCGCTTGCGGCGCGCGACTCGCTCCGGCTGGCCGGTGACGGCGCGCAGGATGTTGTCCTTGACGTGGCACGGCGCGGGCTTGGGATCGACGGCCTTGCGTACGAGGCGCACCATCTCTTCGGCTTCGCGGTACTGACGCGCCCAATCGGGCGAGGTGCGGATCAGGTGTTCGAGCCGCGCCTCTTCTTCGGGCGTGAGGACGCCGGCCAGGTGTCGATCGATCAGTTGCTTGTCATCCGAGGTGTTCATCACTCGCTCACCAGGTGTTTGAGCTGCGACCGCAGTACGCGGTTCGCGCGGAAGATCTGACTGACGACCGTGCCGACGGGGACCCCCAGCATGCGGCTGATCGTCTTGACCGGCAGTCCCTGCCCGTAGCGCAGGAGGACGACCGGTCGAAAGTGTTCGGGAAGAGAGGCGATGGCGGCGTGGATCTGCGTGCGCGTCGACGCGCGATCGTTGAAGCGGCTGTCGTCGTCCGCGCCTTCGTCGGGCAGGACGGAGGCGAGGTCGTCGCTGAGCGCGGGGCGCCGGGGTCGGCGGCGAGCGATCTCGACGCAGCTTCGAACGACGATGGTGAACAGCCACCCGCCGAAGCGAGCGGGGTCGCGCAGGTGATCGAGCTTGCGAAACGCTAGGATGAACGCGTCCTGTGCTGCGTCTTCGGCGTCGCCCCAGTTGCGGGTGCGTTGGTAGGCGAGGGCGAGCGCTTGACTCCAGTGCCGGTCGACGATCCGGTCGAAGGCCTCGCGCCGTCCGGCGCGGGCTTCTTCGACGAGCTGTGCGTCGGTCGGGACGTGGACTCCGGACATGAACTCCCCTTCCCGCGCGGAGGCGGGAAACGAACCGCAAAGTACCGCTTCAAGGACGCAGGCCCGTGGGGCCCAATTGCTGCAATTGCACGCCACGGGCGCGCATCGCGGGGCTCGCGACGCCGACCGTCGGGACGAAAGGCCCTCCGGGGCCCCCCATACGTCACATCGCGCGAGCGCGGCGGGGGGATACGGACTCTCGAAACCGTGTGATGCCGGCGATCCAGGCGCGGTCGAGCGTCGCTCCTGCGAGTCGTGCGTCGGGAGGCCGCCCGGGCTCGGCGCGCGCAAGTCACGCAATGCGCCGTCGTCCAATGCTTGCAGTCGGCGTTGTTTCTGGAGGGCGTTGCGATGGACCGCGAACGCGAAGGTGGCTTCACGTTGATCGAGATCATGGTGGTGCTCGTGATCCTGGGCGGCTTGGTGGCGGTGGTCTCGGTGAACGTGATCGGCGTGCGGGACGAGGCGGACATCGAAACGGCGAAGACGCAGATGGCGAGCATGGGCCAGGCCATCGAGATCTACCGCATGCGGTACCGCAGCGTTCCGGACGCGCTGGAGATCCTGACGGAGGACGACGAGCGGTACGGTCGTGCGTTGCTGGCGCGGATTCCGCGCGACCCGTGGAACCAGGAGTACGAGTACCGGCGGCTCGGGCGGCAGACCTACGAGATCCGCTGCTACGGCGGGGACGGCGAGGCGGACACGGAGGACGACCTGGTGCATCCGTGGACGGAGGACCGCTAGGGTCGAGCTGGTGGGCCCGCTGGGACTCGAACCCAGATGGGCTTGCGCCCCGCGGATTTTAAGTCCGCTGCGTATACCAATTCCGCCACAGGCCCGGGGAACCAGTCGTGCGGGGCGACTGTACCGCGGCGCCGTTCGGCCCGCACGGGCCCTGGCTTGCGTTCGCCGGATTCGGGGGTTTGCTGTGCATCTTGGCGGGGCACCGTGGCCGAGTGGTTAGGCAACGGATTGCAAATCCGTGTACTCCGGTTCGATTCCGGACGGTGCCTCCATCTTCCGCGCTCGGCGCTGATTGTTCCGCCCTGTGCGAGTCAGTCGGCTTCGGTATCTGCTCGGTCGTAGCGCCTGGCGCCCACTGACAACGAGACGGCAAGCGCCCGCGCATACGATCCGCTTCGCGGAGATACGGAGCCCGTATCTGCGCAATATTCGTCGATCGCGGCCCGTTGAACATCGAACAGAAAATCCGGGCTCGGTATCACGCCGCGAGGCGACGAAACACCGGTCGGCCTTCTCCGCCCTACCTTCCGAGAGAGACTCCGCCGCCGGCGAGTGGTCCCTCCCGCCCACTTGCTACAACGGCGGAGATGCTGTGATGTTCCTGAAACGCGAGAAACTGTTCGTGAGCTACGCGAGCGACAACGACAGCTTCGTTCGAGACGAGGTGCTCCCGCAAGTCAAGCGCGGGAGGCGCGACCCGTGGTTCGCGCCGAAGAACATGGACGGCGGCGTCAACTGGCGCATGGAGCTGCTCGACGGGTTGGAGACCTGCGATCGCCTCCTCGTCGTGGTGTCGAGAGAGTCTCAAGCCAGCGACTACGTCCGAGACGAGGTCGCCCATGCCGCCAGGCGGCTGCTGGAGAAGCGGGCTAGGCTCGACGCGCGACGGGTCCACAGAGCCATCCTACCGGTGAAGCTCGATCCCCGTGACGAGTTCGGGCAGACGCCGGAAGACCGCGACCTGCGAGAGGGCAACCCGCAAGCCGACGTCAATCCCTATCAGATCCATCCATACCTGACACTCGTCAACTACATCGAGATGCCGCACAGCGCGGCGCTGAACAAGAAGCTCGACCCCGAGACGGGGCGCTATCTGCACGATCCCGGCGAACTGACGCGGGCGCAGCGCGAGTCGATCCGTGAGTACGTGGAACAGCGCACTGAAGCGCGGGAACGCCTGCTCAAGGCGATTCGAAACCCGGATGTCCTGCATTGGGGCTTCAAACGATTCGGCCGGATGCTCGCGACGTTCGCGAGTCCGACGTTCCAGCGCTTCGCGCTCGCGTTCGGCGTCGTCGTTGCGATCTTCGCACTGCTACAGCTGCCGACGAGTCTCTTCTGGAGCGACGAGGTCGTGGACGTCGCACGTGCACCGTCGCTTCGCATCACAGCCAACGGAACGACCCTTCCGGTCGATCGGGTGGCCGCCGCGCAAGGCATCCCCCTCGATCTGCGCGACGGTCCGATGAACCTGCTCATCGAAGCGCGCACCCGCGACGGGGAACCGGCCCGAGCCAGCATCACGTTTCGTCCCGACGCGGAGGCTCTGGCGGCCGCGCAGCCGCACGTGCCGCCGGCCGATGATGGCGCAACGTCGGACGTGACCGAGGTCGAGCCCGCAGCGACGCTCGACCAACCTACGTACGAAGCGACGGCGCCGACGATCGAGTACCGACTCGAGCGGAGCGGCGCTTGGAAGCAGCTCGCCGAGGGAGCGGGCATTCCGGTCGGGCCCGGCGACACCCCGCTCTACATCCGGTCCAGCGCCGGCGGCGATCCCACCTCGACCCACGCGATCCTGCAGCCGGAACCCAGCGCGCAAGCGCCCACGAAATCAGACCCGGCACAGGACCCGCGCAAGTCCACCGAGACCCATTCCACAGAGACGCCGACGCTGCCCGACGTCCGGATCGTCTTCGAGACGACGCCGAAGACCGCGTTGGTGGATTCCGAGAGCGGGTTGCGCATCGACGTGGGTGCGCAGATCCAGCTCATGGCGCGGGCCGAGACGATGGACGGCACGGTGCTCGAGCGTGCCGCGGTGACGCTGAACCCGCTGGCGCCTTCGATCGAGTTCATCAAGATGACGCAAGGCGACGACGGCAAGTGGGACGAGGAGCCTTTGGTAGGCGCCGACGAACAGGCGCTTCGTTCGGGGCGCCCGATTCCGACGCTTTCCGTGGAAGCGGATGACGTCACGAGGCTCGGCATGCGCGTGACCGATGGCGCCGGCAAGCTCACCGCGCGTTACGTCACGCTCGACGCCGTACCTCCGCCGCTCAGCGACACCGAGATCAAGGTCCAGTTCCTGGTGCCACTCTTGGACGGATTCCCTCGGACCCAGAAGGTGAAGACGGTCGATGGCTCGGTGGAGTGGAGCAAGATCCCGGACGTCGCCTTCCCGATCGGCGCGGACGACCCGGTGCTGCAGGTCGTCGCGCGCGCTCCCGGGGGCAAGTGGGCCACCCGGCGCGTTCGCATTCGACCGCCCGGCGTGACCAAGACATTGCCGCCGATCGAGACGGATCGCGTCGTCGAGGCGCCGCCCGCCGTGCCGGCTCCGGTGATCAAGATCTACAAGGCGGTGCAACGCGAGCGGGCGCCGGAGTGGATCGACGTGTGGGGCAGCTTCGATCGTCCGGCGACGGCGCTGTCGCTCAACCGCTTCGACATCAGCCGTTACATCCTGAATCCGGAACGCATGCGTTTCCGCCTGACGATTCGAACGGGCCAGGTCCTGAACCTGCGCCGCCCGATGGTCTTCGAGATGCTGGACGAGCACGGACTCACCGCCTGCGCGACGCTGGTGCCCGTCATCGTGCCGGTCACGGTCACTGTGCCCGTGCCGGTGCCGGTGCCCGGCGACGACGGCGGACTCGAACACGGCGACCTGTTCTTCGACGACGGCTAGCCCCGTTCTCGACGTAGGCGACGCGACGTTCGGGGGCCGTGTGGCCCCGGCGGTCATGCTGTTCGCCATCGCGCTCTTCGCCGCGTCGCTTCTATGCGTCAGCGACGCCAGCGTCCCCGATCCGCAGGGGCCGAAACGGACGACCAGCGTTGGCACTACCGACCGGCCGAATCCGTACTCGTGCGTGGCCGCATCGTCGCGCGCGAAACAGAGGGGCCGAAATGAGCCATGGGAACAGACGGGTGGCGACGGATGGACCTGCCGCCGGGGATCCGCACGTCCCCACGAAGCAACCGGGCGACATGGGTGGGACGAGTGCGACCTCACCAGGCGGAAAGGTGTTCGTACGCCCCGCTGTCACGCGCGCTCTGCTGCGCAGCGCGGTCGTCGGCGGCTTGGTCGTATTGACCGCGCTGCCGGCGCGGGCGGACCGTGCGGAGAAAGAGGAAGTTGGCGGCGTTCTCCTGAGCTTGTTCATGGGCGGATTCGGACACTCGGATCCGGACATGGAGCTGCCCGCCTCCGACGCGTGGCTCGCGCTCCGTAGCCAGCGCAACCTGGCGTTGGACGAGCCGATCGACGAGGTGATGAACCTGGCGTCACACAACGCCTTCAACGCCATGCGCCACGGATTCACCAGGGCGCCGCCGTGGGCGCCCAACCAGATCATGAGCATCGACGAACAGTTGACCCTGGGGTCGCGGCTGATCGAGCTCGACATTCACGACAACGACTTCTCGGGCAACGGTGATACGCGGCTGCGCGTCTACCACTCGGATCCCCTGGCCGGCTCCATGCTCGTCGGGCAAGCCTTGGCCAGGGTCGGCCCCTGGATGCGCAAGCACCCCAACGCCGTCGTGTTCTTGGACTTCGAAGATGCGACCGGTGGACCGGAGGGCGCGGACCCCGATCGGTCGATCGATCTCGCGCTGCGGGCGCAGTTCGGCGATCCCGAGAAGGAGAACGCCAACTCGATGATATTCACACCCGAGGACCGCCGTGCACTCGGACGGTGGCCGTCCCGCCGCGAGCTGATCGCGATGGGCAAGCGGTTGATCATCTTCTCGCACCGAAACGACGACAAGAACGGACGCTTCGGAACGCGCGCGGCGTGGGACGACGCGGATGGGCATCGATGGTGGCAAGCAGGATTGTCGTTCTGGTCGCCGGAGGGTCGCGGCAACTTCCTGCAGGAGCCCGTGGACACTCTTCCCGCGCGAGTGATCGGCGAACCCTTGCTGCTACGAAAGCCGAAGGTTTTCACGTGCATGCAAAGCGACGGTCTGGACATCACCTTCTTGAGCTGGCACCTGATCCTCCCGAGCGTAGTCCTATATCCCTTCAGCACGGTGACACTTCTCGGCTTCCAAAAGGCCGTCGACTTGTACTTGGCAGGCATGGACGCCGAGCGCGCCAAGCCGGAACACGTGAGGTGGGCGGTCCGCAACAACGTCAACTTTCTGAAAATGGACTTCCTGTTCTGCCACGATGAAGATGCGGGGTTGGGCACGGACTTGACCTTCGATGACGCCTACGAGATGCAGTCGGAGTCACGGATCGGGCGCCTGCAGGCCATGGTTTGGAGCTGGTTTCCGGGCGACGCCGCGGTTCAACGTCAGCTCTTCCAGGACCTTCAACCGGGTGACGGTTCAGGCGCTCGACTGCGTGACGACTTCGCGCTCCGGTGGCCGGCCGTCAACATGTTGGACTTCGAGGTGCGCGGTGACGCGGCGCGCAACAGCGGCCACGACTACGCGATGATGCTGCCGCTGGGAACGTTCTCGAATCCTCAAGGACGCTGGTTCTCCGCGACGGCGGCCGGGCGGATCGTCATCGAGGGAACGCCGTTCGACTTCGGCCGGCGCCCGTTCGCCCTTCGATCGACGGAGCCCGATACGAACACACGGCGTTATCGCTGGCGCATCAGCGAGTTCATGGGTGACGCCGACGAAGCCGGAGACATTCCCGTGAGCGAGCTCTTGGACGAAGACGGGTACGTCTACGCGTACGGAGCGCCGGTGAACGGTCTGCAGAACGACGACCTCGCGCGCGCCCGGCTGGAGAGCACCGACGGCGTGGCCAATCTGCCCGTGTGGATCAACGTCCACGACACCGATCGCGACGGCCACTGGAGCCCCAACGAGGGCATCGAGGCGCCCCCTCCCCCGATCATCGTCCATTGTCCGCCGGACATCACACTGGAGTGCGGCACGGCCCTGGGTCCCGTGGCCGCCGGTTGGGCTACGGTCACTGCCGACGTCGCGACGACGCTCGTGTACACCGACACCGTCATCCAGGGGTACGGTTGCGCCGGCAACTACGAGATCGAGAGAGAATGGCGCGCAAGCGCGGCCGGCAGAGCGGACGGGACGTGTACCCAGCGCATCTACGTGCGGGACACGACGCCTCCCGAGGTGGCACTCAATGGAGGGGCGTTCGTCGTCGTCGAATGCGGTACCGGTCCGTGGGACGACCCCGGCATCACGGCCCAGGATTCATGCGACGAGGGCCCGCTTCAGGTTGTGGTCGGCGGCTCCACGGTGCTGTGGGACCGGGTCGGTACGTACGTGCGCACCTACTACGCGCTGGACGACTGCGGGAATGCTTCCGCGACGCTTCGACGCACGATCGTGATCGTCGACACACAGCCGCCGGTCGTGACCCTGAACGGCCCCGCGGAGATGTTCGTGGAGTGCGGCGTTCAGCTCTACGTGGAATTCGGCGCCGGCGCCTACGACCTCTGCGAGGGAGCGATCGCTAGCATCGAGATCGAGGGGCTCGTCGAGACGACCCGGGTCGGCACGTACTACATCGGCTACACCGCCAGCGACTCCAGGGGGAACAAGAGCGCGCAGGTGCTTCGGACGATCCATGTCCGCGACACGCTCCCACCGCAGCTAGCGTGCAAGGTCGATGTCGACGTCATGTGGCCGCCTGACGGCAAGCTCCGAGAGGTCGGGCTCGTCGCGGCTGCCTCCGATGTGTGCGACGGGGCCGTTCCGTTGCACCTCTACGTGTACAGCCGAACGCCTCATGGTCCGGCACCGCGTGCGCCGGACGCCACCACGGGCCCGACCCTGCCCTCGCTCGCGCTGCGCGCCGAGGCCTCGAAGCCGGGACTGGGACGCATCTACCTGATTGCGCTGGTGGCGAGGGACGCCAGTGGAAACGAAACGGTCTGCTGTGAGTCGGTGGTCGTGCCGCTGCGCCGGTCACCGGGCTCGGTCATCCAGCTGAGGGAAGACGCGACGACAGCGTGCCTCGCTTGCATCGAAGCCGGCGGCGTGCTCGACCCGAGCTCAGGCTGGATCCTGCTGCGAGCGGACCAGTTCCAGTGAGAGGCCCTGCGACGTCGCTCCGCGTGAACGCTACAGACGGCGGACTCGAACACGACGACCTGTTCCTCGACGGCGGCTGACCGTTGTCTTCCGACCGCGACCGCTTCCCACCCTGTACCCTGAAGGGATGGATGCGATGAAGCAGTTGATATCGAGTGACCTTCAGACCCAGTGGAACGATCACTTTCACATGCGCGACCAGACGTGGAAGGTCGTCCAGTACTCGATTCTGTTCTTCCTCGGTGCCGTCGGGCTCGAGATCAAGGGCGTGGATCGCACCGTCTTGATCGCCGCCTACGCCGCCGTCGTCGTGACGAGCACATTCGGCGTGTTCATCGCCATGCACCACCGGCAGCGCCAGAAGGAGAAGTTCCAGATCATCGAGATCTACGAACGCGAGCTCGAGCTGGACACGCTGATCAAGCCCGTTCTCGACGCAGCCAACAAGACGTTCGTGGGCCGCGTGAACACGTCGGCGTACATCGTCGTCATGCAGCTCGCGATCGCCCTCGTCGCGGCCATGATGCTCGTGAGAGCGCTCCTCTAGCCGTCGACCTGACAGTCGACAGCCCCCACGGTGCGGTCGCGTGCGCCGGACGCCATGATCGACACCATACCGCCCCCCGAGGATGGAACGCTACGGCAGGAACTGAGCAACGAGACTCGCGACGTTGAAGAGCCCACCTCCGACCGAGGCAAAGACGCCGCTCGCCGTATTGCTGTCGCCGCCGCTTACCGACGAGGCGAAGCCGCTTGCCTCGTTGTCCTCGCCGCCGCTCACCGACGACGAGAAACCGCTCGCGACGTTCTTCGCGCCGCCGCTCACGGCGGCGAAGATCGCATTCGCGATGTTGTCCTCCCCTCCGCTCACCGAGGAGGCGAAACCGCTGGCCGTGTTGTTGCGCCCGCCGCTCACGCAAGCGTAGAGAGCGGATGTCTCGTTGGTCGTTCCGACCACGATCCCGCCGGCGCCGGAGTAGTTGTTCCTCTCGCCCACGACGAGCATGTGAGAGCCCGTGCGGTCGTTGTCCGAAGATCGAAGCTCTTGATACCCGATGATCACGTTGCCAAGCGCGTTCGTCGTTTCAGTTTCGCCCTCGCCGTTGACGACCTGGAGGTTGGCACCCGAGATCGTCATCGTGGTGCCGTTCGTCGTAACGAACTGCAGCTTCTCTGCGAGTGCCGCGTTCGCCGCTTCCAATGCCGCCACACGGCTCCCCAGGTCGGTGCCGGAACGGGTCCTTGCCTGCACCACCGACGGAACCACGAGAACGCCGATGACGGCGGCGATGAACACAGACAGGGGTACATTGGTTCGCATGACACCTCCTTGCAACCGAGTAGGGTCGCAATATTGATTCCGGAGCTCCGACACCGTCAAGAGGAAACGAGCCTTCAACGACGCAAGTGCGTGCGCGATGTCGTGGACAGCGGTGCAGGAACCTCTCCTTCGCCCACCCGCATGCTCACTCCGCTCCTAAGCGTCCGGGGGGGACGGGCGGCCGCCAGAGGCCGCAGAGGCGCCAGCATCCGTACGCGACGAAGGGGGCGACCAGCACGTCGACGACGTAGTGCGCATGCTGCCGGACCGTGAGGAGCGCAACCGCGGCGCCCGCGACGGCCAACAACGCGCGTTGACCTCGCCGAGGCGCGGCGAACGCGAGAAGCAGCACCGTCGCCGTGTGGCCGGAGAAGAACAGGTCGCGGGTCAGCGCCGCGCCGGACGTCGCGAGCTCCACGACCGGGTCGCGCAGCGGGATGATCTCGGGCGGCGGCTCGAGCGGCGTCACCGCCATCATCGCGATCCGAACCGCGACGATCACCACGTAGGCCTGAACCGCGCGCAACACCAGCGGCGGCCGGCACATGAGCACCGCCAGTCCGAAGACCAGCGAGGCGTAGATGATCGCGAACGTGACGATGCTCAGGTCGCGGGGCGTGAACAGCTCGAGAACGGGGTCGTCCAGGACCGCGCCCGGCCGCACCTCGTTCCATGCCATGAACGCCGCCTGTGCCGTCATGACGCCGACCAACGCGACGCCGGTCAGCGCGAGCTCGACGCGGAACCGCGCTTCGGCCCATGACGCTCGCCACCCCATGTCCGCATCCTACGCGGCGCGGAAGAACGACCCCAGGGCGCCGCTCGCGTCCTCGGTGCGAACACGTGCCAAGACGATTTTCACGTCGCACGCGCTCCCGTCCGAACGGCTCGCCTGCGACACTGTCGGCAACGACGATGGGAGACCGACGATGACCACCCGCCTAGCTCTCGCCCTGCTGATCACGACCGCTCTGTGCTTCGGCGCGTGCGGCGGCGACGATCCCTCTACGGCACCCTCGCCGGAACCCGAGGGCGCCGGCGCGGCCGAGCCGACCAAGGCCGCGCTCGTGGCCGTTCTGCGCGACGTGCTCCAGGCCCTGGAGGCCGGCGACGCGGACGCGGCCGTCCCGCACTTCATCCTTCCGGAGGGCATGAGCGCGGAAAAGGCGCGCGCGGGCGTGGGCGGCTTCCTCGAGAAGCGCGAGATCTCCGGCGCCGGCATCGACCGCCTGGAGAAGGACGGTCGCTACGGCACCCTGAAGGAGGTGTTCGCTGAGCGCGGGGAGAGCTGGGCCGAGCGCGCCGGCGCCGATCTCGGCAAGTGCTACGCGCTCTCGCTCGACGGCGCCGAAGTGGCGGCACTGTGGGACGGCAAGGCGTTCAAGCTCATTCGTCTCGACGACGTCGGCAAGCTCTAGGGTCTACTTCGAACGACTCGGTTCACGCCGCCCTAGCCTTCGAACAGCGCCTTGATCTTCGCCTTCTGCTTCTTCTTCTTGGTGCCCGCCAGCAGCGCCTTCTGGAATTCGGCCAGGCTGTAGTAGCGCACCTGGTTGATGCGGTGGCCCATGCGCTTCTCGTCCATCAGGTTGAGCGCGTCGCCGATCCGCTTCGGCCCGACGAGGTCGTGCAGCTCGATCAGGATGCGAAGCACGCCCTCGCGGCTCTCGGCGGACGGCTCGACGTCGGCCGTTTTCTTGCGGTCGACGTCCACCGACCGCCAGCGTCGGTCCTTGAGCTTCTTCGCCCAGGGCGCCTTGACACAGGCATCGACGATCACGACACCCGTGTAGTGCGCCCAGGCGTGATGGTCCTCCTGGTTGTTGCGGTCGCCCCACATGGCGATCAGGTGGCCGAGCTCGTGACACAGCCCGTAGAAGAGGAACTTGCCGTCGTTCGTCGGCGAGTAGAACAGCTTGTCGTTGCCGATCGGGAAGTCGATCGTCGAGTGGTACTTGTACTGGGGCGCGAACTGCGGCGGCCGTGGGCGCTCCTCCTTGTGCAGCAGCACGCGGATCTTCTTGCCGGGGACCTTCGAGAACTCCTTGAAACCGAACGTCTTGTCGTAGGCCTCGAGGATGCCGTCGACCGCGTCGGCGAACGCTTCGGCGTACTCCCGATTCGTCCGCGCGGCATGGAGCAGGAATCGCGGGCGTGAGATGTACAGACCGAACTCGCCGCGTTCACTCTCCGGCGCCTTCTCGAGCGCCTTCTCGATCTTCGCGAGATCGTCTTCGAGATCGAGCTCGGCCGCTTGCCGCCCGTACGCGATCAGCGCCTGCCACTTGGCGTCGCCGTCCTTCATGCCGATCAACCGCGCCAGGCCCTTGCGCGCGGACGCCGGCAGCTTGTTGGCGAGCTCGTCTTCGTCGTCGGCCTTCGGAGACGCAAGCTGTGCGCGATTTACCTTGTCGACGGCCTTCTCGAATCGCTCGACGATCTTCTCGGCGTCCTTCGCGGAAACGTCACCCGCCCACGCGGGCACGCACAAGAGCAGGACGATCGAGACCGGCACCGCGAACCTCATCGAGGCAGTCTACCGATCGGCCGGGCCCCGTCTCCATGCTTCGTCTACCCCCCCGCCGTTCGAATCTCGGCGTCGTCGGCGACCTTCTTCGGCTTGGGCACTTTCTGGAGCCAGAACGTTCCCTCGTCGTCCGACACCCACTCGAAGAGCAGCTCGGACTTGCCCGGCACCCAACAAATCGCGCTGCCGACGCCGGCGCCCGACGGTGAGGGAACGATCAGCACTTCGTCGGAATACAGATCCCGGATCTCGATGTGACAGTCATCGGGCTTGGCGGAAGACTTGCCGTCCTCGGCGACCCAGAACGCAATGCGTCGCCCCTCCCCATCGAGGGACGCGGACCACTTCATGCGCCCGTCGTCGGTGATTCGATAGCTGGTTTGCCCGTCCGCCGTCGCCACGTAGGCGTCCCACGCCTCCTCCTCGGACCGCACGACGAACGTGAAGAGATTGCCGTCCTCGTCCCACATCTCGTGGGCCCCGCACGAGCAGCTCGGACTTCCCCGCCGCGAGACGCCCGGCGTGTTCTCGCGAAACCCGCCTTCCCCTTTGTGACCGCCCTCGCATCCGCCGCTCAGGATCCAGTCCCGCCGGCCCCGCGAGCTCCCCTGCATGACCATGGTCGTCCTGTCGTTCTCGACGTCGACCACGCCGATGCGTCGAACCGGCAGCTGGCCGTCGAGGAAGAACTGCAGACTGAACGCAACGCGCTTTCCATCCGGCGACCACGAGAGAATGCTGCAGTTGTCGCTCTTGATCGAGTGCCCAAGCGCGAGCGGCTTGACCGCGCCCGCCGCATCGACGAGATACAGGGTCCGCTCGATGCCGGAAGGGGGCTTCACGCCGGGGTTGACCGAGTAGAACTGATCGTCCGCGATGTACACCAGCTTGCTGCCGTCGCGTGACCAAGCAACGCGACGCACCTCGAGCTTGTCAGGCAGTGATGCACACGCCTTGCGACGTTTCCCGGACTTCGCGACGACGACGTGCCCGGCGGCTACACCCACGGCGTCGGCGCCCGTCCAACCTTGCGGAATGCTTTTCAGCGAACGTTTCGACGCCTTCTTCTTCTTGACCGCTTGGAAGTACAGCCGAGGAATGGGGATCGGGTCGCCGCGGTAGTCGACCTTGTTCTTGTCGTGGGTGAAGCGCACGAAGGCAAACTGGTTGCCGTCCGGCGCGATGCAGGGATGCCGGCCTTCACCGATCTGCTTCGCACCCTTCAGTGTTTTGGGCTTGCTCTTCTCCTCTTCATCCGCAGGGGCGCGAACAGCAAGCACGGCGATTCCGGCCAGCAACACGATCAACATCCGAGGACCCGAGCACTTCATCACGTCTCCAAACACGACGACATCGACCCGTCCCCGCTCCGAGCGTACTGCCGGCGACCCGTCGATGGGAAGGGCGGATGGCTGCGTGCCTCGGCTGCCCGCGACGCACGCGGCGTTCGAGCCGCGACAATTCGACGGTTCGCGGCCATCTGTGGCGGCTCGCTTCGCTACACTCGCCCATTGGAGGGCCTCTTCGTGAAATGGCGCCCGTTGATCTTGGCCGCTCTCGTGCTTCTGTCGGCAAGCCCGTACGCCGAACCCGTTCACGCGGACGAATCGGAGGATGGTTCGTTCATCGATCGGGTCAACAAGGCGATCGAGCAAGGGGTCGACTGGTTGCTTGCCAAGCCCTCCTTCTTCAATGCGGGCAAGGTCGAAATGGCGCACTGGGGCCTCGTCGGCTCCGACCGGCTGTACGGAGGCGGCCAGGGCAAGGGCTACTCGTTCCCGGCGGGGCCGACGGCGCTCGCCGTGTACACACTGCTGAAGTGTGAAGTCGATCCCAAGCACCCGGTCGTCGAGCGCGGTTTCAACTGGCTCCGGGAGGTCCATCCGATCACGGAGAAGTGGGACGGCGCCACCTTCCAAGGGTCGTGGCGGCACACCGACGCTTGTAGCTCCTACGAGCTGTCGATGATGATCCTGGCCCTGACGGCGAAGTACGACCCGGACAAAGAGAACGCCAAGAGCATGGAAAGAGCCCGCAAGGGCAAGTTGAGGATCAAGAACGCAGCGGACCGGAAGTGGCTGTTCGAGATGCTCGAGGCGCTCGTGGAGCGTCGCAGCTTTCCGTCCGGCCGCGAACGCAAGGGCTGGCGTTACAACGGACCACCGATTCAGATCGGAAACCGGCGGCGGCCGGCATCGGGCGAACCGCCGGGCGGCGCGGAAGACCTCTCGAGCACGCAGCTTGCCACACTGGCGATCTTCAGCGCCAGCCGGTTCGGCGCGCGCGCGGAGCCCGTCGTCTGGCACGACATCGCCGACTTCACGCTGGCGCAACAAGCAACGAGCGGCAAGGAGCGGCGGCGGTTCGATCCGGAGAATGCGCCCGTGGACCAGGCCCGGGGCTTCAGCTACATCCGCAACAGCGAGGACAAACACGAAGCGCGGCCGACCAGCAGCATGACGGCATGCGGTGTCGCGAATCTCCTGATGGTGCGTGACGTCCTTGCCCGCCACAAAAAGACGAAGCAGTCCTTTCCCGGCTCCGCCCGGGCGAAGGAGATCGACACGGCGATTGACGACGGCCTGGCATGGCTGGATCTGAACTGGTCGCCGTTCAAGAACCGCTTCGGAGGCGGCTACCACATCTACTACCTCTACGCGCTCGAGCGCGCGATGGACCTGCGCAACAAGAAGCTGGTCGGCAAGCACCTCTGGTACCGGGAGGGCGCCGAGGAGATCCTCAAACGACAGAACCCGGTCTCCGTCGAGATCACCGAGCGGAAGGGCAAGCGCAAGGCGGAGGGGGTCTACTGGAACGCGGGCGGGAGTCACCGGCCCGAGGACGTGCTCGACACGTGCTTCGCGCTGCTCTTCCTGAAGCGGGCAACGAAGGGGCTGGTGCCCTCGCCGGTGGTCACGGGCGGCGACTGACGCTACGGAAGGTCGTGGCGCCGATCGATCAGGACGAGGCGCAAGGTCTCGTCTTCGTTGATGCGCTCGACCAGGAGGCGGACCGACGCGACGTCGCCCTCGACATCGACGTCGAGCTCGAAGTCGCGGCCCTTGTTCGGCTCGAGGCCGTCTTCGAGCCGGCTCAACAACGACGTCTCCGCACGCCCCAGCTCGGCGCCGCCGTCGTCGAGGCCAACCACCCGAATGCGCAGTTCCCGATAGCCGTACTCCCCCGTCGGAACGCGATGCCCGGCGCCGACGTTGGTCAGCCTGACGACGACGCGCACCGACCCGTCACCCCGCTCGACCCGCAGCGGTGAAGCGACGAGCGCCGTACGCGCGTTCGTCTTCCACGCGCGGAACGAGTGGTCCGCGACGACACGGCGCGGGTGCATCGCGCTCAACACGTGCCCCTGCGTCAACCGGTCCGTCCGGCGCGTCATGTGACACTCGGCACAGCTCTTCCGCTCAGGCGCCGCTACCGAGGTCGCGTACAGCGTCTCGTGTTCGCGCAGCTCCATCTCGTGACAGCGGCCGCAGAACGCGGACGAACGGATCGCGGCGTCCTCGCGCGTCCCGTGCGGCGCGCCGCCGTCGTACGGACCGACCTGAGCGCAGACGTCTTTGTGACAGGCCGCGCAGTCCACGCCGTCGGACCGGCGGTGCGCACGAAGCGCCGGCCGCCCGTCCGCCTCCTCGAACAACGGTTTCGGCGCGTGACAGCCCAGGCACGCCGCCTTCGTGCGGCTCTCGCTCTCTCTGACGAAGGCCGGGGCGCGCCACGCGCTCGCGTGCGCCGACGCTCGCCACTGCCGGGCGATGTCGCGGTGGCAGTCAGCGCACGAGGCGGGTGTCTGGGCTTCCAAACGCTCCGGGACCGTGGTGCAGGCCGGCAGACCGATCCACAGGGCCGGCGCTGCGAGCAACGCGGGAAGCAGCAACAGACAGCGGCGCGTTCGCATGTCGCGAGCGTACCTGACCACGGGCACCTTCGTCTCGACCGGCATGGAGGCCGGGTGGTCGACCTCGACCCGCAGCTCGACGACCGTCGTGGGCCGTCGACGGCGGGCCGAGCCGGAATCGAGTCGTTTGGACCATCGCCCCGCCCCCGAATGGGTCCCAACACTCGCGGCCGCCCGACGTTTGAACGTCTGTGACCCATCTGCGAATCCCCACCGTCCCGATGCTGGTCCTGGGCATCGCCCTCTCGGCATTCGCAGACGATCCGGCGCCGATCCCGCTCCCGGAGAACCCGAAGGCCGTCGTGCTGTCCTGGGAGGAGGTGCCGGCGCGGGCGCAGGGCCAGAAGCAGACGGTCATCTCGGTTCGAAGTGACGGCAGCGTGAGCGTGCTCGGCCGCGAGAGCGACCCCACGGTACGGCTGTCCACGCAGGAGCTGCAGGCGCTCTTGGCGTTCGTCATCGAGGAGCAGCGCTTCTTCGACGTGGACCGGGAAGCGCTGAACCAGTCCCTGCGAGCCGCGAAGGACGCCGGCAAGCTGCGCATGCTGCCCCACGCGCCCTCGAGCGTGCTGCGCGTCGCGACGGCGAAGCGGCAGAAGGTCGTGCGCGTGAGCGGCCTGTACCTCGCCTCGGTACAGCTTCACGGCGACCCGGTGCTCGCCCGGCTCATGGCCGTCCGCAACCGGCTCTCGGATCTGAGCAACGAGTTCAAGTCGCGTGATCGCGACGCGCGGTACACCCGCGAGCAGACACCGCAAGAGCGGGAGCACGTCCGCCGTGTCGAGGCAGCGGCGCGGGAACACCTGAAGGACAAGGAAGACACCGCGCTCGGCGCCGTCGTCCCCGTGCATCACGAGAAGCTGACGGAACGGCTTCCTCACCTGCGGCTCTTCGTCGTCGAGTGGATCCGCCGCGAGGTGCGCGACTACCTGCAGTTCGGGCGCAAGAAACAGCAGGTCATCCATCACCACTCGTACGGTCTGGCGGTCCTGAACGAAACGAACGACTCGCTTCGCGTCCACGACCGCGGCATGAAGTTCGCGACGCTGTGGCCCGACTTCGACCTCGTGGCGCGCACCGAGGACGAAGCAAGGAAGCTGTTCTTCCTCCATCGTCTCCTCCAGCGTCTGGCTGCGGGGACGATCGTCGCCGGCACCGGTCAGAAATGGCACCTCGATCCGGAGACGCTCTGGAAGACGCTCGAGGTACGGCCGGAGGACTACGAGCAGCTCGACATGCCGCTGCGCATCGTGAGGGGCAAGACGCGCTTTCACTGCGTTCGGTGGGCGCTGTTCGCCGACGACTTCGGCATGCCGAAGCATCTGCACTTCTTCATCGTCTGGTTCGAGATCGGCGGCACGCAGTTCCAGGCATTGCGCGAGAAGCTCGAGTCGCCCGTGTTCGACCGCGGCGCGAGGCTCGAAGACGAGCCGGTCCGCGAGGCCGTCGAGGCGTTCCTGAAGAAACGCGCCGGTTCGTAGGCGCTACGCCTACCTCTCCTTGCGCTCGAAGCGAACGTCGACGGGCTCGCCGCCGGCGCGGACGCCCTTGACCTGCGCCTCCGCGCCATCGTCGGTGAACACGTAGATCTCGTGCTCGCCGTCGTCCAGATGCTCGAACCGAAACGTGCCGTCCTTCTTCACCGGCCCCTGGCGCACGATCTGGTCCACCCGGTTGCTCGATACGGCGACCCACGCGTCCGTGACGCGCTTGCCGTCCGCGTCGAACACGTTGCCCTCGAGCGTCAGGCCCGGCTTCAACACGACGTCACCGAGGTCCGTGTCGTGCGAGCCGTCGAACGGCACCTTCACCTGCTCGACGACGTACGCCTTCGACGCGAAACGCACCAGCACGGCGCGCGGCGGCAGCCGCTTGATGACGAACCGGCCGTCCGCACCGGTGGACTGCCCGCCCACCGAGTCCGGCAGCTCGATCGCCGCGTCGGCGACGGGCTTCCCGTCTTCGTTCACGAGTCGCCCGCGGATGATCCGCTGCACCTCGATGACCATGGTCAGCGTCGAAACGCCCTCGATCTTCGCGAGGTCCAGCCAGGACTCGGTAAAGCCCTTCGCCCTCGCTTCCAGCTGCGCCTCGACGGATCGCTCCGCCCCCAGCATCGTGTGCGGCACGTGGGGAATCTCGAACCACCCGCTCTCGTCGGTCACGCTCCATGCGATCGCCTCGATCGACGGCGGGAACTTCGCGTGGAGGATCATCCGCGCCTCGGCGACGCCCTCGGCGAACGGATCGACCAGCCGGCCGCGCAGCGTGCGCGCACGAGCGAGCACCACGCGCACGGGGTCCTTCGAGAGGTCGAATCCCTTGAACGACTTCGTGACGCCTGCGTGGTCTTCGTCGTGGGCCCACACGCGAGCGATCGCCGTCGGCGGGAAGGGCGAGAGCTTCGCGGCCCCCTCCGCGTCCGTGACCGCCTTCGCCAGCACCGTGCCCGGCGGCTGCCCCTTGTCGTTGGCTGCGGACACGAGCCGCACCGTCGCGTCGCGCACCGGACGATCCCACGCGTCGACGACGCGTACGTCCACGTGCTGGACGGGGCCGGCCATCTTCTCGATCATGCCCGCGGCGCCGGGCGGCGCGACGACAACCGGCTCGTCCTTTGGGGCGCGGCCGTGGAGCATCGGTTCCCGTGCGTCACCGTCGCCGGCCGCCGGCGCGCGCGTACCGGAGAGCTCGACGGGTTGCGTGTCTTCGCCTACGTCGTGCGTCATCCAGGGCCGCCAGGCGAACACGACGCCCACAACGACGATCGCCGCGGCGAGGAACGCGAGCACCAGCCCGCCGCCCGCGACGGTCGCAGCGCCTGCGGGCCACGCGATGGCGATGAGAGCGCGACGCGAGCGCTCTTCGTCGCCGAAGTTGCGCCGCGAGGCGAGCGCGCAGCTGCTCGTGCGCCCGCGCGAGACGGGTGCGTACGGTCGAAGCCGGGACCGCCATGCGCTTGCCCACCTCGTTGGTCGAGAGGTCATCGAAGTGCCGGAGCAGGACGGTCGAGCGGTACGGCTCCTCCAGCGCGAGCACGGCGTCGATGACGGCGCGCTGCGTCTCGGCCTGCGAGGCGAGCTCTTCGGTCGAGCGTTCACGCTCGGGCTTCGCGGCCCGCGCTTCGCGATGGTGACGCCGCGTGGCGCGACGGTGGTCGTCCCGCGCGCGGTTGCGCAGGACCGTCGCGAGCCACCCGCGTCCAGATCCGCGGCGCGCGGGCGGACGTTCGACGGCCGTTCGCCAGGTCTCCTGCTCGAGGTCGGCGGCTCGATGCTCGTCGTGAACCAGCGCTCGTGCGAGCCCGCGCAGCCAGGTGCGATGGGCCAGAAGGTCTTCGATGCGAACAGTGGATTCGTGCGTGTTCATGCAATGGAAACGCCACGACGTCGCGTCGCGTCTCAAGAAAGCGCTTCCCGCCCAGCTTAGGCGAGCGCTAGCGGTCGGACCTGCGGATGAGCAGCTCGAGCACCTCTTCTCGCTGCGCATGCAACAAGAGCAGCAGCAGGTCGCCCGGCTGGGCCCAGGCGAGCGCCTTCTCGACCGCTTCGAGCTCGGACCGCGCGTGATCGATGCGCGCCTCGGGCACGCCCACGCGCGCGAGCTCGCTGTCGATCAACGCGACCATCTCGCCCTGCGGACGACCGCGTAGGTACTTCTCCATCGCCTTCACGATGATCAGATCCGGCTGCGTCTCCCACGTCGCCTCGACGAGCAAGCGCACGTCCTCGTCGGTCCGGTCCCCCGCCTGTCCCAGCAGGACCGCGGTTCGTTTCGCGCCGTAGGCCTTCGCCATCTGAAACAACGCGCGCGTCCCGTGCGGGTTGTGCGCGAAGTCCGCGAAGATCGTCACGCCGTCGATCGTGAACAGGTTGCCGCGGCCCGGGTTCTTCTCGGGCGAGCTCTCGAACGTTCGCAGCCCTTCGACGATCGCGTCCTTCGAGATGCCCGCACACGCGGCAAGCGCCGACGCCGCCAGCGCGTTCGACGTGTTGAACCGCGCCTTGCCGCCGAACGTCATCGGCACCGACGTTTCCTCGATCAACGGCACCCGCGCCCCGCCGCGCACCAACGTGAGCATGCCGTCGTCCACGAACGCGGCGTCGCCGCCCGCCTCCGTGTGAATGCGGATCTTCTTGTGACTCGCGTCGACGCTGAACCACAGCTTGCGCCCCTCGAGCATGCCGCCGCGCTTGCGCACCGGGTCTTCGTCGGCGTTCAGGATCGTGGTGCCGCCGTCACGCACGCCCTGCGCGAGGATGAACTTCGTCTCGACCAGACCGTCGAGATCGCCGATCCCCCACTCGCCGAGGTGATCCTCCGCGACGTTCAGGATCGCGATCGCGTCGGCGTGCTCGTAGCCGAGCCCGCGCCGCAGCATCCCGCCGCGCGCGGTCTCGAGGATCGCGACCTCGCAGCGGGGATCGCGCAGCACCGCACGCGCGCCGCCCGGTCCCGAGTAGTCCCCGGTGTCGAGCACGTCGTCGCCGACGCGAATCCAGTCGGTCGAGGACAAGCCCGGAACCTTGCCGTCCGCGGCGACCATCGCCGCCATCAAGCGAACGGTCGTCGACTTGCCGTTCGTGCCCGTCACCATCACGACGGGAATGTCGTGGATCTTCTCCCAGGCGACGTCGTCCGGATCGGGCAGCTCGGTCGTCGGCCAGGTCTTCGATCCGATGCCGAGGCCCACCGAGGTCTCGTCGTCGTCCCACAAGAACGCGACGCCGTTCTGCGCTGCCGCGTCCCGAAGCGCGAGCAGCTTCGGGTTGCTCTCCTTCTCGACCTCTGCGCGGAGACGCTCCAAGGCCTGATCGAAGTCGCCGCCCTGAAGCGCCCACTCGTTCACCTCGCAGGCGGCGTACAGCACGTCGATCGGCGCGGAGAAAGCCAGGCTCACGCCGCCCGGATAGCGGCGCTCGTGAAGCGTCTCGTTCCCCCACCCGAGCGCCGCGAGCATTCGCGTCGCGTTCGTGCGCCAACTCGCGACCAGTCCGTCGACCTCCGCGTCGTCGACGACGACATCCATCACCGGACCGGCGACGGCCATGATCAGGTTGGCGCCGGTGAAGCGACGGGAGTCGCGCAGCTCCATCTTCGGTGACTTAGTCGTCACTGTCCGGAACCTCGCGCGGCAGATGCACGCCGCGTTCGTCGTGGACCAGCTCCTGGTCTCCGAGGTCGATCGACGGCACCGTCACCGGGACCACCGGCTTCGGCAACGCCGTCTTCGAACGCTTCGCCTCGTTCGACGGGCTGAACTCGGTGATCTGGCGCCAACAGCGGCCGATGTCGTCGCCGAGCACCAACAAGAGATCGTCCGGCGCCGCGGTCGCCAGCGCCGTCTCGAGCGCGAGCTGCTCGTCCGGGATGATCTGGATCGCGTCTTCCTCGACGCCGGCCTCCCTGAGGTGCTTGGCCAACATGTTCGGAATCTCGTCGGGGTCGCGGCCGCGCAGCGAGTCGTCCCGCCGCACGACGTAGTGGTCGAAGTGGCCGGCGGCCAGGGTCGCGATCTCCGCGATGTCCTCGTCGCGCCGGTCGCCCGGCGCCGCGAGAACGACGATCCGACGGCCCGTCGTATCGAGGCGATCCGTGAGATCGACCATCGACTTCACCGCCGCCGGGTTGTGGGCGTAGTCGAGGATCACCTTGAACGGATGCTCGTCGAACACGTTCATGCGTCCCGGCGCCTGGAACCACGACGTGTCGAACGTCTTCAGCCCCTGCCGCACGTCCTCGAGAGACACGCCCATGCGATAGGTGATCGCCGCGGCGAACATCGCGTTCTGCACGTTGTGCATCGCCTTGCCGTCGAGCGTCGCGGGAATCTCGTTCGTCCAAAGCAGCGGCATGTGCGCGCTGTTCTCGTGGATGTCGATGCGGTGCCCGTGAATGCCCTCCTCGAGGACGACGGCACAACCGCCCGAACGGATGTGCTCCCGCACCAACGGGTTCCGCGAGCTCATCGTCACATAGCAGAGGTGCTCCGCGTCCGAGTACGCCGCCATCTTCAAGCACAGCGGATCGTCGGCGTTGAGCACGGCCGTGTCCTGCGCGGTCTCGATGACGATGCGCTTGACCTGCGCGAGCTGCTCGAGGGTGTCGACGCCGCGCAAACCGAGGTGGTCGGCCTGCACGTTCAACACGGCCCCCACGTTGCAGCGCCGGTAGCCCATGCCGCGCTTGAGCATCCCGCCGCGCGCGGTTTCCAGCACGGCGACGTCGACGGACGGATCGCGAAGCACCATGCGGGCGGCGACGGGGCCGGTCAGGTCGCCCGCCAGCGTCTGGTGGCCGTCGATGTACACACCGTCGGTCGTCGCGAGTCCGACCGCGTGCCGCGCCATCTTGAAGATGTGCGCCGCCATGCGGACCGTCGTCGTCTTGCCGTTCGTGCCGGTGACGGACGCGATCGGAATCCGGCTCGGCGAGCCCGGCGGGAACAGCATGTCCATCACCGCGCCCGCGACGTCCCGCGGCTCGCCCTTGCTCGGCGCGACGTGCATGCGGAACCCCGGCGCCGCGTTGACCTCGCAGATCGCGCCGCCGGTCTCGGCGTACGACTTCGAGATGTCCGTCGTCAGGAAGTCGACGCCGGCGACATCGAGGCCGATGGCCTCGGCCGCGCGAATCGCCATCTGCCGGTTGTCCGGATGCACGATGTCGGTCACGTCGGTCGCCGTGCCGCCGGTCGACAGGTTGCCCGTGGTGCGCAACCAGACGATCTCGTCCTTCTTGGGCACGCTGTCGGGCCGCAGTCCGGCCTGCTTCATCAGGCGCTTCGCCTGGTGATCGAACTCGAGCTTGGTGAGCACCTTCTCGTGGCCGACGCCGCGGCGCGGGTCTTCGTTCGTGATGTCGACGAGCTCTTCGACGGTGTGCGCGCCGTCGCCGACGACGTGGCCGGGGACGCGCTGCGCCACCGCGACCAGCTCGCCGTTCACGACGAGCATCCGGTGGTCGAACCCGCGGATGAAACTCTCGACCAGCACGGAACGCGAGTGCTTGCGCGCGTTCGTGTACGCCACGCGCACCTGTTGCGGACGCTCGAGGTTCGTCGAGCAGCCGCGCCCGTGGTTGGCATTGAGCGGCTTGACGACGACCGGGTATCCGATGCGCTCGGCCGCCTTCGCGGCCCCCTCTTCGCTGTAGACGAGCCGCTGGCGCGCGACGGGCAAGCCGAGGTCCCCGAGGATCTGGTTCGTCTCTTCCTTGTCGCTCGCGATCTCGACCGCGATGTGACGCGTCTCGCTCGTCACCGTCGCCTGGATGCGGCGCTGGTACTTGCCGTGGCCGAACTGGACGAGGCTGTAGCGGTTGAGGCGCAGATACGGGATGTTGCGCTCTTCGGCCGCCTTCACCAGCGACGCGGTGCTCGGACCGAGGGCACGCCGCTGCGCCGAGCGAATGAACTCGTCGAGCGCTTCCGCGAAGTCGAAGTCGTGCGGCACCGAGCGCTCCGGCCGCAGCGCCTCGGGCAGCAGCGAACAGATCAGCTTGATCGCGAGCTTGGCCGCGTCGAGGCCGACGTCTTCCTGCTCGTACTCGTAGACGACCGTGTACACGCCCGGTTCGCCGGTCGAGCGCGTCTTGCCGAAGGTGACGTCGCCGCCGGCCGCGTTCTGGAGCTCGATCGCGACGTGCTCGAAGACGTGACCCAGCCACGTCCCTTCGTCTTCGTGCAGCCGCTTCACGAAGCCGCCCGGCTCGCCGTAGCTGCAGCCGTGCACCGCGAGGTTGGGCAGCGCCTCGAGCAGCGCCCCCGTGAACTCGTCGCCCAGGCGACCGGTCGGCCATTCCTCGAGCTCCCCCAGCTCGACCGTCATGCGAATGACGCGGAAGAGCGCGTAGAGGTTGGGGCCCAGGTAGACGGACGTGTCGCGGATCCTCATGGTCACCTTCTCGGTTTCGGCGGCGGCGGGTGCGCCTTGCGGGACTTGACGTCGAAAGTCGCGCCCTCCGTGAGGACGTGCACGCGCAAGCCGATGATGCAGACCGGGTCGTCGCGGTACGAAGAGTCCATGGACGTGAAGTCGACGTCGAGGGGATCGACGATCGTCAGCGCGCCGGTCCCGCGCACCTCCAGAACGTCGTCCGCGGCGAGAAAGGCCGCCGTGTCCTCGTCGAGCCCGACGCCGATGGCCTCCGGGTTGTAGGCAAGCGCCGCCAGGAGACGGCCGAGCCGATCGCGCTGCCGGAAGTGCTGATCGACGATCAGCTTCTCGGTCAAGCCGAGCCCGGGCGCGAGCGTCACGATGTCGGCGGTGGGCGTCGAACCTTCGTCGCCGAACGCGATCATGTGCTCCGACATGACCGCCGCACCGGCCGACGTGCCGGCGATGTGCTGGCCCTCGAGGTTGCGCCGCCGAAGTGTCTTCGCGACGACGGTGCCGCCGAGCGTCGTCGATAGGCGAAGTTGGTTGCCGCCGGTCAGAAAGACGCCGTCGGCGCGCTCGAGGACCTCGAGCCAGTCCTCTCGCTTGCAATCCGAGCGCCGCTCGTACGGCAAGCTCGTCGCGCGTCTCACGCCGATCTCGCTGAACGTGCGCTCGTACTTTCGGCCGGTGTCGCGCAAGCGCGACGCCGTCGGGATGATCGCGATGTGCGCGTCCTTGCCGCCGCAAACGGAGACGAAGCGCTCGAGGATTCGCGGATCCCGGCCACGCTCCTCGGCGCCGCCGATCGGGACGATGTAGCCGCGCGTGGCCGAATGATGTTCGTCGTCGATTCTCAAGTACCGAGCTCCCGCTGGCGGGGCACTAGGATCGGCACCCCGCCGATTGCCGTCAAGCTGACGGCCACCTACCCGTCGTGCTCGAACGGACCGCGCACGACGGGGGCCGCGTCTCTGACCATCCACTGCCCGCCCGCCATGACGTCCGCCACCCGATGATCGTCGGTCAGGACGACAAGGTCCGCGGCGGCATCGACCTCGATGCGGCCCTTTCCCGCCAGCCGCAGGTGCGCGGCCGGATTCGTGGTGAACGGCGGCAGCACCTGCGACAGATTCCGGCCGCGCTCGAGCAGACGCCGCAGCGTGTCGGCCAGCGTCGCGGGACGGCCGACGTCCATGTGAAGCGCACGCCCCTCGTCGTCGAACACCGGCAGGCACCCCCCACCGTCCGAGCTGACGGTGAGCCGCGCGGCCGGCAGGTCCGCGTCGAGGTACTGCTCGATTGCATCCGCCGCATCGACGACGTCCGCGTCGTCGTCGTCCGGCGGAAACGCGGTGACGTCGATCGTGCAGCCGTCGCGCGCCAGCGCGAACGCCTCTTCGAGAAGCGGCGCGCGACGATTGACGTGCGTCGGGTGGTAGACACGCGCGGGAATCTCGGCCGTTTCGAGCGCGGCGCGGATCAGCGCGAGACCGCGTTCGCCGTCGCCCACGTGCAGATGCAACACGCCGGCCTTGCCCGTCATGAGACCGCCGACGTGGCAGTCGGCCGCGACGCGCACGAGCTCGTCGAGCGTCGGCTGGCTGGACCGATGATCGCTGATCGCGACCTCGCCCGCGCCGATGACGAGATCGAGGTGAACGATGTCGCTGCGCACGCCGCCGGTCAGCGTCGCCGGCGGTAGGTGATAGCCGCCGGTCCAGCAGTACGTCGTGAGACCGAGCGAACGAAGGGCGCGCGCGGCGGCGAGCAGCTCTCCCGTCGTGCGGACGGTGTCGTCGGTGCCGAGCAGCCCGACGGCGGTCGTCACCCCGGCGGTCGTGAGCTCGGTGAGTTGCAGCGGCGGTACGCGTGACGCGTAGCCGGTCTCGCCGCCTCCGCCGGTGAGATGCGTATGCGCATCGACGAGACCGGGGATGACGCGGCGGCCTTCGAGGTCGACGACCTCGATGTCGAGCGTCGCGTCGAGCTCCGGCGTCTCGGACCCCATCCACACGATGCGCCCGCCCGCGACCAGCAGGTGCAGGACGCCGAGCGGCTCGGGGGCGTGGACGGTGGCGTTGGCGAGCAGCAACATGACGGCCCGGGAGTATCCGCTGCGGCGGGACCGCGTTCGCAGGGATATCCCGACCGTGACCGCTCAGGCGGTGTGAGGCGAGAACAACGCCTCCAGCCGATTCGCGAGCTCCTCGTCTTGCAGCTTGACGGCGACCAGGCCGGCCTGCAGCCCGGCGCTCGCGTGCTTCCAAGGTTCGTCGTCCGTGGCAACGACCCGTTCGTACAGCCCGAGCGCCTCGTCGTAGTTGCCGAGATACAGGTTCGCCTCGGCTCTCGTTGCGACGGTCCACAAGTTCTCGTCCGCCTTGTCGCAGGCGTCGAGCGCCACCTGCGCGAACGCGCGAGCCTCGTCCGCGTCGTCGTAGGCCACGAGGTGCAGGAACGCGACGTTGATCGCGTGGTAGTAGATCTGATCGTGGTCGTCCGCCGCCTGCGCGGTCTTCAGTGCTTCGCTGTAGAGGAGAAGCGCGTGGTCGGCATCCGAGCTGTCGTTGGTGCCGAAGTAGTCGCGCTTGTACGCGCCGGCGAGGGTGCCCTGCACGTCGGTGCCGAGATCCTTGTGCTCGTGCAGGAGCGCTTTCGCCTCCTTGCGCTTGTCCTGCAAGCGCAGCTCGATGGCGGCGCGCACGACCTCCTTCTGCGTCGTCGGCGGCGCCTTGGCCGCGAAGGCTGCCTCGGCTTGCTTCGCTTCGTCGGCGAGCTTCTCCTTGCCCTTGGCGCCGAGCGCGGTCGCGATCAGGCGGACGCTGTCCGTCTGATCGTTTGCCGGCTTCACGATCTCGAGGTGGTCGCCGCCGACGACCTTGTGGGTCTCCGGCGGAAACGGATCGAGCGACGACTCGGGCGGGACGAACTGGTCTCGGTCGCCCGCGACGGTGTAGAAGTCGAAGTGCCCGTTGTCGCCGAAGTTCGTGGTCCAGGCCGCGCGCAACGCCGTGACGAACGGGCTACCCTGCGACATGTTCTTGAGCTGTCGCTTCCAGAACTTGAACCACTTGGCCTTCTTGAGACCGCCGCTCGGCGTGCCGAAGAGCAGCACGTGGCTCACGCGCTCGGCCAGCGCCGGCTTGTCCACCAAGGTCTTCTGGACGACGAGTCCGCCCATGCTGTGTGCGATGAGGGCGATCTCTGCGTAGCCGTCGAGCGGCTCGATGCTGAGTTGGGTGTCGACCAGCTTCGCGACGATGGGCAGATCGGGGTCCGCAGCCCAGATGCCGACGATGTCGGGCAGGAGCGTCGTCGCGTAGCCGAGCGTGTAGACGTCCCACTCGGGGATCTTCTTCGCAACGTATTCGGGCAGGTTCGCCCAGGTGTCGTCCCGGCCTCCGGAGAACCCGTGGATGAGCACGATCGCCTTGCTGTTGCCGTCCCGCGTCGTAACGGCTCGCAGGTCTTGTTCCGACACGACACCCCCCTCCAAAACAGTCCCCCCAGCCTGCCAACCTGGAAGCCCGCTGGCAAGGCCGCGGATGTCGGCGGTGCCGCCTACCGTACCGGGCGCAGCGAAGCGAGGAGGCGCCCGCAACCCATGGTGCTCGTCATTGGAATCACCGGCCGCAACTGCGCGGGCAAGGACTCCGCCGCGGAGTCCCTCGTCCGGCGCGGCTTCGAGCGGCACAGCCTCTCGGACGTGTTGCGCGAGGAGCTGCGAGCGCGCGGCGAGGCCATCACGCGGCCGGCCCTGATCGCCGTCGGCAACGAGCTGCGCGAGCACGAAGGGCCCGGCGTCCTCGCACGCCGCGTCCAGGCCATGATGAAGACGGAGCGCGTCGCGCTCGTGAGCGTTCGCAACCCCGCCGAGGTCGAGTGCCTGCGCGAGCTGCCGAACTTCTTCCTGCTCGGTGTCGACGCGCCGCTGGAGGTGCGCTTCGCCCGCGAGAGTGGACGCGCCCGCGAGTCGGCGCCCGCGACGCTGGACGAGTTCAAGGCGCTCGAGGAGCGTGAGAACACGGCCGATCCCAACGCACAACAGCTCGACGCGACGATGGCGCTCGCGGATCACGTCGTCGTCAACGACGGAACGCTCGAGCAATTCGAGGAGCGCGTCGCCGCATTCGTGAACGCGCTGCAGGCGGAGGCGACATGATCAATCGAACCGAGGGCGACGGAAACGGCGTCGATCTCGCCTACGGGCAGAATCCGGACCACGTGCGCCCGGACTGGAAAGAGTACTTCCTCAAGGTCATGGACACCGTCGCCGAACGCGCCAACTGCGATCGGGGTCGGGCAGCCGCCATCATCGTCAAGGACAAGCGCATCATCTCGACGGGCTACGTGGGCGCGCCGGCCGGACTTCCGACGTGCGACGAGATCGGGCACCTCATCAAGGAGTCGTACGACGAGCGCGGCGGCAAGCACAAGCACTGCGTCCGAACGACCCATGCCGAAGCGAACGCGATCGCGCAGGCGGCCAAGCACGGCACCGCCATCGACGGCGCGACGATCTACATCCGCATGACGCCCTGTCTGGACTGCACGAAACTGCTCATCAACGCCGGCATCCGGCACGTCGTGTGCCGCAGGCGTTATCACGCCGATCACGACAGCGTGCAGATGCTCGCAGAGGCCGGCGTGACGCTCGACGTCCTGTCGCAGGAGACGCAGACGTACGACCAGATGCGGTAGCCCGTTCGCGCGATTGCCCGCGCTCCACCCAAGCGAACGGGCCCCCCGGCGCCGCGGTTCAGCGTGCGAGGTTGACGTTGACGTACGAAGGGTCGTTCGTGACCTGGCGCACCACGTGCGGAGCCAGCCACGCCGGCGGCTCGACGCGCGCCTGCTCGTCGTCGAGCTCCACCTCGGCGAGCAGCAGATCGCGGTCCAGGAACTCGTCGAGCTCCCAATCGTGCTCGCCCTCGCGGACGACGTGCCGGCGCTTGAGAACGCGTGCACCCTCCGTGAGCGGCCAGGTCCGCGCGAAGAACGCCTCCGAGACCTCCTCTTCGACCTCGACGCGGCGAACGCCCTTCCCGAACTTGATCGAGCGCGTGTACTGCACGCCGCGGTCCGTGGTCTTGCGGCGCAACCGCTCACGGAACCGATCGCCGGGGAGCCAACCCTGGTGGATCTCGACGACGCGCGCCGCGCCTTCCGAGCTCACGCAGGCGGGTAGCGCGTCGAGCAGGTATTTGTGCTCGATCTCATACGGATCGGTCGCCTCGGTCGCGAGGTCGTGCACGAGGGTGCCAACGGCCTCGAGCAGGTCGGCGGCGCCCGTCTCTAGCCAGCGCGAACGCAGGCGCTTGAATAGCCGCTTCTCCCGCCGACGCACGCGGCGGCGCAGTTCCTCGACCCCGAGGCGCTCGCCGCTCTCGGGATCGACCGCGGAACCGTCCAGCACGTCGGTCAGCTCGCTCTCCAGCACGAAGGCGTCGTTGAGGTCGCCGAGCAGCCCCTGCATCGCGCGGCACTGCTCCAGCACGGGATCCGCGGCGGCGACGACGCCCTGCAACGGCTCCAGGAGGTAGCGCAGGCGCTTACCCGCGATGCGCAGCTTGTGGATGCGGCGGCGGTGCTTGCGCTTGCGCACGCGGCGCAGGATGCGCGACAGGCGTTGCGCGTGACGGCACACCGACGCGAGCAGCGCGTCCGCGAACGTCGTGCCTTCGTCCGGCCCGTCGCTCTTCAACAGCGTGCGCAGGGTCGCGTCGAGACGGTCGAACGTCGTGCGCCCGGTCGTCCGAGCGGCGGTCATGGCGTCGCGCCAGCGCGGGTCGAGACGCGCGTTGACGACGAGGTCGATGCCCGCATGGTGCGCGGTCTCCGCGCTCTCCCGCTCGCCGGCGATCCACGACAAGGCGACCTGCGCGTCGCGCCCGGCGCCGCTCTCGCGCTGCAGGTCGTCCCACGCGCGAGCGTGCTCTCGCGGCACGACACCGGCGAGGAGTGCGCGCCATGCCCGCAGCGTCGTGCGCAGACGGCGCACGGCAACACGGAAGTCGTGAAGCGCCTCCTCGTCCGCCTCGTCGGCTAGCCGCGGCGCCGCGGCGCGGGCCTGCTCCAGGTAGCGCAGCGCGATCGAACGCGCGGCGTCGAAGGGCGTTGCCCGGAGCAGATTCCGTTCCGTCGTCATGAGTCCTCTAGTGGTGAACGTCACGCGGCGACATCACGAGCTTCTGCCCATCGACGTGATGGCGGCGGAACCCGAGCAAATGGAAGATCTCCCGGGAGAACCAACGCGCCCGCTTGCGGTTCACGATGAAGCTGCCCGGCATCTGGGGGTGGCGCGCCACGCCGGGGAACCAGTGCGCGATGCGCTCGAGGCGCAAGCGCCGAAGGGCCGCCGAGATCCGCAGCCAGAACGGACGCACCGGCTGAATGAGGAAGTAGCCGTCCTCGCCCTGCTTCTGATACAGGGGCATGAGGATCAATCCACCGACGCGCGCGGAAATGACGTCTCCGTTGCGGCTGGCGAGGGCTTCGCCCGCGCGCACTGTCTGGAAGCTGCAGTACCCCGGACTCATGACGAAGCCGTCGCCCGCTTCGACCGGCTCGCGGTGCCGCACCTCCACGACCGGCGGGAGCGCGCCCCGGTTCTCCAGGAGAAGCGCGCGGCCCGCGGCCACCTCCGGCCGAACGCCCCGGGCCAGCACGCCGGCGGACTCGAGCGCCAGCCAGATCGCGGCTCGCGCGCGCTCGACACTGCCGGGGTCAGCGTGCTGTCCCGCCTCGAATCCGATCGCCGTCATGCCCCGTTCGACGAGGCGGCCGATCAGCGTGCCCGAGATCTCCTCCTCCAAACCGAGCACCTGCGGCGACGGGATCTCGCTCGCGAATTCGCGGTTCGCGAGGGTGTCGTCGAGCGTCGTGAACGCCGGTCCGCCTCCGGAGGTCGAATGCAGGTCCAGCACGACAACAAACGCTCCCGCAGCTTCGAAGACGCGGCTCAAATGCGCGTCGAGCTCGGCTTGCTCGCGATCCTCGCTCTGCTCGGATCCCGCGCCGTCGCGCAGCCGCGACAGCCGCTCGTCCGTCCACGCACGGTTGAGGTCGACGTCGACGAAACGTCGCGCGCGGGCGAGCGCGGCCCGGTTGCCGGAGAAGCCGATCAGACAGCCCTGCATGCCGCGGCCGTCGGCGGCGAGCTCCTCGAAGACGCGCTGCAGGGCAAGGACGCCGGACGGCTCGTTGCCGTGAATGCCGCCGACGCAAACGAGCGTGGGCCCGCGGCCCGGGGTGCCCACCTGACCGAGAACGCGCGGCACCTCGACCGGAGCCGGCTGGCCGACGGGCGCGGCGGCGCTCGTCACGCAGGGCGCCTCCGACGCCGGTGTTCGGAAGCCCGACGACGGCGCGCCGGATGCTGCTGAGTCTTCGAGTCCGCGCATTGGTTCCATCGACGAACCGTCAGGCCCTCAGGTTCCGGCCGTGCGGCCGCCGCGGGCGACGATTCTTCATCTTCTTCTTCTTCTTCACCCGGCGTTCGGCCCACTCGATCATCGCCTGCTGCGAGCTCTTGGCGCGGCCGCGGCCCGGGCGACGCTGAACGTAGCTGCCGTCGGGCTGCATCTCCCACGCTGACCGATGGTCCGAGACCTGTTTCTTCATGAAGTGGCGCAGCTCCTTGCGAAGCTCGGGCTTCTCGACCGAAACGAGCGCCTCCACCCGGCTCTCCAGGTTGCGCTTCATGCAATCCGCGGACCCGATGTAGTACTCCTCGTCGCCGCCGTTCCGGAAGTAATAGACGCGTGCATGCTCGAGGAAGCGGCCGACGATGCTGATTACCGTGCAGCTCTCCGAGAGCCCCTCGATCCCGGCGCGCAACCGGCAGCTGTCGCGCACGATGAGCTCGACCCTCACCCCCGCCTGCGACGCCCGGTAGAGCGCCCGCGTGACGTCGGCGTCTTCGAGTGCGTTGGTCTTGATCTGGATGAGACCGGGGTCTTCTTGCGTGTGGACCTCGATCTCGCGGTCGATCTTCTGCAGCAGCGCCTGCTTGATGAGCTTCGGGGACGGGATGATGCGCTCGTAGTGGCGCTTGGGCTTGAAGCCGGTCGTGAGGAAGTTGAGGAGCTCGGTGAGATCGCGACCGATGTTCGGGGCGCACGTGAGCAGTCCGATGTCCGAGTACTGGCGCGCGGTGCCGGCGTGGTAGTTGCCGGTGCCGACGTGCGCGTAGCGCCGCAAGCCGTCGTAGTCCTGGCGAACGATGAGGATCACCTTGCAGTGCGTCTTCAGTCCGACGACCCCGTACGTCACGTGGATGCCGGCTTCCTCCAGCCTGCTCGCCCAGCGGATGTTGGCCGCCTCGTCGAACCGCGCCTTGAGCTCCACGACCACCGCGACCTGCTTGCCGTTCCTCGCGGCGTCGATGAGGTAGTCGATGATCTTCGACTCGGACGACGTGCGGTAGAGCGTCACCTTCAGCGCGCGCACCTTCGGGTCGAGGCTGGCTTCCTTGAGAAAGCGCTCCACGGAGGTCGCATACGACTGGAACGGGTGGAACAGCAGGATCGAGCCCGCGTCGCGAATCGTGTAGAAGATGCTCCGATCGGGCACGAGCGCGTCGTGATCGACGGGGTGATGCGGCTTGTCGTGCAGGTTGCGGCGCCGGATGCCGGCGATCTCCATCAGGTCGCGCATCCCCTGCATGCCGGAGACGGCGAACACGTCGTCCTGCTCGTCCAGGCCGAGCTCCGCAGCGAGCATCCCTCGATGCTGGGCTCGCATCGTGTTTTGAACCTCCATGCGCACGATCGGCGCGAAGCGGCGCTCGCGCAGCTCGGACTCGATCATGTTCAAGAGGTCGTCGGCGTGTTCCTCGGACTGCTCCGTGTTGGCGTTTCGCGTGACGCGGAACAGCGAGACGGCGTCGACCTCCATGCCGGGGAACAGCAGATCGAGGTTGTGCACCATCACGTCTTCCATGGGCACGTAGGTGTGTGAGCCTTTCAGCTTCATGAACCGCGGGATCCCCGAGCCGACCGGGACCTTGACGCGCGCCAAAGGCGCCGGAGCGCCGTTCGGATAGCGCAGCGCGACGAGCAGGTTGAGCGACAGGTTCGAGATGAACGGGAAGGGGTGCGCCGGGTCGGTCGCCTGCGGCGTCACCAGCGGGTAGATGTTCTCCAGGTACTCATCGCGCAGGTACGCCTGCTGTTTCTCCTCGAGAGCCTTGTACGACGTGACGCGGATGTCGTGGTCGATGAGCTTGTTCACGATGCGACGCCAAACGACCCGCTTGCGTTCTTCCAGTACCCGCACAAGCTCCAGACATTCGTCGATCTGTTCCTGCGGCGTGCGGCCGTCCACCGTCCGATCCTGGATGCCGGCGCCGACCTGCTGCTTGAGGCCGCCGATGCGCTTCATGAAGAACTCGTCGAGATTCGAGCTGACGATGGCGACGAACTTCACGCGCTCGAGCAGGGGCGTGCGCACGTCCTCCGCCTCGTGAAGCACACGGAAGTTGAAGTTGAGCCAGGTGAGCTCCCGGTTGAGGAAGTAGTCCGGGCCGCGCAGGTCGAACTGACCGTCGTCGTCGGGCATCGGCACCGGATCGCTCGCCGCCGGTGTCCGTACGACGCGCCGGGTCGGGCGCTTCGGCGCGGGCTTTTCGGTAACCGGCTCCGCCTGCGCGGGCTCGGGAGGCGCCTCGGCGGCCGGAGCGGGCTGATCGGGTGCTTCGGACTGTTCGGGTCGTTCGGCGGCCGGCTGCTCGGCCGCTTCCACGGGCTGTGCCGCGTCAGCCGCTTCCGTCGGCGTGTTCGCCGCCTCGTGGACGGGCTTCATTCGGTTCCCTTCCGCCCCGCATCACCATCCGGCGCGGGGCCGAGTCGTTTCTCGAGCGCGTCGCAGACCGTCTCGATCACGCGAACGCGCGCAAAGCGCTTGTCGTCGCCTTCGACGAGCGTCCAAGGCGCGATGTTCGTGCTGCAGCGTTCCACCATCTCGTGCACCGCGAGCTCGTAGTCGTGCCAGCGCTCTCGATTGCGCCAGTCTTCTTCCGTGAGCTTCCACTGCTTGTGAGGCGTCTCCTCGCGGGACTCGAAGCGGCGCGCCTGCTCCTCGGGCGTCACGTGCAACCAGAACTTGAGCAGCACGCTTCCGTCCTCGATGAGCTGGTGCTCGAAGTCGTTGATCTCGGCGTAGGCGCGGCGCCACTCGGCTTCGGTCGCGAATCCCTCCACGCGCTCGACCAACACGCGGCCGTACCAGCTGCGGTCGAAGACGGTCACCCGCCCCGACCGCGGAAGGTGGCGCCAGAACCGCCACAAGTAGTGATGCGCGAGCTCCTCGTCCGTCGGAGCGGCGATCGAGATGACCTGATAGTCGCGCGCGTCCATCGCAGCCGTGAGCCGGCGGATGGCGCCGCCCTTGCCCGCCGCATCCCAGCCCTGGAAGACCAATACGGTGGAGATGTTCTGTTCCTTGGCTCGTCGATACAGCAGGTTCAGCCGCGCTTGAAGCTCCTTGAGGCGTCGCTTGTAGACCCGTTTTTCGAGCGCGAGCGTCATGTCGAGGGTCGAGAGGATTGTCTGGGGCGGCTCGAGCGGCTCCGGCGCCTCGGCCTCGTCCGATGCGGGGGACGCCTCTTGGAGGTTCGCCTCGAGGACGCTCTCTCGCAGCTTGCGGTGGAGCGCGTCGCGCAACAGCGTGCCGACGCGCAGACTGCGATAGTGGTGATCTGCGCCTTCCACGATCTCCCACGGCGCCTCGCCTGTGCTCGTGCGCATCAGCAGCCGCTCGGCCGCCGAAACGAACGCCTCGTACTTGCGCCAGTGCCGCCAGTCCCGTTTCGTGACCCGCCACGCCTGCAACGGATCCGCCTCGAGCGTCTCGAAGCGCTCCTTTTGCTCCCGCTTTCCGAGGTGCATCCAGAACTTCAGGATCAAGGCGCCGTCGTCGGCGAGCGTGCGCTCGAACGCGACGATCCGGTCCAGACGGTCGTCGAGCGTCTCGTCGTCGTCTCTCCCGTATACGCGATCCAGCAGCGGCGCGGTGTACCAGGCGCTCATGAAGATGCCGATCTGCCCGCGCGGCGGCAGGTCGCGCCAGTAGCGCCAATAGTGCGGGCGCTCTTCCTCCTCTTCGGACTTGCGCCCGTAGGCGCGCGTCACGATGCCGCGCGGGTCCATCCACGCGCTGAGCAGGTTGGCCGACTCGCCCTTGCCGGCGCCGTCGACGCCGCCGAAGAGCAGGATGACGGGAAAGGGCGCGCTCCGCAGCTCCGACTGCAGGTCCAGGAGCTCGCGGCGAAGAACCGGGGCGCGGTGACGAAACTCTTCCTTGGAGACGCGCTGGCCTAGCTCTGCGGTTTCGAACATGTCGGGGTCCGGCTCGGGGGAGCCGCGCATTAGGCCAAGATTGGCGGCGCGGCGCGAGTCCTCCCCGCAACATTCGGGCCGGTTGTATAGGGCGGTCTGCCGTTCGGCCCGCGCCCGCGCGCCGGCGCCAGGGGCCCATTCGTTGCGGGCTACGCGGCTAGCGGGCCCGATTGTCCTGCTGGAGCGGGTGGGCCATGCCGTGGCGGCGAATTGCGTGCGCGACGTCGCTCGAGGAGCCCCCCATCCTCGAGCCCCGGGACTGCATCCGCAGCGCGTCCGCGAGGGCGGCCAGCATGTCGAGGGCGGGCACCTCGATCCCCTCGACTGCGTCACAGTCCACAGTCACGTTGCGGCCCCGCACCAGCAGGTCGCACACGAGCGCTTGCATTTGGGGGCGGCCGCACACGACGCCCCGCAGATGCAGCACGGATTCGTCGTCCCCCAGCGTGATGGGATAGGGCAATACCACCGGTCCACTCCCTGACTACCGCCGCGCGCCTTCTCCTGCGCACGACCCGGAACCTAAGCGCCGAACGCGGGCGTCACGGCCCCGAAGGGCCCTTTTTTCGTGGAGTCTTCACCGATCGGCCAAGGGGCCCGGAATCGCCATTTCGTGGGCTCCGGCGTTGGATCGTGGTGTGCCGGGCAGTAGCCCGTGCGTCCAACAGGGAGTGAAGGGTCCATGCTTACCCAGTTCTGATCTTGGCCGCGAGGGCCGAAGACGAGCGCCCGACGCTCCCGAAGGCGGAGGAAGAAGCGCCGCCGACGGTGATCTCACCGTTCGCCATAGGCGGCTCCTTCTCCAACGGGACAGTCCGGCCCCGGCCCCATGTCAACTGATGCGAATCGGTGGGAGCGGCGGTAGACGGAAGACGTCGATCTGCATGAACGTACAAGGGCGAAACGGCTTACTGCGCGCCGCCGCCCCCGGCGCCCTCCTTGCCGAACTCCGCCACCCAGCTCTGGTTCTCGAACGCGAGCGCGTCTTCGCACGCGCTCACGAACGCGGCGTCGTCGACGAATCCCTCGATGCCCGCTTCGCGCCGCGCGTGCAGGTCCTGCAGACGACGCCGGGTGGAGTAGTAGACGATCGCCTGCGCCTCGTACCGCGCGGCGGCGACATGCGACGCAATGGCCGCGCCGACGGTGGTCAGCACGGCCACCCACATCCCCCAGCTCTTCCCGCCTTCGACGTAGGACGCAAGCACGCCCAGGATCGCCGCGCCGAGCGTGAGCGTGTTCTGCACGCGGCGCCAGATGTCGAAGCGCTTCGCGTAGCTCAGCGCCCGGCCCTTGTACCAGTTCATCTGGTCCAGGACGCGCTCCTGGTAGTAGCCGTCGACGTCGAGCGGCGCGGCGGGCATCGGTTCGTTCGTCGGTTTCGCGCCCGCGGCCTCGATGCCGAGATCGTCCACGCGGCTGACGATCTCCTCCTTGCGCGCGAAGAGCGCCTTGTCGCGATCGTCGCCGTCATACGGTGCGACGCCGGTGACGTAACGATACGTGTCGCTCTTGAGCCGCTCGGCCGCGGCGCGCGCGCGGGTCCAGTCCTGCACGCGCTCCTTGGAGAGCTTCTTGGACTGGATCCACGGCGTGATGACCAGCAGTAGGGCACCCGCGATCGCGATGACCTGCCGCCACTCCGTATCGGGCACCACGACGGCCGCGGTTTCGCACACCGCGCCGGCGGAGACGAAGATCAGCACCCAGGCCCGCGAGCGGACGATGCTCTTCTTCAGGTCGCCGGCGACGGAGTTCCAGACGCGGTAGTCTTCCCAGAACGACTCGATCGGGGTCGTCATCGACGGCGACCCGAACCGGTGCGAACCTCCATGTTCATGCCGTCTCCCCCGCCAAGGCCGAAGATGCCGGCTTCCTCGACGATGAACTCGTCCTTGAGGCGCTTGGCGTTGTCCTCGCCGATGGCGTCCACGATCGCCTTCTCGCGGTCGGACCGCAGCTGCCCCAGCTCCGCCGCCTTTGGAATGATGCGCGGGACGTAGGCGATGAGCTCGAGCATCTTCATCGGGTCCTTGCGCGCGGCTTTGAACTTCGTGCGGATCTCCTCGGCTTCGTCGTCGTCTTCGGCAATGATCTCGATCGCCTTGTCCTCGTACTCCTCGTACGTGCGAAGAAGCGCCGTCTCTTCGGCCGTCGACAGTCCCAGCTCCATCGCCGCGTCCGCGAGCTTGACGCGCTTCTTGGGCTTGCTCGCCGGCGCCTCGATGAGCTCGCTCACGGCCCCGCCGGACTCGGAGAGCTCCGTCAGCGTCTCCTTCATCGAGGCGCGCATGCGCTCATCGAGCTTTTCGACCAACGCATCGACGGTCATGCTGCCCATGACCGGCGCGTCGCCCATCTCGGCGGCGGGGCGCGCACCGCTGAGCCCCGCCCTCTCGGAACGCAGCTCGTCGAGCTTGGACTCGATGCGCGCGAGTCGTTCCTCGTCCACGGACGCAGCACCGCCGCTCTCGCCGATCGCGTCTCCCGTCGGCGCCATCAGCTTGTTCGTCATGTAGCTGCCCGTCGCACCGGCCACCAGCCCGATGACGAGGGCCAACATCGTCTTGTCCATCGGTCTCACCTCCATCGGCCGGGGCCTCCCAAGGTACGGGCAGTGCGGGCCCTGCTAAAGCCGCCAGTCGATTGCGCGCTCGCCCAGCAGTGTGTTCGCCTTGCTGAAGTGCCCGCAGCCCCGGAAGAAGCGGATGGAGAGCGGCGACGGGTGCCCCGCTTCCAGCACGTGATGGGGCGCCGGAACGGCCTTCGCGAACCTGCGCGCCTCGCCCCCCCACAGCAGGAACACGATCGGCGCCTCGCGGGCCGTCAGCACATTCACGGCGGCGCGCGTGATCGTCTCCCATCCCCGCCGCCGGTGGGAGCCCGCCGCGCCGGCCCTCACCGTGAGCACGGTGTTGAGCAGGAACACGCCCTGCGTGGCCCAGGGGGCGAGGTCGCCGCGGTCGGTCGGCATGACGTGCCCGAGGTCGCGTTCGACCTCCGCGAAGATGTTGCGAAGCGAGCGTGGCAGGGCGCCGTCGCCTTGATAGGAGAACGCGAGCCCATGGGCGTGTCCGGGGGTCGGATACGGATCCTGCCCCAGGATCACGACGCGCACCTCGGCGGGCGCGACAGCGTTGAACGCGGCGAAGACCTGCTCCGGCGGCGGCAGGACTTCGTGCTGTGCACGCTCCTCGGCCAGGAAGTCACCCAGCGCGCGGGCATCGTCTCCCTCGATCACCTCGGCGAGGGCGCTGCGCCACATCGTCGAGCGGAGCGCGTCGAAGAGCACCATCTACTTGCCCGGCCGTCTCGAGCGTTCCTTCTCCTCCTGCAACGCACGGTTTCGCGCTTCAGCGGCCTCGAGGCGCGCCTCGGCCGCCTCTTGTTCGCGCCGCGCGCGCTGGAGGTCGGCCTGGATCTCCCGCAGGCCCTTCGGGACCGGCACTTCGACCGGCGTCTCGGTCCGGCCGGAGTCAGGCAGGCCAGTTCCGTCCCGCGCCTTGCTGCTCGTATGCAGCTGGACGAACCCCAACGCCGTGACGAGCACCAACGCAACCCAGGCCATGACGCGAGTCGCTGCCGTCCGCGCGTTTCCGGACATCGTGGCCTCCGTCTCTTCGTGCGGCGGTCAGTGTACTGCTACCTTGCCCGCCGCCATGGACGCCGCCGCCCCCCTCCCCGCGCTCGTCGACTCCCACTGCCACCTGACGTGGGACAGCTTCGAGCCCGACTTCGACGACGTCGTCGCACGCATGTCCGAGGCCGGTGTCGACCAGGCGATCGTCGTGGCGACGTCGGTGGCGGACGCGAAGCGCTGCCTCGACGTCTGCAAGGACCAGCCGGGCCTGTATCCGTCCGCCGGGATCCACCCCAACGACGTGCCGCAAGACGCCGAGGCGGCGCTAGACGACCTCGACGACCTGGTCCGATCCGGCGGCTTCGTCGCCGTCGGCGAGTCGGGGCTCGACTACTACCGCGACTCGACCGACGTCGCCCGCCAGAAGCTCTCGTTCCGGCGGCAAGCGGCGCTCGCGCGCGAGAACGACCTGCCGATCATCGTGCACATTCGCGACAAAGAAGGCTCCTGGGACGCGTTCGACGACGTCGGGGACATCATCGAAGAGTTCCCGGGCCTGCGCGGCGTGATCCACTGCTACACGGGCGACCCGGCGCACGCCGAGCGCTATCTCGCGGCGGGCTTCGTGATCTCCTTCTCCGGCATTCTCACGTTTCCCAAGGGCGACAACGTGCGCGAGTCGGCGCTGGCCGTTCCCATCGAGCACACGCTGGTGGAGACGGACGCGCCCTTCCTCGCTCCGGTGCCGAACCGCGGCAAGCGCAACGAGCCGGGATTCGTGGCGCACACGGCGAAGGCGTTGGCGGAGCTCAAGGGCCTCTCCGAAGCGGACGTGCGCCGGATCACCTCGCAGAACGCGCGCCGGCTGTTCCGCCTGCCCGCGGAAGAGACACCCGGCCCCGCCACGTACACGATTCGCAACTCGATCTACGTGAACGTCACGAACGCGTGCGACGCGAAGTGCACCTTCTGCCCGCGCACGCACGACAACTTCGAGGTGAAGGGCTACGACCTGCGGCGTCCGAAGGACCCGAGCGAAGCCGACATCATCGAAGCCGTCGGCGACCCGACGGCGTACGACGAGGTCGTGTTCTGCGGATTCGGCGAACCCACCCTGCGCCTGGAGACCGTCAAGGCGGTCGCGCGATACGTGAAAGCGAACGGGGGCCGCACACGCCTGAACACGAACGGGCACGCCGACCTGATTCACAAGCGCGAAACGGCGCCGGAGATGGTGGGGTTGATCGACGTGATCTCCGTCAGCCTGAATGCGCAGGACCGGGAGACGTTCGAGCGACACTGTCCGTCCGCGTTCTCACCCGACGGATTCACGCCGATGCTCGACTACATCAGGTCGACCCGAGACGCGGGCATCGAGGTGGTCTGCACGGCCGTCGAGGGCCTGGAAGGTGTGGACATGGAGGCTTGCCGCCGCCTCGCCGAAGACGAGCTGAAGGTCGCATGGCGGGGTCGGTCGCTCGACGAGGTCGGATGACGACCGCATGACCGTCACGCCACCCGAGACCGGGCGCGCGGGCGGCAGCGCGCAATGCGGGGGCCCTCCCCGCCGTCTCACCCGGTACCATTTGCGGCGCAACGAAGGAGGACCAGGTGGCCGAGCCCAGCGTCAAGACGGCGGCCGAGACGGTGGCCCGCTACGCCGAAGACTACGCCGCGTTGCGGGCGGAGATCGGCCGCGTCGTCGTCGGCAACGACGACGTCGTGCAAGGCGCATTGCTGTGCCTCTTCGCGGGCGGCCATCTCCTTCTGGAGGGAGCGCCCGGCACCGGCAAGACGCTCCTCGTGCGGACCTTGGCGGAGGCGATCGACCTCTCCTTCGGCCGCATCCAGTGCACGCCGGACCTCATGCCCGCCGACGTCGTGGGTACGTACCTCGTCGCCGAGGAGAACGGCAAGCGCGAGTTCACCTTCCGCAAGGGGCCCGTGTTCGCCAACGTGATCCTCGCCGACGAGATCAACCGAGCGACGCCCAAGACCCAGAGCGCGCTGCTCGAGGCGATGCAGGAGCAGCAGGTCACCTCGGGCGGCACCACCTTCGCGCTGCCGGATCCGTTCGTCGTCTTGGCGACCGAGAACCCGATCGAGATGGAGGGCACCTACCCGCTGCCCGAGGCGCAGCTGGACCGGTTCCTGCTCCAGGTGCTGGTGCCGAACGCCGAGGTCTCCGAGCTGGAGACGATTCTCGACCGCACGACGACCGAATCGACACCGCAGGCCTCGCACGTGCTGGACGGCCCGCGCATTCGGGCCATGCAGGAGCTCACGCGCCAGGTCCCGCTCGGCGAGCGCGCGAGGCGCTGGATCGCTCGAATCGTCCACGCGACCCGGCCGGACGTCGAAGAGGCGCCACAGTTGGTCCGCCGATTCGTCCGATACGGCGCCAGCGCGCGGGCTGCCCAGGCTCTCGCACTCTGCGGAAAGGTGCTGGCACTCGCCGACGGCCGCGCGGCCGTCGCGCGCGAAGACCTGGGGGCCGTCACACACGCGGCGCTACGCCATCGTCTCGTCCTGAATTTCGAAGCCGAGGCCGAGGGCATCGCAACCGAGACGATCATCGATGCCGTCTTGTCGTCCGTGGGCAGCGGCTAGCGACGACGCAGGCCGTCGACCGGAAACCGTTTTTTCAGCGTGATTTGCGGATCCTCACGAGTTCCCCGATCGGTCGCGGTCCGGAGTTGAACCCCTCTCGCGCTGAGCCTAGGATCTACGGCCCGCCCGGGCCCTCAAGTACCCACTACCCGGGGGGCGGAGACAACATGAAGCTCGAGAAGCACCGGTATGACGACATCGTGATCCTGAAGTTCACGGGGGAGTTCGACACGTTCAACCTCCCTGGCTTCAGTGAGCGCATCGACCGCATGATCTCGCAGGGTGACAACCTCCTGATCCTCGACCTGAAGCTGCTGAAGTTCATCAACTCGGCCGCTTTGGGATACATCATCAAGACCTCGAAGAGCGTCGCCGACAGCGGCGGCGAGCTGGTCTTGGCGCGTCCCAGCAAGTTCATCAAGAAGACGCTCGGCACACTGGGACTCGAGGAGATCTTCAGGGTCTACGAGACGGTCGAAGACGCGATCACGCACTTCAAGAAGGGCGAGGACGTCGGCGAGATCAAGCTGGAGGGCGGCGAGTACGACGAGTCGCTGACCGGCTCCGTACCGATCCTCTTCCGTCCCGCCGTGGACGGCGGAGACGCCCCGCCGAACCAGGTCGGACGCATCGTGACGCTGTACGAGGACGGCCTGCTCTTCCGCTTCGAGGCGGGCGGGGACGGCAGCCCCGCGAGCGAGTACCTCAAGGACGGCACCAACCTCAAGCTGAAGTTCCGGCAACCGTTCGCGGTCAAGGACTACTACTTCGAGATGGGCGCCACGATCGACCAGGTGAGCGAGATGTTCGGAGAGGAGTCCGAAGAGGGCGTCGTCACGGTGAAGGTCCGCTACCAGGACATCAAGGACGAAGACCGCAAGCACCTCGAGCAATTCGTTCGCGACCAGGAGTCGTGGAAGGCCGAGCTGCAGTCGGACGGCTAGGGTCTGCGGCGGGCGATCCTCTCGCCGGACGCTGCCTAGAGCGCCGCGCGCACCTCGTCGTCGGTCACGTCGTCGACGATCGTGAGTTCCCGTGCGGCGGGCAGGACGAACGTATGCGTCGCGCCGGATCGGCGCTTCTTGTCCGTCTGCATCGACGCGAGCACCGCGTCCGGATCGACCCCGTCGGGCAGCGCGACGGGTAGCTGTAGCCGGCGCAAGTCCACCGTCTGACGCTCGACCGCGTCGTCGCCGATCAGGTTTCGCGCGCGAGAGAGTCGTGCCGCCGCCTGCATGCCGATGGCGACGGCTTCGCCGTGGCGGACCGCCTCGTTGCCGAACAGCCGCTCGAGCGCGTGACCGACCGTGTGACCGTAGTTGAGCAGGCGGCGCTCGCCCTCGTCGCGCTCGTCCCGCTCCACGATGCGCGCTTTGACGGCGACCGCGCGGCCGATCGCCTCGATCCAGGCGCGCGTCTCGCGCGGCGCGCCCCCACCGAGCGTTTCCAACAGCACCGTGTCGCCGACGCAGGCGCACTTGTAGAGCTCGGCGAGCCCGGAGACGCGATCGCGCTCGTCGAGGGTCTCGAGATACGCCACATCGGCGAGCACGTGGCGCGGCGGATGGAACGTACCCAGCAGGTTCTTCCCCCGCGGGTGATTGACGGCGACCTTTCCGCCGACCGCGGCGTCCGCCATCCCGATCAGCGTGGTGGGGACGGCGAGCCACGTCAGCCCCCGACGCAACGTGGCGGCGGCGAAGCCTCCGACATCCAGCGTCGCGCCGCCGCCGACGACGACGACGGGCTCGTCGCGCCGAAGGTCGATCAGCGCGTCCTGGACCGCCCCCAGCACCTGCCGGTCCTTGGCCTTCTCGCCCCGGGGCACGGTGCAGGCCACCGGCTCGAAGTCCTCGCCCGTGTCGACGAGCGGCCACAGCGTCTGGACGTGCTCGTCGATGACGATGCCGCAGCGCTGCGCGCGGGGCGCGAGCGCTCGCAGGGTCGACCACAGCCGCTCGCGCACGCCGTGGCCGATCTCGATGTCGGTCGGGCGTCCGGAGAGCTCGACGCGCTCGTGTCGTTCCGGCGACGACATCGGATCAGTCGCCGTCGCCGGCGCTCGCGCCCTCCGCGCCCTCCGCGCCCTTCGTCGCCTCGACGGCACGCATGCGCTTGCGCAGACGAATGCGGTGCTCCTCCATCCGCTTGGCCTGCTTGCGCTCGCCGCGGATCAGCACGACGTAGAACAGGATGCCCATCACGATCAGAACGATTGCGATACCCCAGATCAGCTCGCCCTGGCCCACGGCTTCGAGCGTGGGCACGCGCTCGACGTGAACGACGATGAACATCGGCACCGTCAACGGCTGGTTGCCGGTCCCGGCCTCGTTCGTCTGCCGCCTCAGGTAGGTGTGGTTCTTGAGGAAGAACCCGTACATGTTCACGTGTTCGGTCTTCTCGCCCTTGATGTCGGTGAACGTATCGAGCGGGAAGGGCGAGATGTTGCGGATGACGACGTTGCCGTAGTGATCGCTCATCATGAGCAACTGGAAGAGCTCGTCGACACCGAAGCGGTTCGCCGGAATGCTGTTCCACTCCTCGTACGTGACGTCGGCGATCAAACCGGACATCCGGAACAGCCGGCCGCGGGCCCCTTCGGTGAAGGGCCGCTTCTGCGTCGACTTGGCGCGCACCTCCTTCTCCCAGGTGGAAAAGGTGTCCTGGTCCCACTCCGACCACGAGAGCCGGCCGGACTCGATCATGTCCTGGATCCCGTCGTGGCCGGTCGCGCGCGCCCATTGGATGACCTGGTACAGCGCCGCCTCGTCCCACTTCTGGGTCTGGTTGAGGTAGCGGTCCTTGATGTTGCCCCAATCGGCGTCGGACGGATCGGCAATGGGCGCGACCCGCTCGTCGATGTCGAGCACGCGGCGAAAGGCGGTCGCGTAGAGCACGGGCGTCGGATCGCGGAACGCGGTCTTGCCGATGGTGCCGACGCGCCGTTGCAGATAGATGCCGCGCATGATGACGCGCTGGCCTTCTTCGATACGCCGGCGCGCGCCGCCGCCGATCCATTCGTCGCGCGGCGCCCCCTCGTTGAGATCCGACGCGAAGGCGGGGTACACACCGACGATGACGGGCCCTTCCCCCTCCCCGTCCGGGTCGCTCTGGACCATGACGGACCACAGCCGCTGCGTGCCGCCCTCGCCCCAGATCTCGCGGGTGAGGTCCGTCACGATGCCTTCCACCTCGAACACCTTGCCGAGCGCGTCCGCCGGGTTCGCCGCGATGAGTCCGGCCGGATCGACACGGACCGCACCGACGCCGGAGACGGCCTCTTTCAGCTCGACGCGCAGCGCGTCGATGGCGGGCTGCGAGAACTGGTTGATCTCCCTGTCTGCGCCGTGGTCCCGCAGGCGCTGACCGAAGTCGATCGGATCGCCGAGCGACGAGAGGATGGCGTACTCGCCGTCCTCGGCCTGCTCGATCGGCGTGGTGTCTTCGCACGTCTGCATGAAGAAGACGGCGGAGCCGAGAACCAGTACGAGAGCGATGAAGAGCGAGACCCGCATCAGGTCCTGCGGCCCGAACCCTTCACGGTGTTCCTTCTTGAGGTCTTCGAGCATTTGGCGTCCTGAACGGGTCGTTCCAGGCGGGACGAGAATACCACGCTGGTCCGGGCGTCATGAATACGCGGCAAAGCGAGCAACGCCCTACAATCCGCGGCCCATGACACGCGACCTCCCCGACCGCGTCCGCACGCGCGCCGATGTGGACAGCCTGCTGGCGCTGACCACGAATTACGAAGAGCGGCTGCCGCGGGACCCGTCCAAGCGGATGTTCAAGCTCGAACGTGTCTCCGCGCTGCTGGCGGCGGTGGGCGATCCGCAGACGAGCGCCCGAACCACCCACGTCGCGGGGTCGAAGGGCAAGGGATCGGTCGCGCGCATGATCGCGCACGTGCTCGGGCGACAGGCACCGGGGCCGGTCGGCCTGTTCACCTCGCCGCACTTGCAGGACTTGTCCGAGCGCATCGCCATCGACGGCGCGCCGATCTCCGGCGACGCGATGGCGCGCGCGGCGAACGCCATGCTCGCGTATCTGCGCGCGGTGCGCGGCACGGACGCGGCGCCGACGTTCTTCGAGATCGTCACGTGCATGGCGTGGCTCGCGTTCCGCGAGGCGGGCTGCGCCGACGTGGTCCTCGAGACCGGGCTCGGCGGCCGCCTCGACGCAACCAACGTCTGCGTCCCGGCGGTGACGGTCATCACGACGATCGAGCTCGAGCACACGCGGTTGCTGGGGGACACGATCGAACAGATCGCCGCGGAGAAGGCCGGCATCCTGAAGGCCGGCGTGCCCGCGATCACCACGGCGACGGGGGCTGCGTTGGACGTGATTGACACGCACGCGAGCGGGATCGGCGCGCCGCTGTGTGCGGTCGGCCGCGAGGCGCGGCTCGCGGACGTCGTCGCCGCGCCCGGGCCCGAGCTCTCCTTCGCGCTTCACGCCGACGACGAGACGCACGCTTTGCGACTCCCGCTCGCGGGTATCCATCACGCGCCGAACGCGGCGGCGGCGTTCCTCGCGCTGAACGTGCTAGGCGTTGCCCCCGTGGACATCGAGGCGGCGTTTCGGGACGTGCGGCTGCCCGGGGTCGTGGAGCCGATCGGCGACGCCCCGGTGGTCATCGTGGACGGCGCGCACACGCCGCGCTCGGCCGAGACGACGGACGCCGCGCTCGACGCGTGCTGGCCGGGGGTGCCGCGCGTGCTGCTGATCGGGATGCTGCGCGACAAGGACGCGGCGGCGGTGGGCCGGCCGCTGATGCGCGACGCGGTGGCAGTCATCACGACGGAGGTGGACTCGCTGCGAACGATGAAGGCCGCCGAGCTGGCGCAGACGCTCGGCTCGATGACGGAGTCGATCGACGCCATGCCCGACACGGCCCAGGCGCTCGAGACCGCGCGCCGCCGTGCGCGGGAGGTGGACGGCCTCGTGCTGGCGAGCGGCAGTGTGTACCTGGCGGGCAGGGTCAAGTCGCTGATGCGCAGCGCCGAACCGGCGTAGTCGGCGCCGCTACTCGGGGGTCGAGAAGATCTTCGACAGCCACCCGCGCTTGCGCTCGCGCGGCGGCAACACCGCGGGCGCGACCGCGGTACCCAGCTGTATGGCTTGCAGCGCGGCGACGAGTTCCGACGCCGATCGATAGCGCTGCGCGGGGTTCTTGCGCAGGCACCGCAACACGACGATGCGCAACGGAGACGGGAGGTCCTCGCGCAGCTCGCGCGGATCGCGCGGGGGCTCTTCGACCTGCTTCTTCGTGATCTCGATCGCGTACTTGCCGTCGAAGGGCGGCCGGCCCGTTAGCAGGTGATAGAGCACGCAGCCGAAAGAGTAGATGTCCGCCCGCGTATCGACCAGGCGTGCCGACTCGACCACCTCCGGCGACATGTAGCGCGCGGCGCGCTTGTCGACGTCGAACCACGTCTGGCTCGCGTCGCCGTCGTAGAGCTTCGAGAGCGAGAAGCCGCGCAGCTTGGCCACGCCCGAGTCCGCCAGGACGATGGCCTCCGGCGTCACGCCGCGGTGGATGACGCGCACGCTCTCGAGATGGGCGAGCGCGCTGGCGATGTCGCGGGCAATCGCCAGACAGCGCCGGATCGGGATCCACTCGCCGCTCGCGAGCATTGCCGAGAGCCGTTGTCCCCCGGCGTACTCGGACGCGATGAACTTGTGGCCGTGCACCGACCCGGCATCGACGGCGCAAACGACGTTGGGATGGTTGATGCGTGACGCGGCGGCGGTCTGCCGCTCGAAGCGCTTCTTGAACGCGGCCTTGCCCTCTTGCGGCTTGGGAAGCACCGTCAACGTGACGATGCGGTCCACCGACGTCTGCCGCGCGAGGAAGATCCGCGCTCCCGCGGCGCGGTCGACCAGCTCCAGGATCTTGTAGCCGCCGAACGTCGTGGGCACGCCGGCGAGCTGATCGAGGTCGGGGGAGGCCATTGCCGGAGTGTACCGAGCGGCGGCGAGCGCGCACCTGGCCGAACGGCCGGCCGAGGGCGTTGGTCTACTCCGAGAGGCTCTCCCAGATGCGCAGGTACGAGTCGAAGCGCTGGGGGGCGATCTCGCCCTCCAACAACGCTTCCTGCACTGCGCACTCGGGCTCGTGGGTGTGGCTGCAGTCCGGGTAGCGGCAGCCGGGCGCCACGTCGGCGATGTCCTTGTAGAGCCACCCCAGATCGCGCTGCGGAATCCCGTACAGCCCGAACTCGCGAATGCCCGCGGTGTCGATCACGGCGCCGCCGCCTTCGAGCGGAATCCACACGGCCGCCGTCGTCGTGTGCTTGCCGCGCCGGCTGACAGGGTTCACCTCCCCCACCGCCAGACCGAGCCCGGGCTGCACCGCGTTCAGCAACGACGACTTCCCCACGCCGCTGTGCCCCGTGACCACCGTGTTGTGTCCGTCGAGCGCGTTCGCGACGCCGTCGATGCCGGTTCGTTCCGTCGCGCTCGCCGTCAA
>CBDCWP010000042.1:0-140519 GCA_965223505.1 Planctomycetota bacterium
TCATGACCAGCACGGCGTTCGGCGTCCGGCCGAAGCCGGGCCCGCCGAGGCGACAGGTGCTCGAGATGCTGCTTGGGCTCTACTTCCTGTCGTACGTCATCGCGACGGCGGCGGACGACGGCTCGTTCGTGGTCGCGCTCGCCGGATTGGCGCTCGCCTTGGGCGCCATCTATTTCACGCAGTGGTTCATCCGCCGTCTCGCTCGTCCCCGTCCGGACTCCCCACCGCCGGCGGCCCCGGCTCCGGAGGAAGCACCTCGCGCTTGATCCGCTCGACGAGCGCCTTGAAGCGATCCATCGACTTGATCGGGTCGAGGTCGCGGTCTTCCTGCATCCAGCCGACGTCGCTCCAGCCCGCGTCGACCGCGTACTCCAGCTCGTCGAGCGCGCGCATCTTCAAGAGCTCGGGATCACGCTCGCCGGGCTCGCGCGACCAGCTCGCGTAGGCGCATGCCAGGTTGTAGTACGACGTGGCGCGAGAGAGACGGCTGCGCATCAGCACGTCGCGGTAGGCGCGAATCGCGCGTTCGTACCAGCCGACGCGGATCAGCATGCCCGCGCGCGTGTGGCGCAGAAGGCTGGGCTGGTAGACCTGCCAGGTGTCAAGGATCGCGAGGTACTCCTCGACCTCGTCGGCGTAGTTGTCTTCGTCGATCAGGCACAGCGTCGAGAGGATGTCGCCCCAGTTGCCGACCGCCTCCATCAGATCGAGCTGCGTCTCGATGTACGCCTCGTAGTCGTCGTCCAGAGAGAACCGACCCCACTGCCGGAGTCGCTTCTGGAATCCGATGCACTTGACCTCGAGCGACTGCGCGTACGCGTGCAGACGCAGGATGAAACGCATGTCGGTGGGCTTGGCGAGATCGGAGACGGCGTTCGTCGCCATCCCCTGCACCTCCCAGTACTCGTGGGGATGCTCGCGCAGGAACGTGTAACGGCCGGTCCGGTACAGACCCGGGATCGGGAAGGCCTTGTCCATCGCGATACGCGTGCAGACCTCCAGCGCGAGCTCCCGCTCGTACTTCAGGTCTTCGTACTGCCCGCGGTAGTAGCCCGTCCCGCCGGTCTTGCTCTTCTTCGCGAGGAACTTCGCTTCGATCTCGGCGCGCAGCAGCAGTCGGCGGAACTGTTCCATTCGCTTGGCGGTCCGCTCGTCCGTTCGCCGCACGGTCACGTCGTTGCGCCGGAACGCGGCGAGCACCGTGTTCGACGCTTCGACGTCCTTGACCAACGCGAGCTGGATCAGCGTCGCCTGCGCTTCGTCCGTGCGGCCGAGATGCACTAGGAGCGCGTTCATCGCTTCCGGCGATCCATCCCGCGCGAGGATGTGCGCGGCGTGCAGCTGCACCGTCCACGAGCCTTCTTTCAGCGCCCGAATGACGCGCGGCCGCACCCCGGGCAGCAGCGTCATCAGTCGCTCGACGGCCGCCTCGCGGTCCCGCAGCAACGGCCGGTCGAGGTCCTCGATCACCGCGGCGACCTCGGACCGCTTGTCTTCGACGTCGCCGGCGAACGCCACCGGCAGTCCGGCGGCCAGGACGAGGATCAGTCCGCAGCAAAGCGAACGGCCGGCAAACGGGTCACGAACGGCGCTCACACCCCGATCCTATCGGCCCCTGCGGCGATTCCCCATTCACACGTCGCAAATCCGACAATGTCCTTAGTCCGCGTGGGACCCCGCTCCGAAGAGGTAGGGAGCGGGTGGCGCGGAATCCAGGCCGTTTTCCGGAGCAGATGGGGCGCCACGTGCCATCGGTCCCACCCGCTAGGATTCTCGTCGGAAGTCCCCCGGAGCACCCCTTGGCGTCGACGCCCGAATCGACGGATCGAGAGCTGGATCCTCGCTTCGAGGCGGAGCTTCGTCGCGGGGTGCTGCAGCTCGTCGCGCTCCACTTCCTCGAGACGCCCCGCTACGGGTACGACCTCGTACGGCTGCTGGGCGGTGTCGGCTTCGCCGTGGAAGAGGGCACGCTCTACCCGATTCTGCGCCGGTTCGAGAAGCAGGGGCTGTTGACGGCGACCTGGAACACCGAGGGCGCGCGGCCGCGCAAGTACTACGTGCTGAGCGAAGAGGGCTCGCGCCTGCGCGACGGCATGCTGAAGGCCTGGGAGCGCGTTCGCACCGCCACGGACGACGCCGTCGAGCGAGCGAAGAAGGAGGAACTGTCGTGAGTGCGCCGACGACGATCCAAAGCTACCTGGAGAAGCTGGGAGACCTTCTGCCCGCGCGCGAGTCCAAGCGCGTGCTGGCCGACGTGGAAGCGTTGATCCTGGACCGCGTCGAGGCGGAGCAGGCGAAGGACCCCGGCATCGACGCGACGGAAGCGGAACGGCGCGCGCTCGCGGCGTGGGACCGCCCGGAGGTGCTGGCCGACCAGCTCGTGTCCGCTCCGCTGCAGGTCGACTTCGCCACCCGCCGCTCTTTCGTCCGCTCGCTCGCGGCGCTCTTTGCCGCGCATCTCGTGTTCAGCATCCTGCTGACCGCCGCCGGCGCCGAGGGCACGGCGATTCCCGGCCTGCTCGGACCGTTGCCGACCACGCCCTGGACGTCGACGCTCGTGGCCGCCGCGGGCATCTTCTTCATGGACGTCGGCGCGCTCGCCGTGCTGTTTCTCCTGCTCGGCAAGGGAAGGCGCACGCGCCTGCCGCAGCTGGATCTCGGCATCGCGTGGACCCGCGCGGACGCGGTCAAGGGGATCGTGCTGGTCGCGTTGCTCGCCGTCATCTTCAACGCACTGCTCGACTCGATCTTCGCGATTCGAAGCGGCGACGAGCTGCGGTCGTTCCTGTCGCAAGATCTCAAGGAGCTCGTCCCGTACTTCAACATCGTGCTCGGCCTCTTCGCCGTCCGCTACGTGCTGACGTTCTTCGGGCGCGGCGGCCGGCCCGAAGCGTCGGCCGTCGATGCGCTCGCCTGCCTCGCCGCGTGCGCGCTCCTCGTGATGGCGGTGACGCGCGCCGAGCTCGTGCGAATTCCCGAGGGCAGCCTCGGCGACTTCACCGCGAAGACGCTGACGAACCTGACGGAACGGCTGCTCCTCCTGGTGTTCGTGACGGCCGCGCTGCTGTTGGCCGTACGGTTCGTCAAGCAGGCGCTGCGAACCTGGCGCCTGATGGCCGCCTAGCTCGATGCCGCTTGACTACCGCTACCCCCATCCCCTGATCGAAGGCCGGCTGGTGAAACGCTACAAGCGTTTCCTCGCGGACGTGACGCTGCCGGACGGCGCCGCGCTCACCGTGCACTGTCCCAACCCGGGCGCGATGACGTCGTGTAGCGACCCCGGCAGTCGCGTCCGCATCAGCGACTCCCGCAACCCGAAGCGCAAGCTCCGGTACACGTTGGAGCAGGTCTGCATGGGCCGCTCGTGGGTCTGCGTCAACACGCAGATCCCCAACGCCGCCGTCGAGCAGGCGATCCGCCGCGGCGCGCTGCCCCAGCTCACGGGCTATTCGTCGGTGCGGCGCGAGGTCGCCGACGGCGCCGGGAGCCGCTTCGACCTCTTGCTCGAGGACGAAGACCGCCGCTGCTGGATCGAGGTCAAGAACACGAGTCTGCGGGTGGGCCGAGAGGCGCGCTTTCCCGACGCGGTCACCGAACGGGGTCGCAAGCACCTGCACGCGCTGGTGGAGCGAGTGAAGGCGGGCGATCGAGCGGTGCAGCTGTTCGTGGTCAGTCGCGGCGACGTGCGCTTCTTCCGGCCGGCATGGGAGGTCGACCCGGACTACGCGCGGTCGCTTCGAGCGGCGTCCGACGCCGGCGTCGAGCTCCTGCCGGTTCGGGCGCGCGTGACGGCCCGCGGCATCACGCTTCACGACCTCATGCCCTACGCCCTCGACGCCGACGGCGCCACGGCCGGGCGGTGAGGTACAACACGCGGTCATGTCCGAGGTCGTACCCGCACTGCGCATCCGAGACCTGAAGCGCACATTCAAGCATCCCGAAGGCGGGCGCCTCACGGCGATCGACCTCCCCCACCTCGACGTGGCGGCGGGCGAAGCGCTCGCGCTGCAGGGGGAGAGCGGCAGCGGGAAGACGACGCTGCTTCACTGCATCGCGGGCATCCTTCCGGTCGACAGCGGGACCATCGAGATCGCCGGCGAGCCCATGAGCGGTCGTTCCGAGACCGTCCGCGACCGCCTGCGCGCGAAGCACATCGGCTATCTGTTCCAGACATTCAACCTGTTGCAGGGACTCAGCGCGAAGGAGAACGTCGAGCTGGGCATGACGTTCCGTCCGCGCGGCGGCGAAGCGCCCAAGAAAGCCGCCGAGCAGGCCCTCGAACGCGTCGGTCTCGCCGACCGCATGAACCACCGGCCTTCGCAGCTCTCCGTCGGTCAGCAGCAGCGCGTCGCGATCGCCCGGGCGCTCGCCGGCCACCCCGCGTTGGTGCTCGCCGACGAGCCGACGTCGAACCTGGACCGCGCGCGAGCCGACCAGTGCCTCGAGCTTCTGCTCACCTTCGCGCGGGAAACGGGCGCCGCGCTCCTCATGGTCAGCCACGACGAGACGGCGCTTCAACGCTTCGAGCGGCGCGAGACGCTGCGCGCGCCGGAGGCGGTCCGGTGAACGTGCTTTCCCTCGCTTGGCGAAGCGTCCGTCAGCGGCCGCTGTCGAGCGTCCTGACGGCGGTGTCCGTCGCGCTCGGCGTCGCCCTCACGATCGGCGTGCTGCAGATTCGCGAGGCCGCGCGGGACTCGTACGCCAAGGTCGCGCAGGGCTACGACGTGATCCTCGGTCCGACCCACGGCTCGCCGCTCACCATCGTGCTCAACACGATGTTCCACATCGGGGACGCGAAGGGCACGGTGCCCTGGGAGATCTACGAGGCGGCGCAGGCGGACGAGCGCGTCGCCCGCGCCGTGCCCTACGCGGTCGGGGACACGTTCCGCACCCATCACGTGGTCGGCACCTCGGAGGAGCTCTTCACGACGCTCACCGATCGCGATCAGACACCCCTGGGCGCCGAGATCCGCGGCCGCATGTTCCATCCGAAGCGCTTCGAGGCCGTCGTCGGGAGCATCACGGCCGGCACCAACGGGTTGCGGCTCGGCGACGAGTTCTTCCCGAGCCACGGGCTGACGCCGGGCGGCAAGGAGCACACGCAGGATCCGTTCGTGGTGGTCGGCGTGCTGCGCCCCACGGGCACGCCCGCGGACCGGGCGATCTTCATTCCGATCGCGATGTTCTACGAGATCGAGGATCACAAGAAGGCCACGGACATCCTGCGCAAGCAGCGCGGTGACGACGACCTCGAGGACCACCGGATCCAGGGGCTCTCCGCCGTCGGCATCAAGCTGCACGTGCCCTATCAGCGCTACGAATACCTGGCGGAATTCCGGCGCGGTCGCGCGCAGGCGCAGGCGGCGATTCCGGTCAACGAGGTCGGCGAGCTGATGCGTCTCGTGGAGAAGATCGACGTCGTCTTCGAGCTGATCGCGTACCTCGTCGTGCTCGTCGCCGCGGTCGGCATCCTCGTGAGCCTGTACAACACCATTCAGGGACGCCGGCGTGAGATCGCGATCCTGCGCGCGCTGGGCGCGCGCCCGCACCACGTCTTCACGGTCATCGTCCTGGAGTCGCTGCTGATCTGCATGCTCGGGGGCCTCTTGGGGCTGTTGGTCGGCCACGGCGCGATGGTGGCCACGGCGCCCACGTTGGTCGAGCGGTACGGCGTCGTCGTGTCCGGCGGTTTCCAGTTGCTCGATCTTCAGATCATGATCGCACTGGCCGTCGTCGGCGTCGCCGCCGGCGTGCTGCCCGCGTGGCGCGGATTGCGCACACCGGTCGCCGAGAACCTCCACCCGCAAGATTGATGTCGCAGCTCGAACACTTCGCCGTCTGGACCCTGGGCGTCTTGATCGCCGGCGGCGTCGCCTGGTCCATCCACGTGTCGGACCGGCCCATGGGGGACGCGGCGCGCGACGCCCGGACGTTCACCGCGCGCGGCGTCCTGGGTCATGGCGACCCGCTACGCGCGAACATCGACCCGCTGCTGCCCCCCGGACTGCCCGGCGGCGTGCGCATCGACCCGGAGACGGGCTACATGGTCGGCATCGCCCTGCCGCCGGATCCCGACTATCGGGACCTCGACTGGACCGCGCTCGACGACGAGAACCTGGCCACGTCGGTGCCCGCCGAGATCCAGGCGCTCCACAACGAGCCCGTCCGCATGACGGGGTTCTTGCAAGCGTTGTACGACGTGTCGGATCTGCGCACGTTTCTGCTCGTGGGCAACCACTTCTCCTGCTGCTTCGGCCGGTTTCCAGGGCTCGGCGGCCTGGTCGAGGTGACGCTCGGCGTCGACCAGCCCGATGCCGACATGACGTTCGCGCCGATCGTCGTGCGCGGCAGGCTGCGCATCGAGCCGCTGCGCGTCAATCCCCGCGACGCCAAAAGCCGGGTGGTCTTGCTGTTTCACCTCGACGACGCGAGGGTTTCGACCCTCGACGGCGACTAGGCACTAGGATGGGTTGCATGAACGTCTGGGACCGCATCACGATCCTGATCGGCTCGGTGATCCTGGCTGTCGGACTGTACGCCGGCGCCGCGGTGTCGGCGGAGAGCAAGGCGACCGTGCGTGACGCTCAGACCTTCACGGCCGTCGGCGTCGCGGGCCTCGCATCGGCGCCGCGCACGGTGGACGGAAACCTGATCGAACCGGTCGCGGTGCGTCTCCCCGCGGGCGTTCGCGTCGATCCCTCGACGGGCCTGCTCGTCGGCGTACGCCTGAAGGGCGACAAGGACACCACGCCCGCTCCCTGGGAGCTCTTCCGGTCGTACGACTACCAGAAGGGTCTCGAGGGGATGCCGGAGTCGATTCGCGACCTGCACGAGAAGAAGGTCGTGATGCTGGGCTTTTTGTGGGCGATCTACGAACCGGACGACATTCGCCGCTTCGGCCTCGTCGGCAGCCATTGGTCCTGCTGCTACGGCGTACCGCCCGGTTTGAGCGACGTCGTCATGGTCGAGCTCAAGGAGGGCGAAGACGGGCTGTCGCAGACGCTCAACCCGATCCGCGTCGTCGGCACGCTGCACATCCGTGAGGAGAAGCAGGGCGGATTCACGACCGCGATCTATCACATGACCGATGCCGTCGTGCAAGTGCTCGAGTACTAGGGTGGGCGCCAACGGCGCCCGCCGCCAAACTGGCGGCTAACCGTCCGACTTGGGACGGCGCTTGACGGGTCACCCGGGTCCCGGCGTCTCCGCCTTCGGAACGGCCTTCCCGGCACGGACCGCGGCGATCGCGTCGAGCAACCAGTTCTCGCGCTCGTCGTCTTCCATCATCTCGTTGGGGTCGTTGTCGAGACTCCCGCGGAAGCGCAGCTTGCGGTCCGCATCGAGCACGAAGAAGTGCGGGGTGCGCTTGCCACCCAGCACGTCCGTCATCTGCTGCTCGCGATCCGGGATGATCCGCGTATGGAACCCGAGGCCGTCGATGAACGCCTGGTAGTGCTCCTCGGTGTCGCGGTAGTTGCAGGCGACCGCGAACAACCGCGCCTTCGAGGCCGCGAGCTTCGCGTTGATCGACTCGTTGAGCTTCTTCGACGTCGGGCAGTTGGGCGACCAGCACATCAAGACGACCGGCGCATCGCCGGCCGCGACGATCCAGTCGACGACGTCCGAGAGCGTCTCGAGGTCGGCCGCGCTCTCTTCGTTCGCCTGCAGGCCGTAGAACGAACCGGCCTTCGCCACGAACTCGCCCTTCATCATGGTGTCCAGCTCGCCGTCCTCCTGGACGTTCGCCAGAGCGGCGATCGCCGTGTCGAGCGTGGCGTCGTCCGGCGCACCCCAGGTCTTCGCGAGCGCCATGACGGACGCTTCCGCATCCGCCTTCGTGATGGCGAGCTTGCTGAGCTGAAAGGGCTTCCCGTCGACGTCGGTCGCGGCAAGGTCCGGGACCTGTTCGCCGATGGCCACCGGACCGCTCGGCGCCGGTTCCGGCTTCGGATCGTCGTGGGGTTCATCCGCCGGCGGCGCATCCGCGGGCGGCGTGTCGGCCGGCGGCTTGTCGGCGGGCTCAGCGCCGCCGTCTTCGTCCTGTCCGCATCCGGCGAACGAGAACGCGGCGACCGCGAGGAAGAGAATCCAGAATCGACGATCGGGCATGGCGAATCTCCGTAGCGAGGGGCCCGGTTATACCCGTCGCGCCGGTGACCGCATCCCCCGCACGGGGGCGGAAGCCCGGGATGTACAGACCTGGACGCCGGGAGCCCTAGGCGGCGTCGTCGACCAGCGCGCTGCCGGCCACGCGAATCCGACGTGGGCTCAGCCCCCACCGCAGCGTCCGGCCACGCGGCGTCTCGACCTCGCCGCAGCCGTCGAGCTCGACGACGAAATGTCCGTTCACGGCGATCGTGACCGGGCCGTCGCGGCACTCGATCTTCAGATCCTCGCCGTCGACGACGAGACGGCCTTCCGCATTGGAGAGGATCGCCTCGGTCGCGGTGACGTGACGCGGCGTGCCGCGTCCGCTGAATTGAAAGCCGTCGGTCCGGCCGCGTCGGACGAAGACCTGTCCGCGTCCTTCCAGGTCGATGACGACCTCGCCGGCGCCGCGCAGGCGTACGAAGCCGAAGCCGCGCAGGAGGTGCGGGCGGCTGAGAATGGGAGTGCTTTCGGTCGGTTGGTTCATGGCTGGCTCGCAATGCGCGCCGACTTCCACCATGGTCCTGTACCCGATGCCTATGCCCCGGTCGCGCGATCCGGACAGATGAGCACGGAACTCATTCGTCCGATCCGGCCTGTTTCGAATCGAGACGACGGCGCGGCACTCTGCGCGTCGCTCGAATCCAAACGAACGTTAGTGCGGTGAAGAGCACCACCATGGCGAGGTCGAAGTCGAGCAGCCGTTGTTTGCCGTGCGCGAGTCGAAACAGCACCCGGAACAGGAACCACGTTCCGGCGGCCGCCAGCAACACCGTGCACACCTTCCGGATACGGTCGGCGACGAAGGCCTCGCGGTCGCTCACCACGGTCGCACCTGCAGCACGTAGCCCGAGAGATATCGGCTCGCAGGCGCGCCGGGCGCGATCGGGTGATCGGGGCCGGCGTGGAGTTGATGGACGACGCGCACGAACCGGCGACAGTCGCGTCCCGCGCTCTGCGCGAGGTCGAGCAACTTGTCCGCGTCCATCCGCGGGCTGCACGAGAACGTCGCCAGGAATCCGCCCGGCTCGACGCGCGTCATGGCGCGCACGTTCAGCTCGCGGTAGGTCTTCCACGCCTTCGCCGCGCTGCCTTTCGTCGGCATCAGGTTCGGCGGATCCAGCACGACGCAGTCGAACGTGAGCCCGTCCTCCCGCAGGCGCCTCAGGACGTCGGTCACGTCCCCACGCTCGAAGACGGCGCGGTCCGCGCACCCGTTGCGCTCGGCGTTGCGCCGTGCCGTATCGAGCGCATGGCCCGAGCTGTCGACGGCCAGCGCGCCAGCCGCGCCGTTGCGAAGCGCCTGGATGGCGAACCCGCCCGTGCCGCAGTAGAGGTCGAGCACGCGCAGCCCGCGGCTGAGCGCGCCGACGATCACGCGGTTCTCCCGCTGATCCGCGAAGTGGCCGGTCTTCTGACCCGCCAGCGGCGCGACCTCGAGCGCCATGCCGCGCTCGTGAACCCACAGCGGCGGCGACGGGTTGGCCCCCACGATGTACGGCTGGGCATCCGGCACGATGCCCTCTTCGCGTTCGAATCCGGCGGGCCGGCCGATGACGGCCGCGGCGCCGGTCCGTTCTCTCAACAGGCGTGCCAGCTCGTCGCGCCGGGCATGCATGGGGTGGGTCGCGAACTGCGCGACGAGCACGTCGCCGAGCCGGTCGACCACCAGCCCCGGCAGGCCGTCCCCTTCCGAGTGAACGAGCCGGTACGCGTCGGTGTCCTCGGAGTCGGGAAACAGCCGCTCGCGTAACCCGACGGCGGCTTCGATGCGCGCACGCAGGACCTCTTCCAGGTCGACGCCGCTGTCGCCGCGCTCGACCAGGCGCACCCGAATCGCCGACCGGGGCGAATAGAGCCCTCTGCCCACGACGCGGCCTTCGGGATCGATCACGCGCACGACGTCGCTCGCGTCATCGCCCTCGATGGCAGCGACGCTGTCGGCAAACACCCAGGGGTGTCCCATCCAAAGCGGCTTGGCTCGACCGGGCTTGAGTTGAAGCGTGCGCACCGCAGGAGAGGATCGCACGCCGCCGCTACCTGGCGAGGGATTGCAGCCAGTCGCGCTCCACGTCGGCCAGCGTCTCCCCCAGCGCGGATTCGAGCGCGCTGTCGGCCAGCGGCCCTCGCAGGAGCCGAGCGACGAGGTCCAGGACGGCGCGCCGCTGCCGCGGGCGTGAGTCGTCGAGCAGATAGCGCATGAAGACGCTGGTTTGGTCGTAGTGCCGGCCCTCGAACTTGTCCTGTCCGAGCCGCACGAGCGTGGCCAACGGCGTCCACTGCTTCCACGCCATGCGTTGCTCGAACCGCTCGACGCGCAACGCGCCGGCGTCGGTGCCCTCGGGATCGCCGAGGGTCTCGCTGTGGATGGCGATGCCCTCCCACAACCAGAACCAGCCCTCGTTGAATGGACGGCCGCGAAGCGACTGACGCCGGCTCAGATCGAGCACCTGGTGCGTCATCTCGTGGCGCAGGTCGGCGATCCACGGCAAGGCCCCCGCGGGCGCGGGCTCCATGCTCACGTAGACGACCCCTTCGGCGGCGTCGTAGAACGCGCCCCAGCTCACCGGATTCGGGACGATGCCGTAGAGGATGCGCTCGAACTCGGCACGCGTGTCGGTCACCACGACGGGCAAGGGGTCGTATGGAAGGCGCAGATCCAGCACCTCGCCGTAGGTGAGCATGAGTCGCATGACGTGCACCTGTGCGGCGCGCGCGGCCTTCACCGCGTCGACCCATGCGCAGTTGGTCGTCATGGCGACGTGGTCGGTTCGCAGCCGATAGCCGTCCCGCGCGCTGACGTTGGCCGGCAGCGGCTGCGAAAACGGGACATAGTCCGCCCCGTCGAACACGACGCGGCGCTCGTAGGGCTCGACCTCGTCCGCATCGATCCAGAGCAGGTCGTCGACCTTCACCCAGCCGCGGTCCTGCGGGTCTCGCCCGCTGAACGGCGGCATGCGCTCCCCCGAACCCCGGTAGCGCGGCGGGACGGGGCGCCCGTCCTCGACGGGGTCGGAGTCGATGGGCGTCACGCAGCCCGCGCACACCAGGATCGCGAGGAGCATTGTCGCGTGGCGCTTCGGTGCGGGCTGGGGGACCACCAACATCGGCCCGTAGGATACCGCCCGTGTCTCGCAAACCCGCCCGTTCCAAGTCCGGCGCCAAGGGGTCATCCAATGCGAGCGATCCGAAGGTCGTTGTCAGGGCCACGAATCGCCGGGCGTTTCGCAATTACGTGATCGAGGACAAGGTCGAGGCGGGGCTCGTGTTGACCGGCAGCGAGGTGAAGTCCCTACGGGTCAGCACGCCGACCCTGACCGAAGGCTACGCGCGCTTCGAGGGCGAGGAGCTGTGGCTGCACAACGTGCACATCCACCCGTTGCCCCAGGCCTCCTACTTCAATCACGAGCCGACGCGCAAACGCAAGTGCCTCATGTACAAGCGCGAACTGCGCAAGCTCAAGCTGCGCCTGGAGGCGAAGGGCGCGACGATCGTGCCGCTGTCGCTCTACTTCAAGGGGACGCGGGTCAAGGTGGAGCTGGGCATCGGCCGCGGCCGCCGCAAGGGCGACCGGCGCCAGGCGGATCGGGACAAGGAGGACCGCCGGAAGATCCGGGACGCGTCATTGTAGCGAGCTCTCGAGAGCCCCGGCACGAGCGGGTTGCGTTCTCCAGGTCCTTCAGGGGTCGCGCCCGCGCCGCCGGTACAATGGTTGCGCTCTGTGACATCGCGGGTTCCTGCACCACCAAGCTGTTCACGATCGACGTGGGGGCGAATGGATTCGACCGGGCGTCGGTCCGTATGGGTGGCGCGCCGAGGATCCAGGTTGACCTCGTCAAAACAGCCTGGAAACCACAGTTGCCAACAGCAACTACGCACTCGCCGCTTAGTTAAGCGGCGCGATCACTCCCCTCTGTCTGCAAGGGGATGCTGATTGCCATTCTGCAGACTGGCCCCAGCCTCGCCGTGTGTCGGTGCGACGGGTGAGATAACACACACTGGTTCGACGAGCAGCCTGTCCCGGGCGGCGCGCTGAACGAGATACAAAACAAGGACTACGCGCGTAGAGGCTCATGCGGGCTCGTCTAGGGACGGGGGTTCGATTCCCCCCGCCTCCATTTTTGATTTCTGGCAACGGCCCGCCAAGACAGTGGCGGCCCGTGCGCGACGGTGCTTGTGGGAATTCCGCCTACTGTTTCAGTGCGCAGCTCGCGGACGTGGCACTAGCGATCCACCGGCGCGAAATGCGGAAACGGGCGCGTCGACTCCTGCAGCTCCGCCAACGGCACGAAGTCGCACACCTCCGCCATCGGCCCCCAGATCTTCTGCACCTCGGGATCGCTGTGCGCCGCCCGCGCCGCCTCGTGCGACACCCACTCGAACACCTCGACGAACGTGCCGTCGGCATAGGAACGCATCACGATCGGCGCACGATCCGTGACGAGGCCCAGCTCGCGCAACTTCGGCACGTGCTGCTCGATCAGCGCCTTCAGCTCTTCCTCCTTGCCCGACTTCGGCTTGTACAACGCCGTCACGATCTCACGCGCCATCGGTCCCTCCACTCGAGCGCCGCGCCAGCGCCTCGCGCAGCAGTGTCGCATTCCCCTCGTCGAAGGCACACAAGACGATTCGTTGCGGCGTCTCGTTTTCGCGGGCGAAGCGTAGGCATGCACGCACGGCCACGTCGGCGGCGAGCTCCGACGGGTACCCGTAGATCCCCGTGCTGATGCACGGAAACGCGATGCTGTCTGCGCCGCGCTCCGCCGCCAGCTTCAGCGCATGCTTGTAGCAGCTCGAGAGGTGCGCCGCCTCCCCGCGGCTCCCGCCGTGCCACACCGGGCCCACCGCGTGGATGACCCAGCGGGCCTTTAGCGCAAAGCCGTCGGTCACGACCGCGTCGCCCGTCTCGCAGGGCGCGAGCGGGGCGCACGCCTCGGCCAATGCCGGTCCCGCCGTCCTGTGAATCGCCCCGCAGACCCCGCCACCGGGCTGGAGCTGCTCGTTGGCGGCGTTCACGATCGCGTCGACGTCGAGCGCCGTGATGTCGCCCTGCACGACCTCGATCCCGCTCATTCGGCATGCCCTCAGCTTCATGTCAGTTTGGTGTCCAGAGTATGACCCGGCCGGGTTCGGCTGGGACCGGAGGATTCATGCGCATCGCCGTCATCGGCGCTCGACGTCGCCGCCAGGGGATCGGCGAACACCTGGCCCGCTTTCTCGCAGCCGAGGGATGCGAGATCGCCGCGGTCGTCGGCACGACCCGGGCGACCGTCGCCGATGCGATTGCCGGACTCGGCTCCGCGTGCGGGATCGCGCCCGTCGGGTTCACCGACGCGGCCGAGATGTTCACGACGACCCGGCCCGAGGCGGTCGTCATCGCCAGCCCGCACGAGAGCCACGCCGACTACCTCGGCCTGGCCCTGGAAGCGGGCGCGCACACCCTGTGCGAGAAACCGGTGTGTTGGGGCGGCGCATCGCCGGCCGACCAGGCCGAGCGCTACGGCGGCGCCTTCCTCGAAGCGAAGCTGCATCTTCGCGTGAACGCGCAGTGGCCGTTCACGCTGCCGACGTATCGCGAGATCGCGGAAGGTGCGCTCGACCACACGCCGTCCCGATTCTGGATGCGGATGTCCCCCTCGAGCAGCGGCTTCGCCATGTTGCTCGACGCGCTGCCGCATCCGCTCAGCCTGCTGTACGCCGTGGCGCCCGACCCGGACGCGACCGTCGGCAACGTCAACATCGAGGGCGCCGGAGACGAGAGCACGAACGTCGTCGTCTGCTTCGACTACGCGGCGCGCGGACATCCGATTTCCTGTGAGATCGAGTTGATTCAGTGCCCGGCGCAACCCCGCCCCGCTGCATTCGGATTCGATGGGCAGGACGTCCACCGCGAGGTCACCCTGTCGCCGTACGCGCTGTACCTCACGCGCGGTGATCGCCGGGTTCCTCTGCCCGATCCAACGCCGCTTCTCGTACGCTCGTTCCTCGACGACGTCGCCGGCGGCCCCCCCACCGCGATCGACCCGAGCGTGCGCCCGGGCATGCGCCACCTGCGGGACCTCTGCGCGGCGTTTCGAAGTCCGCGCGAGATTCCCGCCACGTGACGCAGTCGCCCAACCCTCCGACCTCCGACGATCCGGCAGCGGCGCCGGCGCTCGAGCCGGTCCACGATTTCGTCGGCAAGCTGCGCCAGCCGGGGCTCCTTCCGCGCGTCCAGGACTACGTGGATTGGCGGCGCGCCGTGCTCGCGGCGCGCGCGGCCGGCGACGACGCGCCGGCGATGCCGGACTGGGCCCCGCTCTCGATCAACCTCGATCTCACGACCGCCTGCAACTACGCCTGCGACCACTGCATCGACTGGGACATCCTCAACAGCGGCATCTCCTACGACGACCGGGCGCTGCGCACGTCGATCGCGAACATGGCGAAGCGGGGGCTTCGGAGCGTGATCCTGATCGGCGGCGGCGAGCCGACCGTCTACCCGGGGTTCCGCGACATCGTCGGGTTCCTGAAGGACCTGGGACTCCAGGTCGCGATCGTCTCGAACGGCAGCCGCAACGATCGCATCCTCGACGTCGTCGACCGCCTGGACGAGCACGACTGGGTGCGGCTGAGCCTCGACGCCGGCACCGACGCCACGTTCCAGGCGATGCACAAGCCCAAGAAGCCGGTCACGCTCGAGGAAATCTGCGCATGGATCCCGCGCATCAAAGCGCGCAACCCGCGCCCGCGCATCGGCTTCTCGTACATCATCGTCTGGGAGGGCGCCGAGCGCGGTCCCGACACGCCGCCGATCGTCGAGAACATCGACGAGATCCCCGAAGCGGCACGGCTCGCCCGCGATCACCAGTACGACTACATCTCGTTCAAGCCGTTCCTCACCCGCGCGCCGGACGGCGCCGAGATCATGGATCCCGACGCCGCGCGCCAAGACCACCAGACGTTCGTCGCGCGGATCCGCGCGAAGGTGGACGCCGCCAAGGCGCTCGCGTCCGAGACCTTCGCCGTTCTCGAGAGCACGAATCTGAAGCTGCTCGAGACCGAACGCTGGCGGTCCTGGACCGCTCAGCCGCGAACGTGTCACATGCAGGCCTTCCGGCAGGTGCTGTCGCCGTTGGGCCTCTGGAACTGCCCGGCCCACCGGGGCGTGGACAAGGCGCGCATCGCGGACCGGGACGCGTTCGGCGACGACGGCGCGACGAACGCGAAGGTCGGCGCCATGCTCGACTCGTTCGATGCGAGCTCGGAGTGCCGCGAGGTCACCTGTCTCTACCACGCTGCGAACTGGTGGATCGAGCAGGCGATCGAGGATCCGCGGGGTCGCCTGGCGGGCGAATCGCACGACGGCGAGGACCACTTCCTCTGATGAAGGAACCGGTGGACATCCGGATCGTCGAGGATCGAACCGACGACACCCGCTGTGACGAGGGGTTCTTGCGGGTGCGCCGCTTCATCGTGCAGAACGAGTACGCGGACGGCACGACGTCCGAGCGGTACCCGTGCGACGTCGTCTCGCGCCGACAGCCCGACGCCGTGGCGGTCCTCGTCTACGAGGTGAACGAGGACCGGCAGGTGCATGTAGCTCTTCGAAGCGGTGTGCGTCCGCCGGTGTACCTGCGCAAGCACAAGCAGTTCGTCCAGCCCGATGCGCGCGCGTACGTCCTCCTGACGGAGATGGTCGCCGGGCTGCTCGAGCCCGACGACGAGGGCCCCGGCGGGCTCGGACGGCGCGCGGCGGCGGAGTGCCTGGAGGAGGCCGGCATTCGCGTCGACCCCGACGACACGGTCGAGCTCGGCGCGCCGATGTTCCCGACGCCGGGCATCACCGACGAAAAGGTCTTCTACCGCGCCGTCGAGTCTCCTTTGGCGGATCGCGTCGAGCCCGAGAGCGACGGGTCGATCATGGAGGAAGCGGGCGAGGTGGTGATCCTGCCGATCGACGAGGCCGTTCGCCGCTGTCGGTCCGGCGAGATGCCGGACAGCAAGACCGAGGTGGCGCTCTTGCGGCTCTGCGACCTCATCGGCTACTCGGTGCAGCTCGGCAGGTTTCTCGACGAGCTGCCCGACGACGTGCGGCCAAAGCCGGAACGCGGGTCGTGGTTGCTGGGCAACTGACCTGCGGCCGGTCGTCGGCCGGATCAACCCGACACCGAGCGCTCCACGTCGCTAGAACAGCAGCTGCTGCCCTTCGATCTCGGTGAAGCGCTTGAGCTCCGAGTAGGTGCGCACCAGCGGTTCCGGCGCCGGCACCGGCCCGCCGGTCAGCAGGCTCTTGATCTCGAGCGCGTTCGCGAGCGCCTGTCCGGCGTAGTGGTTGTTGGCGATCAACACGCCCGTTCCGGCCTTCTCGGTCAGCTCGCGCATGCGGTCGGTGACCTCGGTGACCTCCTTGCGGTCGTAGAGATAGTCGTACCGCTCGTTGCGGCCGGCGCCCTTGTCGAACCACGACTGGCGGTTGCGTCCGTGAAGGCGCAGGTACGCCAGCTTCGACAAGGACGGATGGTCGAACGGGGGATGATCGCGCGCGCTCGGCATGTCGACGTGCACCAGGCCGGTGTCGAGACCGCGCAGCCACGCGAGTGCCTCGGGCGTGAACCAGGATGCGTGCCGTGGTTCGAGGTGCAGCGAGGCCGTCGGGAACAGCCGACGAATCGACTCGAGCCGGCGCCGGCCTTCGTCGTCGAGGCGTTGAAAGAACGGCAGCTGCACGAGCAGACCGAGACAGACACCCGCCACGGACAGCGGTGCGATGCCCTCGGAGAACGTGTGCGCCGCGCGATCCATGTCGCCCGACAGCGGCTCGTGGGTGAACGACCGATGTAGCTTGACGAGGAACCGGAAGTCGGGCCGGTCGGCCACCAGATCGACCCAGCGCCGCGCGTTCCGCTCCTGCGGCAGTGCGTAGAACGTGCTGTTGATCTCGACGCAGTCGACGAAGCGCGCGAGATACGGCAGCGCGTGGAAGTCGCGCGGTTTGGCACGCGGATAGACGACCCCTTCCCAATCCGCGTACGACCAGCCCGCGACACCGATGTAGATCACCGGATCCAGTGTGCCACGAACGAAAAGGGCTGCGGCACCGAGCAGAGCGACGGCAGCCAGAGTCACGACCGTGGCGCTACCGCGCCTCACGATTCCAATCGAGCGTTGCGCTCCTGCGCTCGTCGTTCGACGAGTCACCTTGTCATCTCCCTTCGCGTCGAGGCGTCTCCAAGGGGCTCCATGCCCCGGCCCGACGACGGCATCCCCGACGCAACACGTGGGTCACTTCCGACGATGTGTGAAGAGGTCGCCCTAACTTGCTTCGAATACGCGGGTTAGGTGTGAACAACCGCGACGCGCGGAGCGCCGCGGGCGCGGGACAGAATGGCCCTGCGGCGGACAAGTTGTTCCCCGACGACCTGGACACATCGTCCCCTCGAGGCCGTTCGCTTCGGTGTCGGCCGCTTCGCACCTACCCTCTCCTGCACATGCCGGAACGAGCCGACATCGCGATCATCGGAGGCGGCCCCACGGGATCCGCGCTCGCGACGTTCCTCGCGCGCGCGGGGCGGGACGTGCTCGTCGTCGAAGAGCGCAAGGAGCCGGCGATGGCCGTCGGAGAATCGCTCCTTCCGTTCGGCAACCGGGTGCTCGAGATGCTCGGCGTGTCGATGGACGGGTTCATCGTCAAGCACGGCGCCGTATTCGTTCGCGACGGGCAAGCCGGGCGCGTCGACTTTGCCGAGGCGTCGCGCCCGGAGTTCACGAGCGCCCATCAGGTCAAACGCCATGACTTCGACGGCCGTATCCGCGCGGCGGCGAGGGATGCCGGGGTGCGCTGGCACCACGCTCGGGCAACCGGCGCGGAGCTGCCCGGCGTGCTGCACACGACGGACGGCGACGTCCACGCGGGGTGGATCATCGACGCCGGCGGACGGACGATGATGCTCGCGCGACAGCTCGGCCTGCGCGACCCGCACCCACAGCTACAGAGCGCGGCGCTCGCGCGCCACTACCGCAACGTGCGCACGTTCGAGCCCGAGACCGAAGGCGACATCACGATCTGCGCATTCGAGAACGGCTGGACCTGGTTCATCCCCTTCGCCGACGGCGACGTCTCCGTCGGCGTGGTGATGTCGCGCAGAAGCAAGATCGACGGCGACCCGTGGGCGTACGCCCTCGCGCAGTCACCCGACACGGCGGCACGTTTGGAGGGCGCGGAGCCGGTCACCGACGTGCAAGGCTTGCAGGACTTCTCCGCGTACGCGTCGCAATTCCACGGCGACGGGTGGGCGCTGGCCGGCGATGCCGCGCTCTTCCTCGATCCGGTGTTCTCGTCCGGCGTGCTCCTGGGGCTGGAAAGCGCGGAGCGCCTGTCGCGGCACCTCCTCAACGGCACCCTCGAGAACTACGAGAGCGAGATGCGCCGCGCTGCCAAGACCTTCGAACGGGTCATCCTCGCGTTCTACGACGGCTCGTTCCTGGACGTGTTCTTGTCGCCCAAGGAGCTGCACCCGGAGAACTACCGGCGCGCGATCACCTCGCTGCTCTGCGGCGACGTCTTCGACGGCGGAAACTACGGCGCGCGCTCGATCTCCGCGAAGTTCCAGACGCTGGCGAAGTACGTCAAGGCCAAGACGTCCTTGGACGATCGGATCTAATCGTCGCCGCCGCTGTCGTCGTCGGACTTGGCGGCGTCGGCGATCTTCTTCGCGAGCGCGGGGTTGAACGTCAGGTACAGCGCGAGCACGCCGACGATGTCGGCGAGCAGCGCGAACCAGAAGCCCACGCCCCAGGACACGTCCTCGCCGCCCGCACCCTGGATGAGGACGGCGATCAGGAACAGGCCCGCGAGCTTGAATCCCAGAAAGCTGACCGCGCAGTGCTTCTCGTCACTCATCCCGACGATGTGGGTCTTGCCGAACGTCGAGAGTGCCGCGAACGCGGCAGCAATCCACGCGGACAGCAAGAGGAATCCGCCGATCGGCATGCTGATCACGCGCGCCGAGCCCGAGTGGTCGCCCTTGCCCCAGGTCGTGGCGGGCAGCACCAGCAAGGACACCACCATCACCAACCCGCAAATCGTCGCCACCATCGTCAAGAACTTCCGATTCATCGCCGCTCCTCTCGGGCCGCATCCCCACCGCGGTCCGGCGCGATTCTGCCCGCGGGCGGCGCCAAATTTCTAGTGGTATCGGATTCGATCGCGGCACACGGCCGCTTTGGCGAGCGCGCGCGGGCCTTGCAGGCGCAGGAAGTCGCCGTGTCCCTTCAAGCCGGCGCGGTACACGTGCCAGTTGGAGTGCGGCTCGCGGTGATCCGACCAGCGGTCCTTGTGCGGCGACGACGGACAGCAGTTGTTCATCCGCTGAAGCCCCGCTGCGCACTCGCGCTCGAGCAGCGTGCCCCACGCGATGTTGCCGGGCCCCCCGCGGCGGTGGGCCGGGTCGTATTCCTGCTTGAGCCCGTACAAGACGTCGCCGTCCCGCAGCGCCAGCTCGTACGCGACGGCGTCGCCGCGATGGCGAACGACCTGGATCCGCAAGTTGCCGGCGGCTGCCATGCGGCGGCAAAGGTCGGCGTAGAACGCTCGGTTGCGGTCGTTCGCGAACGTGCCGGTCCCGTCTTCGCCCTGCCAGCTCGCCTGCGACACCGCGCGAAGCTCGCCGAGCGCCGCGTCGAACGCGGCGGCGTCTTCGATGCACTCGTAGCTGATTGCGTGGTCCTGCTCGCAGCGCCGGAGATCGCGCAGCACCAGCTTTCGCGTGGAAGGCTCGAGTCCGTCGCTCCAGTGCTCGAGCGCCCCCACGTCCAGACACGGGGCGTAGTACGTGAAGTCCTCGTACGCATGCAGGCCGCGCTCCCCCACAGCGTGTTGCAGCGCCGCCTGGGCCGACGCCGAGTGCCGCAGCTCGTCGATGCGCAGGCATCGCCACGGCGCGTCGGATGCGAACACATGATCGAGAAATGCGTTCCACGCAGCCGTCGACCGTTCGGGCATCGCGGGAATGCCCGCCTCGGGGCTGTAGTCGTTCTGAAGCAAGGCGAGCGCCGGTCGCGCGCCCGCCGTCTCTCGGAACGGGAACACCGCGACCAACGCGTCTTGCTCGTACGCCGCGACGACGTGAAGCGATTCGTCCCCGCCGTAATGACGCAACCACGCCGCGTACCAGTCGTAGGTCTCGAAGACGTACGGAGAGTCGAGCGACGCCTCGAGCCGACGCCACGGTTGCTCGAGCGCCTCGAAGGCGGCGAGCGAGCGGACGATCTCGAGGTGGATCAATGTCGCAGTCGCTAGATCGCGACGGCCTGGACTTCGAGCACCTCGGGCACGAGCTGCCGGAGCCGGGTCTCCACACCCTGCTTCAACGTCGCCATCGAGCTCGGGCAGCCCGAGCACGAGCCCTTGAGCTGCAGGTACACGACGCCGGACTCGAACTTGTCGAAGACGATGTCGCCGCCGTCCATGGCGACGGCCGGGCGGATCTGCTCGTCGAGGATGGCGATGACCTTCTGCGCGACCTCGGATCCGTCGCCGCCGTGCTCGTTGGTCGTCACCTCGCCAGTGATCACCGGCTCGCCCGCTTCGAGGTGCGCCTTGATCTCCCGGAGCATCGCGGTGTTGACCTCCATCATCAGAAGCTGGTCGGTGACGGTGACCGTGACGAAGTCGCGGCCGATCATCACGGCGGCGACGCCGTTCACCGCGAACAGCCGCTTCGCGAGCGGCGAGGCCTCGGCCTGCGACGGGTCGGTGAAGTCGGCAGCGCCACGCTCGATCAGGACTTGCGACACGGCGTACTTCAGCGTGTCGGGATTCGGCGTGAACTCGAGATGGACGTTGACGGACATCGGGTTGCTCCGGCGGGTCGCTACAGTTTCGTATGGGCGCGCGGCCCTGCCACGAGATTCCTGGACGCGGGCTACTGCGGGAGGGCTGCCAGGCCGTCCGCGAGCGCATCGGCCACGACGGCGTTGCCACGCGCCGTCCAGTGGAAATCGTAGATGTGGAAGAGACGCTCGCCGCGGGCGGTGCCGTCGATCAGCGGCTTCGTGACGCTCACGAACGGGATCTGTTCGGCCTCGCAGAAGGCACGCAGCACCGCCTCCTTGCTGCCGGCGCCGTCGAAGACCGCTTTCGCGAGCTGCTCCGGGGCCAGTAGCGCGCCCCGATTCCGAAAGGCGACGAACGCGTGCATTTTGTCCACCGGGATGCGTTCCCGCGCCAAGGGCAGCACGACGCGCATCTTGGTGGCCGCGAACGAGACCACCAGCCGCGCGCCGATCTCGTCACAGACGGACTTCATCTCGCGCAGCACGCCGGCGGCGTGCGTCCATCCCGGCGACGCGCGAAACTGCGCCTCGCTCAGCGCCAGGCGTTGGACCTCCTTGGGGAGACACACGTACGGCAGTCCGCCTTCGCCTTCGGGCACTCGGACAGGCAGCCATGACAGCGTGTCGATCCCCCGCACGTCGCCGTCGGCGTTGATCGGACCGAGGAGGCCGATCACGCCGGCCCGGAAACCGCGCGTCACGGGCGACGTCTCGAAGAACATCTCTACCTTGCCGCCGAAGCTGAGGTCGGACGCCTTTCGACGCGGTCCTTTGAAGTCGTTGCCCCCGAAGAGCATGCACACCACGAGCTTGGGCTTCAGTCCGGCGCCGATGGACTTCAAGGCCGCGAGGTAGTGATCCGGGTCGCACCCGGACATGCCGAGGTTGTAGACGACCTCGCCGCGCGCCTTGCCGAGCAGCACCGGCCAGGCCTCGTCGTCCGACACCTTGTTGCCCTCGGCGAACGAGTCGCCGATCACCAGCAGGTCGCACGCGTCGAGCGCCTGCGCGTTGCGAAACCCGCGTGCATCGGTCGTCAGCTCGACCTCGCGCGGCTCGCCGCGCGGCGCGTTCGGATACGAGCGCGGATACCGCGGCGCGTCCACCACCGTCAGGCGGTAGTGCTGGTTCGCCGGACGGCGGATGATCGTCTCGTCCGGATTGAGGTCCGGCCAGCGCGTGGTGTCCACCGCCGTCTGTTCGTAGTGGTCCTTGCGCAGGAGGCGCCCGCCGACGTCGAGCAGCACCAGCGTGAAGACGACCGCGAACGAGACGGCCAGGGCGCGAAAGGCCACCTCGCGCCGCGTGCGGGTCCGGCGCATCCAGCAGAGCGAGGCGAGGAACAACAGCAGCAGGCTGACGAAGAACAACACGGCGAAGTGGCCGACGCCGTAGCGCCCCAGCACGATCGGGCGTCCGAGCGCGATCAGCCGAACGACGTTGCTCGGAAAGAACCACGGCACGACCGCCCCCGCGACGAGGAGCCACGCCGCCACGGTGGGTCGCTTCATCAGAAGACCGGATAGAGGAAGGGCGCGATGCCGGTGCCCGCGAGGAACACGAGCAGGCCGAAAATGCCGACGACGATCAAGATCGGCAACAGCCACCACTTCTTGTTGTGCTTCAGAAACGCCCAGAACTCGCCGAGCAGACCCGCGCGGCGTTCAGAGGCGAGTTGCTCGAACTCGTTCGACGGTTGCGGATCGTCCGACATGGCGTGCCTCAGAACTGACGGAAGTAGCGCTGCGTGTCGGTCACGGCCGGGCGATCGACCCAATACGTCGACGCATCAGGGTCGAACCGCCGACGAAGCTCGTCCCGGCGGATGAGCCGGAAGACCAGGCCGACCGGTGTGAGAATACCGAAGAATACGACAGCGAGAACGATGTACGAGACGACGAGGCCGATCGGGTAGACGGCGATCATCAGGACGACGTACAGCGGCCGGTTCGCGGCGGGCGCGACGAGCGCCAGCAGCCCGGACAGCACGGCCAGGGCCCCCAGTCCGACGCTCAGCCACTCGGGCCCCTGCCAGTGCCAGTGCGTCAGAGCGGCCAGGGTGCCGAACGCCACGAGCGCAGCGGCGCCGAAGACCCGCAGGTCCGTACGGCCGGGATTGAGGTTGAGGTCGATGGCGGCCATCAGTCGAGCGCGAACTCCGCGAGGTACTGCTTGCGATCGACCCCGGTATCGGGTTGGTCGACCTTGCGCAGGACGTAGTCCTCCATCACGAGCACGTCCATGTCGGTGCCCATGAAACAGCGATAGGCGTCCTGGGGGGTGCACACGATCGGCTCGCCCCGCACGTTGAAGCTGGTGTTGATCATGACGGGGCAGCCCGTCTCGCGGTGAAAGCGCGACATCAGCCGGTAGAGCGGCCCATGCCGCTCGGCGTCGATGGTCTGCACGCGTGCCGAGCAGTCCACGTGGGTGACCGCGGGGATCTCCGAGCGCGGTTCGTGGAGCTTGGCCAGTCCCTCGAGCGACCCGTCGACCGGCTTGCGCTTGTCCTCGCGTACGCCCGCGACCAGCAGCATGTACGGACTGTCCTCGTTGGGACGCATCTCGAAGTACTCGTCCACGTGTTCGCGCAGGACGATCGGCGCGAACGGGCGAAACGACTCCCGGAACTTGATCTTGAGGTTCATCACCGACTGCATCTTGGGCGAACGCGCGTCGCCGATGATCGACCGGTTGCCGAGCGCGCGCGGACCGAACTCCATCCGCCCGTGCAGCAGGCCGACGACCTGCTCCGAGGCGAGATGGTCCGTGATCGCTCGCTCCCACGATTCGCGGTCTTCGTGACGCTCGTACACGGCGCCGACACCGTCGAGAAACGCGCCGATCTCGCCGGACGAGAACCGCGGACCGAGCAGCGAGCCGCCTTGGGAGTCCGACGGGCCGACCTCCCGGGGGTTTCCGAGCAGCTGGTGCCACACGAAGAGCGCGCCGCCGAGCGCGCCGCCGGCGTCCCCGGCGGCCGGCTGGATCCAGACGTTCTCGAACGGGCCCTCGCGCAGGATCCGCCCGTTCCCGACGCAGTTGAGCGCCACGCCCCCTGCCATGACGAGATTGTCGCACTGTGTGACGTGGCGGGCGTGCTGCGCGATCCGCAGCATGATCTCCTCGGTCACGAGCTGGATCGACGCGGCGATGTCCATCTCGCGCTGTGTGATCGGCGACTCCGGCTTGCGCGGCGGCCCGTCGAACAGCGCGGCGAACTTCGCGGTCGTCATGTACGGCGTGTGCAGGTAGCCGAAGTACGACATGTCGAGCCGGAAGGACCCGTCGTCCTTCAGGTCCATCAGCTTGTCGCGGATGCGGCCGGCGTAGCGCGGCTCGCCGTACGGTGCGAGCCCCATCAGCTTGTACTCGCCGCTGTTGACGCGAAATCCGCAGAAGTACGTGAACGCCGAGTACAGCAGCCCGATCGAGTGCGGAAAGCGCATCTCCTGTATCAGCTCGATCCGGTTGCCGCGACCGACGCCGATGCTCGCGGTCGTCCACTCCCCCACGCCGTCCAGCGTGAGGATCGCCGCCTCCTCGTAGGGCGACGGGAAGAACGCGCTCGCGGCGTGGGACTCGTGGTGCTCCACGAAGATGTAGCGCCCGCGGTAACGCTTGTTCAGGCCGCGGTCGAGCGCGCGCGGCGTGTGCAGCTTGTGCTTGAGCCAGACGGGTAGTCCGCGCTGGAACATGCGAAATCCACGCGGCGCCATCGCGATCCAGGTCTCGATCAGCCGCTCGAACTTGAGCAGCGGCTTGTCGTAGAAGACGACGTGATCGAGATCCTCGGGCGTGAGGCCCGCTTCTTCGAGACAGTATGCAACCGCGTTCGTCGGGAACCGTTCGTCGTGCTTCTTGCGAGTGAACCGCTCCTCCTGGGCCGCCGCGACGAGGCGTCCGTCCTGCACGAGGCAGGCGGCGCTGTCGTGATAGAAGGCGGAGACCCCCAGGATGTTCATGCCGGGGAGTGTAGAAGTCGCCTGCGAATGTCCCGCGTACAATGTCGACCCGCTTCGGACAGGCAACCGGGACGCCCCATGAGCCAGCACACAGGACTGTCACGCCTGGGCTTGCTGCTCGTCGTTCTGCTCGGCCTGTCGGCAGGGCACGCTTTCGCCGGCGAGGACGAGGACGACGCCGAGGCGGCCAAAGTGCGGGCCGGCTTGCAGAAGAACCTGGCGTTTTCCGAGCGCGGCAGCCTCATTCGACAGCTCGAGGCCGAGCTCGCGAGCGCCAACGAGTGGATCCAGCAGGCGGTCCTCTACGTCGAGCTCGGCAGCACGCGCGACCGGCGCGCGGTGAAGATCATCGGCGGCGGCCTGGAGGGCCGCAACGGCAACGTCACCGCGTTCGCCCTGAACGTGCTCACGCGCTTCACGAAGACGGATCTTCGGAAGGGCGGCGGACCCGAGCTGTTCGACCGGCTGCTCGTCCACGCGCGCACGGGAACGGCCTACCAGAAGCACAAGGCGTTCGCGGTCTTGCGCAAGCTCGTCGGGTTCGACCTCGGCACCAAGCCCGGCCGCTGGATCGACTGGCGGGAGCGCTTCCCCGACGAGCTGAAGCTCGAGCCGCTGAAGCCGCCCTTCGACGAGTCGCTCTACGATCCCGAGGTCGTTGCGAAGGTGAAGGACGAGCCGGAGCACGACACCGTGGCGTTCGCGCGCATTCCACCGGTCACCGAGTACGTCACGAAGCTCCGAAAGAAGGGCCTCGACGCGGTGCTGTGCCTCGACCAGACCGGCTCGATGTCGTCGGTCATCGAGGCCACCAAGGCGAACCTGCGGCTGATGATGCTGACGCTGCGCGAGGTCCTGAGGGACTTCCGGGTCGGCCTCGTCACGTACGACGACAGGGTGCAGCGCACCGTCCGCGCGACGAGCGACATACGCAGCCTGCGCATCAAGCTCAACAAGGTCCAGGCGGAGGGCGGCGGCGACTTTCCCGAGGGTGTCGACAAGGCGATCCGGCGCGCGTTCTCGTCCCGACTGGGGTGGCGGACGCATTCGGTGAAGACGATCGTCGTCCTGGGCGACGCGCCGCCGCATCAGGAAGACGTCGCGTCGATGATGGCGGACATCGAAGCCGAGCGAGCGAAGCGCAACGTCGTGGTGAACACGGTCTCGACCTCGACCGGCTACGTGGCGCACTTTCGCGAGATCGCGAAGGCAGGGGGCGGCCGCGCGATCGTGCAGCGCCGCGCCGACGATCTCATCACGGAGGTGCTGATCCTGATCCTCGGCGAGGCGATGCGCCCCGCGATGGAGCGCTTCGTCCCGGTGCTGATCGAAATCGTCAAAGCGCGCTGAGCATTCCGATCGTGAGGACGAGCCAGAGCGTCCCCAGCAGCCCGCCGCCGATGACGGCGATCCACGCGTGGACGGCGCCGCGCGCTTCCGGGTCCGCCTTCGCCTTTCTCAGCCCGACGATCCCGCAGATCAACGCCGCGATGCCGATCGGAAAGAGCGGCAGCAGCGAGAAGACCGCGAGGTAGTACCCGACGAGCGCAGGCACGTTGCGGTACGGAATCAGGCCGCCCATCGAGCGGCTGGCGTACTCGTGCTCGGCGTCGGCGCGCTCCTCTTCCTCGTCGTACGGCTCTCCGAGATCTTCGAAGTCGTCGCCGTGCGCCACGCTGGATCTCCCGACCGGATTCAGGCGCTCCACAGTCTACGCAACACGTAGTTGAGAATGCCGCCGTTCTTGTAGTACGCGACCTCGTCCGGCGTGTCGATGCGGCAGGTCACCTGGAACTCGTGACGCGTGCCGTCCTGCAACGTCGCCGTGACCGTCATGATCTTGCCGGGATGCAGGTCCTCGGCGATCCCGTCGATGTCGTACGTCTCCGTCCCGTCGAGCGCGTGGTCGACCGCCGACTCGTCGTTCATGAACTCGAGCGGAAGCACGCCCATGCCGATCAAGTTGCTGCGGTGAATGCGCTCGTACGAGGCTGCCAGAACCGCGCGCACGCCGAGCATCAGCGTCCCCTTGGCGGCCCAGTCGCGCGAGGAGCCCGTCCCGTACTGCGTTCCCGCCAGCACCACCAGCGGCGTGCCCTCTTCGGCGTAGCGCATCGCGGCGTCGTAGATCGACATCTCATCGCCCGACGGCTGGTGCTTCGTGAAGCCGCCTTCCGTGCCCGGCGCCATCAGGTTGCGAAGGCGGATGTTGCCGAACGTCCCGCGCACCATCACCTCGTGGTTGCCGCGGCGCGAGCCGAACGAGTTGAAGTCGCGCACCTCCACCCCGTGTGCCTGCAACCAGGCGCCGGCGGGACTGTCCACGGGGATGGCGCCCGCGGGCGAGATGTGGTCGGTCGTGACGGAGTCGCCGAGCAAGGCGAGGCAGCGAGCGCCCGCGATGTCCTGCGGCGGGTTCGGCTCGCGCGGCACGTCCTGCAGGAACCCCGGTCGCTTGACGTACGTGCTGTCCGCGCTCCAGGCGTAGCGCTCGCCCTCGGGCACCGGCAGCGTCTGCCAGACGTCGTCGCCTTCGAACACGGTCGCATACTCGGACGCGAAGTGCTCCGGCTTCACGCCCGCGTTGACCGCATCGGCGATCTCGTCCGACGTCGGCCATAGGTCGTTCAAGTACACCGGTTCGCCGTCGCCGCCGGTCCCCAGCGCCTCCGTCGTGATGTCGATGTCCATCGTTCCGGCCAGCGCGTACGCGACGACCAACGGCGGCGACGCGAGGTAGTTGGCCTTCACCTGCGGGTTCACGCGGCCTTCGAAGTTGCGGTTGCCCGACAGGACCGAGCAGACGGTCAGGTCGGCCTCTGCGACCGCCGCGCCGACCTCCTCGATCAACGGACCGCTGTTGCCGATGCACGTCGTGCAGCCGTAGCCGACGAGATCGAACCCGACGGTGCGCAGCGCCTCGAGCAGGCCGGCTTCCTCCAGGTAGCGCGTCACCACGCGTGAACCCGGCGCCAGGCTCGTCTTGACCCACGGCTTGGCGGTCAGCCCCTTGGCCGCCGCCTTCTGCGCGACGAGCCCCGCCGCGACCATCACGTTGGGGTTGCTCGTGTTCGTGCAGCTCGTGATCGCGGCGATCACGACCGCGCCGTGCGTGAGCGTGCCGAGCTTCGTCTCCACCGCGGTCGCCGTGGCGACACCGCCGTCTTCGCCCTCCGGCGCGAGCTGCTGCAACGTCTCCTGGAACGCGCTCTGGGCCCGCGTCAACGGCACGCGGTCCTGCGGACGGCGGGGACCGGCCAGGCTCGGCTCGATCGTCGACATGTCGAGCGTGACGACCTCGCTGAAGCGCGGGTCGGGTGTGTTCGCGTCGACGAACATGCCTTGCGCCTTCGCGTACGCCTCGACGAGCGCGACCTGCTCGTCGCCGCGTCCTGTGAACCGCAGGTATTCGAGCGTCTTCGCGTCGACTGGAAAGAAGCCCATCGTGGCGCCGTACTCGGGCGCCATGTTCGCAAGCGTGGCGCGGTCGGCGAGCGAGAGCGACGCCAGCCCCGGACCGAAGAACTCGACGAACTTGCCGACGACGCCCGTCTCGCGCAGCCGCTGCGTGACGGTCAGTACGAGGTCCGTGGCCGTCGCCCCGGCCGCGAGCTCGCCCTCGAGGCGGAACCCGACGACCTGGGGAATGAGCATCGACACCGGCTGCCCGAGCATGGCCGCCTCGGCTTCGATGCCGCCGACGCCCCACCCGAGCACGCCGAGACCGTTGATCATCGTCGTGTGGCTGTCGGTGCCGACGACCGTGTCCGGATAGGCAAGATGCTCGTCGCCCGCTTGCGTTTGGAATACGCACGAGCCCAGGTACTCGAGATTGATCTGGTGGACGATGCCGGTGCCGGGCGGAACGACGCGGAACCGGTCGAAGGCGCCCGCGCCCCAGCGCAGGAACTCGTAGCGCTCGCGGTTGCGCTCGTACTCGCGCTTCACGTTCGCCGCGAACGCGTCGCTGCTTCCGAACTGGTCCACCTGGACCGAATGATCGATGATCAGGTCCACCGGCACCTGCGGGTTGATCGCAGCGACGTCGGCGCCCTGCTCGGCCGTCGCATCCCGCATGGCGGCGAGATCGACGACCGCCGGCACCCCCGTGAAGTCCTGGAGCACGACCCGGGCGGGCATGAACGCGATCTCGGTGGACGGCTCGGCCGCCGGATTCCAGTCGATCAGCGCTTCGATGTCGCGACGGGTGACCGAGCGCCCGTCCTCGCGCCGCAGCAGGTTCTCGAGCAGGACCCGCAGCGAGAACGGCAGGGCGGAGACGTTGCCGAAGCCGGCGTCTACCAGGGTCTGCAACGACCAGATCGTGTAGCTGCGGTCGCCAACCTGCAGCTGGGTGCGGGTCTGGAAGGTGTCGGCCAGCTCGAGGTCCTGTTCGTCGTGGCTCGCGTCGTCCATGGGGTCCTTTCCGTTCCGGGGGACCGAGTATGGCCCCCGGAACATGCGTTCCCAAGCGACCGCGCGGCCCCTTTCGCTGCGGCGGCGCCCGTGCGAGGCTGAACCGGCCCGGGTTCCGTTTCGTTGGGAACCGCGGCCGTCCCGTCGGGTCCAATGCGAACGAGCCGGGCTGCCCCTGCGCCCCCTGCCAATTGAGATTCCCCGAAAGAGCCCCCATGCGTCGACTCGTCCTGCTGCCCTTCGCCTGTCTCCTGCTCCTCCCGATCTTCCCCGCCGAGCGCTCCGACGCCCGCAGCTTGGCCGACGACGGCCGGGTCGCCACCGTGATGGAAGTGCAGGGCACGGCGCTCGTGCGCCCTGCGGGACGCGGTCGCTGGAGCCCGCTCGGACCCAAGTCCCTGCTGCTGCCGGGCGACCTGGTGCGCACGGACGCGCGCGGCGCGCACGCCCTCGAGATCCAGATGACGAAGGGGCAGCGCCTGGTCATCGGCCCGGGCACCGTGGTGGAGCTGCCGGCCGAAGGCGGCATTCGACTCCTGCGCGGCGTGCTCGAAGCCAAGGGCGGCGACGCGCCCGTGCCGGTCACGGGACCCGGCGCCTACAAGCAGGACATCAAGGGCACGGCCTGGCTGCAGACGCGCGGAAAGACGACGCGCACACTCGAAGAGCAACCGAAGTGGCTCGAGGGCTATCGCGCGTCGGCGAGCGACGAGTGGATGGGGTCGCTGCTCGCGAACGTCGACGGCAAGAGCGTCCCGCTCGCGGTCGGCTATCACAAGGTCAACGTCGACATCAAGGACCAGATCGCGCGGACGACGGTCGAGCAGTCCTTCATCAACACGACCGACGTTCGCCTGGAGGGCATCTTCTACTTCCCGCTGCCCGCCGACGCGTCGATCAGTGGTTTCGGCATGTGGATCGGCGGCGAGCTGGTCGAAGCCGACATCGTCGAGAAGCAGCGCGCGCGGCAGATCTACGAAGACATCCTGCGGCGCAAGAAGGACCCCGGCCTGCTCGAGTGGGAAGGCGGCAACCTCTTCAAGGCGCGCGTGTTCCCCATCGAGGCGCACTCGGAGAAGCGCGTCCGCATTCGCTACACGCAAGTGCTCCCGCTCGAAGGATCGACCTACCGCTATCGCTACGCGTTGCGGAGCGAGCTCCTGCGCACCAAGCCGCTGCGCGAGCTGCAGCTGCTCGTTCGCATCGTGTCGGAAACGCCGCTCGGCGAGGTCGCGTCCCCCACCCACGAGTGCCGGATCAACCAGACCGGCCACGAAGCCGAGGTGGAGTTCACCGCGCAGCAGTACAGCCCCGAACAGGACTTCGAGCTCGCGGTAGCCGTCAAGGGTCGGCAGGACCTCGTCGCGCTCCCCCACCGGCGTGGCGAAGACGGGTACTTCATGTTGCAGCTCACGCCACCGGACGCATCGGACGCCGGCTGGCAACGCGAGCTGCTTCCCGAAGGCGAGCCGCTCGACCTGCTGCTGATCGCCGACACGTCCGGGTCGATGGACGCGGCCGCGCGCGCGAACCAGGAGAAGTTCCTCAGCAGCACGCTCAGCCTGCTCGGTGAGAAGGACACGTTTCGTCTGATGGTCTGCGACGCTGAGGCCGCGTGGATCGAGTCGGAGCGCTTGCCGGCGACGGACGCGACCGTGGACGGCGCCCTCGACAAGCTGGCGACGCGCCGCTCGCTCGGATGGACCGACATCGACCTGGCGCTCGACACGGCGCTGACCGCCGCCGACGAGAAGACGACCGTGCTCTACGTCGGCGACGGCATCGGTACGACGGGCGACGCGGATCCGGTCGCGCTGGCCGAGCGCATCCGCGCGCGCGGCGCGAAGAGCGAGGCGGTCGTTCACGCGATCGCCGTGAGCTCGAAGTACGAAGCGCCGGTGCTCGCGGCGCTCGCCCGCATCGGCGGCGGCTCGGTGCGCTCGGTCGGCGCGGATCCGGTCGGCGCCGCGTACCAGGTGCTGAGCGAAGCGGCGCGTCCGGTCGTCAAGGATCTGAAGGTGCGCATCGACGGCATCCGCACGGCGCGCGTCTACCCCGAGGTCCTGCCGAACCTGCCGCTGGGTGCGCAGCAGGTCGTGCTCGGCCGCTTCCTGCCGGGGGACCAGCCGCAGTCCGGCACCGTCACGATGAGCGGGCTGCTCGACGGCAAGCCCGTGCAGTACACCGCGAAGCTCTCGATCCCCGCGGCCGACGTCGGCAACTCGTTCCTGCCGCGGCTTTGGGCGCGGCGCCACCTCGACGCGCTGCTCGCGGGCGGCAACACGCCCGAGATTCGCGAGGAGATCATCAGCTTCAGCGAGCGCTTCGGGATCATGACGCCCTACACGTCGTTCCTCGTGCTCGAGAGCGACGAAGACCGCGAACGCTACGGCGTGGCGCGCCGCGTGCGCATGCGCGACGGCGAGCGCTTCTTCGCGGACGCGCGCGACCGCGCCACGCTCGAGATCACGCGCCAGTCGGTGAAGAACGCCGCCCGTTGGCGGCAGGAGCTGCGCCGCGGCATGCTGCGCGAGATCGCCGACCTCGGGCGCAGCCTGCCGATCGCCGAGCCGACGCCGCGATTCGCGGGCCAGGAGATCAACCTCGGGGACGGGCCCTGGGACGCCGACGAGGTGACCGCCGAGACGATCGGTATCGGCGGCGGCGCCGGCGGCTCGTTCGGCGGACGCGGCGGCGGCCGCGCCGGAAGTCGTGGACGCAGTCTCGGCTCCAACTTGGAGGACCTCGAGAAGAAGAGCGAGGATGCGTGGGGCGCCGACGACGCCGAGGATCGCCAGCGTGGGGAACCGAATTCCATGCCGGCGCGCGACGGTCTGGAGCAGCCCAGCGCGGGTGGTCCGAAACCGAAGTCCAGGGCCGCGTCGCCGGCCGAGTCGCCCGCGAACGAGCTCGACAGCATCGAAGAGTTCGAGGAGGAGCTCGCGGACAAGCGCTTCGACCGGGAGGCTCGGCGCAGTCGGAGCAAGGGTTACATGGGCCGGCCCGAGAACGTCTACGGCGGCGGTATGTCGCTCCAGCAGTTCGGCGGCAGGCTCGTGTATCCGCGGCCGCCGCACGTATTGACCCTGTCCAACCTCGGCTTCCCGCACATTCCCGAGCCGCCGAAGAAGGACGACGACGAAACGCCGGATCCCGACTTCGACCCCGCGATCGCGAAACTCTTCAGCGAGCTCTGGATGCGCCCGAAGCTCGGTGAGCTCGGCAAGGCGCTGCACCTGACCTCGCTCAGCGAATCGCTGCACACGACGCGGCAATCCGTGACGGGCTTCTCGCAGGCCGAGCTCCGGCTCGCGCCCTCCGCCTGGGTCTTCGAAACGGCGGGCTTGCACGCGCAGCCCGCCGCGCAGTGGGTGCACGCCGGCAAGCGCGCCGGGCTGGCCAAGGGCAAGCGGCTCGCCCGCTCGCGCGACGCCGAACCCGAAGATGCGCGCGCGTGGCACTTCCCGCTCTGGAACCTGCACGTGCAGCCGTTGGCGAAGTCGTGGCGCGGTTGGCGCGGCACCCTGGTTCGGGGCGAGGACGGGATGGTCGAGATCCACCTCCGTCGCATCGACGCGCCGGACGACATCGCCATCCTCGTGATCGACGAGAGCCGCAAGGTGCTGCTCGAGCAGCGACGCGTTCACGACGGCAAGGTGACCGGTCGAACCACGTATGACGACTACGTGCAGATCGCCGGTCTCTGGTGGCCGCGGCGCGTCGAGACCCGCGACGACGACGACGCCGTCACGCAGCGCCGTACGTTGACGGTCGAGGAGATCGAGGTCGAAAACGTCGCCGAGAACGCGACGCGGCTGACCGCGAGCCTGTCGGACGCGATCGTGGTCGACGGAAAGCTGCCGACGATCACAGAGTCGAAGGAGCGCGTACACGAGCGCAAGGCGGGATTCATCGAGCTGTTGACACTGGCGCTTCATCACGCCGCGACACAGCAGTGGGACCCGACCTGGGAGCGCTGGGACGCCGCGGAGGCGCTCGAGGCCAAGAAGATCGGGAGCCGCTGGATCCGCGCGAGCTTCATGCACCGCGCGCGCATCGGCGAAGCGTTCAAGCAGCACGTCCAGTCGATGGTGGCGCCCGTCGTGGCGACGTCGGGGCTCGAGGGCGCGTACGCCGCCCCGGAGCTCTACGGCGTCGCGTCCCGGGTGCTCGGACCGAACGAGCGCCTCGACCTGCTCACCGAGCTCAAGACGGGCTGGATCGAGGCCGGCGTGACCGGCGCGGAGCTGCGGGAGAAGCGCTGGCACTGGGCCATGGTGAACGCGCTCCAAGGCATCGACGATCAGGCCGGCGCGCGCGCGCTCGTCGCGACGATGTTCGAGCGCTGGCCGACGGACCTGGACATCGTCCTGCGGTTCGAAGCCGATCGCTTCAACGTGGGCCACCGCGACGACGCCGTCGCGACCCTGGCGACGTCCGTTTCGCAACGCGAGCCGTGGACCGACCGGGAACGCCACTCGCTTTACGTGCGCTACACCGACCGGCTCTGGGCGCTGCGACGTCTGGACAAGCTGGCCGCCGTCCTCGACGAGTGGGTCAAGCGCCGGCCGGAGTACTCCGCGCCCTATCAACGGCGGATCGCCACCCGCTACCTGCGCGGCGACACCGACGCGGGCGATGCGCACGTCGAGCGGATCCTGACGTCGAGCTTCGGCGCCGACGCACAGGAAGACGTGTGGGCGGAGCTCTCGGCCGCCATCATGGTCGCGCTCGGCGACGGATGGGCCTTCCGGGTCAGCCACGTCGATTCGAGGTGGCATGCGCCGCTGCGCGACGTCGTCCTGCGCCTCGCGCGCATGGACCTGGACCGGCGACGCTCCGACGCAGACCGCATCATGCGCGAGTATCGCTTCCGACGCACCGACGCGTACAAGCAGGTGCATGCCGCGCTGCGCGAAGACCTCGCGGCCGACGGCGCCGTCGAATCGATGGCCCGCAACCGGCTGGGGTGGTACGTGCGCCAGCTGTCCTGGCACCGCAACAACGTCGACCAGGACGTGTTCGATTCGATGGTCGCCCGATTGACGACGCGCTGGGAGAAGACGGAGGACCGGCACGAGATCGACGCCGCGGCGGCCAACGTGCTGCACGTGCTCGATCAACACGGCGACAAGGACGCGGCGATCGTGTTCGTTCGCAAGCGTCTCGAGCGCGAGCCCGACGACCGCAAGCACACGATCGCCCGCGACCTGGTCAACCGCCTCGTCGCCGGCAAGCACAGCGAAGCCGTCGAGGCCGAGCTGTTCTCGTTGCTGCAATACCTGCCCGCGCCCGAAGACGGCGAGGAGATGATCCGCAGTCGTCTCGCGAAGGCCGTGCGTAGCATCGGCGACCGGCTGTACCGCTGGCGCTACGAGAAGGCGCTGGGCACGCCCGAGGAGCGCAAGGCGCTCACCCGTGCCGAGCAGAAGTTGCGCCGCAAGGAGTCGCGCGCGACCGCGCGCCGCGAGCTCGTGACCGTGCTCGCCGCCGCGACGCCGTCCGTGCCGGAGCCGGCTCGCCCCTGGATGGACATCGAGCGGCTCTGTTACGCGATCGAGGCCGGCGACGACATTCCGGCGGTCGCGACGGAAGCGCGCGGGGTCCTGCGCGCCGACTGGGAGCCGAACGGCAACCCGCTCGACCGCGTCCTGCGCGAGCGCGCGGCGGCCGTCCTCGCGTACGGCTGCACGCGGCGCAACGCGCCGGAGACGCTGCCGCAGGAGGTGCTCGGCGACTTCAGCCTCGCCTTGACCGCGCAAGCGGAGGTTCTCGTGAACGACGAGAAAGCCGTGGAGCTGATGGACTGGCACTACCAGATCTACCGGCTGCTGATCGCGCTCGACCGCCCGGACGATCTCGAGAAGCGGCTGACGAGCTGGATCATCCCCGCCAAGGTCGAGAGCCGCTGGCGCATCGCGCTCGGCTACCTCTACGCCGAGACGAGCCGTCTCGCGCCCGCCGCCGAGCAGTTCGAGACCGTGCGGGCGCAGGACGAGCTCGGCGCCGCCCAGTACGAAGCGCTTGCGACCTGGTATCTCGTGCTCGACGACGATGCGCGCCGCAACGCCGCGCTGCTCGGGCGCTATCAGTCGATGGGCGAATGGCAGCTCGGCAACCTGCTGTACGAGCACCAGCGCAAGGTCGCGCCGCGCCGCCGCGGCGGCATGCCGGAAGACCTCGACCCCGAGGCGCTGCTCGTCATGCAGGCGCTCATGCGCAAGTCGTCGTACCCGGGCAATCAGCTGTACCGCGTGCGCAACATCTACCGCGCCGTCAAGGACCACCGCCTGTTGGAGAGCATGGTCGACGGTCTGCCGGGCCACACGAAGGAAGGCATCTACAGCTTCTTGCGTTCGGCGCAGACCATCACGAACGAAATTCACGAAGAAGCGACGTGCGATGCGCTGGTCGCGCGGATCGAGGCGGTCGCCGCCGAGTCCGACAGCCCGCTGGACCGCCGTGCCCTCATGTTGTTCCGGGCGGCCGTCGAGCACCGCGCCGCACAGGTGCAGGACGCGGACCCGGTCCACGCCGATCGCGCGTACGAGGCGCTACGCGGCGCGCTCGACAACGAGTGGCAGCCGGGCGAAAAGCGCTTGCTGGCCCAATACCTGAGCGGCTTGCGCTTCCCCCAGGCGGGACGTCTGGAGACCGTGCAGATGTCGCACTTCCAGGCGATGTACCGCGGTGAGCCGGCCGACTCGAAGCAGCGCTTCTGGATCGCCTTCTACCACGCGCAGGCGGAGTGGGGCTACGGACGCGGTGATCGCGCCATCGACCGGCTCACGACGGCGCTGGACGACGAACGCGAGCGTGCCGGTCTCGGGTGGCTTCCCCACGAGGCCAACCACGGCTTCCAGACGTTGGTCAGCTGGCACACGCAGCGCTCGCAGTTCCTCCGCGCGGAGCGGTTGATCCTCGAAGAGCGCGCGCGCCGCAAGCTGCCGATCCACGTCGAGCAGCTCGACGGCCAGCTCTACAACGTCTACATCCAGGCGCTTCGCAAGGGCGGCAGCGTGTCCCTCGGGCGCGGGAATGCGCTGTTCGACGCCGCGACGAGTCAGCTCGCGGCCGTGCTGCAGCGCGCCCCGTTCCGCATGAACCAGCTCTTCTCGACGTACTGCCAGCTGCACCAGACCGACCGCGGTCGTCCGATCGTGAACGGCGCCGACGACCGGCTGCACGCCTACGGCAAGCAGACGCTCCCGGGCCTTCTCGAGCGGCTTCCGCTGCAGGCGACGAACCTCGCGGGCACGATGGCGGGCGCGCTCAGGCGTCTGACCGGCCCGCGCTCGGGAATCCGGTATCTGCTGGACCGCCGCGACATCGAGCCGACGTGGCTCCGGCGCATCAGCTACGACGTCTGGTATCGCCACAACCGCTCGCTCGCGCAGTGGCGCTACGACGCGGGCAATCTCGGTGACCTCGAGCCGCGCCTGTTGAAGGTCGTGATCGCGGCGCTGGAGCGGCGTCTGGAGACCGGGTCGAGCCGCGGCGGCTACTTCTGGAACCGGAACAACAAGTGGTACTGGGGCGCACAGGCGACCGAGTTCGCCGCGACCGCCACACGCATTCTGGAGCGGCACGAATCGTCGCCGGCGATCATCTGGCGCGTCGCCCACTTCCAGCGCAACGATCTGGGGCTGCGGCGTGAAGCCGTCGCCACACTCATGGCCGCACACAAGCGGGAGCTCCTCGACATCAATCGGCGCTGGACGCTCGGCAGCTGGCTGCGCGACGACAAGCGCTTCGAAGAGGCGCTTCCGATCGCGTTGGCCTTGCGCGAGGAGAAGCCGCGGTCCCTGCCGTACCGGCAGCTCGTGATCGACGCGTACGGCGGGCTGGACCTGAAGAAGGAGGCGCTCGCCGCGCTGCTCGACACCGAGACCACCTTCCGCGAGCTGAAGATCTGGACCGAATCGGCCGCTGCCGGTCTGGCCCAGCAGGCCGTCACGTACCGCTTCGCCGAGCACGGCGTGCGGCTGTACGAAGAGGCGATTCGCCTGCGCACGGACACCCGTGGTTATCGAGGCGGCCGCGACAACACGATCGCGAACTACAACTTGCACCTCGCCAAGGGTCGCGCGCAGCTCGGACGCATCGAAGAGGCGGTGCAGGCCGCATCGGCCGCGCTGGTCGCCATCGACCGTTCGCAGCGAAGCCAGGACCGCGCCCTCGGGGCGCTGCGAGAGGTGCTGCGCGAAGCCGAGGACCTGAGCGCCTACGTCGCGACGTACGACGCGGAGGTCGCGAAGACGGGGCTCGATGCACCGCTCCTGCGCCGTGAGCTGGGCGCCATCTTCCTGGACAAGGAGGAATACGACGCAGCGGTCACGCAGCTGCGCGCCGCCCGAGAGCTCGACGGCACGGACGCGAGGGTTCACCAGCTGCTGGTGAAGGCCTACGACGGCAAGAACGACGCCGAGGGCGCCATCGACGCGCTGTTCGGATCGATCCGCATGTCGCCGCACAACCTGGACGCGTACGAATCGCTGGCGGGGCGATACGAGCGCACCAACCCGGGTGCGAGCGACGTCGAGCGCGCGCTCACGACCATGGTCGAGAACACGCCGCACGACGCGGACGGGCACCGCAAGCTCGCGCAGATTCGCGAGACGCAGGGACGTCTGGAGGACGCGGTCGTTCAGTGGGAGCAGGTCGTGCGCACGCGCAGCCTGGAACCCGACGGCTACCTCGCGCTGGTGCGCCTCCTGATCCGGCTCGAACGCACGGACGAGGCCCGCAAGCACATCCGGCATCTCATGACGTCGAAGTGGGAACAGCGCTTCGGGGACGTCGCGGCGAAGGCGAGCGCGCTGCTCGAGACCATCAACAACTGATCGGCGCCGAAACAGGGGACTGACAGCCGTGAACGGCTCGCTGTTGACGCGCGCCATCGATCCCAGCCACCATTTCCGCCATGCCGGAAGCGCCGGTCCAAACCCCCGAGGCCGAAACCTCGGAGCACACCGAGCTCGCGCCGCAGTGGAAGGTCTTGCTGCTCAACGACGACGTCACGACCGTCGAGTTCGTGATCTGGCTGCTCAAGAAGGTCTTCCACAAGCCGCACACCGAGGCCGTTCGGCTGACGTGGGAGGTGCACGACACCGGCGCCGCGCTGATCACGGTCACGAACCTCGAGCGGGCCGAGCTGTACGTCGAGCAGGTTCGTTCGCTGGCACGGCCGCGCGGCTTCCCGCTCACGGCGACGATCGAACCGGCGTGACGCGCGCGAACTGAATACGAATTCACCGGTGACGATCGCGGAAAAGAACTCTGGCATCCCGCGGATCGGCCTTGCACAATTGTCGCGACGACCTCGGGAGGGACGTCGGCGGGAGGGTTGTTCGTGACGGGACCGATCTCAGGGCATCGGCGCCGCTGGCGCGCCCAGCTCATCCTCTACATCGCGCTGGCATTCGTACTGGGTCTCACCGCCTGCAGCACGCGCGCGTCCTGCACCGAGGTCTTCGACTGCGACAGCTGCTGCTGGCCGCGGGGTCAGATCGGTCCGTTCCTGCCGTGCCTGTGCGAGGACTACGTCGAAGACCCGTGCCGTTGCTTCCCCGAGAAGAACCCGCCCATCAAGGCCTACGACGCTCCGGTGCCGGGCAAGTCGATCAGCTGACCCCATCGCCGGGTCGGCGCGTGTCCCCCTGGCAGTCGCCCGTCGTGTCACCGTTGTGCCACGACCGCACCCACTCGGGCTTCACGGCGTGCTCAAGGCGCGCACTTTTGAACCCGATCCCACATGAAGAATCCCCCGCCCCACGGGGCGAACTCGTATGCTACGAACTCGCACGTAGGGCACGCGCGGAGGAACCCATGAAGAACTTTGTCCTGCTCCTGGCCTTGGTCGGGCTGGCTTTCGCCGTCGGTGGCTGCTCGTCGAACATGGCGTGCGGCGGCATGTCGGCCAACTGCTGTCAGACCTGGGACTTCTACGAGAAGTGCGACCTGATCGAAGGCCGTCGCGCGATGTGCTGCGGCGCCGAGCTCGGCTGCGAGCCGGGTGTGATCGTCACGCGCGAGGTCCGGGCGCCTGCGGACGTCGAAGTCGTCATCGAAGACGAGGTCATCCAGGAGATGCCGGCGCCCGAGGTATCGACGCCGGACGCCTCCGACGGCTAGCCACCGCTCGACATGCCACCGGTGGCGCGCGCCGCTGGATGCGACAATCGTGAATTGAACCGGGGCGCGGCCTTGCAAAGGGCCGCGCCCCGGTTTCGTGTCTGCTGGGTCCTACGCCGCCGCGACCGCAGCCCCTTCCTTGCCACGCGAGCGGCTGCGCCGCGCGATGAGCCACCGGAGGACGAACAGGCCCAATGCCGTTCCCGCCCCGCCGAGGCTGACGAGCAACGTGAGTGACCGCAGGCGGTCCGTCTGGAACGTGTCTTCGCCCTTCGCGCGATCGACGAGCAACAGCGTCAGCGACTCGTCTTCCTTCGGCCGGACGATCTTGTCTTCGTCCGCGAAGATGACGGACGTGGGTTTGCCGAACGGCGTGCCGTACAGCTCCGCGACCGAGTAGCCTTCCGGATCGAGCGCGTAGAGGTCGCGCTTCGCGCCCAGCGAAGCTTCGTCACCCGGCTCCACGTACTGCACTTCGATGGCGGTGGATTCCAACGCCCACGCCACGGGCCACGCGAGCACGGCGACCGCGACCGCGCCGATCGCCCCGACCTTGAGAAGACGCATGATCATCGAATCCGCCCTTCGCCCTAGTTGCGTCGTGCCGGGCGGGCCGTGGTGCCGAACAGGTCGACCTTCACGTCCCACTCGTCGCTGACCTTGCCCTTCAGATCCTTGTCCACGTTCACGCCGTGGTCCGAGAGCTTGACCTTGAACGTCGCGCGCACGTGCACCCAGTCGCCGGCGCCAAGGCGGTTCTTCTCGGCGATCTCCTTCGGAATCGCGATGACGCGCCCCGTTCCCGAGACGTCCCGGACGACGCCCTTGATCTTCAGCTTGCCCTTGTAGGACCAGGTCTTGCCGTCCTTGCCCTCGGTCGCGATCAAGTCGTCGAGCTCGATGTACGGGAACCTCGCCGCGTCGAGCCAGTCACTGCTCTGAAGATGCGTGTCGCGAAGCGGAATCCCCGTTTTGAGCGTGCGCACCCCCACCTTCAAGCTGCCGCTCGCCTTGGTCCCCGAGGCATCCACCGACACGCTGCCTTGAATGGCGTTGGAGGTGCCGTTGATGGTCTCGAAGTCCGCTTCGCTGACGAAGCTGATGTTGGTCCGTGCGGGGTGCGTTCCGAAGTGGAAGGTCTTCGACTTCAGCTTCTCGTTGCCGAGCGCGGGCGCCGCGAGCAACAGGAGAAGTGAAGATACGATCAAGAGGCCGAAGGCGGAAAAGCGCATGGTTTCGTGACTCCACTGGCTGGTTCATCGAGGTTGACGGCGTTGTCGCTCGTTCAGTTTCAAGAAAACCGCCGCGAGCCCCAGAACCTGGACACTCGAGCGCGCACGTCCTGCGTCGCCGACGTTCCAGACCGTGAACGTCGGCGTCGCCGCAGTTCGCCGGACTGCGGATGGCTTGCCGCGTCTCGGCGAATCGAGGAAACTCCGTCTCTTGAATACGACGTCCCTCACCGCCCGTTTGTTCCGGCATGCGGCCGCGTTGCTCGTCGCCTGCATCGCGGTGCTCGGCACGACGCCGCGCACCGACGCGGATCCGAAGGCGATCAAGGCCCAGCTCGAGCGAATCCGCAAGAATGCACGCGACGCGTTCGCGCAGCGCGAGCGCGAGGCCGCGATCCGTGAGATCGCCAGGATCGGCGGACCCGACGCCGCCGCCGCGCTCGTACCGTTGTTCGAAGACCCGTTCGTACACCTGCGCGATCACGTGGTGAGCGCGTGGATCACGATGCTGCGCGGGACGTTCGCGGGCGAAACACAGACCTGGTTGTCCGGCAAGGCCGTCAGGGACCGCAACCCCGAGGTGCGGGCGGCAGCCGCGACCGCCATGAGCGTCAACGGCGGCGCCGAGCTGGCCGAGGTGTTCACCAACGTCGTCAAGAGCGAGAAGGACGGCCGCGTCTTGAAGGCGCTCGGCGTCGGCGCGCTGCGCATCGCGGACCGCGCCTCCATTCCCGATGTGTTCCTGAAGAAGCTCAACCACAGAGACGGCGAGGCGGTCCTCTACGCCGCACAGTGCGCCGCGAGATTCGACGGCGACGACGCCCGCGCCGCGCTGCGCAAGACCCTCAAGCACAGGCATCCGCTCGGACGGGCGGGAGCGGTGCTCGCGTTGCAGTCGCTCGACGCGCTTCCCGAGAGCGCGGTCGCGGCGGTTCTGTCCGACAAGTCGCACGAGCCGGCGATCGCGCTCGCCGAGAGCTTGTCGCTTCGAACGAAGGTCCTGCCGTGGCCGGGCGCGGGCTTCGAGATCTGGAAAGCGCTGCTCGAGCATCCGAGCTGGCGCGTCCGCGCCGCCGCGATTCAGGCAGGCCTGCACGTGTGGGAGATGGAGATCGTCGAGCCCCTGATCCAGCGAATGGAGAAGGAGCCCGGCCGGCTCGCGGACGACGCGCACAGGGCGCTGCGCACCTTCACGGGGCAGCAGATCACGAACGATCCGGAACTCTGGCGCAAGTGGTGGATCGTGCGACGTGCGGAGTTCGACCCCGGCGAACGGCCGGAGCCCGGAGGCAGTGGACGCATCGAGCGCGACGCCACCGCGGACGCCGACATCGAGGGCTCGGTGGCGTTCTTCGACATGCCCCTGCGTTCGCAGCGCATCGCCTTCGTCTTCGACCTCTCCGGTTCGATGCGCGATCCGGCGACCGACGCGGACGGCGCGCCCACGAAGCTCGAGCTGCTGCGAGCGGAGTTCGCCAAGACGCTCGATGCCTTGCCGCCGGAGACCGAGTTCGACGTGCTCGTCTACCGCTATCCGAGCAAGTATCCGCCGAAGCCGGTCCTCACACGCGCAGCGAAGAAGCTGCAGCCCGCGACGCCGGGCAATCGCCGGCGTGCCCGCGAGTGGCTCGAGCGGCAGGAAGCGCGAGGATGGGGCGCGTTCATGGAACCGCTCGAAGCGGCGTTCCAAGAGGACGTCGACACGGTCATCCTGCTGTCGGACGGGCGGCCGAGCCGTGGTCGCTACGACCGCGACTTCCGCATCCTGCAGGAGCTGCCCGCGGTCAACCGGTTCCGGCAGGTGGCGGTGAATACGGTGTTGATCGGCACGAAGGGAGCGGATCGCGAGTTCATGCAGTCGCTGGCGGAGCAGACGGGCGGCCGCTTCCGCGAGGTCGGCGGCGAGTAGCGGGGACACCGCGCCGACCGACCGGCTTCCGCGCTCGCAGTCGTCGGACCTCCGGTTAGCCTCCGTGGCCCCACTCGCGAGGACACGTCATGCGCCAGACTCCGCTTCGAGACACGCACGCCACCGCCGGCGCCCGCTTCGTCGATTTCTTCGGCTGGGAGATGCCGGTGCAGTACGCGGGCATCCTCGACGAGACGCGCTGCGTGCGCTCCAAGGTCGGGCTCTTCGATCTCTGCCACATGGGCCGGCTGGTCATCTCCGGTCCGGACCGCGACGCGTTGGTCGACCGGGTGTTCAGCGGCCGCTTCGAGACCCTGAAGCAGGGCCGCGCGAAGTACGGGTTCCTGCTCAACGACGACGGCTATCCGATCGACGACGTGTTGGTGTATCGCGACGCGGACGAAAACCACATCGTGATCAACGCGACGGGACGCGGCAAGGACACGCAGTGGGTCATGGACCAACAACAGGCCGGCGGCTTCGACGCGACCGTCCAGGACGTCTCCGACGACCAGGCGATGATCGCGCTTCAGGGTCGAAACTCGGAACACGTCCTGCAGCCGCTGTGCGGAATCGACCTGAGCCAGGTGCGCTACTACGGGTTCGCGCGCGCGCCGGTCTGCGGATACCCGACGTTGCTGGCGCGCACCGGCTACACCGGCGAGGACGGCTTCGAGCTGTTCTTTCCGAAGGAGCACGCCGTACAGGTTTGGGACGCGCTCATGGCGTCCGGCGCGTCGCTCGACATCCAGCCCATCGGCCTCGGCGCGCGCGACTTGCTGCGTCTCGAAGCGGGCATGCCGCTCTACGGCCAGGAGATCAACCTCGAGATCAACCCGCTCGAAGCGGGGCTCGGGTTCGGGGTCGACCTGACGAAGACCGACACGTGCGGCGTCGCCGCGCTCGCCGCCGCGAAGGAAGCGGGTTTGACGCGCAAGGCCGTCTCTCTCGCCGTCGCCGGCGGTCGTGTCGCGCGCGCGGGCTGCAAGCTCTTCGCCGGAGACGACGAGGCCGGCTTCGTCACGAGCGGCGGCGTCAGCCCGACGATCGAGAAGAACATCGCCCGCGCGCTCGTGAGCGTCGAGCACGCGGGGGCCGAACGCCTCGATGCGGACATCCGCGGCAAGCGCTACCCGATGGACGTCGTGAAGGGTCCGTTCTACAAGCGACCGCGGTGACCGCTCGAGCGTCGGACGGGCCGCGCGGGACCGGCCCCAAGACTCGTCTTCCCCGCCCCTCTGTGCCATCATCCGGCCCGAGTTTCAGGAGACCGTTTCCATGCCCGACCGCCCCAGCGACATCAAGTACAGCGCCACCCACGAGTGGGTGCGCATCGAGGGAGACGAGGCCACCGTCGGAATCACCGACTTCGCCATCGAGCACCTGGGTGACCTGGTGTTCGTCGACCTGCCCGACGAGGGACAGGAGGTCGAGCAAGAGGCCCCGATGGCCGAGGTCGAGAGCGTCAAGGCGGTCGGCGAGGTTTATGCCCCGGTCAACGGCGAGGTGATCGCCGTGAACGCGGATCTCGCGGACGATCAGAGTCCGATGGCGGAGGACCCGTACGGCGCCGGCTGGCTGGTCAAGATCAAGATCTCCGGCGGCGGCGACCATCTGATGGATCTGGCCGCGTACGAGGCGAAACTGGCCAGCGAAGCGGCGGGCTGAGCCGCCGGCGCTGCGCGCCGCATATGCTCGTACGACCTGCGGCCGCGACCTTGGGAGGGCGCACCCCGTGTATCCGGTTCTCTTCGAACTTGGCAGCGTCAAGATCTACTCGTTCGGAACGCTCATCGTCATCGCGTTCCTCGTGTCGTCCTGGTACACGAAGCGCCGGGCGAGCAAGCTGCTGGAGCTCGACTCGGAGCGCGTGTTCAACATCTGCTTCGCGCTCCTCTTCATCGGGCTGGCAGGCGCGCGGTTGCTCTACGTGCTCGTCGAGTACGAGAAACACGCAGCCGAACCGTTGTCGTTTCTCTACGTCTGGCGCGGCGGACTCGTCTTCTACGGCGGGCTGATCGCCGGGCTGCTGTGGCTCGCGTGGTATCTCCCCCGCCACGCCGACCTGAAGGGCTGGTCGCTCATGGACTGCCTCGCGCTCGGCGGCTGCTTGGCGATCTTCATCGGCCGCTGGGCGTCGTTCCTGTCGGGCGAGAACTACGGCAAGGAGGCGCCGGACCTGGCGTGGGCCGTGAAGTTCCCGTTCCACGAAGCGACCCAGGCGCCGCCCAACATCGCGCTCCATCCGACGCAGCTCTATCACAGCTTGCACGGACTCATTTTGTTCGGGCTTCTGCTGTGGTTCCTCAAGCGCAAACCAGAGCCCGGGCGCGCGTTCGGCCTGTTCCTGATGCTGTACGCCGTCGGCCGCGTCGTCATCGAGATGTTCCGCGGCGACAATCAGGAACGCGGCATGATCATCGACGGCGAGTTTTTCCTGTCGACGAGCCAGCTGATCTCGATTCCGATCCTGTTCGTCGGGATCGCCGTCTATCTCATCCGCCGTCCGGCGGACGCGTAGGCTCGAACGGCGCGGTGTTGACGGCCTGCGGCAGGAGCTTCGCCGCCTGTCGTTGCACGAGCAGGTGGTACACGATCAGCACGCTGTAGCCGACGATCGCGATCGCCAGGCACGCACGGCCGAGCGGCCAGTTCTTGTGCAAGCACAGGAAGCCGACGGCGACGATGGTCAAGATCGTCTTGATGAAGATGAAGTGCGGCACCCCCAGGTGCAGCGCCGCGCGCATGATCGGGTTCGCCTCCTCGGCCTTGCCCTGCTCCAGCAGCTCGAGCGTGTAGAACGCGTCGAGGGACGAGAGACCGACGACGACGACGAACCCGGCCAGCGTCCACAAGCCCGGTCGATCGACGTACACGAAGTCCCGTTCGCCGTCTCTGCGACCGCCCCGGCGCCGGCCGAACAGGAGCCAGCGCGAGAGCATCGGCGTGGGCCGGTCTCGGCGGTCGCCGAAACCGCGCTGCTCACCGTTCGAGGATTCGTCGGAACGCACCGCGGGAGGATATCCGCCCCCGCTGGGCCGACAAGCGGATCAGCGTAGGTCCGCGCGGTGGCGCACGCGGTTCAACGCGACGTCGACGGCGGAACGCGCGTCCTTCGGCATGCGGGCGCGCAGAGAGGCGAGATCGTTCGCGGCCGACGCCGGAAACGTGAGATAGGCAATTCGAAGCACCGTCGCGATCTCGCCCGGGTCCGAACCGCGTTCGATCGGCTCGACCAGGGCTTGCGCGACCTCGAGCGGCAGCACGCGATCCAGCGTCGAGAGCGCGGCCAGGAACAGCGGCCGTCGCTCGCCGCGAAGCTCCTCGGACATCGCGCGGGCGCCCGCCTCCTCGAAGTCGAGTAGTGCAGTCGCGAGTCCCGCCACTTCGCGTTCGGGCAATGCGCGCAGCCAACTGCGGAACCGCTCGACGAAGGCGAGATAGCGTTCCGGTTCGATGCCGGCGCCGCGCGAGTAGAGAAACACAAGGAGCTGTCGCAGCTCGCGCGTTCCGTCCGTTCCGGCTTCCTCGAAGAGCCGTTCGACGATCGGGATCGCGTTGGTCGCGCGTGACCGTCGAATGAGGTTCAGCACCAGCGCGCGCGACTCCTCGTCGCCGCTGAACGCCAGCTCCTCCAGCGCTCCCAGCAGATCCTTCTGCCATGGTGAGAGGCGGTCGAACGCGCCTTCGATCGCGTCCTTGTACAGGTGCGTCGGCCGCGCTTCGTAGAGGACGCGGAACAGCAGGGCACGCGACACGAGATCGGCCGCAGGATCGGGGAGCGTGCGCACCCACGTGTTGACGTCCTCGCCCGAGACGGCCTCACCCTTCCCGATCGCTTCGAGCGCTTTCTCGAGCTTGCCGAGCGCCGCGAGCGAGTCTCCCGCGGTGTTCATCTCGCTCGTGCAGTGAAGTGCGGTGTAGTAGATCGCCGGATCCACCTCCTCGAGCGCGAGGTCCGCCTCTCGAGCGCGCACGAAAGGAGCGAAACCGCGCATCGCGAGGGAGCACCTCGCTTCGGCGGCCGACACGCGTCCGGTCACGTAGTAGCTCTGCGCGGGCACGACGCATTGATCGATCAGCGTCGACGCGAACGCGCCGCTGCCGAGGGACATCGCCGAGGGCAGTGCGCCTTGCGCGGTGTAGACGATCTCGTTGCCGTCTTCGTCCGCAAGCGTGTAGCGGGCGACCGACGGGTCCAACCACGCGCGCACGTTGCAGAACGCGAAACGCTTGTCCCGGGGGAGATCCGACGAAAGCTCGGGACCGCTGGCTTCGACGGCGGCGTTCCACCAGGCCATGGCGCTGGCGAGTCGTGACTCGTCGGCGTCCGGTCGCTGGGACGTTCGCAACAGCTGAGGCACCTGCCCCCACAACCGCGGAGACCCGCGCCGGTAGGCGAACGTGAGTGCGCGTTCGATGTAGGGCGTTCCGTAGAACGCCATGGCCCGAAACGCCAGGGGGCCGATCATCCGGTCGCGCGCGTCGCGCTCGAGAAACCGCAGGAGGAGATCGGCGGCGCGGGGATCCTCGACCGTGGTCAGACAACGGACGGCGCGGCGGCGAAGCTGCACGTCGTTGCGATCGACGGCGGGCTCGGTCCAGCGCAGGACGACGTCGGGCCCCTTGTCACGGATGGCGGTCAGCGCGGAGAGCACGCCGTGCCAGGGGTTGGCGTCGGGCGATCCGGTCAGACGCTCGACGAGCGCTGAATCGTCGAGCAGGCGAAGGGTGACGGGTCCAAGGGCGACGAGGTCCCGGTGTGCGAGGTCGAGGTTCTTGAGGTGGGCCTTGGGAATGCGCAGGACGCGTTGCGCTTCGGGGCCGGTGGCGAGTCGTTCGAGGGCGTAGCGGGCGCGTGTTTCGTCGGGAAGGGGATCGAGGACGATGACGGGGCGAACGGGTGTGTCGTCGGAGGCGTCGTCCGGCTCGTCCCCGCAGGCGGCGAGGGCAAGGCACAGGAGCGGGAGCGCGGTGCGAAGGAGTTGTCGAATCAACATGGAGTCGCCTGCCGCCGTGCCCGCGGTCATTGAACCATGCCGACGGGCCTACCTCCCGTCTCCAGGGCCCTCCCCCGCCCTGCTCTCCCGGGTGACGTCACGGGGCGAGGTCAGCGCGCGGCCATCTCCGAGGACGCGTGGTCTGCCACGCGACGAGGAAATGGCAACGTGATGGCGCGCGTCCGTCGTGTCACCGGCAGCAGGCGGGCCAGGAGGGAGGCGCAACATTCAGGTTCTGCCCGAGCGCGCCGGCGGCGCGCCAGAGCCGGCTCTCGGCGATGCGCAGGTCGGCGGCGGCGCGTCCGAGACGGGTGCGCGCGCTCGTCAGGTCGTCTTCCTTCTGCAGGACGCGAAACGGCGTCGACTGACCGGTGTCCTTCTTGTCCTGTTCGCCCTCGACGGCTTCCTGGGCGGCAGCCACCTCGGCCTGGGCCGCGATCAGCTGCGCGCGCGCGGTCTCCATGTCGCGCAGCGCCGCGCGCACCTCGACGACGATCCCGTTCTCCGTTTCCTTGTACCGCAGGATCGCCTGACGGCGGGCCCACCCGGCGGCTCGCCAGTTCGCCTTCGCGGCACGTTGTCCCACGTACACCGAGAAGGTGAGACCGATGCTCGCGGAGAACGCTCGACCGGTCACGACCTCTTCCAGGGACGCGCCGAAGGCGTCGTCCAGCCCGTCCGTCGCGACGCGTCCCACGACGTTGAGCTGGGGCTTGATCGCATCGTGGGCTTCGACCATGTCCAGTCCGCGCGTCGCGATGTCCGCGCGGCGGCTGCGTAGCTCCGGGCGCCCGCGCAGCGCCAGCTGCACGAAGCGCTCCTGATCGCTCCAACCCAGATTGTCATCGCTGTCTTTGTGCGACGAGTCGGTCGGGACGATGCGCACGCGCTTGAGCACCGCGCCGAACGGCATGATCAAGCTACGGAGGACGTCCTCCGTCGCGCCGCGCAGGTTCTCGGCCTGCAGACGTTCGCTCTTGCGGCGTTCCAGGCCCGCGCGCGCCTCGGACACGGCGAGCGACGTACCGATGTCGGTCTCGAGCTTCGCCTGCTCGTCGGCGAGCAGCTCCCGCGCGACCTCCTCGGACTTCAGGCGCGCGTCGAGGTTGTCGTCGGAGAACACGAGCTCCCAGTAGCCCTCCGCGATGCCGAGCAGAAGCGACTCGAACTGCGTCGCGTAGTTCGCGCGCGCCGCCTGCATGCCGACCTGGGCCCGCCGCACCTCGGTGACCGCGACGCTGCCCGCGCCGCGTAGCAGGGGCTGTGTCGCCTCGACAGCGAAGCCGGAGCGCCATGACGGGTTGATGGAGGTGATGGCGGAGTTCGTGTCGACTCGGTCCGCCTGATAGAGCACGGCGACGTTGCCGCCCTGGCGCAGCCGCCGCGACACGCCCGTCTCGAGCTTGAAGGAGTCCTCGGTGACGTTGCCGGTGCCGGTGAAGATGCTCGCGGAGCGTTGCTCGTTCTGCGCGACGTCGAAACCGGCCGTCAGCAGGCGGTCGAACGCCGCGTCCGCGGCCTGAAACAGCGCGTGCGCGATCGGTTCGTCGTACCGCGCCTCGCGCAACGTCAGGTTCGCTTCGATCCCCATGCGAACGCAGTCACGCAGGCTGAGGTGAAGCACCTCCATCTCCGCGGCGCCGCTCGGCGCCGGCGCCGGAGCCTCTGCGGGGGCTTCGTCGTCGGGTCGGGCCGAGGCGGCGGCCCCGGTCACCAACGTCACGACGGTCAAGCACGCGATGACGCGCAGAGTTCCCATGCGGCGCCCTCCTCCTCCGTCCTGGGGACGTCAGATCATACGCGGTCAGCCGCGATCACCGCGCGTCGGAGCGGGGAAAGTCGTCACTCAGCAGAAAGGCAACCCAGTCGGCGCTGGGGCGCAAGACGTCGTCCGAACCGGTCAACGCCTCGTGCACGCGCCGCAAGTGCGCGAGCGCCGACGTCGTGCGGATGCGCGCCAGTGCCAACAACGCGGCTCGCTCCATGCGCGGACTCTCGCACCGGTCCATGAGCCACGGCACCTGCTTCTCGCCGCCCAGCAGACCCGCGGCCCGAACGAGCGCGGTGCGCACCTCGATCGCGTCCTCGTTGGCGTACGCCCGCAGGAGCCGCTCCACCTGGTCTCTGGCATCGAGCGCGACGAAACCGTGCACGGCGGCCTCGCGCGCCGCCGGCTTGCCGTTCGCGAGAACCCAGAACGCGCGCTCGCGATCGACCCCCGTGGGCATCGCGAAGAGCGCTTCGACGATCGCCAGCTGCCGCGGGGAGGCGGCATCGAGGAAGGCCCGCTTCCACGGGTCTTTCTCGACCGTCGTCGGCGCCGGTCGGTCGTCCTTCGGCGCCGCCGGAACGGGCTGACGATCGAGCAGGCCGACCAGCTGCTGCAGCACGCCACGTTGCTCGCGCGGAATCCGCTTGCGCAGCAGGCCCTTCAGCTCTCGCCTGACCTCGGCGTCGAACAGGTCGGGCCGGACGAACGCCAGATGATGGAGCTCACGCGCCGCGTGGACGCGCGTCCATCGACCCGCCGCACGTAGTGTGTTCAGCTGGTGCGCGAGGGTCTTGCGCGCGCGCTCGTTCACGTCCTCGATCTGGAAGAGCTTCACCTCCGCCGCGATCGAATCGATCTTCTCCTCGCCGACGAGCCCGTTCGCCAACATGCGGTCGACGAACCGGAATGCGACGCCGTCCGGCCGCTTCGCGAGGAAGAAGACATGACGCTGCTCGCCCGACGTGGGCAGCACGGGCGCCGACGGGGCATCGGGGTCGAGGGTCGGCTTCGGACCCCGCACCATCACGGTGAGGGGACCTGCGGGCGCGGCGCCGAAGAGCACGCGCTCGACCTCGAGCCTTGCGATCTGCTGGGTGCGGACCTGCTTCACGCCCGCGCTGCGTCCGACCACGACGAGGTCGCTGCGTTTCAGGATGCCGTCCGCGAGGGTCGTGAAGCCGCGCTCGGGCTCGTCGGCCAAGGCGGACCCGGCGCCGGCGAGCGCGAACCAGGTGCACGCGGTGACGAGAAGAAGGCGTCGGAGGGAGGTCACAGCCCCAGAGTTTGCGCGACGTCCGTCACCGCGGGGCAACCCCACCCAGAAACCACCTGGGCCCGCTCGCTGTCGGGCTACGCGTGGGCGCGCGCCTGTCGATAGGTGCGAATCGAGACGGGGCGGCTGCGCGGCGTTCTCCGGTCGTCGATCTGGGCCTGAGCGACCTTGGCGTTGTGGATCTCGATGAAGCGCTCACACTCACCGGACGTGCCGACGAAGATCTGCTCGCCGTTGAGGCGAACACCGTAATACTTCGACCCACCCTGAATGCACTTGAAGACGACTTCCATGACCGGCCTTTCTTCAGGCCCCCCCACCACAGGGCGACCCAGTCCTCCTGGGGTCTGCCGCGGGGTCGAACGCTGCCCATCCGAACGGATGAGCGGCGGCCCACCATGCGACCAACCGCACGCAGTCCCTATCGGCACAAAGCAACTCGCGTACCGAGCGAACTTCGCTTTCCGATCGCCGGACCGGGCTCCGAATCCGGCGCCGCGGGACCCGCTGGGACCGCTATGTATGTCAACGTAAGACAGCGTTACGGACAGCGAGAATCCGTAAACGTCCCCTGAGAAGTGCATCGGCGTCCTCGGATGGGGACATGAGCGCGCATCCCGGAAAACCCCCATTCATAGGTTCTTGCGGCGAATTCCTGATTTCGCGTCCAAGCAGCGGTGTGCGATCTCGCACAACGAATCTGTAAGAATTGCTTAACACCATCTTCAACGGCGCGATTGCAAAGCGGGCCGTCGCCGTCCGGGTTGCCGGTTTCCGGCGGTGGCAATCCGGATCACCGCCGGGTGCCGTTCGTCACAACGTGGATACGAACGAGTTTCTCTCGAAACCTAGAAACCGCGATACGCCACCTGCAAGGCGAGCAGCACGAGCGCCGTGTCGCCGACCTTCTCGCTCGTCTTGGCCTGGCCGTTGGGCAGCAGGCGCCCGATCAGCGCGTCCGTCGTGTCGTCCATCCAGCTACGCAGACGCGGTTTCGCCGCGCCTCGCTCGAGGTAGCGCAATGCGGAGCCGCGCGCCAGCTCGCCACCGACCGTCCCGTCCGACGCCTCGTCCGACGCGCTCGCGACCCAGGAGCCGAACCGCGCGCTCTCCTTGGCCGTCGCCTCGATCACCCCCGTGCGTGCCGCGGCGTCCAGCGCCCACGCGGCCCACACGTGCTCGGTCGCCGCGGCGTCGCGGTCGCGGATGTGTCGCGTCAGCGCCTCGATCTCGCGGGCGCGGTCCTCGGCCTCCGCTGCCGGCAGGCGTCCGTAGCTGAGCGTGTAGTCCTCGGACAGTGCGATGAGCGCAACGTCCACGCTATCGGCGTCGAGACTCGTGCGCACGGCGCCGTCGCTCGCGAACGCATTCTGCCGCAGCCATCCGATGCCGCTGCGAACGACACGCTTGCTGGACGCGTCACCGCGGTCTTGCGAGCTCGTCCCTTCGCCCAGGAACGGCAGGAGCGCGCGCGCCGTCTGCTCGACCTCCGAACGGCCGCCCTCGGAAGCGAAGTGGCCGTCGGGCCGCTGGCGCGTGGCCAGGTACGCCAGTCCGCGGCGCACCGCGTCCAGCGTGCTCTCCGAGTCGCGACCGAGGCCGGCGAGGCGTCGCCGCTTGAACGACTCGGCCTTCACCAGGATCGCGCGGCTGCGCGGGTGATGTACGAGGCCGCCGGCATCCGGCAGATCGAGATCGGCGACGGTCGGCCCGCCGCTCACGGCCGGCTCACCGTCGTCGAAGAGCCCTTCCTCCAGCAAGCGCGCGAACTCGCTCGGCTCCTCCATCTGCAATCGCTGCAGACGCTGCTCGGGGGCTGTCCCACGGCAGATCGGAGATCGGGCTGTAGTCCGTCATGAACGAACGCGAGCGCGCGATATCGCCCTCGTCGGCGTCCGGCATGGTGTAGATGATGAAACCCAACGCGAGCGCGTTGATCGCCAAGGACGTCATGATGGCCGCACGCCAGCTCAGGCGCCGTGAGCGGACCGTCCGGCCGGACGCCGCGCGCGCGGCGCGGGCTTCGCTCGCCTTCACGTGATCGATGATCCGGGCCGCGATCCGCGTCGCGTGCTCCGCGTCGCGGCGCACGCCGCGCGCCTGCTCGAACGCGAACAGCGCCCCGAGGCGGTCGTGCGCGGCGGCCAGCGCCGGCTCCGCGGCGATGCGCTCGCGCACGCTCCGGGCCGCGTCCGCGTCCAGCTCCCCGCGGAGGAGGTCGACCAGGAGCGCCTCGTCGGCGTCCGGCAGCTCGCCCGCGGGTCGGGCGCCTCGGTTCGGGTCGTCGCGGGTCATCGGGAGAGGCCTGTTTCTCGGGGGTTGGGACGGAATTGGACGGCTTGCCTACTCAAGGAACGAGAGGGGGTCATTGCGGTTCGATTCCTTCCCGTTCCAGGGCCCGCCGCACCTGGCGCACGGCGGCGTGCATACGGGACTTCACGGTCCCCACGGGGATGTCCAAGATGCGCCCGATCTCCTGGTAGCGGAGTCCCTCGACCTGCGAGAGGACGAACACCTCCCGGTGCTCGGCGCCCAGCGCCTCCACCGCGCGCTCGAGCGCCGCGGTGATCTCCTGCCCGCGAAGGGTCTCTTCGGGCGCCGCGTCGGGACCGGGCAGATCGCCCGCCCCGCGCCGATCGCCGTCGTCGCCGCCCCGATCCACGGGCACGGTCGGCGGCTGCGCCTTGCGATGCCGGTAGACGTCGATCCAGTGATTGCGCGCGATGTGGAACAGGTACGTGGTGAACTTCGCCCGCGCGACGTAGGACGCACGGGCCTTGTACACCTTTACGAAGACCTCCTGCGCACAGTCTTCCGCGAGGGTGGGATCGGCGCCCATGCGGCGAAAGTAGCCCTCGAGCCGCGGCAGAATGCGCACGACGAGCGTCTCGTAGGCGGCATCGTCTCCGGCCGCCACGCGCAACATGAGTTCGGTTTCGTCGTCGGCCAAGGAGGCCCTCGAGTCGGAGGGTCGGAGACGTCCGGTCCGTCGAACGCCTTCCCGAGCATACGGGCGGGACGGCCGAAGTTCCTGGAATCGGCCCGTCAGCGCGGCCGCGGACGCAGTGCGACGTCTGCCTCGGTGGTCGCGCCCGCGTCGATCGAGATCAGTACGCGCTCGACGTTGTAGGTGTCGCCGGCGTCGATGACGACCTCGTAGGTGTCGGGCTCGAGCTCCCCCACATCCAACACGCCCGTCTTCGGAAGGAAGCCCCACCGAGGATTCAACGTCAAGCGCGCGAGCGGCCGGCGGCGCGCGACGACCTCTTCCGTCCCGGCACGCAGGATGTCGATGCGTGCGCGCGTGACCGGGTCGCGGCCCGCGCCCGTCACGTACAGCCGCAACGCCCCGGCGCGGCCCAGCGCGATCTCGAGCGGAAACGTCCCTCCCTCCGAGACGCGCACGCGTCGAAGCGTCGGACGGCCGTACCCGCGCGCCTCGACGCGGACGAAGACGTCCTGCGACGGTACGCCGGGAATCAGCAGCTTGCCGCGCGGTCCGGTCGAATAGGCATTGACGTGCAGCGGGACGCCGTAGTCGTCTTCGATCCAAACGCGCGCGCCGCTGACGCCGCGGCCCACCTCGTCGATCACTGCCAGGTCGATCTCGCCGCCGCGCCCGAGGACCACGGTGACCTCTTGCGCCGCCGCGCCGACCTCGGCCTGGACGGACTCGAGCACGCCCGGCGGAAGTCCCGGCGCGGACACGTCGAGGGCGTACCACCCCGCCGGGAGGCCGGTCAGCCGGAAGCGGCCGCCGGGGTCGCTGCGCCCGCGCGCCACGACGGCGTCGTCGGACGGCAGCCCCTCCTCGTCGAGTGACCGCGCGAGCACCTCGGCGCCGGCGACCGCGTCGCCGAACGAGGTTTCGACGCGCCCCACGATCTGCGCCTCCCACGCCTCGAGATCCAGCACGACCCGATCGCCGTCGCCGACGTAGACGTCGTGGTGAATGCGCGTCGAGCCGTCGCCGAGATACACGTGATACGAGCCCGGCAGGAGGTCGTCCCAACGGAAGGCGCCGCTCGCATCGCTGCGCGTCTGCATCCGTCGCATCGGTCCGTCGACCTCGACGCCGTCGGAGATCAGCTCGAGCAATGCGTCGGCCACGCGCTTGCCGCGCCGCTGCACGGTGCCTTCGACGGTCCCGCGCCCCTTGACCGCGAAGTCGACGGTGGCCGTCTCGTCTTCGATGACCTCGATCAGCGCCTCCGGCCGGTTGCCCATGCTGCGCCAGGTCTCGAGCGCCACGACGCACGCGCCCGGACGCACGTGCAGCAGCTCGAACGTCCCGTCGGCGCGCGTTCGCGTCTCGCGCGCCACCGCGGATTCCTCCAACCGGCGCAACGTGACGCGCGCACCGTCCATCGGACGACCGTCGGGCAGTACGGCCTTGCCGTTCACCGTTCCGCCGCGGCCGAGCACGAGCTCCGGCGTGACGAGGAACTCGTTCTCGACGACACGCACCTCCTGCATGTCCTCCGCGAACCCGTCGTCCGTCGCGTACACGCGCCACACGCCCGGCGCGACGTCTTCGAAGATGAACCCGCCGTCGGCGTCGGTGCTACGCACGTGCCGGTTGGTCGACGCCCCCGCCGGCATGTCTCCGGCGCCGTTGACGCGAACCAGCCGCACCTTCGCACCCAACACGGGAAGGTCGGCGGCATCCAGAACGGTCCCGGCGATGCGCGCGCCGACCGGAATCGGAAGCTCGATCTCGCGGACGTCCTCGTCGTGAATCAGCAACGAGAGCGCGCTGGAGTCGCGCAACCCTTGCACGGCGCGCAACCCGTACGGGCCCGGCGGCAACCCTTCGATGACGAACGCGGCGTCGGTGCTGCCGCCGGGCTTCGTATCGACCGCCAGCACCGACACCCAGCGATGGCGCTCGAGCCGCGGGTCGTAGCGGGGCGTCTCGACCTCGACGCGAACGGCGCCGCCGTCCGGGTCGATGCCCGTGACCGTCCCCTCGACCGCCAGCAAGGTGGGCAGCACGATCTCGACGTGCGTCTCGTCGCCCGGCATGACGCTGTCTCGGCGAGCGACGACGACGTCCGGACGCGAGGTCGGCGCCACCTCGATGTCGATGGCCACGGAACGCAGTGACGTCAGCTCGAACCGCCCGTCTTCATCGGTCTGCGCGCGCACGACGCCGCGGCCGTCGCGCGGCCGCGCCGCGACGTCGAACGTCGTCCCGCGCTTGCCGTCCGCCGTGAGCACCTGGCCGGTCACGGTGAGCGCCGGCGTGAGCGTGACGTCCCAGCGTTTGTGGGTCGCGGCGGCGGGCGCACTGAACGTGCGGGTCAACTCGATCCAGCCGTCGCCCCGAACGATGCAGGTCACGTCTTCCTCGGGCAGGTCGCGCATGGACGCCACGCCGTTCGTGTCCGTGAGCTCGGTGCGCCGGAGCGTCGCCCAGCCCTTGTGACCGCTCGACGCCGCGTAGCGCGTCGGCAGTGCGTGCACGTGAACCCCCGACACGGGGCGGCCGCCGGAGTCCCGCGCGCGCACGACCAGCTCCCAGCCGGGGTTCATGCGAATCGGCGCCACGACGGTATCGCGCCGGCGCACGGCTTCGAACGGCTCCGAGGACGCCGGCGCGTACCCGCCGGCGGACGCGAGCACGCGGTACCCTTCGCCGGGTGAGACGCCGCGCAGGCGATACCGCCCGGACGCATCCGTCTTCACGGCGCGCACGACGGCGGCCTGCTCACCGTCGGGATCGTCGCTCGTCGCGTCGCGCACAAGTCGGACGTCGACACCGGCGAGCGGCTTCTTGTCCGCGTTCTCGACGACGCCGCGCACGTCGTAGCGGCGATACGCGAACCAAGGAGGAATGCGAATCGGCTTGCGCAAGTTCAGCTCGATGCGCGGAGGCGCGGGATCGAACTCCCACTCCGCGCTCAGCAGCGCGATCTGGTAGATGCCCAGCGGGAGGTCCGAAGCGACGAACCGCCCCGTCTCGTCGCACGCGACCTCGCGCATCACGTCGGGCGCGCCCGGCAACGACTGAAAGCGGAGCGCGAGCCGCGACACGCCGGCATCCCCGCCGCGGTCGGCGTCGAGCAGCCGGCCGCTGATCGACGCGCCGGTGGGCAGCTCCACATCCGGCGCCGGCGTCCCTGCGTCGACCTCGCCCAACGACTGGTACCGACCTTTCGCCCGCTTGAGCAACAGCTCCCAGCGACCTGCATGCAGCGAGTCGAAGCGATACGTGCCGCTCGCGCTGGTGCGCGTGCGGTGAACGAGGTCGGCATGCTCGTCGACCGGAACGGCGAGCACCTCGACGCGCGCGGCGGGCTCGCCGCGCGCGTATCGGATCCGCCCGGTGATCACCTCCGCGAGAGAGAGGCGCACGGTCGCGCGATATGGATGCGCCGGAACGAGCACCGCCGCATGCCCGGGCGACCACACGACGAGCCGACCGGGCTGCGGCGTGCCGTCCCCGACGTCCTCCGCACGCCCGTCCGCCGGGGTCGTCGCGAGGGCCTCGAGATCGGCGGCGAAGACCGCGCGGTCACGCACCTTGTCGGTCGTGACGACGATCTGCGCGTTCGGAAACGGCCGTCCGTCGGGACCGAAAACCTGAATGCGCTGGGGTCGGACCGCTTCGTCCTCCGCGCCGGCGCGATGGGTACAGACCAGCACGGCCAGGCACGCGACGAAAACGACGCTGCGGCGCATCAATCGAACACTCCCTGCGTCGCGGCCTCGAGCTTGCGCAGGACGGCACGCGCGTTCGGGCCGCGCGCCGTCAAGCGCACGGTGCGGCCGCACTCGGGGATCGCGCCGGGTTCCGGGGGCGGCGCCCCGTCCGCATCGTCCATCGCCAACGTGACCTCCAGCCGGTCGTCGGGGAGCGCGGCCGGCACGCGCTCACCCCATTCGACGCACGTCAGGCACCCTTTCCCGCACATCTCTTCGAAACCGGCCGCGTCGAGGTCCTCGGCCCCCTCGAGCCGATAGGCGTCTACGTGGTGGAGCTCGATCTGGGCGCCGGGCACCGGATACGAGCGCGCGATCGTGAACGTCGGGCTCACGATCGCCGTCTCCGCGGGAATGCCGATCCCGCGCGCGAGGCCGCGGACGAAGACGGTCTTGCCGACGCCCAGATCACCCGAGAGGCAGAGCACGAGGCCCGCGTCCGGCAGCGGCAGGCACGCCGCGCCCACGCAGCGTCCGAGCGCGAGCGTGTCCTCGGTCGTCGCGGTGCGAAGCGACAGCACGGGTTCGGTCTGGGTCACTTGACCCACTCTACGCCTCGAAGTGGTCGTATCCGAGCGCGGGGAGCGGTTCCGTCCCGCTCGCGCGCCGAAGCGAGATCCGAGGCGCTTTCGTCACGCGCCCGATCGCGTGCAGGGGGACACCGCGATCGGCAAGCGCGTCGAGCGCGCCGGCGTCGAGGTCGTCGTGCGCGAGCAACAGCTCGAAGTCCTCGCCGTCGTGCAGGGCGTGCCAAAGCGGTTCGTGCTCGTCGTCCCGGACATCGGGATGGATCGGCACGGCCTCGGCATCGATGACGGCGCCCACCCCGGACATGGCGCACAAACGGGGCACGTCGCGGCTCAGGCCGTCCGAGAGGTCCATCATCGCCGACGCGATCTCCTCGTCGGCAAGCACCTTGCCTTCCGCAACGCGCGGGTGGAAACGCAGGTGACGCCCGAAGATCGACCCACCGAGCGGTCCGGTGACGCTCAGCACCTGGCCGGGCTTCGCGCCCGCCCGGCCCACGACGCCGCCCGGTCCGGGCCGGCCGAACGCGGTGACCGACAGGACGAGCGGACCGCGCGCGACGTTCGTGTCGCCGCCGACGCACGGGCAGTCGAACTCCTTCGCGGCTCGGTCGAAGCCCGACATGAGCGCGTCGAACAGGTCCTCCGACGCCGGGCGCGGCATGACCCCGCCGACCAGGAAGCCCATCGGCGTCGCGCCGGCGGCGGCCAGGTCCGACAGGTTCACCGCCAGTGCCTTTCGGGCGGCCATCGCCGCGCCGCACCCGTCGAGCTCGAAGTGAACGCCGTCGACGAGCACGTCGTTGGTGAGCACCACCGTCTCGCTCCCGACGTCGATCGCGGCCGTGTCGTGACCGAGATCGAGCAGCACGTGGGACCGGTCGGGTCCGCTGCCGAATCGCGCGAGCGCTTCGGCGAGCAGCGCGTCTTCGCCGCGGCCGGGGCTCATCGAACGTCCCGCGCGACGGTCTTGCCGTGGTCACTTCGCTTCTTGGCGTCGATCCACAGCTGCGCCGCGCGCACCATCGCCCGCAGCTCCGAGCGCGGCATCTCGGGGTAGTAGCCGAGATCGGTCTCGCTGATGCGTTGGAAGATCAACACCCATCGAACGACGACCTCGGAGCGCGGCTGCCGCACCTGCGACGCGCGGCGCAGTGCACGGGTCACGGCCTCCGCCACAGGAATCGCCGGCAGGGAGGTCAGACGGTTGGCGATCACGTCACGCACGCGGACGTCGCGGTCCTTCTGGGTCGCAACCAGCGCGTCGAGCACCACTGGATCCCGGGGACCCACCTGCGCGAGCGCCTGCGCCGCGGCGAGTCGAACGCCCGCATCTTGCTCGGTCCGAAGCACCGTCATGAGCCGATCCTGGGCGCGGCGCCCCGACGCGCGGGCAACGGCGAAGCAGGCGGCCTGCCGAACGACGCCTTGGGGATCGTCCAGCCCCCGCGCCGCCAGCGCCTCGTGGCCGAACCGCCCCGCGACGAGCACGCCCTCCTTGCGAAGCAGCGACGCCGGATCGCGAATCACCCGCCCGAGCACCTCGGGGGTCACCTGCCCGTCTGCGACGAGCCGGTCGAAGGCCGCCCGGCGCACGCCGTACGCCCCGGATCGGATGTCGCGCAAGAAGCCGGGATTGGTGTTCAGCCACTGCGGGGCGATCGCGAACGCCGTCGCGCGCCAATGCGCCTTGGCCTGCGCATCACCGACGGCGTCGGGAAGCGACGTCGCGAAAACGAAGCGCAGCTGCCCCAACGCGAGCGAGGCCGCCAACGCGTCGAGATCCCAACGCACGAACACCTCGGACGCGTCGCGCCACGTTTTCGAGAGGACCGCGCCGGTGCGTTTCGCGCCGCCGGTCTCGGCGATGAGCTTCACCGACCGGTGCCGCTCGGGCCCTCGCTCGGGCGGCAGCCGCTCGACGAGAATGTCGAACGCCGCGCGGCCCCCTTCGCGCACGTCCCGCGCGTTCTCCTCGGACGGATCCTCCAACCACGCGTCGACGCGCAGCGCATTCGCGGCCCGGGCGGCCGCGGTGGACTCGGCCTGCGCGTCGTCGACGGCCGCCACGATGGACACGAGCTCGGGCGCCCGCGCTCGCTTGCCGAGCCGCTCGAGAAACCGAGCGGCCGCCCCGGGCCGGTGGTCCAGCAGCAGCAGGCGGATGTAGCGCTCCGTCGTCATCAGATCGAGCGCGTCGGCCCCGTCGCGCTCGATGCGCGCGCGCGTCATTCGCAACCAAGCGAGCGGATCCTCGTCGAAGCCGAGCAGAGGGTTGCGTGCGCGCAGCTGTCGTCGCGCGTCGCTCGCGGGGTAGTCGACGTCGAGCCGTCGCGTCCACTCGTGCGCGACGTTGGAGTCTCCGCCCGGGCGCGCCTCGGCCTGAATGCGCAACGCGATCGCCGCTGCCGGGTCGCGCAGGCGCCCGAGCTCTTCCTCCGGGAGGAAGCGCAACAAGGCGCGCGCCGCGTTCCAATCGCCTTCGTCCACCGCGCCGCGCGCGTTGAGCACCGTGACCTCGGCCTGGATCGACGGCGGCAGCGGCTCGGGCAACGACGCCAACATGCCCGCCCGTCCCGTATCCGCGAGCGCCTGCTCCGCGTCGAGCAGCGCGCGCCAGGGTCGCGCATCGAGCGGGAGGAAGCGTTCGCGCAGGGCCTCCCGGGCGGGACCGACCCAGGACGCGTCGGGCTCCTTGATGAGGCGCCGCAGAATCCAGTCGGGATCGTCGCCCTCGGCGGCGAAGGCGAGCAGCCGCGCCGCGTCGCCGGGTCGCCCGCGCGACGCGAGCAGCAACAGCACCGCGACGCCGGTGGCTTCGGCGGCCGCGGGCTCGTCGGCGGATACGATCGACGCCGTTCGGTCACCCAGCGAGCCGCGGCGATGAAGGCGCTCGATCCGCGCGTCGGTGTCGCTGACCGCCAGGGCGGCGGCGAGCGACGTCACCCACGCGGGCACGGGCTGATGACGCCATGCCGTCACCTCGAACACGCCGGCCGTCAGCGCGTCGATCAGCGTGACGTACGGCGTGCGCGTGCCCGCGACCAACGTGCGCGCGTTGACGGTGATCACGGGCCGCCGCAGCCCGTCGACGACCTCCGGCTTGATCTCGAACGGGCGGCGCTCGTCCGCGAGCGCGGCGAGCACGACCTTCGGCTGCGGCCCGTCGCCGAATCCGAGACCGGTCCGCTCGGCCATGCGTGTGAACGCCTCGCGCACGCGTACGTCCCATTGCGCCGCCAACACGTCGAAGCGCTCGTCGCCCAGGTACGGACCGGCGATCACGTTCGTCTCGACGCCGCCGAGCGCGCGCCTCGCCATGCGCGCGAGCGCGCTGTCGCCGCCCTCGGCTTCACCGTTGGGATCACCGGTGGCCGCGTCCGTGGCACCGGCCCCATCCGGCGCAGGCACCCCGCCCTGGCAGCCCGCCAACCCAACGGTCGTTAGGGTCAGGAAGACGGCGAGGGCGCAACGGACGCACATGGTTCCAATTGTGCCCCGCCGGCTTCACAAGGGGGTCATACGGCGGGTGTGTGTTCGCGCAGCGCCCGTGCGGTCGCGACCGGGTCCGCCGCCTCGCGCAGGGCACGAATGACCGCCACGCCGTCGGCGCCCGCGCCCCGCACCGCCGCCGCGTTCGACGGGTCGATGCCGCCGAGCGCCACGACCGGAAGCTGCACCGTCCCGCGCAGCCGCTCGAATTGCGACACACCGATCGGCGCGCCTTTGCCCGGCACGTCGTAGACCGGTGAGAGCGTGACGTAGTCGGCGCCGGCGCGCTGGGCGCGACGAAGCTCGCGCTCGTCGTGGCAGCTGACCCCCATCCACCCCGGAAACCAGGACCGGACGCGGTCCGCGGGCGGCGAGTACGAGCCCAGGTGGACCCCGTCCGCGGCGACGGCGCACGCAACATCGGCCCGCCCGCCCACCATCAGCCTGACGTCGTGAGCGTGACAACGATCGCGCAGTTGCTGCGCCACGCGGAAGAGTTGGGCGCCGTCGAGCGCGTGATCGCGCAACCAGACCGCGGTGACGCCCGCCTCGAGCACGTCGCGGATGTGGCGTTCGTCGGCGCCGGCGCGCTCGTCGACGATGTAGACCAGATCGATCGCGCGCCGAACGGGGTCGGAGACGGTCATGCGTCGCCGAAGACGACGGGCTCCAGGCCGCGCGTTACGCCGGAGCGCTGGCCGGCCGCGCGAATCGCCGCGATGACGCCGGGCAGGTAGCACGCGCGGGAATTGGCTTCGTGCTGCAACATCAGCCCTTCGTCAGCGCCGCCGAAGTGCACGGTCTGACGCGCCTCGACGTTGGCGAGTCGCATGCTGTGCACGCGTACGCCGTCGACGTCGAGCCCGCGCGCGGCGTCGCTACTGTCGGGTCCGGAGCGGGCGCCGCGCGCAGCGAGGCGCTCCGCGGTTCGCTGCGCGGTGCCGGACGGCGCATCGAGCTTGCCCTCGTGATGCGTCTCCACGATCTCGACGCGCGGGAAGTAGCGAACGGCCTCGTCGGCGAACCGCTGCAACAGCAGCATGCCGAGGGAGAAGTTCGGCGCGATGATCAGGTTGCGCTCCGCGGCCTGCGCCTCCCGGTCGAGGGCGTCGAGATCCTCCGTCGTGAACCCGGTGGTGCCGATCACGCCGTGCGCGCCGGCTTCGATGATCTTGCGCGCGTTGGCGACCGCGGCGGCGGGGGTCGTGAAGTCGACCACGACCGTGGCGTCGTTGTCGCGCACGGCGCCGACGAGGTCGTCGTCGACGTCGACGCGGGCGACGAGGGCGATGCCTTCGGCGGCATCGAGGCCCGGGCACAGGGCCCGGCCCATGCGCCCGTGGGCGCCGGAAAAGACGACGCGGATGTCGCTCATGCGAGGTTCCTTTCGGCCGACACCCTACGCTTCCGCCGCGAACTGTCGAATCGCGGCGATCTGGCCGCGGGTCTCGATGGATCCGGGACGCCGCGACCGAACGTGCTCGATGGCCTCGTCGGCGCTGTTGCCCTGGGCGACCAGCCATGCCGCGAGGACGGTGCCCGTGCGGCCCTGGCCGGCGAAGCAGTGGACCGCGACGGCGCGCTCGGCCTCGACTTGCTCGTCGATCCAGTCGACCGCACGTCGCAAATCCTCCATGGACGGCGTACCGAAGTCGATCAAGGGGACGTGGAAGACGACGAGCCCGTGCTTCTCGGGCTCGCCGAACGCGGGCCGCTCGGTGAGCGTGAGGACGGCGTCAACGCCCGCTTCGCGGAGCCGGGGCCAGGCGTCGGGCGCAGGCATGGCCATGCCCGCGACGCGTCCGCGCTCGATCCAGCTGAAGTTAGGCAGCATGGAGGCATGGTTACGCAGGAACGGCCAGCGCGCATCGAAAATCGGACGTGCGGCGAGGTGCGCGTAACCGGCGACCGCGCCCGGACGATGTCGGTCTGGGGGGCCCGCCGCACTCCACGTGGAAACCAGGGCCGAAGACGGGTTGTGTTGCGGCTGGGACTGAGGCGCCCGTAGCTTCTTGGGCCGTGGGCCCGGAACTTCTCACCATCCTCGCGATCGCCGTCGTCATGGCCAGCGCCATGATCCCCGCGCTCTCCATCGACATGGCGGCCATCGTCGCCCTGGGGATGCTCGTCATCGGCGGCGTCATCGGCCCGACGGAAGCGGCGAGGGGCTTCGGCAACACCACCCTTCTCACCGTGGCCGGCATGTTCGTCGTCGCCGAGGCCTTGCACCGCACGGGCGCCGCCGACGGCATTACCAAGCTCGTGCGCCGAAGCGCCGAGAAGGGCCAGCGCTGGCTGCTGTTGGCGCTGCTGCCGGTCGTGATGGTGCTGTCCGGCATCATGAACAACACGGGCGTCGTCGTCCTGCTGCTGCCCGCGCTCATCACCGCCGCGCAGCAGATGAAGATGAGCCCCAGCCGCCTGCTCCTGCCGCTCTCCTACGCGTCGATCACCGGCGGGACGCTCACGCTCATCGGCACCACGACCACCCTCCTGGTGAACGGCATCGTCCAACAGCAGTGGATGAACGCCCGGGACGCCGCCGGCGCCGCTACCGACGCGGAGGAACGCGCGGCTGCGGTCGCCGACATGGACTTCCTCAGCGAGTTCAGCGACGGCCTGGGCCTGCTCGAGATCCTGCCGATGGGCGCCGTCTTCTGCGTCATCTGCCTCCTGTATCTCGTGTTCGTCGGCCCGAAACTGCTCCCGGAGCGCAAGGCCTACGCGACCGCCATCACGCCCGGCGGCACGCGTCAATTCCTCACCGAGGTCGTCATCGAGCCGGGCTCGCGCCTCGTCGGCAAGACCCTCGCCGAGCTCGGCGACCTGACCAAACGCATGCGACTCCTCGAGCTGGTCCGTGGCGAGGAAACCCACTGGCCCCCCTTCCACAAGAAGCCCCTGCAGGAAAACGACCTGCTCCTGGTGAAGGGCAGTCCCGACGAGATCGTCAATCTGCTGCAACAGCCCGGCGTCGCGGGCCCGCAGGACCACAGCACGGGCGAACGCGTCACCGGCGTCGACATGGCGCTGGCCGAGGTGATGGTCCCACCCGGCTCGAAGCTGGAAGACGCCACCGTCGGCGAAGCCGGCTTGCGCGACACCTACGGAGTCGTCGTGATCGCGGTGCTGCGCAAGGGCGAACACCTGCGCAAGAACCTGTCTTCGGTCCTGCTGCGCGTGGGCGACATCCTGCTCGTCCAAGGCGGTGTGAAGGCGATCGACCGACTCGCGCACCAGGAGGGCAACCTCATCTTGCTCGGCGGCAGCGTGCCCGAGGCGCCGCAGCGGGCGAAGGCGCCGCTCGCCATGCTGGTCGGCGCATCCGCGCTGGTCGCGTCGGCGCTGAATCTCGTGCCGCTCTCCATGGCCGTGCTGCTCGCCGCCGTCTGCCTCGTCGTCGGCGGTTGTCTGAACAGCACCCAGGCGTACCGCTCGATCAACCTGCGCATCATCGTCGTGCTCGGCTGCATGCTGGGCCTGGGCACGGCGGTCCAGAAGACGGGCCTGGCGACCGACGTCGCGCACGGCCTCGTGGTCCTGGGCGGCGACTTCGGCGCGATCGGCGTCCTGGCGATGATCTACCTGGCGACGCTGATCGTGACGGAGCTCGTCACCAACGTCGCGACGGCCGGCATCATGATCCCGATCGCCCTTTCGACGGCGAAGGAGCTGCACGTCTCGCCGACGCCGTTCGTCTTCGCGATCGCCTTGGCGGCGTCGTGTTCGTTCCTCACGCCGGTCGGATACCAGACGAACCTGCTCGTCTACGGCCCGGGCGGCTACCGCCTCCAGGACTATCTCCGTCTGGGATCTCCGCTCTCGCTGCTGCTCTGGGTCACCGCGATTCTGCTGCTTCCGGTGGTGTTCCCGTTCTGAACACCAGCGGCACGTCGCGGGTCGCTCTGCGCGCCTGCGCGACGTGGGCCACGATCACGAGGAACGCGACGCCGCACGTCGCCGCGAGTCCAAGCCGGTTCGAAACCAAGATCACGGCGACGGCCGTCAGCGACAGCAGGCCGTAGCGAAGCGCGACGGCAACGTGCGAGGCGCCGGCCTTCGTCAATCGTTGGTGGAGGTGGTTGTTGTGCGCCTGCGTCAACGACACGCCGTTGCGGAGCTTGTCCCACAGGCCGCCGGCGACGTCGCCGACGCAGATCAACAGCGGCGCACTGGCCAGCGCCCACGGCAACGAGGCCGGTTGCACGCTTCCGCCCTGGTACCGCAGCGCGAGCGTCGCGGCGAGAAAACCCAGTACGTGCGTCGCAGCGTCGCCCGGGAACACCCGCGCCGGGCTGACGTTCCAGAACGCCATGCCGGTGAGCGCGGCCGCGGTGACCGCATAGAGCCCTCCGCTCGACGGCCCCGTGCCGCCCCCCGCGCCGACGCCCAACAGCACGACGCAAACGCTCGCGGTGATCAGATCGATCCCGTCCATGAAGTTGATCAACGTCACGACGGCGAAGATCCACAGCCACGTCATGAAGGGCGTCGCCTCCACGCCGAAGTCCAACGCGCCGAACGGACCGATCGCGTCACCGGACCATTCGAGACCCAGGAAGACCGGTATCGCCGCCACCACCGCCTGTGCGCCGAACTTGGCGCGAGTTCGCAGGAGGCCTCGATCATCCAAGAGGCCGATGAAGAAGAACAACATGCAGGGGACGAGGTAGGCGTCCCACGGCACGCAATCCGGTTCCAAGCCCGCCCCGGCGCCCCGCGCCACGAACGCTCCGGCCAGCAAGCCGACCAACAGCCCTATGCCCCCGACGCGCGGCACGGGTTGGTCATGGCTCTTGCGAGCATCGGGTTCGTCGACGAGCCCCCAACGACCGGCATACCTGACTGCGATCCCCGTCGCGCCCCACGCGCAGATCAGCGCGCATCCCATGGCTAGCGCGATCGTGGCCGGCATCGAACCTCCTCGTGTTGTTCTACCTGCATGGAAGGTCGCTCCGTCCGTATCCTTCCCCGGAAAGGCACGTGGCGCGGACGGCGTCCAGGACGGTGCATGACCCGATCGACGGCACAGAGCTACGTGGTGGTGGGCGGACGGCCGGACGCCGGACGCCTGCGCACGTTGTGGCGGTACCGCGGACTGGTCCTGAGCTTCACGCTGCGGGAGCTGCAAGTCCGCTACCGGCAGGCCGTGCTCGGGTTCGCTTGGGCGATCCTGCAACCGGCGGCCTTGACGCTGGTCAGCACGCTGATCTTCGTACACGTGCTGAGGCTCGACACGGGAGCGACGCCGTATCACCTCGTCGCGTTCACCGCGCTCGTGCCGTGGGCCTTCTTCCAGACCGCGGTCATGGGCGCCGTACCGGTGCTCGTCAACAACGCGAACCTCGTGCGCAAGATCTGGTTTCCCCGGGAGGCGCTGCCGCTGGCCACGGTCTTCGCCGTGCTCACCGATCTCGGCGCCGGACTCGGCGTGTGGATCGTTCTCCTGCTCTGCCACGGTGTCTCGCTCGGGGCGCCCTTGCTCTGGGTGCCGGTGCTGCTGCTGATCCTCCTCGTGTTCACCGCGGCGTGCGCGCTGCTCGGCGCCGCCGTCAACGTGCGGTTCCGCGACGTGAAGCATGCGCTCCCGTTGTTGTTGCAGCTCTTGTTCCTCGCGACGCCGATCGTCTACCCGCTCGCGACCGTCCCGGCTGCCTGGCAGGCGATGTTCGAGCTCAACCCGCTGGTCGCCGTCGTCGAAGGACTGCGCGACGTCGGTCTCGACGGCGCGCATCCCGACCCGGCTCGCACGATGATCGGCGCGGGCGTCGCGCTCGTCTGCCTCGTCGCCGCCTACGTCATCTACACGCGCGTCGACCAACGCTTCGCGGACGTCGTGTGATGGGCGCCGTCGACGTCAAGGACTGCAGCAAGTCGTACAGGCGCGGCATCGCGGCGTACGGCACCTTTCGGGACACCCTCGCTCGCATCGCCGGGGCATCGAAACGAAACGGCACGGTCGTCCGCGCACTCGACGACGTGACGGTCGCCGTCGAGCCCGGCGAGATGCTCGGCATCGTCGGCGACAACGGCGCCGGCAAGAGCACGCTGCTCAAGGTCATCGCCCGAATCACGCCGCCCGATCAGGGTCGCGTGGAAGTGCGAGGCCGGCTCTCCGCGTTGATCGAGGTCGGCGCGGGGTTTCATCCGGAGCTGACCGCGGCGGAAAACGTGATGCTGCACGGCTCCATTCTCGGTCTCTCGCGCAGCACGCTCCGTGCGGCGATGCGCGAGATCGCCGCGTTCGCCGGGCTCGAGGACGGCATGGACACGCCCGTGAAGTTCTTCAGCACGGGCATGTACGCGCGACTGGGCTTTGCCGTCGCGGTCCACGCGCAACCGGGCGTCCTGCTGGTGGACGAGGTGCTCTCCGTCGGCGACGTGTCGTTTCGCGAAAAGTGCTACGAGCGCATCGGCGAGCTGAAGCGGGGCGGCACCGCGATCCTCTTCGTGAGCCACGATCTGCCTGCGGTGTCGTCGCTCACGGACCGGGCCCTGTGGCTGGATCGCGGCCGGATCGTCGAGCAGGGCGCGGCCGAGCGCGTCGTCGCGGCCTATGCCGCAGGGCGGAAGGGCGTCGAACCGGCCTGAAACCGGCGCACCCGGACGGGGTATAAGAGAGCAAGCGGCGTCCCGGGGGTTCGTCTCGGGGACGGTACGGGCACGCCGGCGCGGAGGATCTCGGATGGACGAGCTGCTCGAAGGGCCGTTGGCCGTCGCCCACCTGCTTCGGCGCGCCGGATTCGGGCCCGATCCCGCGACCTGGGCATCGCTCTCCAAGCTCGAGTACGAAGACGTCGTCGACAAGCTCATCGCGGGTCTCGACACGCCCGTCGCGGCGGATCCCGACGGCTTCGACGCCTACGTGCCGGGCGCGATCGGGCAGCTCTGGCTCGAGCGCATGCTCGGCGGGCGCGGCGTCCTCGCCGAGAAGCTCGCGCTGTTCTGGCACGGCCACTTCGCCACGTCGCAGACGAAGATCAAGGACCCGCAGCTGATGTGGACGCAGTACAAGCTGTTCCGCGAGAAGGGTGCCGGTCCGTTCGACGAGCTCGTGCTGGGTGTCGCGAAGGACGTCGCGATGATTCGCTGGCTCGACGGCAACGCGAACCGCAAGGGTCACGCCAACGAGAACTGGGCGCGCGAGCTGCAAGAGCTCTTCACCCTCGGCATCGGCAACTACACCGAAGAGGACATTCGCGAGATCGCCCGCGCGTTCACGGGTTGGGGGAGCCGGCACCACGACTTCGTGTTCCGCGCGCAATTCCACGACGACGGGCCCAAGACGTTCCACGGCAAGACCGGCAACTTCGACGGCGACGACGTCGTCGAGATCATCACCGAGCTGCCGGCGTGCGCGACGTTCATCTGCCGCAAGCTGCTCGTGTTCTTCTCCCATCCCGAGCCGACCGATCACGAGGTCGAAGCGCTGGCGAAGGTGATGCGCGAACAGAAGAGCACCAAGGCGGTGCTGCGGGCGATGTTCCTCTCGCCGTCGTTCCGCTCGACGGCGAACTACCGCGTGCTCGTGCGCAGTCCGGTCGAGTTCTGCATCGGCGGCCTGCTCGCCGCCGGCGTGAAGAGCGTGCCGCCGTGGATCCACGGCGGGCTCGACCGCATGGGCCAGATTCCGTTCCACCCGCCGTCGGTCAAGGGCTGGACGTCGGGCACCGGGTGGCTGAGCAGCGGCGCTGTGGTCGAGCGCCTCCGCATCGCCGACCGGATCGCCGGTTTCACGACGAAGGGGCTGTCCGAAGCCGAGGTCGAAGCCGCCGCGAAGCGCGTCATCGACACCGCCTTCCAGGGCGACGTCCCCCCCAAGTTGCAGGCCGCGCTTCAGAGCGCGACCGGCAAGGACCGCATCGCCACGGCGCTCGGAAGCCCCGAGTTCCAGTTGTCCTGAGGTCCGCAGGAGGCCTCCCCATAGAATTCCCCGCGTAGCCGCGGAAAGGAGTGTTCGATGTTTCTGGATCGCCGCGAATTCATGGCCGCCGTCGCAGCGGGTGGGTCCGTGCTGGCCCTCCCCCGCCTCGGCTTCGCCGACGAGGCAGGGAAGTCGACGACGGGCAAGACCATCGTGCTGTTGCACCTCAACGGCGGCAACGACGGCCTGAACACCGTCATCCCCTACAAGGATTCGAACTACCGCCGCCTGCGGCCCGCGCTTGCGATCGACCGCGGCCAGGTGCGCAAGATCTCCGACGACCTCGGCCTGCACCCGGCCCTACAGGGTCTCGAGACGCAGTTCAAGAAGGACCGGCTCGCCATCGTCAACGGCGTCGGCTATCCGAACCACAACTACAGCCACTTCCGGTCGACGGAGATCTGGTTCACCGCCGAGCCCGACAAGACGCCGACCTACGGTTGGATGGGCCGCGCCCTCGACACGCGCCCGTCCGAGAAGCCGCTGCGTGCGGTGGCCCTGCAGAAGGAGCAGCCGCTCAGCCTCGCTTCGGGATCGCCGGGCGTCGTCACGATGACGGACTTCTCCAAGTTCCGCGTGCCGAGCAATCTGCAAGGCGTCGCGAAGCTGTACGGCGACTACGCGGCAATGGACGGCGCGCGCAAGGACGTCGGTGACGCCGGCGCCGAGGCGATTCGCGTCGCGAAACGGATCGCACGCCTGAAGCCGGCCGGAGGTCCGTTCTACGGACGCATCGGCCAAGACGTTCGGAAGGTCATCGCCCTGCTGCAGGCGGACCTCGGCATCGAGTGCATTCAGTTCTCGATGGGAGGCTACGACACGCACGCCAACCAGTCGGGCTCGCACAACCAGCTGCTCGCACAGCTCGGCAACAACCTGAACGCGTACCAGGATGAGCTCGAGCGGCTCGGCCTGGCGGATCGCGTGGTCACGGTCGTCTTCAGCGAGTTCGGCCGCCGCGTGACCGAGAATCTCTCGGGCGGCACCGACCACGGGTCGGCCGGTCCGGTCTTCGTGCTCGGCAAGGGCATCAACGCGGGGTTCCACGGCGCGTATCCGTCGCTGGAGGACCTCGACCGCGAGAACTTCAAGTACACGACCGACTTCCGCCGCATCTACGCGGCGTTGTTGCAAAACGCGTTCGACCAGGATCCCAAGCCCGTCGTCGGGTCCTTCGAACCTCTGGAGCTGTTCGCATGATGCGCACGCACGTCTTCCGTCTGTGTCTCCCGGTTCTCCTTTGCGCGCTCGCGGCGGCAGGCCCCGCGTTCGCGGACGGCGACGCGGCGCCCGAGCCCAAGGCCGCCCCGGCGGTGAGCTTCGATCCGAAGAACTTCGAGCTTCTGCCGTTGAATGACATCGAGCGCGCGAAGCTCAATCGCGAGCATCCGACGATCGTTCAGCGCCTGCAGTATCTCGGCAAGCGCTCCGCGAAGCTCGACAAGCAGTACCAGGACCGCAAGAACAAGCGCGACGACGGATCCAAGAAGCTCTTGAAGGAGCGCGATCGCGTGCGCGCGCAGGTCGGCAAGCTGATGGCCACGGCGCTGGAGACCCTGGAGCCGTACGGCGTGAATACCCACGTGCTCGAGCTCATCGAGCAGGCGCCGCAAGGACCCGCGCGCGTCGAGCGCTATGCGCAGCGACTCGTGTTGGCCCTACCGTCGCTCGACGACGTGCAACGCGAGATGTTCGAGGAGATCGTCGCTCAGGTCGACGGCGCGTACCTCGCGCTGCAAGCAGAGCGCAATCGACTGGATCTGGCGCTCAAACAGTCCGGCCTCGACCGCGGTCAGATCAACGCGCTCGTGCGGACGACGGACCAGCAGCGCCGCGTGATCGAGAAGCGCTTCTGGCGCCTGGTGGACTACTGCCTCACGACCGAGCAGCGCGTGGCCCTCAAGGATCTGCTGCCGACGCGCTACGCCCGCGTCGAGAACGGCATCGAGCACATGTACGGCCTGCCCGGGCTTTCCCCGTCGCAAGGCACACGGTTGCGCGCCCTCGTGACGGAGGTGCAGGCCGAGAACGCGCCGGACCAGGCGCTCGTTCGCGCACACGGCGCGGCGTTGAACAAGCGCGACCTCTCCAAGGAGGAGCGCGCAACGCTCAACCGAGAGCGCGGTGAAGCCTACCGCCGCATGCAAACGCTCAACATCTTCCTGAATGACTCCGTTCGCGAGGTTCTCACCGAGGAGCAGTACCTCGCCTACAAGGCGATCCCTCCGCGCGTTTCCACCAACGATCGCCGCGAGGCGTTGAACCGCATGCTCCAGGGCATGCCGATCAGCGCCGCGCAACGCGACGACATCCGCAAGCTGCAGCGCGAGTTCAGCCAGGAGCGCAGGGAGATCAACCAGCGCATGAACGAGATCCGCCGCAAGGGCGCGGACTACGGACCGGACTCGCCGCAGCAGGGCATGATGCAGATGATGATGGCGGGCGCGCAGGCCGAGTCGCAGGCCGCGATGCGGCGGCTCATCGGGCGGGTCTTCCTCGACGTCTTCACCCCCGACCAGGTCAGCGGTTGGGTGCTCGGGCTGTACGGCCGGAGGAAGTAGACCGTTGCGCCCGTGGTAAGAAGCGGGCGTGACGAAGACCGCGCTACGCCGACGTTTCGTGATCGTCGGCGCCGGACTGGCCGGCGCCGCGACGGCGTATCACCTGCGCACGCGCGGCGTGCGCGACATGGTGATCCTCGAGCGCGAGCCCGCCGCGGGCGTCCACTCGTCCGGGCGCAATGCGGCCATCGTGCGCGAATCGATGGAGAAGCCTGCGCTTCAGGCGTTGGCGTCGGAGAGCGCCGCCGTACTGCGCTCGGGCGTGCTGGCCGACTTTCGTGCGTGCGGCGGTCTGCTGCTGGACGGGCGCGGCGACGACGCAAGCGCGCACGTACCCGTCGCGGTCGGAACGGGCCGCCATGTGGCCACGGACGGCGTCGTCGACGTGGCCGCGCTGCTGTCCGCGTACCTCGCCGAGGCCGACGTTCGGTACGGATGCGCACTCGAGCGCTTCGACACCGGCGACCACGGGGGCGTCACGCTGATCACGTCCGACGGCGAGCTACGCGCCGACGTTCTCGTGAACGCAGCGGGCGCGTGGGCGGGCGACGTCGGGCGCATCGACGTCCAGCCGACGAACCGCCACCTGCACGTGAGCGAGCCCGACCCGGGCGTCGAGCCGACGTGGCCTTACATCTGGGACTTGGAGCACGAGTACTACCTGCGCCCCGAGTCGGGCGGATGGTTGCTGTGCGCGTGCGACGAGACGCCGGCGGCGCCGGGGGACTATGCGTTCGACGACGCGGCCGTCGAGATCCTCGCAGCGAAGCTCGAGGCGCATCAGCCTGGACTTCGCAGCCTGCGCATTGCGAGCAGCTGGGTCGGGCAGCGCACCTTCGGACCGGACCGATTGCCGATCGTCGGGTTCGACGTGAAGCGACCGGGGCTCTACCACGTCGCCGGCCTGGGCGGCCACGGCGTGACGTTGTCGTGGTCGGTCGGGCGGCACGCGGCGCGCGAGCTGTTGGGCGAGGCCGAGGCGCACCCGGTGCTGTCGCCGAGCGCCAACGCGCCGTCGTTCGCGGGGGATCCGTAGGGGCGACCCTCGTGGTCGCCCAACTGGGCAGCCACAAGGGCTGCCCCTACATCTCAGTGCTGAGCACGTTGTTTACACCGCAGCCTGAAGCCGCTCGAAGGGGGTCTTGCCTCCAAGGCTAGCGTGAGGCTTGCGTCGGTTGTAGTGCTCGAGCCAAGGCCCGAGGGCCTTGGCTCGAGCGCGGCTGCTGCGGTAGGGCTTCACGTGGGCCCACTTGCGCAGCGTCGTTTGGATGAACCGCTCGGCCTTGCCATTCGTCTGGGGCCGATACGGCCGTGTGCGTACGTGGCGAGCTCCCAGCTCCTTGAGCGCGGCCTGGAAGGCGAAGCCGCGGTACGACGCGGCGTTGTCCGTCATGACGCGCTCCACGCGCACGCCGTGAACGTGTAGCCAGTGCGCAACTCGCTGTAGGAAACCCACCGCCGACTCCGCGCGCTCGTTGGGCAAGATCTCTGCGTATGCCAGGCGCGTGTGATCGTCCACGCAAACGTGCAGGTACTCCCAGCCCAGGCCTCGGTTGCGGCAACGCGGATCCGGGTCCACACGCCTGCCCGGATGCTTGAAGCGCCCCAGTTTCTTCACGTCCAGGTGGATCAGCTCGCCCGGACGCTCGCGCTCATAGCGCACCACAGGCTCCTTGGGCTCCAGTGCGCTCAGCCGCCCTAGTCCCAGCCGCCGCAAGATGCCACCCACGGTGGAAAGCGCCATCCGCAGCCGCGTTGCGATCGCCCAGCCGATCAGCTTCCTGCGGCGTAGCTGCTCGATTCGCCGTACCAATCGCGCCGGCGTTCGGTTCCACACTCGACTCGGCGCCGAACTGCGATCCGACAGACCCCCTTCGCCCTCTGCCTCGTAGCGCCCAAGCCACTTGTAGGCCGTGCCTCGGCTGATTCCCATCGCCTCGGCAGCGTCCGAAACGCGCCATCCTTCCTCCAAAACCCGCTGCACAAGCAGCAGTCGAGTTCGCGGCGTCGTTCGAGCGTTAGAGTGCAGGTTCATCCTGGGAGCCTCCCGGTGACTTGGGTTGGGTTTCGCAACCCCCAAGTTCCGGGATTCCCGGGATGTCTACAACCTGCTCAGCAATGACACCTACAGGTCGCCCAATTGGGCAGCCACAAGACGAAGTCCCTGAGCCTGTCGAAGGAGGCCCCCCTACCGCAGCTCCTGCCGCAGCTGCGTCACACGTTGCTTCACGTACTTCGCCAGTGGATCCAACGCCACGTAGCGCTCGTACGCCGCCAACGCACCCCGCTTGTCGCCCGACACGTCGCGCGCAGCGCCCAGTCGGAACCAGCGCATCTCCTGGTCCGGCGCCGCCGCGACGTCCTCCTCCAGCGCCTCGATCGTCGCCGCGAGCAACGGCCGGTTCTTGCCGAGCCGGGTCCAGTCCGTCGTCGCCGCCCGCGCGGCCGCGGCCCGCACGCCCGCAGACGGATCCTTCAGCGCGCGCAGGAGCGCTTCGTCAACGGCCTTGCCCGACAGCGCCGCCAGGGACTCCACCGCCGAACGCCGCACCAGACTGTCGTCATCCCGGGTCAGAACCAGCAACGCGAGCGGATGCTCCTTCGCGTAACGCTCCAGAAGCCGCGCGGCGGACGCCCGCACGACGCGCGGGTTGCTCTTGCGCCGCGCCGTTTCCACCAGTCCGCGTCCGGCCCCCTTCTCGCCGGCCCGCGCTGCCGCGAGCGCCTGCTGCCAGGCGTGCGGTCTGGCTTCGGGCCACCACTCCGCGTACGCGCTGCGCAGCTGCTCGGGACCGAGCTTGGGACCGTCATCGGGCGCCCAGAGCGAATGCGTGTGGCACCACGTGCAGGCGTCCTGCGCCATGCGGTCGCTCTTCTGATCCAGGAACGGAATGCTGATGGAGTGGTCCGCGACGACGCCGTGCCCGCGCTCGATCGTCAGGAACGGCATGTGGCACGAAACGCAACGCGCGCCGTCGCCCGCGAGATCGTGATGCGTGTGCGCCTTGCCCATGCGCTTGATCGCCTCGTGGCACTCCGTGCACATCTCGTCGTTGTCGGGCGAGGTGCGCAGCTGCGAGCGCTCCGCGCTGCCGTGCGGATCGTGACAGGTGATGCACGTCTGCTCTCCCATCGCGACGCAGCGGCTGGTCGAGAACGGCAGGCCGTCGTAGACCAGCTCCAGCGGTCTTCCGAACGCGTCGATGCGCTCGGGGTCGATCAACAGCGTCGGGGTCACGAATTCGAAGATGTCGTCCCCGATGGCGAAGTTCGGATCGTCGACCTCGGCCTCCATGTGGCACTGCAGGCAGACACTGACCGCGCGGTCGCGGGCCAGCTGGTGGTAGAGCGGCATCGGATCGCCGCCCTCGTGCGTCTCGTGGTAGCGGACGTGGCCGGCGCCCGGCCCGTGACAGGACTCGCAGTCGATGCCGAGCCGGCGATGTTCGGACCGCGAGCCGATCTGGCCGGGCTGCGGCTCGAGCAAGCGCCTGCCGCTGACGTGGCACCGTGCGCACTTCGCGTCCCATGCGCGCACGGGCCCGGTCCAGAACGACGCCTCGCCCGGCTTCACCACGGGCGGCACGTCCCAGCCGTTCTCGGGCGCGCCGAACAGCAGGTGCGTGTAGTCGAACCACTGTTGCGTGGGCTCCTCGAGCATGCCGGGCAGCACCTGGGTGCGTCCGTCCGGCAACGTCGCGATGTACATGCGAACGCGCATGCGCCCGACGACGTGCGAGAGGTGGTACTGCGTCGGTGTCCCGTCCGGCCCGAGCGTCTCGACGAAGAACTTGCCGTCCTTCTTCGAGAAGGTGCTCTTCCCGGGCGGATGCTCGGCGGTCTCGCCCGCCAACACGGCGGCCGGCATGTTGTCTTCGGACGCGACCTCGACGGTGTTGGCGTGACTGGAGCCCGACCAGAGATCGTGCGCCGCCTCGTGACAGCGTTTGCAGGTGTCGGCGCCGACGTAGGCGTCGCGGGACGGCACCTTGTCCGGCGCATCCTCGTCCTCTGCGAACACGCGCGACGCCCCGAGCCAAAGGCCCGCACAGAGAAGGACGAGGAGGGTGCGACGCAACGCGGTCATGGGCGCTGCAGCATACTCGGTTCGCGCGCGCCGAGGCACGGCAGTCCCACGACGAACGTCATCGATGCAAGACGCCGTACTTCCAAATGCACCACAGCGCCTTCAGGCCGTCGCGCCAGCCGATCTTCTTCCCCTCCGCGTACGTACGCCCTTGGTAGGAGATCGGTACCTCGTAAATTCTCGCACCGGCGCGCGCCAGCTTGGACGTGAGCTCGGGCTCGAAGCCGAAGCGATCCTGTGTGAGGTGCAACGACTGGAAGAGCTCCCGACGGACGGCCTTGTAGCAGGTCTCCATGTCCGTCAGGTTCAGGTCCGTCGCGAAGTTGCTGAGCACCGTCAGGAAGCCGTTCCCGAGCCGGTGCCAGTAGTACAGCACGCGCGCACCGCCCCCGAGGAAGCGGCTGCCGAACACGGCGTCCGCCTGTCCGTTGAGGATCGGCGCGAGCAGACGCGGATACTCGGCCGGGTCGTACTCGAGGTCGGCATCCTGGATGACGACGATCCGCCCGCGCGCGTACTGGAGCCCGGTGCGCACGGCCGCGCCCTTGCCGCGGTTCTTGTCGTGGAAGTGAACCTGGAGGTCGTCCGCCTCGAGCGAGGGCAGGTGCTCCCGGGTCCCGTCGGTGGAGAAGTCGTCGACGAGGATGAGCTCCTTCTCGACCGGTGATGCGCGCACGCGACGAACCAGCTCGTCGATCGTGGCCGCCTCGTTGAACACGGGGATCACGACGCTCAGCACGGGGGGGTCGGTTCGTTCGGTCATGTTCGTTCAGTCGTTGGACTGCATGCGCAGCACGAGATATCTCCCGACGCGTGTCACGAGCTCCTGCCGAAAGATGCCCGCGCCCTCCAAAGTCGCGATCTCGCTGATCTTACTCGCCTCTCCTTTGCGTGGCGCGGCCGCGACGAGGGCAAACGGCTTTCCGGCCGGGTACTGGCCCGCCGGAAAGGTGAAGAGACGCCGCAGGTCGTCTGCGGTTCGTTCGGAAGGGTAGCGGCGAAGCGTCCAGACTCGCGCGCTTGGAATCACGTCCGCCATCGAGCACTGCAGCGCCGGCTCGTCGTGATGAACGTCGAGGACGATCCAGGCCGAGTCCCCGACGGCGGCGCGCGCGGTCGTCATGACGTCGCGCGACCAGCGCAGGTGCGTGTTGCGGTCGGCGTCGAGACCGAAAAGGCGCGACCCTTCGGGCACGAACGCGAGGACGACGAACACGACTGCGACGGCCCGCGGCATGAGACGCAGCCACTCCCACCGAAGGCGACGTACGCCGGTCAGCCCCGCCGCCAGGAGCAGCGGAACGAGGGCGATGCCCGATGCCCGTCCCGGCTCCCAGTCGAAGTGAAGCCACCCGGCCGCCGCCAACAGGGCGACATGCAGGCCGCCCCCCACGATCCACGCCCGCGTCAAACCCTGTTCGTCGCCGCGCCAGCGCCGCGACGCTCCGCTCGGAATCGCCGGCGTGAAAACGTACGCGGCCGCCATGAGCAGCCAAAGGACCGTTGCCATGCCCCACTGCGCGGCGCTCTCGCCGTGAAGGAGCAGCGCGCGGAAGGCGAGGATGTGCAGCACGGCGCCGATGGCGGCCAAGGCCCACCCCACGCGCCGTCGCGGCTCGTGCAGCAGGAAGAAGAGGAACAGCAGCGGCGCGTACGGCGCGACGCCCGCGTGCACGTACGGCAGGACCCAGCTCAGAACGGCGCCGCCCCTTCGCGCGACGGCGCCGTGTGCGAGCAACCACAGCACGAGCAGGAGCCACACGACGCCCACGCCCGCCGTTCCCGGCGCGGCGCCGCCGACGTGCCACAGCACCGCCGGATGGAGCGCGGTGAGCAGGCCGGTCCAGCGTGCGGTCGCGGCGTGCGCGCCGACGCGGAAGAGCACGGCCATCGTCAGGAGCCCGATGAGGATGCCGCAGATCGCGTCGATCCAACGCAGGGCGCCGGTCGGCGACGCGCCCATCTCGATCGCGATCGCCACGAGCACCGGTACGACGGGGCGATCTGCCGACGGGACGCCGCCCTGCTCCGACGCGAGACGGTCGCCGAGCGAAGCCACGCGCGCCGCGGCGCCGTCGACGGGCAGATCGACGGACATCGTTCGCGCGAGGAACCCGATCGCGACGATGACGGCGACCGTGGCCCAGGTCAGACCGCGGCTCGGCAGCCGCACGCGCAGAAGGAAGTCCTTCTCGCTCTCCTCGCTGTCGCGGCGTTCGTTCACAACCGAAGAATCGGTGCGTCGCTACGTGTACTTCTTCGGAACCTTCACGCCCTTGCCGAGATTCTTGCGGTACCACAGCAGACACTTCGCGAGGCCCTCGGCCAGACTCACGCGCGGCCGGTACCCGAGCACCTCCTGCGCCTTGATGGTCTCCGCGAGGCTGTGCCGCACGTCGGCGGGACGCGCGTCCTCGAAGTCGGGCGTGATTTCCTCGTCGAGCAACGTGCTCAGGTACGTGAGAAGGCCGACGACGCTCATGCGGCTGCCGGATGCGATGTTGAAGACCTCGCCCTCGGCTTTCGGCGCCGTGCACGCGAGTCGAAACGCCTCGACGACGTCGCTCACGTGGACGAAGTCACGCGACTGCTTGCCGTCGCCGTACACCTTCGGGTTCTGTCCCTTGAGCGCGGCCGCACAGAAGCGCGCGATGACGCCGCCGTAAGGTCCTTCGTGACTCTGGCGCGGGCCGTAGACGTTGAAGAGCCGCAGGCACACCGTCTCCAGCCGGTACGTCATGTAGAAGACGCGTGACAGCTCCTCGCCCATGAGCGCCGCGGCGCCGTACGGGCTGTACGGAGCGGCGAGCATGGTCTCTTCCTTCGGCAGCACGGGGCTCTCCCCGTAGACGGCGCAGGACGAGGCGTAGATGAAGCGCTTGACCTTGAGATCGCGGGCCGCGCTGAGCGCGTTGAGCGTGCCGCGAAACGACACGTCCAGCGTCGGCTCCGGGTTCTTGACCGACAGTTCCACGCTGGGGAGCGCCGCCAGGTGCAGCACGAAGTCGCACCCGCGCATCGCCTTGCGCAGCGCCTTCTCGTCGCGGACGTCGCCCTCGACGAGGCGTACCTCGGTCTGCTTGTAGTCCTGAACGTTCTTCTTCGACCCCGACGAAAGGTCGTCGTAGACGACGACTTTGTCCCCGCTGGCCACCAACCCCTCGACAAGGTTGCTGCCGACGAAGCCGGCGCCACCGGTCACGAGGTACTTCGCCATGGGTGCTCCCGAACGTGAGGAAATGCGGCGTCCCGCAGGGGCCCTCCGGCCGCGTTTGGGCCGCGGAAGGCAAATGGGTGCCGCAAGGTAGTCGGCAGGGCCCCTTTCGAACAAGCAATTGCCCGATCCGAAACGCGCTGTCGGGGCCCTACAGCAAGCCCCGCACCTCGTCCCAAACCGCAGAACGGCGCGGCTCGTGCGCGCCGTGGGCAATTCCGCCGAGCCAGTCCCGGACGATCCGCTCGGCGGCGTGCCCGTCCCACGCGCGGGGCCGCCGCCGCAGGCGCAGCGGCTGATCGAGGGCCCGGCGAACGGTGGCGGCCAGCTTGCGCGGATCGTTGCCGGCGAGGCGATTGCCTCCATGGCTCAAGGTGAGCCGGTGCTCGGTGCGGTCGCGCGCCGTGACGCAGGGCACCCCGAGCAGCGCCGCCTCGACCTGAAGACCGCCCGAGTCGGTCACCACCGCAGCGGCGTTCGCGACGGTCGCCAGGAAGGTCAGGTACGGAGCGGGTGCGGTCCGCAGCAGCCCGGACGCGCTCGCGCCGGCGCGCGGCAGCTGCTTGGCGGTGCGCGGATGCACCGGAAACACGACCGGGATGCGCCGCGAGACCGTTTCGAGGGCGCGCACGTAGGCGGCGAGCCGTCGGGGATCGTCGACGTTGGCTTGGCGGTGGAGCGTCGCGACCACGTATCCGCCCAGGCCGAACCGACGTTCCGCCTGCACGCGCATGGCGGCGAGCGCCGGCCGCACGGCGTGCAGCGCGTCCGCCATCACGTTGCCGGGCTTGCGGATCCTGCGCAGCGCGATGCCCTCGCGACGGCAGTTTGGCTCCGCCTGGGGCTCGCTCAGATGCAGACGGTCGCTCAGCGCGTCGACGAGCACGCGATTGCGCTCCTCGGGCATCGACCGGTCCCGCGCGCGCAGTCCCGCCTCCACGTGCGCGAGCGGCGCGCGCAGCCGCCGCGCGGCCAGCGCCCCGGCGACCGTCGTGTCGACGTCGCCCACCACGACGACCAGGCCGGGCTTCAGTTCCGCCAGGGTCGTCGTCAATCGATCGGTCAACGTGGCGATACGGCGTGGCCCCGGTGCAGGCGATCGAAGCGTGGCGACCGGCGGCGGCAGCGCGAGGTCGTCCGTCATGTTCGCGCTCATCGCGCGCGCGGTGTGTTGGCCGCTGTGGATCCACTTCAACGCGCGCCCACGGGCACGAGAGGCACGGACGAGCGGCGCGAGCTTGACGAAGTTGGGTCGCGCCCCGCAGACGGCGATCCACGGGCCGCGGCGCGTCAAGGCTGCGCGCTCGCCGCTGCGCCGCTACGGAACCATTCGACCGTGCGCTCGAGCCCCTCGCGCAACGACGTTCGCGGCGCCCACCCGAGCGCGCGCAGGCGCGTCAGGTCGGGCTCCCGCCGCTTCGGGTCGTCGGGGTTCGGATCTGCGTAGGTGACGTGCGAACTGGTGCCGCACACGTCGATGAGCGTGTGCGCGAAGTCCAGAATGGTCATCTCGCCCTCGCCGCCGACGTTGTAGGGCATGTGGTCGCCGTGATCGAGCACCGCCAGCACGCCCCGGACCGTGTCGTCCACGTAGCTGAACGTACGTGTCTGCGAGCCGTCGCCGTGGACGGGCAGCGGCTCCCCGCGCTCGACCGCGTCGACGAATGCCGGAATCACCCGACCGTCGTTCAGTCGCATGCGCGGTCCGTACGTGTTGAAGAGCCGCACGATCTTGGTCTGGACGCCGTGGATCTTGCGATACGCCATCGTCATCGCCTCGGCGAAGCGCTTCGACTCGTCGTAGCAGCTGCGCTCGCCGATCGGGTTGACCCTGCCCCAGTACGACTCGGGCTGCGGGGTGACCTCCGGATCCCCGTAGACCTCGCTCGTGCTCGCCAGCATGTAGATCGCGCCGTTCGCCCGCGCCAGCTCCAGACTGTTCACGGTGCCGGCCGACCCGACCAGCAGCGTCTCGATCGGATACTTGAAGTAGTCCACGGGCGACGCGGGGCTCGCAAAGTGGAGCACGGCGTCCACCGGCCCCTCGACATCGAGGCCCTCGGAGACGTCCTGTTCGACGAGATGAAAGTCGCCGCGATCGATCAGGTGCGCGACGTTGCGGTGGTGCCCGGTGATGAAGTTGTCGACGGCGGTCACCCGGTCGCCGCGGGCCAGCAGCGCATCGATCAGGTGCGATCCGACGAATCCAGCCCCGCCGGTGACTACGACATGCGTCACGCGCCCCTCCTCATGCCGACAACAGGTCGTCGAGGAAGCTGGTGTTGTACTCCCCCGTCTCGAAGTAGGCGTTTCGCATGATGCGACGATGCAGCTCGACGTTGGTCTTGACGCCCTCGATGCGAAGCTCGTCCAGTGCACGACGCATGCGGTGGATCGCCTCGGAGCGGGTGTCGCCGCGGACGAGGATCTTCGCGATCATGCTGTCGTAGAGCGGCGGAATCATGTAGTTCGACGTCACGTGCGAGTCGACGCGCACGCCGGGGCCGCCGGGGGGGTCGAAGACGGTGACCCGTCCGGGTGACGGTCGGAAGCCGTTCTCCGGATCCTCGGCGTTGATGCGGCACTCGATGGCGTGGCCGCGCAACCGCACCTGCGACTGTTGGAGGCTGAGCGGTTCGCCCGCCGCCACGCGAATCTGCTCCTTGATCAAGTCGACGCCGGTGATCATTTCCGTCACCGGGTGCTCGACCTGGATGCGCGCGTTCACCTCGATGAAGTGGAACGACTTGCCGGTCACCAGGAACTCGACGGTGCCGGCGCCGTGGTAGCCGACCGACTTCGCCAGCTTGACCGCCGCGCGCCCCATCTTCTTGCGCATGTCGGGTGTGATGACGGGGCTCGGGCCCTCCTCGACGACCTTCTGGTGCCGCCGCTGAACGGAGCACTCGCGCTCGCCGAGGTAGATCACGTCGCCCTTGCGGTCGCCCATGATCTGGATCTCGACGTGGCGGGGCTGCTCGAGATACTTCTCGACGTAGAGCGACGGGTCGCCGAAGGCGGTCTCGGCCTCCGAGCGCGCCGTCTGCATGTTGTTGACGAGCGAGATGTCGTTGTGCGCGACGCGCATGCCGCGGCCCCCGCCGCCGCTCACGGCCTTGATCAGCACCGGATAACCGACCTCGTGGGCGATCTTCAGCGCCTCGTCGTCGCTCTCGACCGGGCCGTCGCTGCCCGAGACGATCGGGATCCCGGCGGACACCGCCGCGGCTCGCGCTTGGGCCTTGTCCCCGACGCGCCGAATCGTGTCGACGTCGGGTCCGATGAACTCGATGTTGTTGGCGCGGCAGATCTCGGCGAAGTGCGCGTTCTCCCCGAGAAATCCGTAGCCCGGATGGACCGCGTCGACGTTCGCGATCTCGGCGGCGGAGATGATGCTCGGGATGGAGAGATACGACTTGGCGCTCGGCCCCGGACCGATGCAGATCGCCTCGTCGGCCAGCTCGAGGTAGCGGGCGTTCTCATCGGCCTTCGAGAAGACCGCGACGCTCTCGATCTCGAGCTCGTGACACGCGCGGATGACGCGCAGTGCGATCTCTCCGCGGTTGGCGATGAGGACTCGTTTGAACATGAGGCGACTCAGGCAACCTTGACGCGGAACAGCGGTTGGTCGAACTCGACCGGCTCCCCGTCTTCGACCAGGATCTCGACGATCTCACCGTCCATCTCGGCCTTGATCTCGTTGTTGACCTTCATCGCCTCCACGATGCAGACGATGGTCTCGCCGTTGACGTGCTCGCCGATGTTGGTGTACGGGTCGGCGTCGGGGCTGGGCCGACGGTAGAACGTGCCGACCATCGGAGAGACGATCTCGCGTGTGCCCGCCGGCGGCCCGGCCGGCTCCGCCGGTTCCGGTACGCTCGGGGCATCGGCCGGGGCCGGGGCCGGGTGCACGGCATGCGGCAACGCGTATTGCGGCGGCGCGGCCGGGGCGACGCCCCCACCGTCCTTGCGCAGGGTCACGCGCTTGCCCTCTTCTTCGATCTCGAGCTCGAGGAGATCGTTGTCGTTCATCAGCTGAACGAGCTTCTTGAGCTCTCGAAAGTCCATCTAGGCTCCCGGTGACGTGCCCGCCTCACGCGCGACCCATGATTGTGCGCGTCCTGCCTGGCGAGCGCAACTCCTGCCGCGTAGGTCCAGCGCGCCGCGCGTGGACACGACGCGTTTCGTAAGGCTATGTCGGGCCAGATCTTACGTGGAACGAGCCGCGGCGCTTCACGTCGTCGCGGCGCGCTGCGTTCGAAAGACGTGTTCGGCGATCTCCACCGCGTTCAGCGCCGCCCCCTTGCGGAGTTGGTCGCCGGTCAGCCACAGGTCGATGGCCCGCTCGTGTCCCGGGTCGCGGCGCACCCGCCCCACCAGGACGGCGTCGCGGTCCGAGGCATCACGGGGCGTGGGGAACGCCATCGATGCCGGATCGTCCACGACCTCCACCCCCGGCGCCCTCGCCAGGATCTCGCGAACCTCGTCCGGCGAGACCGGACGCTCGAACTCGATGTTCACGGCCTCGCTGTGCGCCCGCCGCACCGGAACGCGGACGCACGTGCAGCTCACGGCGAGATCGGGACGTTCCAGGATCCGGCGCGTCTCGCGCACCATCTTCCACTCCTCCGTCGTGAGGCCGCCCTCGGCGAAGGCCTGCACGAACGGGATCGCGTTGGCGTGAATCGGGACCGGGTACGCCTCCGTCACGAGCGGCTCGCCGCTTCGATCCGCTTCGATCTGCTCTTCCAGCTCGCGAAGCCCGGCGGCGCCCGAACCGGAGACCGCCTGGTAGGTCGAGACGACGACGCGCTTCACGGGCACGGCCCGTTCGAGCGGTCCGAGCACCATCACCATGATGATCGTCGAGCAGTTCGGATTCGCAATGATGCCCTTGTGCCGCATCGCGGCATCGCCGTTCACCTGCGGCACCACCAACGGAACGTCGGGATCCATTCGAAACGCGGACGAGTTGTCGATGACGAGCGCGCCTTCGCTCGCCGCGCGGCGCGCCTGGTCCTTTTGGGACGACCCGGCCGAGAAGAACGCGACGTCGACGCCGTCAAAGCTCGCGGTGGCCAGGTCCTCGACGACGATCGACGCGCCGTCGAAGTCGATCGTCTTGCCGGCGGATCGCGCGGAGGCCATCAGGCGCAGCGACGTCATCGGGAACGCGCGTTCCTTCAGGATGCGTAGGAACTCCTGCCCGACGACCCCGGTGGCTCCGGCAACGGCGACGTGAAACGACATGACTCTACACCTCAGCTGTCTTCGTTGGGTGCAACCGCGTCACGTTGCCAGTGACCGGACTTGCCGCCCACCTTTTCCACGAGCCGAATCGACGCGATGGACGCGGAACGGTCCACGCCCTTGACCATGTCGTACAGCGCAAGCGCCGCGACCGCGGCAGCCGTGAGCGCTTCCATCTCGACGCCGGTTCGGTCGATGGCGCGCACCTCGGTACGAATCTCGACGCGATCGCTCGCCGGCGTCAGGTCCACGCGCACGTCCTGGATCCGAAGCGGGTGGCAGAGCGGAATCAGGTCGGCGGTCTTCTTCGCGCCCTGGATGCCGGCGATGCGGGCCACGGCGAGCGCGTCCCCCTTGGTCAGCGTTCCCCCGTCGACGGCTGCGACGGTCTCGGGCCGCATGTGCACCGCGGCCTTCGCCACGGCGCGCCTGGCCGTCTCCGGTTTCGCGGAGACGTCGACCATGGACGCGCGGCCTTCGTCGTCGAGATGGGTCAGCTTGGGCTCGGACATCGGGCCCATGGTACCGCCGCGGCCTCGCCGCCGCCGCTAACGCGCGCCCGTGGCAGGCGTCTGTCTGGTCATGCTGCGACCGCTCATCACCCTGGGTCTGGTTTTGTCGTGCGCCCCGGCGGCCTGGAGCAAGGCCTCCCATCCGGCCTTCGATCTCGGCGCGTGCACCCACCGCGCGACGCACGTCTTCGCTGCGAACAGCAATGCGAGGGGCGACCGGTTACGGGTCGTCGAGAGCTGGCAGGGTGACCTGGCGCCGGGTGACGAGCTCGAGCTGACGGAGCTTCGCCCGCTGGAAGCGGCGCGCGGCAAGCGGGTCATCGCCTTCCTCGTGCGCGAGGGCGGCGTCTGGCGCCACGCGTCGGAGGGCTTCTACAAGGTGCCCGCGACGACGCCTGGACTCGTACGGACGAGCGTCGTCTGGATCGACGGCGGCGTGGTCAAGGGCCTGCAGTCGGGCGAGCGCGGCTCCGTCGTAGGCGTGGTTGCTCACTACGACGCGCGCACGAAGACGTTCACGCCGTACACGGAAGCGACGCTTCGCCGGGAATGGACGCGGCTACGGGGCTGGCGAACACGCTTCGAGCGGGCGAAGGCGCTCGCCGACCCGTCGAAGCGCGGGGAAGCGCTGTGCGAGCTCGTCACCACCTCGCCGTTGTCGCGCTACTGGTACGCCTCGTACCCCCTGATTCGCGATTGCGGCGAGGCCGCGTGGCCGCACGTGCAGACGGCGCTGGACACCCTCTTGAAAGACGGGCACCGCGGTTGGGGCTGGAAGTTCGTCGAGATCGTCGAGTCCGCCGCGCCGCCGGAGGCCAAGGACCGGCTTGCCGCGTTCCTTCACGACCGGCTGCGTGCGGAGCTTGCGTACTGGAAGAGGAGCGCGGCCAAGCTCGAGGCGCTACCCGACGGCGCGCTCTACGGCATCCAGCGGGCGTGGCGCGACGGCGAGACGCAGGGGGCGGTTGACGTCGAGATCGCCGTGCGTTACTTCGCGACGTTCCACCTCGTCGAAGCGCTGCGACGCACGGACGCATCGCGTGGGAAGGCGACGTTCGGCGCACTCGAAGCGTTCTGGATGCGGCACCAGGACCTCCACAAGGGCTACGTCGACGAGGTCCGTGTGCTCGACGCGATCCGCCGTGCGTCGGTGTAGGGGCGACCCTCGTGGTCGCCCAACCGTTCGTCGATCAGGTCCCGACACATCAACGGTCCGGGAGCGGGAGCGGGATGGATGTAGGGGCGACCCTCGTGGTCGCCCAATCATTCGTCGATCAGGTCCCGACACACGCACGGTTGGGCAGCCACAAGGGCTGCCCCTACTACCTCCGCACGTACTTGCCGCCGTTGGCTGCGGCCAGGCGCTCGAGCAGATCCGAGTCTCGGCCGATCGAGACGCAGTGGATCGCGATCCGCCGTGACTGGTTCAAGCGGCGCACGCCACGCAGGATGTCCGGGGTCGTCACGAACTTCCCCGATCCCGGCGCGCCGTCGGACAGGACGAAGATCGTGTCGACGTCGTCCATGAGCAGCGCGAGCTCGACACCGTCGTAGAGATTCGTTCCGCCCGTCGGCTTCATGTCCAGCAGGTGCTTCTTCAAGATCCCACGGTTGCGGGACGACAGCTTCTGCAGCTTGTCCTTCCACGGGTGGATCGTGGTGTGGAACATCACCACGTTCACGCGCGCGCGGTCGTTGAGCTTGCCGATGGCGCCGAGCACCTCCCGGACGGCGACGTCGAGCTGATTGAGCCGCTCCTTCTCCTCGTCGTCGAGAGACGCCGCCGGCGAGCTCATCGAGCCGGACTGGTCGATGACGAACACGACGCGCTCCGTCTTCACCGGAATGCCGTAGAAGCCCGCACCCGTGCCGCCGACGTCCGAGTCCACCCGCTCGGGAATCTCGACCGGCACCTCGAACGTCGCCTGGTTCTTGTTCCACCAGTCGCGCCAGATGCGCGGATTGTCGTACAGCGGCTGCCCGGTCAACCGGAACAGCGCGTCCGCGATCGCGTCGCGAATCCGCGGCACGTCTTCGTTCTCGAGCCGGTCGATGAGCGGCTCGATGCCCGACTTGCAACGCAACGCCTCGATCGCTTGGATCGCCGCTAGGCGGACCTGCCACTCGTCGTGACGGAGACTCGGCGCGACCTTCTTGCACAGCTGTGTCTGGCCCGACGCCCGGGCGGCATCGAGCGCCAGGATGCGATCGATACGCCGCTTGGACGTGAGCAGCTTGAGCAAGAACGCGCGCGCCTTGTCGTCGCCCATGCCCACCCGTGCGAGCGCGCGAATGGCGGCCTGACGCGGGGCGTCCTTGACGGGATCCTTGCTCGCCTTCTTCTTCGCGAATTTCAGCAGCAGAGGGACCGCCGCCGGGTCGTCGTGATCGCCCAGGGCTTCGAGCTGCGCCGCGCGCGCGTCCGGGTCCTTTTCCTTCTTCGCGCGCTTGAGCAACGCCTTGGTCACGTCCCGGTGCGGGATCCCGGCCAGCACCTCCGCCGCGACGGCCCGCAACGCCGGCGACTTGGCGTCGACGGCCTTCACGATCGCGGCGACGCTCTTCGGCGCGCGAATGAACCGAAGCGCGTCCAGCGCGTTCGACCGGATCTCCTCGTCGAGCCCCTCGCGCTCCAACATGGCCAGCAGCGCTTCCACGCTCTTGGGATCGCCCTGCATGCCGAGAATCGTGACCACCTCCCGGGCCTCGAATCGCGTGAGCTCGGGATCCTCGGCGAGCCCGATCGCGACGTCGCGCGTCAAGGGGTGCCGCAGGTCGTGCAGGTCCTCCAGGACCTCCAGGCGCAACCGGCGGTCGTTTGAACGCGCGGCTTCCAGCATGAGCTCCATCGGCGGGCCGCCCTTCAGGTACCGCAGGCCGTATCCGTAGAGCGCTTCGCGAACGTCCTTGCGCGACTTGTACGCGTCGAGAATCGCCTTGCGGGACCCGTCGGTGCGCATCCCGGCGAGGTACATCGCGGCTGAGCGAACGGCCGTCGCCTCGCCCTTCGCCACGATCTTCTCGTAGACCCTCGCGCGATCCGGGTGCCCCATGCCTTGGAGCGCGTAGACGGCGGCGTTCTGGATGTTCGCGTCGCTCTGGCCGGCATAGCCCATGACGGCGCTGCCGCCGATCTTCAGGTAGCAGGCGTAACCCATGGCCTGGATCGCCTGCTGCCGGATGTACTTCTCGGCGTCCGCGTCCGCGATCCTCTTCAGCACACGAAACGCGTCGTCCGTGCCCACGCGGCCGATCTCCCGCACGGTGTCGTAGCGGTCCACGAACGACTTCGACGTCTTCTTCTCCTTCTCGAAGAGCTGCTTGAGCTCGGCCAGCGACTTGTCGGGTGGCGACGTCTTGCGACCGCTCGACATGACGCCCCTGTTTTGCCACTTGCGCGGCTTCGCGTCGGGCACGGCCGCGGCTCGAACGAAGGTGAGCGTGCGACCCGAAGCGTCGGTTCGTTTCGCGATCCAGCCCTCGTCGCCGACGCGGAACGCGACATCGGGCTTGACCTGCTCGTCGTCGGCGCCGTACGTGTCGAACGTGCCGTTGCCGTTCAGGTCGACGAAGACCGTGTCGCGCGCGTGGTCGAAGCGAAGATCCGAGGTGTTGTCGCACAGCGCGACGAGGCGCAGACGGCCGCCCAGCACGGCACGACCGCGACGGTGCACGTTCGGACGCACCATCAGGGAGTCGATCGCGAGTTTCGGCCTGTACGTGAAGTGCAGCGAGACGGGCGTCGGCCGCTCGTCCCCCTCATACGAGATCAAGACGGTCTGATCGCGTTCGTACTCGTTGCCCTCCTTGCGCATCCAGACGCGCTTCTCGTCGCGGAGCTGTCCGTCCATGTTGTGATCGACCCACAGCCGCGGCCCCTCCGGGCGCGCGTCCATGGCGATCAACAGCCCCCTGGTGCCGGCCATGACGATGCGGCTGTAGCGCGGCGTGCGAACGGCCGGAAGCGCGGCCAGGCCCTTGGGCGGGTCCGGTTTCAGCGGGACGCGGTTGGCGCCCAGCGAATCGATGCGGCCCGGCTCGAACGCCAGGTGCGCGACGATCGTCTCCACATCCTCGCCGTCGGCGCGCGCGGGCAGCGCGACGACGAGGCACGACAGGGCGAGGAGCAGCATCTGCTTCAAGGGCCCGGATTCTAGCCGTCGGAGCGCCGCGGCGCTGCACACGGGTCCCGTCGGACGGGTGGCGGAGAATCCGGAGCACCCGGAGGCTCCGTGCTCGCAACGCTGCTCTTTGAACCCGAGCCTCTCCTGGTCCTGGCGTTGGTCCTCGTCGTCGGCGTCGCCTCGGGCGCGATCGCGCGGCGTCTGGGCCTGCCCTCCGTCACGGGACAGATCCTCGCCGGCATCTGCCTCGGCCCGATCTTCCACGTGTTCGAGCACGCGACGATCACGGGCTTCGCCCCCGTCATCGACTTCGCCCTGGGCCTCATGGCGGTCGCGGTCGGCAGCCACCTCCAGATCGCCCGGCTCAAGTCGGCGGCGCGCCGGCTCTCGCTGCTCATCCTGGCGGAGGCCCTTCTGACGCCGGCATTGGTGTTCGGGGGCGTCATGATCGTCGGCGGTGTGGAGTGGGATGCCGGATTGATCCTGGCGACGATCGCCGTCTCGACGGCGCCGGCCACGATCCTGGCGATCGTGAAAGAGACGCGCTCGAAGGGGGTCTTCGTCAAGACGCTCGTCGCGGCGGTCGCGCTGAACAACATCGTGTGCATCGCGCTTTTCGAGTTTGCGCACACCGCGGCGCTGCAAGCCGTCGGCGGAACGAACGGCGTCTCGACCTGGGCGCTCTTGCTGGCGCCGCTCGAACAGCTTCTCTTCGCGGTCGTCCTGGGCAGCGGCGTCGCGATCCTGCTCGTCGTCGCGACGCGCCACGTGGTGCGCACCGATCAGATGACGACGCTCTCGTTCATCACCATCCTGCTGACGGCGGGACTCGCCGCGCAGCTGGGCGTCTCGTCGCTCTTGGCCTGTCTCGTCTTGGGCGTCGTCCTCGCCAACCTCACGCCGGACAAGGAAGAGATCGGTCACAGCGTCTTCGAGAGCTTCGAGACGGCGATCTTCGCGATCTTCTTCACGTTGGCCGGCATGGAGCTGAACTTCGACTACGCGCTGGAGGCCGGCGTGCTGGCGCTGGTCGTCGTCAGCATGCGCGGCGCCGGCAAGCTGCTGGCCGGACGATTCGCCATGGGCTTGGCCGACACGACCGACCGGGTGCGCAAGAACCTCGGGCTTGCGCTCCTTCCGCAGGCGGGCCTGGCGGTGGGCCTGATGCTGCTCGTCACGGAAGACACGCGCTTCCCGGAGGAGATGCGCGCGGTCATCCTCGCGACGGTGCTCACGGTCGTGACGATCAACGAGATCATCGGACCGGTCTGCACGCGCATCGCGCTCGCGCGCTCGGGCGACATCGGCCGCGACCGATCGCGCCTCATCGACTTCATCCACGAAGAGCACATCGTGACGGACCTGGAGGCCGAAAGCGTCGAGGAGGCGCTCGAGAAGCTCACGGATGTGCTCGTGCGGACGAACGATCTGCAGGCGAACCGCGACGCCATTCTCGCCTCGGCGCTCGAGCGGGAGTCACGCGGCTCGACGTGCCTCGGCGACGGCCTTGCGGTTCCGCATGCCGATCTCGAGGAAGGCGACGAGATCGTGGGCGCGGTCGGCATCAGCAGCGAAGGACTTCACTTCGAAACGCCCGACGGCGCGCCTGTGCACTGCATGGTGCTGATCGCGACGCCGCCGTCCCAGCGCGACCACCGGCTGGAGGTCATCACGGCGTTTTCGCGCGCGATCTTCAGCGACCGCGGCATCGAGCAACAGCTCTACCACGCCCGGACGCCGGCGCACGCGTACGAGCTCCTTCATCACGAGGAGTCGGAGGACTTCAACCACTTCCTCGAAGACTGATCTCGCGCGCTAGCGGAAGTACCAGGGCTGACAGAGGCCGGTTTGCTCACATGCGTAGCCGAGGCGCTGGATCAACGTCAGGGCCTTGTCGCGGATCGGATGCGAGACGATGCCGCTTTCGCACGTGCCGTAGGTCGACCAGGGACCACCGCAATCGGTACCTGTCAGGTTGGGATACGGCATCGGAACCGGCGACGGCGCCGCCGGGGTCACGCACGCACCGAGGCTCGTCGTCAGTCCCTGACCGATCGCCTGGTTGAGCAACGACTGTGACAACGCGTTGTCGTGCATCACATATGCGTCGATCGGCGTGGATGCGCCGGCGTACGGGCTGTCGTAGGCGTGGGTGGCGTACGAAGGGGTACTCCCTGGGCGGTGCGTCGGATCCACCACCAACGGTGCCATCTCGAACGGACTCATGTGTGCGTTCGTCACGAACGCGTCGGACGACGTCGACGTGCCGCGCGTGGCGTTCATCAGGTTGCTGCCCGCGTCGTGCCGGGTCCCGCGGCCGACGTACAGGGCGGCCCCGACACTGCCTCCGATCTTGAGCTTGCCGTCCTCGTACCCGATGACCGAGTGGTTCAAAGGCCTTTCGCCCGCGAATGACTCGACCGTCGTCGACGCTTCGTCGCGGAGCTGGAGCTCGAATTCGAGGCGATTGTCGTGGCACGCGTAGAAGATGCCTTCCTCTTCCATGAGCCGGTTCACGAAGTTCAGGTCGCTCTCGTTGTACCGCGCGTTGTAGACCCGGCCCGTGATCACCGGCCGATCGGGATCGCCTTCCACGAACATCGTCGCCAGCACCTCGCTCTCGCGCAGGATCAACCCCAGCCCCGCGCCCTGCGCGCCGTTCCCGGAGCCGGAGACGGCGTACGAGCTGACGCGCGCCTTCTCGAGCTTGATGGTGTAGCGCCCCATCGGATCGGCGGCGTTGATGGGGTCGTTGCCCGCGAAGGCGAGCGGGTTGCCGTCGGATGCGGCGTCGCCGTACTTCCCCAGGGGATCGCGACAGGCGAACTCCGCGTCTCGGGGGTCGCGGTACCGGGCGCGGTGGTGGTAGAGCGCGGTGAACGTGTCCCAGCGCCGGCCGTGCTGCAGGAACGGGTTTTCCAGCGGGCTGCCGGCGGTTGCGGCGAGCGTCGTCGCGTCGTGCACGGAGGGGAAGTCGAGCACGCCGTAGGCGTTGAACTCCACCGGCGCGCCTTGCTCGTTCACGAGGTGCGTGACGTTGCCCGACGGTCCGCGCAGATGGAAGAAGTAGGCGTCCGGCGTGATGTCCCTGCCGGAGTCGGCGAACATCGCGTGGATCGAGTCGGTGCCCTCGCCGTAGACGAATTCCCGCGTCAAGGTCTCCGGCAACGCGGCGGTCGAGACGCGCTCCTCGACGACGTGTTCGCCGTCGTACACGTAGTGCTCCGTGCGCAGGCCCTTGCCGCCGCCGCTGAACTCCTTGGACACGCGCCGTCCGAGCGCGTCGTAGGTGTTGACGCCGACAACCGCGTTGGGGTTGACCGCGAGCCGAACGGCGCGTAGACGGCCGAACCCGTCCCACTGCAGCAAACGCACGGGGTCCTCCGAGCGCATGCCGCAGCCCGTGCCGCCGCCGTCAGCCTGATACGGCGCATCGGCGATCGCGTGCAGCGGCGTGCGATTGATCGCCCGGTTGGTGGTCCCGCCCGCGCCCAAGTCCTCGAAGACATTCTTGATCGCCTGCGCGCCGTCATACGTGACGTCGACGTTTCGTTGCGCGGCGCCGCCGAGGCTCGTGGTCTCCATCGCGTCTTCGGTCGTGAGCCGGCCACGCGAGTCGTAGCTCCAGGCGAACGCCCGCGACATCTGCGGACCTCCGGGTGTGACATAGGCGTACGCCGCCGTGGTCATCTGGTCCGTGCGATTGCGCGCCGAGATCTGTACGCCGCCGACGCCGGCGCCCGGCTGATCGATGTGCGCCACGCTCGCGATCAACAGCTTGCCGTCGAACGTCGCGGTCGTTCGGCTGCGTTGCGTCCCGCCGATGAGCCTCTCGACGCGCAGCACCTGCGCCGTCCCCAGTCGTCGCAGCAGGATCTCGAGACGGTTCGGGGTCGCGGCGGGTTCGACGATGCCGGTCAGCTGATTGTGATCGTCGTACTCGTACCGCAGCACGCGTCCCTCGGGGAAGTGCAGCGTGCTGCGCCGATCCGCGTCGTAGCTCGTTCCGGTCGCGACGCCGTTTTGCACCTCCTCGACGCGGCGGGAGAGCGAGTCGTACAGGAAGCGCACCGTCGCGTCGTCGCCCGCGTCGCCGGGCTCGTTGTTGTCCGTGCAGACGATCTTGCGGGAGAGCCCGTCGTAGTCGTAGGTGAGCTCCGTCGAGCCGACGTAGAGCGGCAGCGTCCCGCCGGCGATGGTCCGCGTCGGGTCGGGCGCGACGGTGTGACTGCGCAGCCGGTCGAGAGCGTCGTACGTGAACGTGTGGACGGTGCCGTTTTCGTCCGTCGACGACGTGACGCGGTGGTCGCGGTCGAACGTCCAGGTGCACACGCCGCCGTCGGGGTTCGTGCGCGAAACGCGCCGGTCGATCGCGTCGTAGGCGTACTGCGTCGTGTTGCCGGCGTCGTCTGTGCGCTCGGCGACGCGCCCGTTGGGATCCCACTCGCTCAGGAGCCGAATCAGACCGTCGTTGTTGTGGCTGTTCGTAGTGTCGAGCGCGTTGGCGCCCTCGCCGCCGACGCGTAGCTCGCGCGTGACGAGCCACGGGCGATCCACCCCGTCGTAGTCCACGAACAGACCGTTGCCGTGGCCGTTGATCGGTCCCGGAAACAGCGCGAGCGGGTCGCTGATCAGCACCCCGCGCGCGTCGTACTGCGCGGTCAGGTTCCCGCGGCTGTCGTACTCGAAGCGCGTGGTCTGTCCCTTCGGATCCGTGACGCGGGTGACGCGGTTCAGGACGTCGTAGACGTAGTGCGTCGTGAGCGTCACCGGCGCGACGATCGACATCTCGCTCACGTGCACGGCTTCGGTGCGAACGACGTTGTCGTTCGGATCGTAGAGAAACCGTGTCTCGGTCGGCGTGGGCCCGGCGGGATCCACGATCGGCAAGCGCCGTGTGATCAGTCGGTCGGCGCCGTCGTAGACCTGCGCGTAGGTCGCGTCCCGGTCCTCGTGACGAAACGTCATGCGCCCGTTCGCGTCGTACTCCAGGATCGTGTTGATCTTGCCGTCGCCGGGGACCAGCGGCCCTTCCGTGACCGTTGCACCGCTCGAGGGCGTCACGCCGGTCGCCAGGAACAGATCGCGATCGATGCGGAAGAGTCGGCTGTGCTCGTCGTACAGGAAGTCGCTCCCCGCAAGCAGAGTGTGGGCGCCGCCGCCCACGGCCGGACCGCGCGCCTCGTAGCGCACGCGGTTCCCCACCGGGTCGTACGCGCAAGTCTCGACGTTGCCTTCGCGGTCGGTGACGGCGATGCGCCGGTCGAAGCCGTCGTAGTCGTAGCGCGTGACGTCGCCGCCCTCCGCGTCGATGACCTGGACCCGGTTGCGGTTGTCGTCGTACAGGAAGGTTGCCGTCGAAGCATCGTTGCCTTGCCCGCCGAGCGTTCGGGCGTCGCACAGGTCGCGCGCGTCGTAGCGGAACAGACGGCGGTTCTCGCTCTGTTGGCCGGAGGTGGACGCGGGGGTGGCCACCTCGACGACGTTCTGGCTCGCGTCGTAGACGTACCGCGTCTCGAGTGCGGTCGGCTGCGCCGACGCGGGCACGGCCGGATCGCGCCGCGCATCGTGGGTCGCGGCGATGCGATCGTCGAGGATGTCGTACGCAAAGACGTGCGTGAAGACCGCGAGCCCGGGCACGACCCCACTCTGGTGCGTGGTTCGGTCGGTCTTCTGATTCTCGACCTCGACACGGACCACGTTGTCGTTGGCGTCGTAGATGACGTCGCGCCGGTAGCCGTGCGACTGACCTGCGTCCACGACCGGCGCCTCGACGCGCACGATCTGATCGAGGGCGTTGTAGATCGTGATGAACTCGCTGCCGCGAGCGTCGTCGAATCGAATCTCGTTCCCTCGGCGGTCGCGCGTGAACGTGTGCGTTAGCGCCAGCGCCGGGCCCGGGTCCTGTCGGCGCGGTCCGATCGACGCGTCTTCGACGACCTGCCGCAGGTATCCGCCGGTCGTGCCGTTGCGGCCCGGCGTGACGTCCTGGCCGTCGCCGTCGGGGTCGTTCTCGGGGAAGTAGGCAAACGTGTCCTGGTTGCCGCGCGGGTCCTCGAGCAACGTCAGCTGACCCAGGTCGTTCCAGACACAAAGCACCACGATGCCCTGCAGGTTGTCACCCTCGGTCGCCGCCTGCTCGGACGTGATGTCCAGGTGCACCGTCGGCGTGTCGACGCGTACGGGATTGCCCATCGACTGGTCGATACGACCGTCGAAGTTCAGGTCGCCCTGGTTGAGCAGGCCGGGCGGGATCGTGATGCCGAACTGGGCGGCCTGCGGCGGCGCGACCGTGTTCTCCATCCAGTCGTAGTGGTAGGTCGTGGTGTACCGCGCGGCCGACTGCGGTCCCCCGTTCTGGGGTAGATACGTGGCGTCGTTACCGCGCGGGTCCGTGACGGTGCGCACGAGGTTGTAGAGCGGCTCGTACGTGTAGGTCGTTCGCAGCTGCAGCTGATCGCCGCCGCGCCCGTCCGGGACGCAGGTGCGCGAGAGGAGGTTGCCGTGCCGGCAGCGGTCGGGGCTCGTGCTGTCGTACACGAAGTCGACGCGGTTCCCGAGGGGCGTGGTGATGCGCGTCGGCAACCCGTCGCCGTTGTAGGTCACGTCGGTCGTGAAGCCGCCGCCGGACGGGGACTCGACGGCGCGCAGACAGTGGCCGTCGCCGTCGTGGAAGTACTGGGTGGTGTTGCCGTTGCGGTCCACGACGGTCGTCATGGACGTCGATCCGGGCGGGCCGGCGACGGCGCCGAAGTCGTAGGTGTACGACAACGCGCCGCCCGCGGGCTGACCGGACGCGTTCGTCCCGCCGATCGTCTGCGAGACGACGCGGTCGAACCCGAACCCCGCGGCGCCGTACGTCACCTGGCGCGCCGGCGTGAGACTGGCATTCGCGACCTCGTTGGGTCGGATGACGCGCAGGAGGTTGCCGTTGAGACGGGGATCGCCGAATCCCGACGAGTAGGCGTACCGCTCGATCTTTCCGTTGGGGAAGTCGTTGCCCGTCGGTGTGCCGTTCACGGGCGGCGTTGTCACGGCCACGAGATTGCCCGCCGCGTCGTAGTCGTAGGCGACGACGCGCCCGGTGAAGTCGGTCATCGAACGCAGCCGTCCCTGCCCGTCGTAGACGAAGTCGACGCGGCGGCCGAGCTCGTCGGTAATCGAGGTCGGAAGGGCGCCGGTGTAGCTCCATTGCGTTCGGTTGCCGGCACGGTCGTCGCGATGCTGGACGCGTCCCTGGAGATCGAACCGGTGCACCGTGCCGTGGGGCGAGCGCAACGACCATCCCAGCACGTCCTTCACGAGGGTCTCGAAGCAGCCGGTGACCGGCCCATACGATCCGCCGCCGATGTCCGGGAAGACGTCGAACCGCCCGGTCCCCCAGTGCACCTCGACGTCGCCGTTCAGCCGTTCGACGAGGCGCACGAAGAGGCTCGCGTCCCATCCGCGCCCCAGCGGACCGTTCGCGTCCGACTGGCTGCGGTACACGCGCACGAACCGCCAATCCGCACGCCGACAACGGATGCGCATGTCGACGCGTCGAAGTACGAGCTCGCCGCTGTGCAGCAACACGCGGCCGACTGCGTCCGACGCATCGATGCCGAAGCTCGGACTGCGCGGAGGCTGGATCACGAACGGCCCGGTCGGCAGGATCAACGTGGTGCCGCCGCCACCGCCGCAACCCAACGACAACGAGAGCAGGGTCAGCGCGCCCATCCATCGGAGGCACTTCGGGTCGGCGTTGCGCATCGGGCCGCCTTTCCGCATTCGTCCGAATGCCGGCAACAAGTATAGGAATTCGCCGTTTGCGGCGGCAATGCGCTAGCTTCGAAGGCTGAGGGCTTCGAGCACGTGGGCGGTACCTACGCGGTCCTCGGCGCACAGATCCGCGATCGTTCGCGCCACCTTGAGACAGCGATGCACACCGCGCGCGCTCAGGCCCAGCCGTCGGGCGCTCGAGATGAGCTGGCGCTGCGCGGTGTCGTCCGCGCCGACGCCGTCGGGTAGACGCGACGCGGCGATTCGGGCGTTCCAGGGTTCACTCGAGCCGAGCTGTTTGGCGCGGCGCGCCTGCGCCTTGCGCGCCCGCTGCATCGCACGCGGCTCGAACGGCGTGCTCGCCCGCTCCTTCACGAGCACTTCCGGGTCGACCGGCGCCACGTCGACCCGTAGATCGAATCGATCCCGAAGCGGGCCCGAAATGCGCTGCTGATAGCGCAGGCGTGCGCTGCGCGCACAGGTACAGCGTCCCTCGACGCCGAACCATCCGCACGGGCAGGGATTGGTCGCCGCGATCAGCAGGATGCGCGCCGGGAAGCGTGCGCGTCCGGCGGCGCGTCCGATGACGATCGTTCCGTCTTCGAGGGGTTGCCGCAGCGCTTCCAACGAGACGCGGTTGAACTCGGCCAGCTCGTCGAGGAACAGCACGCCGTGATGCGCGAGGCTGACCTCGCCCGGTCGCGGGTGTGTTCCGCCCCCCACCAACCCCGCCGTGCTGGTCGTGTGATGCGGTGCGCGGAACGGGCGGCGCGTCACGAGGCCCCCTTCGAGCAGCCCCGCAATGCTGTGAATGCGACTGACGTCGACGGCTTCGTCTTTCGTGAGCGGCGGCAACACGCCGGCGAGGTGTCGTGCCAGCAGCGTCTTGCCCGAGCCGGGCGGACCGGTGAGCAGCAGGTTGTGTCCGCCGGCGGCGGCGATCCACGCCGCGCGCAATGCCGCCGGCTGTCCGCGCACCGGTGGTTCGCGATCACCTTCCCACGGCGCGGGTTGCCATGCGCGTGCGGGCTCGGGCTCCAGTGGTTCCTTCTCGGTCAGGTGACCGACGGCGGCGCGCAGCGAGTCGACGCCGACGACCGTCAACCCGTCGACCGCCGCGGCTTGCGACGCGTTGCTCGATGGCACCAGGGCGCGACGCACGCCGGCGGCGCGGGCAGCCTCGGCGGCGGCGAGCACGCCGCGCACGGGTCGGACGTTGCCGTCGAGCGTGAGCTCGCCCAGACACAGGCACTTGGCCAGCGCGTTGCGTTCGGCGCCGAGGATGCCTTGGACGTCGAGCAGACCCAGCGCGATGGGCAGATCGAGTGCGGCGCCTTCCTTGCGCGCGGCGGCGGGCGCGAGGTTGACGGTGACGGGCCGAAACGGCCAGGGCCAGTGGCCGTGGTGGATGGCGCTGCGGATGCGTTCGCGGCCTTCGCGCAGCGCGCTGTCGGGCAGCCCGACGATGCGAAACGAACCTGCATCGCCCCCTTCCTGCTCACCGGCAACGGAGACCTGGACGTCGACGACTTGCGCCGACGCACCGACGACGGCCGCGCCGGCCACCCGGGTGAAGATGCGCATGCGCCATCAACGCGCAACGGAGCGTCGGGGTTACGCTTCGCCGGAAGTCGAATATCCGACAGAAAAACCGGGCTTCGTATATTTCCGAACCCCGCCGGTGGTCGCCGTGCACTCTGGCGGTGTCGATGCGGAACGGATCCCGTACGCCCACGAACCTGAAGGCCTTGGAAGCCCTGGTGCGCACGCATCAGGAGCGTCTGTGGCTGTACCTGCGCTACCTCGGATGTGACGCTGCGACCGCCGAGGACGTGGTGCAGGACACGTTTCTCGAGGTGTGGCGGCGGCCCTTCGAGGAACGATCCCCCGCTTCGACCCGGGCGTACCTGCGACGTGTCGCCAAGAACCGATTCCTGATGGCGGTTCGCAGGGGCCGCGCCGTGGTGGCGTTCGATGCCCTCGACGAGGCCGACGCGCTCTGGGCGACGCAACAGGAAGAAGACGACGGGAGCCGGTACAGCGAGGCGCTGCGCCACTGCCTAGAACGGCTCTCGGACCGCGCACGCCAGGCCATCGATCACTTCTATGGCGGCAACGCGTCACGCCGACACGTCGCAGAGCTCCTCGGGCTGAGCGTAGACGGCGTGAAGACACTCCTGCGTAGAGCGCGAAACGCGCTCAAGACCTGCATAGAGAGGCAGCCTCAGTGAGATCGGATCCCCAGCTGCGAATGCTCGAGATCATGCTTCGAGCCACGTTGGGTCGCGAGTCGGCGCCCGACGTGTCGGCACGCGTCGTCGGTGAGGCATTGACCTGGCGACGAAAACGGTTCGCGCTGCGCGCCGCCGCGGCCTGCCTCCTCCTCGGCATCGGCCTGATCGTGTGGCGCGGCACGGATCCGGCACAGGCCCCGCAGCCGGAGCCCCCGGATGGCGAAGCGCCGCGGGGCCCGGCCGTGGCGCTGCTCGTTCAGCGCATGCGAGTCAGCGAGGCGGACGTCGATCTCAGCCTGCCGGACGCCTATGAGCGAATCCTCGACGGCAAGCGCGCCGCCACGGCGCTACGCGCGGCGCTGTGGCAGGGCACGGTCACCTGGGACGATCTCCGACCGCATCTTGTGGACCTGCCGACCTCGGACGCCCGCTCGGACGTTCGCCGGCGCATGCTGGACCTGCTGGCCCTGGACCGCGCGCCGGCCTCGCGGGATCTCGTGCTGGGGGCGCTTCGCAGTGATCCCCGGGCCCTGTCCATCGACGGCATGCTCGCTCTGGCGGACGAGGATGGGGAGCCCTATGTTGCGTCGCTCGTCACGAAGCAGCTCGAGGGCGCTCGACACATGGGCCAGATTCTGCCTGCCGCCTGGCACGGTCTGCGCCGCCTGGAGCCGGGCACGGAGATCCTCCGGTGGGTCGTCTCCGAGGTGCGGTTCAGCAGCGGCATGCCCCATCTCTACTACGCCGCCGCAGCCGCGCTTCGACATCGCGATCCGAACGCCTGGCGTGCGCTGCTGGACGACGTGGAAACGCTCGTCGAGCAATACCTCGACGCGCTCGAAAGACAGCCGGAGCTCCTCGAGGCCGCAGCGGCCCTCGTGCTTCGCGCTCAGTACTTCGAGCGCCACCACCGGCGGGGTCGGCCTGCGGCCCTGTCCTGGCTACCAGAACGCTTGACGGCGTTCGCGAACCAGGAAGGGGCGGCCCTGACGACACCGGCGTCCATCCGCGCCGCGCTCGCCGCTCTTCGGTGAATCTGAGATCGATGAACCCTCCGATCGCGCAAATCGCACTTGCACGACGCACGTCCCTCGTGATCCACGGAGTCATCGATGAACCATCTGTCCATCCATCTCAGGTCCGCCACGTTCGTCCTGTCGGCGCTGTTGTTCTCCCCGCCTCTATGGGCGGACGAAGCACCGGAACGGGGAGAGGCTCCGCGAGCCTCGGACGCGACGCGCGAGGGCAAGCGACTGGCGGAACACCTGCACGAGCTCACCCAGGAGACCGGCACCGAACCCGCGGAAGGCATGTCGGAGGCGCAGATCATGAAGATGATCCTGACCCGAAAACAAGCCGAGCGGGCGCCTGAGAGTGTGCTCGAAGTCCTCGCAGAGCACGACCGGCTCTGGCCGAGCGCGCGCGACGCGCTGTGGCGCGCCTTCGACCGCACGACCGACGCAGCGCTGAAGCGTCGCGCGCTTCGTGTCCTCGTGCGGGACGCGGATGCGGCATCGAAGCGGCGCGTCGCCGCCGAGTTGGCTGCGCGTCCGGGTCTGTTCACGACGCGAGCGCTCTTGGTGCTCGCCGAGTCGGGGAGCCGACCGGCCCGCACCCATCTGATCGAGAACGTGCGCGACGCCGACCCGGCCAAGATCATGGGCGGCGCAACCACCAAGGAAAACCTCACGCTCGTGCTGGCCGGCCTGCACCTCGCGCAGCACGACGACGACAGCGGTCGGAAGGCCCTGCAGTGGGGACGGCGGGCCACGGCGCCCGGCGCCTATCCATGGGACCTGGCGTCAGCGTACGGGCTCACGCTCCTCGGCGACGAAGCCGCGTACCGCAACGCACGCGACGGCTGCGTTCGGGTCGTCGCCCGGCTGCTCGACGACGGCAACACCAAGGACGCGGCTCGCGTGGCCCTGCACGTCCTGTTCTTCGACCGGGGCGTGGACGGCAAGGCGTCGATCGTTCCAACGACCATCACTCGCGACGCGGAGGCCTACGTGGAGGCAAGCGGCATCGACTTGAGCTCGGCGCCGGCAATCCGCGCCGCGCTCGCGTCGAAGTGAGGATCCGACCCGGATCCTCGCCGCGGCGTCGGCCGATCTGAATCGATCGAGCGCCACGCTGCTACGGCAGACCCCACAGCACCCATGCGGCCCAGTAGTACGGGTGCTTCCACTTGGCCTGGCCACGGACGTGCGCCTGCGCCCCGCGCAAGGCCTCGGCGGCACTGACGCCCGCGCCCGTGTTCCACAGCTCGTAGAACTTCAGCATGAACGCCTGCGTCGCCGCGTCATCGACGTCCCACAGCGAGCACACGACGCGGGATGCGCCCGCGTACATGAAGGCGCGCGTCAGACCGACGATCCCCTCGCTCGCGACCAGCTGCCCCGTGCCGGTCGCACACGCCGAGAGAACCACGAGGTCGGCGGGAATGCGCATGCGCAGGACTTCGAGACACGTGAGGAAGCCGTCTTCTCCATCGGCGGCCGAAAGCGCCAACGCCGAGATCGCCGGACGCTCGGGATCGACGATGCCGTGGCACGCCAAATGGACCGCACGCCAATACCCTTCGCCCGCCAGCGCCTTGCGCAGCGCGGCCTCGTTCGCGTCCGCACCCAGGAGCGCGACGCTTCCGATCTGCGTGGCCTCCTTGCGCGTCGCGGGGAGCGGCGCGAGCCTGCGCCCGCGTGCGTAGACCTCGCGCGCCTTGTCGGAGACGGAACCGTAGTCCGGATCCCCCACGGCGAGCACCTTGGTCGCGTCGACCGGTTGCTGCACATCGCGCTGCCAGACATACGCGCTGCCCGACGGCGTGAGCACGACGGGGAGCTCGAACAGCGCGCCGAACGGGACGTACCCGAGCGGCCCGTCCGGCGAGACGAGCACCAATTGGGTCGCCGCGTCGAGCTTCAGCGGCGCGACCAACCGTGCCGCGAGCTTCGCGATCCGCGCCGCGGCATCCTCGGTGCGATCGTCGAATCGCGCGAGCGCACACAGCTCGACGATCGGCATCGCCGCGCCGAGCGATACGACGCGCACCTCGTCGCGCGTCAGCACGAACGCGACGACCTCGTCGAGGCAGAACCCGTAGAGCACGAGGACATGACCCGGCGCGAGCCGGCCCTGGATCTCCTCGACGGGCGCCGCGCGCGGGTAGAAGACGCCCGCCTCGCGTTTCGCCTCGCGCTGGATGCGCTCGGTCACCGTCCGTAGCACCGCGACGGTTCGATCGAGCGTCTCCGCGGCACTCCGGGTCGCGCGCAGGTTGCCCGTCTCGAGCGCCGCGACGTAGCTCGCGCGCGCGGCCGCGTGCTCGGCGTGGGCCTTCGATTCCAGCTGGCGCAGCTCGGCGGGCAGATCGGTCCAGCGCATCGACTGTCGCCCGCCGAGCGCTTCGAGCAACGCGCCGGCGCGGCCGTCTTCGATGAACGTCAAGGCCTCCGCCGTTCGCTCGAGCTGCACCGCCGCGAGCGCCCCCACGGCATAAACGTCGCTGTGCTGGGCGCGCGCGGTCGCGCCCAGCGAGCCACCGAGCCCCTCCAATCCGGAAAAGACGTCCTGCAGCTCGCGTGAGGCTTCACGCGCGCGCTCGAGCGCCCGTTGCGGCTCGCCCTGTTCGAGCCAGTGCAGCCCGACGTCGCTCAGCAGCCTGACGAGGAGCGGTGTCGCGCGCAGCCAACGCGCGTCACGGATCGCCTTCTCGAGGTCTTCGATGCCGGCGGCGTCACCCGACTTCAAACGCAGGACACCCACGTTGCCGCGCGCGCTCGCAATGGCCGCGCGGCCGCCGATCGACTCGTACATGGCCAGCGCGCGCCGTGCCGTCGTCAATGCCCGCTCGGTGTCCCCGAGGAACTCGTACATCACCGCGATGTTGCCGAGTGTGGTCGCAGCACCCGCGACGTCGCCGATGCCCTCACGGGTGGTTCGCGCTCGCTCGTAGAACGTGAGCGCCTCTTCGTGATCGCCGAGCTCGTGATGCAGGTTGCCCATGTTGCTCAGCGCGACAGCCGCCCCCTGGCGGTCGCCCATCTCGGATTGCAGCGCGTACGCCTGCTCGAAGAGGGCCAGGGCCCGCACGCGGTCGCCGGTCTTGGCGTAGACGTTTCCGAGATTCACGAGCACGGCCGCCATGCCCTGCCGGTCGCGGGTCGCCTTGCGAAGCTCGAGCGAACGCTCGTAGCTGCGCAGGGCCTCCGGATACTCGCCGAGCGCGTCGTGCGACATGCCGACATGCCCGAGCGCGAACGCCTGCCCCCGCCGATCGTCGATTCGAGAATAGAGCGCGAGGGCACGGCGCGCGTGCGCCAGCGCCTTGGGATAGTCGCCGCGCCGGTAGTGCACGACCCCGATGTTGGCCAGAATCGTCGCCTCGCCGGCGACGTTGCCCGACGTCTGCGCAAGCTGCAGGCCGCGACGTAGATGTTCGAGCGCCGCTTCGTACTCGCCGAGGAAGCGGAGGATGCTCCCGATCTGCCCGAGCGTGATCGCCGCGTCCGCCGCGTTGCCCCGCGCTTCCTGTTGGGCGAGCGCGCGCTTGGCGTAGTCCAGTGCTTCGGCGTAGTTGCCCGTCGACTCGTGGATGCCTGCGATACGGGCGGTCATCCGCGTGACCCCGCGTCCGTCCCCGAGCTCGGTACGAATTGCCAGGGACACGTTGGCCATCTCGAGCGCGCGGGCGTGCTCACCGAGCAGATAGTGAACGAGGGAGATGTTCTCGTAGAGGACACCGAGGCTGTGCCGGTTCCCGGAGGACTCGGCCAGCGCAAGCGCCCGGACGTAGGCGTCCTGCGCGTCCGCAAACGCGCCGAGCTCGCTCTTGAAGTTGCCGAGCGCGACGAGCGCGACGATCAGCTCGCGTGGGTCCCCGATCGCCTCGCGGATCGCCACGACGCGAGTCAGTGCCGAGCCCGCCCCTTGCACGTCGCCCCGGTGCAGCTTGATGCGACTCGACGCCGTCAGCAGCGCCGCAGTCTCGCGTCGCCACCCGATGCGTTCCGCCGCGTCGCGCGCAGCCTCGAGCGCCTGCTCCGCCTTCGCGAGCTGATTGGCGTGCAGCAGCGCGATGCTCCGACAGGTCATGAGCCGAATGCCGGCCACCGACGGTGCGGTCAGGTCGACGGAATCCGTGAGCGCCAGCACCTCCGCGGAGGCGCCTGCGTCCCGGGCCTTCTCGACGGTCTGTAGCAGCTTGCGCTCGGCGCCGTCGTGCGCCGCGCCACGTCGCGCCGCGACGTACCCTTCGAGCTCGTCGGCGACGGACGTTTCTCGCCCGAAAAGGACCGCCGCGTCGTGCTCCCCGCGGGCACACAGCTCGTCCGCAACGAGCCACGGGTCGGGCACCGCGGCGCTGCCGAGCGCGCGCAGGGACGCCGTGTCCTTTGCTCGAGTGGCCGCGAGGACGCGGTCTGCCGCCTGCGCCGGGGTTGCGGACGGTTCCTTCGCCCACGCGGATGCGCCGGCGAGCACACAGAGGAGCATGACGAGTGCCGAGCGCATGAGCCCGCAGGGTAGCCCGGGCGTCGGTGGCCCGGCAAACGTCCTGCGCGCGGCGCCGTCGGCCGCCACGTGAGGTGGTCCGACGGCTCGTCATCAATATCGATATTCTCTATTTGATTTGAACGACGAATCGATGGAGCACTTCGCCACACGTCACGTCCAATGATCGAGCGCCGAGCGAGGCGCTACCTTGGAGGTTGCTCCCATGTCTTTCCCCTCCCTCGCCCTACGCAACACGACCGCGCGCAAGACGGCGCCGACGTCCGCCCCGGCCGGCCACGCGCCGGCTGGGGTCGGGGCGCGTGCGCGGCCGCCGAGCGACGAACGTTCGAAGCTCGTGACGGTCCCCTATGTCGCCAAGGTGGTCGATCCCTGGTTCCCCTTCCAGCGCCGCCTGCGCGAAGTGGCCCGCGGTGCGGGCGTGCGCGACCACCGGATCACGAAGGACGAACGGACATTCTTCCGTTCGGGCGACGTGCACTTCGAGCTCGAGGCCGAGCCTGCCGACCAGAAGGTCTTCGATCGCCTGTGGCAGCAAATGCTGGAAGGAGTCTGGGGCAACGCCATCTAGGCGGGCCCGGAGAACGACGTCATGCAATCCCTACCCGTCACGCCCGCGCTGCCGCGGACCCCGGCCGCGAAGCTCGGTGGCTTCGTCCGTCACTTCCTGCATCTGGAGTCCGCCACCGGACTCGTGCTGCTCGGCTGTACCGCCGTCGCCCTCGGGCTCGCGAACTCGCCTTGGGGCGCTTCGGTCGCTGCGTTCTGGGCGCAGCCGCTCACGATCACGCTCGGTCCGATCGAGCTCACGTATCCGATCTGGTATTGGATCAACGACGGCTTGATGGCCCTGTTCTTCTTCGTGATCGGCCTGGAGATCAAACGCGAGCTCGTCACCGGCGAGCTGTCGAACCCGCGCTCGGTGATCCTGCCGCTGTGTGCCGCCGTCGGCGGCGCCGCGGTTCCCGCGCTCGTCTTCTTGGCGGTGAACGGCATGGGCGCCGACGCTCGCGCATGGGCGGTCCCGACGGCGACGGACATCGCGTTCGTCGTGGGCTGTCTGGCGCTTCTGGGTTCCCGGGTGCCTCCCGGGCTCAAGATCTTCCTGCTCTCCCTCGCCATCTTCGACGACCTGTTCGCCGTCATGGTCATCGCGGTCTTCTACTCGGGCTCGATCGGGATCGACTGGCTCGTCGCTGCCGTGGCGACATTGGCGCTGGTCGTGGCGTTCCAGCGTCTGGGCGTGCGCTCCGTCGCCATCTACGCGTTCGCCGGCGTCGCCGCCTGGCTCTTCACGCTCAAGTCCGGCGTTCATCCCACCATCGCAGGCGTCGCGCTCGGTCTGTTGACCCCCGCGCGTCCGTGGCTCTCGTCCAAGCACCTGCGCGACGCGGCCGTTTCCGTACGCGAACAGATCGATCGCGGGAGCCGCGAGGGCAAGCGCGACGCCCTGCTGAAGCTGCGGTCCGTCGCGCGCGAGAACATCGCCCCCACCGAGCGGCTGGAGGCGGCAATGCACCCCTGGGTGGCGTTCGGCGTCATGCCGGTCTTCGCGTTCGCGAACGCCGGCGTCGTCATCGATCCTGCCCTGCTCGGCAGCTCGCTCGCGGTCGCCGTCGCGCTCGGTCTGTTCGCCGGCAAGATCGTCGGCGTGACGGCCGGCGCGTGGATCGCCGTTCGCTTGCGCCTCGGCGTGCTGCCGGCGGGTGTGGGTTGGCCGGCGCTTGCCGCCGCCTCGGCGTTGGCCGGCATCGGCTTCACGATGTCGATGTTCATCGCGTCGCTCGCGCTCAGCGGGCAGGCCCTGAACGCGGTCAAGTCCGGTGTGCTGCTGGGCTCCCTGGTAAGCGGCGTCGTGGGCCTCGTGGCGCTGCGCCTGCTGCTGCCCGACAGGGACGTCGCGGAGCCCGCTCTGCCGGAATCGCCGTCAAAGACCCGTCGATCACCGACGCCTGCGCAGCCGACCCGAGCGCGCGAGCCTTCGCTCGTCAGCTAGGTAGGCCACTCGCTCGACTCGACGAGTCTGGCTAGGATCGCGCCCGGAAGACGATCGGCCATCGAGTCCTCGTCCGAAAGCACGAGGTCCACGCCGGCGTCGAGCAGCGCCTTCTTGGACTGCACGAGCGGCGCTCGCGCGGCGGTCCACACGGCAGGGTTCATGCGGCGCGCGCTCGACACGCCGACGCGGGCCGCCTGGACGTCCGGCATCGTCACGATGAGGGCGAGCGCCTTCTCGATGCCGGCTGCGCTCAAGACCGTCGACGTGCGCACGTCACCGAGCACCGCGAAGCGTCCCTGCGATCGAAGCTCGGTGATGGTGGCGGGATTGAGCTCGATGACCGCCGTCGGCAACCCGGCCGCCTCCATCGCCTCCACCACCGCGCGCCCGACGGGGCCGTAGCCGGCGACGATCACTCGCGCGGGCACGGCGTCCTCGTCGGTCTGGCCGAAGGGCCGCGCGAGCCGCGTGCGTCCCGCGAACGGCGCCAGCGGAGCTGCGTGCATGTGCGGCGCGATGCGGCGGGCGAGCGCACCTAGCGCCGGCATGAGCAACAAGCCGACGACGACGACGACGATCAGGATGCCGTGCATGCGCGCATCCAGCACGCCCTTCACCTGCGCCTGCTCCAGCAGGACCAGACTGAACTCGCCCCCGTGCGCGAGACACGCACCGACGATCAGCGCGGTGCTCGCGTGCGCGCCGCCGCTCCAACAAGCGATGCCGATCGCGATCAGCTTCACGACGACCAGCGCGGCGACCGCGACGAGCACCCACGGCCAGACGTCGAGCGCGACCGCTGGATCGACGTTCATGCCCAGCGTCGTGAAGAACACCGCCAGGAACAGATCGCGCACCGGAACGACCTTGCCGCTCAGCTCCTGCTGGAACGGCGTGTCCGCGAGGATGAACCCCGCAAGGAACGCTCCGAGCTCCAAGCTGAATCCCAGCCCTTCGCAAGCGCCCGCCGCGCCGAGCGCGAAGGCCATGCCGGCGAGGAAGAGCGCCTCGGTGCCGCCTACACGCAGCGACTCGCGAAGCAGCTTCGGCAGCAGCAGTCGTCCGACCAGCACGAGCGCGACGACGCCGCCGAGACGCAGGACGATGTCGCCGACGTCGTCGAACGCCCCCGGCCCGTCTTCGACGGCCTCGACGCCGGCCCAGCGCCCCAGCATGGGCACCAGCGCCAGCATGCCGATCACGGCGAGGTCCTGGATGACCAGGATCGCGAGCGCGAGCCGGCCTGCGGGGAGCGTGAGCTCCCGACGGCTGGTGAAGTACTTCAGCACGACGGCGGTCGATGACAGGCAGAACGCCATCGCGATGACGAGCGCCTCGGCGGCAGAGCTCGTGAACTGCGCGGCCACCGGCCACAGCAGCGCCGTGCACGCGACGCACGCGCCGACACCGGCCAGGATCAACCGCGTCGCGCCGGGCCGCAGCGCGTCGAGATGAAGCTCGAGCCCCACGCCGAAGAGGAGCACGACGATCGCGAGGTGGGCGATGACGCCCAGGGCATCCGGAGCGGGCACCCATTCGAGCGCGTGCGGCCCGATGAACGCGCCCGTGAGGATCAGCGCCGCGATCGCCGACACGCCGAGGCGCGCGAGGACGAGCACGGCGAAGGCCGCGGCGCCGAGAACGAGGATGAGGTCGAGAACGACACCCGTCTCGGTTCCGGCGCCGAGTACGAGGCTCGAGGCGGCGTTCATGGCAGGGGCGTCCGAGGGGCCTGGCGCCACAGTGTGGCGCATCGACCATCCAGGGCCCGTCTGAAAACTCCCCGTTACGCGGCCGGAGCACCGGACACGACACTTGGAAGCTCTACAAGACGATCGCCCGAGGCCGCAGACCCTCGCATGCCGCGGGCGATGCCAAGCTGTCGAGGAGGCTGGATCGGGGAGCGGGGCCGCTTGCGGTCGCGATGCCCGGACAGGCTCCTAGGCGAAGAGCTTCTCCCGGGCGCCCCGGACGATGGCCGTGAGCGCCGCGTGATGAACCCGGCGCTGGAGGGTGATCACGTAGATACGCTCGCGCGCCTCCTCGATGCGTCCCACGACGTGCGCGCCGCACTGCCGTCGCACGTCCGCCTCCACGACGGTCGGCAGCGCGAAGAGCCCGAGCCCGTCCGCGGCGAACGCCTTGAGCAACGCCATGTCCTCGAACTCGGCGCAGGTGTCCGGATGGATGCCTGCCGCGGCGAACCAGCGGTCGAGCTCTCGTCGCATGGCCGTGTTCGGCGTCGGCAGCAGGAAGGGCGCGCCGTCCAGGCTCCGCGGAAAACCCCTTCGGTACCGCGGCGCGTCCTTGACGGGTGCGAACACCGTCAGGGCGCTCTCTCCCAGCAGATGGTTGAACGCGTTGATCTGCTGCCCATCAACGGGCGTATCGGCCACGACCGCGTCCAGTTCCTGCCGCGCAAGCCGCGCGAGCAGCTCGGGCGGCTTGCCCTCGTAGCAGGCGACGCGCGGACGCTCTTTCATCTTGAGCGCCGGCTGGATGACGTGGTGCACGACCGACTTCGGGACGACGTCGGCGATGCCGAGCCGGAGCCGCTGCACCACGGGGATGCGGTCCCCGCGCAGCGACCCCTCGAGCTCCGCGCCGAGGCGGAAGATCTCGTCGGCATAGCGATACACGGCGCGGCCGGTCGAGGTCAGGGAGATGCCGGACCGGCTGCGGTTCAGCAGGCGCTTGCCGACGACCGTCTCCAGCGTCTTCAGATGGGCGGAAACCGTCGGCTGGGAGACGTGGAGCGCGCGGCCGGCGGCGGAGACGCTGCCCTCGCGCACGGTGGCCCAGAAGCAGCGCAGGTGCGTGTAGTTGATCCAGCTCATGCGCCAAATATAGAACATTTCTATGTATTTCAGAAACAGGATCGAGCGACATCGATCGGCATTCGCACGTCCAATGTGTGACCGCAACGCACTGAAAGGAGTCCCCGATGGTCTCGATCGTTTCGTCCGTCGTCGTCCGGCAGATGGCCCGCCGCCGCATCGAGGAGCTCGAGCGCCTGCGTCGCGAAGAGCGCTCCAAGACGAGCGACACGCGCCGGGCCGGAGGCCGCGTCCGCTCCTCCGCGCGCCACGATCGCGCCCGATCCCGCGGCGGACCGCGCGTCCGCTAGCCGCGCTCGCCCGGCTCGCCCGGCTCGCCCGGGCCAGGCAACGTACGTTTCGTTCGGGCGCGGAAGAAGTCTCGAATCGTCTTGACGCGCCGCCGGATCAACAGCGGGAGCTTCACGACGGCGGACACCGACCCCAGCTGCAGCGCGGCGATCCGCTCGCCGACGCGACGCAGGTCGCGGTCCATCGGCATCCAGAACATGTCGGGCTTCGAGGACCCGTCGATCAACGTCGTACGTGGCCGCAGGAACGTCGCCAACGCGTACTCGCTGTTGCTCACGCCGGTGCCCGTCGCCTTCGTGCCGGCCCACGGCAACGCGACGATCGCGCCCGTGATCGCGTGGTTGTTCACACAAGCAACACCGCAGTCCAAACGGCTCGCGACGCGGCGTCCCGCCGCGAGGTTTCGTGTCCAAACAGATCCGCCCAGCCCGTACGCGCTGTCATTCGCCAATCGCAGCGCCTCGTCGACGTCCCGCACGCGCGTGACGCAGACGATCGGCCCGAACGACTCGTCACGCATCGCCGTCATCTCGGAGGTGCACGCGTCGATGACCGTGGGTTGATACCCGAGCCCTTCTCCGGTGGGACCGCCGCCCACCACGACACGCGCGCCCCTGGCGCGTGCGTCGTCGACGTGACGCGTCACGATCGCGAGCTGTTGTTCGTTGGCCAGGGGAGAGACGTCGGCCTCGTCACCGGTCGTCTCGAGCCGCGCCCACGCGTCGCCGAGTCGCTTCACGAATTCGTCGGCGACGGTGTCTTCGACGTACACCCGCTCGATCGCGCCGCAGTTTTGACCGCCGTTGTGGAGCGCCCAATAGGTGATGCCTGCGACGGTGCGGTCGAGATCGCAGTCCGCGAGCACGATGGCCGCGTCCTTTCCACCCAGCTCGACCGTACAGGGAATGAGCTTGCGCCCGCACGCGGACGCCACTTCGCGCCCGCCCGCCGTCGAGCCGGTGAACGTGACCGCATCCACGTCCGACGCGACCAGCGCCTTGCCTGCCTCATCGCCACCCACGACCAGTCCCAGCAGACCCTCCGGCAGCTCGTGTCGCAGTCGTTCGACGAACCAGCGGCCTGTGCGCGCTCCGTGCTCCGACGGCTTGAGCACCACGCCGTTCCCTGCGAGCAGCGCGGGGAACACGTAGCGAAAGAGGATCCCGAGCGGGTAGTTCCATGGGGTGATACACGCCACGACACCGCGCGGAACGAGGTCGATCGAAGCGCGCTTGCGCGGAAAGGCGAACGGGTTGAGACGGACGCGACGGCGCCGGTGGACGCGCCGGAAGATCGACGCCCACTGGCGAAGCTGATCGAGCGGGCCCGCTGCCTCCGTCATCAGCGTTTCGGTCGGGAGCTTCCCGATGTCGTCGTGCACGTGGCGAAGCGCGTCTTCGCGCTCGACGAGCATCTGCCTCGCGGCGCGCTTGAGTCGTCGTGTGCGCTCGCGTAGTGAAATCGCCGCCCATTCGGGCTGTGCCGCGCGCGCCGCCTCGACGACGGAGCGAATTTCATCGGATGTGCTCATCGGTGCCGTTGATAGTCGGGTCGGCGCGAAGAGGGAAGTCCCGAAACACGTCCTGACGCGGGATTCTCGGTCCGAATCGGGTATTGTCACGCGGGTCGGGGGGGCCTCGCTTGCTGGAACGTCTACGCGTCTTGTCGGGCTGCCTGTTGGTCGCCGCCCTGGCACCCGTTTGGCTGCTGCTCCTGCCGTTCGGGCTGCTCTGGCACCGCATCCGCATTCGCATGCGACGTGACGAGGGCTTCGTGTTCGTCACCCCCGGCATCGAGCGGACCCTTCGCGCCTACGCCGAAGCGTGGATCTCGACGTCGCCGCCCGCCGGCGGGTGGCGCCGCCTCACCGAGCAGACCGACCGCTTCTTCGCGCTGGCCCACGCGCGCTCCTCCCTCGTTCCCGTCGCGCTGTTCACGCTGATGGAGTGGGCGCCGGTTCTCACGCTGCGACTGCCGTTCTCGAGACTCTCCCTCCGCGCGCGTCGGGCGGTCATCGACCGCCACTATCTGCAACGCGGATTGCTCTCGCCGCTCACGTGGACGCGGCAGATCTCCCGCCTCGGATACCACTCGACGCAGGAACAAGCACGGCGCGGCGGGTTCGTTCCCGTCGCGAATCGATCATCGGGGTCGCTGGCCGGGGGCGTTCGCCGATGACGCGCGACGTTCACACGGACTTCGCCGTTGTCGGATCCGGAGCCGGGGGCGCAGTGACCGCCTACGCCCTCGCCCGGGCGCACGAGCGCGTGACCGTCGTGGAACGGGGTCGCTTCGTGCCGGCCCACGAAATGCCGGAGAGCGAGCTCGAGGCCCTCGGGTCGCTCTACAAGGACGGCGGCGCGCAGCTCAACCGCTCGCGCACGATCGCCCTGCTTCAAGGGACCTGTGTCGGCGGCTCGACGGTGCTGGCCAACATGGTCTGCTTCCGATTGCCGGAGGACGTTCGCCGCGACTACGCGAACGCAGGCTTCGACCTGCGGCCCGACGCGCTCGCACAGAGCTACGATCGTGTCGAGTCGGTGCTCAACGTGCACGAGACGAAGGAGAGCCGGCTCAACGCGGCTTCGGGCAAGCTCGAGGACGGCATGCGCGCTTGCGGCCTGCGCCCCCGCCGCTTCCGTCACGCGACCCTGGGGTGCAACGGATGCGGCTACTGCAACGTCGGATGCCGCTTCGGCGCCAAGATGGACGCGGCGCGCACGTGGATTCCGATGGCGCGGCGGCACGGCGCCGAGATCCTCCCGCGCATGGAAGCGGTGCGGCTCCTGACGCGCAACGGCGCCGTGTCGGGACTGCTCTGCCGGGACCTCGAACGCGACGAACCGGTGCTGATTCGCGCCAAGCGATACGTGCTCTCGGGCGGCGCGATCAACACGCCGGAGCTGCTGCTCAGGTCGGGCATCCTGTCCGACCGCGTCGGGCGCCGCATGTCGGTGAACATCGGCGCCATGATGGTCGCGGACTACCCGGAACCGCTGGACGCGTTCGACGGCGTCCAGATGGGCGTCTATCACCGGCGCGACGGCTACACCATCGAGCAGGATCACAATCCCTACCTCTCGTTCTGCCTGACGCAGCCGCCGTGGCTCGATCGCGAGAGCGCCGACGCGCCGACGCTCTACCGGCATCTGACCACGGCCGGCGTGTTGGTGCCTACGGCGGCCTCGGGCCGAGTGTCGATGCACCCGCTCAACGCGTTGCTTCCGAGGGCGCTGCGCCGGGCCCGGGTCGACATCGAGCTCGACGAAGATGCGCGTCGCGCCATGGTCCGCGGCTACAAACAGCTCGCGAAGGTGTTCCTCGCGTCGGGAGCGCGGCGGGTCCTCGCCCCGACCAACCGGAAGGTGGAGATGCGCAGCCCCGACGACACGCACCTGCTCGACGACGCGCTCGCGGACCGCCGCAATTTCGCCGGCCTGGGGTCGTCCCACCCGTTCGGCGGTACGCCGATCGGCGACGACGACCGACTCGACGTCGTGCGACCGGACTTCTCGGTGCGCGGCGTCGCGAACCTGTTCGTCATGGACGCGAGTCTCTTCCCGCAGAGCACCGTCGTGAACCCCGTGCTGACGGTGATGGCCGTGGCCGACTACGCGGCGCGATCGCTCGGCGACGTCACCCAGCCGGTGATGATCGAGGAAGGCCCGGCGCACGACGCACGGATGCTGAACGCAGTGTCGTAGCGACGACCTGCGGCGCGAAGGGACGGCGGATCCGGTCGCGAAGGGCTACTCGGTCGCGCTCTCGCCGAGGTGCGCGTACTTCGGATGGTGGCTCGCGAGCCAACGGAAGACGCCGCGCATGAACCACCTGTGCAGGATGACGTCAGTCAAGTACGGAATGACCGCCGAGACGATCACCGAACCCACAAAGGCCGTCACGACGTCGGCGCCGGCGCCGAGGCCCTTCGTCTGCGCGCGAACGACGTACTCGTTCAAGCACACGAACGCCGCACCGGCCAACGCGCCGAGCACGAACGCGGTGACGGAACGAGTGAGGTGGAAGCTGGTGTAGCCGAGCGCCGCACTGTAGAGCAGGCCGACCTTCGCGATGAACCACCAGAAGCCGACGAACTCGTTGACGCCGACGAGAACGAGGCCGCCCTCGATCACGAGGCCGAGGAGCGCGGCGATGATCATCCAGGGCGCATCACTGAGCTGGATCATCGCCCGGCGACGAAACCAAGAACTGTCGCCCATCCAGCAACGCCTCCTTCTATGCTCCCAAGGCTAGCAGTTCGAAGACGCAGCGAGAAGTGCGGCCCCGTGAATGAAGCCTCCGTGAACGTCGATCGGGAGTCGGTGCTGCTTGCCGGCGCGACGGGGCTCGTGGGTGGGCACTGTCTGTCGTACCTCGAGACGGACCCGCGGGTCGATCGCGTTCACGTCGTCGTCCGTCGACCCCTCGCGCGGCCGACCGCACCTCATGTCGACGTTCACGTCATCGACTTCGCGAACGTCGATGTTTGCCGGGCCTGGCTGCGCACCGTCGACCGGGTCATCGTTTGCCTCGGAACGACCAAGAAGGAAGCCGGAAGTCGCGAAGCGTTCGAAGCCGTGGAATTCGACCTCGTGGTCGCGCTCGCGAAGCTGGCGGAGGACGAGGGCGTCGCGCGGTTCGTGGTCATCAGCTCGGCCGGCGCCTCACCGCGATCGTGGTTCCTGTATCTGAGGACGAAAGGGCGCATGGAAGCCGCGATCGAAGCGCTCGCCTTCGAGACCCTCGTCTTCCTGCGTCCCGCGTCCCTTATGGGCAAGCGCGAGAGGCCGCGCCGGCTCGAGTCCGTCGTCGCCTGCGTGGCGAAGGTCGTCGGCCCGCTGCTCGTCGGCCCCCTGCGCCGGGTACGCCCGATCGACGCGCAGGATGTCGCCCGCGTGGCGGCCGTGGCGGGTCGTGACGCGTCCGGTGTGGTCGTGCTCGAATCCCACGCGATTCGAACGCGTGCCCGAGCGGCGCGCGACGCGACGGATCGAGGCTAGCCGAAGCCGATCGCGGAGATCAGCGCGCCGCTGAACGGGGCGAAGATCGGCGCCAGGACGAACGCCTTCGGCGCGATCAAGCCGACCTGCAACGTGTCCCCCATCGCTTCCCGGTCCGCGGCCCATGCCGACCAGTCGGCGTTCGCCGGGTCTGCGGGCAACGGCCGGTAACTGTCGATGAAGGCGCCGGCGACCTGATTGAAGCGAACGTGGACGGGCAAGTACACGATCGCCAGGAGCACGCTGTAGTACGCGCCGTAGGCGAGCAGGAACTCGATCGTGAACGCGTCGGCGGTCCATTCCGTGCCCTCGAAGACGTCCGGAAACGCCTTGTAGGCGGAGATCTGGGCGAAGCGGCGCGCGCCGGTCGCCAGGATCGCCGTGCCGATCTCCACGCCCAGCACGCCGAGGAAGAAATTCATCTGCCGGCGCATGTGCATGAGCTCTTTGATGTACGCCGTTCCGATGAGCTTGCTTTCGCGCTCGTGCTCGAGGCGTCCGATGATGAGCCACAGGCCGACCAGCGCGAAGATACCCACCGACACGCCGGCGGTCGTCAGGAACGCCAGCTTCAGCGCGTGATGCGACAGCGGCCCCGCCGGCTCCAGGAGGATCGAGGGGAGCAGCGCCGCGACGAGCAGGAGCGCCAGCAGCCCCCACAGCTTGGACGGGATGGTGCGCTCGCCCTTGACCGCCTTGATGTGCTGGAAGACCGGCATGAGCAGGATCAACCAAAGGGCAAGGAGCACGCCGTCGGCGATGGCCCACAGATAGAACCCGGGCGCCCGAACGACCGCCTTGCTCATGGCGTCGGCGTTCGGATCGATCAGGACGTCGGCCACGAGGACCGCGACCCCGGCTGCGAACCCCACGACGGCGAGGGTCACGGTCAATCCCAGGTTGGAGAGTCCTCTGCGCTCGCTCATCTCCCCCCATCCAATCGCAACACACCGCCTGTCGTCCGACGGCGCCGGTATTCAATCCGTCGCCGCCGGTCCGCGCAAGGGTCGACGTCGCGCGACAGCCCGGAGCGCCCCCGCCGTGGTCCAGCGGCCCGCGGGCGGGACGGTCCCGGGGCAAACGTAAGGGCTTTGCACAAGGCGCGTGGAAGGTTTCATCCTGCACGCCGGAACCACTGCTACGATTTCGGAGCAAACCTCCATTTCTTCCGCTCCAAGGGCCTAGCATGCCTCGACGTCACCTCTACGCGCCCAGCCTCATCGTCCTGGGCATCCTGCTCGTTCTTCCGTTCAGCAACGCCAACCAACCGGCTTGGGCCGACGACCTCGACGAGGCGACGGCGTCGCGCACGGTACGAACCCTGCTCGAGTCCGATCCGGGCATCGATCTTCGCAAGATCTGGAAGCTCTCCGAGTCGCTGTCGTCGGGCGGCCGCCCGGCCATCAGCCCGTTGCGAAAGGAGGCCAAGGCCGCCAACCCGCAGCAGCGCCTCGCCATCGCTCGCGCCCTCGTTCTGCTCGAGGACTACACGAAGGGACTCGAAGAGCTGAAGGGCCTCGTCCAGTCGGAACCGGCGGCCATCGAGCTGAAGCTGGCCGCGCTCACGATCATCGGCGAAGAGGGCGAGCTCGAGGAAGCGGAGTGGCTCGAAGACAAGATCGACACCACGCTCGAACCGCGCGTGAAGCTCGGCATGGCCAAGGCGCTGTGGACGCTGAACAAGTCGAACAAGGGCAAGGGCAAGGAAGTCCTGCTCCTGTTCCTCAACAGCACGGACCCCGACCTTCGAGCCGAAGGCGCCCTCGCTCTCGGTGAGATCGGCGTGGCGGAAGCCAAGCCGGTCCTCGACGAGCTGCGCCGCGAACCGACGCCCCAGGGCCGTCTCGCGCACCTGTTGCTCGACATCATGCGCCGCGACGAGGTCGACGAGCAGCGCCTGCGCACACCGCCGCCGGTCGCGCCGGCCAATCCGAAGCCCGCGAGCGGCGCCAGCCCGTGGAAGACGCTCGACGAGGTGCATCGGCTCCTGAAGCGCTACTACCTGCACGACGACCGACTCGATCCGAAGAAGCTCTCCGACGCGGCGGCGGCGGGGTTCACCGAGGCGCTCGATCCGTACACGCTCTACATGTCGCCGAGCACGAACGCGAAGCTCATGGAGAGCCTCGACCCGTCGTACGGCGGCGTCGGCGCCTACGTCTTCAACGACGTCGACAACGGTTCCCACTTCACGATCAGCCGCCCCATCTTCGGCGGTCCCGTCTATCGCGCCGACCTGCGAGCCGACGATATCGTCACGGCGATCGACGGTCAGTCCACGGAGGGCTTGTCGGTCGAAGAGTGCGTGCGCCGCTTGAAGGGCCCGCCCGGAACGAAGGTCGTCGTCTCGATCTTGCGGCGTGGCTGGCTCAAGGCGCGCGAGTTCGAGCTCACGCGCGCGCGCATCACCATCCCGACGACCGCCTACGACGTGCTCCCCGGCAAGATCGGCTTCCTGCAGATTCTGCACTTCTCCGAGGAGACCAGCCGCGAGGTCGGCGAGATTCTCGACAAGTTCGAGAAGACCGGCGTCGAAGGACTCGTGATCGACCTGCGCTACAACGGCGGCGGGTTCCTCAAGAGCGCCGTCGAGATCGCGAGCAACTTCGTGCCGCGCGGCAAGATCATCGTCAGCGAGCGCGGCCGGCCGGGCGTGTACGACGGCGAGGTGCACCGCTCGCTCGGCTCCGGCACACACCGTCGCCAGGTGCCGATCACCGTGCTCATCAACCAGGGCACGGCCAGCGCCGCGGAGATTCTGGCCGGCGCGCTGCGCGATCACGACGTCGCGCGCCTCGTCGGGAGCATGACCTACGGCAAGGGGTCCGCACAGATCCACCTTCCGCTCAAGTCGCGCCCCGGCGAGACGTTCACGGACGAGAAGCGCACGTCGTCGTCGCCGCGTGCGGGCGACACGTTCGACGACCTGAACGGCAACCGCCGCTGGGACGAGGGTGAGCCCTTCACCTCGACGCCGCGGCGGAACGGCCGCTACGACCCGCCCGAGAAGTTCGTCGACAAGAACGGCAACGGCGTCTACGACCGCGGCGAGTCCTTCACCGACGCGAACAAGAACGGCAAGTGGGACGACGGCGAGGACTACGAGGACGCCAACGGGAACGGTCGGTGGGATCCCGGCGGTGCGCTCAAGCTGACCATCGCCGCCTACTACACACCCGAGGGGTTCAACCCGCGCCGCGAGGTGAAGGTCGTCGACGGCAAGGTGAAGGTCGTCGGCGGGATCGAGCCCCACCTGGAGGCCAAGCCCAACGGCCTCGACTTCTGGGAGGTGCAGGCGCAGCGCAAGCTCGAGAGCACCGGCCGGGTCAAGGAGTACGTTCGCCAACTCTTCGAGAGCGATCTCGAGCTGATGCGGCGGCTCTCGCGCTCGGACCGTCGGGACCCCTCGGTCTACCCGGGGTTCGACGCGTTCTACGACGGCTTGGACACCAAGCTCGACAAGGAGCCCGTTCGTTGGCTCGTTCGGTGGAATGCGCGCCGCGCGCTCGGCGACCGACTGGGCCGCGAGCTCGTTGGCGACATCATCGACGACCCGGCCTTGCAGGTCGCACTCAAGGACCTGTTCCGAACGCTCGGCAAGGACCTGAGCAAGAACCAAGACCTGAAGTTCCTGGCCGTCGAGACCAAATAGCTCGATGGGCGTCGCCCAACCCGAGGGTTTCGCCCTCACCGGCAGCTCGCTCCCGCTGCTGCAATGCAAGCGCGTGAACGGCGTGGAGGGTCTGCGCCACGGCATCACGACACGCGCGGGCGGCAGCAGCTCGGGGCCGTACGCCTCGCTGAACCTCTCGCCCGCGACGGATGACAAGCCGGAGGTGGTCGAGGCCAACCGCCAGTTCGTGGCCAAGGAACTCGGCTTCGAGATCCTCAAGACGCCGACCCAGGTCCACGGAAATACGGTGCAGCACGTTCGCTCGATGCTCGATCGGATCGGCGAGGTGGATGCGCTGATCACCGATGCGAAGGGCGTTCTTCTCGGCGTCCTGGGCGCGGACTGTCCCGGGGTGTTGCTCGTGGACGAGCGCAATCACGCGCTCGGGCTGGCGCACTGCGGTTGGCGCGGCGTGGCGGCGCGCATCGTTGCGCAAACCGTGCAGGCAATGCGCGCGACGTTCAAGTCGAACCCGACCGACTTGATTGCGATGATCGGTCCGGCGATCAGCCGCCCGCACTACCAGGTGTCCGGCGAGGTTGGCGACGCGCTGAGTCACTCGGTCGCACCGCTCGTCCCGAGCTCACGGGCGATCAAGATCACCGGCGACGGCCGAACGTGGGCCGACATCGGAGCGCTCATTCGCATGCAGCTCGAACAGTGTGGACTGCTGGACAAGTCCATCGTCCGCTACCGCGGATGCACGTTTCACCAGCAGGACATGTTCTTCAGCCACCGCCGCGACGAAGGCGTCACGGGTCGCAACGCGGTCGTTGCCGGCTGGGCGGAGTAGTTCGCGCGGGATCGGACCGGCGCGCTACTCGGCGCGGTCGATCTCGACCTCTTGCAGCTCTTCGGAGAACGCGCCGTCGAACGCCTCGCCGAACGAGAACAGGCCGTGGAAGTCTTCGCGCCGGTCATCGGCGGTCTTCTGCAAGAGATCCGCGTTGATCAGATTGAACACGATCTCGCCGAAGTCGGCCGTCGTCGTGACACCCCACTGCGCGAGGACCGAACGCGCGAGGAACCCGAAGTTCTCGAGCGCCAGCAAGCGAACGCCTTCCATGATCTCGGCGCCGCTGACGTGACGACGACCGGCGCCGCGACGCTTCAACGTGAAGTCGAGCGCTTCGAACACGAAGTGATACGCCTCCGCACCAAATCGTTGGTCATTGGCGACGATGTCGAGGATGGCTCTGTCCTTGTCGATCATTCGATCCCGTCTCACCTCAGCGGGGAGGAAAACCCTACAAAGGAAGGCTGATCCGGGGCAGCAAAATGTTCCCGCGGAAGGCCGTCCCTTTGCCAACCGTTCGCTCACCTATCGACAACCGAACGCTCGAGCCGAAGCCCTTCGTCGAAACGGAATTCACCGCCCGACGACGGCGATCGAGACAGACAGCATGCAAACGGTCGGAGGGTTCGACGCTAGGAATCGCGGCTCGTGGCTGCATTCGTCCGCAGCCGTGACAGGACCTCGAGCAGCACGACCTGAGGCGTCACGTTCGTATGAACGGCCTTCCGAAGCCGCTCGAGAACATCGAGCAGCGCCAGCGCGTCCTCGGCCCCGAGCGTGGGAAAGAAGTCACTGTCGCGCCCGGCCGCTACGTCGCGGGCACCGACACTGAGCACATAGAGGACGTCGACGAGCAGCCGGCGGACGACCTGACGCTTGGACGCCGTGTCCGCGTCGGGCTCCGCGTCGGCCGCGGCGGTCAGCGCTTTGAGCGCGCGGTCGGACGCGTCGGCGCAGCCCGCGTCGACGTCCGTACCGCTCACGGCGAGATCACGCGCAATCTCCTCGAGCTCGGCCCGCGCAAGGACACGGGCGCGCCGCAGTGATCCGCCAGCGTAATGCGACAGATCGCTTGCGCGACCCTCTTCGATGCCGTCTTCACGCAGGCGGTTCCGAAGCTCGCTCTCCGGCAACGGAGGAAGGCGCACGCGGCAAACACGACTCAGGACGGTTGCCGGAAGTCGTTCGGGCTGCGTCGAGAGCAGGAAGAAGAGGGATCCCGGCGGCGGCTCTTCCAACGTCTTCAAGTAACGCGCGATCCCTTCGGGTTCCATCGCGTCCGCCGGATCGATGATGAACACCTGGCGCTCGCCTTCGAGCGGCTTCGTATGCGCGCGCTCGAGCACCTCGGTGATCTTGGCGACCGAGATCACCGTCGCCTTGTCGCGCTCGACCCAGGTGACGTCGGGGTGGTTGCCCTGCATGACGCGTTCGAACGTCTCGTTGCCCGCCGGCGCCGGCGGCGACGCGCCGAAGATGGACGCGGCGAACACGAGCGCCAGGTCCCGCAGGCCCGACGCGTCGGTGCCTTCGAACAGGTAGCTCGTTCCGAGCTTGTCGTTTCCGAGCGTACGAAAGAGCAACGCGCCCGGCGGACCGAACGCGTGCAGCGCATGTGCGCCTTCGACGGTGTCGGGACTAGAAGAGGTCAGCGACGGCCTCCCAGACTCGGTCCCCGACGGTGTCGATCGAGCCGACGGCGGACACGGTGCGCAGTCTCTCCGGATCGGCGTCGAAGATCTCGCGGAAGGCGATCGCGACCCCCTCGCGATATGTCGAACCGCGCGATTCGATGCGGTCGAGCGGTCGCCGGATGCGTTCGCCGGTCTCGTCCGACGGCATGTCGAGGAGCACGGCGCGGTTCGGCTCGGTGCCGGCCGTCGCCCAGGCCGACGTCTCGCGCACCATGTCGGCGGGGGCTCCGGTCAGGTCCCCCTGCGGCGTCGTTTGATACGCCTGCGTCGCATAGTGCCAGCGCTCGCAGACCACGACGTGTCCCGACGCGAGGGCGGGCCGGATGACGCTCGACACCAGATGAGCGCGTGCGGCCTGGTAGAGGAAGACCTCGGCGCGCGGGTCCATGCCGCCGGTCCTGGCGTCGAGCAGGACGTCCCGGATGCGCTCCCCCACCTCGGTGCCGCCGGGCTCGCGGGTGTGGACCACCGTCCGTCCGAAGCCCTCGATGCGAGCCGCGAGCCGGTTCGCCTGTGTGGTCTTGCCACAGCCGTCGAGGCCTTCGAGAACGATGAAGATGCCGGCAGTCATTGGCCCCGCAGGATAGGCGCGCGACAGGACATGGCCCTATCGGCAACCACGAGGGCGGCGTGCTGGGGCGACGGCGCCGCAAAGTGGCGGAGGAGGCCGCGTGGTCTGCCACGCAACGACGACGGCGCAAAGCGCCGCCGAGCATCCAGCGCGCCGTCTACCTAGATGCGAGCCAGGAGACCGTCGATGGTCTGCTCGATCCCCGCGTCCGTCTGACGCAGGGCCCGGACCTCGCGGATCGCTCGGCTCACGCTGCTGTGGCTGCGCAGCCCGAACGCCTTGCCGAGCTGTACCAACGGCATCGCACACGCGCGATAGACCAGGTACATCGCGATTCGCCGTGGCAGTGCCGCGCTGCGTACCTTCGTCGGCCGGTCGAGCAGCCGCCGTTGGATGCCGTAGTGATTCGCGACGAGATCCTTGGCGCGCCGGATGACCTCCTCCGACGCCGTCGCCGTCACACCGGGCGCCAGCTCGTCGAGCCAGCTCGGGTCGAGCGGCTGACCGACCTCCGCGGACGCGGCCGCCCAGCGATCGAGCAGCTGCACCGCGCCGCGCACCGACGCCGTTCGCGTCAACAACGCGTCGCTGACGTCGTTCGGAAGCTCGACGTCGAACTGCCGTGCCCGCGCGGCGACGATCTGCTCGAGGTCCGCCCGGTCCGGGACCTGCAGTCGAAGCACGACCCCGCCCAGCAGCCGCGAACGAAGCTTCGACGAGATGCCTTCGAGCTCGCGCGGATGCCGGCGTCCGGCCATGACCAGCCGCGTCGTGCTGCCGAGACACTCGTCCTGGATGCGAACGAGCTCGCTCTGCGTGGCCTGCCGGCCTTCGAGATCGTCCAGACCGTCGAGCACGATCAGGTCGCGCGTGGAGAGGTCGAGACGGAATGCGCGAAGCGCCGCCACGTCACGCGCGCGTAGCGCCGTCACGTAGCGTTGGGTGAACTCGCGCATCGTCAGGTAGATGCAGGAGCCGGGCGAGCGCCTTGCGGCCGCGTTGCGCAACCCCTTGAGCAGATGGGTCTTGCCCGAGCCGCACTCTCCGAACAGGTAGAGCGACGGCGGGTCTTCGGCGCCGGTGCCCTGCAGCAGCCTCTTGAAGAGCATCACGGGGAAGCGGCCGCTCGGCTTCGTGACGAACGCATCGAGGCTCGCCTCGGGCACGCGTCGATCGAGCAGGTCACGCCAGGCCTCGGGACGGTCGGGCAGGCGGTCGCGCAGCGCACGCTTCTCGTCTTGCGCCGCGGACACGCGCAGATCGATGTGCGTTCCCTCGCCGAGCACGCGGTCGCACGCCTCGCGCAGGAGGTCGCCGTAGGTGAACTGCAACCACGTGCGATGCACCTCGGTCGGCACCGCGAGCGTCAACGTGTCTTCGGAAACGTCGGCGACGGCGGCATCGCGGAACCAGAGACGGAAGCGGTTGCGCCCGACAGCGCGCACCAGCTCTTCGCGCAGCTCGTCCTGGATCTCTCGGTACAGCGTCACCGTCCCGCGTCCGCCTCCATCGCCCTTTGCTTCAGCATCAGACCACCAGCGTGCGTGGGGTCAAGTCGAAGAATCGCAAACGCCTGCTCGAGGGCGTCTTCCGCCCGGTCCAGGTCGAGCAACATGTTGCCCAGCTTGAGCCGGTCGTCGATGACGCCGGCCTCGATCTGCTGCTCTTCCTTGAGCAGACGACCGAGCTCCACCTGGACCGTGCGCTCGCGCAGCGCCTCTTCGAGACGGCCCAGCTCGAGCAGCGCCTCGGCGTAGTCGCGGTGCAGCTCCATGTCCGGCATCTCGCCACGCTTGACGTTCGCGCCGAACGGCGTGACGTCCACCATCTCTTCACAGACGCGTACGATCGCCTCGGTGTCCTTGTTGCGCTTGTACCAGGCCTTCAGCTCCTTGCGCACGCCGTAGTCCTCGGCCGCGATCTTCGCGTAGGCCTCGAGCTCCTCCATCGCCTTCTTCAGGTCGCCGCCGCCGCGATACAGGCGAGCGAGCTGCAGGTACGGGTTGTCCTTCGCGACGTAGCGCGGGAAGCATGTCTTCGCGGCCTCGAGATGCTTGATCGCGACCTCGGAGTCGCCGCCCTGGGTCAGGGCCCGCTCGGCGAGGAAGAGCCGCGCACGCAGATCGTCGTGCCCGTCGTCGATGACCTTGCTGTAGTGGCGCTCCGCGAGATCCGCGCGGCGGTTCTTCTGCGCGATCGCGCCGAGCAGGAGGCGCACCTCGGGGTGGTCCTCGTCGAGCTTCACGGCCTTCTCGAGCGCGCCGCCGGCGTCGATCTCGTTGTTGCGCTGAAAGTGGCCCCAGGCGAGTCGCACGTGAGCTTCGATGTCGTTGGGGTTGCGCTTCACGCGCACCTCGAACGCCTCCATGCTCTCCTTGTCCCAGATGGGCACCATCTTGTAGCCGCCGACGATCGACCCCACGTACGCGTGGAACATCTCGTCGTACTTGTCGAGGTCGAGGTTCAGGACTTCCTTGAAGACGTCCTTCGTCGACTTGTCTTCGGCAAACTTGCGCAGCATCTGCGGGATGACCTCGAAGCCCCGCTCCTGCTGCAAGTGCTCCGAGATCAAGCCGCCCTGGAAGTAGGCGAACAGGATGTCGGGCCCGCGGAAGGCGCTGTTGATCTCGGACATCTTGAGCAACCGACCGTTGTGCCAGCGGTCGTAGAGCTGCTTCTCCATCTCGCGGCCCCAGCGCTCGCGCCGGGACTTCTCCTCGTAGACCGACAGGCCCTCGGTGAGCCAGCGCGGCACCTGCCCCTTGCTGAGCTGCAGCGTCATGACGTGCGCGAATTCGTGCCACGCCGTGCGCGACCAGGAGAACTGCCCGACCGGCACCGCGGTAGGACCGAGGAGCGTGATCACGCGGCCGAAGCAGACGCCGAGCGCCGGCAACCCGGCGGTGCCGACGCTGCGCACGGAGAAGTCGTCCTGGCGGTCGAACGAGTCCGCGTAGGTCGGCGAGACGGGGGTGAACCCGTACTTCTTGCTGAGCGTGTCGTACGCCTCTTCGAGCAACGGAAGGAGATACGGCTCCATCACCCGCGCCTCGGAGATCGGCATGCGGACGATGAAGTTCTCGGACTTCAGCGTCTTGAAGCTCGGCAGCGCCTCCGTGAGCACCTCGATCCAGTTGTCCCGGCGCACGTCCTTGTACTTCTTCGACGCGACGCGGCCCTTGCGGAACACCTCGAGCGCTTCGTCGGTCTCGCCGAGGTTCATCAGGCTCTCGCCCAGGACCGTGTACGCGTCCCGGTCGTTCGCGTCGACGGCGATGGCCTTCTCGGCGAGCTGTTTCGCGAGGTCGTAGCGGCGCTTGCGCTCCCCCACCAGCTCGGCGCAGATGCGGTACAGCTCTCCGTAGCTCGGGTCGTACGCGAGCAGCTCACGCTCCAGGGCCGCGAAGCCCGCCGTGTCGCCGCGGATGTACAGCAGCGCCGCCTTGACCGCGCGCGCTTCCTTGTGCGTCGGGTTGATCTTCAGCGCCTGGTCGAGCGCCTTGCGCGCCGCCACGTAGTCGCCGTTCGAGGTGTTGATGGCCGCCGTGAGCGCCAACGCGGGGACGTGGTTGGGGTTCGTGACGAGCGCGCGCTTGAGCCCCTCTAGCGCCTTCGACTGCTGATAGAAGACGAGATCGGTGCGCGCGATGCCGACACGCGCGTCGGCGAACTCGGAGTTGGCCTTCAAGATCTCCGTGTAGTGCTTGCGCGCGCGGCTCTGTCCCTTCGGGCCGCGGTCCGAGCGGTACACCTCGGCCAGCTGGTACTTGACGTCGAAGTCGTCCGGATCCTGCTTGAGGTACTTTCCGAGCAGCCGCACCGCGGGGTTGAGCATGTCGTCCGACGCGTTCGGCGAGAGCCACGTCGCGCGAATGGCGGCATGCGCGACGTACGGCAGCGCGGTGTCGTCGGACTCCACCTCTTCGCCGCCGCGAATCATCTTGTTGTATTGCGCGACGACCTTGTCGTACTCGGCCAGCGCTTCCTTGCGGCGCCCGCGCTCTTCGAGCGTCTGGGCTAGGACGCAGCGCGCGACCATGTTCGAGGGATTGGTCTCGAGCGCGGCGCGGGCGGCGGTCCCGGCCACTTGATGCTCGCCCGTCGTGAGCAACAGCGAGAAGCGCAGCGCCTCGAGCCGGCGGTCGTCGGGGTGCTTCCCGGTCGCCTCCGTCACCGACTTGAGCGCGTCTTCGTAGGCGCCGGTGCGTTCCTGCACGCGTCCAATGAGGTAGGGCGCAAGCGCGTTGTCGGGGTCGTAGCGCTTCAAGCGCTTCATCCGCGCCAGCACCTCTTCGTGGTTGCCGGTGCGGAAGGCCTTGAGCCCCTTCTCGGTGTGGCGCTCGATGGCCTCGAGCCGTTCTTCCTCCTCCTCGGTGAGCGGCGTCTCGTCCGCCAGTGCAGGCGGCAGCGCCGCGAGCCAGAGCAGGGCGCCGAAGAGCAAGGCCAGGGGCAGGAAGCGCCGGCGGGGCGCCTCGGAAGTCTCGATTCGCGTCATGGGGAACGGGCCTCGGGGAGGTTGAGGTCGGGGACCCCCGATTCTACCCCTCGGTCGTACGTCCGTTGCGGCGCGGCTAGGGGCCGGCCGGCCGGAATTGCGGCTGAGGGCGCACGACGCCGACGTTTGTATGCTCCGGAGGATCGATGCACGCCCTTCGTCCCGCTCTCCCCGTGCTACTCGCCGTGCTCCTCGTCTGCGCCGGCGGGTCGATCGCGGACGCCGACGACGTCCCGGTCACCCCCGAGACGATCGACGAGGCGATCGCCAACGCCGTCGGATACCTGCTCGAGGAGCAGAAGCCGAACGGCACCTGGGGCAACGGCGACAAGGCGCTCGGCCACACCGCGCTGGCGGTCTTCGCGCTGCTGCACGCGGGGGTGAACGAGGCGCAGCGCACGCCGGAGGCCAAGCGGCTTCGGCGCGCGTTCAAGTTCCTCGACCGCAACGGACCCGGACGCGAAGGCAAACGCGACGTGGACCCGGGTACGTACACCACGTCGTTGCTCTTGCTCGTGCTGCGCGACCGCGGTCGCGAGGCCGACCGAACGCGCATGCAGCGGCTGGTAGACCTGTTGTGCCGCACGCAGGCGAAGAACGGTCAGTGGTGGTACTACGGCCGACCGGCCAAGACGGGCAAGACCGGACCCGACACGGGCGACAACAGCAACACGCAGTTCGCCGTGCTGGCGCTGGGCGCCGCGGTCGGTGAGGGGCTGAACGTATCGAAGGCGACGCTAGAACGCGCCGCGAAGTGGTGGCACGGCTCGCTCGGCAAGGACGGCGGGTACGGGTACGCGTCGGGCGGCGGCAAGTCCGCCAGCTCCGCGTCGATGACGGCGGCGGGCATCGCTTGCCTCGCCGTTCTCGAAGCGGCGCTGCCGGTGTCGGAGCCCGCTACGCCCAATCCGACGAAGGCGCCGCCGGGCCTCGCCGAAGCGTTGGAATGGTTGGAGAAGCACTACTCCGTCACGAAGAACCACGGACCGGCCAAAGGCCAGGCCGGTCAGCGCCAGAAGCGCTCCGGCCGCGGCTGGCTGCACTACTACCTGTGGACGCTGGAGCGCGCGATGGTGCTTTGGGGCGCGGACCGCGTCGGCGAGCACGATTGGTATCGCGAAGGCGCCGCGCAGCTGCTGAAGACGCAGAAGAAGGACGGCTCGTGGCGCGGCGAGGCGCCCGTGTTCGCGACGAGCTTCGGGTTGCTGTTTCTCACGCGCGCCGCGGATCCGCCGCGCGCGTTCACGCCGAAGAAGAAGCCGTTCAAGGCGCCGGTCACGGGCCCGACCGAGGAAGACGAAGAGCAACCTGACGAGAAGGACGAGCGCGTGCCGCCGGGGACGGTGCAGGACTGGCTGGCGCTGGACCTACCCGTCGGTGAGCTGGCGTCGTGGTGCCGCAAGAAGGGGCCGTCGGCGTTGCGCGGACTCGTCGTTGCGCTCGGCGATCCGGACAAGACCAAGCGCCGCCGCGCTTGGGAGGCGCTGAGCGCGCTGTTGCCGAAGGTACGCTTGGCGCGTGCGGATCGCCATCCGTTGGCGCGGGGCCGGCTGGCTCTTTGGATTCGCAAGCACGAAGACGTCTTGAAGCTGGATGCGAAGGGCCGGTTCGTTCCGGAAGAGGAGTAGCGCCTTGCATTGGATCGCCGGCGTTGCCGTGACCGTGCTCGTCGTGCTGGGGCTGCTCTTGAATCCGTTCGTCGAGGGTCACCGCAATCGCATGTGCGCCACGAACTCGTTGGATCGACTCTCGACGGACGCATGCGCGGGCTCGAGTGACTCGATCACGAACCGCGGATCGAAGACCTCCCGCACCTGCGCGGGCGTGACGTCGAACGGCGGACCGCCGTCCGCGCCGTGGTTCCAGAACAGACCGTAGTACGCGCCGGCCGGCTTCAGGACCCCGGCAACGGCCTCCACGTACGCGCTCCGGCGCGCGGGATCGATCGCGCAGTAGCACGTCTGCTCCCACACGGCGTCGAACCGGCCCGACAGATCGTCGGGTAGATCGAAGAGGTCGTGCTGACGCACCGCGAGCGCGACGCCGGCCTGCTCGGCGCGCTCGATCGCACCTGCAACGGCGCTGGGCGCGTAGTCGATCGCGGTCACGTGGTGGCCGGCCTTCGCCCAGGCGATCGCGTCATGTCCGAGCCCGGCGCCGGGGACGAAGACGCCGAGCTTCGGGTCGCCGAGATCGTCGAGCAGCTTCACCAGCGCCGGCGGCGGCCCGCCCAGGTCCCAGCCCGTGTCCGCATTCCGATAGCGGCCCTCCCAGCCCTCGGCCGAGAGCGGGCACCGAAGCTCGTCGTCGCTCATGCCCTGTTTCTACTTCCCCGGGTAGCGATACGGCGACTGAAGCATGAGAGCGCAGATGCCGGTGATGAAGACGCGCCCTGCGCTGTTCGAGTAGGTCCCGATCGCATCCCACGAGCCCGCCGCGGATCCGTCCTTGCGCTGCCCCTTCTCGAGCGCGCTCTTCAGGCCGCCGAACCACTTGGACCACGCGCCCCCACCGTGCCGGTGCAGCGCGATCGTCGTGTAGTACCAGCTGTACGGATACAGGTTGCCGATCTGCGCGTTGACGACGCGCCCGTCCTTCGTCTTGACCTTCTTGAATTTCAGCGACCAGACCGGCTTCTTGGCGCCGATCGTCGAGATCTGCTTGGCCTTGTGCGGCGTCGGGCCGTCGACGCCGAGCATCGCCCGCACGGCCAACGCGGCCGCGGCGTTGGCGGTCGTCGGCGTGTACCCCAACCGCTCGGCGCCGTCGTGGTACTCGCTGCGCCCCGTCTTCGCGTCGATGCGCTGATCGAGAAAGGCGAGGACACGCTGAAGCCTCTCCTCGGCGACCGGGATGCCCGCACGACGCGCCTCCCCCAACGCCATGGCGACGGCAGCCGTCGTGGGCACGCCGCCGACGCCGCCGAAGTAACGCCAGCCGCCGTCCGGCAGCTGCTTCGAGAGCAGCCGCGACACCGCCGTTGCGAGCACGGGCCGAAGCGCGGGATCCCGCGTCACGACGTACGCATCCGCGACCGCCTGCGTGCAGAAGGCCTGGCCCCAGATCGCGTCGAAGCCGCCGCCGCCCCGCTCCAGCACCGAGATGCAGAAACGCAGCGCCTTCGCCACGGCTTCGGCGTACGGCCCCGAAACCGGGGTGCTGCCCGACGCCAGCCACGCCATCAGTGCGACCGCCGTCGTGACGCCGTCGTAGGGACAGGGCACCTTCTCGCCGTGATGACCTCCCCCGGCGCCGTCGCACTTGTCGTCGGCGGGGTCGTGCTTCATGAACTGATCGGCGTCCAGGCGTCCATCTTCGTCCTGGTGGGCGGCGAGCCAGTCGAGCGCCGCCGTGACGATCTTCTCCGTCGACGGATTGCCGCCGAACTTCGACAAGGCCGCACGCTTCTTCGCACCCCAGCGCGGACCGGTCGTGCCCGTCGCAACCGACTGGGCGATGCCGGACGCCGGCTCGCTCTCCATGGCGTCGCGTTCGATGAGCGTCCGCGCGCGCCGATCCAGCCGGTGCGCCCACGCGTACGCGAGCAACGCGTCGCCCTTCTCACCCGACGAGAGGCGCCGGTCGAACGCGACGTGCGGCGCCTCGCCTTCGATCCGCCGGGCGACGTCGGCTTCCGCGATCTTGCGCGTCCGTGTTGCGGTCTCGACGTGGAGACGCCCCTTTTCGGACTTCACGACGTGCCCGAAGACGATCTCGCCGTCCTTCAGACGCAGCTCGTCGGCGTTCAGAGGCGCGCCGCAGAGCAAGACGACGGCGACGGTCCAGGGCAAATCTCATGCGCTTGCAAACGTCTCCCGCGCTACTTGTTCACACCCTCGATTCCGAGCGCCGTCGTCACGTTGCGCTGGTGGGACGGAATCCACACCGCGTCCTCCCACGACGCGCCCGCGCCCGCGACCACGTTCATGATCGACGTGGGGTGCTCGGTGTCGTGGCCGCAACCGCACAGATGGCCGTACTCGTGCGACAACGTCAGCCCCACGGCGCTGGCGAAGCCGTCGATGAGGCAGCGGATCTCGTCCGCGCGACGGTTGTTGGCGCGGTCCTCGCCCCAGCGGTAGGACCCGTCGAGCAGATGCTTGTCCTCGGCGGAGATCGGCGGCTCGAGCTTGCGTCGCTCGTACATCGTGCGCTTCAGAAACGTCGAGTAGACCTGCACCCACCCACCGAACGCGCGGCCACCGGCCGCTTCGTCGTCTCCGGCCACGAGCGCCATCCACACCTTGCCGCGCGAGAGCTGCTCCGGGTTCGCGAACGTCAGACCCAGCCCCCACGACCAACCGGGAATGGGCGAGCCGTCCGGTTCGCGCCGGAACAGGCGATTGGCGATGCGGATCGCGCGCGCGAGCACCTCGTCGCGCACGAACGCGTCGAGCTCCGGGAGCTTGCCGTTCGTCGACAGTCCGAGGGCCAGAAGGTCCGCTTCGATCGTGCGCTTCTCGCCGTCGCCGTACGTCAGGTAGCCCATCTTGCCCTTGGGGTTGATCGCCGCTGGCGGCGGTCGCCCGAACCCGAGCGGCGGGCCGCACCCCACCGTCGGCAACAGACCCTGCGGCCACAGCTCGAACTCGCCTTTGCGTACGCGCCAATAGGCAAAGGGAAACAGGCGGATCCCGCCGTGGGGCTCGAAGTGAAGCGGCAGCACTCCTGGAATCGGCTTGCGCTCCTGTGGAACGAGCTTCTCCCAGACTTTTCGGAACTTCGTCGATCCCGCTGCCGCGACCGCCGCGAGCACGCGTCGCGCGCCCTCGAACGAACGCACGGACGCGACGTCGATCGGGCGCCCCGCGCGCTCGAGGTCGGCGATGAGGTCCTCGCCCATGCGTCCCTGCAGCTCGGGATCGGGACCGTCGAGGAAGACGCAGCCCTCGAACTGCTCGGGTGCGAGCGCGAGCATGCTCTCGTTGCGCGCGGCGTCGCAGAACAGCGCGTTCGGATGCCAGCCCGTCTCGGCCAGACCGCGCGCGAAGCGCTGCGCGTGAACGCCGGTCATGGCCACGTAGAGCCAGTCCGCCTCGAAGCCCTCCAGGTGCGCGATCACGTCCTTGGCGTCGTCGTGCGCTTCCCAGACGCGCACGCCGTCCAGCGAGATCCGCGACGACAAGTTGCGCGCGAACGCAGCCGCGAGCGTGGTACCGAGCTCGGTCGGCTCCTGGACGACGGCGACGCGGCGCGCGGCGACGGGTGCGATCATGCTGTCGGCCGCGGCGACCGCCTGGCTGACGGGCGTCGGGCCGAGCAGAAGTACGTTGCCGGGATTGCGCGTCGCATCGGGCGCCATCGCGGAGACGACGAACCACGGCACGCGTACGGAGCGCGCCGCCTTCCAATACGCGGCGTGCATGTGACCGCCGGGGACGGCGACGACGCCCGCCGGCGAGGCGCTCTTGAGCTCGCGAAGCGTCTTCTTGAGGCTCTGCGTGGTGCCGCCGTCGTCGAAGGCGACCACCTCGATGCCGTCTTCGAAGAACGCGTTCGCCGCGAAGCGCTTGGCGGCCAACCGGGCGCCCTCGACGGCCGCCTGGAGACGGTTGCCGTCGTCCGCGGCGCCGATCACGGCGAGGGTGACGGGCTTGGGCGCGGCCCGCGCGGGCATGGGCGCTGCCCCGATCAGGAGGATCCCCGACAGCAGCAAGACCACCCGCCTCATGGGGGCACGGTGCCCGCGCCAAAGGGCTCCGTCAAGCGCTCCCCATCCGACCGAGTCCTTGTTAGGTTGCCTCCGCCACAAAAGTCCCGGGGAAGCGAATCGGGGCTCCAACACGTTTCTGGGAGGAAGCATGTCTCGTTTCGTATTGTCGGCCGCGCTCGTGGCCCTTTTGGTGACGCCGGCACTCGGCGCCGATGAGGACTGCCAGCGGCTCGACATGGAGGTGCGCTGCGCCGTCGAACCGAGCACGACCGTACTGGTCGGCGACCCGTTCACCGTCACGGGCACCGTCAAGAACACCGGTACGCTGGCCCTGACCGAGGTCACGCTGGCCATCAGCGGCACCGCCGGACTCACGCACGTCGGCACCGGCTCCCTCAAGCTGCTCATCCCCAAGCTCGAGGTGGGCGAAGAGCAGAGCCTGAGCGCCGAGTTCGTCTCCGAGACGGTCGGTCCGAAGTCGGTGAGCGCTCACGCGCGCGACAAGCGCGGCTGGGCGGCGGCGGGCTGCAACTGCCCGATCCAGATCGACGGTCTGCCGGCTATTCAGGTCGAGATGATCGACGTGGACATCAGCCGCGAGGCCAAGGGCATTTTCGTGGTCGGCGAAGAGTTCATCTACACCCTCGAGGTGTTGAACGACGTCGGCACGGCGATCACGCCCGACCTGAAGGTCAACTGGGAGCTGCCGGCCGAGCTCGAGTTCGTGCGCGGCGTCGGCGACCGCGGTACGACGGTCAGCGGCTCGGGCCAGACGGCCTCGTCGTCGCCGTTCGTGCTCGCGCCGAACGACGTACAGCGGTTCGAGATCACGGTGCGGGTGTTGTCCGTTCCGCCGCGCAACCTGATTCAGACGCGTGCATCGGTGGTGAGCGCCGCCGGCGGCACCGAGCTGGCGACCGAGACCGAGTCGACGACGTTGAAGAACTAGCCTCGACCGAGAGCTACGCGAATCACGCCTCGAATGGCCGCGCCGATGGGCGCGGCCATTTTCGTGTCGCAGTAGGGGCAGCCCTTGTGGCTGCCCAATTGGGCGACCACGAAGGTCGCCCCTACAGGTCGCTCGATCAATTGGGCGACCACGAAGGTCGCCCCTACGTCTCAGTGCTGAGCATACGGCGTCGCGTCGCGCATCTTCCACATCTGCCAACACAACCAGATGCCGAACCAACACGCCGTCGCCATCGTCGCCGCGCCGACGATCTTCAACAAGACGGCGATGTTCTCATCCTGCTTCAGCAACCCCGTCATCGTGAGCAGGTTGTACCAATCGTGCATGTCCTTATCGACGGTGAAGCCGACGCCGGGCGCCACCAGCGGCAGCTGCCGCGTGCGCGCGTCCGCGACGTAGATCCCGACGTTGAAGAAGTTCGTCGAGAGCCAAGCGAGGGAGAAGGCGACGCCGAAATAGTCGCGCTGCTTGCGCCACAGCATGATGCCCGCGATCACCGGAATCAGGCACTGCAGCAGCGTGCCGCCGAAGATGGTCATGAAGCGCCCGAACGGCCGGAACACGTAGTGGCCCAGCTCGTGGAAGCCCAGGTTGATCGCGTCGAACCAGCACATGTAGCTGTCGTGCGGCGCCGGATGCAGCGGCTGAATGAGGTATCGCATCGCCGCATAGGCGAAGTAGAGGATCAGCGGCGTACGAATCCACCAAGAGCGGCCGCGGCACCAGTGGCGCGCGTCGGTCAGGAACTCGGTCCAGAATCCGCCCTCCGCGGCCCACTTCGACGGCTTTCTCCCGCCCGTTGACGGCGGCGCCTCAGCGGACGCGCCGATCGATTGCGGCGTGGCAGGCGTCGACTCGCGCCGGGCCGGCGGCCCTTTCGCTGCGAGGTCGCGAGCCCGCGCCACACAGGCCGCACAGAGAACGAGTCCCTCGTGCGCGAGCATCCCCTCCGCAGGGACCGACTGCATGCAGCGGGGACAGAGGCGCTTCGACACGGCACCCGAATGCTGCCAAGGCGCACCGACACCGGCGCGCCCGGTCTACGCGTCGGAGGCGAGATCGGACGGGGCGTAGCCGTACTTCACGTCGCCGAAGCGGCCCCGCAAGGCGGCGACCTCGCTGCGCACGTCGCGCTCGTGCACGCACACCTGGTGGATCACCTCGGCGATCGCGTCCATCTCGTCCGGCCCCATGCCGTTGCGGGTCATCTCCTGCACGCCGAGCCGGATGCCGCGCGGATTCATGGCCGCCTTGGCCGGCTCGCCGGGAAGCATGTTCATGTTGCAGATGATGTCCTGCTCGCAGAGACGGGCGCTGACCTGCTTGCCGCCGCCGTAGTCTTGGACGTCGAGCGCGACCTGGTGCGTCTCGGTGAACCCCTTGTCGGCGCACGCGACCGTCATGCCCCGGCGGTGCAGCGCCTGTGCGAGCGCCTTGGCGTTCGAAATGGTCGCGTCCGCGTAGGCTTCGCCGAACGCCTCCACCTCCAACGCCGAGATGAGCAACGCCGGAAGCGTGAACAGGTGATGGTTGGACGACGACCCCGGAAACACGCCCTTGTCGAGCGTCTTGCACAGCGCGTCGTCGTCGCCCCGAGAAAGAACGAGTCCGCGCTGCGGGCCGAAGAACGTCTTGTGCGTCGAACCCGTGAGGACGTCCGCGCCTTCGGCCAGCGGGTCCTGCAACCGCCGACCGGCGATGAGCCCGAGCACGTGCGCGCCGTCGTAGAAGAGCCGCGTGCCCGTCTCCTTGCACACGTCCGCCAGCGCTTCGACCGGCTCCGCGAAGAGGAACAAGCTGCGGCCGACGACGGCCATCGCGGGTTCCTGCCCACGAATGGCGTCCTTGGCCGCGTCCGTGTCGATCGTGTAGCCGTCGTCTTGCATCGGCCACGGGACGATGTTCTTCGTGCGCTTGCCGAGGCTGCCCATGCGCGCGTGCGAGATGTGGCCGCCTGTCGCGACCGTGTGCGCGAAGACCGTGGCGCCTTGCGGAACCAGGCGCGAGAACACGGCTTCGTTCGCCACGGTGCCCGAGATCGGTCGAACGTCGGCCCACTTGGTCCGGAAGAGCCGGCACATGACCTCTCGGCACAGCAGCTCGACCTCGTCGACGTAGCGCGTGCCTTCGTAATAGCGGAAGCCCGGATGCCCCTCCGCGTAGCGGTGCATGAGGTCCGAGTCGATGACACTGCGCGCCGCGGTCGAGAGGATGTTCTCCGACGCGATGAGATTGAGCGTGCGCCCGCGCCAACGATCGTTGTCGTCGAGCACCGCGCGGACGCGTTCGAGGAGGGCCTTCGACTGTGTCGAGGACTTGATGGCACCGGTCGACATGGCGCGAAGTGTAGCGCCGGGGCCCGCGGGACAGAGGGCAATCTAGGGTGCCGCCGCCCCGAACGCCGCCCCTACTTCCAGCCCTCGGCCCGCCCACGCTGGACGGCCTGGCGCGCCAGTGGGTCCCGCTTGACCACCGCCGCCAGCATGTCGAACAGCGTGCGCTCCGCGTCGATCGACCGATAGGTTCGCGCGAGTGCTTCGGCCAGCGCCGCCTTGAGCCGGCCGGGGTTCTCGCCGTTCTCTCGTCGGTGCAGCACGCGGCGGCGATCACGCAGGATGTCGATCACCAACGTCTGCTCGAGATCGGCCTGGACCTCCTTGGCCTTGCCCTTCGCGATACGCCCCATCGCCTCAGCCAGCGCCGCGCCGAGGTTGCAGGTGCGCTCGTAGTCCACGTACGTGACGGTCTGGCCGCGCAGGCCCTTGAACCGCCGCGCGTTGTCGGACAGCGCCCAGCGCACGTCTTCGATGTTGTCGGCCGATCCCAGCCGAGCGACGGAAAGCGCCGCCTGCTTCAACAAGAACGCGTCCGACTCGGAGCGCAGCACGTCGCCGAGCACGTTGACCGCCTCGGGATCCTGCCACCGTCCGAGGAGCCACGCCGCCCAAGCCCGTGCGAAGACCGGGTGCTTGCGCTCCATGACGAGCGCGTGCACGGAGGCGCGATCTTCCGACGGACCGCGGAAGCCGCTCGCGAGCACGCGCGCCGCGGGCTCGGCGTCGACACGTCCCGCGCGCACGATCGCGAGCAAGTCCTCGAACGACGGATTCGATGGCAGCGTCGCGCCCCAGCCGCCTGCGGGATCGCCGAACGCCTCGATTTCGTGCTTGTCGGGCGCACGGGCGAAGGACCACTGCGGCCAGGCCGACGCGGCTTTGGCCCGCCGGCGCGGTTTGATGTAGCGAAACAGGTCCGCCGCCGCCGCCGGCGGAAATCCGTGTCCCTCCTTCGGCAACAGGCAGAAGACAAAGTCCTCCTTCGACTTGAGCAATCGTCGCGCGACCTTCTCGACGGGCGCCAACGGAACGACGTCGTCGTCGTCGCTGTGGTACATCCACAAGCCGGTGCCCTTCCCCACGATCGTTCCGTGTCCGGACGGCGCACCCGCGGCGGCGACTCCGACGGACGCCAACTGCTCGGCGTAGCGGCTCCCGAAGAACCACGCACCGTCGCCGCCTCCGCTGTGCCCGACGACGTGGACGCGGTTCAGGTCCACGCTCCACAAGGAGGCCACCTCCGCAATGACGTTCTGGATCCAGTCCGCGTTGACGGTCGTCTTCCATGGGGCCTCGACGGCGGTGGGCGCCACCAGGATCATGCCCGACGCCTCCGCGCCGGCCTGGAAGCGCGCCACGGCGTCGCGGCCGGAGCCGACGACCTTGTCCTCCGCCTGCATGATCCCGCCGCCGTGCAGCGCGACGAGGAGCGGCAGCGGCTCGAGCGGGTCGTACGCGAGCGGCACGAACAGCGAATAGGTGCCGCCGGGGAAGTCCGCGTTGCGGCGCGTTATCGGCACCTTGTTCGTGACACCGCGATCCTGGTGCAGGCTGCGGGCCATGCGTTCGACGAGATGCGCGGGCACCGCGGCCCCGGTGTCCCGGGCGAGCCGCTCCGATGCCGTGCGCCTTGCCTCCCCGCTGTCGAGGCGAATGATCGAGCGCAGTCCCGAGGTCAGCTGCCGATCGAGGTGCAGGTGCCCCTTTCGAAGCTGCTGCCACTTCGCCTCGCCGCGCAACACCTTCAGCGCCTCTTCGTTCTTCGGATCGAGCAGCAGCAGCTCGGCGGCGGCGCGCTGCGCTTCGTTCTTCAGTCGTCGCCCGAGGGCCCAACGCATCAGCGCGAGGCGTCCCGCCGCGTCGTCGGGACGAAGCGTGTCGAGCTGCCGGAAGAAGCCGCTGCTGTCGGCGTCGTAGCGCACCTCGAGCACGTCGCGCTTGCGAAAGCGGCGAATGCCCAGCGTCATCGCCGGCACGGAGCAACCGAACTCGTTGAGTCGCATCTCCTCGCCGCCGCCTTGGAAGACGTAGCCGCGATGCACTTTGTTGTCGCGCGTGACGAGCTCGTCGGCCGCCGCACGCTGCCCGCCCCCCACCGCCAGAGCAACGGCAACGAGCAGCAGGCGCGACTTCATTCGTGGACTTTCTCGACCTCGTCCGTCGTCTTCTTGCGACCGCACAGGAACAGCACGATCGCGCCGACGATCATCATGCCGAAGCACAACTCCTGCCCCCGGGTGAACACGCCCAGGGTCACGAACCCGAGCTGCGGGTCCGGCTCGCGCGTGAACTCGATGGCGAAGCGCACGAGGCCGTAGCCGATCAGGAACAGCCCCGCGATGCGTCCGCCGCCGACGCCCCTCTTCAACATGAGCCAGCGCAAGATGAAGAAGAGCAGCAGTCCCTCGCCGAAGGCTTCGTACAGCTGGCTGGGATGCCGCAGGTCGTCCAACATCGGCTGGTTCGCCTGCTCCCAGTACTCCGGGCCGCACTTGCGCTGGCTGTCGGCGACGACGCACGCGTTCTCGTAGTCGGGAAAGCGCATCGCCCAGGGGCCGTTCCACACGCGGCCGAACAGTTCCGCGTTGACGAAGTTGGCGAGGCGGACGAAGAAGATGCCCAGGGGCGTCGCCAGGGTGAGGCCGTCGAACAGCTCGCCGCGCGGCGTCTTCGTCTTCCACCGAGTAGATCCAGTACGCGACGATCACGCCGAGCAGGCCGCCGTGGAACGACATGCCGCCTTCCCAGACCTTGTACCAGCGCGACGCGTCGAACTCGTCGTAGAAGAAGATGTAGCCGAGGCGGCCGCCGATGAAGACGCCGAGGATGCCCCAGAACAAGACGTCGGCCACCTTCGCGGGCTCGACGGGCCAGCGCTTGCGCTTGGCCAGGTGGGTGAGAACGACGTAGGCGCCGACGAACGCGAACACGTACGCCAGCCCGTACCACCGGACCTTGACCGCGCCGAACGAGACGATGATCGGATCGATGCGCGGGTACGGGACTTCAGCCAACCAGTGCACGGATTTCCTCTCGTTCTGTTACCCGGCCGGACACCGGATCGGGCGGCCATTCTGCCCGTACATGGGGCGGGGCGATTACGGTTTCTCCGACGCCGTCACGACGGTGCGCCGCGCCCGCTCACGGCGCCACCAATCGCGCCAGATGCGCGCGTCGGGTGCGAGCCCCTCGTCGGTCAACGCCTGCAGGCCCTGCATGACCGGCTCGGCGCCCCGCCCCGCCGAAGCTCTGGGATCGCTCCAGCGCCTCCATGAGCGGTTTGGCGAGCGGCGCGAGCGGACGCCCCACGGACCGATCGCGAACCATGGCGATGGCCGCGAGGGCCGCGCGCCGCAGGGACGCATGTCCTTCGGCCAGCGCATCCGCGAGCACGCCCATCGCCTCGGGGTCGTCGCCGCGGCCGACGAACTCGTTCGCCACGATCAGGTGGATCGGCGCCACCGTCTGGACGGCGCGGCGCATCGAGCGCAGCGGCTCGGCAGCCAGCGGCTCGTACCCCTTCGGAACGACGACGACCTTGCCGGGCCGCACGGGCAAGCGAACCGAGCGCTCCTCGTCGCCGACCCGCATGCGCGTCGGGCGCAGGGTGCCCGAGACCTCGAGCACGCGCAGCCCGGAGATCGCGTCGCCCGCCTCCTCGACGGGGATACGCGCCGCCGCCTCGTGCACGTCCCGGCCTTGATCCGGATCGGGCCGGAGCCGGGCTTCTGTAGAAACAGCGTCTGCGTCCAGTTGCGCTTGAGCGTGGTTGCGAACACGTCCCGGTCGCGCCGGGTGATCTCGAGGGTGATCGCGGACGGCGAGATCGCCGCGACGCCCGTCGACGCTTGCTGCGGCGCGAGCAAGACGACGTCGACCCCCGAGACGTTGCGGATGCGGATCCGGAAGTCGACCGGGTTGCCGAACGTCACGTAGTCGCGGACGGGCCGCGCCTCCACGCGCAACAGCTCCACCTGCGCCTTCTTCATGCGCAGCGTCATCTTCAGCTGGCGCAGCCGGTTCGCCACGCCTGCGGCGGTTCCTGTTGCAGGGCGTTGTTGATGATCTGAAGCGCCGCATCGTCGTACCCCGCCTGCACGTAACGCGACGCGAGCTCGAGCTTTTCCCCCCAACCGGCCTCGCGATCGTCCACGGGCCGACGGTCGCGCAGCGGGTCGTTGGCGCCGCCCCGAACGTTGGGGTTGGGGATCACGATCGGTTCGAAGCCGGGCGCGATCGGCCCCTCGGGCTGCGCCTCCGGCTCGGCGGTCTCGTCGTCGGGCTGGGTGCTGCTGCAGCCGCAAAGCAACGCGCAGGATGTGAGACCAACGAGAACGAGCCGACGCAAGGCGCCGGCTCGTTTCGGATGAGCAATGTGACGTGCGTACACGTTCGTAGAATGACGCCGAGGCGTCATATGGCCGTCACTCGGACTTGGGCTCGTCACCCTCGGCTTCGGCTGGCGTCTCCTCGGCGGCGGCCTCGGCGGGCGCCTCTTCGGCAGGCGCTTCCTCTGCGGCGGCCGCGGCGGGCGCCTCTTCGGCAGGCGCTTCCTCGGCCGGGGTCTCGTCGGCGGAGGCCTCGACCGGCGCCTCTTCCCCAGGCGCTTCCTCGGCCGGGGTGTCGTCGGCGACGGCTTCCGCCGGCGCTTCCTCGGCGGGGTGTCTCGTCCGCGGCGGCCTCGGCAGGCGCCTCCTCCGTCGCTTCGGACGACGCCTCCTCGGCGTCCTCGATCGTGGGATCGATGGACTCCGTGTCGACCTCCGCGCCCTCCGCCGCCGCCGCGGCGGCGATCGCCTTCTGCGCGGCCGCCTCGACGACCTTGGCCTTGCTGTCCGACAGCAGCGCCTTGGCGATCTCCTCGTCGCGCACCAGCGTCAGCGCGATCTTGCGATCGTCGGTGTCGAGACGCAGCACCTTGACGGCGACGGCGTCGCCGGGCTGCAGGTTGTCGGCGGGCGTGAGCTCGGAGATGTGCAGCAGGCCCTCGAGGTCCTGATCGAGCTGCACGAAGATGCCGAAGTTCGTCACCTTCGTGACGGCACCGGCATGCTCGGTCTCGGGCTTGAACTTCTCGAGAATCTCCTTCTGCCACGGGTCGAGCTCGAGCTGCTTGAGGCCGAGCGCGATCCGCTTCTTGTCCGGGTGCACCGACAGCACGACGGCGCGCACCGTGGAGCCCTTGTCCATGACCTCGGCCGGGTTCGCGATCTTCTTCGTCCAGGACATGTCCGAGACGTGCAGGAGCCCGTCGATGCCGTCCTCGATCTCGATGAACGCGCCGTAGCTCGTGAGGTTGCGCACCATGCCCTCGACCAGCGTGCCGGGGGGGAAGCGCTTGTCGACGTCGTCCCACGGGTTGCCGTCGGCCTGCTTCATGCCGAGCGAGATCTCTTGCTTCTCGCGGTTGATGTCGAGCCACGACGACCTCGACCTCGTCCTGCACCTTGACGATCTCGTTCGGGTGGTTGACCCGCTTCGACCAGGACATCTCGGAGATGTGCACGAGACCCTCGATGCCGTCTTCGAGCTTCACGAACGCGCGTAGGGCATCACGTTCACGACCGTGCCCTTGACGCGGCTTCCGACGGGGTACTTGAGCTCGACGGTCTCCCAGGGGCTGGGAACTTCTGCTTGAGGC
>CBDCWP010000043.1:0-137013 GCA_965223505.1 Planctomycetota bacterium
GCGCCGCCGACGAGCAGCGGCCCCGGTTGGGTCAGTCGCTCGCGCAGCTGTTTCCTGCCGTCCATCGGTTGTGCTCCTGCCCGGGGCCTGGACATCCCACGGACCCGCAGGTTCGAGTCCGAAACGCATCCACGATGGCCAAGCCCGAAACCACCGGGCCCGACATGATAGGCGCGCGAAGGGCAACGCCCCTGTTCACGACATGGCGCAGCCGTCCCGCGGGAGACCGCCGAGGGCACGAAGAAAGGGGCAGCTGGGCGGAAGAGCGTCCTTGGAATCAAGGGTGGGAGAGGAGGAGGCCGAGAGAACGCCGCGAAAACCGCCCGGCTGCCCCTCGAAGAGAAAGGTGCGCCCCCCAGGGTCTGGGGGGCGCGTAGCCGGGAAACCGATTCCGGGGCGCCGGGCGCACTCGGAGGGAGGGAGGGAAGGAGGGAGGGCAGGGAGAGGGCGCGCACACACGCGCCCGGATTCGGTCCCAACTGGTCTTGGAAAGAGCGCTCTGCCTTGGCCGCCACTCCTGCCGGAGTGCTTGTCGGCCAAGGACTCGATCCGACTGTTGCACTTTGTGTGCCAACGGCGGTTTCGCGCCCCGACGGCCCCGAAGCCGCATTTGATGCGGGTATGCCCGCCGGGCCGCCGGACACTTCGTTCCCGAAGCTGGCCAAAGTGTCCACCTACGACATCGCGAAGTGCGACGGCGATCGCCAAACAGCCGTTCAAGAGCGGCCGTTCGCAGCCGCTCGTTGGGAATGGCGATGCCCGTTTCCGCCGGGTCGGCCGGCGGCATGCGTACAGACCCCGAAACCCCGCAGGGAACCCGGTCCAGACGGGGGGGATTCTCTATACTGGAGTGTCTGTACGCATTCCGGGCGGTTGCGGCCGAGACCCGGCCGCACGGGGGCGGTATCAGAGTCCAGGAACGGGCTGCGGGGGGCCGCCCCCGAGGCCGATCCTCGAGATCAGAGTGACGTAGCGAGCTCGTCTGCCGGTCGCGGCGGGCGACAGGGAGACCGGACCATGCGGACCGCATTCCTTTTCTTCGTGCCGTGCCTGGCCCTCGTCTTCGCGCTGGGCGGTAGCACCGTTCTCGCCGACGACACCGTGACGGGCGACGATGGCACCGACGCGAAGATTCGCCACCTGCTGCGGCGCGCCACCTTCGGCCCGCGCCCGCAGGACGTCGAAGCGGTCAAGGAGCTCGGCATCGAAGGTTGGGTCGATCGACAGCTCAACCCGGACGTGATTCCGGACCCGGAGGTCGAGAAGCGTCTCGAGGGCTTCGAGAGCGTCAAGCTCAGCGGCGCCGAGTACATGAAGATGATGCGCGACAACCAACCGGAGGCGATGCCCCCCGGTGAGGGCGAAGACCGCATCGCCGCGGCGAGGCGCCGGCAGCGCGAGCTCAACCGCCTGCGCAACATCGCGCGCCGCGAGATTCCGCGCGCCGTGATCATTCAGGCCGCGTACAGCGAGCGCCAGCTCAAGGAGGTCATGGTCGACTTCTGGCGCAACCACTTCAACGTCGACGTGAACAAGGACGCGGTGCGCTACTACATCGCCGACTGGGAGCGCGACGTCCTGCGCAAGAACGTGTTCGGCAACTTCGAAGAGTTCCTGATGGCGACGGCCAAGCACCCCGCCATGCTCTTCTATCTCGACAATCACGTGTCGCAGGCGCCGATGGCGCGCGGCAACCGCGTGCTGCAAGGGCGTGACGAGAACCGCACGAACGGTCTCAACGAGAACTACGCCCGCGAGCTCATGGAGCTGCACACGGTCGGCGTGGACAACGGCTACGACCAGAAGGACGTCATCCAGCTCTCGCTGATCCTGACCGGCTGGTCGATCGACACGCAGCAGGGCACGTTCCTGTTCCGCGACAACTACCACGCCAAGGGTCCGAAGAAGGTCATGCGCAAGACCTTCAAGGGCGGCGACGTGACGGAGGGCGAGGCCGCGGTCCGCTACCTGGCACGCCACAAGAACACGCGTGAGTTCGTCGTCACGAAGATGGCGCGCTACCTCGTCAACGACCAGCCGCCGAAGACGCTCGTGAACGACGTCGTGAAGGTCTGGGGCAAGACGAAGGGCGACCTCAAGGAGGTCACCAAGGCGATCCTGATGCACCCCGACTTCTACGCGAAGGACAACGTGCTCACGAAGGCGAAGACTCCGTTCGAGTTCGTCGTCAGCTGCGTGCGCATTCTCGGCGCCGACGTCAAGGAAGCCGGCGGCCTGCTCGCCAAGCTCGCGGACATGCAGCAGCCCGTCTACTCGTGCGAAGACCCGACCGGGTACAGCGATCGCGCGGTGGACTGGATGGATCCCGGCGTGCTCGCCGTGCGCTGGCAGCTGTCCTACGACATGATCAACGGTCGCGTCCCCGGCGTGACCGTCTCGAACAGCGGTCTGTTCGATCACTTGCGTCAGAATCCCGAGGTCTGGGAGTTCCTGATGGTGGAGGCCGTCTTCGCCAACCAGGCGCCCGGCTCGCTGACGCTGGCGCCGTTCCGCAAGCGCGTGAAGGGCGTGAGCAAGAAGTACCGCAAGATGCGGCCGCAGGAGCTGAGGAAGGAATTCGGCATCCTGGCCACCTTGTTGTTGGGCTCGCCCGAGTTCCAGCGGCAGTAACGATCACAGTTCGGCTCGGGCACGAGGTCCTGTTCGAGCGCAACGAAACGGAGAAGTCCATGGGTTCCACTCGTCGTGAGGTGCTCGCAGCCGGTGCTGCGGGACTCGCCGGTATGACGTTCTACGGCGCGCTGGCCAAGAAGGCCGCGGCTGCGCCGGAGCGCGAGATCGCCGTCAAGCCGTGTGTCGTCGTCGTCTTCCTTCGCGGAGGTCAGGACGCGCTGAACACGCTCGTGCCCTACACCGAGGGCAAGTACTACGACATGCGTCCGAACATCGCGGTGCCGCCCCCGAACGAGGAGAACGGCGCGATCGACCTGGACGGCAAGTTCGGCCTGAACCCGGGTCTGACCGGATTCAAGACGCTGTGGGACAAGGGCCTGCTCGCGCCGATCGTAAACGTCGGCATGCACCATCCCTCGCGCAGCCACTTCGACTGCCAGGACTTCATGGAGTACGGCGCGCCGGGCGACAAGTCCGTCCGCGACGGCTGGATGAACCGCTTCCTGTCGGCGACGTCCGGCCCGGATGCCGGCGAGAACGAGTTCCGCGCCGTCGCGATGCAGGGGCGCCTGCCGCGTTCGCTGCGCGGCAAGTACCCGGTGCTCGCGGTGCCGAACACGATGATCCAAGGCGGCCGCCGCGCCGGTGGCGACCAGGACGTCCTGGACCTCTTCGACGACCTGTACGCCGCCCCGCCGTCCATGGAGAAGCCCGGCATGATGGGCGAGCGTCCGGACGAGGACGAGCTGACCCAGAACGGGCGCACGACGATCGTCACGCTTCGCAAGCTCGAGGAGATCCTCAAGGCCAAGGAGCGCGGCAAGGTGACGCCGTACCCGGCGGGCGCCGGGCGATTGGGCAACCAGCTGCGCATGGCCGCGCGCGTGATCAAGTCCGGTCAGGGCGTGCAGTGCATCGGCATCGACTGGAACGGCTGGGACCACCACATCAACGAGGGTGGCGCGGGCGAGCAGGACACGATCCGTCGCATGGTCACGCAGATGGGTCTGGCGTGCGAGACGTTCTTCCAGGACATCGACGGCATGAAGAACAAGGTCACGCTGATGCTGATGACCGAGTTCGGCCGCACGAACCGTGAGAACGGCAACTTCGGCACGGACCACGGCCACGGCAGCAACATGTACATCATGGGCGGCAAGGTGAACGGCAAGAAGGTGTACGGCGACTGGGACCTGTCGGCGAACAACCGCGACTTGCGCGTCACGACGGACTTCCGCGACGTGTTCCGCGAGGTCTTGCACGACCACCTGAAGCTTCATCCCTCGAAGAACCTCTTCAAGGGGCACACGCCGTCGGAGACCAAGCTGGGTCTCTTCAAGGCGTAGGACGAGATTCCTTGAAAGATCGCCCTCGGGCGGTCGATCGTGCAGCCCGTGCGCTTCGGCGCGCGGGCTGTTTTTGGTTGTAGGGGGCGACCCTCGTGGTCGCCCAAGTGGGCAGTAGGGGCGACCCTCGTGGTCGCCCAATTGGGCAGCCACAGGGGCTGCCCCTACCTACCGGTGCCGAATCGCCTTGCCCTGTAGGAACGTCGTCACCGTCTGCCCGCCGAACAGGATCGACAGGTCGCCGTTGCCCGTCGGCTCGTACTCGATCGCCAACTTGTGCCACCCGGCCTTCAGGCGCATCACGCCGTAGGTCTGCCGATCCCACGCAAGCTCGCTGCGGTCGAAGAGCTCGATGTCCTTCACCGTCAGCTTCAGCCGGCCCGCGGCGTTGACCGCGAAGCGATAGAGCCCGTCTTCGGGCGCGTTCACCTCGCCGGTCAGCACGATCGACTCGATCTTGCCCTTGACGTTCTCCCGCAGCGTCTTGGCGAATCCCTTGTCCTTGACGCGGCCGACGAGCGAAACGACGAACTCCTTGGTCTGCCCGCCTGCCGTCGCCTTCGCCAGCAGTCCGGCTTTCCCCTGGCTCTTCGGCGGGTCCTTCTTCTTGCGCCGCGACGAGGACTTCTTCTTCTGCGCCTCGCCCGGCGCGTCCACCAGGATCTCGAACGGCGCGCTCACCGTCGCCGGACCCTCCTTGAACGTCGCCCGCGCGACGACGGACGACGTCCCCAGCCCGAGCTCGTCTGCGCGCAACGTCACCGACCAGCTCGTGCCGCGCACCTTGGCCAGGCCCAGGTCGTCCGCGCCGCGCCGCAGCCGAACCTCGGCGCCCTTCGACACCTTGCCCGACAGCTTGACGTCCTCGCCGAGCGTCGGCGCGCTCTTCAGCTTCTTGAAGGTGAGCCGGCGCTGCGCACCGTTCTGGATCTCGATGTCGAACACCTTCGACGATCGCGTCCCGACCAGGCTGTTCTCGACGGCGACGACACGCAGCCGATGCGCGCCGTCGTCGAACGTCGTGGTGTCGAGCGTCAGGGGCTCGCCGGGCGCGCCTTCCATCACGTACTGCCCGTCGATCCAAAGCTCGATCGACGCGGGTCTGTGCGCCTCGTCGATGTCCACGTTGACCATGACGGGCATCTCGCCCTTCCAGGGGGCTTTGATGCTCGGCGTCGTCAGCGAGATCCGCGCGAGGTACGCGAACGGACGCGCAAGCGGATCGCCGACGACGATCTGCTGATAGGGGCCGTAGATGCTCTGGTAGAAGGCCTCGGCCAGCGAGCTGCCTTCCGCGTACCACGCGTGGATGTGCGGTACGACGTGCTTGTTGAGCACGTTGTACGGCTCGGCCACCGCGCCGCTCGAGCCCGCCGCGCCGTGGCGCAGGAAGACGCTGATCTTCGTCTGGCCCGAGCCGTCGAATCGCCCGCCGAAGCTCGTCAGGTGCTCGGTGATCGCGCCGGGCAGGATCTTGCTGCCGCACTTCTCCCAGTTGAAGCTCGCCGTGCCGGCCACGAGCCCGATCACGTCGGCGCGGTCGACGGGGCACTGGCCGTCTTGTTTGTCTTCGCCCTTCATGAGCACGGCGCCCTTGCGACCCTGCTTCTCGAGTGCGTCGATCGTCTGATCGAACCAGCCGCGGCGCGGCCCGATGCGCGGGTCCTTCGCGTTCGCGTTGTTCATGAAGTAGACCGTGCCGTCGGGATGCGTGAAATCGCTGCCGGCCGCGTCGGTGAGATAGCGCTCGATCTCGGGCAGGCTGTTGCCCTGCAGGCCGGTCACGGCGAGCGCGACGGACAGGTAGTACCGGACGCCGTCTTCGGGCGGCGACTTGTCCGGCCGCGCCTTGTCGGTTTCGAAGTGCCAGGCGTGCCGGAAGCCGTGCGCGGGATGGACCGTGTCGCCGGGCATGGGCACGCTGCCGAGCGCATGGACGCGGAAGTAGCCGTTGCCCTTCAAGTTGAGGAAGTCGAGCTTGTCGTCGCGGACGTGCTGCGCGAAGAACGTGAGTCCGGTCAGCGAGGCCACCGGCGGCTTTCCGATCACCTGCGGCAGGTTCTCGCCCTTGGCTCGCTTGCCGTACGACGCGCCGAACGGGAGGTCGGCCGAGTACGCGATGAGGTCGATCTCCTCGGAGAGTCCCTGCGCCTCGATGAACGCGAGCACGGGCGTGAGGATGCGCTCGCGAAACTGCTCGTACTCGATCACCCGCAGATTCGGGATGCCGCGCAGCCGGCATACGTGGGTCGGATGGATTCCGCGCAAGCGCACGTAGCGGTCCGCGACGTAGCAAGAGAGCGGCGAGTCGGCGTTGACGACGACGAGCGTGGTCTCCGGACCGCCGCCTGCGAACGCGTCGGCCGCGAAGACGCAGACGAGTGCCACGCAGAGTGCGAAGGCTCTCAAAGCTCGACCCTCGGCGCCTCGCGCTGCGAGCTGTCTTCGATCTCGAAGAACTCCTTCTTCTGGAAGCCGTACAGACCCGCCAGCAGGTTGGAGGGGAACGTCTCGATCCGGTTGGCGAGGTCGCGCACGTTGGCGTTGTAGAAGCGCCGGGCGCGTTGAATGCGGTTCTCGGTCGTCGTGAGCTCTTCCTGCAGCGACAGGAAGTTCGTGTTGGCCTTGAGGTCGGGGTAGTTCTCCGCCAGCAGGAACATCTTCCGCAGGCCGCCGACCAGCGCGTTCTCGTCCCTCGGCCTGGGACCTGGGCGAGCCCTCGTTCGCTTGCGCCTTGTTGCGGGCCTGGATGACGCGCTCGAGCACTTCCTGCTCGTGCTTGGCGTAGCCCTTGACGGCCTCGACGAGGTTCGGAATGAGGTTGTAGCGCCGCTTGAGCTCGGTATCGACGTTCGACCACGCTTCGTCGCAGTGGTTGCGCACGCGCACGAGCCCGTTGTAGGTGGCGATGGCCCAGATCAGGATGATCAGAACGCCGCCGACGACGATCCAGAACGTGGGACTCCCGACGGCGAGTACGAGGGCGGCGCACATGTCGGCACAACATACCCGCAAACGGGCGTCTGTAGGGGCGACCCTCGTGGTCGCCCGTCCCGTGGGTGCGCCGGTTGCGTACGTGCTCGACAGCTCGTCCACGACGGTCCCGTCCTAGACGAGCCGACGTTCTTCGACGACGTCCTTCGGGATGCAGTCGAGCAGCGACGTGGCCACGTGCAAGGCCTCGTCGAATTGCGCGGGCTTGAAGCGCCGGTTGCCGTAGGCGATCAGGTAGCGGTGGTCCATCTGCAGCGTCAAGCGAGGCGCGGCGAGCAGCATCTCCATCGCTTTCTGGTTGATGACCTCGAAGGCCCACTTGCGGTTGGGGGACTTCACGTGGAACTTGCGGCTGAACTCCGCCGACTCGAAGTCGATGTCGTCGAAGCCGAAGAACCCGGACACCTTGTCGAAGAAGTGCTCGCGGCGGATGTGGAGCGGGTCGAGACGCATCTCTCCGTTGAGGATCACCGCCGAGAAGTGGTGATGGGTGGTCGTCCTTCGGCCCTTGCTGTCGGTCGAGGTCGTCTTGTAGTGGTAGTCGAACGCACTCAGTCCGCGCTCGCCGAACGTGCCGTCGATGATGTTGAACGCGTAGCGGTCGTCGCCGCGACGCAGGCAGTCGAAGTCCGGGAACCTCTCGTCGAACGAGTAGTCCTCGCCAGGGTAGAAGCTGCACCCGTGCGCGTGCGCCCACGCCTGTAGCTCCATCAGCCGCTTCTTCTTGGCCTTCGCCGCCCAGATCATCGAGCCGATGATCAGCACGATGAATGCGAGGGCGACGAGGACGATGACGGGGGCGGCGGGCATGCGGCGGGCAGCATACCCGTGGCGCGGCGGCCTGTCGGGGCAGGCGCATCCAGTCGACGAACATTGGACTCAGTAGGGGCAGCCCTTGTGGCTGCCCAATTGGGCGACCACGAGGGTCGCCCCTACAGCGACCACGAGGGTCGCCCCTACAGCGACCACGAGGGTCGCCCCTACAGCGACCACGAGGGTCGCCCCTACAGCGACCACGAGGTTCGTCCCTACCGGCGTTGCTGATCGAACAGCGCGCGGTAGCCGTCCGCCGAACACCGGTAGTCGAGCGCGACCTGGTAGAGCCCAAAGATCGGGTTGTCGTCGATGTCGGGGTGATCGCCCTTGCCGAGCGCGGTGAGCAGGGCGCGCGCGAGTCCCAGCGCGTCGGCCTCGGTCAGGCCGCGTGCGGCGTCGCGCACCTCGGGGCGCGAGATCTTGCGAAGCTGCGCCACGCTTGCGCGCGCGGTCTCGATGGCCGGGAGATCGCGTCCGAGTCCGGCCGCCTCGATCTGCTCGTACAGCGCGTCGCGTTTCGCGTTGCTCTCGTTCGTACGTGCAAAAGACACGGCAGATCGCCCTCCACTCGCAAGATACTCGACGGGGGGGACGTTCCGGATTCGTCCGGACGCGTCGTTCTCGAACGCGTCAATGTGTCGGGGGTTCAGCCTCATACCCCAACGTTCGGTTGAAGTCGGCGGATGCGCCCTTCGGAATCGAAAGAGATGTCCAATTTGTTGGCGACAACAGCCGTGCGACGTACACGATCTGCCCGACGTGGTAGCTGTAGTGCGCGACCTGGCGTTCCAGCGCCTCGACGACGGTGTGCGCTTCGCCCCGAATCGTCACATTCTGCAACAGTTGCTCGGGCGTGAGCGGATCGACGGCCTCGAAGAGGCACCGCCAGCCTGTCTCCCACATCTCCATCAATGTCTCGCGATCGGCGCGCTGATCTTCGAACTCTGCTTCGCGTTCGCGCCAACTCTTCTCGCCGTCGGTGGTCAGGAAGTCAGTCCAGCGCGAGCGCATGTTGCCCGCGATGTGTTGCATGATCACCGCGACGGCGTTGGACTCCGTGCCGGGCGCGTCGTGCAGCTGCGTGTCGGAGAGCTGCTCGATTGCGCGGTCGGCGAGGCGCTTCTGGCTGCGGAGGATCTTCCGAACCGTGTCGAGGTAGTGCGCGCCGACGCCCATCGCGTTAGATGCCGATGCCCTCGAGGGCGGCGGCAAGCCGGTTGATCTGATCGGCGAGTCGCTCCTTCCAGTCCGGATGTGCGCCGCGGATGTGCTCGTCGAGCTTGGTGAAGCGCTCGCGCTCCTCGTCGGTGGGCGCGCGGTTCTCTTCGATGATGCGCTCCGCGATGTCGATCAGCTCTTCGAGGTCCTTCTCGAGCTTGGCTTCCATGGTGGGGCCCTCACGCCGGTGTCGCGCCTATCGTACGACGGTACGTGAACGGGGTCCGCGCCGGAACGCGGACCCCGTGGATGCGGATTCGGCGGTGGTGCGCGAACTTACGCGTTCGGCTGCTCCGTGACGCGCAGATAGGGCTTGAGCGCGTTCCAACCCGCGGGGAACTTCTCCTTGGCCTCTTCGTCGGTGACGGCGGGAACGATGATGACGCTCTCGCCGTTCTTCCAGTCGACGGGCGTCGCGACCTGGTGGTTGGCGGTGAGCTGCAGCGAGTCGATCGTTCGCAGGATCTCGTCGAAGTTGCGGCCGGTGCTCGCGGGGTAGGTGAGCGTGAGCTTGACCTGCTTGTCCGGACCGATGATGAAGACCGAGCGCACGGTGAAGGTGTCGTCGGCGTTGGGATGAATCATGTCGTAGAGGTCGGAGACCTTGCGGTCCGGGTCGGCGATCAGCGGGAAGTTGAGCGCGTTGCCGGTGACCTCTTCGATGTCCTTGGACCAGCCCTCGTGATCGGAGATGCCGTCGACGGAGAGGCCGAGCACCTTGACGTTGCGCTTGTCGAACTCGTTCTTGAGCGCCGCGACGCGTCCGAGCTCGGTGGTGCAGACGGGGGTGAAGTCCTTGGGGTGGGAGAAGAGAATGCCCCAGCTGTCGCCGAGGTACTCGTGGAAGTTGATGGTGCCGGAAGTGGACTCCGCGGTGAAGTCAGGCGCGGTGTCGCCAAGTCGAATAGCCATGGGGGGGTCTCCTTTTTCAATAGGCGATCCGACATCGTACGGCGTGTGCGGGTCGGGGTCGACCGGGGCCCCAGGCGAAGGGCCCCGGTCTGTCGGGGCGGGCTGTCCTAGCCGGCCAGCGTCTCCCGAAGCACCGCGAATCGCGCGGCCCAGTAGGTCTTCCGGCGTTCGATGTCGGCCTTGTCGGCCAGCTCGTCGTGCTGGATCTGGACCTGGCACTTCGACGCGCCTTTGGCGGTGAAGTAGGCCTGAACCCGTGTGCCGTCGGGCCAGTCGAAGCGAACCGACTTGTCGACGGACGAGGTGCGCACCGTCGGTTGGTCGTCGAGCCAGCGGTTGCGAATGCGCGCGATGGCGAACGCTTTGTAGAGCGTCGAGACGGGGACGGGGAAGGTCTTGCTCTTGTTGGCGACGTAGCTTCCGCCGCGGTGTTGTCCGACGTCGCGCAGGCCGCGAATGCGTTCGTAGCCGACGGTGACGGACTGCGCCCACCAGGCGGGCGTGTCGTGTTGTTCGCGCAGGAGTTTGGCGATGTCTTTGTGCGGCATGGACGTCGCGCTGGCGCGATCGAGGAGGCGGACCCATTGGGTCCAGGTGCGTCCGGTCTTCTCGTGGACTGCTTTGTCGCTGATGCCGGCGATCTTGGCGAGGTCGGCGGGGAGTCGTTTGCGGACGACGTTGGCGCGAGCTGCGGTGTAGGACTCGCCGGTCTTCTGCATGCGTGTGCGGATGACGCGTTTGAGATCTTTGTTCTTGGGCATGACGGTTTCCTTCGTGGCCACAGGAGCGACGCTCCCCAGCAGCGAGGCTCGTGCGGCGGGCACGAGGGTGTCGTCGATGCCGATCCGGGGGTATGCCCCCCTTTGCCTCGCGGGGGCCCTTGCTGGGGAGGGGCCTCGAGGTTGGGCGTGGATCAACGCCGGGGTTCGATGATAGGTCGAAGTGCCTATGGTGTGAACCGTTGGGAGGGGGTTGCCGGTCTGCGGGGGGTGGCGTACGGTTTCGCGACCTCTTTCACGGGAGAGGATGGCGGACTGGTGTCCCCCTCGGTCTTCAAAACCGCTGTGTCGTTGGGCAACCTGCGATAGGAGGGTTCGATTCCCTTGCTCTCCCGCCACCTATCTACTGGGCTTTGGGCAGGATGTGATCCACGCGTTTAGTGGGAGGCACGGCGCACCCGTACAAGCAGTGCCCACCAAAGTGCCCACCAGTGGATCCGGCCACCAGAGCCTCAATGCGTTCCTCCACGCGGTCCGCGTCCAGGTTGAGCTCGAGGATCCTGTCCAGCGCCTCTACAGCCTTCTTGCCCGCCTCGGGTGCGAAGTGGGCGTAGCGCATCGTCACTTGGATCGTCTCGTGGCCAAGCACCTTGGCAACGTCGAAGATGGGAACCCCGGCGGCGACCATGAGGGACGCAGCCGTGTGCCGAAGCACGTGCGTGGTGATCTTCGGCTTCTTGTGTGCAGGAATCTCGTCACATGCCTGGACTGCGTTCGCGATGTCAAGGCGCAACATCGAGTGCGTGTAAACCGTCCCATCCAAGGCCGCGACGACCTGTCGATCAGGTGATCGGCGACGATTCCCTAGAGTGAGGGCATGCCGGGATACTTCGGCGCGTAGCGTGGCGTTCATCCGGATCGTGCGGGGGCGGTGGTTCTTCGGATCCTCGACGAGGAGGGTCCCTTGTTCTAGGTCGATGGCCCGCCAACAGAGGCCCAGGATTTCCCCTCGCCGCATGCCCGTATTGAGTGCGATCACCAGAAACAGGCGCAGTCGCTCGGCAGCGGCGGCGACGAGTCCTCGCGCTTCAGCGGCCGTGAGATAGGTCTCGCGACCGCGAGGTGTACGCAGGCGCCGGACGCCCTGAACCGGGTTCTTCTCCGCAAGGCCGCGCTCGAGAGCCCAGCGGAAGAGGGCACTCGTGACCGCCAGGCCGTTGTTGACGGTCTGAGGTGATACGGAACTCTTCGCTCGTGCATCCATCCAGCGAACGATGTCGCGGCGTTCGATCTCATCGAGGAGCTTGGCGGTCCACTCCTCGCGCGCGATCATGGCCAAGAGCTTCCGGTACCCGTAGACGGTGTTGGGCCGGCGGTTGGCCTCGGCGTACTCGAGGTACTGCGGAACCGCGTCGCGGAATGTGATCTGGCCAGGAAGCGGGTCGCCGAAGACTTGATTCAGGACGACTTCGATCGGGGTGCGCTCGGCAAGGAGGTGTTGCACCCGGACAAGCAATCGCTTGGCAATCTCCTTCGTTGGCCCAGCTGGGCGGTCGTAGCGTTTGCGCGCCGCGCCCTGGCCGGCTCGAAAGCGGACGTAGTACTTCGAAGACCGAGAACGCCAGTAGATGCTCCCGAAGTCGCGCCTCCCCATGACAACCCTCCTTCTACGAAACCACGCCCTCTTGGTTGTCGAACCAGCGCAGGAAAGTGGTCCTGCGGATCACCCAGCGCTTGCCCTGCTGGTTCCAGCCCGGTGCGTCACGCCGAAGACGAATGCGCTTTCGCATCGCCGGTGTGCGGACTCCATAGAACGCCGCAACGTCCTCGACATACAGCAGGTCGACCTCTGGTAGTCGTGCCCGGGGGACACTCTCCTTCCGGTCAGCTGCAGCCCGCCCAAAGTCGCATTGCTCCTCGTACCTTGCGGCGTCGGCGCTGCGCGTTCTCCGTCAGAAGGACAGCCAGGGCAGCCTTGTCGTCCTCGGGGTCGAGCACGATGCAGGGAGCGTCCTTGGCCTTGAGCGCCTTCAGCGCAGCGTGGCGTCGGTGGCCGGCGAGGATCTCGTAGCCCGCTCCGTTGCGTTTAACGACAAGCGGCTGGAGCAGGCCGTGCTCGCGGATGCTCGCGATCAAGTCCGCCAAGTCGGCCTTGCGGTACTCGCCCTTGTGACGGGCGTTCTGTGCGTGTCGCTTCAGGTGCGACAGAGGCAGGGATTCGGTCTTCATGCACTTCCTCCTCATGGAATGACGACGATTGGGACGGAGCGCTGCGAAGTCGGTCTCGCGCTCTACGTGGGCACACGGAGCCCTGAAACTGAGCCCCCGCCGCCTTTCGACTTGTTCCACCCGGCCAGGGGCGGTTCATTGGCGGCCATGGAGGGAACACGCCTCGGTCCGTACCAGGTTCTCGCCGAGCTCGGCTCGGGCGGGATGGGGAAGGTCTACCGGGCCGAGGTCGCCGAGGAAGCGCCCGGCTTGGAGACGGGCTGCTCGGTCGCTCTCAAGGTCATCCACGCGCACCTGCTGAGCCAGCCGGGCTTCTTCCAGCGCTTCCTGCGCGAAGCGGACATTGGGCGTTCGGTCCAGCACGAGAACGTGGTCGAGACCTACGTGGCCGACGCGCTGCTCCACGAAGGCGTGCAACAGAACTTCCTCGTTATGGAGTACGTCGAGGGCCAGACGCTGCGCGACCTGCTCGAGGAGCTGGAGCGCGTCCCCGAGGAACTCTGCCGCCACATCGGGCTCGAGGTGGCCAAGGGGTTGGCCGCGATCCACGAGGCCGGGGTCGTCCACCGCGACATCAAGCCGGAGAACGTGCTCATCACCGAAGCGCACGTCGTCAAGGTGATGGACCTCGGCGTCGCGCGCCTCCAGGACGAGGCGATCCGTCTGTCGCAGGTCGGAGCGTTCGTGGGGTCACTGGAGTACGCCGCGCCGGAGCAGTTCCGGTCGGCGGACGGTGAGCCGGACGGACGCGCCGACCTGCACTCCTTGGGCGTCGTGCTCTACGAGTTGGCGACGGGGCAGCATCCCTACCGCGACGAGGACGCCTCCAGGGTGCTGCGCAACATCCTCGACGTGGCGCCGAGGAAGGCGGGGGAGGTGAACCCGCAGCTAACGCCGTTCTTCGAGGAGGTCATCGGCACGCTGATCGCCAAGGACCGCGATGAACGGTTCGCCGATGCGGCCGCCCTCGCGGCCGTGCTGGAGGAGGGCGAGCAGGGCGAGTGGTGGAAGGCACGCGCCAAGGCCCTGCGCATCGAGACGCAGCGTCCGCTCCGGCGCATCCGCGTCCCGCGCGAGACGGCGCTCTACGGCCGCGACGATGACCTTGCCAAGTTGCACGCGCTCTTCGACAAGGCCAAGGCCGGTGACGGGCAAGTGCTCCTCATCGAGGGTGAGGCGGGCATCGGCAAGACGCGCCTCGTGGACGAGTTCGTCGGGCGGCTGAGGCAAGATGGCGAAGACATCAACTTCCTCTTCGGCAGCTACCCGCCGGGCGGTGCGGCGACGGCGGCCGGGGCGTTCTCCGAGGCGTATCGCGCGCAGTTCGGCGAGGAGGGCTCGGCGCCCTGGCTCTCGCAGACGCCGATCCTTGTGCCCGCCTTCGATGCGCTGCTTCGGGGTGAACCCGCGCCCAAGGGCGCAGAACCCCTCACGAAGGACTCGCTCGGGACGGTCTTCGTGCATGCGACGCGGAACCTCGCGGCTGAACGTCCGACGATCGTGCTTATCGACGACTTGCACTTCGCGCCCGAGGATGCGCGATCGCTGTTCATGACGTTGGCGCTCGCGGCGCCGGGTCATCCGGTCCTGCTCGTGGGGACGATGAGGCCGGGTGTAGACGAATCGTGGATCTCCAACGTGACTCGGTTGGACCATGCATCACACACAACGCTGTCGCGTCTGGGGCCGAAGGACCTGACGCGACTCTTGAAGGATGCCTTCCGATCCGAGCGTCTGGCCGAGGAGCTAGGCTTCAAGATTGCCGAGAAGTCTGACGGCAACCCGTTCTTCGCCTTCGAGATCATCCGAGGACTTCGCGAGGGGCAGTTCATCACCCAGCAGCCTGACGGCACGTGGGTCAGCACGCAGGTAATCGATGACATCCAGATCCCTTCATCGGTGATGGATCTCGTCAAGGCACGTATCTCCGACCTGACTCAGGTGGAGCGCGATCTACTCGACGTGGCGTCGTGTTGTGGCTTCGAGTTCGACCCCGGGCTGCTTGCCACCGTCGTTGGCCAAGGCCGAATCCCCGTGCTCAAGAGCCTTGCGCAGATCGAGCGTGCCCACCGGCTCGTCCGGTCACAGGGGCGCAGCTTCGTCTTCGACCATCACCAAGTGCAGGAAGCGATCTATGGCAGCTTGCCGGAGATGCTGCGTGAGGAGTACCACGCCGCCCTCGCTGACGCGGTGGAGATGCGCGCGCAGGCTGCCGAGAGGGACCCGGAGGATCTTGACGGCGCGCTGTGCGTGGATCTGTGCGAGCACTTCCTCAAGGGCGGGCAAGGAGAACGCGCGCTTCGCTACCTCGACGCAGGGCTCGACCACTTGGAGAAGGGCTACCTCAACGACCAAGCCATTGCGCTGGCGGACCGTGCCCTGGGTGAGCGAGGCTTGCTCGGGGGTGCTCGGCGTGTGGAGATGCTGCTCCGGATGAACGCACGCTTAGATCTGCTGGGGCGGAGGCGCACCCAGGAGGCCGTGCTGGAGGAGGCTCACACGCTCGCGGAGGGACAGAGGGCCAAGGACCTACTGATGAGGGTGACGACTGCCATTGGGAGCTTTCTCCGCCTGACAGGTCGCCAAGAGGAGGCCTGGCAGAAACACGAGCACAGCCTCGAAATCGCCCGCGACATCGGAGACCGCAAGGGCGAGGCCGACGCGAGGGGGCATCTGGGCGGTCTGTGCTGGAGCCTTGGCCGCTACGAGGAGGCCAGGGAGCACGACGAGCGGCGTCTCGCGATTGCTTGTGAGATCGGGGACCGCGTAGGTGAGGCTACGGCCACAGGTGGCCTCGCTCTTGTGTTCGTCGAACTCGGCCGCTACGAGGAGGCTAGGAAGCATCACTCACGAAGTCTCGCCATCGCCCGCCAGATCGGCGACCGGCTGGGCGAGGGCGTTGCTACAGGGAACCTTGGCGTTGTCGCAGCCTGCCAGAGTCGCTACGACGAGGCCATAAGGCACCACGACCGGCACTTGGCGATCGCCCGCGATATCGGCTACCGACGGGGTGAGGGCATCGCTAGGGGGAATCTGGGCCACATCTACACGAATCTCGGTCGCTACAAGGAGGCCAAGGAGCAGTTTGATCGACGTCTGGGTATCGCCCGCGAGATTGGAGATCGACAGGGCGAGGCCATCGCCGTGTTTAACCTGGGCGCCCTGTCTATGGCACTCGGAGAAGTAGGCGAGGCGCGCGGCGCGTTTGGAGCATCCCTGGCGATCTGTCGCGAGACCCGTACCCACGTCTTGGAGGGGCACGTACTCCACGGTCTCGCAGCGCTCGCCCAAGAGGAGGGTGATTGGGGCGGAGCTTCCGACCTAGCAAGCCAAGCGCTGGCTGTGCGCCAGAAGACTGGCGTCGCTGGCGTGGCCGACTCACTCGTGCAACTTGGCGAGTCCTACTGCAAGAACGGAAACGCCGACGAGGCTCGGAGCGCGCTACAGGAAGCCGTGGATCTGCTACGTCAACAGCATCGCAAACCAGAACTCGCTCACGCCCTCAGCCTTCTCGCCAACCTCTCTGATGGCGACGCCGACGCAGCCGAAGCAGCCCTGGAAGAAGCAGAAGAAGCAGGCAACACGCCCCAGACGCGCTACTACCTCTGGAAGGCCACCTGCAATCACGAGCACCTCGCCGAAGCAAAGCACCTCCTCGACAACCTCATCGAGCACGCCCCCGAGGAGTGCCGCGAGTCGATGTTGAAGAACGTGCGACTGAACCGCGAGATCATGGAGGCGTGGGAGGAGCACGGGGGCGAGGAGGCGTAGTCCACCTACGGACGGCACGCCCCGCAGGGCTGCCGCCCATCACGAGTGGCATCCTCTCGTGACTCGCAGCCAACCAGGTTGCCAGCCGTGATCTTCTTGGCCCACTGGCAACTCGCCTCGTGGTACTTGTGGCTCCACTTGCTCGCGACAAAGGGCTGGCTGCGAGCTGCCTGTCCGCGAACAGCGGCATGGGCGGTTGGGAAGTTGGTGCGGTGCCTGGAGGAAGCGTCGCCTCCGTACGAGGCGAGGACGATCATCAGGCTGAGGGTGAACGCGAAGAGGATGGGTCGCATGGCTTCTCCTACGGCTGCACCGTGGCGGCCAGGATGTGCCCAGCGAGGGCACCGACACGACTGCGGTTCTCTGCATGGGCGTAGGCCTTGGCCGCGCTCGTGATCCCGTTGACCACGCCCCACACGCTCAGGTCACCGGGGTTCTCGGGCTCACGCACGAGGTGCACGACCTCCCGAGCATCGGCCTGTGACAGCTTGAACTCCCGGTTCAAGCGCTTCACAGCCAGCTCCTCCTCGTTCGGCCCCTCCGGCACGAATCTCGTGTCCTTGGCCCGCTGGAAGACGTCATACTCGGCCGCGGTGATGGTCGTCCCGATGCGGACGAGGTTCTCGTGGAACTCCCGCACGACCTCCATGACGGTGCCCATGTGGCGCACACGCCGGCTCTTGATGCCCGTGGCGTCCCAGATCAGGAAGTTGGCGCACATCTCCCGGAAGTAGAAGGTCGAGAAGCCGAAGCTCTTGGCCCCCACCTCGCTGTTGAAGACCATCACGCCCTTCCGAAGACCTCCGAAGCCGTCGTCTCCCGGCTCCTGGTCGGAGTAGAAGAAGGCAAACAGGTCCCGGTCACTACGGAACAGCGCGGGCTTGGTGTTGCCCATCAGGTTGGTACCGTGCTCGTCGGTGTTGATCGTCGGCATCGCAGGGATGAACCCCGATCCAATGAGCCACCGATCGACCTCCTCGAGGATGTCTGCGTCCCACACACGCTCGTAGCGGTCGCTGGTGACGCAGCGCAGGCGGTCGCCGTCGACCAGGGCCACCTTGTAGCGGCGGTTCCTCGGGAAGGTCTGATTGAGAACCCTCGCGCGAGTCTCACCGTTCAGGCGCTCCAGCACGGGCATCGGAACCTTGGCCATCGAGGCGAGCTGCCCGAGGCCGTAGGGCGTGAGCCGAAGGGTGGCCTCGCCAAAGTGGACGGATCTCCCGTCCTCCGAGAACAGGATCTTGTCGTCTCGGGCGTCCACCGTCGCACAACGCTGGCGCTGATCCGACGCGTCAGAGAGCAGAGCCGGGAAGCTCTCGAAGTGCTCCTCGGGGGGCCTCGTGAACAGATTGTCCCTTGCTTGAGTGAGCAGGACCACGGCAGTCTCCATCTGGGCCTCTGGCCCGGTTCTTGATTCACTGGATGACGACGAAGTGCAGGAGACGATCCATGGGCACGCCAGCACGCACCCCACCGGGGCTCGACCGCAGCCAGATCGAAGCGGCCCTGCGTCTCTTCGAGAGCATGGAGCAATGGAAGCGAACCGACCGCGCCCTTGCCCTGCTGGCAGATCGCTTCCCGACTCACGACCCTGAGTCAGTGCTGCTGAAGGCCTCGGTCCTGAACAGCCTCTACAGCACAGGCGTCCTCGCCATCGTTCGCATGGCGGAGCACATGGCCTCGGTGCTAGAGGGCATCGACACCGCAACCGTTGGGCCCGAGGTCATCGAGGATCTAGCGGTGCTTCCCGCCCTGGATGCAGGCGCGAAGCCCCGCCACAACGTCAGCCTGGCCTCGAAGTACGCCCACATCTTCATCAGCGAGGAGCGTTTCAGCGAACGTCCTCCCGGACATCTTGCGGGGTTGGTTCGGTCCTGATGCCGGTCTGCCAGGTACGAACTACCACGTGAGGTTCGTGGTTTCCGGAGACGCCTGGGTGCTTGAGCCTGAGCAGAAGGATGACGGGCCAGGAGTTGAGTTCGAAGTAGATCGCGCATATCCCCGGACTCAGGTCGCTGAGCTCTTGGGCCGGCCGTACCGTGCGCCCCTCTGGGAACGCGGTCTTGTTACAGATGTGCCTGACCAACTGCTCCTATTCGTCAATCTTGACAAGGCTGGGATGCCTGAAGAGCACCAGTACGAGGACGGCTTTCGCGATCGCGAGACCTTTGCCTGGCAGAGCCCTGGTGGTCTTGCTCAGGAGTACAAGCAAGGCCGCAGGCTTCGCAATCACGAGTCTCTGGGCCTGCCGGTTCGTCTCTTTGTGCGTAAGGCCGCTAAGCTGGGCGGCAAGACCGCGCCCTTTGTCTACTGCGGCCGACTCACGTTCCTTGATTGGCACGGCGAGAAGCCGATCAGCGTCAGCTGGAGGCTCGACCCGCCGCTGTCTGATCGGCTGGTTCGCACCTTCGACCTGCAGTTTTAGTGCGGGTGCGTGGCGCCAGGGCGCTCGTGTGCCTCATCTGATCAACGCTCGGGGCCCGCAGAGGGGCACACTCAGAGCCTCAGCATCTCGCGATCGGCCTAAGCGGCGCAGGCATAGACGCTTTCGGCGGCAGCCGTCTAACCCTCATCGGTCTTCATCTCCCGTGCGCGGATGGCTCGTCGGTCTCGCGCCAAGTGACCCCGCGCCATACCCTCTGGGCTCGACGAGGAGGTATGGATGGACGCGAACCTGGGACGCCAGAGCATTGTCGCGTGGGCCGCCGGAGCGCCGGAGGCCGACAAGGGCGCCGCGTTCACCCCCGCCGAACAGAAGTTCCGGCTGGAGATGCTGATCGGCCGGGGTGGCATGGGGGAGGTCCACATCGTCACGGACGAGGACCTCAAGCGGCAGGTGGCCATGAAGGTCATGCGCGAAGACGTCGAGGCGAGCCGCCAGCAGCGCCTGGCCTTCGTGGCGGAGGCGCAGGCCACCAGCCAGCTCGAGCACCCCGGCATTCCGCCCATCCACGACATCGGCCTCACGAAGGAGGGCCGGCTCTACTTCACGATGAAGCTCGTCCAGGGCCGCACGCTGGCCGAGGTCATCCACGACCTGGCGCTCAAGCGCCGCGAGGTGCAGAGGGAATACAACCTGCACAAGCTCGTCGGCATCCTCGAGCAGATCTGCGAGACGATGCAGTTCGCGCACGAGCGCGGCGTCATCCACCGCGACCTCAAGCCCGAGAACATCATGCTCGGCGATTATGGCGAGGTGCACGTCATGGACTGGGGCCTCGCGCGCGTAGAGCACGAGACCGACCCCGACATCGAGGACGCCGAGTACGTCGAGACGGCCAAGGTGAGCCGCGGCACCGAGACCCAGCACGGAGACGTCAAGGGCACGCCGGCCTACATGAGCCCCGAGCAGATGCGCGGGCAGACCGAGCTGCTCGATGCGCGAAGCGACGTGTATGCGCTGGGCTGCGTGCTCTACGAGATGCTCACGCTGCATCCGGCCTTCGACGGGACCCTCTCGGAGCTGATCTCCAAGAAGGCCTCGGGTGAGGTCGTCGATGTCGGGGAGCGCAACCCGCGCCGCAAGCCGCCCGAGCCGTTGGCCGAGGTCTGCCGAAGGGCCATGGCGACGGCGCCGGAAGATCGCTACGCGACGACACGAGACATGGGCGACGCGCTGCGCGTCTGGCTCGACGGGCGCGGTGAGCGCGCGCGACGGCACCAGGAAGCCGATGAATTGGCCGCGAAGGGCCGCGAGGCGTTCGCGCGCTTCGATGCGTTGAACGAGGAAGTGCGGGCAGCCGAGACGGCAGCGGACCAGCAAGCCGCCAAGGTGAGGCCCTGGCAGTCCGTGACCGAGAAGGATGCTCTGCTCGATGCGCGCGCGCGCGTCAAGACACTCCAGACCGACGCGGCACTGGCCTTCGCCGAGACGACGCAGCTGCTCAACGCCGCGCTGACCCAGGAGGCGGACAACAAGGCGGCTCGCGCTGCCCTCGCGCAGCTGTGGAGGTCGCGTCTCGAAGACGCCGAGCGGCGCTCGGACGCAGCCGACGCCGCACATGCCTTGGCGAACCTCGAGCGCTACGACGACGGGGCGCTCGCCGCGTTCGTCCAGGGGGACGGCGCGCTTTCGATTGTGAGCGATCCGCCCGGCGCCGAGGTCGTGCTGACGCGCTTGGAGGACCGGCGTGGAATCCTCGTACCGGCCGAGGAACGATCGCTGGGGACCACGCCGCTTCAGGCGGTGCCGCTCGCGATGGGGTCCTACCTCTGCGTCCTGAGGCGGGAGGGCTTCGCGGACACCCGCTACCCCATCCACATCGCGCGCGGGCACCACTGGGACGGCCGGGTACGCCTGCGCATGCAGGACCAGATCGGTGACGGGTTCGTCTACGTGCCGGGCGGTCCGATGATCTACGGCGAAGGGAAGGCGACGAAGACGATCGAGGTCGAGGACTTCGCCATCCAGCGCCTGCCCGTCACGTTCGGCGACTACCTCGAGTTCGTGGCCGCCGTCGAGGCCGAGGAGGGCCTGGAGGCGGCGACGGCGCGCGCACCGCAGACGCCGGGCGACGGGCTCTACGTGGAGCGGGGCGAGGACGGCGTCTGGCGGCCGTTGTCCGTCATCGTGGAGGGCGACATCCGCGCCTGGTGTCTCGAGACCTACGGCGAGGGCTTCGAGACGGACATCCCGGTGATGGGCGTCTCGTTCGAGGACGCCGAGGCCTTCTGCGCGTGGAAGACGAAGACCACCGGTCGCGAGTGGCGCCTGCCGACGGAGGAAGAGCGAGAGAAGGCAGCGCGCGGCGTCGACGGGCGGCGCTTTCCCTGGGGCGACCTGAAGGACGCGAGCCTCGCCAAGTGCCGGGAGTCGCGGGAGCTCAGCACGCAACCCGAGCCGGTCGCCGCCTTCGAGACCGCGGTCTCGGTCTACGACATGGCCGACGCGGCCGGCGGCATGTGGGATTGGACCACGTCCTGGTTCGACGACAGGAAGGCCCTGCGCGTGCTGCGCGGCGGGTCCTGGGTCAATCCTCCAGCGGGCCTGCGCTGCGCGGACCGCCGCGGCGACCTACCGTCGAACCGCGGCTCCACCTACGGGTTTCGTTGCGCGAGGGGCCTCTGACTCTGGCCCTCTCGCTCTGTCGGGGGGCCCGCCTACGCTCACCTCGCCTTCGGGTCGGGGAGGGCGCCCATGAAACGGCTCGGCCCTGCGCGTGCTGCGCGGCGGGTCCTGGAACAATCCACCAGCGAACCTGCGCTGCGCGAACCGCAACGGCAACCAACCGTCGAACCGCAACACCAACAACGGGTTTCGTTGCGCGAGTGACCTCGAGAGACAAGGCCTGAAACGGGCCGTCCACGGACGGCCCGTCCGCGCCACGAAAGAGGCCCCAAGCGCCCGACTCCGGGTCGTCCGACAAGATCTCGGAGGACCGAAGAGAACAGCGCCGGGGTGGGGCTCGTAGCGCCTGGGTTCAGACCCGGCGCGAGCGTCCCGCCCCGGCACCCTCCGCGCGCGTGCGCCTCTCCTCGGATCGACGCCACCCTCCGATCAGGCGACCGATCTCGGCGACTCGCTCGCAGGCGAACGCGTGCTGGCGATTCGAGAGGTAGCCGAGGTCTGTCGCGAGCCGCAGCATGAAGCGCGTGGCGTCGAGGTTCCCGTCGGCGTCGTCCAGGGCTTCGAGCCGCCGCGCGCCGCGCCGGCGATTCGCCAACGTGAGCGCGGTCTGCAGCTCCAGCACGGCCGACTCCAATCGGTTCGTCAGCGTGTGCCGTCGGGCCCGCGGGAACCTCTCGGTGTGCGGTAGAAGCCAGCGGATGAAGTCGTAGGTGCGGACGAAGACCGGGGTCTCTTCTGCGCGCATCGGTGGCGTACCTCCTCCAGGACGTGGCGGCGTAGGCCGCGTGCGTGGGCATGGGCGGTGTGGGCGAGCCAGGAGCAGAGCGAGTCGCGCGCCTTCTCGGCAGGCAGCGCTCCACGGAGGAACGCGCGGGTGTTCGCACGCAGGCGCTTGCGGTAGCGCTTGACCGACGCGCCCTGCACCCGGCGTCGGCCGTCGGCGAAGAGCGCGAAGCCCAGGAACGGCACGCCGGCCGTACACGGACGTACGCTCGTCTTCTTCGCGTGCAGGCTCAGCCGGAGACTGGCGAGGCGCAGCTCGATCGCCGCGAGCCACGCCCACAGCGTGCGCTTGTCGTCGGCGAACAGGCGGAAGTCGTCGGCGTAGCGCACGTACGCCTTGACGCGCAACTCCTCCTTCACGAAGTGATCGAGCGGATCCAAGACGACGTTGGCGAAGAACTGGCTCGTCAGGTTGCCGATCGGGATGCCGCGTGGCCGAAGGAGCGCGAGCAGGTCGTCGCCGGGGAATAGCACCTGCGGTGCCTCGCCCTTGAGCACGTGTGCACCACCGGCCAGGACGTGTCCCACGAGGGCCAGCGTTCGTCCGCATCTCACCTTCCGTTCGACCGCGGCTGTCAGCACCTCGTGATCGACCGAGGCGAAGAAGCGCAAGACGTCGGCGCCGAGCGCGTAGCGGAATCGCTTGGTGAACCCGTGCGCCCGGTCGATCGCCGCGTGCCCTCCCTTGCCCTTCCTGCACGCGTAGGAGTCGTGGACGAAGCGTGGCTCGAAGACGGGCTCCAGCACCCCGACCAGCGCGTGGTGGACGACGCGGTCGCGGAAGGGCGCGGCGGAGACGAGCCGCCGCTTGGGCTCGTGGACGAGGAACGAGCGGTAGGGACCGGGCCGATAGCTGCCGTCTTGCAGCTCGCGCCGCAGCGCCTCCAGCTCGGCCTCGAGGTGGTAGTCGAAGGCCGTCGTCGCCGGGCGCGAGCGACCGGCCCCGTGCGCGCGCCGGTACGAGGCGAGCAAGTGGGCCCGGGACGTCAGCCGATGCCAGAGGTTTCCGCACCGTCTCGGCATGGCGGAGATCTGACTACGAGAGACGGACGGCGAGGTCAGCCCGGTAGGATCGCGCCCCGGGAGTCGATCGGGAGGGTCGCATGGCCGATGCAGCACGGTTCGGGCGCAAGAGCGTCCTGCTCCAGAGCCCTTCGGGATCTGCGCAAGGCGCGGCCTTCGAGCCAGCCCATGAGAAGTACGCGATCGAGACCCTGATCGGCGAGGGCGGCATGGGTGAGGTCCTTCTGGTCGAGGACCGGGACCTGCAGCGGCAGGTCGCCATGAAGGTGTTGCGCAAGGAGGTCGAGCAGAAGGACGCGCTGCGCCTGCACTTCCTGGCCGAGGCCCAGGCCACCAGCCAGCTCGAGCACCCCGGCGTGCCGCCCGTGCACGATCTGGGCATCACGCCCGCGGGGCAGCTCTACTTCACGATGAAGCTCGTGCGCGGCCGCACGCTTGCCGAGGTGCTGCACGACCTCGTGCTCAGGCGCCGGGACGTGCAGCGGGAGTACTCGCTCCATCGCCTCGTCACAATCGTCACGCGGATCGCCGAGACGCTGCACTACGCGCACGAGCGCGGGGTGCTGCACCGCGACGTGAAGCCCGACAACATCATGCTGGGCGACTACGGCGAGGTGCACTTGATGGACTGGGGCCTGGCGCGCATCGCCGAAGAGGACCTCGAGGGTCAGCCACTGGACGCCGAGCGTGTGGCGACGGCTCGTAGCGGCGACGCGCTCAAGACACAACACGGCGACGTCAAGGGCACGCTGCCCTACATGAGCCCCGAGCAGCTCAGAGGTCAGTCCGATGCCCTCGATGGCCGCACGGACATCTACTCGCTCGGATGCGTGCTCTACGAGATGCTCACGCTCCAGCCCGCGTTCGATCCGCGAGCCGGGGATCTGCTTCAGCGCGTGTCGGCGGCCGACGTACCGGACGTCGCGAAGCGAAGTCCCAAGCGCAAGGTCCCGCCTGCGCTGGCCGACGCGACGCGCCGGGCGATGGCTCGCGAGGCCGCGGACCGTTTCGACACGGCTGAGGACTTCGCCGATGCGCTGCAGGCCTGGCTGGATGGCTCGAGCGAGCGCACCCGACGTCACGAGGAAGCCGAGGCGCTGGCCGCGAAGGGCCGCGAGTCCGTAGCACGCTTCGAGACCCTGCGCGCGGAGATCGACGCGGCCGAGAAGGCAGCTGAGACCGAGGCGGCGAAGTTCGAGCCCTGGCAGCCGCTCGACGAGCATACGAGCGTGTTCGAGGCGCGCCAGAAGGTCGAGGAGCTCGAGACCGCGCGCGCCCTGGCGTTCGCCGATGCCACGCACACGCTCAATGCAGCGCTCGTCCAGGAGGAAGACAACGCCTCGGCGCGCACGGCGCTCTGCGACCTGTGGAAGACGCGGCTCGATGGTGCCGAGCGGCGCGCGGACAAGGCCGACGTGGCGCATGCGCTCGCGATGATCGAGCGCTACGACGACGGTCAGCTCGCGGCGTACGTGAAGGGCGACGCCGCGCTGACGCTACAGACCGACCCGCCGGGCGCCGAGGTCGTGATCCAGCGCTTCGAGGACGAGCGCGGGATCCTCGTCCTCGGCGAGGAGCACTCGCTCGGGACCACGCCGCTCGACGGCGCCCCGCTCGAGATGGGCTCCTATCTCTGCGTTGTCAGGAAAGAGGGCTTCGCCGATACGCGCTACCCCGTCCACATCGCGCGCGGCCACCAGTGGGAAGGCCTGGTCCGCCTGCGCACGCCGGAGGAGATCGGAGACGAGTTCGTCTACGTGCCCGGCGGACCGTTCGTCTGCGGCGAGGGCAAGGAGACGAAGACGGCCGAGGTGGGGGACTTCGCGATCCAACGTCTTCCGGTCACGTATGGGGACTACGCAGAGTTCCTGGCTGCCGTCGATACCGAAGAAGGCGTCGAGGCAGCGGCCGAGCACCTGCCGCGCACACCGGGCGACGGGCCCCACATGTTGCGCTCGGATGACGGCACCTACGTGGTCGATCCGAAGATCGTGGAGGGCGAGGCGCTGGCGGCGAACATCGAGCGTCACGGCGAGCGGTACGAGTCACGGCTCCCGGTGCTCGGCGTCTCATGGGACGACGCGGTCGCCTACTGCGCGTGGAAGACGAAGACGACCGGCATGGCCTGGCGCCTGCCGACCGAGGAGGAGCGCGAGAAGGCCGCGCGTGGTGTGGACGGGCGGCGTTTCCCGTGGGGCGATGTTGAGCACGCGAGCCTCGCGAAGTGCCGCGAGTCGCGACCGGAAAGCACGCAGCCGGAACCGGTCGGCGCCTTCGCGACGGCGGTTTCGGTCTACGGCATGGCCGACGCGGCCGGGGGCGCGTGGGACTGGACCGACTCGTGGCTCGACGACAGGAAGGCCCTGCGCGTGCTGCGCGGCGGGTCCTGGAACGGTCCGCCAGCGAACCTGCGCTGCGCGTTCCGCATCGGCAACCTACCGTCGGTCCGCAACGCCTTCTACGGGTTTCGTTGCGCGAGGGGCCTCTGACTCTGGTCCTCTACGAGCGGGAGCCGGCGTGCGCTTCTTGGGATGCGCGCTCGCCCTGGGCAACCTTGGATAGGAGGGTTCGATTCCCTTGCTCTCCCGCCAGTTCTTTTCTGCCGAATTCCGGCAGCCACTTCATCAATCGCGAGCGGGGGTTGGAGGCAAGTGCCCAATTGAAAGCAGCAGGCGCCGTGCTTGGCGCCTGCCGCAAGTCGCTCGGCTGCAGCAGCTCAGCTAGCCGCCGCACCAGCGCGCTGCGAACCAGTCGTAGACCCCGCCGTCGTCACGGAAGCCGGAGAGGAGGATGTCTCCGTTCCCGTCGATAGAGACGCTCCAGAGCGAGATGTGGTCCGCGCCCGATGCTCCGAGCGCCTCTCCCTCTCCGCCAAGCCCAAAGCCAGCGTCGAGGGAGCCATCTGCGTTCAGTCGCACGGGGCGCAGATCGTTGTCGGTGGTCGTGAGGCCGACGTCGGCGGCAACGACGACCTTGCCGTCGGCCTGATGGGTCACCGCCGAGCCCTCGGACGGGCTTTCGACGCCGAGCGCCGCGATGCCGCTCGTGCCGAACGCCGTGTCGAGACTGCCGCCCGCCAAATGTCGCCCGGCGATTGCCTCTGCGTCCCCGTTGGAGTCGAGTCTCCAGCCGCAAGCGACGATGCGATCGCTGCTGTCGATCGAGATGCCGCGAAGATACAGGCCCGCTTCCACGACCTGACCGAAGGTCGTGTCCACGCTGCCGTCGGTGTCGTAACGGGTGAGGGCCCACTGATCCCCGTTGATCCGTCCACCCACGACGATCTTGCCCGAGCTCTGGATACCGATCGCGCCCAGGAACGGCCGGTCGTCTCCAGTGCTCGCGTCATTCACGGCGATGCCGTCCTCGTCGAAGGTCGTATCCAGGTCCCCGGTCGCGTCGTAGCGAAGAACACAGATGGCCGTGCTCGTGCTGCTCGAGCCGCCGCCACCTTTCTTGCCCTTGCCTCCACCGCCGCCCGAAGACGCGGCCACGCCGTCGGCGCGCCCGGCAACCACGATCTGGCCGTTGGACTGGACGGCAGCCGACTCGCCCTGCGCGCTGCCATCTTGGGCCTCCGAAACCTCGGTGTGGACGATCCCGCCGTCGCCGAAACTCGTGTCAAGGGCGCCAGCACTCGTCAGCCGCACGACGGTCAGACGATTGACGTAGCTCGTGCTCTGCTTCTTACCTCGGCCAGTCGTGATAGCAACACGAACCCGGCCGGTGGCGAGGATGCGGTCGCTGGCGTCGACGATCATGTCGCGGAGGTTGTCCGAGCCGTTGTCCCCGAACAGCAGTGTCTCGCCGCTCGATCCGAACGAGGCGTCGAGCGATCCATCGCTGTTGAGGCGAGTGAAGCGCCACTCACCGCTGTCACTGCCGGCCATGACGACCTTGCCGCTGCTCTGCACAGCGATTGGCAGGGGGGTGGCGCCCGAGGAGGCGAGGTACTCGACACCCCCTGTTCCGAAGCCGGTGTCCGGGTTGCCTGCCACGCCACTCGCCGCCGCCACGGGAAGGCCTCCCAAGGCTGCGCACATGAGGACGAGTGCCCCCAGTCGGCCCAGGGCTCGTGAGTTCCGATCGCGTTCCATCGCATCCTCCATGTGTGGCGGTGCTTCAGGCACCGGCTCAGTGAGGTCAATCCCGTCCGGGTCGGAGGGTGCCGCGATTTCTGGGAAGGCCCGGCCGCCTTGCGAGGGCCAGCGCCTGCGCCCCATACTGCGCGCGCGGAATTGGTGGCACCCGTGTCCCAGTATCGGATTTGGCCCCCTGGAGACCCCTAGCGAACCCTCATGCCCAATCCCCGCGAATCCACCGAAGAGCTGCTGGTCCAGCGGGCGAAGTCTGGGGATGAGCTTGCCCTGACGTCGCTCTTCGATCGACACGCGCCGCGGCTCAAGCGCCGGATCCGCTCGAAGCTGTCGCCGGCCGTTCGGCGCAAGGTCTCCGACTCCGACGTGCTGCAGGAGACCTGGATGGCCGTGACCCGCCATCTCGATGACTTCGAGTACCGAGGGCAAGGCTCCTTTGTGGCGTGGGCGGGCACGATCGCCGAGAACGCCGCTCGCAAGCAGATGCGACGGCACGCAGGCACGGCCAAGCGAGCTGCTGGGACCGAGGTAACTCGTGGCCTTCGTAAGGAGACCGTGCACCAGGCCGGACTCGCGCCGTCGCCGAGCGCGGCTGCGATGGGTCGCGAGATGCGTGAGCGCATCAGGGAGGGCATGCGGGCCCTGCCCGAGAGCTACCGCACCGTCATCGAGCTGTTGCAGCATCGGCGCGTCACGATCGTCGAGGCAGCGGAGCTGATGGGACGTTCGCCCAACGCCGTCAAGAAGCTGCACGCGCGCGCGCTCGCCGAGCTTGCCAAGCACGTGGGGCTGCGAAAGGGAGCTGACGATGGATCCCGCTGACGAAGTCGCCGACATCCTGGGACGTTGGCGCGAAGAGGCCGAGCACGGCCGCTACATCGAGCCCGACTCGCTCCTGGAGAGCCACCCCGAGCACGCAGCTGCCCTCGCGGACGGCCTCGAGATGCAGGGGTTGGTCGACCAGTACTTCGCCGAAGAAGACGCGCTTCCCTTCCTCACGCCCGAGCGCCTTGGCGACTACCGAATCGTGCAGGAGATCGGCCGGGGCGGCATGGGCGTCGTCTACGAGGCAGAGCAGGAGTCCATGCAGCGCCGCGTCGCGCTCAAGGTGCTCTATCCGACCATTGCGACGACCGTGCGGACCCGCAAGCGTTTCGAGCGAGAGGCGCGCCTCACCGGGCGGCTGCACCACACGAACATCGTGACCGTGCACGCGATGGGCCGGCAGGACGGCTACTTCTACTTCGTGATGGAGCTCGTGCGCGGGCGGCCCCTCGACGAGGTCATCGGTGGGATGCGTACGCTGCGGAACGGCGACGAGCTAGCCGAGACGCTGGAGGGCACGGCCGCAGAACTAAGTGGGCGTGGCTCCCACGAGCGGATCGCGCGCATGGCGGCGGAGGTGGCCGACGCGCTGCAGGTGGCCCACGGCCAGGGCGTTATTCATCGAGACGTGAAGCCGAGCAATCTGGTCCTCGACGAGGAGGCTGTTCTCAAGCTGACCGACTTCGGACTTGCGCACCTGGTGGGGGAGGACCTAGGCGTTACCCGAACCGGTGAGGCCATCGGCACGCCCAGGTACATGAGCCCAGAGCAAGTCCGGGCCCGACGTGAGGACGTAGACCACCGCACGGACGTCTACTCACTCGGCGCAACCCTCTACGAGTTGCTCACGCTCGAGCCCCCGCACGACGGCGCGGACATCGGCACGCTGTGCTCCCAGATCATCAGGGACGAGCCACGGGCCCTTCGCCAGCTCGATCCGTCGATCCCAATCGACCTCGCGACCATCGTGGAGAAGGCACTGCAGAAGGAGCCGGCCGATCGCTACGCGTCGGCGGCCGACATGGCCCGGGACCTCCGGGCGTTCGCCGACAGGCGGCCGATCGACGCGCGTCGGCCGACGTGGATGCGCAAGGCCGTGCGCGTGGTCCGGCGTCATCCGGTCCGCTCAGCCCTCGTGGCCACGATCGTCCTACTGGCCGCGCTCGGGGCCTGGCTCCACACGGAGTCGCGCGCCGAGACCGAGCGCCGCATCGACGCGGAGTACGAACTGCTGCTCGTCGAGGCGCAGGAGGGTCGCGTCCGGGGTAGAGGCCACGCCCTGGAAGGCGGTGGCGCCGTGCTAAGCGTGGCAGCGGACGGCGACGCCGTCCGAGGAACGCTCGACCGCGCGATCGCGCTGAGGTCTGACCGCTTCGAGGCGTGGTTCTTGCGCGCACTGCTTGCACCCGCTTCGGTGCCGCTTGACGAGTCCATTGCGGACGTAGAGCGTGCGCGGACCAGGGGGCTGCCGGAGCGCACGGCCCTACTGGCACGAGCGCACCTCATGCTACGAGGGCGCCGCGCCGACCTCGCGACCGAGCTTACCGAGCGCGCGCGCCGCTTGCCCCGGGGCAGCACCCGCGACACATTCTTCGAGGGCGACTTGCTCGTACGCCAGGGGCGCTGGGCCGAGGGGGTCAAGCTGCTTTCCGAGGTGCTTGCCGTGACTCCCGCGACGGAGGGCGTACACGTCATGGCGCTGATGTCGCGCGCACGGGCTGCCGAGGCGGCCGGTGAGTGGAGTGCCGCCGTCACGGACCTCGCGGCGGCTCTCCACCAGCGGCCGGGCGACGGCGCCCTCGGGCTGAGGCTTGCGGGCGCGTGGCGCCACCTAGGACAGGAGAAGGAGGCGGAGGAAGTCCTCCGCGAAACGCTTCAGCGGCTGGCTGCGGGCAGCCGCGAAGCGGACTGGTTGCACCTCCTGTTCCGGGCCGAGGGTTTGGTTTGGGCGGATTGGCGCCTGCGTATCCACGAGGCGGCACATGCATCCGTACCTTCATCCGGGCGTATCACCGCCCGCTACGCGGTCGAACTCGCCATCCAACGGGAGCACGAACGGGCTCTGGAACTCGCGTCGGCTGCCGCCAGGAGCGTAGCGCCACGCTGGCGACATCGGATCGATGCCCACCTCGCGCGGATCCACGTAGAGGGGGGCGATCATGGGAAGGCGCTGCGCCTGTGGCGCAGTCTGCTCGAGCGCCACCCGGATCGGCTCGAGTACCTTGTCAATGCCGGGTGCTGTCAGATGCGGCTCGGTGACCTCGAAGGGGCTGAGGCCTTCCTGCGGCACGCCGTGGGCGTGCAGGAACATGAGCCCACGGCCCAAGCGAACCTTGCCGATGTGCTGCTGCGCTCGGGGGCTCCCGAGGAGGCCCTCCCGCACGCCGAGCGCGCCGTGCACCTCGCGCGGGGGGCCTGGGGGATTCGGTTCGTGCTCGCCCAGGTCCTTCAGCAACTGGACCGCAAGGCCGATGCGCTCGCCGCGGTGAAAAGGGCCATGGATCTCTGCCGCGCCACGAAGTCGGCTCGCCAGCTCTCGGTTCTCTCGTGCCGCCTGGGCGAGAACGGATGGCACGAGCAAGCCCTGACGCTCCTTAGGGAAGCGCTTGACCTGAATGCGGATGAGCCCCGCATTCACCACAATCTCGCCGTCGCCTACATGACCCTTGGGGATCACGATCAGGCGCTCGTGTTCACGCGGGAGGCGATCAAGCGCGATCCCGACGCGACGGACTACCACACGTTGGCGCTGCTCTTGAGTCGGCGAGGCGAGTGGCTCGAGTCGCTCCAGGCGTGCGAGCGTGCCGTGGATCTCGACGAGAGCCTGAAGCCAACGCTTGCGAAGATGCTGTACAACTGGGGCAACTGGCACTACCGAGGCGGCCGCTACCGGAAAGCGGCGGAGAAGTACCGTGCGGCCCTCGCGCAAGATCCCTCCAACGTCCATGCACATGCCAACCTCGGCGCGATGCTCTATACGATTGGTGACTACGAAGGCGCCATAGCGGCATGCCGAGCTGCGCTGGCCCTCGATGAAGCGCACGCCAACGCACGGGGCAATCTCGCTCACGCGCTGCACGAGCAGCGCAAGCCCCGCGAGGCCATCGCCGAGTACGAGAAGGTGCTTGAGGCGCATCCGGGTCATGCGGGAGCGCGGACGGGGCTGGCGAAGTCGAGGACGCTGTTGTCTCTCGTGAAGCGCACGCCACGTGTGCTCGCGGGAGCGGAGCAGCCGCGCAACGCGTTGGACGCGCTCTACATGGCCGACTTCATCCTGACAGGGCCACCGCGCCGTCCTCGCGCGGCGCTCAAGCTCTACCGCCTTGCGTTCCAGCAGGACGCGCGCTTGATGAACGCCCGGAGCGGTAGCCGCTACAACGCTGCCTGTGCAGCCGTGCTCAGCGAGGAGTACGAGACGGCCCTTACGTGGCTGGAGGCCGACCTGATCGCGTGGAAGGCTATGCTGCGCACCGCTCCGGCTGACGCTGCCTACACGCTTTCGCACTGGCAGCGCGACGGTGACCTGAAGGCAGTTCGTGAGGGAGACGATCTGGGTGAGCGCGCGACTCGACTCTGGCGCGAGGTCGCACGGGTACTGAAGCAGGCGCAAGACGCGACTGCGAAGTAGCTGCTCGCCCTCCCGTCGAACCGGCCGGCGGCAAGCAAGTGAAGGAAGAGTGGTCGTGCGACTGGGTGACCAGCAGCAGATCGAGCTAGGGGTCATCGGTGTCTGGCAATGCCGTTCCAGGTCCGGCGTGAACGACCCGTGACGTAGAAAACGGGCATCCTGTGTTCGGGGCACGCCGAAGAGTACAGATGGCCTTCCGGCAAGCGCTGACGAGACTCAACTCATTTTTCGGTTTAGGGCGCCCTCTCCGGAACTGTAGATAGCCGTGCTGCCAGGAGCGCCCACGCCGGTTCCGCTAGGCCAAATGCCTTGAGCATCAGTTCCCTCGTCTGCGGAAGGTGGATGGCGCTTGCGTCGAGGGCAGGCTCGTCTAGTTCGTCAAGGTGCCGGTCGGTCGTGCCCGCGCGCCCAGGGAACTCGAAGGTCGCTTCCGTCGATCCTCGTCCGACCTGAGCGCTGTCGTACAGCGACATGGGTCGAAAAACGAACTCGCGGCCGTCGATCACCTCCCTCTTGAAGATCTCGTCTGCCACCGCCTCCCAGTCGCCGTCACGGCCGCCCTCGCGCATTCGCTTCTTCTTCGGCGCCGCCGCATCGCGCTCCTTGCGGATGCCCCTGCTCTAGGCGTTTGCGGCACGGTCCAGCTTGACACAAACTTCGCTGAGGATGGCCTCTCTCTCTTGCGGCGACTTTCGATTTAACGCCACACTCGTGTCGTACGCAGCCTGGTAGGCGTTGATTTGTGTATTCTCGTAGTTGCAGGAGCCGAAGTAGATCCAGAAGATCGTCGCTCCGTCCTTCTGAGCAGCATCGAGCAACGGAAACCATTCCACTTTCTTGATGAACTCCGACGCAAAGAAGTTCTTCGTAACGACCAAGACGGCGACTTTCGCTCGCCCCAGCGCCTTTTTGATCTCGTCTTCCCAGATCTCACCGGGCTGAATCTCCGTGTCGTCCCAGACTCGAAGACCCTGATCGATGAACGGATCGAGCATCGTCTTCAACTCGTCTCGCCACTGGCGGTCCTTATGGCTATAGCTGATGAAGACTCCATTGCGTGCCATCAAGCACCTCCGGTGTAGTTGAGTTGAGGATGGGCTGCATTGCAGCTTCGAACGGGGCGCCTGGTGGGTCCCGACGCTTGACCATGGCGGCGATCGCATGCTCAAGCAGTCGCTCGGTCACTTCCGGACCTCCCGTGCGCCCCTCTGGTTCAGTACTGCGCGATGCCATCTTGTAACCGGCAGAGGGAGCGCGTACCTCGGCCTCTCGCTTGAACCGAGCGAGCAGGCCTGGATCGGTGCAGAGCCGGCGGAAGGACCTTGCTGCTTGGCCCCGCTCGTGGCCCCCGCAAACCTGTAGGGATGCTACAAGTCCCAGATCGCTGGGGGCGGGGCGAGGTGCAGAGCGCCCTTCAGAACCGCTGTGTCCCTGGGCAACCTGCGATAGGAGGGTTCGATTCCCTTGCTCTCCCGACACTACTTCTTGGGATCTGGGGGTGAGGTGGCCCGGCGAGTCAGCGGTCCCGCCACTGGGACGAGGTACTCGCGAAGTGGGCACTCTGGTGGGCACACTACGGCCGATGACCAAGCGAGCTGTGCGGCCGCGCGTGGTTGTGCTCCCGGCGCCATTGCTTCGGCCCTGAGCCGGTCCGGTGGCACGTCCGGAGGGCGTTTCGTATGCTCCCCGACCATTGGAGAGCACGATGCTCGAGCCGGGTCAGACCGTCCTCCACTACGAACTGATCGAAGAGTTGGGCGAGGGCGGCATGGGCGCCGTGTGGCTCGCCAGGGACACGACGCTCGACCGCGCCGCCGCCATCAAGGTGCTTCCTGGCCGCTTGGCGGAGGACGAGCAGTTCCGCGCGCGTTTCGACCGTGAAGCGAAGCTGCTCGCGTCGCTCGACCACCCGAACCTCGCCACAGTCTTTGGCATCCACAAGTTTGCAGACGCGCACTTCATCGCGATGGAGTACGTCCCGGGCGAGGACCTGTCGACGCGGCTCGAGCGCGGGCCGCTGCCCGTCGACGAAGCGATCGCAGTCTGCGAGCAGGTCGCCTCGGTTCTAGAGTCGGCACACGAGGGCGGCGTGATCCACCGCGACCTCAAACCCGCGAACGTCCGCATCACGCCGGACGGACGGGTGAAGGTGCTCGACTTCGGACTCGCGAAGGCGGTCGCGGCAGGCACCGAGGATGTTGACGTCTCGCTCACGGCAAGCGGCGTGCTGCTGGGGACCGTCCCGTACATGAGCCCCGAGCAGGCGCGTGGTGAGGCCGTCGACGGTCGAACCGACATCTGGTCATTCGGGTGCCTACTCTTCGAGTGCCTGACCGGCAAGCACCCGTTCCCCGCATCGACCGTCTCGGACCAGATCGCGGCGATCCTGACAAAGGAACCCGACTGGAGTCTCTTGCCACCCGACCTGCCCGGGCCCGTGCGCGTCATCTTGAGGCAGTCACTTCAGAAGCCGGTCGACCAGCGCCTGAGCCACGTGTCAGGCGCACGGGTCGGGCTCGAGACGGCCGCCTTGGATCCGCCTCCCCGGAAGCCCGACAGGAGCAGGCTCCCGGTGCCGCTATCGGCCATCCTGGTGATCGGCATGATGGGTCTGTTGGCGTGGATCTTCACCCAGGGCGGCACGCAGCCGCCGAGGGGCAGCGTGCTCGAGGGTTACACGACGACGCGTTTCACCAACTTCCCGGGCGAGGAGATCGATGCCGCGATCTCGCCCAACGGCGAGTTCGTCGCGTTCCTGGCCGACCGCAGGGTGACCAACCACGGCGCCGAGGAACTCGACGGCATCTTCCACGTCTTCCGCGGCCAGATCAGCACGCACACGTTCGACCAGGTGAGCAAGGCGAGCGGCGAGGCGGGGATCGACGCGCCCATGCTCACGGTCCGGCGGCTCGGATTCCTGGGCGATGAGATGGGCCTGTGGGTCAGCGGCATCTTCCGGCACCTACGCCGGGTCTCGTTCGTCGGGTCCAAGGAGACGGACTGGCTCGAGCGGGGGATGATCCACGTCGATTGGTCCCCCGACGGCAAGCAGATCGTGTTCAGCCACATGCTCAACGGGGATCCGGTGTACGTGACCGAAGCCAGCTCCGCCCCCATCCCGACACCCGAGAAGCCGATCCTCGGCTCCGAGGAGGGGTACCACCAGCACTTCCCCACGTGGTCTCGGGACGGCAAGTGGATCTACCTGATCCGGGGCATCGTAGCGTTCGGCGAGATGGACCTCTGGCGCGTACGCCCGGACGGCAGCGATCCGCACCAGCTCTCGAGAGACCTGCGCAACGTCGCCTATCCCGTCCCGATGGACAAACGCACCGTGCTTTTCGTCGCCGAGACCGCGGACGGCAGCGGCCCCTGGCTCTGGGAGTTCGACGTCCCGTCGCGGACCGCGAAGCGTGTGCAGACTGGCGCCGACCGGTACCTCTCACTCTCCGCGAGCCGCGACCTTAGCCGACTCGTCGCGACGGTGTCGAACCCGACTGCTTCGCTGTTCACAATCCCGCTCAGGAAGTTGGAGGCCGAGGGCAAAGCGACCGAGGCCGAGGTGAAGCCCTATCCGCTTCCGGCGGTGCGCGCGCTGTGCCCGCGCTTCCGCGGCGACGTGCTCTACTTTCTTTCCTCGCGCGGCGCCGGCGACGGGCTCTGGCGCCACGAGCGCGGCGCCTCCCAGCCGCAGGAGATCTGGTCGCCGCGCCAGGGCCCCATCCTCGAGCCCCCCGCGATCTCGCCGGACGGGACCCACGTCGCGCTCGTGGCACGCACACCGAAGCCTGAGCTTTACGTGATCAACGCGAACGGAAAGACGAGAACCCGGATCATGGCGGACGTCGAGGTGCTCGGCGCGCCAGCGTGGTCCCACGACAGCGAGGCGGTGTATTGCGGTGGCCGGCGGAACGGCGAGCCCGGGCTGTTCCGCGCAACGCGCGAGGATGGCTGGAAGGCCGCGCTCCTGGTTCGGGCGCAGGCCACCAACCCCGTCTGCTCGTCGGACGGCGAGCTGATCTTGTTCGTGGGCCGCCACGTCGCCACGGGGCAGCGCCTCTTCGCAGCCACGCCGGACGGTACGCAGAAGAAGGACTTCCCCCCGATCTGGACCCGTCCCTTCGGCGAGCGTGTCCGGTTCCTGCCCGACGGGTCGGGATTCGTCTACATGAGGGGCGTCGATCCCACGCAGGAGTTCCGCTACTTCGACCTCAAGACCGGCAAGGACATCGAGATCTCCGCCCTCGAGGACTCGTCCGTCATGCGCACGTTTGACATCACGCCCGACGGCAAGTCCATCGTCTTCGGCCGCCAGCGCGCCAACGCAGACATCGTGCTGATCCAGCGCGAAGACTAGAACCCTGGACCTCGGGAACTGACCACTCGCTGTGGGCTCCAAGGGAGTACGTCCCGGCGGCAGAGGAACGGTAGGCAGCCTTGCACGACGCCACGCGTCGTCTCTGTGAGGTGCGCCACATGCCTCGACGCCGCCGGGTTGGCCGCACCGTCCGGGCGCGCGCTGCGGATCGACCGGGATCGCAGACGTCGGTATCGCCACGCGCAACGAGGGTAGCGGGGGGCACTCCGTTACTGCAGACGGGTCCCTTGCTCTCGCCGGCACGATCATCACCGAGTATCCCTCCGGGCCCCCGGAGCATGAGTCCTACCTTGTGCGGTTCACCAGTCAGGGCGCCTTGGACACGTCGTTCGGCACCTTGGGCTTCGGCGAGGGGCTTCCGCTGCTCGACTCGCACGTCGCTCAGGCGCTTGCGCTGACGGGCGCCGGGGACATAGTCGTTGCGGGAATCATCGAGGACTTCGTCGACGAGTCGGGACGCAGCATGTTCGTTGCCCGCTGGTGCGGCAACTGATCACTTCTTGTCTCTGCGAGTGCAACCGGGGGCGTCGTCGATGGGCGACGCCCCCTTCGTTTTCGTGTCGATTGCACTGCATGTGATCCGCCTGTGACACGCCGTTCGCCTTGCGAGCGTTCGGGGCACGTCGGCGGCACACGGAGCCATGACAGCTAGGAGCGACTGCACGCGCTCGGTGTGCGCCCAGTTGAAGGCGGCAGGCGCCGCCGCCGGGTCGCCGCTATGCTCTCTCGCAATGCCCCTTCCCGCCCTCATTCGCAGGTTGCTCGATGCCAAACTCGCCGGCTGGTGCGAAGAACGTGTGCCCGAACACATCCGCCAGCAACTTCGGTACGAGCACACGATCAGAGGGAACGCCGCTACGATCGTGGAAATACGTCCGATTTGGGACGGCTCGCCGGGAGAGACGCGGAGCAAGGTCGCACAGATTCGCTACGAAAACGACGTCTTCGCCTTGTATTGCCCCGATCGGAACGGGCGGTGGCACTTCTTCGAGCCGTTCCCGCCGACCAAGGACCTCGACGCCGTGCTCACTGAGATCGAAGTCGACCGGACGGGGATCTTCTTCGGGTGAGCGATCGTAGACGCCGTGCTTCGGGTGAAGCGCGCCCGAGCACGCTTCGCGAGCGGGGCGCAGCACGCCACACCGGGGCCACTGTCCCGCCTCGCTGCGAACCGAGCGCCGCGAATCGTGTCCAAGCACGCATGCCCAGTCTGCCGCGCGTCCTCTGTCTGCTTTCGTTCTGCGTCCTCGCCGTGGCCACGGCCTCCGCCGGAGACGACGTCCCGACCCGCGAAGCCATCGAACGTGACCTGAAGGTCGAAGCCTCCCTGTCGTCGCCCGCCAGCGTGCAGCCCGGCGAGCCCGTTCGTGTGACGTCCCGCATCGTCAATCGCTCCAAGACCGCTTCCTACAAGCTGGTCAAGCCGGGCGACGGGTCCGAGTCCGGCTGGCGCGAGCCACACGTCTTCTTCACCGCGACGACCGTCGACCCGCGCGGCGTCCGCACGCCCGTTCCCGCTTTGGATATCTTGCGCTGCGGGCTGCACGACCCCAACTGGCACGACGAGGTCGTCACCCTCGCGCCCGGCGCGGTGCTCGAGCTCACCGACTGGATGCCGGCCGCGAACCTCGCACTCGACTTCCAACAGCAAGGGTCCGTCGAGCTTCGCCTTCACTACAAGTACGCGCGCGGCAACGTTTCCAAGGGCGCCATCGTCGACGCACCCGCCGGGACCGGGCCGATGGGCGACACGCCCGCGTTCGAGCTCGTCTCGAAGCCCGTACGCTTCAACGTCGTTCGCTACGTCGACATTCGTCTCGAAGTCACCGGCAAGCTCGAGGTCGGCAAGGAGGCCCTGCTCTCCGACGCCGTGCGCCTTCACGTGAAGAACCTGAGCGCGGATCCTGTTTCCGTCTCCAGCGCCGAGATCTTCGTTCAGGTCGTGCCTGCCATCGGGTCCGGCGATCTGTTCTCCGTCTTCGAGCGAATCGCGCCTACGGTCGAGCGCAAGACCGTCCCGCTCGCGGGCAGCGCGACCCGAATGTGGGACGGGACGCCGGCATGGAACGAACTCGCGGACGTTCGAATGACGCCGGCCAAGCCCGGCAGCATCGAGATCGAGGCCATGTGGTCGCCCACCGGCGGGAAGGCGCGGTATCGCAGCGCCCGCGTCGAGGTCGAGATCGTTCGCCCCTGACCAAGGCCTACCTCGCGGCGGATGCCGAACGCCACCGCCCCGTCGCCGACGCTCTAGAATGCGCGCTCCCATGCAATACGACGAGCTCAGGCCGACATCCGCCTTGCTCCGGCCGTACGTGCGCTCCCTCTGGTCGCTTCGAAGCGCAGCGGGCCGCGTCGAACGCATCTCGCCCGACGGCTGCGTCGAGCTCGTGGTTCATCTCGGCGAACGGTCGGTTCGGCTGCAAGGTGGTGCCGAGTCGGCGAATCGCTGCGCCGTCGTCGGGCAAGCACGCGCGCCGCTCGCCGTGCGGCTTCCGGGCAACGTGGACACCCTGGGCGTTCGCTTCGAGCCCGCCGGCGCAAGCGCGTTCTTTCGTCCGGCGATGGGGGAGTTGACCGACGCGTCGTGGCCGCTGGACGCGCTCTGGCCCGGCAGCACCGGGCCTTTGCTCGAGACGCTCGCCACCTGCGCCCGTCAACAGCGCTTCGCCTGCCTCGAGTCGACGCTCCTCGCCCGCATGCGAACCTCCGGTTCGGTTCGGGCCGTTACAGCCTGCGTGCAAAGGATTACGGCAAGCGGCGGCCGCGTTCGCATCGACGACCTCGCCTCCGAGGTCGGCTCGAGCCCGCGGTCGATCCAGCGCGCCTTCGTGCGGCGCGTGGGCATCGGGCCGAAGCTCCTCGCGCGTATCACACGCTTCCAATCCGCGGTTCGGCGACTTCGCGACGATGCGCCCGGAAGCTGGTGCCACTTCGCGCTGGATCACGGGTACGCCGACCAGTCCCACCTCATTCGTGAGTTCCAGGCGTTCGGCGGACTCTCACCGCGCCGCTATCTCGGCACACGCTGCGAGCTCAACGCCCGGCGTATCGCTGGCGTTTGAACCGAAACGTCTGGCCGACGCCGAGCGCGCCCTCTTCTTCGATCGGCTGGAGCCGTACGAGCAGCTCGTCTTCGGCCGTACGCTCGTAGGAGATCTGCGAGGTCGCGCTCCGGAAGACGGCCTTGCGTTTCGCCGTGTCGGCGAGCTTCCACGCCTTGACCTGCTCCTCCTCGCCCTTCCACGACACCAGCTGCGGCGTGAAGTGCCGGAGTCGAAGCGACACGTCTTCGCCGTCGCGTTGCAACGCGAAGACCTCGTAGAACAGCGTCTGCTCACCCTTGGTGATGCGAAACGCGCCGAATTGCGTGCCCGCGCGGGGGTCGGACCAATACTCGTCGCACTCTGTCTCGCCGCTCGTCATGCGCCACGTGCCGGCCAGCCACGCGAACCCGACCGACGGGGCCGGTCGGGCCTCGTCCGACGCCGGCGCACCGCCTCCGTCGGTCGCGGGTTCCTCCGCGTTGCTCAAACCACAGGTGATGCCGATCCCGGTCAGGACGACGACAAAGATGATTGCTCGCATGGCTACCTCCGTTTCGTGGCAGCCCTGATAGACGGGACCGGGTCTGCCGTATTGAAGGAATGCGACAACCCTCGTGTTCGCCGCTCGGCGACCTTAGTTCAACGCCACGATGGTCCCGTTCAAGACCGCCGCGAACGTCACCCACGCCAGGTACGGGACGAGCAACACGCCGGCGTTCCGGTCCAGTCGGAAGAACGCCACCAGCGTAGCCGTGAGCACGGCCCACAACCCAATCAGGATCACCAGCGCCGCCGTGATCGCATGCGCGCGGAAGAACACCGGCGACCACACCGCGTTGAGAACCAGCTGGGTGCCGAACAGAAGGAGCGCCACGCGCGCGCTCGGCTTCGATGACAGGAGACGCCAAACACGCCAGGCGGCAATGCCCATCAACGCATAGAGCAGCGTCCACACCGGTCCGAACACCCAGCCCGGCGGCTGGAACGAGGGCTTGGCAAGCTCCTGGTACCAAGGCGAGCTTCCCGTCTCCGTCGTGAGCGCACCGATCACGCCTGCCAGCTGGCAGGCGATGACGAAGACCAGCGCGCCTCGCCAGGAACGCACCGGTCTACCGATTCCGGCGGAACACCAGCAGCGCCGTTCCCACCGCGACCGCCGCGACGCCCGCCCACAACGGGACGTTCACCCGGCGACGCTGCTCGACCTCGATCTTGATCGGGCCGAGCTCCGCCTGCGTCTCCTCCGTCGTGTACCAGAACCCGCCGTAGATGACGGCAAGGAGCCCCAGGGCAACCAGGATTACCGCAACGACCTTCGTGACGTTGTTCGATCCCATCGCGGACGGCTCCCTTTCGAAGCGCTACTCCAACGCCTCTTTGAGCTTCGCCTTGAAAACGTCCCACTTGACCACGGCGCTCTCTTTCAACGCCGCGGCCTTCTCCTCGGTCGCCGTCTCCAGCCCCTCGAACGCGCTCACGGCCTCGTCGAATGCGCGCTGAAGGTCCTCCGCAATCGCGTCCTTCTTGTCGCGCAGCTCGAGCTTGAGCACCCCCGCGCTCGCTCGGAGTCGCTCGAGCTGAGCGCGGCCCTTCTCCATCTCCTTCGAGATCGTTTCACGCAGTCCTTCGAACATGACCACCTTCTCCTTCCGCCTTCGATCAGCGGACCTCGTTTTAGGGCCCGTGGATGATAGGCGTTTGCTCGACCCGTTCGGAACCGTCGCCCCGGTCGTGTCCAGGTATTCGCGATCGACCTCGCCCGCGCATCACGGGCTCAGCTCGTCCTGCCCGACGAGCGCAAGACCCGCATTCGCAAGCGCCCGGGACGCCACGTCCAGGTCCTCGACGTGCAGCGCGAGCACCGGATGGCCCGCCACCGGCGTCACGAGCGAGAAGACGTACTCGATGCGCACCTCGGCCGACAGCAGCGCCGACAACACGCGACGAATGCCGACCTCCGGCTCGTCGCCCGCCGACAACAGGACGCCCAGCAGCTCCGATCGAAAGACCTTGAAGCCGGCGGTCTCCAAGGCCAGCTGCGCAACCGCCGGCCGATCGACCACCAAGCGTGCGACCGCGTGATCCGCGGCGGACAAGATCGAGATCGCACAGATGCGAATGTCGTCGGCGCTGAGCGCGCGCTCGATGGCAGCCAGCTCTATCGTGCGGTTCTCGATGAACACCGAGAGCTGTTGGATTCGCCGGCCGTGTTGATGCGTCGACGCAACGGTCATGAGCGCCCCGTTCTTCTACGCGCCGCCGGCGTGACGCGCGAAGGCGCCACGCCGGCCGGCACTCCGATCGGTTCCTACCTCATCGGAACCACGATGTAGCGCGAACCCCGCTGATCCAGCACGCGCAACAGCACCTGCTTCAGCGTGCGATCCGCGGCGACGGCCTTGTGGAACGCCGCCGGGTCGTTGACCGGCTGGCGATCGACCTCCAGGATCACCTGACCCGCCTCGAGCCCCACGAGCGCCGCCGGGCTCGCGGGTGTTACGCGACGGATGAGAACACCGCGCGTGATGTCCACGCCCAGCTGCTTCGCCGCCGTACGCGTCATCGGCTCGACCGAGATTCCGAGATCGGTTGCCGGCGTCGCAATGGCGGCGTCGCCTGCGCCCGAAAGCGCGGGACGCGTTCCGAGCGACACCGTCAGCGTGCGCCGCCCGCCGTTGCGAATGATCTCGAGCTCGACGTTCGAGCCCGGCTTGCGCAACGCGATCTCGTTGCGAAGCATGCCGGAGTCACGGATGAGCATGTCGTCCAGGCCGATCACGATGTCGCCGGGCAGCACGCCGGCCTTCCCGGCAGGCGACCCTTCGTTCACGTCCGCGATGACGGCGCCGCGTGCCTCGTCGCTCCCGAAGGAGCTGGCCAGCTCCGGCGTCAGATCCTGGACCGTCACGCCCAGGAAGCCGCGCACGACCGAGCCGCCGTCCTCGAGCTGCTTGCGGATCGCCTTGGCGAAGTTGATCGGAATCGCGAACCCGATGCCCATGTTGCCGCCGCTGCGGCTGTAGATGGCCGCGTTGATGCCCACGACCTCTCCGTGCAGGTTGAGCAAGGGGCCGCCGGAGTTGCCCGGGTTGATCGCCGCGTCCGTCTGGATGAAGTTCTCGTAGTTCGCAAGGCCGACGTGCGTGCGTCCCTTCGCGCTGACGATGCCGGACGTCACCGTTTCGCTCAGCCCGAACGGGTTGCCGACCGCCACGACCAACTCGCCGACGCGCAGCCGGCTGCTGTCGCCCAGCGGGAGATGGGGCAGCTTCTCGCCCTCGATGCGAATCAAGGCGACGTCCGACTCGGGGTCGGCGCCGACGAGCTCCGCCTCCAGCTTGCGTCCGTCATGCAGCCGCACGTGGATGTGCTCGGCATCGTCGACCACGTGGTTGTTCGTCATGATCAAGCCGTCCGAAGACACCAGGAAGCCCGAGCCCTGGCCCCGGCGAAATCGATGCGGGCTCGGCTGCGGCGTCGGCTGGTGCGGCAGCTTCTCGAAGAACCGTTCGAACGGGCTGTCACGGAAGAAGTCGAACGGATCCTCCATCATGAACCGGTCGAGCGGCAGCGGCGTCTCGACCGCCTTCGACTCGACGCTCACGTACACGACGGCGGGAACGGCCTTCTCGGCGACGCGCGAGAAGCTCGCGCTCAGGGCCTGCGCGATGCTCAGATCCGACGACGCGCTTTCGTCATCCGTGCGGTCGTTGCCGAACGCAGGGACGGCGACGGCGAACAGCGCGATCAGGCCCGCGATCACGCCCAGGTTTCTGTACAACATGGCATTACTCCTTTCTTTGTTGGGATGACGATGAAATGCGCACGTCCGCCGCGGTCGTGATCCACACGGGCGAGTGCGACGCCGGGCGAGCAGTTCGCGGCGAGACGTGCGCGGGTGTGCGGTGAGGGATGGGCGGCGGCAGTGACGGCGCCGCCGCCGCGAGCAGGTTGCCTACTTGCCCTTGATCTCGATGCGCTTCGGCATCACCTCGGCGACCTTCGGCAGAACGATGTGCAGCTGGCCGTGCTCAGCGCTCGCCTTCACCTTGTCCCCGTCCACGGGAACGGGGAGGCGCAACGCGCGATGGAAGGCGCCGCCGGCGCGCTCGAAGCGGTACCAGCGGGTGTCGTCCTGCGCCTGCGGGCGCTCGCGCTGACCCGAGATCTCGAGCCGGTCCTTCTGGATCGAGAGGTCGATGTCCTTCGGGTCGATGCCGGGCAGATCGATGAGGACCTCGATCGCCTCGGGCGTCTCGACGACGTCCATCGGCGGGATCCAGGTTTCACTCGTCAATCCGGCACCCGTGCCGAGATCGAAAAGGCTGTCGAACAGACGGTTCACGCGCATGGGAACAGCGGCGAGACCGTTGCTGTCGCGTTTGGATGCGATCAGGTTCATCGGAGTCCTCCAATCTTGCATGTTGGTTGTTCGATGGGCGGCGGGACCGGCCCGCCGAGAACCCGGCATCGCAACGAATGTGCCAGACACGGTCACGCCTCGTCCGATGCGTGCCGCTCGGACGCGCGGACCGCACGGGACTGTCAATCTGGCAAACCGGCGAATCCGGCGTCTGTCGATCTGGCAGATGGGCGCTGCTGCCCCCGCTGCGCGCCCCTTACCCGGGCGTTGCGCCCCGCGCCTGCTTGAACGACGTCAGCCACGTGTACAGCGCGCCGCCCGGGCACTCCGTGGCCTTGAAGTCGCGGTGTCCGTGAAGCTCGCCGATCGGCACCCGGTACCGCGCGAGCTGCTGCGTCAGGAACAGCTCGACGGTCGCGAGCTGGCCGGCGGGGGGGAGCGCCTCCGTGAAGTCGCCGACCACGCTGATGCCGAGGTTGTGCTCGTTGTTCGAGCCGCCGGCGTGCGCGCCCTGAACGCTCAAGAAGCGGCCTTCGTAGACGTTGCCGTCCCGGCCGATCAACCAGTGGTAGCCGATGTCCGCCCAGCCGCGCAGGTTGCGGTGCAGGTTCTGCACGCCCTTGACCAACTCCAGGTCGGTCCGCGTCTGCATCTCCGGAAGCTCGGCGGTGTGGTGCAGCGTGATCCGTGAGATCCCGCCCATCGGGTCGTGGTTGTCCTTGAGCGACTCGGCGCCCCAGTCCGATCGCCGGAACACCCGGTATGTGGGCTTCGCCGGTGGGCGCGGCGGCTTCGGCGCCGACGCCGTGCGGACGGCGCGCGTGGGCGTGATGGGGATCGGCGCACAAGCGCCCATGGCGGCAGCGCCGGCCATCGCCAGCATCGCGCGCCGGGACAGTCCCCGCGGCGGGAACGCGTGTTCGGGAATCCGCTCGCACATCGTGGCGCCACTGTCGCATCGGGGTGCGACGGGCGCGCGGAGCCCGGCGGCGAACGCCTCCGGGTGCTACGATCCTCACTTGGAGGACGCAGTGATGAAGTTGCACGTTGTCCTGGTTGGTCTCGCCGTCCTCGCTGCGTCCCTGGGGGCCGGACCCAGCGCCGACGCCTGAATCCGTTGGAGGCGACCGATGGGGCCCGTGCGGTCCCTGGAGAGCGAGCCGACGAGTACGAACGTCGACGCCACGACGTGGGAGTCGTGGTGGGAGCTCAACCGCATCGAGTACTTCGCTCGCAGCGACGCCGGCCGTCCCGTCGAGACGGCGTCTCCCGACGCCGCCCTGCTCGACGGCAAGGCGATCGAGGACCGTGTCTGGCCGCACCTACTGAAGACCGCGAAGGGGAAGAACGTCTTCGTCGCCGAGGCCGCGCTCGTCGCTCTCGGTCGCGTCGCGACGACCGAGCCTCGGCGCGCCTCCGCACGAGGCGTTCTCCTGCAGAGCCTGTCCCATCGCAATCACTTGATCGCGAGGTGCTCCTCGATTGGTCTCCGGCATGTCGCCGACGATGCGTCGATCGAAGCGATGTTCGACGCCGTGACGAAGACGAAGCTGATGGACGTGAAGGCCTTCGTCGTCCTGGCTCTGGCGGCCCTCGAGCCGGAAGAGGCGGCTCCCGTTCTGCGCAAGCTCGCCGAGACCGCCGGGGCGTCACGGGAAGAGCAGGAGCTGGTTGCGGCGGCACTGATCGGACTCGCGATGTCAGGTGGGGGACGCGACGCGTCGGTGTATCTCGAGTCGTACGCGTTCGAACGCGAGAAGGTCGACGACAAGGTCCGCGCCGTCGCCGTCGAGGCGCTGGGCCGGCTTACGGATCCGACGCTCGTGGCGAAGCCGCTTCTTCGCGCGCTCGACGATCCGTGCGTCGAAGTGCGTCGCGCCGGCGCCGTGGCACTCGGCCGGCTTGCGTTCGAAGCGAGCGACGCGACCGAGTTGAAGTCCGTTCGGGCTCGACTTGCCGGCGTGCTCGACGACGACGCCGATGCGTTCGCTCGTCGGATGGCCGCGATCAGTCTCGGTCGACTGGCGGGCGTCGGCGACGGTGGCGAAGCGAGCGTTGCCGTGTTGAAGAAGACGTTGGCGGAAGGGCAAGTCGGCATGCGCGAGTACGCGTTGCTGGCCCTCGCACTCGCGGGTGCCCCCGACGTCGTCGATCTCGCTACGAAGTCGCTCCTCAGCGCGAACCCCTCGACCAGAAGCGCCGCGTCGATCGCCCTCGGCCTCGCTGGGATGCGTGGCCGCAAGGTGGGGCGCCTCGACGCGAAAGCCGTCCAGCGGGCGGATCAGCGGCTAGGTCAAGTGCTTGCCGAGGAACTCCATCCACATGTTCGCGCGTATGCCGCTCTCGCGACCGGCATGATCGGCGGACCGAGTAGCGCGGGCCGCATCAAGCAGGCTATGCGCAAGGCCGAGACGCCCGAGGAGCGCGCCTACGGCTTGCTGGCACTGGCGCTGACCGCGGATCGGGATGCCGCCGACGAGGTTCTGAAGTACATGCGTCCCGAGATGATGCGCAACGGCTTCGTAGCTTCCCATGCGATCTACGCACTGGGGCTGACCAAGGACCGGCGCGCGAGTGTGTTCGACGCGCTCATGGAGCGCGCGACAAATCCCTCCGACATGTACGTGCAGGCCGCGTCGATCACGGCGCTCGGCTACCTCGCGAGCCGCGAGCGTTATCCGCAACGGCATCTTGTTGGCGCGGGGTACAGCTACACGCTCTGGTTCGACGTTCTCGATGTCTACTTCTACATGATCTGAGCGCGAGAGTGGCGCGGGCGAGCGCGGTCGGGCCAGTGATCGTGCTTGCCCTCGTCCTACTCCATCGCGCGCACGCGGTACACACGGGCCAGCTCCGAGAGGCTGCAACTGGATCCCGACCCGGCGGTCCTTCGGCGCGCGGATCACCGCGTTCGGCCGTTCGTTTCGGGTAGAACGTCGCCGTGGAAGCCCCCGCCGACGTTTCGCTCCGTACACGGCTCGACGCCTCCGACGTGGACTGGATCGTCGAGCGGCACGGCGCGTTTCACTGCAAGGAGCTCGGGTTCGACGCGTCGTTCCTGGACTACGTCGAACGTCCGCTGCGCGAGGCCCTCGAGCGCGCCGAGCCGAACGACCGCGTCTGGATCGCGGAGCTGGCGGGCGACCGGGTCGGCTCGATCGCCATGATCGCGAGCGACGCTCACACCGTGCAGCTTCGCTGGTTCCTCGTCGAAGCCTCGGTGCGCCGGCGCGGGATCGGTACGACGCTGCTCGAAGCGGCGCTTGGCTTCGCGCGCGAGCGCGGGTTCGCACGAGTGATGCTGTGGACGGTGCGCGCGTTGACGGACGCCGCTCGCCTGTACGAACGACACGGATTGCGTCCGACGCTCATTCGATCCGGGCGGCAGTGGGGCGTCGACGTCGTCGAGGAGCGGTACGACCTCGAGCTCGACGAGCGCGCCGTGCTCGACCGCGCCGAGATGGAGAGCGTTGCGCGGGGTTGGGGCCGCGTCGCGGACGCGTACGTCGAGGAGCTGTTCGACGAGCTCGAGCGAAAGCCCGCCGATCGCGAGCTGCTCGCCAGGTTCGCCGGCCGCGTGGAGCCGGGTGCGCTGGTGGGGGACGTGGGCTGCGGCCCCGGGCACGTTGCCAAGTTCCTGGCGGCGCAAGGGCTGCGAATGCAGGGCATCGACCTGTGTCCGGAGATGGTTGCCAAGGCCCGAGCGCTCGTTCCCGAAGCAGCGTTTCTTCAGGGCAACATGCTCGCGCTCGATCTGCCGCCCGGGACGTGGGGCGGATGCATCGCCTTCTATTCACTCATGAACCTCGTGCGCGACGACGTGTCCGTCGCATTGACCGAGATCGCCCGCGTCATGAGCGCCGGCGCGCCGTTGGCGGTCGCGGTACACCGCGGACGCAACGAGGTCCGGGTGGACGGGATCTTGGGGCGGCCGCTGCCGATGGTGGCGACGCTGTTCGAGCCCGACGAGCTCGCGGCGCTCGTCGCCGACACCGGATTCACCGACATCGAAACGCGCTGCAGGCCGCCGTACGAATCGGAGTACCCGAGCGAGCGTCTCTACGTGCTGGCGCGGCGGTCCTCCTAGAGCTCGCAACAACCGAGGTCGGACGGGAGGCCCGGGTCGCGCGGCAGGAACCGCAGGTCGACCACCATCGGGACGCCCTCGGGGTTCGGGTTCAGGCCCGCCGGTACGGCGTCCACGCACGGACTCGCCGGGAGCGGCAAGCGTACGACGCGGCCGTCCGGAAGCGTGAACGGCGCCAGCAACATCGCGTCGATCGGCGCCGCGTCGGTACCCACCTGATTGCCTTCCACGCCGTCTTCGAAGTGGATGAAGCCCTCGTATCGGCTGATCAGGTTGTTCGATCCCGACGCCGTCGCGAGACCGAAGAAGGACAGGTCGTGCGAAACGAACGCCGTGTTCTCCGCCACCACGCACCGCTGCAGCTCCACGTGCGCCGGGACGTCGAACGCCTGGACCCGGATCGCGCCGCCCACGTCGCCCACGTCGTTGTCGGTGAACGTGCAGTTGAACGCCCGTAGCGTGGTCGGGTCGGACGCGGCATTCGTCTCGATCCCGATTGCGCCGCCCCACGAGAACGCGTCGAAGCACTCGTTCAGGTGGAACGCGCAGTTGACCAACGTCATCAGGCCGCTCGAGTGAGCGACCGCGCCGCCGACGAAGTGCGCCTCGTTCGTGTAGAAGGCCGTGCGCTCGATGCGTACCGTGCTGCGAACCGTCGTGATCGCGCCGCCGTAGTCGGAACAGTTGTGGACGAAGTTCGCGTCGTTGATCCAGAGCGGTGCGTCCTGGACGTAGATCGCGCCGCCCGACTCGCTCGCATCGCAGTCGGTGCACTCGACGCGCCATAGCACGACCGGGCCCTCGAACGACGCCACGGCCCCGCCCAGGTTCGAGTCGCCCTGCACGAGCTCGAGGTCGTTGAGCTGCAGCGCGCCCATCGGCAGCACGCCGAAGATGCCCGTCGCGTTCTGCCCCGAGATCTCGTGACGAAGGCCGTCGCCGCTCAGGCCGCCGATCGTCAGGACCTTGTCGATCACCAGGATGGAGTTGAGCTGGATCGAGCCGGTCGCGAGTCCCGGGTCGAACACGATCCACGCGCCGCTGGGGGCATCGTCGATGGCCTGACGCAACGACCCCGGTCCCGCGTCGTTGTGGTTCGTGACCTCGATGACGTCCGTCGGGGGCTGCCCGAGCCCGATCACGGGCGCGACGAATCCGCCGCCGCCTCCGCCGCACGCGGCAAGGAACAGGACGCTGAACAGTGCGAGAACTCGTACGGACATCGGTGGGCTCCCGTGCCCGAAACGAGCACTTGCCCAGTAGTCGCGGCGCCGCCGTCGAATTGCCGCCGGTTCTCGACGGTCGACCGTTTACCGCAGCAGGTCGCGGATGCGCTTCAACCAGGCGTCTTCGACCTTCTGCTGCTGTGGGTTCGGCCTCGAGGTCGGCGACGCCAGCGCGCGGTTCGTGAAGCCCTCGGCGTCGAACGCACCGACGACGCGTTGGGCGGCCGCCTCGCCGGCAGCCGCGCGCAGCGCGGAGAGCTGCGCGGCGCCGGTTTCGCCGGCCTCGCCGTTGCGGCCCAGCCAAAGGACCGACCCGCCGCGCTTCAGGTGCGCCACGAGCTTCGCGCGCACGGATGCCGAAAGCGCGGTTTCGCGCGGCGCGACGACGACGAGGTCGAACGCGCCGTCGATCACCGTGTGCGCGAACGTGTCCACGTGACGCGCCAGCGCGACGAACGCGTTGAACAGACCACTCGGCGCGTCGCTGCCGAACGCCATGCGCGCGCGATCCTCGAGCAACAGCACCCGCGGCGACGTCGTCGGAGCGGGGAGCGCTCCCACCCCACCGTTTGCCAGCCACGACATCACGTTGTGGAACAGCCGGCGGTTGTCGCCGTAGCGAATCCAGACGTCGCCGAAGACGTTCTGATCGCCCACGACGACGATGCGTCCCTTGCCGAGTCGGCGCGCGCTGACGACGGCCAACCGGCCCTTGCGTTCGTCCTTGTCCAACTCGAAGTTCCCGTAGTTGCCCAGATTGCCGCTTCGAAGTGCGTTCTCCCCGAACGGGCTCGTCGCCCACCGATCGCCCCATCCGCCCTTGGACAGCGTCGCGACCGCGCCGCGATCGTCTACCGGTCCGCCGGTTTGAAACGAGATCCAGCGCAGCCCGGTCGTGATCGGGTGCTTCTCGAAGTGGTCCACCACGATCCAACCTGGGCCCGAGCCCAACGCTCTCGGCGCGACCTCGAGCGCGCTCTCCTTGAAGAGGCGTAGTTCCAACGCCTCCGCCAGCGGCTCGAGCTCGTTGACGTGGTGGTAGCAGTTCGAGTGATCGGTGATCAAGAGCAAGGCGCCGCCGCGCGTCACGAACGATCGAATCGACGCGATCTCTCCGGGAAAGAACGCCGGCAGGTCCGACGAAACCAGGTTGAGGTAGAGCACGTCCGTGCCGGAAAGGACTTCGGTGTCCACGCGCCCGCTTCGAACCTCGGTCAGCTTCGCCCCGCGCGCCTGCAACTCGTGCAGCGCCCGGCGCGGACCGTGAAGCTCGTGGTAGTCGTACACGCCCGGCGACAACCCGCGCTCGATGTGGTTGTGGGCGTGCACGCTGTCGAGCAGGATCGTCTCCGCGTCCCCGGCACGAAGCGGAAGCGCGACGCACGCAAGGAACGCCAGGACGACGACGCCGCGGCTCAAAGCTCGAGCGACCGGAACACGCGCAGCTTCTCGACCTGCATGTCGTGCATGGTGTAGGGGATGCCGCCGATGCCGTACCCGGACTCGCGCAAGCCCGCGAACGGCATCCAGTCCACGCGAAACGCCGTGTGGTCGTTGACCATCACCGCCGCCGCGTCGAGGTGCTTCGTCGCCCGCCACGCGGTGTCGAGATCGCGCGTGAACACCGCTGCCTGAAAGCTGAAGGGCACGTCGTTCGCGCGTCGAATCGCGTCGTCGACGTCGTCGTAGGCGTACACGCAGACGACCGGGCCGAAGATCTCCTCGCGGCTTACCTTCGCGTCGGTTGGTGGCTCGCGCAGGACGGTCGCGGCGTACGTCGTCTCCGAGAGCGGCTCGCCGCCGCAGAGCACCTCCGCGCCGCCCCGCTCGGCCTCGGTCACCCACTCGTGCACGCGCTCGACCTCGCCGGGGCGAATGAGCGGGCCGATGTCCGTCTCGGCGTCGGTCGGGTCGCCGACGACGAGGTCGCCCGCTGCCGCGGCAAGTCGCGCCGCCACGTCGTCGGCGATCGAGCGGTGTGCGAACACGCGCTGCACGGACACGCACACCTGTCCCGCGTGGTAGAGCCCGCCCTTCGCAAGCAGCGGCACAGCGTCGTCGAGGTCGGCGTCCGCCGCGACGATGACCGGCGCCGCGCCGCCGTGCTCGAGCGCGCAGCGCGTGCCCGGCGCGAGCTTGGAGCGCAGCGACCAGCCCACGCGACCGCTGCCGATGAAGCTGAAGAACGCCACACGCTCGTCGGCGACGAGCTTCTCGGACACGTCGTGCCCGGTCGTGAGCAGCGCCTGCACCCATCCGTCCGGCAGACCCGCTTCTTGCAGCAGGCCGACGAAGCGCATGCAGGAGAGCGGCGTGGCCTCCGCCGGCTTCACGATGACGGGGCAACCGACCGCCACCGCCGGCCCGACCTGATGCACGATCAGGTTCAGCGGGTGATTGAACGCGCTGAACGCGACGACGACGCCGATCGGCTCCGGACTCGTGAAGGCCATGCGATTCGCCGACGCGGCGTTGATGCGCATCGGGATCTCGCGCCCGCCCCGCGTTCGCAGGTGCTCGACGCACTCCTTGACCCCGTCGATCGCGCGATCGACTTCGACGAGCGAGTCCTTCAGCGGCTTCCCGCCCTCCCGGGCGGCCTCGACGGCCAGCCATTCGCGCCGCTCGGTCATCAGGACGGCGGTGCGTTCGAGAATCGCGACGCGTTCGGCCACCGGTAGCAACGCGTCGCGGTCCCGATGTAGCGCGTGCGCCGTAGAGAGTGCCTGCTCGACGGCGGCTTGGTCCGCTTGCGCGACCCGGGCAATCGGCGAGCGATCGAAGGGCGCGAAGATCTCGGCGTGCTCGGAAGCCGGCGTCGCGCCCGGCACGATCAGCGGCCAAACGTCAGACATGCGGTGTCCTCCTAGATCGGACAGACGAGGTTGCCGAGCTCCTCGGTGAGCTTCATGTTCTCGGCGTAGTCCACCGGGCAGTCGATGATCACGACCGTGTCGTCCTCGATGGCCTGCTTCAGCGTCGGCAGCAGCTCGTCGGCGGAACCGATGCGGTAGCCCTTCGCCCCGAAGCTCTCCGCGTACTTCACGAGATCGGGATTGCCGAATTCGATGTGACTCGGCCGGCCGAAGTGGCGCAGCTGGTGCCAGTGAATGAGCCCGTACTCGTTGTCACGCCACACCAGCACGATGATCGGCGTTCCGATGCGAAGCGCCGTCTCGATCTCCTGCGAGTTCATGAGGAAGCCCGCGTCGCCGCAAACGGTCAGCGCGACCCGGTCGGGGTAGGCGATCTTCGCGGCGATCGTGCCGGGCAGACCGATCGCCATGCTCGCGAACCCGTTCGAGATGATGCAGGTGTTGGGCCGCTCCGCCTTGTAGAGGCGCGCCATCCACATCTTGTGCGCGCCGACGTCGCTGATGACGATGTCCTCCGGCGCGAGTGCCTCGCGCAGGTCCCAGATGATGCGCTGCGGCACCATGGGGAACGCGTCGTTCTCCGCGTGGTCCGTGAGCTGCGCCCGGATCTTTTCGCGCAATGCCGAGATGGCCGGCGGAGACGAGCGCTCGACCTTCGGGGCGAGCTGCTCGAGCGCGCTCGCGATGTCGCCGACGATGCCCACGCTCAAGATGTAGTGCGCGTCCACCTCCGCGGGCGTCGTGTCGATGTGGATGAGCGTGCGGTCCTTGGTCGCGTGCCAGAGATGCGGCGCGTACTCGACCATGTCGTAGCCGACGCAGATGATCACGTCGGCCCTGTCGAACCCGCACGCCACGTAGTCGTGCGACTGCAGTCCGATGGTGCCGAGCGAGAGGGGATGCGTCGCGGGGAGCACCCCCTTGGCCATGAACGTCGTCGCGACCGGCAGGTCGAGGGCCTCCACGAAGCGCACGAAATCGTCGGCGGCGCGGGTTCGCACGATGCCGTTCCCGGCCAGCACGACCGGGAACTTCGCGTTCTGGATCAGCTCCGCCGCGCGATCGAGCTTCGACTCGGCCGGCTCCGGCAGCGCGGCGCGCTGGACCTTCAAGGGGGCGAGTCCCTCGACGTCCATCGCAGCGATGTTCTCCGGAACGTCGATGAAGCACGCGCCGGGCTTCTCCGCCTCCGCGACCTTGAAGGCCTTGCGCACGACCTCCGGGATGACCTCCGCCGCGCGCAGCTGGATGCTGTACTTCGTGATCGGCTCGAACATCCGCACGAGGTCGAGGTGCTGGTGGCTCTCCTTGTGCAGCCGCGTCGTGGCGGCCTGTCCGGAGATCGCGACGAGCGGCGCGCGGTCCATGTTGGCGTCGGCCACGCCCGTCACGAGGTTGGTCGCCCCCGGGCCAAGGGTCGCGAGACACACGCCGGCCTTGCCCGTCAGGCGGCCGTAGACGTCGGCCATGAACGCCGCACCTTGCTCGTGACGTGTCGTGACGAACTGGATCGAGCTGTCGAGCAGCGCGTCCATCACGTCGATGTTCTCTTCGCCGGGAATGCCGAAGATGTGAGTGACGCCCTCGTTCTCGAGGCATCGAACGAAGAGCTCGGCGGCCTTCATGGGCGGTCCCTCCCCACACGATGGGGAGCATAGCGCCTGCCCCGGCCCGTGTCGTTCTCTCTTCCATCGACGGCCGGCGCGTGTCGAGGTTTCAGGTTGGCCGGCTTCCTAGAGCGTCGCCCCGCAGGTTTTGCAGTGCCTGGCGTCGACGTCGTGGCCTTCCTTCGCGCACTGCGGACACACCTGCGTGCTCACCTTCATCTTCTGGGTCACGGACGCCATCTCGACGGAGACGATGCCCGTCGGCACTGCGATGATCGCGTAGCCCAGAATCATCACCAACGCGGCCAGGAATCTCCCCAGCGCGGTCACCGGGGCGATGTTGCCGTAGCCCACCGTGGTGAGCGTCACGATCGCCCAGTACATGCTCTGCGGAATGTTGGTGAAGCCGGAGTCCTCGCCGCCTTCGACGAGATACATCATCGCGCCGACGATGACCACGATGGTGAGCACCGCGCCGAGAAACACGATGATCTTGCGCGCACTCGCGCGCAGCGCCTCGCGCAGCATGGCCGCCTCGCCCAGGAAGTGGCCCAGCTTCAGGATGCGGAAGATACGCAGAAGCCGCAGCGCGCGAATGACGATCAACGACTGCGTGCCCGCGAACACCAGGCTCAGATACGTCGGCAGGATCGCGAGCAGGTCGACGACCCCGAAGAAGCTCTTCGCGTAGCGAATCGGGCGGCCGACACAGATCAGGCGCAGCAGGTACTCGAGCGTGAACAGAACCGTGAGGGTCCACTCGATGGTGCGCAGCAGCGGACCGTGTCGAGCCTGGATCTCCACGACGCTCTCGAGGCACACCGCGACGATGCTGAGGACGATCGCGCCGAGCAGCGCCACGTCGAACGCCTTTCCGCCGGGCGTATCCGCCTCGAAGATGATCGTGTGCAGGCCGTGCCGCCACGGCGAGAGGGACTTGTCCGGCGTGTCCGTCATGCCCGCGGGATTGTCGGTGCCCTGTCCGACGGTGCGCAGCCGGACCGCCTAGCAGGCGTACAGGGGCCAGGCCATCGGCAGGAAGATCAGCACGACGATCAGCAGCACGATCGTGAGCGGCAGGCCGACCCGCAGGTAGTCGGCGAAGCGATAGCCCCCGGGGCCCATGACGAGCACGTTGGCCGGGTGGCCGACTGGACTCATCACGGCGGCGGACGCGGCAACGGCCACCGTCATCATCAGCGCGTACGGGTTCATGCCGAGGTCCTTGGAGGCGCTCAGCGCGATCGGCGCCATGAGGACGGCCACAGCCGGGTTCGGCATGATCTGCGTCGAGATGTTGGTCACCAGGAACAGCCCGGAGATGACGGCGACCCAGCCGATCGGCTCGAGCACCGACATGACGCCGTGCGCGATCCACGCGGCGGCGCCCGAGTTCTCCATCGCGATGCCAAGCGGCAGCATACCGGCGATCAGGAACACGGCCTTCCATTCGATGTAGCCGTAGGCCTCGTCCATCTTGAGGCAGCCGGTCAGCACCATCAGCGCCGCGCCGCCCACCGCGGCGACGGCGATCGGCAGCAAGCCGAACAACACCGGCAGCAGCACGGCCGCCATGATCAGCATGGCCAGTGTGGCCCGCTCGCTTCGCGGCGCCTGCTGCGCCTCCCCGCGCAGCACGATGTAGTCCGGTTCCGCGCCCAGCAGGGCCAGCTTCTCGCGCGGTCCGTAGACGACGAGCGCGTCGCCCGACCGGATGGGGACGTCGGCCAACCGCGAACGGCGTGCCTTGCCCTCGTGCCACAACGCCAGAGCCGTGAGCCCGTACCGTTCTCGAAACGTCAGCTCCCGCAGCGTTCGTCCGGCGAGACGCGTGTGCGGCGAGAGGATCACTTCCGACAAGCCGACCCGCGGCGACTCCACGACCTCGAGCTCGGGCGGGATCTCGTCTTCGATGCGAAGACCCTGCAGCGCGAGCAGCAGCGAGAACATCTCCTCGCGGCCTTGGACGATCAGCGTGTCGTCGCCTTCCAGGGGCGTGTCCCGGCCGGGCATCTGCAAGACGGTGTCGCCGCGCCGGATGGACAGCACGACGAGGTCGAATCCGCTGCTCAGGTTGCTCTCCGCCAGCGTCACGCCGGTGAGCACGCTGTCTTCGGGCAGTCGCAAGCCCAGCAGCCGCGCTCCGACGTGGTAGCGGGTCTCCGCCTGCTTCGCCGAGAGCGCCTCGACCGTGGCGATGTCCGCGTCGGCTTCCAGCCCGTCGAGGCCCGCGAGCGGCGCCTGCAGCAGCAGCTTCGTCTCCGACGTGAACGAGATGTCCTGCAGGTCGGTCCGGATCAGTGTGTCGCTCAGCCGAATGGCCAGCACGTTCGCGCCGAAGCGCTGCCGGAACTTCGCGCGGCGAAGCGTGCTGCCGACGAGCCTGCCCTCCGGCTCGATCGTCACCTCGCCCAGCGCGACCTCGTCGGAGATGAGCGACTCGACGGTCGGATGCGCGCCGGCACGTCGGGTGTGTTCCCACGCCCGCAGCCGCTCGAGCCACTCCCGGCGACCGGCGACGAGGTAGCGGTCGTCCGTCTGAAAGCGCCGAAAGTGCTCGGGCGCGCGCATGACGCGACCCCCTCGCTCGCGCGCGATCACGTTCAACCCCAGGGCGGTGCTCAGGCGCGCCTCGGCCAGGGGCAAGCCGTCGAGCTTCGACCGCTTCGGCACGTGGACGACGAAGAGGCGCTCTTTGAGGTCGAACAGCTCGGTGACATCGTCCGGTCGCGCCGTCGTGGCGGACTGTGCCGTGTCGCGCTCCGGCAAGAGACGCTTGCCGAAGTACGCCATGTACACCACGCCGGCGATCAACAAGGGCACGCCGATCAGGGCGAACTCGAACATGCCGAACGGCTCGAGATCGCCGAACTGTTCGACATCCGCGGACTCGAGCGCCGCGCTGGCGAGGATGTTGGGCGGAGTGCCGATCAGCGTGCACAGGCCGCCCAGCAGCGATCCGTACGCCAACGGGATGAGCAGCTTCGAGGGTGCGCGGTTCGTTCGTTTGGCGATGTCCATCACGACCGGCAGCAGCATGGCGGCGACACCGACGTTGTTCATGAACGCCGACAGCACACCGGTGGTGAGCATCAACACGATGATCAGCCGTGTTTCGCCGTCGCCGGCGATGCGCAGAACGTGCTTGCCGATGCGGCCCGAGACGCCGGTTCGCGAGAGTCCCCCGCTCAGCACGAAGACCGCCCAGACGGTGATCACGGCGGGGTTGCTGAACCCGGACAGGGCCTCGCCCGAGGTCACGAGCTTCTCCGGATCGGTCAGCAGACCCGCGATCGCGAGGACGACCAGGACGAGCAACGCGACGAGGTCCACACGCAGCAGCTCGGTGACGAACAGCACCAGGGCCGCCACCAGAATGCCGAGGACGATGCCGATTTCGAGCGTCACGGGGCGCCTGTTCTACGGGACCGACGTCTTTCCATCCATCCACCGCGGTCTTCGTCGTGTCGTGGGTCAGTTTGCGGATCCGCGCGTGCATGCGGCTTGCCGGATGCTCGTCGGCGCTTCGCCGACCGCCCCGCTCTCGTCCTTGCGTGGACTGCCACGCGGCGTCCTCATTGGCCTTGCGGCGACTTCGCCCCGACAAGCCGACCACGACCGGGCAGTCCCTGCGACGGCACTTGCCGCCGCCGATCTGCCCCTCCGTCAACGTGACCCACTACCTTCGTCGTTGCGATCGACGCCGCGACCGCGGAAGATCCCCCAATTCATGAAACTCGGTCTCCTGACCGCACTGACGCTGACCGCCTTTGCCGCCAACTCGCTGTTGTGCCGCGGCGCGCTCGACGTCGAGAACGTGGACGCAGCCGCCTTCACGCTGCTGCGCCTCGGCGCGGGCGCGATCGTCCTCTTCGTGTTGCTCGCCGTGCGCGGTCGGGTTCGCCCCGCGGCAGCCGCGGGGTCGTGGATCTCCGCGTGGGCGTTGTTCGGCTACGCGGTGCTGTTCTCGTTCGCGTACCGCACGATTTCCGCCGGCGCGGGCGCGCTCGTGCTCTTCGCGGCCGTACAGATCACGATGCTCATCGCGGCCGTGCGGTCGGGCGAGGGTCCGCGCGCCGTTGGATGGCTCGGGCTCGCGATCGCGATCGGCGGGTTGGTCGTGCTGACACGTCCGGGCGCAGAGGCCCCCGATCTCGCCGGCGTCGTTCTCATGGCCGGCAGCGGCATCTCGTGGGGCGTCTACAGCCTTCGCGGTCGTCACGCCACGAACGCGTCCGATGCGACGACGATGAACTTCGTCTTCGCGACGCTCATCGCGCTGCCGATCTGCTTCTTCGCCCATCCGATCGGCTCGCCGCCGGAAGGCCCCTCCGCGACCAGCGCGGCCGGAATGGCGTATGCGATCGTGTCCGGCGCGGTGACGTCGGGTCTCGGATACACGCTCTGGTACGCCGTCCTCCCGACGCTCGGCGCGACGCGCGCCTCGGTATTGCAGCTCGCCGTGCCCGTGATCGCGACGCTGGGAGGGGCGGCCTTGCTTCACGAGCTCATCACGACGCGGGTCGTGATCGCGTCGCTCATGATCCTCGGTGGCATCGCCGTCGTGTTGGTCGCCGGTCGGCGCCCTAGTCGCGGCGCTTCAGCTGAATCGTGAGCTCGAGGTGCTGTCCTCGAGCGAGGTCGAGCGAGCGGTCCGGGATCTTCCGGTATCCGTCGGGCGTCGGAACGACGAGACGGTAGCGACCCGGGCCCGGCGCGCGGACGTGCAGCTGCTGTGACCCGCGGTCGAACCACAGGTCCGTTTGGTCCTCGCCGTCTTCGTCGTAGAGCTGCGGGTAGCGGATCTTGTCGATCGGAACGACCGTCTCCCCCTCCCGGAAACGAAGCGTCACGGACTCGGTGTGTTCGAGCAGGAGCGTCAGCTCGTTCGATCCGCTGGATGCGGTCAGCTCCCGCTCCGCTTCCCGGAACAACGGGCCGGCGGCCTCCACCCGCAGCTTGCCGACGGGTACGTGCGCGATCCACACGGCCTGCTCGGGATCCCACGCGAACGACCCGCGCGAGCGCATCTTCGCGCCCCGTGTGAAGTCGACCTCGATGCCGGTCGTGATCGCGTCGTCGCGTGCGTCCACGACCTTCACGCGCAGCTCGCAGATCTCGGGCACCGCGACGACGGCATCCTCGAGCCCGTCGTTGCCGACCTCGAACGTCGCCGAGACGGCGACGGGCATGACGGTCACGGTCCAGGTGCCGGTCGTGATCTCGCCCGCACTCCAACGCAGAAAGCCGGGCTGCTTGGGGTCGGCCTTCAGCTGCTTCGCTTCGATGATGATCATGCGCCGGGGCGCGGCGGGGTCCTCGGTCGTCACCCAGAGGAACAAGGGCGTTGGACCGCGTCTTGCATGCGTTCGCAGCACACCGGATAGCGGGACCGTGCGGACGTCGGGCGAAGGTGCGAGCTCCAGCGTGATCGATGAGCGCTCCCCGGAACGAACCTCGATGCGTGCCTCCGCCAGCTCGGGCGTCGCTACACGATTGCCGCGATAGCGACCGCCGAGAGCGCGAATCCAGTAGGGTCCGGGCGGCAACCCCTCGATGATCACCGGCTCGTGACCGGCGAGGCGAAACTCCAGATGATCCCATTCCGCCCTGTCCCGAGCGGCTGACCGGTCGCGCGCGACCAGCCACGCGTTCTTGCCCGGCAGCGCACCGCTGAAGTGAACCTCCAGATCGCCACCGCGCCGAAGCGCGACGCGATGCTCGCCCCCGACGCGGTGATCCACGGCAACGTGGCCCCAGGCGTAGCCCGCGGCGCGCACGTACCACGTCGGCGTGCCGTCGCGGTCGGGAAGCGTGACGGGCGAGTCGAGGTCCTCGGCGACGAGACGCTCCTGCCACCCTTCGCTCGGGTGCAAACGGGTGTCGTCGAAGCGGTCGGCTTGAACGAGCGTCAGGCCCGTCATGGGGCGCCCGGTCTCCTCGTCTTCCACGTGCAACACCGACGGCAGCGGCCACCACGCTTCGACGAGGACGTCTTCGCCCGGCGTGACCGGGATCTCCTCCCACGTCGCGCACGCCATGCGACCGCCGATCTTCAGGTCGGCCACGTCGATCCCCAGCGGCTGCGACGCCTCGACGCTGAAGCGCCCCTTCTCGACGCGCACGAAGGACTCGAACCGGCCGGCGCGCGTGCGCACGTCGATCGTGAACGTGCCCGACTCCTGCGTGTGCGCCTCGCCCTCCGCGTCCCTCACGACCAACATGCCGCGGAGGATCCCGCCGTTCGACTCGGCGTCGGTCCGGGTCGGATCGACGTCGCGTGCCGGCGTCGGCGCCGCCCCGGTCGAGGGCGCACCTTCCAACATCGGCGCGTTCGGATTCTCGTCCGAGGTCGTCGTCCCATTGCCGCCGCCCTCCGGCGCGACGTCGCCGGCGGAAAACGCGACGAACGCCGCCACGCCCAGGCAGGCGAGCAGCAGAGCGGCGAGCAACAGGCGTGCGGGCGCGGGCATGGCCCTATTGGACCGGATTCACGCGCGGCTTGTTTGTCCAGGTTTTCGAGATAATTATTTAGACAAATCGGTCACCTCGACCAGGATCCCCGCTGCGAGGACGCATTTCCGACCTCGCCCGGAGCCCGGCCATGCCGCAGCGCGTCTTTTCCTTCCTGGTGTTGATCCTCATGACGATTCCCACGTCCCTCGCGTCCGCCGACGTGCTCGCCGCGCCAAGCCGCGACCGCTTGCTCACGGACTTCACGGCGGCCACGCCGAATCTCGGCTGGTACGTCGTCAACGACAACGTGATGGGGGGGCGCAGCCGCGGCGGCTTCGAGACGGACGCAGGCGAGCTTCTCTTCGAGGGCCGCACCAACACGAACGGCGGCGGGTTCAGCTCGATTCGCACACGTTCGTTTCGCGCGGACCTGTCGAACCACGAGGGCATCCGGATCCGCGTCAAGGCGGACGGCCGCACGTACACCTGGCGGCTGACGACCGATGCGCGGTACCGCGGTCGGCCGGTGAGCTACTGGGCGGACTTCGAGACGCGCAAGGGAGAGTGGGTCGACGCACGCATCCCGTTCTCTCGTTTCAAGCCGCAGTTCCGCGGCATGAAGCTGAAGGGCCCGAAGCTCGATCCGAAGCGCATTCGGGGCATGGGGTTGATGATCTACGACAAGCGCGACGGCGCGTTCGAGCTTCGGCTCGACAGTGTCCACGCCTACAGCGCCAAGCCGTCGTCCGCGCTCGCGAAGTACCGCTCGACGCGGCGCGTGCTCGTGCTCTTCGCACCGACGCTGGAGGACGAACGGCTCGTCCAGCAGCTGTTCGACATCGGCCGCACGCAGGAGGACTTCGATGCGCGCGACATGACGCTGGTCGTCGTCAGCGGAAACACCGGCTGGTCGTCGGCGGGGACGCGCTCCCGAAGTCCGAGGTCGCCTCGCTTCGAGAGACGTTCGACGTCGACAAGCCGGCGTTCGGGCTGCGGCTCGTCGGGAAAGACGGCGGCACGAAACGATCCGCAAGCGAGCCGATGTCGATGGAATCGCTGTACGCGTTGATCGACACGATGCCGATGCGCCGCGCCGAGATGCGCGAGCGCGGCCGGTAGTCGGCCGCGCCGCTTGCCATGGGAGATTCCGTGTCGCTTCGCATTTTCGTTTCGTTGGCGATCACGATCGCCGCTGTGCCGCTCTCGGGTTGCCAGAACCGCATCCGGATCGCCACGCCCGGGCCGGTCGTCGCGAAGCAGCCTGCGACCCCTCGCGGCGAAGCCGATTGTCTCGTCGCGTCGAAGTGCCTCTGGACCTGCGGCCCGCGTCGCGGTCGTCCGTGGCACCCTTGGCAGGTGGAGCTCGAGGGCGGGCCCGTTTGGCAGACCCGCAACGACGTCGCGTTCCCCGGCGACACCGGGACGCGGTTCGCACTCGACGAGCTGACGGGATCCGGACCCTTTCCCTACGGTCGCGTCACCGTCGACTATCAGATCGATCCGCGGCACGGCGTGCGCGCGGTCATCGCGCCGTTGACGATCTCGGAGACCGGCACGCTCGACGAGTCCGTCGTCTTCGGCGGTCAGACGTTCGCCGCCGGGGCGCGGACCAAGGCGAAGTACACGTTCAACTCCTATCGTCTGACCTACCGCTACCTCCTCTGGTGTTGCGACGACTGGTCGCTGCACGTCGGCGCCACGGCGAAGATCCGCGACGCCCAGATCGAGCTCTCCCAGGGCGGGACGACGCGGCGGACGACGGACCTCGGCTTCGTGCCGTTGCTCCATGTCGGGTTCGAGAAGCGGATCGCGCCGCGCTGGCGCTTCACGGCCGATCTCGACGCGGCCGCCGCGCCCCAAGGCCGCGCCTTCGACTTCGCCGCGAAGCTCCACTACGACATCGACGACCGCTGGAGCATCGGCGCGGGCTACCGAACGATCGAGGGCGGCGCCGACAACGACACCGTGTATACCTTTGCGTGGCTGCACCAGGCGCTCGTTTCGGTGACGTATCGATTCTGACGATGGCCCGCCGGATCGAGATCGTTCACACTCCCGCGTACGCGCGGCCCCACCCGCCGCTTCCCTTATGCTCCCCCCGATGCCGCCCCCCGAAACGAGGAGAAGAGTCGACATGCGTTGGACCTGCATCCTCCTTGCGCTGGTGATGGTGCCGTCGGTCGCGACGGCGAGTCCCCGCGGCGGACGCAGCGGCGGCAACGGTCCGCCGCGCATGCCCCCGGCGCCCGTGCGCGTTGAGGAGGTCGTCGCGCGCAAGGTGCGCGAAGGCCGCAATTTCGTCGGCGACGTGACGCCTTCGCGCGCGTCCGTCGTGGGTTGCGGCGAGTCCGGCTACCTCGAGCGCCTGAAGGCCCGCGAAGGGCAGCGCGTCTCGGAGAACGACGAGCTGGCCTCGCTTCGCAAGGACGTCATCACCCACCAGCTCACGGCGGCGCGAGCGGCGCTTGAGCTGCGAGGTCACGAGCTGCGTGAGCTTGAGAACGGACCGCGGCCCGCGTTGCTCGAGCAGGCGAAGGCGGCGTTGGACGAAGCCGAGGTCGATCTCGAGCTCGCCAAGTACAAGCTCACGAACGCCGAGGAGCTCCGGGAGCGCAAGCGCATCGCCGAAGAGCTGGTGCGGGAGGCGCGCGACGCGGTGCGCGCGATCGAGCAACGCGTTCGCAGGCTGAAGGCGGCGCTCGCGCTGCTCGAGGAAGGCTCGCGCGAAGAGCAGATCGCCCAGGCGCGTGCGCGCAAGGCGCAGCAAGCGGCGGAAGTTCAGCGTCTCGAGGCCATCGAGAAGCGCTACACCGTCCGCGCGCCCTTCGATGGCTACGTCACGATGGAGCACGTCGAGGCAGGCCAGTGGGTCTCCGACGGCGACTCGATCGTCACCCTCGTCGCGCTCGACGTCGTGCACGTGCGTGTGCCGGTGCTCGAAGACTACGTCGTTCACCTGCGCAAGGGCGACAAGGTCACGCTGCGGCTCGGTCCGATCCGTGATCGACTGTTCAACGGGACGATCGCGCGCATCGTGCCCGCCGCGGACCCGCGCACGCGGTCCTTCCCCGTCGAGATCGAGGTAGCGAACGAACGCACCGAAGACGGCGGCGTGCTGCTCAAGGCGGGCATGTTTGCGCGCGCCATGCTCCCCGTCGGGGAGGAGGTGGACGCGGTGCTCGTGCCGCAGGACGCGCTCGTGCTCGGCGGCCCGTCGCCGACCGTGTTCGTCGTCGACGAGGCCTCTCAAACGGCGCGGCCGGTGCCGGTCGAGCTCGGCGTCGTGAGCAAGGGCCAGGTCGCGGTCACCGGCGCCTTGAAGCAGGGCGACCGCGTCGTGACCGCGGGCAACGAGCGGCTGCGGCCCGGCCAACCGGTCGAGATCCTGCCCTGATGGGACTCGTACAGGCCTTCGTCCGCAACCCCGTGAAGGTCACCGTCGGTGTCCTGCTGGTGGTGATGTTCGGCACGCTCGCGCTCGTCAACATGCCGATGCAGCTGACCCCCGAGGTGCAGACGCCGAAGCTCACCATCGAAACGTCGTGGCCCGGCGCGAGTCCCCAGGAGATCGAGCGCGAGATCGTCCAGGAGCAGGAGGAGCAGCTCAAGAGCGTCGAGGGCGTCGTGAAGATGTCCTCGGAGTGCATGGACTCGATGGGGCGCATCACGCTCGAGTTCACCGCCGGGCAAGACATGTCCGCCGCGCTTCTGAAGGTGAACACGCGGCTCGCGCAGGTGCGCGAGTACCCCGAGGACGCCGACGAGCCGGTCATCAACACCTCGAGCTCGTCGGACAACCCGATCGCCTGGTTGATCTTGCGGCCGCGCGTGCCCGACGACGCCGAGATCGACGCGTTCGTCGAAGAGCATCCCGAGCTCGCGGACGCGCTCGACGGAGTACGCAAGGCGCGCTCGAGCGGACTGCGCAACAAGCGGCTGCGCGCGGCAGTCGAAGAGACGCCTGCGTTGAAGCCGCTCGTTCGCGACATCGACATGATGGAGCAGCGGCTGTTCGCCGAAGACTACGTCGAAGCGCGCTTCGAGCGCGTGAAGGGCGTCTCCAACTCCAACGTGCTCGGCGGCAGCGTGCGCGAGCTGCAGGTCGTCGTCGATCCCGAGCAGCTCGCGGCGCGTGGACTCACGATTCGACAGCTGCGGGCGGCGCTTCGCGAGCGCAACGCCGACGCGTCCGCCGGCGACTTCTGGGAAGGCAAGCGGCGCTACGTCGTACGCACCCTCGGCCGGTTCCGCACGCCGCAGCAGGTCGAAGCGGTCCAGATCGCGGAGACGGACGGCGGACCGGTCTACGTCCGCGACGTCGCGGAAGTCCGGATCGGCTTCAAGAAGCCGACGGGCATCGTGCGCAGCTTCGGCGAGACCGTGCTCGCGGTGAACTGCCTGCGAGAGACCGGCGCGAACGTCATGGACGTCATGGAGGGCCTCTACGTCGCCGTCGACGAGCTCAACGCGGGCGTGCTCGCGGACAACGGCCTCCAGATCGACCAGGTCTACGACGAGACGGAGTACATCACGTCGGCCGTCGGCCTCGTGCGGCAGAACATCCTCATCGGCGGCACGTTGACGATCCTCGTCCTGCTGCTGTTCCTGCGCAGCGCACGCAGCACGCTGGTGATCGCGCTCGCGATTCCGACCAGCATCATCGGGACGTTCCTGCTCTTGAACGCGATGGGCCGGTCGCTGAACGTGATCAGTCTCGCGGGTTTGGCGTTCGCCGTCGGCATGTTGGTCGACAACGCCGTCGTGGTGTTGGAGAACATCTATCGCCACTATCAGGCGGGCGCGCGGCGACTCGAGGCCGCCGTCAAGGGCACGCAGGAGGTGTGGGGCGCCGTCATCGCCTCCACGCTGACGACGCTGGCCGTGTTCCTTCCGATCCTGTTCGTCGAGGAGGAGGCCGGGCAGCTCTTCCGCGACATCGCGCTGGCCATCAGCTGCTCCGTCGCGCTGTCGCTCCTGATCTCCGTCACGGTCATTCCCGTCGCGACGGCGCGGATCCTGCCGCGTCACGGTCACGACGAGCGCGAGCCGTCGGCGTTCGCGCGCGCCATGCGCGGTCTGCTCTTGCCGTTCGACGAGTTGGCGGGCGCGTTCACCAGCCATGTCGAGAAGGCGCACGTCTGGCTACAGGCGGGCGTCGGGCGACAGCTCGTCGTACTCGTCGTCGTGGTGACGGCCGCGATCTGGGGCGCCTTCGCCCTGGCTCCCAAGACGGAGTACCTGCCGTCGGGCAACCGCAACCTGGCGATCGGGATCCTGCTGCCGCCGCCCGGACTCAACCTCGATCAGCTGGTGGCGATGGGCGAGACCGTCGAGGAGCGCATCCGTCCCAACTGGGACGTGGACATCGACGACCAGCAGGCGCTCGACGAGCTCGAGGGTCCGGCGATCGAGCACTTCTTCTTCGTGGTGCGCGGGCGGTCGGTGTTCCTCGGCATGCGGGCGCACGATCCACTGCGCGCCGGCGAGCTGGTGCCGACGATTCGCAAGGCGACGCGCGGGTTGCCTGCGACCTTCGGCATCGCGAAGCAAACCAGTCTCTTCGAGAGCGGGCTCGGCGCCGGTCGTACGGTGGACATCGAGATCACCGGTCCCGATCTCGAGCAGCTCGTCGCGCTCGGCGGCCGCATCTTTGGCGCCTCGATGGGCGCCATGCCCGGGGCGCAGATTCGCCCCATTCCGAGTCTCGACCTGAGCAACCCCGAGGTGCACATTCGACCGCGGTGGGAACGCGCGGCGGAGCTGGGGTTCAGCGCCGTCGACCTGGGCTACGCGGTCAACAGCCTCGTGGACGGCGCCTACGCCGGGGATTTCTACGAGCGCGGCGACAAGATCGACTTGACGCTCGTCGGCGAACCGGACCTCGCGAGCCGGCTGCAGGATCTCGAGTCGCTGCCGGTCGCCACGCCGGACGGCAGCTCGGTGCCGCTACGCGCGGTCGCCGACGTCGTGCTGGCGAGCGGGCCGGAGCAGATCAACCGGCGCGAGCGCGAACGCACCATCACGATCCAGGTGAGCCCCGACGAGGCGATGCCGCTCGAAGAGGCGCTCGACATCATCGAGGGAGAGATCCTCGCGCCGCTTCGCCAGCAGAAGGTGTTGAAGCCGCCGTATCGCGCGCGACTCTCCGGCACGGCCGACAAGCTCAACGCCACGGTCGACGCGCTGGGGTTCAACCTGTTTCTCGCAGTCGTAATAACGTACCTGCTGATGGCGGCGCTGTTCGAGTCGTGGGTTCATCCGTTCGTGATCATGCTGAGTGTGCCGCTCGGCGCCGTCGGCGGGTTCCTCGGGCTCAGCCTGCTCAACTTGTTCGTGCTTCAAACGCTCGACACGTTGACGATGATCGGGTTCATCATCCTGATCGGAACGGTGGTCAACAACGCCATCCTCATCGTCCACCAGAGTCTCGTCTACATGCGCGAGCAGGGCATGGCGACGAACGACGCCGTGCTGCGCAGCGTGCGCACGCGCATCCGGCCGATCTTCATGACGATGAGCACGACGACCTGCGGACTCTTGCCGCTCGTCTTGTTCCCTGGCGCAGGCAGCGAGCTGTACCGCGGCCTCGGTTCGATCTTGCTCGGCGGACTGGTCGTCTCGACCTTCTTCACGCTGCTGGTCGTGCCGACCGTCTTTCGGCTGATGCTCTCGCTGCAGCACGCGATCCTGCCTGCCGGCGACGAGACGGCGTAGAGTCCGCCTAGTTCGGCAGTCCCCACAGAACCCAGGCGGCCCAGTAGTAGGGGTGCGACCACTTCTTCTGCGCCTTGACGTGCGATTGCGCCTCGCGCAAGGCCTCGGCGGCGCTCAGTCCCTTGGATCCGTCCTTCGGATTCCAGAGCTCGTAGAACTTGATCATGAGCGCCATCGTCGCGTCGTCGTCCACCTTCCAGAGCGAGCAGAGGATGCGCGGCGCGCCCGCGTACATGAAGGAACGCGTCAGGCCGAGCATGCCCTCGCCGCGAACCTGCGTTCCCTGCGCCGTCTCACAGGCCGACAGCACCGCGAGGTCCGCGGGCATCTCCATGAAGAACACCTCGCGCGCCGTCAGGAAGCCGTCCGATAGCACCAGCGCACACTTCGCCGGATCCGGGTCCAGGAGCCCATGGCAGGCCAGGTGGACCGCGCGCCAGCGCTCCTTCTTCGCGAGCGCCTTGCGCAGCTCGGCCTGCGTCGCCTGGGCGCCGAGCAGGATCTCGTCGCCGACGGCCTTGGCCTCCGGCCCCGTCGCCGGCAACCGGGCGAGCTTGCCGCTGTGCGCGCCGGATCGGCGAGCGGCAAAGACCTGCGTTTCGTGGGCTCCGATCTCGTCGTACACGGGGTCTCCGAGCGCGAGCACGCCCTTGCCGACGTCTTGGCTGTCGCGTACGAGAAACGAATGCGTGCTGCCCGAGGGGGTGAGGGCTACCGGATGGTCGAAGAGCATCGCGAACGGCAGGTTGCAGAGCAGGTAGTCCGGCGAGATGAGCACCTTCTTCGTCGTCTTCGGCAGCGCCAGGGGCGCGACGATGAGCCCCTTGGCCTTCGCCAGCACCTTCGAAGCGTCGGTCTTCGGATCCGAGACGCTGACCAACGCGTTCGACACGCGCCAGAGATCGTCGGAGTTGCCGAGCTCGACGACCTTCGCGTCCTTCGACGTGAGGACGATGGCGAGCGTCTCGCTCGGCCCGACGCCGTAGATCACGAACGACGTATCCGGGTCGAGCACACCCTGTAGCTCTTCCAGCGTCGCGGCGCTGGGATAGAAGAGCGTCGTCGTCCTGCGACTCGCTTCCCGTTGGATCTTCGCCGTGACCTCCGCGAGGCGTGCTTGCGCCGCCTCCAGCGCGACCGCCGCGGCTCGGATCTTCTTCAGATTCCCGTCTTCGACGGCTCGCCGATACTGACCTTGGAGCGCCGACTCCTTCAGCTCCGCCTCACGCTCCGCGCGGCGCAGCCCCTCGGGCAAGTCTTCCCATCGCAAGACGTGACGCCCACCGAGCAGTTCCAGCAGCGCACCCGCACGACCGCTCTCGAGAAAGGCCAGTGCCTCCGCCGTGTCGCCCATCCGCGTCGCTGCCAGCGCGCCGTAGTGGAAGAGCGTGCTGTAGTTCTCGCGGACGCTCGCCGCGTCACGGGCGCCCAGGCCGCCCAGCAGGTGTTCGACCTCCGCGCGCGCCTCGCGAGCCCGGAACACGGCCGATGCGTTGTCATCGTCCTTGAGGTGGACCCACGTCAGAAGTCTCAGGACCCAGACGAGCAGGGAGCGTACTCGCAGGCGCCGGGCCTCCCGCTCGCACTGCTTCAGCTTCTCGATGCCCTTCGCGCGCTCGCCCTGCTCGATCAACACGTTGCCGATCGCACCGATGCAACGCGCTGCGAGGGCGCGATCCTTGATCTCCTCCGCGAGGGCGTGGGCGCGCCGGTAGTACTCGATCGATTTGTCATGCTCGCCCTGCACCAAGTATGCGCGAGCCATGTTCGAAAGCGTGACCGCCTCGAGGTCATTCAACTCGAACACGGCGGCTTGCGCGAGGGCGGCGTTGTAGTACTCCATCGCGCCGTCGAAGTCCTCGAGATCTGCTCGCAGGAGCCCGAGCGCGGAGATGGCCCGCGCGGCGCCATCGGGCCTACCGCCGGACTTCATCTTCGCCAGCGCCTGCTCCGTGTAGACGAGCGCCCGGGAGCTGTTGCCGACGCGCCAGTAGACGCCGGCGAGGTTCAGGAGGCCCTTGGCGATGTACTCCTCGTGACCGATCGCGCGCGCTTCCGCCAGTCCGATCTCGTGGTGGCGAATCGCTTCCGCGTACATGCCCAGCGAGTCGTAGACGTTGCCCATGTTGATGTGCGTGCCCGCCCACTCGCCGCGGTTCCCGCTCTTCTTCCACAGTGGAAGCACGCGCTCGTAGTTCTCGAGCGCCCGCTGGAAGTTCCCGAAGTGGTAGTTCGACAGGCCGAGGTGGTGCAGGGCGACCGTGACACCCGGCTCGTGACCGACCTTGTTGAACAGCCGAAGCGCGCGTTCGTAGTATCCGATCGCCTCGACCCACCGCGTCTCGGACCGCGCGAGCATGGCCGCTTCCGTCAACGCGGCTCCGACGCCGAGCGTGAAGCCGATCGCCTCCCACGCCTCGACGGCGCGCTCGAACAGAGCCGTTGCCTTCGCCGAGTTGCCGAGCTTGGCCTCGAACCGACCCGCGAACGCGAAGCAGAGTCCCGCCTGCCTGAGCCACCCGAACGACGCCGCGCCCTCGGCCGCCGCCGTGTACGCCTCCGCCGCGTCCGCGGGCCGGTCCTGCATCTGCCGGATCATGCCTTCCTGGTGCGCGAGCATCACACCCGTGACCCGGTTCGTGGGTGCGCGCGGAAGGGGCAGCTCGGCGATGGCCTCATCCGGCTTGCGGGACACGAGCGCCTGCTTCGCGCGCACGAGCGCGTTGTACGCCTCCTGACTCTCGTTCTCGCCGTTCATCGACTCGACGTACTCGACCAGCCTCTCGGTCGCGGGCCGCCGTCCGACCTTGGCGAAGCGGACCGCCGCGTCGTGCTCCCCACGGCGGCACAGCTCGCTCACGACGACCCAGGGATCGGGGGCGTCGCTCTTGGCGAGCGCCTCGAGCGCCGCATCGTCACCCTCGGCGATCGCGGCGAGGACCTTCTCTGCGGCAGTGAACGCGCCGTCGTTTCGTTCGGCCTGCGCCGCGACGCAGACGACGCACAACAAGACGAATGCGACACCGCGGCGCATGGCCCCCTCCAGCTACCTGCAAGGCAGGCACGAATGGTAGCGCGCTGGGCGCAGCGCGGGAACGGCGCCAACGCGCCTCCGGTCGATGTAGGCGAAGTCGCGGCGGCGACGTTCACGCCTGCGCGTGACGGCCTCGGAAACTGTTCGCCGCGACGACACGGTGAAGCGCGTCGAACGACCCGGTCTCGGCGGCGTGAGCGTTACGGGTTGAACTCGACGGCGCCGATGTCCGCGTTCCCGTCGCCGAACCGGCTCTCGAGCCGTTGATCGACGAACATCGGCAAGCCGCTCTCGTCCAGGCACTGGTCGTGTGGAACCGCGTTGTTGACGAAGCTGCCGAGCAGCGGCATCCGTGAGTGTGTCGGGTAGCTGGCAACCTCGAGCGGACCGAGCAACGCGCCGAGCGGCATCGCCGCACTGCCCACCATGTTGCCGTTGACGCCGTGCGAGATCGGCCCGAGACCGCCGATGCCGATCAGGTTGTATGCGCTCGTCGTGCTCCACGCGATGGACGCGTTCAAGTCCGGCCCCGGCGAGACGTTGTCGGCGATGATCGTCTGACGGATCGCCATTTCGCCCAGGTCGCCGTTCGAGTCGAGGTAGAGGCCGCCGCCGCCGTCCATGGCCTCGTTCGCGGTGAGCGTGCAGCCGTACAGGCCCAGGTCGCACCCGCCGGCCGTCGCCAGCGCGCAGATGCCGCCGCCGATGTCATCGGCCGTTCCCGCCGTCGCGTGGTTGCCGTGCAACGTCGAGCTGCGCGCGATCAGCGCGCCGCCGGCTGCCATGATTCCGCCTCCGGGCCCCCCCGTCGTCCAGTTGAACGTGAAGGACGAGTTGGTGACGAGCGTGTCGCAGGTCAACAGGTACAGACCGCCGCCATGCCCTCCGTTGCAGCCGGAGACGTTACAGCGGTCGAGCCGCAGCGTCGCGCCCGCCGCGTGAAGGCCTCCCCCTGTCAGCCCCGCTTCGGCGCCGACGATTTGAACGCGCGACAGGACGACATGCGCGTCGACGCCCACGAAGATCGCGCCACCCACGCCGGGCGTGTCGCAGCCGATCAGGCGCAGGCCCTCGAGGCGGGCGAAGACGCTGCCGATGAAGAACGCGCGGTCGAACCCGTCGAGGAAGATCTCGGTCTCCACGCCTTCGGCGCCGCCGCTGATCCGGACCGGTTTGTCGATCATGATCTGCGACTGCAGGCTCACCAGGCCGCCGACGATACCCGGCGCGAACGTCACCTGCGCGCCGGGGAGCGCGTCGGCCACCACCTGACGGAGCGATCCCGGACCGTCGTTGGCCAGCGTGGTGACCTGCACGAACTCCGTGATCGGCGGACCGCCGTCGGCAGCCGGCGCGAACCCGCCGCCGCTCGAACCACAGGCGCACAACACGAGACCGAGAAGGCACATCGAGATCCGGGGGTACACGGCGAAGACTCCTTCGGTTGTGGAGTAGTCGTCGCTATGTGCCCGAATTGTCGCCTGCTCGCGGATTCGTGGATCCGGCGACGCGCCTCAGGCTCCAGCCGACCGCCCATGCGCCGGCGGCCACGAGCGCGAGCTTCCACCAAGCGTCGCCGAGCGAACCGAGGAGCAGGTCGCCGGTGCCGAACAGTACGCCGAAGATCAAGGCGAGGCCGCCGGCGATGCCGACGAAGACGGGGGTCAACGGGTCGCGCGGCGCGGGGTCGTCGATGAGCGCGTGCACCGGTCCCCACCAGCCGATCGGCCGGACCTTGCGATAGAACGCCGTGAGCCCGGCCGGGTCGGGGCGCCGCATCACGATCACCGAGATCAGCGCGCACGTCAGCGAGAAGAGCACGACGACGATCAGACGACCCGGCGCGGAGATCTCACCGCCTGACGAGAGCGGTCCCAGCTGCCAGTCGATGTCCGCGAACGTCACGACGATCGAGCACAAGCCCGACGCGACCATGGCGGTGATCTCGGTCGCGGCCCGAATGCGCCACCACAACCAGCGCAGCACGTACACGGGACCGACGCCGGACAGGAACGCGAGGAAGAAGAGGAAGAGGTCGCCGATCGAGTCCATCACGAGCGTCAAGGCGCCGGCGACCGTGATGACGGCGAAGGCCGTGACCCGCGCGACACGCACGTAGTGGCGGTCGCCCTTTCCTCGGTTGAAGAAACGACGGTAGAGGTCGTTCACGAAGAACGCCGAGGCGAGATTGACGTGCGTGTCGATCGTCGACATGAACGCCGCGAGCAAGGACGCGGCAACCAGGCCCAGCAGCCCGATGGGCAGGAAGTGCGTCATCATCACGACGTACGCCTTCTCGGAGTCGCTGCGCGCGATCATCTGGGCCTCTTCGACGCGCTCGCCGACGTCCACGCGGGGCTCCGCGCGCCAGTCGTCGACGTCCGAGGTGAGCGGAACGAGCGCGTCCTCGCCCGACGTCGTGCGGATCGACATCGCCTCCTCGTCGATGCCCACCACCTCGCCTGCCGCGGGTGCGCGCACCTCGATGTGCGGGAGCACGACGAGCGACGCCAACGCGACGATGATCCACGGCCAGGGCCGGACCGCGTAGTGCAGGATGTTGAACCACAGGTATGCCAGAAGCCCGTGGCGTTCGTCGCGTGTGGCGGAGATGCGTTGCACCGCGACACTGCTGCCGTCGATGCTCTCGACCGCCCACCACGAGACGCCGAGATACACCGCGAACGCGGCGAAGCTCATGGTCCAGAACGACGCGTCGAACACGCCGCCCTCGCCGTGGGCGGGGATCATGCGGATCGTGTCGGCGGTGAAGCTGCCGCCCGCGGCGATCGCGTCGGAGAGGCCGTCATGTCCGCCCACGGCCGACCACGCCAGATAGGCGAGGACGAACGCGCCGACCAAGGCCATCGCGAACTGGACGAGGTCCGTGATGACGACGCCCCACATCCCCGACAACGCCGAGTAGCTGACCGCGAGCAGGGCCGCGATGCCGACGCCCGCCTCCTTGGGGAAGTCGAAGAGCACCTCGAGGATCTTCACCGCGGCGAGCATGACCCAGCAGAGGATGACGGTGTTGGTCACCCCCGCGTGCAAGACCCCGAGCGTCGCGCGCAGTGCCTGCGCGCCCTTTCCGCCGTAGCGCAGCTCGGCCACCTCGGCCTTGGTCATCACCTCGCCGCGGCGCCACCAGCGTGCGAAGAGGAACGTGCCGAACATGCCGCTCAGCGCGAAGCACCACCACGCCCAGTTCATCCAGATGCCGTGGTCGCGCACCCAGCCGGTGATCACCAGCGGCGTGTCGGCGGCGAAGCTCGTCGCGACCATCGAGGTTCCGGCGATCCACCACGGCAGGCTGCGGCCGGTGAGGAAGAACTGATCGACGCTCTTGCTCGCCCGCTTCGAGAGGACCAGCCCGATCGTCAGGGCCAGGCCCAGGTAGGCGAAGATCACGAGCCAGTCGACGACATGGAGCTTCAACGGCTGCCTCTCCGGTTCCGCGGCGGGATCGCCCTGCCGGGCTAGGGTGTGTCGGAAAGCTCTCCGTCGCGAGGTCGGGGAGACCGAAGCGAGTCGAGGCTCGGACGAGCGGTTCTCGCCGGAGGCGGGCTCTGTGCCCGCTGAGGACGGGGTTCCGAGTTCGAGCCCGACGGAGCGAGAGAATCGCCGACCGCAGCAGGACGAGTTTCCAGACAGACCCTAGGATGCGGGACCCCGGGGACGCCGCGCAAACGGGCCCGCAGTGGAGACATCGATGTCGGTCCTTCGCAATGCCAGTGTGGCGCTTTGCCTGCTCGCGATCGCAGCGGCATGCGGCGAGTCGCCGGCCGGGAAGCAGCCCACGTCTTCGATCGAGCTGAACGCGGACACGTTTGCGGCCCTCCGCGACCAGATCCAACCGTCCGAGGCCGAGCGTGCGTGGCAGCAGATCGACTGGTATCCGTCCTACGCGGAGGGTCTGCAGGCGGCGTCGGTGCAGCAGAAGCCCGTGCTCCTGTGGGTGATGAACGGCCACCCGCTCGGCTGTACCTGAAACAACGGTGTCGCGGGCCGGCGGTCCGTGTGGTCGAACCCGGACGTGATCGAAACGGCGAAGCCGTTCGTGGCGGTCACCGACGAAGTCTGGCGACTGCAGCGCGGCACGGACGCGGAGTGCCGCCACTTTCAGAAGATGGCCGACCAGGGCCACTACCGGGCCAAGGGCGGCACGCGCCAGGGCATCTACGTCCTCACGGCGAACGGAACGTTCCTCGCATCGGTCAACGCGCTCGACGCGGCGAAGGTGCTCGAGACCATGGAGCAGGGACTCGCCGCGTGGGAAGAGACGTCCGCGGACGCGCGCACGCTCCCCGACGACTGGGACCTCCCGCGCCGCCGCTGGGAGTCGAGCTATCCCGAGGACGGTCTGGTGCTGCGTACCCTCAACGCCGACCTCGGGCCGAACGCGGATCGCAAGCGTCTCAATCGCGACCACGTCTGGTTCACGGTCGGGGAGGCGCGTGGCTGGCTCGGTGCGGATCCGGCTGTCGGCGACGTCCACGAGGTCACGAAGACGATCGTCGAACGGCTCGCGCAGTTTCATCTCGTCGACAACGTGCGCGGCCAGACGCTGCCGTTCGCGGCGGAAGAGACCGCGGGGTCCAGGATCACGACGACGGTGCGCTCGCGCGACGGCGACGTCGTGGCGTTCGGGATCGAGGGAACGACGACCGCGGAGACCGACGGCACGTGGAAGTTGGGCAAGAGCGACTGGACGCCCAAGGAGGCGTTCCCGCGCCGCGTCACGACGAAGCTGCTCGGCTCCGGCCGCTACGACCTGTCGTCGCGGCGCTTCACGGCGTTCGAGCTGGTCGCGGTGGGGGAGCGCGAGGGGCGGACGAACCTGAACGGGCGGCGCGACGACGACGTCGGGCCCGCCCCGATCGGGTTCTACTTCGAGCTCGCGCCGGATCGACCGGCGGAGCGCGTCGCGCCCGCGTTCGTCGACATCTACGCGGACTGGGTCGTTGACCCGCGCTGACGACGCGCCGACGCCGCGGCGATACGCGTGCCCCAAGCTGGCGGCGCCGCTGCGGCTGACGGGACGCATGGACGACCCGCAGTGGGAGCGCGTCCCGTGGACGGAGGACTTCGTCGACATCGAGGGCGACCGCAAGCCCACGCCGCGTCATCGCACGCGCGCCAAGATGTGCTGGGACGACACCTACTTCTACGTGGCCGCCCGGCTCGACGACCCGCACGTCTTCGCGACGCTGACCGAGAAGAACGCCGTCATCTTCCACGACCCCGACTTCGAGATCTTCATCGACCCCGACGGCGACACGCGCCACTACTACGAGTTCGAGATCAACGCGCTCGGCACGATCTGGGAGCTGTACCTGGAGAAGACCTACCGCGACGGCGGGCCTGTGCACGAGGGGTACAACCTCGACGGACTGCGGAGCGCGGTGCACGTCGACGGGACGATCAACGACCCGTCGGACGTCGACGGGGGCTGGTCCGTCGAGGTCGCGATCCCGTGGGAGGCGCTGCGCCTGTTCGCGCGCGAGATGCCCTGCCCGCCCGAGCCGGGCGACGAATGGCGTGTGAACTTCTCACGCGTTCATTGGCGCTTCGAGATCGTCGACGGCGCGTATCGCAGGTTTCCGCGCGAGTCGCATCCCGAGGACAACTGGGTGTGGTCCCCCCAAGGGGTCGTCGACATGCACCGGCCAACGACCTGGGGCTACGTCACCTTCGAGGATCCTGGCGGCGTCAGTGGCGTAGGTGAATGATCGTCGCGAGGACGAAGAAGAGCGCCGCGAAGCCGCCGCAGAAGACGATCGCCAGGCCAAGTCGCGTGCCGGTTCCGAAGATGAGCAGGAACAGAGCGACGAGCAGCAGCAGGAATCCGAGTCCGAAGAACGTGAAGCGGATTGCCTCTCGCCGCCTGCTCCGACATCGACTCCTCTTCGTGTGGAGGAGTGTGACCGATTCCCACGGCGCCGTGCGCGGGTACCCCCTCGCGGCAACCGGCCCCTTCACGCTAGCATTCGTTTGTTGATGAACCTGCGTGCGCGTTTGGATTGGGGGAACCGCGATGGCAAAGAGCTTCAGCGCTGCCGAATGGAACAAGGTCAACACCGAGCTTCGACGGAACCCGAGCAAGTACGGGATTCCGGCTCGTGTCTACGGCTCCGTCGTCATGGCGTCCTTCAACATCCGCAAGCTCGGCGCCGAGGCCGGCCGGGACGACCGCACCTGGCGCTTTCTCGGCAACGTATGCCGCAACTTCGATCTCATCGCGGTGCAGGAGATCCTCGAGGACCTGACCGGGCTCGAGCGGCTGCGCAAGGAGATCGGCAAGGGCGGAGTGGACTACCACGTCATCGTGTCGGACGTGACGGGCGTCTTCCCCGGTGACAAGGGCAACCCCGAACGTCTCGCATTCCTCTATCGCCCCTCGGTGATCGAGCGCGGCAACATCGTCTCGGACCTGACCTTCGACCGCACCAAGGTGCTGCAGCTGCTCGACGCCGACCTCGACGCCTTCCACAAGGGCATCCGCGACCACCGCAAGGCGGTCAAGGAGTGGGAGAAGGAGAAGGTGAGGCGCAAGGCCGCGGGGAGGCGCGCGCCGGCCAAGCCCAAGCTCGTGTTGCCCTTCCTCGGGTTCATCCGGCAGCCGTACGCCGTGAGCTTCAAGGTCGTCGGCATGCCGGGGACGAGGCCCTATGCGTTTCTCGCGGTCAACGCGCACCTCGTGTGGGGGAGCGGCGAGGAGATCGAGCGCGACCGCGAGTTCCAAGCGCTCATGGAGTGGATCCGGTCGCGTGAAGCCGGCACCGACGGGACGAGCTACCCCGGCGTCATCCTGTTGGGCGACTTGAATCTGGATTTCGACAAGACGCTTTCCGACTTCGAGAAGATCGCGCCGTTCCTGAAACCGTTCGAGAACAAGAAGGGCGAGCCGATCCAGGTCCGCTTTCCCTTCCTCGTCAAGCACCGGAACCAGCCCGGGGTGTTTCGGACGAACGCGCGCGCCAACCAGACCTACGACCAGATCGGGTTCTTCTTCCGGGAAAACCAGATGGCGCGGCACGTCATGGAGACCATTGCGGATCCGCAGCTGTCACGCATCGGCGAGCACGAGCGCGGCCCCGACTACGGCATGTTCAACTTCGTGGAGCTCTTCAGTCAGGCGCTTCACGGCAAGCCGTTCGCGCAGCTTCCGGGGTCGAAGCGAAAGGCGTTCTACGCCCTCTTCGAGCACAACGTCAGCGATCACATGCCGCTCTGGGTGCGCGTTCCGCTGCCCGACTGACGCTGCTAGCCGTTCGAACGCGTCGTCTGGGTGAGATAGTCGACGAGGTCGATCTTGCTCAGCAGCCCGAGCAGGCAGCCGTCGTCGTCGACGACCAGCGCGACGTAGCCGTCGGCGAACAGCCGCGTCAGGCACGCCGCGTCGTCGTCTACGTGGACCGTCTGCACGTTGCGCAGCATGACCTCCGCGACCGACGTCTCGAGCGTCGCGTGTCCGTCGACGAGCCGCGAGAGCAAGTCGCCCTCGGTGACGATGCCGGCCAGGCGTCCCGACTCGAGCACCGGCAGCTGGCTGATGCCGTGCTCCTTCATGCGGCGGACGGCGGTCTCGAGCGTGTCGCTGCCTTGCGCCGTGACGACGTCGCGCTGGGGAAGCGCGCGCAGCAGCTCGCCGAGCGATTGGGCCGCGAGCCGCTCTTCCTCGAACCCGTTCTCGCGCATCCAGCGGTCGTCGACGAACTTCGTCATGTAGTTGCGCACCGAGTCGGGCAGGAGCGTCACGATGCGCTTGTCGGGGCCGTACTTCTTCGCGATCTCGACCGCGGCCCACACCGCCGAACCGCACGACCCGCCGACGAGCAGTCCTTCCTGCCGGATCAGACGCCTTGCCATCTGGAACGAGTCCCGGTCGTTGGACTTGAGCCACTCGTCGACCAGGTCCACGTCGAGCACGTCGGGGATGAAGTCGTAGCCGATGCCTTCGACCTTGTACGGTCCGATCTCGCCCGGCCCCGCGAGGATCGAGCCCACGGGATCGACGCCGATGATCTTGCAGTCCGGCGCGCCTTCCTTCACCCGCTTCGCCGCGCCCGTCAGCGTGCCGCCGGTGCCGGCCGTCAAGACGAGGTAGTCGAGGCGGCCGTCGGTCTGTTCCAGGATCTCCTGCCCCGTGCCCTCGAAGTGCGCGAGCGGATTGTCGGGGTTGCCGTACTGATCGAGGATGTGCGCGTTCGGGAGGATCTCTTCCAGCTGCTTGGCCACGCCGATGTGGCTCTCCGGCGAGTCGAACGCCGCCTCGGTCGGCGTGCGAATGATCTCCGCGCCCAGCGCTTCGAGGATGACCTGCTTCTCGCGACTCATCTTCTCGGGCATCGTAATGATCATCCGATAGCCCTTGATCGCCGCGGCCAGGGCCATGCCGATGCCCGTGTTGCCCGACGTCGGCTCGATCAGCGTGTCGCCGGGATTGATCCGGCCGCTCTTCTCCGCCTCTTCGACCATGCGCCGGCCGATGCGGTCCTTGACCGAGCCGCCGGGGCTCACGAACTCGCACTTGGCGAGGATCTCGCACCCGGTCTCCCGGCCGATGCGGTTGAGGCGCACCATCGGTGTGTTCCCGATGGCCTCCAGGATGGTTCCGAGGATGTGACCCATGGGTGCTCCTTGCGGGGGCCGGAAGGTACCACCTCGCCCTTCGATGGTCGGTTTCGCGCCACGCCGGAATCCGGCCCGCGGCCTACCGGGGATCCGCACGGGGCGGTAGCCGATCCGCGATTTTCGTCCCGATTCGGCCCAATCGGCAGGATTCGAAATTGCGCGACGCCTTCGATTGGAGGTCGCGTGAGCTAGAATCCCGGCTCAGGGCATGCGCCCCTGGGAGTACCCGCTATGCGTATCTGCACACTTCTCGGCGCAACCGCGCTCGCGTTCCTTCTCGCCACGACGGCTTGGTCCGAAGGCGGCATCGCCGTCGGCGAAGAGGCCCCCGACTTCGAGGGCGGTGACGTCCTCAACTCCGAGCCGATCAAGGTCGGCGACCTGAAGGGACGGTTGATCCTGCTGGAGCTCTTCAGCACGACCTGAGGTCCGTGCAAGACTCAGGTCGGGCACCTGAACGAGCTTCACGAAACGTACGATGGCAAGGGACTCACGGTTCTCTCGGTGACCGGTGAGGACAGGGACCGAGTCGAGCCCTTCGTCGAGGAGTTCGGCGCGAACTTTCCCATCATGTGCCAGGCACAGTCGGGCGCGTACTCGACGGGCGGCGTTCCGTCCGCGTACCTGATCGGCGCCGACGGCACCGTCGTATGGCAAGGCCATCCGGGCAATCTCCAGGATTCCGAGATCGAAGGACATCTGAAGGACGTCAAGAAAGCCGACCGCGTGAGCACGTGGGCCTTCACGATCGTCAAGCAGCTGCCGCCGGTTCCGGACAAGCTCAAGGGCGTCAAGAAGAGCCTCGAGAAGATGAAGTTCGGCGCCGCGCTCAAGACCGTGGAAGCGGCGCTTCCGAAGCTCGAAGGCGAAGATCTCGAGGCCGGCGAGGCGATCCGCGACTGGATCGCCGGCAACGGGAAGACCAGCATGGACAAAGCCGCCACGCTCGTGCGCGAGAACAAGATCTACGACGCGTTCCTCGTGTACGAGGGTGTCGAGGACCGCTTCAAGGGACACCAGCTCGGCAAGGACGCGAAGGCCGCCGCCAAGGAGCTCAAGAGCGGCAAGGAAACCGGTCTCGAGATCAAGGCATCCGAGAAGCTCATCAAGGCCAAGAAGGAAATGCGCGGCGAAAAGAAGTTCGAAGACCAGCTCAAGTGCTTGAAGCCGGTTCTCTCGAAGAAGTACGCCGAGACCGCAGCCGGCAAGGAAGCGGCCAAGATGGCCGAGGACATCGAGGCGAAGCTCAAGTAGCCCGCCTTCCGAGAGCGTCCAGAGCATCCGGCAAGCAGCAGGCCTGGGCGGGTCTACGAACGGACCCCGTCACCAAAGTAGTTGCCTCCTTGCGCAGGGTCGGCTCCCACCGCTACGCTCGCGGTTTGGAGATGACCTTGATGTATGTGACGAAGTTGCGCGTGTGGACGCTGGCGGTCATCGCGGTCGTCTGCGTCTCGTCCACCGCGGTGCGCGCGGAAGAGGCGACGCCGAAGGCGGAATTCGAGAAAGCGCTCCGGGTCGCCAAGCGGATGCTCCAGAACGAGCGTCCGAAGTCCGGGATGAGGATCCTGAAGAAGGCGCTCGAGACGCACGCCCGCAAGGACTACGTCTACGCCCGCAAGGCCGACATCGAAGACGTCATCCGCCAGCTGGCGTTCGGGACCGAGAACAAGCTGCCGAAGCCGGAGGACGTCGTTGCCGGCAAGCTGCTGAAGTACACGCCGAAGACCGGCAAGATCCACATCCAGTACGACAAGCAGGCTGCCCTGAAGGACTTCGAGAAGGAAGGCCCCTTGATGCTGTTCCCGGGCCACTTCAAAGGGCCCTTCTACTTCAAGGTCCAGGGCGCCCGCTACCCCGGCCGAGCGGAAGACTCGCCGATGATCATCATCGGCCAGGTCGAGCACCCGGAGACGGGCAAGCTCCAGATCTGGCAGTACCTCTGCGGCATTCCCGAGTACCGCAAGGGCGGCAGCGTCTATTGGCTGCCCGCCCAGCTCATCCATCACGACGGGGAAGAGAAGCACGTGGTCTGGGACGACGAGCAGTGTCCCGCGTCCATCGGCCGCTGGTACACGATCTCGGTGGAGGTCGATGAGAGGTCGCACGATCTGAGCGTCAATTCGACGCACGTCGGCAGCGGAAGGAAGCCCGCGGGGGTCTACGGGCTGTGCGGCTTCGAGGCCCGGAGTTGGCAATCCGTCGAGATCAAGGGAACCGTCGAACCCGCGTGGATCCAGGCCAAGATCGACGCGATCGTCCAGAAGGAGCTCGCGGAGTTCGAGAAGACGTTCGATCGAGCCAAGTACCTTCCCGGCTGGCTGTTGAAAGCGCCGACACCACCCAAGACGCCGGCGCCTTCTTCGGGGCCGACCTTCGAGAGCACCGGCTATCCGAAGGACGTCACACAGGTGCAGGCCCGGAAGCTCGATCGGGTGCGCATGATGATCGAGATGGGCCAGTATGAGAAGGCGCTGGTCGAGATCGAAAAGCCGCGGCGCGAGTCCTATCCGTCCTCTGCCTGTTTCTATCTGTCCGCGCGGGCGCGGATGGAGCTCAATCAGATGAACCAGGCGCTCGCGGATCTGAACCGCTGCTTGAGGAAGGCGCCCGAGTTCGTCGAGGGCAAGCTCGTCAAGGGCACACTGCTGTGCAAGCTCGGTGACGTACAGGAAGCCGCGACGATGTTGAACAGCGTGCTCGATGCGCGGAAGTCGGACCCGCGCACGTACGAGGTCGCCGCGTTGTCGATGCTGATCGCGGGCCGTCCCGCGGAGGCGAAGGAGATCACCCAGCGTGCCGCAGGCGCGTCCGTGCGTTCGGCCGGTCTCGATCGGCTCAACAAGGTGCTCGTGCGCATCGTGAACGGCCCGGACTGGACGAAGTCCTGGAGCGAGAAGACGGCAAACTATCAGGTCTGCACGGACATCGACCGAAACACGGCGAAGAAGGCCGCGAAGGTGCTCGAAGAGGCCTACGCGATGTTCAACAAGGACCTCAAGAAGATCGAGCGCGATCGTACGCGCAAGTTCAAGGTCTACCTCTTCAAGGGGCAGGCGGGGTTCCTCGCCTACCAGGAGGACCTCGCCGGCTTGTCGGGCAAGCCGTCGGAGAACGCGGCCGGGATGTACAACACGCTTCTCAAGCAGCTGCTGATCTGGAACCTCCCCGAGCGCGAGGAGATGATGCGTACGGTGCGGCACGAGGGCTTTCATCAGTATCTCGACCGCTACATGCCCAACGCCGCCGTGTGGTTCAACGAGGGGCTGGCGGAGTACTACGAGAACGCCAAGAAGGTGCGCGGCACCTGGACCGGCGGCCACGTGCACCACGCCTACCTGCGCATGCTGAAGAAGAAGCCGCCGCGGCCGCTCGAGGAGTTCCTCTACATCTCACCGCGGAAGTTCTACGAAGAAGGGCTCGACAACTACGCGCAGTCGTGGGCCTTCGTTCACATGCTGCGCAAGGGCGACGCGGCCCATCGCGCGTTGTTCGAGCGCTTCATGGACGCCTTCCAGGAGCACTCTTCGTTCGACGCCATGAAGAAGGTGTTGGCGGACGTCGACCTGAAGGAGCTCGACCAAGAGCTCGCCTCCTACTTGCAGGACCTTCGGGACGACTAGCGCGTCGATACGAAAGCGGCGCGCCTCCGCTGAGAGCGCGCCGCGGACTCGAACGATGCTGCGCTCAGTGGACGGCGCGAAGGGCGTCGACGCGGCGACGGCGTTGCAGCGTGCCCAAGCGCACGTTCGAGCGCAGAAGGCGTGGGCGCACCCGTACTACTGGGCCGCCTGGGTGTTGTTGGGCGCGTCTTCGTAGCGAACCGCTACTTGTCGTCCGGGGTCGTCAGCTCGACCTCCGCCGACGACACCGACGACGTATCGATCGCGCCGAGCACGACGCGCTTGCCTTCGCTGAGGATCGAGAGCTCGATCGTTCCCCGCGGGAGGCCGGCGAAGGCGAACGTCCCGAGCCGGACCGGCGCCGTCCACTCGATGCCGCGATGGCGTTCGTCCGTGGACGTCGCCCGGATCAGGCTCGCGTACCCCTTCAGCGAACCCGAGACGCGCACTCCGCGTTCGACGTGCAGGTCGACGTCGGCGCCTCGGCCGGCGACGGCGCGAACCGGCGGTCCCGACGGGTGGAAGGCCGAGTCCTGGCCGCCGGCGCGGAGACGAAACCTGTACGGACCGAGCATCGTGAAGGAGAAGCGACCCTCGCGGTCGGTCGTGACCATCTCGACGGTGCCGAGCGCGTCGGCCGGCGCGTCGATCGCCTCGGCCAGCACCGGAATGCCGTAGAGAACGGCCGATGCGTCGAGTCCGTGAACCTGCCCGTGAAGCGAGTGCGAGCGCTGAAGCGTCAGCGTCACGGCCTCGCCGCCGGGCGCGGTGTTCTCGGCAAACGCGTCGAGGAAGCCTTCGATCTGCGTCTGAACGGTGTAGGTCCTGCGCTGATCCACCAGCCCGAACGTGTAGCGTCCGTTGCCGAGGAGTTCCGCGGATCGAGCGGACGGATCGTGATCGCTCGTGAGCCACACGCCGCTCCCCACGGAGACCGGCGTGCCGTCTTCATCCGCCAAGGTCACGTCCAGTCGCCGTCCGCGCGGCATCGTCAGCACGACCGCGTCGCCCACGGCGACGCGCGCGCTAGCGTTCGCGAAGCCCTCGTCGAGGCGTTCACCGGGCTGCGCCGCGTGCGCGCCCGCAAGGACGTACTCGCCGTCCTTCGGGACACCGACGAAGCGAAAGCGCCCCTCTTCGTCCAGCGTCGTCGTGCGGCGGTAGACCCGGCGGCTCTCCGCGGAATGCGCGTGAACCTCGATGTTTCCGGTCACGGCGTTCCCGAGGTCGTCGACGACGCGCCCCTCGATGACCGCGCCCGTTCGCACGGCGAGCTGCAATCCGTGCGAACCGCTCTCGACGCCGGTCCAGGAGTGCGGCAGAAGCACGGCGCCTTCGCCGTTCTCCCGCTGGTTCCTCGCATGGACGACGCGCAGGATGTACCGCGCCTTGTTCAGCCCGCGAAGGACGAATCGTCCGCCGCCATCCGTGCGGGTCGTGATCTCGGACGCACCCAGCGGGCGACCGATCTCGCGGGCCCCGATCAGGATGCCGGCGACCGGTGCGGCGTGCGTTGCCGGAAGCAGCCTGCCCGAGATCCCGTCCGCGTGTGCGACGACATCGCCGGGCGCCGGATCGACCTCCGTGTTCGCATTCGCCCCGTCGGGTTCGCCCGACGGCACGGCCCGTCCGGCAAGACCGGGCGTCGCGCGATCCGTTCCGGCCAACGTCGTCGCGCCGTCCTCGGTCGTCGTCGAGTGCGTTGTCGTCGTGTCGTCGCCGGATCGCGCGAAGCTCAGCACACCGAATCCGACCGCGACGGTCACGGCCGCCGCCGCCACGACCTTGAGCGCGCCGCCGTTCGACGCGAACCAGCCTTGCGCCGCCGTCGCGCCGGTCGCGGTCGCCGTCTCGAAGACCCCGTGCGGCAGCAGCAGCGGTGTCAGCGCCGCCATCCACGCGCTGCGGCCCCCTTCGTGATTGCGGTCCAGCCGCTCGCGCAGCTTGGCGCGCGCGCGGGCCAGCCGCGACTTCACGGTCTCGATCGACACGCCCTGGGTCTCCGCGATCGAGCTAAGCGAACGACCCCCGACGTAGCGGAACAGCACCGTGCTGCGATACGGCTCGGACAGCGAGAGCACGGCGTGGGTGACGCGCTCGTGCGTCTCGGCGCGTTGGGCGAGCTGCTCGGCGGTCGCCTCTTCGAATGCGGGCTCATCGAGCGGCGCGCTCCGCACCTTGCGCGCGCGGCTCTTGTCGTACGCGACGTTGCGCATCACCGTCGCCAGCCAGCCGCGGATCGAACGCCGGTGCCGCGGCGGCTTCCGGAGCGCGCGCAGCCAGACCTCTTGTTCGAGGTCGTCCGCACGGCTCTCGTCGCGGACGAGCTCGCGCGCGAGTCGCTTCAGCCAGCTGCGGTGCTGCAGCAGCTCGTCGAACGGAACCGGTGTGGCGTCAGCCATGACTGTTCAAGTATGCACGGAACCGGATCGCCGGTCGGCGATCAAGACCGATACAGACCGAGCTTCGTCTCCCGCGGCGTGTGGCCCTTGAAGAGCGACTTCGACGGATGCAGCTTCAGGTGGTCGTACAGCACCTCGCGGAACACGTCGCGGAAGTCGGTCGTGACCTTCAGATCGCGCTGGTTCGCCGACAGATCCCAGTCGCCGTACACCCTCTTGCCGGCGATCTTCCCGCCGATCAGATACATGTTGCTGCCGTGGCCGTGATCGGTGCCGAAGTTGCCGTTCTCGCGGTTCGTGCGGCCGAACTCGGTCATCAGCATGAGGGTGACGTTGTTCTTCATGCCGTCGATGTCGCGCATGAACGTCTCGCACGCGAGCCCCATCTGCGTGAGCATGACGCGGATGCGGTCCTGCTCGGACGCCCCGCCCTCTTCGATGTGATGGTCCCAACCATTCCAGTCGATGGCGATGCACTGCACGCCCTGGCCCGACTTGAGCACGCGCGCGGCGAGCTTGAGCTGCTGCCCGAGCCGGCCGGCGCCGGCGGGGTACGCCGTGACCTTGCCGCGCTCCTTCGTCTCGAGGATCTCCTCGAGCTTGCGCAGCGTTTCGATGGTCGTTCGACCGTTCTGGGTCAGCTCGTCCTCGTCGGGGCGGTTCTCCGTCATGCCCGGCCGCTTCATCGACGGCGGGCTGCCGTACACCTCGTCGAACAGGTCGAGCACATCCTCCTCACCCCGGCGGCGTCCGCCTCTGAGCATCTGATCCGGCACTGCGAGCACCGGGTACTTCCCCCTCATCGAGCGTGGCAGCCGGCCCTGCATGGCGACTGCCCGGAATTCGCCTTCGGCGCCGTCCGGACCGGACGTCGCCGACAGGAATCGGTTGAGCCATCCGTCGCGCACCGACTTGTCGCCCGGCGCGCCGTACTCCATGAAGTCCTGGCAGTCGAAGTGACTGCGTGACGGATGGTGCATGCCGACGTTGACGATCGGCGCCAGGAGGCCCTTGTCCCACAGCGTCTTGAAGCCCGTCAGCCCGGGGTTCAAGCCGAAGCGTCCGTCGAGGTCGATGGCCCCGTTCTCCTCGTTCGGCGGCGGCACCGCGATGTTCGGACGCATGTCGTAGTACTTGCCCTCGGTGTAGGGCACGAGCGTGTTCAGCGCGTCCTGCCCGCCCCGCAGGAACACCGCGACGACGGCCGGCTTCACCGCGATCTCCCGTTCGGGCGCAGCGGCGGCTCGCTTGGCCAGCGCGCCGTAGAACGTCATGCCGGCCAGTCCGGCGGCGCCTGCCGCCAACAGCTCACGACGGGTGGATGCCATGTGAATCTCCTCTTGCGTAGCGTCTACTGGCGCTGGAACTCGGGCGAGCCCAGCAACAGCGTGACGAGCACGCTCAGCTCCTTGCGCAGCTCGTTCGGCCGCATCTTTCGGTACGTGGCGCCGAGCTTCGCGAGACGCTTGCGGAAGTGCGCGAGCGTCAGGGAGCCCGGGGGTTGGTTGGCGAAGACCGATTCGATCAACAGCGACTCCCAGGTGTCGGGCGTCTGCCGCGCGTGGTCCAGAATGCCGCTCTGCGACACGCGCACCCCGGCGACCCGGTCGAAGAGCAGGTCGTACGCCAGCCGCCAGCGGACGGCCAGCACGCCGGGATCGATCCAATCGGCGGCGAGGTCGCTGTAGCCGGTCGGGTCCTCGCACGAGTAGATCGGCTGCTGCATGTCCGTGAGCCGTTCGAGCAGCATGCCCGCGTCCTTGACGTCGGCGTCGGCGACGCGCAGGCAGCTGATGACGAACTCGAACGGGGTCTTCGACTTCGAGAGCACGGCTTCCCTCGCGTAGAAGTCGTCGTGCAGCAGGATGGCGCGGGTCACCTCTTTGAGGTCGCCTTTGGTCTTGGCCCACACCTTGACCACGTCGGCGACGAGCTTGGATGTCGGCTCGTCCCTTGGCCAGGTAGCGCGCCATCTTGCTCACCACGAACTCCCGCGTGTTCTTGTGCCGCGCGAGATGACGAACGGCGTCTTCGCCCTCTTCGATGCCACCGCTCTTGAACGTGCGCCGCATGACGCGCTTCGAACCCTGCGCGTGGTAGTTCCCGCGGAAGAGGAACCGGCCGTCCTGGATCGACCAGCCCGTGAGCAGCAGCGAGAGCTGGATGACGTCGTTCTGGTCGTAGCCGTTGTCGACGCCGACGGTGTGAAGCTCCATGAGCTCGCGGGCGTAGTTTTCGTTCAGACCGTTCGTTCGATCTTCGTCGCGGCCTTGCAGGACACGCTGCCCACGCGCCAGCGGCGCCTGGGACACGTGGTTGTCGAGATAGAAGAGCATCGCCGGGTGCTTCGCCGTCGCCATGAGGAACGTCTCGAAGTCGCCGAAGACGTGCTTGCGGAGCACTTCGCGTTCCCAGTCGGCGATGTGGTACCGAACGGCGCCCTTGTTGACGTCGACGTTGAAGTGATTGCGCCAGAAGTCGACCATGACCTCCTGGAGCTGACGTTCGCTGTAGACCGCGCGCAAGATGACGGCGCGTGGAATCTCGCGCCGCGCAAGGTCCTGGATGCGATTGATCTCGCGTTGGCGCATGCGCGCGAGCGCGACGCGGTCCTCGCCTTCGCCGGGGGGCCGGACGGGCGGCACGTCTTCGCGCAGCATCCGGATGAAGTCGGCCCCGTCGAGCTTGAGGCTCTCGAACGACGCGAGGCGCTGGTCGACGACCGGATCGGGAATGCGCGACGGCTTGAGCTGGCGGTCGATCCAGCCTTCGATGCCCAGCTCGCGCACCTCGGCGACGTCCCGGGGACGCGGGCCGAACGTGGCCCGGCGCAGGAGGTGGCGGATGCGCGCCTCGGAGCCCCGATCCGACGTGACCGTGCCGTCCGCGGCTGCGCGGCGGGCGCCGACTGCGACCGCCGTAAGTCCGGCTGCGACAAGCGGTAGGGCCCTGCGCCCGCGCGTGCTCGGGGATGTCCCGTCCTCGGTGTTCACACAAGAGAAACGGACGAGGCGACCCCGCGGGTGCAGCGAACTGCACCCGCGGGCAGGGGCGGGCGTGCTAGCGGGCCGGCGGCAGCACGAAGGCGCCCGCGAACGCCTCGCGATGGGCACGCACGAACGACGCCAGCGACTGCGCGGGCGCGCCGGTCACGCGCTCCACCGTATCGGTCCGGACGTCGAAGACGCCGTCCTTGTGGTCCTGGGCGACGTGCTCGAGGTGCGCGACGAGGTACGCCGGCAGGCCCTTGCGGCGAAGGACCCCGCCCCACATGTCGATGGGCAGCTCCACGTACTCGACGGCCGAGCCGGTCTCCGCCGTCAGCACCTGCGTCATCTCCGCGATCGTCAGGTTGTCGGGGCCGGTCAGGACGAGTCGCTCGCCGAGGTAGGGTCCGGGGTTCTCGAGCAACGCGACGACGACCCGCGCGATGTCGGACGCCGCCACGGGAGCGTGCCGTTCGTCCCCGTACGGCAGGTACAGCTTGCCTTCGCTCGCGATGCTCTCCACCCCGAACATCAGCAGGTTCTCGGCGAAGTACGTCGGACGGATGTGGATCGCGCCGACGCCGGCCCAGTCGAACACGTTCTCGGAAAGCCAGTGGGCCCTGGTGAGCGGGCTCGGAGCGTCGTCGCGCGAGGTCAGCTGCGACATGTTCACGACGGCGTCGACGCCGGCCTCCTTGGCCGCCACGGCGAAGATCGCCGACGCGTCCACCAGCCGGTCGCCCTGGGGCGGATAGCAGAAGTAGGCGCGACGAACGCCTTGCATGGCATCGCGAATCGAAGCGAGGTCGGTGAAGTTGCCGACGACGATCTCGGCGCCGCGTTCGGCGAGTCGCTCGGAGCGTTCGTCGTGCTGGCGCACCATGGCGCGGACGGGGAAGCCGCGCTCGAGCAGCTGCGCGACGACCAACGCACCGGTCTTGCCTGCGGCGCCGGAAACGAGAATCGGGGGGTTCGACATGGGAGACTCCTTTGTTGTATATACAACTAGAATGAGAAAAAAGGGGATTGATGAAAGGGGGGAGGTCAGACGTCGCTGCCGCGGCGCCAAGCTGCGTTTGCTGCCTCGCTCACGGCCTTCGTGCCTTGCGTCCCGAGCAGCGCGCGCGCCTCGGACTGCGCCTTGCGCCACGCGGGGCCCGCCTTCTCGAGCAGCCTCCGGCCCTTGGCCAGGAGCGAGAGTTGCTGTTGGTTGCCGGACGCCGCTTGGCGGGCGGCGAGCCAGCCCTGCTTGCGCATGCGCTCGACGGTGCGGCTCATCGTCGACTTCTCGATGTTCAGGAGCGACGCGACGGCGCCGGGCGCGATGGGGCCGCGGCGCGCGATGACGGCGAGGATGCTCATCTGGCCGGCCGTGAGCCCGACCGGGGCGAGCGCCTTGTTGTAGATGCCCGTGATCGTGCGGCTCAGCACCCGCGTACGCAGCGCGATGCAGCCGGCGCTCATCTCCGCCGCAAGCTTCTCGATGTCGGGGGGCCTGCCTGTCATGGTTGCCTCGTAGTGTTGTATATACAACTGATGCGTCCCGAGGCGAGGGGGTTTCCGGTTTTCGAGAATTCGTGCCCGCGTTCCCGTGGGCGCGGCGTCCAGCGCGTGCGTGGTACCCTGCGCGGCCCGCACGGCAGGTGGCCATCGATGTTTGCAAGACCGCTTCGCAGAACGGCTTGGGTGCTGGTCGCGCTGTGCGCCGGCGCCGTGCCGGCCGGCGCCGAAGAGGACCTCGACGCGCGCTGGCAACGCCTGCGCAAGGCGTCCATGGAGCGCGTTCACGAGCTCATCGCCTGGTGTGGGACGAAGAAGCTGTTCGGCTGCCGGGCCGACGCTTGCGAAGGGGTCCTGACGATCGCGCCCGACGACCCGATCGCCCGCAAGTGGCTCAAGTACAGGCGCGCCAACGACGGCACGTGGTACCGCAAGGGAAAGTGGACGCGCCCGCGGAATCTCTCGAAAGGGCAGGACAAGTTCGAACAGCGCCGCGAGGAGCTCGGCGAGTGGTATCTCAGAGAAGCTGCGCCGATCTTGGACGAAGCCGAGGAAGAGGGGGCATTCCGCCTGCGCGCCAAGCTCATCGCCACCGCGTTGGCCGTCGATCCGGAGAGTGCGACCTTCAGGGACTGGAATCACGAGGTGCGCGACGGGGACGAGTGGATCCTGCTCGAGACCCGGAACGCCCGCACGCGCCGCAAGGGACTCAAGGAGACCGCCGAGAAAGCGATCGAGGCCGTGCCCAAGCCCTCCTGGGTCGCGGCGCGAGTCGAGGACAAGATCGGCGGAGTCAAGTGGTCCGCGGTTCTCGCGGTCCCCCGGGTACGGGTTCTCGGAACGCCACCGAGCGCCGAGCTCGCGGAGACTCTTCGTTTCGTCGACGCTTCGTGGCCGGTGGTCGAGTACGCGGTCGGGCTCCGCGCGCCCGGCTACGGAGCCTCCGGCAAGTATGCCGAAGCGGTGACGATCTACTCGTTCGACAGTGTTCTGGAGGGTAATCGCTTCTATGCGAAGCAGCCCGGCGTCACTGCGCGCGACGTCGAATTCACAGCGGAAACATGTGGGTCCTGGCTGCCGGGCCGCGATGCGGCAATGGCCAAGGCCGAAGATGAGGCGACGAGACACGAGGCGGCCACGACGCAGGTCGTCAGCCACCACCTCGCCCGCCTCTTGGGCTTGGGCGTTCGCCACGCGTGGATCGCGGAAGGAATGGGGATCTACCTGACGTGGCAGATCACTGGCACGCGCATGCTGTATAGCGTCAACGACGTCGAGTCGAAGTATGCGGAGAAGGACAAGCCGATTCCGGAGTACGAAGAGCGCATGAGCGACGGCAAGGCGAGCTGGCTAGCGCTGGGGCGTGCGCTGCTCAAGAGCGAAGACAAGCCGGAAGTCCACCTCATGACGGGCAAGAACTTCAACGACCTCACGAAACCCGAGGTGCTGTATGCGTACTGCGTGTCCGCCTATGTCGTCGAGGGGTGGCCGGAGAAGGCCGCAGCGTTCCTGCGCGAGGCCGGCGGCCGCGACGGCAACGACCTCGACCTCGTCTGTCTGAAGGCCCTGGGGTTCGACGCGGCCACGTTCGAAGCGCGGCTGCTGCGTTGGCTTCGCGAGACCCGGCGGCTATGAGCCGGCGTCGCCGGCACGATCTGTCCTAGCTGCCCGAAGGCGGCGCTCCGGCCGAGCACGCCGGGGGAACGTTTGCGGCGCAGGTGCCGCCAGGTGCCACGCCGGCATCGAGCGTCGAGCGGTTCCACGGCGCCTTGGCGAGCAGCAGCCCCATCCCGCACCAGTCCGTGACGCCCGCGAAGATCTGGCCGGCGCCGATGAACGCGGCCATCGCGATGAAGGCCGGATGCACGAAGAGGCTCAGCGCGACGCCCGTGAGAACCAGCGATCCGGCAACGATCCGCACCTGCCGCTCGAGCGACATGCGCTCGCCGGTCTGCAGCGTCTGGCCGCCGGCGGATCGATACGCCTCGATGCCGCCCTCGATCACGCTCGTGCCCGCGATGCCCAACTCGCTCAACAGCTTTTGCGCCATCGCCGCGCGGCTGCCCGTGCGGCAGATGATGAGACGCGGCGCCGGCGTCGCCCTCACCTCGTCCGCGCGAGCCTTGATCTGATCCAACGGAACGAGGCGTGAGCCCTCGACGCGTTCGCTCTCGAACTCCATGCCCGTGCGTACGTCGATCACGCTGCTCGCGCCGCCGTCGTTGACCAGTGCAGTCGTCTCGGCTGCCGAGATGCGCTCGGGAATGTCGACACCGTTGCGGTTGAGCTCGAGCAAAGCGTCCATGTTGGCGGGACGCGGCGGCTTGTTGGCGCTGAGCTGAGCGGCGAACGTGGCGCGATCGTCGATCGCAAGCCACGGGTTCGAGGCGCGCTCCTCGCCGATCGTGCTCTCGATCCGGCCCTCGTAGTCGTGCCCAGGGTAGAGGATCGTCTCGTCCGGCAGGTCCTGCAGGATCGCGTGAATCGAGTCGAAGAGCTGCCCGGCGTCGCCGCCGAGGAAGTCCGTGCGCGCGACGCCGCCGATGAACAGCGTGTCGCCGGCGAACAACACGCCTTCGCTGAGCAACACGATGTGGTCGGGCGTGTGGCCCGGCGCGTGACGCACCGTCACGGCCGTGTCGCCCAGGTGCAGCGCCTCGCCGTCGGCAGGGTGGCGCGCCACGCCGACGTGCTGCGCGAGCTCGTGGGCGATCCGCGTCGAGCCGAAGCGTTCGGCGACCGCGCCTGCGCCGGACGGATGGTCGGCATGGGTGTGCGTGTCGACGACGTAGGGCAGGGTCCAGCCCTCGGCCTCGACGCGCGCGATGACGTCGTCGACGAGGTCGAGGTGGACGTCGATTGCGAGCGCCTGCTTGCTGGCCGGATCCGCGGCGAGATAGGTGCGGCAGCCCTGGGGGTGGGCGAGCGCGGCGATCCGAAGCGCGCCGACGGCCTTGGCGGGCTCCGGCTTCAGGGTCGTGGTGGTCATCTGTCGTCTCTCCCGATGTGATCCCTTGTATTTATGAACATTTGCTCATATAGTCAAGAAATGACCCAGCGAGCGACCAAGGCCGGCGGACTCCCTGACGTGCTGCTGGGGGAGGTGGCCCGGCGGTTCCAGGCCCTCTCGTCGGTGAGCCGCTTGAAGATCGTGAACGCCCTGATGGGCGGGCCCCTGGCCATGTCGGCGCTGCAGGCGGCCACCGGGTTGGAGCAGAGCAACCTCTCGCGGCAGGTCGCCGAGCTCGAGCGGGCGGGCTGCGTGGCGCGGACTCGCGACGGACGCCGGGTGACCGTCGAGATCGCGGACCCGACCCTCGAAGCGCTCTGCCACCTCGTGTGCGGCTCGCTGAAGGAGCGCGCCGAGGCCTCCCAGGCCCGCTACCGAGCGCTCTGACGATTCCGGCGGACAGTGTGCTTTCGGCTTGACCCGCGGATAATATGTGACTAAAAGGTCACATATGAACGCAACGCGCCGATCCCCGTCCCGTCCCTCGCGTCCAACGGCACGTGATCGCGAAGACCTCGTCTGGAAGGCCCTCGCGCATCCGCACCGAAGGCGCATCCTCGATCTGCTGCGCAAGCGCGCGCGCACGACGGGGGAGCTGGCCGCCGCGTTCGACGAGTCACGTTTCGCGACGATGAAGCACTTGCGTCTGCTGGAAGACGCCAAGCTCGTCGTCGTCCAGCGCCGCGGCCGCGAGCGTTGGAACCTGCTCAATCCCGCGCCGATTCGATCCATCTACCGGCGCTGGATTCGACCGTTCGAGGAGGAGAGTGCCGATTGGCTGCTCCGCATCAAGGACTTCGCAGAGGAGAAGAAATGACCAAGCCCGTACAAGTGATCGAACACGTTCAGGAAATCGAGATCGACGCGACGCCCGACAAAGTGTGGCACGCGCTCACACACGAAACGCATCGTTGGTGGCACCCCGGATTCTTCACGAGCGAGCAAGCCATCGGCTATCACATCGAGCCGAAGCTCGGCGGCCGCGTGTACGAAGACTGGGGCGACGGCCAGGGACAGATCTGGTACACGGTGACCGGCCTCTCCACCGGCAAGCACATCCAGCTGGCGGGAGACATGGACGCCAACTACGGACCCGCGCGCATTCAGACGACATTCCGGATTCAACCCCGTGACGGCGGGTGCACCTTGCGCCTCGAGGAGTGCCTGGTCGGGCGCGTCGACGAGTCGACGAGCAAGAGCCTGGGCGGCGGTTGGCAGACGCTGCTCGGCGGTTGTCTGAAGGTGTTCGCCGAGACCGATGCGCCGCCGGCAGAGTGGCCGGAGGTCGCGGCGTGCGGCGCGGCCTCCTGAATCGCGCGTCTTCTTGAAATGCGCGCGCCTCGACCGGCAAGGTAGGGATGGATGACGACGCAGACGGCACAGCTCTGGGGCGCGTGGATCGAACGCAGCGACGAGGTCGCGTTCGAGAAGCTGGTGCGCCCCGAGCTGCCCGCCGTCTACCACCTCGCGCAGCGCATGGGGCTCGCTCGCGCCGACGCGGAAGACGTCGTGCAAGACGCGCTGACGGACCTCGCACAGACGCGAACGCGCAAGCCCGGCGAGGTGGGCGTCGGCGCCTGGCTCATGCGCGCCGTGCGCATGAAGTCCCTGATGAACCGCCGCAGCCGCGCGCGGCGCGCACGCCACGAGAAGGCGCACCCGCTGCACGGCGTGTCGGCGAACGCGCCGCGGCTCGACCTGCAAGAAGAGGTCGAGCGCGCGTTGGACCAGCTCGAAGACGACGACCGCCAGGTCCTGGTCTTCCGCTTTCTCTACGACCTCGACTATCGCGAGATCGCCTACGTGCTCGGCGTCTCCGAGAACGCGTGCCGCATTCGCGTTCATCGAGCGTCTTCGCGTCTGCGCGACCGCATCGGTCACAAGGCGCCGGCCTTGCTCGCGGCCATCCCGCTACCGGACCTGCCGACGGCCGCCAACGTCATTGCGTCGGCGACCCAGGCCGGCGCTGCGGCGGCCGGAACGGGCAGCAGCATCATTGGAGGGTTGATCGTGAACACCGGAATGAAGATGGCCGCGTCCGCCGTCGCGGCCGCCGCGCTCACCGCCGGGGGCTTCTTCGCGTTCCAGGACGACGAACCGATCGAGCCGGTCCCGGGCACGTACGAGGTCTCCGGCAGCGAGGACGGTCAGGGCGTGAACGTCCGTCCCCGCCTCGAGCCGAACACCATGGTCGAGGGCGCCTACGAGACGACCTCGGCGCCGACCAGCGGTGACGGCGTCATCACCGGCAGCGTGACGACGAGCGACGGTCAGCCCGTCGAGGGTGTCGTCGTCGTCGCGGAGCCCGTCCCGACCGGCAGCCGCTGGTCGCCGTTCGAAGCACCGGAGGTGCCCGACATCGACGAGGCCGCCGCGCAAGCTGCCGAGGAGACGCGCCGCCGTCTGCTCGCGACCCGCAGAGCGACGAGTGATGCGAACGGACGCTTCGAGCTCTCCGCGCTCGCCGACCTCGGCTTCTCGATTCGCGCCTTCGCGCAGGGCTACCGCGTGAGCGCGCCGCGCGGACAGAAGACGTGGGGCGTGCGCCCCGGCGGAACACTGGACTTCGTCGCGAAGGCCGTTTGCGAGGTCGACGTCCGCATTCTCACCGCGGACGGCTCGCCGCCGAGCGAGGCCGGCGTGATCCGCGCGCGAACCGAAGAGCGACTTCAACGCTCCGGCATGAGCGTCTGGACCGCCGACGCGTCGAAGCTGTATCTCGAGCCCGGGACGTGGTGGATCCAGGGCGTCAGCGACCGCGACAAGCGCAACGCGTCGAAACCGCAGAAGATCACGCTCGAAGCGGGACAGGGCACGGTGGAGCTCGTCCTCCGGCTCGAGGACCGCCCGGGGATCCGCGCGCGGGTTCTCGGCGCCGCGGACCTCGACCCGACCGGCATGCAGGTGTGGATCCTCCGGTTCGAGGGCCGCGAGCCGCCCTTCTCGCAGGTCGGGAGCCATCCCGATCTCCTGCGCGAGAGTCGGCCCGGCAAGGACGGAACGTACCTCTTCAGCGACCTCGAGCGCGGGAGCTATGTCGTGACGGTGGTCCTCGGTCGGGGGGAGCCGTTCGGGTCGACGGTCGTCGCGGTGAACGACCGCACAGTCGATGCCGACGTCGTGCTCGATCCGATCGACCGCAAGAAGTACGTGCTGCTGCGCGTCCTCGACGAGAACGGGCTCGCGCCGGCACCGCGTGACATCCGCCTCTCGACCTCGTACGCAGGCGAGAGAACCACGGTCGGCGGAGGCGGCTCGTTCATTCGGCGCACGGACGGGAGTTGGTGGGTCGCGCACAGTCCGATGACCCCGGAGCCTTCGGAGGGCAAGGACGGTACGTACCGCATCACCGTCTCGACGGAGGCGCACGGCGAGATCGAGCGGATCTACGACCCGCTGGCGGAGCGCGAGATCGAGATCCGCCTCGCGGCGCCGCCGAGCCTCACGGTGAACCTCACGGGGCTCGGAGAGCTGGAGGGGCGCGTGAACGTGACGCTGCGCGGCAGCGTTCCCGACAATCACATGTCGGGCGGCGGTGCGCGCGGAAAGATGCTCGGCGCCACGTACACGTTCGAGAAGGTCCAGCCCGGCGATCACATCCTGACGCTGCAGCTGATCGAAGGCGATCCGCCGAAGACGACGTTCATCAACGTCGCGATGCGCAAGGTCACGCTGACCCACGGGGACAACGTCGTCGATTGGACCCTGCCGACGCTGCACACGCTGCGCGTCGAACACGGCGATCCGGAGGCGTCGATCCGGTTCGGCCTGAAGTGCACGAGCGATGCGTGGGGCTGGTACCACCAGTTCGCGAACGGCGAGAAGGGCGAAGCGGCCGAGTACAGGTACGTGCCGCCCGGCGACTACGTGCTCGAGGGGTCCTACAAAGGGGAAACGCGCAGGATCAAGGTCAACATCCCTGCGCAGGCGGTCGTTCGACTCGACTGACCCCATCCCCGACGGCGCTCATCTGGACAGCCGGGATCGCACCCGGATCCTGGGTGTGCCGTCCCGCGGGCCGACCTAGGATCCAAGCATGCGTCGGCTCCTGCTGTACCGCGTCGTCCTCCTCGCAACGGCCCTGACGGTGGCGTTGTGCTGGCGCATGGACGCGCGCGCCGACGAGCAGCCATCGGAGACAGCCGCCGAACGCGGCTACCGCCATCTGATCGACACGCCCTTCGTGCCCATGGGGTTCGATCAGGAGGTCTTCGACAACGTGTGGCGGGTGTGGCCGGAAGCGCTGCGTGCAGAGGCCGAGAAGGCGACGCCGGAGGAGCGCCGCCGCATGGCGTTCGAGCGCTACGGCCTCACGGCCCGTCCCGGCGACGACTCCGGACGTCCGCTGCAGTTCGTCGTCGGCGAAGACGGCGGCTGGCACACCAACTGTCTCTCCTGCCACGGCGGCCAGGTGAACGGCGTCGTCATGCCGGGGTTGCCCAACGCGCACCTCGCGTTGCAGACGATCGTCGACGACGTGCGCGCCGCGAAGCAGGCGATCGGCCGCAAGCTGAAGCCCGCCGACTTCGCCTCCGCGATGATCCCGTTCGGGAAGACCGTGGGGACGACCAACGCGGTCGTATTCAGCTTCGCGCTGCTGCAGTTCCGCGACCTCGATCTGAACGTGATTCAGCCGAAGGAGAAGCTCTACCTTCCGCATCACGACCTCGACGCGCCGCCGTGGTGGCATTATCGCAAGCGCTCGCATCTCTACATCGACGGGTCCGGCAAGCGCGGTCATCGCAGCCTCATGCAGTTCTTGCTCGTCCCCATGAACGGGCGGGAGCAGGTGCTCGCGTTCGAGCCCGCTTTCAAGGACATCGAGAAGTACATCGAGTCCCTGCGGCCGCCGTCGTATCCGTTCGAGATCGACAGCGCGCTGGCCGCACGCGGCGCGGCCGTGTTTCGCAAGCACTGCGCGGGTTGTCACGGGACGTACGGCAAGGACGGTGCCTACCCGAACCGCCTCGTGCCGATCGACAAGGTCGGCACGGACCGCGTCCGTCTCGACGCGATCACCAAGGAGCAGCGCACGCTGTACGCGAAGAGCTGGCTGACCGGCTACGACCCCGACGGCGTTCGCGTCGATCCGGGCGGCTACGTCGCGCCGTCGCTCGACGGCATCTGGGCCTCCGCCCCCTACTTCCACAACGGCGCCGTGCCGACGCTGTGGCACGTGCTGCATTCGAAGGCGCGCCCAGCGGTCTGGCGACGCCACCCGTCGGACTACGACCCGGAGCGCGTCGGCTTGCGCTTCGACCAAGCCGAGCGCGTGCCCGCCACCGACGACGAGCACGAACGCCGGCGCTGGTTCGACACGACGCTGAAGGGCAAGTCGGCCGCCGGACACACGTTCCCGGACCGTCTCACCGACGAGCAGCGCAGCGCCGTCCTCGAGTACCTCAAGACGCTGTAGTCAGTTCGCCAACATGTCGCGTTCGATCTTGACGTTGAACGTGCCCTTGATCGTCGTGCCCTTCTCGCTCTTGAAGTCGATCGATCCGCAGACCCGCGTCGGCGTCGACACCCGTCGATGGTCTCCTCTTCGCTCCGCCAGGCGACCCCATCCGATGCGCACCCGCGCCGACGAGCCTCTACGGCAGAAGCGCGCCGCGCGGATACAGCCAGCCCGGCGCGGTGTTCTCGAGCGTCGCGAAGAACAGCGCGGACGTGGCCACGACGAACAGAAACGTCCCGGCCACGCAGAGCACGGCGAGCGGTCCGCGCGGGCGGAGGCGGAACGTCAGCGCGACGGCGATGCCGTGAATCAGAAAGAACGCGATCTGGTAGCCCTGCACGCGCTGCACGAGGATGAAGGCCATGTACTCGTGTAGCACGCCGTTCACCGTGAAGGTCAGCAGCGTCGCGCGCAGCGGCGCCCGGCGGCCTCCGGCCTGGCGGAAGACGTTCTCGTACAGGAAGCGTCCGCCCGGTCGATTGTAGCGACGCCAGAAGTCCGCCGGTGAGACGGAGAGGATGGGGTGACGGCTGAACGTCATCACGTGCACGCCGAGCAGCCGGTGCAGCGCGCACAAGAAAGCCATGCCGCCGTCGAACGCGATGCCGTAGGCGGCCAGGACTCTCACGGTGTGATCGAGCCAGGGCGAGACATCGACCAGGTTCCAGTCGCTCGCGTGATGGAGGATCCAGACGCCGGCCGCGATCTCGACGGCGCCGCGAAGGAGCATGCGAACGTTCGTGGCGAGCGGTCGGGGCTCCTCGTTGACATGCCGGCGCAAGACGAGAATGAACGGCATCGGAAGAAACCGCAGCCAGGCGTGAAACGGCTGCGTGGACCACCAGTGGGCGCCGACATGGAAGTCGCGCACCTTCAGGACCAGGATCAAGCTCACGCACGCGACGAAGAGGAACGGGCCGAAGGGGTCGCGCGGCTGCAGCCAGGGGAGGAGAAACAGGCCGGCCGCGAACGCGGTGAGCAAGAGTCCGCGCCCGCCCGCGTCCCATCGGCGCGCCGGCCACAGCGCTGCCGCCCCGGCGAGGGCAGCCAGCCAGAGGAGCGCGGCGTGGAGGATGGCGTCGAGCACGGGGCTCCTTTGTAGGATTCCGGCGTATGCGCGCCAACCGGAACCTGATCCTCGTGACGGTGACGTTCGTCGTCGCCATCGTCGTCTCGGGGATCAAGCCCGTGGAGCGCGGTACGTGGTGGCTCGAGGTCGCCCCGATTGCGATCGTGCTCCCCGTACTCTGGTTTACTGCAAGGCGATTTCCACTGACGTCGCTCCTCTACGCCTTGATCGCCGTGCACGGCGTAGTGCTCGCCTACGGCGGTCACTACACCTACGAGCGCACCCCGCTCGGCGATTGGGCGCAGGAGGCGTTCGGCTTCGCCCGCAACCACTACGACCGCTTCGGGCACTTCATGCAGGGCTTCGTACCGGCGATCGCAGCGCGCGAGGTGTTGCTGCGCACGTCGCCGCTTCGGCCCGGGGGCTGGCTCTTCTTCTTGGTGCTCTGCGTGTGCGTCGCGATCAGCGCGTTCTACGAGCTTGTGGAGTTCGCGGCCTACCTGATCTCCGGTGAGAGCGCGGAGTCGTTCCTCGGTACGCAAGGCGACGTGTGGGACGCGCACTGGGACATCACGTTCGCGCTGGTCGGATGCGTCGTGGCGTTGTCGGCGCTCGGCCGGTTCCACGACCGGCATCTCGCGAACCACCTCGAGCAACTCGAAGCCGGCGCATCGCAATGAACACCGCAGCGCAGCGTACGAACGCCGCGACGGTGTTCCTGGTCTTCCTACGCCTCGGCCTGACGTCGTTCGGTGGCCCCATCGCGCACCTGGGGTACTTCCGCGAGGAATTCGTCACGCGGCGCCGCTGGCTCACCGAGCGGAGCTACGCCGAGCTCGTGGCCCTGTGCCAGTTCCTGCCCGGGCCCGCGAGCAGCCAGGTGGGTCTGTCCATCGGTCTCACGCGCGCGGGTTTTCGCGGTGCGCTGGCCGCGTGGACGGGCTTCACGCTGCCGTCCGCCGTCGCCCTGCTCCTGTTCGCGATCGGCGTCTCGGCTTGGGGGGACGGCATGCCCGCCGGCGTGCTGCACGGGCTGAAGGTCGTTGCCGTCGCCGTCGTTGCGAAGGCGGTCTGGGGCATGGCCAGGAGTCTGTGCACCGACGCGCCGCGCGTCTTGATCGCGGCCGTGTCGGCGGGCGCCGTGCTCTTGCTGCAGGCGGCGTGGGGCCAAATCGCGGTGATCGCGGCGGCGGCCGTCGTCGGACGCCTGCTGTTCAAGCCCGCAGAAGACGGTGAGCACGACCCACTGCCGATCTCGGTCCGGCGTCGGACGGGTGCGGTGCTCTTGACCGTCTTCTTCGCGCTGCTGGTCGGTCTCCCGATCCTCGCGCAGGCCTGGCCGAACCAGACGGTCACGGTATTCGACGCGTTCTACCGCGCGGGTTCGCTCGTCTTCGGAGGCGGGCACGTCGTCCTGCCGTTGCTGCAGTCCGAGGTCGTTCCGCCAGGCTGGGTGACGAACGACACGTTCCTCGCGGGCTACGGCGCCGCGCAAGCCGTCCCGGGTCCGCTGTTCACGTTCTCCGCCTTCCTCGGCGGCTCGATGAGCAGTCCGCCCACGGGATGGCTCGGCGGTCTCGTCTGTCTCCTGGCGATCTTCCTGCCTTCTTTCCTGTTGGTTGGCGGTACGCTTCCGTTCTGGGAGCAGCTGCGGCGCAACGCCCGCACACGTGCCGCGCTCGCAGGCGTCAACGCCGCCGTCGTGGGCTTGCTGCTCGCCGCGCTCTATCGCCCCGTGTTGACCAGCGCGATCTTCGACCTCGCGGATCTCGGCCTGGCGGTGCTCGCGTTCGTCGCGCTTACCTACGCGAAGCTGCCGGCGTGGCTGGTGGTCATCGCGACCGGCGCGGCGGGGTGGTTGCTGAGCGTCGTTCTTTGACCCGTCGACGCACGGCTGAAACTCCGGCGGTCGCAAGGCGTCGTGCTTTCCGGCACACACACGCAACGGAGGGCCTCGATGGGCTACTCGACCGACATCGCGTTCACGCCGGCGGTCAAGGCGACGCAAGCAAGGAACGGCTCACGGGAGCTCTACGCCAACTACGAGAAGAACCGGGAATGGCGCGGCATGGTCACGCCGGATCTCGCGGCGTTCGTCACCCAGGCGGACATGTTCTATATGGGGACCGCCAGCAGCGAGGGGCAGCCCTACATCCAGTACAAGGGTGGCCCACGAGGCTTCTTGCGCGTCATCGACGAGAAGACGCTCGGTTTCGCCGACTTCAGCGGCAACCGGCAGTACATCTCGCAGGGCAATCTGTCCGAGAACGGCAAGGCGTTCATCTTCCTCATGGACTATGTGGGTTGCAAACGGGTCAAGATCTGGGGCACGGCTCGCATCGTCGAGGACGATCCGGCGCTCATGGCGAAGCTCGAAGATCCGGCCTACGAAGCTCGCGTCGAACGCGGTGTTCTGTTCACGATCGAGGCGTGGGACACGAACTGTCCGAAGCACATCCACCGGCGTCTACCCGCCGACGAGGTGGAGCCGGTCATCGAGGGACTTCGCCGGCGCGTCGCTGAGCTCGAGTCGAAGCTGGCGTCGGCGCGCTCCGCGTAAGAATTGCGTAGTCGGCGCTCGAGCGCACCATTGGTTACCGCACCGTAGATCGCGGATGCTCGAACACGAACGGAGAACGGCCGTGGACGGACAGGTGATCGTCGAGACGACGGAGACCGACGGCTTCACCAACGAGGTGAAGGCCGGAGCTCACGCGCTCGCGGCGGACGAGCCGACGTCGGTCGGCGGCGCCGATGAGGGACCGAACCCGTACGAGTATCTACTGGCTGCACTGGGCGCGTGCACGTCGATGACGCTGCGCATGTACGCGAAGCGCAAGGGGTGGTCGCTCGACCACGTCGAGGTGAAGCTTCGTCACGGGCGTATTCATGCGAAGGACTGCGAGGACTGCGCGAGCGACAAGGGGCTCGTCGACGAGATCTTCACCGAGGTGCGGGTCGAGGGAGATCTCGACGAGGAGCAGCAAGCGCGGCTCATGGAGATCGCCGAGCGCTGCCCCGTTCACAAGACGCTGACCACCGAGACCAAGATCCGCATGTCCCGCGGCGGAAGCTAGCGCCGGCGAGCCCTTGGTGGCATGCCGGCCGTAGACCCCCATTTGTAGCGGCTTCGGCGCTCCGCAGCTTTTCTCGAAATCACCTGTCCCCGGGCGCGGTGGCCCGGGAGTTCTTCCCCCATGGACCGGCGGGTGCCGGGACCGCAAGGAGAAGCAAAGTGATTTCCAAGAACAACCTGTTCGCAGCGGCCCTCTGCGCGGCCCTGCTCCTGATCGTGCCCGGCTGCAACGACGAATCCAGCTCCGCGCAGGCCGGCGAGAAGACCGATGCGCCCAAGGACGGCCGCATCGCGTTCGACGTCGCCTTCGTCACGCACCTCGACATGGACCTGCCCGAGCAGGACGTGTACATCGAGCGCGAACCGGGCTCGAAGAAGGTCTACCGCGTCACCAAGGGCGACAACGACATGAACGCGCCGCTCTACAAGACGGCCGTCGCGGTCAAGCACGACCCCTTCGATCCGAAGGCCGTGGGACCGCATCCCAAGGGCGAGAAGCTCGGCATCACGCTCGGCCAGTGGCTGCGCCACAAGGGCACCGGCACGTACAAGTACGAGAACGGCACCGGCTACCTGAACCTGAAGTTCAGCGGGCTCGTCCCGAATGGCGTCTACACCATGTGGCACGCGTTCATGTCGATGCCGCCGACGATTCCGTTCTCCGGCGCTCTCGACATGCCGCTGGGCGCCCGTGACGGCTCCGAGAGCGTGTTCACCGCCGACGAGAACGGCAACGCCGAGTTCGTACACTCGTTCAAGCCCGGCTTGCAGATGTCGGACCTCTGGACGACGTCGCTGCTCGCCATCGCCTACCACTCCGACGGCAAGACCTACGGCGGGATCCCGGGCGAGTTCGGCCTGAACGTGCACGTCCCGCTCTTCATCATGCTGCCCAAGCGCGCGGGCCTCGAGTAGCGCGCACTTCGTTCGCGCGGCGGCCCAAGCGGGTCGCCGCGCACAACCGTTTTCGCAGGGAGGCCGTCATGCGCCTTTTGCTCGCCGTCATCGCATTCATCATCACGTCGGTCCTGGTGCCGCTCACCGGGCTCGCATTGCCCGAGACGCCGGAGCCCGTCACCGACGCGGACTTCTACGAGAACGGCGCACCGTCCGAGGCGAAGGTCGAGCTCGGCCGGATGTTGTTCTTCGACAAGGTGCTCAGCGGCAACCGCAACATCTCGTGCGCGACCTGTCACCACCCCGACCACGCCTCGGGTGACGCCGTCGCCCTGGGCTTCGGCGAGGGTGCGCAGGGCCTGGGCGGCGATCGCCGCCCGGGCACGACGCTCGCAGAGACCATTCACGAGCGGGTCCCGCGCAACGCGCCGGCGTTGTTCAACGTGGGCACCCACGAGCACGAGCGCCTGTTCCACGACGGGCGCGTCGAGACGGACGAGAAGGGCTACTACGAAGGCGGCTTCATCACGCCCGCCAAGTGGAAGCTCCCCGGCGGTCTGGACAACGTCCTCGCGGCGCAGGCCATGTTCCCGGTGACCTCGCCGATCGAGATGGCCGGTCAGAAGGGCGAGAACGAGATCGCCGACGCGAAGTCGTTGAACAACGCCGCAGGTCCCGGCGGCGTCTGGGACCTGCTCGGCAAGCGGCTGCAAGCCATCCCCGAGTACGTCGAGCTGTTTCGGCGCGCCTTCCCCGACAAGGTGGAGACGAAGAGCGACATCACGTACGTGCTCGCGGCGAACGCCATCGCCGCGTTCGAGACGGTTGCGTTCCGCGCCGACCGGAGCCCCTTCGACCTGTATCTGCGGGGCGAAGGCGAGCTCTCACCACGCGCACGAGCCGGCATGGACCTCTTCTACGGCAAGGCCGGCTGCGGTGACTGTCACACCGGAAAGTTCCAGACGGACCACGAGTTCCACGGCATCGCGATGCCGCAGATCGGTCCCGGCAAGGGCGACGGCCGCGACGGCACGTACTGGCGCGCCACCGGCGTGCAGGCGTTCGTCGAGGACTTCGGTCGCGGCCGCGTCACCGTACGGCAGGAAGACAACTACCGATTCCGCACGCCATCGCTTCGCAACGTCGAGCTCACCGGTCCGTGGGGCCACGACGGCGCTTACGCGACGCTGGAAGACGTGGTTCGCCACCACCTCGACCCGGTGCGCTCGCTCGAGCGCTACGAGCTGCCGAAGGGCCTGCTTCCTCCGATCGACCGCGTCGCCGAGCTGACGGCGACGGGTGACACGATCGAGCACGAGTTCCTGAGCGCGACGCGCTTCCAGGGGTTCCTGAAGCGCGACACCTGGGTGCAGGGCAACGAGAAGCTGCGCGCGAAGATCGCCGATGCGAACGAGCTGGACCCGGTCGAGCTCACCGACGCCGAAGTCGAAGCGCTGATCGCGTTCCTGAAGAGCCTGACCGATCCGCGCTCGCGCGATCTGCGCTCTCAGGTCCCCGCACGCGTGCCGAGCGGCCTGCCGGTCGAGGACGAGGAGTAACCATGAACGACCTCGTTCGCACACTGGATCGTCGCCTCACCGGTTGGCTGGATCGCAACGCCGTGCACGCCCTGCGGGTCGCCATGGGCGTCGTGTTCCTGTGGCTCGGGGCGCTCAAGTTCGTCCCGGGGATGTCCCCGGCCGAGGGGCTCATCGAGCGAACGGTCGACTGGATCGTGGATCCGGCCTGGTTCCAGCCGGTCCTGGCCGCGTGGGAGAGCGCGATCGGGCTCGCGCTCGTTGTCAATCGCTTCCGGCGCCTGACGCTGCTGCTGCTGTTCGCCCACATGGCCGGGACGTTCATGCCGTGGATCGCGTGCCCGGAGCTCGTCTGGACCCAATTCCCGTTCGGATGGACGCTCGAGGGCCAGTACATCCTCAAGAACCTCGTTCTGATCGCGGGCGGGCTCACGATCGCTTCGCGCCTCCCGCGAACCGCGAACCGGCTATCCTTGACGGCGTGGGAACGCACACCGACCCCGACCTCACCGCGCTACAAGCCGCGGGCGAAACCGATGCCGAACGCAAGGCGCGGCTTGGCGATCTTCTCGAGAGGCATCGAGGACGTCTCCTACGGATGGTTCAGCTCCGAATGGATCCGGCCCTCCGGGCGCGGCTCGGTGCGTCGGATGTCCTACAAGAGGCCTACCTCGAGATCGCCGAGCGTATCGACGACTACCTCGACAACCCACGCATGCCATTCTTCGTTTGGATCCGCTTCATCACGGCGCAACGCCTCCTGAAGCTGTACCGCTTTCACGTCGGCGCGCAGAAGCGCGACGCGAGGCGCGAGGTCGCGCACGGGGCCGCCGGCCCCGCGGCGACCTCGATCGCCCTGGTGGATCACCTCATGGCCTCCGGAATCACTCCCAGCGTCGTCGCCGCCGAAGGGGAGCTGCGCGCACGTCTCATGGAGGCGCTCGAGGAGATGAACGAGCTCGACCGGGAGGTGCTCGTCCTGCGCCACTTCGAAGAGATGAGCAACGTCGAAGCGGCGAAGGCGCTCGACATCGAGACGAACACCGCCAGCAAGCGCTACGTACGCGCCCTCCAGCGGCTCGCACAGGTGCTCAAGAACGCCGGCGCCGACCCGGGCTCGATCATCTCTTGAATACCGGCACGTTCTCCATCGCGCGCTCGCGTTGATCGTCCGTCATCGAATCGAGCAGCGCGTCGGTTTCGCATCGCGCCGCTTCGATCAAGGCATCTTCCTTCGTGCGGCGTGCCAGCGTCGCCGCGGCGCGCAACCTGAGGAGGGCCGGCATGTTCGCGCCGTGTTTCTCGAGCTCCAGCCGCGCATGCAGGAGGCTCTCCCCGGGAAGCAGCTCCAGCCAGAAACGGCACAACGCCGCGATGCCGGGCATGCCGCCCGGCTCCGCCAGGCGTCGTACGTCATCGAGCAGTGTTCGCGCGCGCTCCTCGTTGCCCTGGTGCGCGTGCAGCGCGCCGAGCTGGAGGTCGTCGATCAGGCTCAGATACCGGATGGTCTCGCGGCTTTCGTCGGCCAAGCCCTCCAGGGCCGCGATCGCCTCCTCGAAGCGATCCTGCGTCTCGTGCATCAGGCCGGCCGCCCAACGCAGGGAGTGGCCCACCCGCCGCATCTGCGTCTCCTCCGCGAACGGCAGCGCCTGCTCGAGGACAGCGGCCGCTTCGTCGCATCCGCCCGTCCAGCTGTGAACGCTCGCTAGCGCGACGGCGCGGCGCACCTGGAGCACCGGGGTGGGCATCTCGTCGATCAGCACGCCCGCTTCGTGCAGCGTTTTCAGCGCGTCGGCGAACTTGCCCTGCTGGACGTAGATCTCGCCCAGCGACAGCACCGAGCGAGCGTGGATCTCGCCGTACTCGAGCGACCCCGCAACGGAGCGCGCATGACGCGCCTGTTCGGCGGCGGCCTCGAAGTCGCCGGTGAACGGAATCGCCTGTGCGAGATTGACGGACGTGATGGTCTCGGTGCGCGTCTGACCAAGCTCGTGGGCGATCTCGAGCACGTTGCGGAACAGCCTCACACCGTCGCCGATGCGGCACTCGTGAAAGGCGATGGTCGCCAGCGAGCTCAGCGCGGCGTTCTCGAGGTCGCGTTCGCCGTAGACGTGGGCGATCGAAACCGAGCGATCCAGCAGCGCTCTTCCTTCGGTCAGATTCCCCGCATCCACCTCGAAGGCGCCGGCGAAGAACGACAGGATGCCGACCGCGTTCGACTCCCCGAGCGCCTCCGCGTACTCCAGACCCTGTCGGGCGGCCTCGCGCGCCTCGTCGAGGCGTCCCATGTCGCGCAGCAGCCTCGAACGCTGGCCGTGAAGCTCAGCCGTCAGCTGTGCGTCGCCCAGCGCTTCGCAGTCGTGCAAGACGTTCTCGACGCGCGCGAACGCCGACTCGATCTCACCGGTCTCGCGTTCGCAGTCCACGAGCTGCACCAGGACCCGCATCGCGAGGTGTGCGTCCGGGATCGATTGCGCGGCCGCGTACGCCTTCTCGAAGTACGCCAGCGCGTCGGCCGGCGAGCCGTGCGCGACGAGCGCGGTGCCATGAGCCAAGAGCACGTTGGCACGCACACTCGGGGGCACGCGGTCCTCGAACGCCTCGATGCATTCCGCGATCTCGACGGAGCGTCGCGACTCGTGATTTCGCGTCGTGTACGCGAGCGCATCGATCGCGTACGGAATGGCACGCGCGGCGTCTTCCCCGCGCAGGTGGTGCCGCGTGATCGCGAACGCGACGTGTCCCGGCACGGGCTCGTTCTCTTCCAGCCGCGACTCCATTGCGTCGCCGAGTGCGGTGTGGTATGCCGCCCGAAGCGCGGGCGGCAGATCGTCGTGCAGCTGCTCCTGCACCAGCCGCTGGCGGAAGCGGTAGCGGTCGGCGACGGCTTCGAGCAGCCGGTGCTCGCGATCGAGCGCATGCAGCATGCGTAGGCCTTTCAGCCTCGGGATCTGCGCCGCCGTGATCACGAGGTCCGGGTCGAAGAGGTCGCCGCTACACGCCGCGGCCGAGAGCAGCTCGCGCGCGTCCGGCGGCAACGCAGCGACGCGTGCGTCGAGCAACGCGCCCAGCGAGTCCGGAATCCCGGGGCGTGTTCCCACGGTCGTCGCGCCGGCGGTCGTCCGTTCCAGCTCGCGGCACAGCTCGATCAGGAAGTGCGGATTGCCGCCGGATCGCCGAACGAGATCGCGGACGGCGTTGGCGTCGGACGTGACGCCCTGGATCACGTGCTGGACGAGCGCGAAGGCCGACTCGCGGTCGAGCGGGGGGAGCATCATGCGCGTCGTGTCTTCGATCCGCGCGAGCCCCTCTGCGAGCGCCGGGTGGAGCGGGGTCCGCGTTGTCGCCAGAAGCAGGACCGGCGTGCGGGCGATCCCCCGCGCGAGCTCGAGGAACGCCTGCGTGCCGTTCTCCGAGAGGTAGTGCAGATCCTCCATCACGACGATCAGGCCCTCGTCACGCGCCAGGTCTTCGAGCAGACGCGCGTAGGCGCGGTCGCGTGTGGCCGAGGGAAGCCCGAGTGCCCCCTCCTCTTCACCCCGCAAGTGCGTCAGCACGGCGTCCACGAGCTCGTCGTTCGAGCCGACGGCGTCGCGCACGCGGGACTCGAGCGCGTTGCAGCCGATGTGTTCCGTGAGCGCCGCCGCGAACGGGGCGGCCGCGCCCGGCGCATGCGTACCCGCGCGCTCGACGAAGAGGACCGGCGGCAGCGTCCCGCGCTGGTGCCCGCGTCCGAGCCACGCGGAAACGAGATGACTCTTGCCGATGCCCGGATCGCCCTCGATCACGAACGGTCCGCCGACGCCGTCGCGTGACGACTGCGCGGCGTCGTCGAGCCGCTCGAAGGCGTCCCGGCGTCCAAAGGTCTCGAGCGCGTGCTTGCGCCTTCGTGCCGCGGGGCCCAGCTCGCGGCGATCTGCGTGCGAACGCCACCACGCCGACGACTCTCCCTCGGTGAGCAGCGTGGCGACGGTCTCGGCGTCCGGGGGCCGCTTGCGCGGATCGATCGAGATCAGCGAGCGCACGAGCGCGTCGAGGAACGGGCTGGCGTGCGGCGCGTCGTCGAGCAACGAGATCTCGCTCTCCGGCTTGCGCAGGATCGGTATGCGTCCTGTCGCCGGATCCGCGTGCGCGTTGCGCGCGGTCATGAGCTCGAACAGCAGGAGTCCCAGCGCGTACAGATCGGCGGCCGGCGTGACGTCGTCGCCGCTGATCTGTTCGGGTGCCGCGTACAGCAGCGAACCGACGAACTCGCCGGTCGCCGTCAAGCGCATGGCGTCCTCTTGCAGCGCCGCGACACCCAGGTCCATGAGCTTGACCGTCTCGTTTTCCGTGATGACGACGTTCTCGGGCTTGATGTCGCGGTGCACCATGCCGGCCGCGTGGATCGCGGCCAGGCCCCGCGCGACGTTCGCCCCGATGACGCGGCACAATCGCTCCGACAGCGGCGAGACTTCGTCCAGGAGCTCGCGCAGGTTCTGCCCTTCGACGAACTCGAGCGCGAGGTACGGCGTCTCGATGCCGTCCTGCTCGGCGATGCCGGAGCCCAGCGTGCGCACGACTCGCGGCGAGTCGAGACGCACGCCCGCCTCGACCTCGCGAAAGAAGCGTGCCAGGTAGCCCGGTCGCTGAACGAGGTGCGGATGCACCACCTTGAGCGCGACCCGCTCGCCCGAGGCGTCGAGGGCCTCGTAGACGCGGCCCATGCCGCCGCGGCCCAGCTCGCGCACGATGCGATAGGGGCCGATGGCGTCTCCCGCCCGCTCGTCCCCGCTTCCAGAGGAGCTCTTCATGCCCTCCATGACCGCGAGCACCGGAAAGAGCTCGCGAATCGCGTCGGCCAGCGCCGGATGGCGCCGGGCGTACTCTTCGACCTGCACCGGCTCGCCCCGGCGGATGCGATCGACGTACTGCTCCGCGAGCTGGTCGAGTTCGGCCGACGTACCATCCATCGTCAGCGGACGATACACGGCGGCGCAATCCGCCGTCGAGGCCGTTACGATCCCCTGTGTGGAGGGTGAATGAAGACGCTCCTGGTGCTGCGCCACGCGAAGTCGAGCTGGAAGCACGTGGGCCTGACGGACCACGACCGGCCGCTCAACAAGCGCGGGAAACGGGATGCGCCCCGGATGGGCGCGCTCATGGCCGACGAGGACATCGTTCCCGATCTCATCCTCAGCTCGACCGCCAAACGCGCGCGAACCACGGCGCGCCGCGCCGCCGCGGCCGCGGGCTACGAGGGCGAGATCGAGCTGCGCGAAGATCTGTATCACGCCGCGCCGAGCGACTACATCGACGCCGTCGCGGCGGTCTCCGAGGCCGTCCAGCGGGTGATGGTCGTGGGGCACAACCCCGGCATGGAGTCGCTCGTCGAGGTGCTCACCGGGCACGTCGGTCACTTTCCGACCGCGGCGCTGGCGTGGATCGAGCTCGACATCGACGAGTGGCCGCGCATCTACGACGGCGGCGGGCGCCTCGTGCAGCTCTGGCGGCCGCGCGAGCTGCACTGACGGCGCTACTTCGGCGGCGACCAGACCGGCAAGCGGCTGGGCGTGAACGGCGCGCCGCTCTGCTCGACCGTGGTCTCGAACGCGACCAGCGCGTCGATCAACGCGCGTACGTCGGCCAGGACCCGCGCGAACATCGGTTCCGTCTTCGCCAGCATGTCGCGCTGCGTCTTCGTTGGTGCGGACGTAACGCGCAACCCGCTACCGGCAAGGTCGTTCGCCCACTCCTGAATGCTCCTGGGACTACCGGTACTGCGCGACCGCAGGGTCCGATCGCCCGTCAACAGCGTCTTGATCCGCGTGAGCTCGTCTTGGAGGTCTTCCAGCGCCTTGATCTGGGCGTCCTCCGTCGCCGGCGTGTCGATCAACGCCTTGCGCAGGTGGTCGATGCGCGTCTGCGCCTCGCCGATCACGCGCACCGTCCCCGATGCCGCGCGCTGCAAGCCCGCCGCCCTGCGCTGGAACGCCAGCGCCGCGGCCTTGTCGTCGGCCGGAAACGTCGCGAGCTCCAAGGGGACGACGTCGAATGTCTGCGGCGCCGCGAGCGGCGTGACGATCCCGTCCACCAGCTTCACCAGCTCGACGGCGTAGGTGCCCGGCAGCGCCAGCGGGCCGATCGGAGCGCGGCGCCACGGTGACCCGTTCGGGTCGGGGCCGATGCGCGTCGGCTGCACCGAGGGGTACCGCAGATTCCACGCGACACGGTGGAAGCCGCGGTTGCGCGATCCCTTCACGCGTTGCACGACCGCGCCGGTGTCGTCGCGCACGATCAAGAACACCGCCGGCTCCTTCTCGGCGTCCTCCGCACGCAGCTCCTCGTACGTCGGATAAGGCGAGTTCTCGCCCTTCTTGCGCGCCTCCTTCTCGCGCTTGCGGCGCTCTTCCTTGCGCGAGCGCAGCTTGTCCTCGAGGTAGTACGTGAAGACGGCGCCGAACTCGGGATTGGGCGCCGCGTAGTAGCTCGCGCCTTGTGAGCCCTTGCCGTTGTTGCCGCCGAGGCGGCTACGCTCGACGTACTGAAGCGCGTCCTTGACGGGGAAGAGCGCGTCCTCGCTCTCCAGCATCTCGCGGGTCACGTGCCGGAGCGGCGTGTAGTCGTCGAGGATGTAGAAGCCGCGGCCGAACGTGCCGAGCACGAGGTCGTTCTCGCGCCGTTGGATCGCCATGTCCCGCACCGCGATCGTCGGCACACCGGCCTTCAGCCGCACCCAGTGACCGCCGCCGTCGATGCTGAAATAGACGCCGAACTCGGTGCCGGCGAACAACAGATCCGGCTTCACGTGATCCTGCAGGATCGACAACACGACGTCGCGCTTCGGGAGGTTGCTCGCGATCGACGTCCAGGTCTTGCCGCGATCGGTGCTCTTGAACAGGTACGGCGTGAAGTCGCCTTGCTTGTGGTTGTCGAACGCCGCGTACACGGTGTCGCCGTCGGTGGGGGAGGCGGTCAGGCAGCTCACGTACGTGAGCTCGGGCACGCCCTCGAACGACTCGATCTTGCGCCACGTCGTCCCTCCGTCCTCGGTGATCTGCACCAGGCCGTCGTCCGTGCCGACGTACAGCAGGTTCTCGACGATCGGCGACTCGTCGAGCGACACGCAGTTGCCGTATTGCGAGGTCGAGTTGTCCTTCGCGACGGCATCGACGCTTTGGATCTTGCCCATGACTTCGAGCTGGTTCCGGTCGAGGTTGCGGGTCAGCTCTCCGCTCACGAGACGCCAGCTGTTGCCGCGGTCGTCCGACCGGAACAGCTTGTTCGCCGCGAAGTACAGTCGCTTGTGGTCGTGCTCGCTCAGGATGAACGGGCTGTCCCAGTTCCAACGCAGCGGCGGGTCCCCGGGATCCTCGCGCGGCTTGATGTCGACGCGCTCGCCGCTTCGACGGTCGTGTCGCACGAGGCCGCCGTACTGCCATTGGCTGTAGACGATGTTCGGGTCGTGTGGATCGACGCGCGTCTCGTAGCCGTCGCCGCCTACGGTGATGAACCAGTCGGCGTTGGTGATGCCGGCGCGGTCGGTCGTGCGATGCGGACCGCCCTGCGAGTTGTTGTCCTGGGTGCCGCCGTACACGTAATAGAAGGGCCGCGAGTCGTCGACGCTCACGCGATAGAACTGCGTCACCGGCAGATTCGTCTTGAAGTGCCAGTTCTTGGCGAGATCCCAGCTCTCGTACACGCCGCCGTCGCTGCCGACGAGCAGGTGGTCGGTGTCGTCCGGGTCGATCCACAGCGCGTGGTCGTCGACGTGGCGGTTCTTCCGGGGCACGCGTTGAAACGTCTTGCCGCCGTCGTTCGTGACCTGAAGGAACGTCTGCAGCGCGTACACCCGGTCGACGTTCACGGGATCGCAGACGATCTCGTTGTAGTACTGCGCGCCCGGCGGTACGTAGCTTCCCGGCTTGGTCCAGGTCTCGCCCCGATTGTCGCTGCGGAAGAAGCCGCTCTTGCCCATCGCCGCTTCGACGACGGCGTAGACGACGTCCGGGTTCGCCGGTGAGACGGCGAGCCCGATGCGGCCCTTGTCGACGCCAGGCAGTCCCTTCTCGATCTTGCGCCAGGTCGCGCCCGCGTCTTCGGACTTGTAAATCGTCGACTCCGGGCCGCCGTTGATCAGCGTCCAGGTGTGACGCCGGCGCTGGTAGGACGACGCGTACAGGACGTCCGGATTGCGCGGATCGATGTGCACCTCGTTGATGCCCGTCTCGTCGCTCACGTGCAGGATGCGCGTCCAGGTCGCGCCGCCGTCGGTCGTCTTGTAGAGCCCTCGGTCGCCCCCCGACCGCCACAGCGGGCCCTGCGACGCGACGTACACCGTGTTCGAGTCGCGCGGATCGACCGTGATCATCCCGATGTGCTCGGACTCCGGCAGGCCCATGTTCTTCCAGCTTCGACCGCCGTCGCGCGAACGGTAGACCCCGTCGCCGAACGAGACGCTGCGTTGCGAGTTGTTCTCTCCGGTGCCGACCCAGATCACCGACGAGTTTTTCGGGTCCATCGTCACGCAGCCGATCGAGTACGAGCCCTCCTTGTCGAAGACCGGCTCGAAGGTCGTGCCGTTGTTGGTCGTCTTCCACACGCCTCCGGAGCACACCGCGACGAAGTACGTGCTTGGCCGTTTCGGGTCCACGGCGAAGTCCCCGATCCGACCCGACATGAGCGCCGGACCGATCGAGCGGAACTTCAACCCCGTGAAATTGGCGGCGCTGAGGACCTTTTCGGGCTTCTCGTTCTTCTCTTCCTCCTCGTCGGCCTCGTCCTCCGCGCGGACGGCCGGCGCGGCGAGTAGGAGGCAAACGAGGAACCAGAGGGCGAGTCGTAGATTGCGCATGCGGGGGAGGGTAGCAGGTCGCCTCGCTCCCGTTGACCCTCCAAGGCCGAACCCGGCTTCCCGAGGCCGGGTGGAGCCCGCGTGACGTCTGGAGCGTCACAGGGGTCTCTCACTCGAGACGAATTCGATGTGTGCCAATCCGCCGCGGTCGATCTACACGAAGCTGCCGCGCCGATTCTGCTTCCGCCGGACGCATCACGCGCCGCGCTTCCTGCACGCGACGCGCGATCGCAGGCTGCGTCGAACACTCTCGGATCCGGTGACGGACTGGTTCGTCCTCGAACTGTAGACCCAAATCCAACATGCGAGGTTGCCGTTGGAGCGACACATCTCGAGGACGCCGTCGTTCGGATCGGTCCACCGATGCGTGCAAGCAGACTCGTTCGAGAGACTTCACGGCGATGCTCCTCCGGAACCGAATGTCTGAACTTCCGTGCCGGTGCGCGATCTCGATTGAGATGGGGCTGGTCCCGTCGGTTATCTTGCGTCGATGCGTACCACCTTGCTGGTTCTGATTCTGTGCGTGGCGGCACATGCCGAGGAGACGCTCCAGGCGAAGGACGCGAAGATCGAGAAGGTCGCCGGAGGGTTCCGGTTCACCGAAGGGCCGGCCGCGGACGAAGACGGCAACGTCTACTTCAGCGACATCCCGAATCAGTGCATCCACCGGCTGGACGTCGCGTCGGGCAAGGTGACGGTGTGGAGCGACGACTCAGGTCGCTCGAACGGACTGATGTTCGACGCCAAGGGACGCCTGCACGCTTGTGAGGGCGGACGCAGACGACTCGTGCGCTACGAAGGCAAGAAGGCCCACGTCCTGGCCGAGCGCTGGAACGAAAAGCGGCTCAACAGCCCGAACGATCTCGCGATCGACGACAAGGGCGGCGTCTACTTCACGGACCCGCGCTACGGGAAGCAGGACGGGCGTGAGATCGACATCGAGGCCGTCTATTACGCGGCCGCCGACGGCAAGGTGACGCAGGTGATCACGGAGGTGACCAAGCCGAACGGCATTCTCCTTTCGAAGGACAAGAAGACGCTGTACGTCGCGGCGAGCGGCGCCAAGCGGATCCGGTCGTACCCCGTCGAGGCCCCGGGCAAGCTCGGCAAGGGCGTCGAGTTCGCCGCGTTGGACACGGCGCCGGGCGGCCCCGACGGCATGACGCTCGACGAGCAAGGCAACGTCTACGCCGCCGGCCAGGGCGCGATCTGGATCTGGGACAAGACCGGCAAGCGCCTGGCCCGCATCGAGTTTCCAGAGTCGCCCGCCAACTGCGCCTTCGGCGGCAAGGACCGCAAGACGCTGTACGTGACGGCGCGCACGTCCTTGTACCGCCTGGAGATGAACGTTCGAGGTGCGCGCTGAGCCGGCGCCGCGCGCCCGCGCCGACCCAACCCCTTGCTCGGAACGAACATGCGTCGTTTCCGCATCGTGAGGCGGCTGCGCCCGTCCGTTGCACGGGGTCTCCGGCTACATCTACCATTGCGTCCCGGTGGGTGGGGGCGGCTTGACGGAAGGCGAGATGGACGACACCGGACGCCCCGACGAGATCGCGTTCGAGGGTGCGCTCTTGCGCGAGCGCTACCAGGTCGAGTCGAGGCTCGGCCGCGGGGGCATGGCCACCATCTACAGCTGCACGGACACCGAGCTCGGGCGCAAGGCCGTCGTCAAGGTGCCGTTGGCCGGCTTCATGAAGCTCGACGGGTTCAAGGAGCGGTTCGAGCTCGAGGTCAAGGGCCTGATCGACATCGAGCACCCGCACGTGGTGTCGATCTACGCGCGCGGTGAGCATCACGGCATTCCCTACTTCATCAGCCAGTTCCTTCCGGGCGGCAGCCTCGAGGACCGGATCAAGGAGGAGAGCAAGACCTCCGGCCGCATGAACCCCAAGGACGTGCTCACCTGGTTGCCGCACGTCGCCGACGCGCTCGACTTCATGCATTCCAAGGGCATCGTTCATCGAGACGTCAAGCCGGGGAACATCCTGTTCGACGACCACGGCAACGTATTCCTCTCCGACTTCGGGGTCGCCAAGGCCCTCGGGACCCAGGACACGGAGCTCACGGCTGCCGGCATGGCGATCGGCTCGATCGAGTACATGCCGCCGGAGCAGGCGATCAACGAGAACATCGGTCCGAACTCGGACCAGTACGCGCTGGGCGTGACCCTCTTCGAGTGCCTCTCCGGCACGCTGCCCTACAAAGCGGACAACCCGGTCGACCTGCTCATCCAGAAGAAGAACGCGGTCGCCCCGACGCTGCAAGACCAGCACGGTGTCCCGAGGGAGATTTCCGACGTCGTCGCCCGCGCTCTCTCGATCGATCCGGAGGATCGATTCGAGTCGTGCGCCGCACTCGTTGCTGCGCTCGAGGTGGCCGTGTGGTCGGTCGACCCCACGCCGGGCATGCGAACGCCGCCCGGTCGCGCCGCGGAGGTGCCGCTCAAGCACACGCTCGGTGGATCCCTGGACTTCACCGGGCTCACACTGCTCGGCCACTACAAGGTCGGCGCGCGCATCGGTGCGGGCGGGATGGGAAGCGTCTACCTCGCGATCGACACGGACCTCGGCAAGAACGTGGTCATCAAGGTGCCGCACGTTCGTTTCCTCGCGGAGAAGGGCTTCCGCGATCGTTTCGAGCGCGAGGTGAAGCAGCTGCTGCGCATCGAGCATCCCTCGATCGTGCGCGTGCTCGCGCGCGGTGAGCACCAGAAGGTGCCCTTCTACGTCTTGCAGTACATGAAGCGCGGGTCACTGCGCGAGAGAATGAAGAAGGCCGGCAAGATGTCGGTCGAGGACGTACTGCCGTGGTTCGGCGCGACCGCGAAGGCGCTGGACTTCCTGCACTCCCGCAACCTGATCCACCGCGACGTGAAGCCCGGCAACATCCTGTTCGACGAATACGATCACGCCTACCTGTCGGACTTCGGGATCGCGAAGGCCACCGAAGACACGAAAGTCACGCAGTCCAACACCGGCGTCGGTTCGCCGCGGTACATGGCGCCCGAGCAGACAGGCGAGAACTTCGAGGGCACCGCCGATCAGTACGCGCTCGCCATCACCGTGTTCGAGGCGTTGACCGGTCGGATGCCGTTCGAAGACGGCACCGCGATGGAGATCATGCTGCGGAAGATGCAGGAGAGACCGCCGTCGCTGACGACGGTCCTGCCGGGGCTTCCGCAGGGCGCGGCGGACGCGGTGAGCCGAGCCTTGTCGGGCGAAGCCGACGAGCGCTTCCCGACGTGCCGCGCCTTCTATCTGGCGTTCAAGCGCGCGCTCAGAGAGGCCCCCGCGGTTGCCGCGCTGCCGGAAGCGCCCGTCGCGACCGCGACGCGTCAATCCGCGCCGCTCGTGCCCGCCTCGGTTGCAGCGCCTGCACCGGCTGCCCCCCAGGTCGAGCATCCGCCTCGAGCGCGCTCGCCCGAGCGCGCGCCGTCCACGCCGCCGTCGGTCCGAGCGCAGCCGGCGGCGCTCTGGCAGCCGACGTTCATCCTGGGGTTCGTCGGCGTCTGGCTTCTCGCGCGCCTCGCGCCGTTCGCGCGGTTCCTCGCGCCGCACGATCCGACGGGCGGCATGTCGTTCGACATCTGGGTCGTGCTCTGGGTGTTCGCGCCGTCGGCGTTCATCATCGCCGTCGGTCACGGGTGGCTGTTTCAACGGCGCGGCGTGACCGCGGCGTGGGCCTGGGTGACCGGGACGTTGATCGGCGCGGCCGTCGCGGGCGTCGTCCTGCTGCTCTACGGCCGCGTCGCCGCGCTGACGTGGCATCCGCTCGGGATGGTCACCGGCGCCTTGTTCGGCGCGTCCCTCGGCGTTTGCCAGTGGCTTGCGCTCGGGACGCGCCTGCGCCGCGCGCATCGCTGGATCCTGCCGACGCTGTTGGGCGCCGCGGCCGCCGGCGCGCTGCTCGAATTTGCCGGGGGGCGAGGCGCGCAGGTCGACTTCCTCCTCGTGCTCGCATCGGCCGTGCTCATGGCGGCAGTGCAGCTCTTGGCGCTTCGGCCGATGACGGCGGGTCGCAGAGGCGGCGCATGACGACGTCCACCACCGTGCTGGGCGACCGCTACGAGCTCAAGCGACGCCTCTATTCGGAAGGCAACCAGGCCGCGTACGAGGCCCGCGATCGAGTTCGCTCCGACGAGGTCGTCGTATTCCTCGTGCCGCCGGCGAAGAAGCTCAACGCGGACACGGACCAGGCCGTGCGGGCCGACATCGAGCGTGCGTTCGATGTCGCGTCTCCGAACCTGATCCCGCTGCTCGACCTTCGCGAGGTCGGCGATCACCGCTTCCTCGTCATGCCGAAGCCCCGTGGAACGAACGCGTGGACGCGCATCACGCAAAAGAAGAAGGCCGGCGCGCGGATGGGCGTCGAGCAGGTTCTGCGTGCCGCCGACGATCTCGTCGCCGCGGCCGAGGCGGCGCACGCGCGCGACCTGACGCTGGGATTCTCGCCGAAACAGGTCTGGATCGAGGACGACGGCAGCGCACGGGTTCAGTTCTACTGGATCGACCGCGTCAACCTCGACGGCGGGGGGCCGGAGCGCTTTCAGACCGCCGGCGCCGAGGGCGGGTACTTCCAGGCGCCCGAGCTCGCCGAAGGCGCCGAGGGTGCGACGCCGGCCGCCGATCAGTTCTTCATCTGCGCGGTGTTGTACGGGTTGCTGACGGGCCAGGTGCCCGGCGGCAAGCTCGAGCCGATTCGCAGGAGCCGCGCGGACGTGCCGGCGCCGATGGCCGACGCGATCGAGCGCGGCCTTGCGCAGGCGCCCGCGCGCCGGCACCCCGATCTTCGCGCGTTTCGACGCGCGGTGCACCGGCGCAGCGCCGGCGTCGGATATCTCGTCCCGCTCTTGCTGGTGTTGCTGTCGCTCTGGGCCGGACGCGCGGTGTTCCTGGGCGGCGCGGACGTGTCGTCCTGGGCGTTCGAGGACGACGTCGCCGCCCGGCGCGACGCGGAGTACGGCAAGTTGCGTCCCTCGGTCGAGCCCGTGCCCGCAGCCGACGAGGCCGCCGTCCGACGCTTCGCCGGGCACTATGACAGCTTCGAAGAGCATGAGCTCTGGCTGCGACCGGACGGTTCGTTCCTCCTGGACGACCACGCCAGTGACGCGCCGCGGCACGTGCGCGGTTTGTGGTGGCCGGACCCGTCGAGCGACGACGCGCTCGTCCTCATGCCCGTGGCCCACGGCGCGACGCGTCCTGCGCCGATCGAGGTCAGCGTCGAGAACGGGCGGTTGCTTGTCGCGGAGGCGGGCACCGTTCAGTGGATGACCAAGGTCGGATGGCCGTCCGAGTCCGGAGCGTATGCCCCCTTGCTCCAGGTCGATGCGCCGCTCGCCGGCGCGGTCGTGACGGAACGGAAGATCCGCGTCGTAGGCCGGGTCGCCGTCACCGGCGTTCAGGTACGAATCGGGAACGAGCCTGCTCCGGTGGTGCGAACGACCTTCGACAAGATCATCGACGTCTCCGAACGCGGCGACGTCGAGGTCGTCGTCAGCGCCCGCGCGAAGGACGGGTTCGAACAGACGATCACGCGCGTCGTCCGTGTCGACGACGGGGTTCCGGAGATCGACGTGACCGCGACGCTGGAGGAGACGGACGGTGTCTGGAACCTCGACGTCAAGGGGACGTGCGTGGACGACGGCGCGGTCGTCGCGCTGAGCGTCAACGAGGAGCCGGTGAAGATCGGCGCCGACGGGACGTTCGGATACGCGCGGCGGGGCGTCGATGCGCACGCGCACGCGTTCGTCGAGATCGTCGCCGTCGATGACGCCGGCCGCGCGGCCCGCCGCCTGGTTTGGCCCTCGATCTCGGCCGTCACCGCTGCGACGCTGGCGCCGGCGTTCGAAGCGCTTCGCGCGGCGCTCGCGGCGGGCAAGACGGGAGAGGCCGAAGACCTCTTGCGCGCGATCCGGGACCAGGGCGGCCTCATCGAGGAGCTGAGGCCCGAGACCCTCGAGCCCGTGGTGCGGCAGGGACGCGAGCCGCGCATCACGTTCGACGACTATCCCGATCCGAAGCGGGGCCGGTACTTCGTCGACGACGGCACGATGCAGATTCGGCTTCGCGGAACCGTCGAGTGGTTCGGCGCCGGCGACGTGTTCGAGATCATGGGCAAGCGCATCGACATCGACGCGGGCGGCCGTTTCGACGGTGTGATTCAGCTGCCAAGGCTCGGTCCCAATCCCATTCCCGTACGCGTGCTGCGCGAAGGGGAACCGGCGGCCGAGCGTCCGATCGAGGTGTGGCTCGCCGATGGAGACGGCGAGGTCCCGAAGTGGACGGGCGTTCCCGTGAGCGAGGCGCAGCGCAAGGCGTCTGCCCAGTTCGGTCTTCCGATCGGCCGCACGAACGACCTCGGCATGCACTTCGCGTTGATTCCGCCCGGCACGCTGCGGCGCGAGACGAAAGACGGCCAGCGCTTCGGCGTGAAGATCACGCGGCCGTACTACATGCAGGTCGGCGAGGTCAGCCGCCGTCAGTTCAATCGTTACATCAGCCGGCGCCTGCCCACGACGTACGAGGCGAAGAGCGGCGAGCTCCCGTTGGGCGACGACCGTCATCCGGCGATGGACGTCTCTCGGGACGAGTGCATCGAGTTCGCCCGTCGGCTGAGCGCCGATCAGGGCGGGACCTACCGTCTTCCGACGGAGGCGGAGTGGGAGCTGGCAGCGCGTGCAGGTGACACGACCGGCAACACCTACTGGGACCGCGACGCGTCGCAGCTCGAGCGCCATGCCAACTTTGCCGACCAGTCCATTCGACGTCTGCTGTCGGGCTGGCCGGCCGAGCGACTTTCTTCCGGCAACGACGGCGCGCCGGGCACCTGGCCCGCCGACTTCGGAGCCGCCAATCGGTTCGGGCTCAAGAACATGCTCGGCAACGCGTCCGAGTGGGTGGCCGACTTCTACGACCACTACGACCCGTTCGACGACGAGGACCCCACAGGTCCCGCCGTGGGCAAGCACGGCGTCAATCGGGGCGGCAGCTTCCGAAGCCATCCGCGCGGGCACGGCTTCGCGAAGCGATTCGGCTTCGCCGTGCACGAGCGTCGTCCCTACGTCGGGTTCCGGCTCGTCCTCGAATCGGAGGTGCGCTGATGGACGTCGCGCAAGCCTTCGAGGTCTTGGGACTGGAGATCGACGCCACGACCGAAGAGGTCGAGCGCACGTACCGGCAGATCCGCAAGCCGCTCCTCAAGCAGCTCAACCGCCATGACGAGGGGGAGGCGCCGGAGGGCCTGGTCAAGCTGCTCGACAACGTCGAGACGGCGTTCCGCGTGATTACCGCGACCCCACGGACTCCGGTGCCGACGCAGCCCGGCGGACGGGCCAGGAGCAAGAGCACGGGGCGCGTGACCGGCCTGCAGCCCGGCGTCGTGATCGGCGATCGCTACGAGGTGCGCGCTCACGTCTCGCATCGGCCGGAAGGCGACACGTACCGTGTGACCGACCGGGTGCGCGGTGTCGACGTGGCGCTGAAGGTCGTCGACGCCGGACTCATGCGCGACCCCCGGATCCGCACACGCTTCGTCAAGGGACTGCTGGCTGCAAGCCGGATGAACCACCCCAACCTGGCTCGTGTGCTCGACATCGTGCGCCTGCAGCACACGCTGGTCGTCATTCAGGAGCTGCCGAACGGCGACAACCTCTGGGACCTCATGTACGGGCCCGAAGCGCTTCGCGAGCGCCTGACGCAGGATCTCGTCCTCGGGATCACCGAGCAGGCGGCGCACGCGCTCGCCTATCTGCACGGGGAGATGGCGCATGGGACGTTGCGGCCGGAGAGCATCTGGGTCGACGACGACGGCCGCGTGCAGATCAGCGACTTCGGTCTGGCGGGGCTCCAAGCGCCGCTGCGCGAACGGCGCTTGAGTCGCGCGAAGCTGGGAACCGTCTACTGGGCCCCCGAGCAGTACCGCGACGACATCCGGGTGAGTCCGCGCTCCGACCAGTACGCGTTGTCTCTGATCCTCTACGAGATTCTCAGCGGCAAGCCGTCCGTCGGTCGCACGGTCGGGATCCGCACCTTCCGGCGCGACTACCCCAAGCGCTTCACCGCCGCGATCGAACGCGGACTGTCGTCGAAGGCGCCGCAGCGATTCGGCGACATGGATGCGTTCGGGCAGGCCGCGCTCTCCACGTACGAGACCGAGCAACCCGAGGTCTCGAGCGTCGCCATCGGCTCGATCATCTTGCCTGCCCTGGTGTTGTTCGGCCTCTTCATCGGGTTCGTCGCGTCGCCGTTGGGGACGCAGGCGTCCGACGCGATCAGCGACGTCGTTCGCCGCTGGCATGTCGCCGAGGAAGACGAGAAGCGGGCGCACCTCGATCTGCGCCGGCTGCGCGACATCGGCAACCGGCTCGACAAGCGTCGCGCGTCGCTTTCGCAAGTCAGCCAAGACGAGCTGCGGCGGCTGCGCAGCGTGGTGGCGCGCAACGATCTCGACGCGGAGCGTCGCGCGACCGCGCGCCACGACCTGACCCAGATCGTGAAGCAACTCGTGGACACCTCTCGCCGCAGATCGCACGAAGCGTTCGAACGCACCACAGCCGCGCTCGATGCGTTTCAGGAGTTGGGCGAGGCCGTGGCGCGGACGGACGAGACCGGCGATGCCGCGACGGACCTGTCGTCCGCGACGCTGGAAGAGCGCAACGAGAAGGTCATCGAGCTCGTGTATCGGCAGGCCGGCGCCGCGCGGCGCAAGGCGCTCTGGCGCGAGCAGCGTCGGGAGCTCTTCGCGCAGCCGTCGTTCGCCAAGGCGTATCGAGCGCTGCTCGAAGCGGACGCCGCGCTGGAGATCGGGGACGAGACGACGACCGGGCAGGCGTACGACGTCGCGGCCGTCGAGCTCACCGCGGTGGCCGAGAGCGTCGAAGCGGCCGTCGAAGCCGTCATGTCGTTCGATCCGTTCGAAGCGGCGCCGGGCGCCGCGACGCGCTTGGACGCCGTCGATTGCAGGAAGTGCCTCGAAGCGTGGCTCGGGGATCCGACCACATGGACCGACGACGAGGCGCTGGCCCGAATGCTCAAGGACCTGTGGGCGGAGGGCGTCGACGACGCCGAGGCGCGCGCGCTCGTGAGCAAGGCCGGGTACTGGGTGCTGGAGATGTCGGTCGGCGCGACGGTGCTCGGCGTCGGCGGAACGTGGGACGACGACACGGGGGCGAGGCGCCTTCACGTGACGGTGGTCAACGGTGTGGCCCTGGCCGAGCGCATCGGGGTCCCCGCGCAGCATGGCGATCAGCGGCCGGGGTTGCGCGATTTGCTCGCCGCGCTCGCCGCGGTGCCGCGGGATGCGCGCGCTTTGTGGACAAGGCGGTCGTCGAGCCTGACACCCTTGCCGAAGCCGGCGTTCGACGAGACCCACGAGACGTTGCAGTCGGGGACGCTCGACGTACGTGGCGCATTGGCGACCTCTGCGAGCGCGTGTTGCGTGCTCGTCGACAAGCGCCGGGTCGAACCCGCGGACGAGCGATTCGAGATCCCGGTTCGCGTCCCCGGCGACGTGCTGTCGACCTGGATCCGCGCCCATGCGGCCCGGGGTCTGCGGTCCGGACCTGCGACCTGGATGCGTGTGCGGACCGACGGGTTGAAACCCCGCGTCGCGCCACTGTACCCAGCGCCCGGCCACCCGGTCGATGCCGGGAGCACGGTCGAGGTGCGGTTGCTCGTCTACGACTCGAATCTCCAGACGACGGAGATCGCAGGCAGGCAGCACACGCTCCGCAAGGGCGAGGTGCACGTGATCCTCCACACGGTGACCGCGCCGGACCAGGACGAGCTCGAAATTCCCGTCCGCGCCGTCGATGCCGCGGGCAACGAACGGGTGGTCACGTTCACCTGGCCCGTAAAGTGAATCGTTACTTCACGACGCGCAGGTACTTGAGCCCGTAGATGAAGAAGGCGACGGCGATGACGCCGAGCAGGATCTTCCCGGCGGTCGCCAAGAACAGACTCTCGATCACGTCTTCGAGGCTGATGATCGCGTCGCGCTGTCCGAGGAACAGCGCGCCGATCAGCGAGACGGCGAGGACGATGAACAGCAGACCGCGGACGGCTTCCGCGAAGCGCACGCCCGCCGAGGTCCGCCGGGCGGGCGGCGCGGTCTTTCCGGCCTTCGCGTACGCCTTGATCCGCTTGGCCTCGAGCTTCGCCTCGGTCTTGAGCAGCTTCTTCTCGCGCTTGGCCTGTTTGTCGCCCACGGCGACACGGTACCGTCTCGTGGAGGTTTCGCGTAGCTCCCGCGCTACGCGTCGCGGCTGTGGGATCCGTCGCAGAACGGGGCGTTGCCGGTGCGGCCGCAGCGGCACAGCGCCATCTTCGCCGCTTCCTTCAAGACCTCGCCGGACGGCGTACGGACGACGCACGGGCCGTCGACCATGAGCGGGCCGTTGTCCAGCACGGTGACGGTCACGTTCGCCGCGCTCGCACCTTCCGCTCGTGTGTCCTCGCTCTCTTGGATTCTCAGCGCCTCGGTCGGGCACTTGGCAACGACCGCGCGCACGTCGTCCGCGGAGGCGTTGTCGGGCTGGATCCACGGGCGCGCATCGACGTCGAACACGCCGGGCAGGCCCCGAACGCACTCGCCGGCATGAATGCAGGCCTCCCTGTCGTAGGTGACGACGACGTCCTCGCCGCGGTAGGTCTTTCTGCCCATGGGTGTCTCCTCGGGATCACGCGCGCAACAGTACCGAATGCGGCGCGGGGCGCGGTCGAAGACCTGGACAGCGGCCCGCTGGCGCCGCAGTCACACCGCGTCGTAGACTGTGTGTCGCTGATACGCCCTACCGGCTACCCGCTGAATCAAGAAGGGAGGGCTAGATGCGCTGCATGAAGTGCCACGAGCACGCGACGTTCCAGCAAACGGTCTTCAAGGGCACGATGCCGACGACCGTCAAGTTGTGCAACGCCTGCGCGGACAAGGTCGACGTGAGGTTTCACCTTGAACGCATCCACGCCGCCGACAACCACGACGCGAAGAACGCCGCCGTAGGCAACTTCCTGGACGCCATCGAGGCGTAGGGGGCCAGACCGCACCCGCAGACTGAGCTCGTTCCCGCCGGAACGGGGCGCGGCGAACGTATGGTCCCCTGGCGCCGTGCCGCACTGCGGTTCGCCGGAGAACATGAAGTGGCCGGCCGCCGCGTAGGCGGAGACTGCGTCGAAGTCCGCACGGTCGAGCGACGTCTCGCTCGGCACGATCGGTGTGGTATCCCGCACGCATGGGCAACCGGGTGAACCCGCAGACGGACGGCCGTTTCGCGTCGCTGCGCAACCTGATCGGCGACACGCCGCTGATCGAGATGGAGTGCACCTTCCGCGGCAGGCCGTACAGCGTGTACGCGAAGCACGAGATCGGGAACTTCACCGGCAGCACCAAGGACCGCATGGCGCTGCACATCATGGAGGCCGCGTACGAACGCCGCGAGGTCGAGCCCGGCCACGTCGTGGCGGAGGCGACCAGCGGCAACACCGGGATCTCGTTTGCGGCGCTCGGCCGGGCGCTGGGCCACCCCGTGCGCATCTACATGCCGGACTGGATGAGCCGCGAGCGCGTCCTCGTGATTCAGGCGCTCGGGGCCGAGGTCGTGCCGGTGTCCGTCGAGCAGGGCGGATTCCTCGGCTCCATAGCCCTCGCCGACGCCTTCGCCGAAGAGTCGGACCACGTGTTCCGCCCGCAACAGTTCGACAGCGCCGCCAACGTGGAAACGCACTACCGGACGACGGGCCCGGAGATCCTCGGGCAGCTTGGAGCCGTCGGGAAGCAGCCGACGGCGTTCGTCGCGGGCGTCGGAACGGGCGGCACCGTGATGGGCGTCGGCGCGTACCTGCGTGAGCACGTGCCGGGCATCCGCATCCATCCGTTGGAGCCCGCGAACTCGCCGACGCTTCGAACCGGCACGCGGGTGGGGAAACACCGCATTCAGGGCATCAGCGACGAGTTCGTGCCGTCGCTCGTCGATCTCGACGAGCTCGATCACATCGTGGACGCGTGGGACGGCGACGCGATTCTCACGGCGCAGCGCATTGCGTCGGAGCTGGGGTTCGGCGTCGGGATCAGCTCGGGCGCGAACCTGCTGGGGGCGTTGCAGGTGGCCGCGGAGCAGGGAAGGGACTCCGTGGTCGCGACGGTGTTTCTCGACTCGAACAAGAAGTACTTGAGCACGGCGCTCTGCGCCGAGGAGCCGATGCGGGACGACTACCTCGTCGGCGAGATCGAGTTCGGCCGCTGCCGCGTGCTGCCGCGATGGAGTCGAAGCTAGCCCTCGTCGTCGGGCCAGGCTTCGTCGAAGAGCTTCCCCACGAACTGCTCCAGTGCCTGAGCAACCGTATGGACTCGTCGCTTGCCTTCCGGCGAGTCGGCTTGCAGTTCCCCGATCGACTCGATCCATGCCTTGACGACGTTCTGCTTGGAGGCGGCCCTCGGGACCGACATCGCGCGATCGCGCTCGATGAGCGCGGCGACGTCGGCGCGCACGTCCGGAGTATCGAGAGACGCCTCCACGAGAGCGAGCCCCGGCCTCGTCATCGACTTCGCGTCAGGGAAAATCTCCGGTCGGCTCCTGACAATTGCACGAAGGGACCAGAGCACGGGAATTGACCTGGTACTCCTCTTCACCGCCGCCATCGATTCTCGGTCTGTTGATCCCAGGATCTCGTTGATTCTCGCCAACCACTCCTTCTTGCCAAGGGTCGGTTCACGACGATCGAGCCTCAGTTGTCCCCCCGTTCGAGTCTTGTGCGCGCGGGCGGACGTGGGAAGACCGGTGGCCCGATCGATCCGCATGACGGCTCGCTGAGAACTCAGGACGATCTGGTTTCTCCCTTCATCGATGTGAACGCGTTTCTTCGCGAAGAAACTCCCGTCGAGCCACGTCACGGCATCGCCCGGTCCCACACCCAATCCCCATCGGTACTCCACCATGTCGTACTCGCTTTCGTCGACTACGAGACTGAGCAGGGTGCGTTGCCGACGATGCCGTACGCGTTTCATTCCGAGTTGGTCGCAAAGCGCGTCGGCGGCCGGTTGCAGGACTTCCAGCACCTCGTTGAGCGCCTCCGCTCCCGGCATCACGTCCGAGTCGCCGCTTCCAAGTCCAACCGTGAGCGCTCCGTTCGTCACGAACCAGAAGTCCGTTTGAATGCCGGCTGAGCGCCACGTTTGCAGTGCGCCGTACAACGGGCCCTGACGGAAGAACTCCGTCACGCCGATCATGGGCGTGGCTTCGGTGTCGAGTCCCTTCGTCATGATCACGTCGTAGGCGACATGAAGGTCGCGCAGTGATTCGAGGCGCCGCAGAAGCGACTTGCGAATCTCCTCCGGCACACCCCGGGTCGGCCGCTCGGCCGCGACGACGGGCCAGGCTTCGTCGAAGTATCTCTCCGCATGGTCGCGAAGCACCATCGCGATCTCGTGGCCGGCGACGCGCTCGAACTCGAAGAACTCGTATCCCGCGGACTCGCGTATCGTCGTCAGGGGGCTGACCCAACACTGGACGATCCGTTCTCGCGCGATCTCCCGTGAGGGCGCCAGCTCACGCTCCTGCCGAACGAGGGCCGTCACGTCCGCGCGTGCTTCTTCGGTCCTGAGCGCGGCGTTGCCGAGTCGACGCGCGGCCTCCCGGAGCCGCTCCCCATCTCCCAGGAACTGTGTGTAGACCTGACGGATGGCGGCCAGCCCGCTTCGTATCGACATGACGCGATGCAGACGTTCCGTGGGCCGCTGGTCTACCTCCGGACCGCCTCGGCTCGTCAGGATCGATCGGATCTTCAGGGGCCACATTCTCGCCGGGAGCTTCGCAGCGGTTCGCACGATGTGAAGTCGCTCGCCGGTTCCCTCTGCGTGCGCAGTCGCTGAGATCAGTAGGCCGGTACTACGTTGGATCTTCATCTCGGCCCGACCGGAGGAAAGCACGACCAGATCGGCGCTCTCGTGGACGCGAACGGCTTTTCTCTTGAAGAGACTCTCCTCGAGCCAATATGCGGGACCCTCTGCGTAGGTCGCCAGCGAGAAGAGGAACTCGATGTCACCGTGGGGCGACTCGTCGACCCCCACCCGCAGACCCGTCTGATGGCGGCCGACCTCGACGTTCAGATTCCACTCACGTGCGAGCCCGTGGACTGCGGCGTTCACGTTCTCGAGAATCGCATTGAGAGCAGCCGTCCCCGGCTGCACGTCGTACACGTCGCCCTGACGCACAGCGACCATGGTCGTTCCATCGGACACGAACCAGACGTCGTCTGGCAATCCGTCGACCTTCCGGTACATCCCGGTAACCGCTCCCTCACGATAGACTTCGATCAACCCGCTCGTGTGGGATGCAGTCGTACTTTCGCCGGGGTCTCGCGTGAAGGCGTATGCCGCGTGAACGCGGTCCAGCCCGTTGAATCGCTCGAGGAGTTCCTTTCGCACCGACTCGCTCGCGTCGTGTCTAGAGGCTTTGTCGAAGTTGCTGTTGGCGAGCCTGCGAATCGATGCCTCCATCGCGGCGTAGATCCGACCGCGTATCTGCTCGTCACCACCAAACTGACCGCCGTACTCTCATCAATGATTCCATGGGCTGGACCCATGCATCGACCACGGTCGATCGCACCAGTTCGATCGAAGGAGACAGCACACGATCTTCCTCGATGATCGAAGCGACATCCTCGCTCGCACCGTCGGAATTGAGAGTGACGGATAAGAGCGCTTCCGCGGCGTCCGCAAGACGAAGTGCGTCGTCGAAAACCTCGGTTGACTCACGAACAATGGCCATGAGCATCTCGAAGACCAGACTGACGCGCACGAGTCGACCCTTGAGACGAAGGCGCTGTGCGGCGTCAGGGCTGGCGAGGACGGCCCGAATCACCTGAGGCCACGTGTCCGGCCCGAGCTCCGGTTCTCCGCGCGTAATTTCCACCTCGTGTCCGGCGGAGTCTGATCCGCGGGCCGACAAGAGCAGTCCGGTGGAGCGCTCGATCTCCACGTTCGACTCGTTCGTCCTCAAGATCACGCGATCGCGACCTTCGTCGATGTTCATGGCGTGGCTGGAAAAGCGGTCTCGCCAGAGCCAGGAGGCGGGTGCGTCGAATACCAGGTGTATGCCAGCGTCGATGCCCCATGCGCTATCACTGCCAGCGCTTCTCTTGACGTCGAAGTAGACCTGCGTGTCCGCGACGGATGGGACCGAGACGCCCCAAGCTCGGCACAGTCGTGCCAGCTCCGGTCGAAGCCGTTGGAGTCCACGCGATCGGATCTGAGGTCCCCAGTCGGCAAAGGTAACCTCGCCGTTGTCGATGACGACGAGCAGCGCTCCGTCGCAGGCACACCATCGCTCGCTGTGCCCTTCCTGGGACGTCAGCCTGGCGTGAAGGCCGTAGACGCTTCCTTGGCGGAAGAGCTCGACGACTCCACTCTGATCGGGATGAGCGGTGAACCCGTACGCCGCGTGGACGCGCTCGAGCTTCCGGAAGCGTTCCTCCAGCACCTGCCGAATCTTCTCTTTCGCGTCGGCCGCCTCGTCGGCGTGCACCAGGGTCGCGACGAGGAGAACCGCGACCAACCCACGAATCAGCCCGAGCATCGTGCCATTCTACGCAATCGGCTCCGCTCCGGGGCCCCGGTCGCGGTCGCGGGGACGGCGCCCCCTGTTGGTCCTTCTGATCCGGAACGTCCGGCCCCACAATGCGCAGCGGTCGTCCGGTGGGGGTAGGCACCGGCCGGCGACTCGTCGATTCGTGCCGGCCGGACTTTTCATGCGCGCCATCCTCTCTCCGCTGAGCTACATCGTTCGCTGGTTCGACAGCTGGGCGCAGACCAAGCACCGCCAGAAGAAGCAGAACGAGGTCTCCGACAAGATCGACTTCGTACGCACGATCCCGTTCATCGTCATGCACCTGGCGTGCTTCGCGGTGATCTGGGTGGGCGTCAGCCCCATCGCCGTCTTCGTCGCCGTGGGGCTCTATTTCGTCCGCATGTTCTTCCTCGCGGGCTTCTATCACCGCTACTTCTCCCACCGCACGTACAAGACCTCGCGCCCGATGCAGTTCGTCCTTGCCGCGCTCGGCGCGACGACCGTCCAGCGCGGTCCGCTCTGGTGGGCGGCGCATCATCGCCATCACCATCGCTTCTCCGACACGGCGCAGGACCTGCACTCGCCGACGCAGAAGGGCTTCATCCGCAGCCAGCTCACCTGGGTCATGGACGACCGCTGCCAGCCCACGAAGCGCGAGTACGTCAAGGACCTGATGCGCTATCCGGAGCTCGTCTTCCTCGACCGGTTCGACACGCTCATTCCCATCTTGCTCGGTGCGTCGATCTTCGGACTGGGCGCGCTGCTCGAGTCCGTCGCCCCCGGGCTCGGCACCAACGGACCGCAGATGTTCGTCTGGGGCTTCGTCATCTCGACCGTCTTCCTCTTCCATGCGACCGGCACGATCAACTCGCTGTCGCACATGTTCGGCACGCGGCCGTACGACACCGACGACACCAGCAAGAACAACCCGTTCCTCGCGTTGCTCACGCTCGGCGAGGGCTGGCACAACAACCACCATCGGTACCAGAGCACCGTTCGCCAGGGCTTCCGGTGGTGGCAGATCGACATCGTCTGGTACGGCTTGCTCCTGATGGAGAAACTGCGGTTGGTGTGGGACCTCCGCCCGATCCCCCCCGAGATCATTGCAGAGGGCTACGGCCGCTCCGACAGGTAGCATCTCTGCCCACCTGGGAGAGGAGGAGCGCCCGTGTCAGCCATGTCCTATCGCCCGCTCGGCCGCTGCGGCACCAAGGTCGGCGCGTTCAGCCTCGGCGGCTGGACCACCTTCGGTGGCTCGATCACGAGCCAGGAGACGACGCGCGAGATCCTGCACGCGGCGTACGAAGCCGGCGTCAACTTCTTCGACATCGCCGACGCCTACGGCCGCGGCGAGGCGGAGGTGCTCATGGGCCGCGCGCTCGGGGAGCTCCCGCGGCACAGCCTCGTCATCTCGACCAAGTGCTACTGGCCGATGAGCGATGACATCAACGACCGCGGCCTGTCGCGAAAGCACCTGTTCGAGTCGATCCACAAGAGCCTGAACCGCCTCGGCACGGACTACGTCGACATCTTCTTCTGCCATCGTCCCGATCCCGAGACGCCGATCGAAGAGACCGTGCGCGCGATGGACGATCTGGTGCGGCAGGGCAAGGTCCTCTACTGGGGCACCAGCGTCTTCAGCGGCGAGCAGCTGCGGGAGGCGCACGCGGTCGCAACGGACCTCGGCTGCCATCCGCCGCAGGTCGAACAGCCCGAGTACAGCCTGCTCGAGCGCAAAGCCGTGGAGAGCGACGTGCAACCCGCGGCCGACGAGCTCGGCATGGGGCTGGTCGTTTGGAGCCCGCTGGGTTCGGGCGTGCTCACCGGCAAGTACGACGACGGCGTTCCGGAAGACAGCCGCCTCGGCCGCATCGAGTGGTTGCGCAACCAGGTGCTGGTCGAGCAGGACGTCGAGCGGGTGCGCAAGATGAAGGCCGTTGCCGACGACCTGGGCTGTTCGCGCGCACAGCTCTCGCTCGCTTGGGCGGCCGCGCAGCCGGGCATCTCCAGCGTGATTCTCGGCGCCACGAGCGTCGAGCAGCTTCGCGAGAACCTGGGCGCGCTCGACGTCGACGTGAACGACGAGGTGGCGCGCCGGCTCGACGAGCTCTTCAGCTAGCCGAACCGTACTTCAACCGCTTGACCGTCTCGGCGAGGAAGAAGATCGGCAACGCCGCGCCGAAGATCAGCAGCCAGTCCGTGGCCCGCAGCGGCACGGTGTGCAGGGCGTCCTGCAGGAACGGCACGTACACGGCGCACGCCTGCAGGGCGAGCATGCCGACGAGCGCCACCAGCAACCAGGGGTTCGAGAAGAACCCCGTGCTCGTGATCGGACCGCGCAGCACACGGAAGTTCAGGACGTTGACCTTCTCGGCCACGATGATCGCCGTGAAGGCGATCGTCTGCGCGACGGCGTTCATGCGCTCGTCCGCGGCGTTCAAGTAGGCGTAGAACAGCACCACCGTCACGATTCCGATGTAGCCCCCGAGCAGGAGGATCTGACGCACGCCGGCGGCGTCGAGGATGCCCGCTCTCGGGTCGCGCGGTTTCCCCCGCATCGCATTGCGTCCGACCGGCTCCACACCGAGCGCGATCGCCGTCGCGCTGTCGGTGACCAGATTCATCCAGAGGATCTGCACGGGAACGAGGATCAGCGGACCGCCGAGGAGGATGTTCACGAGAATCGCGAGCACCTCGCCCAGGTTCGACGAGAGCAGGTAGCGCACGAATCGCTGAATGTTGGCGAACTGCCGCCGTCCCTCCTCGACGGCGTTCACGATCGACGCGTAGTTGTCGTCCGTGAGAATGATGTCTGCCGCGCCCGTCGCGACGTCCGTGCCGCGAATGCCCATCGCGATGCCGATGTCGGCCTTCTTGAGCGCCGGCGCGTCGTTCACGCCGTCGCCCGTCATGCCGACGATCTCGCCTTCGCGCTGCAACGCTTCGACGATGCGCAGCTTGTGTTCGGGTGTCGTCCGCGCGAAGAGCACGCGGTCCTTCAACGCTTCGGCGAGCGCGGCGTCGTCCATCTGTGCCAGGTCCGCGCCGGTGATCGCGCGCTCGGCGTCCAGGCCCACTTGCCGCGCGATCGCGAGCGCCGTCGCCGGCGCGTCGCCGGTGATCATGATCGTGCGCACGCCCGCGCCGCGAGCCAGCGCGACCGCGGCCTCCACGCCTTCGCGCGGCGGATCGAGCATGCCGACGACACCGAGGAGCGTCAGCTCGCTCTCCGCTTCGTCGGCCTCCAACGGTCGGTTCCCGTCGAGCCGCCGCATCGCGATGGCGAGCGTGCGCAGCCCCGCGTCCGCCATGGCGTTCATCGCGGCCTCGACACGCTCGACGTCCTCGGCGCGGATCGGCCGGGCGCTTCCGTCTTCGAAGATGCTCGACGTACGCTCGAGGAGGACGTCGGGCGCGCCTTTGACGTAGGCCACGCGACCGTCCAGGCCGTCTTCCACCACGCTCATGCGCTTGCGTGTCGAGTCGAACGGAAACGGCGTCGTCCCGGGGCGGTCGAGATCGATCTCCGGCAGCGACGCCTTGTACGCCGCGACGAGGAGCGCTCCCTCCGTGGGTGCGCCCATCACGCGCCACGCATCGCCCTCGCGCGTAACGCGGGTGCGGTTGCAGCGTTGCCCCGCCTCGAGCAGCGCGACGAGATCACCGAACGCCGTCGCATCCACCTCTTGACCGTCGAGCTCGTAGTGCCCCGCGGGGTCGTACCCGACACCGGTCGTCTGGAACTCGCGGGTCGAGGTCCACACGCGACGGACGGTCATCTGGCTCTGCGTCAGCGTCCCCGTCTTGTCCGCGCAGATCACCGTCGCCGAGCCCAGCGCCTCGGGCGCCTGCAATCGCCGGATCAGCGCGCGCCGGCGCGTCATCGAGCGAACGCCCAACGCGAGCGTGATCGTCACGACGGCCGGCAGCCCCTCCGGCACGACCGCGACGGCCAGGGAGACGCCCGTCATGAACATGTCGAGCAGGTCGCGTCCGCCGAGCGCGCCGATCGCAGCGATGCCGAACGAGACGACCAACCCGGCCAAGCCCAACATGCGCCCCAGGCGGGCGAGCTTGCGCTGCAACGGCGTCGGGTGTCGTACGACCGTCCGCGTCATGCGAGCGATCTCTCCGAACTGCGTTCGCATCCCCGTCGCGACGACGAGGCCTTTCGCGGCGCCGCGCGTGACGGTCGTCCCCATCCACGCCATCGAGGATCGCTCGGCGAGGTCGGTCTCCTCGTCCACCGGCTCGCTCTGCTTGGCGACGGCGTCGGACTCGCCGGTCAACGACGCCTCGTCCACCTCCAGGTCCTGCGCCGTGAGAAGGCGAACGTCCGCCGGAACCCGATTCCCGACGGAGAGGTGTACGACGTCGCCCGGCACCAGGCGCTCGGCCTTGATCTCGACCTCGCGACCGTCGCGCGTCACACGGCACAGCGGCGCCAGCATCGATCGCAGCGCCTCGAGCGTGCGCTCCGCCTTCCACTCCTGCGCGAAGCCGAGGAACCCGTTGAGGACGACGATCGCGAGGATCGTGATCCCGTCGGCGACGTGCCCGATGGCGAACGAGATCCCGGCGGCGATCAGCAGAATCACGATCAACACGTTCTGGAACTGCCGGAAGAGAACGGTCGTCCAAGCCGCCCTCTCACCGCGGGCCAGTCGATTGGCGCCGCACGCGGCGATCCGTTGTTCGGCTTCCGCCTCGCTCAGGCCCCGCGAATCGTCCGTCTTCAGCCCCGCAACGACGTCCGCTACCGGGAGCGCGTGCCACGATCGCGCCGCGTCGCTCACCGTCGCCTATTCCCGGGGCGCGGCGGGCAGCTCGATGCGGAAGCACGCGCCGGTGTCGGCGCTGTCGACCTCGATCGACCCGTCGGCGGCGAGGACCGCGCGTCGTACGTAGGCGAGCCCCAGCCCGGTGCCCTCGGTCTTCGTCGTGTAGAAGGGCGAGAAGATCTTCTCCCACTTGTCCTTCGGGATGCCCGGTCCACGGTCGCACACGCGCAGAACGACCTGGTGGGGGGTGCGCGAGAGCTCGATGGTGATCTCGCCGCCCTCGTCTTCCTGTGCCTGCGCCGCGTTGAGCATGAGATTGGTGAGCGCCCGGCGCAGCGACTCCGGGTGTGCGCGGACGAAGATCGGCTCCTTCGGCATGTCGACCTTCGTCTCGATGTTCTCGAAGCGTGGATCCATCTGGAAGCCGAACAAGGCGGAGTCGATCAGCTCCTGCATCTCGACCGACTCGGGATGGCCTTCGAGCGGTCGCGCCATGCGCAGGGTGTCGTCGAGCAGCGTGCTCATCTGATGCAGTCTCGCGCGCGCCGCGGCGACGATTTGTTCGCGCTCGCCTGGGTCGTTCTCCTCTTCCAGCAGGTCCAGCGCGCCCGCCACGGAAGCAACGGGATTGCGGATCTCGTGCGCCAGCGTCGCGGCCATGCGCCCGAGGTCGGCCAGAGCCTGGATGTGTCCGTCCACGATCTGCCCGCCGCCGGCCGGATCGTGGAGGAGGCAGACGATGCGCCGGCCGCCGTCGCCCGTCCACCAGACGGCGTAGCGATACGGATCGGGGTGATCGACCGCCATCACGCCGTCACGTCGATCCACCAACGCGCCTTTCAAGAGCTGCGGCAACGCGACCTCGTGCAAGGCAACCGGCAGCGCATCCGCAGCGATGTCGACGCTCTCGGCGCCCAGCGCGTTGCAGTTCAATACGACTCCGCCTTCGCCGTCGATGACGAACCACGGGTGCGGCGCGGCGGAGATGTCGGGTGCCGTGCGATCGACGGCGTCGATCGGTGCGTCGCCGTCGGTGAGCGCCCGTGTGAGCATCCGCGGGTTGAACGGCGGCTCCCACACCGCGGTGCCGCCGTGGCGCAGCGCCTGTCGCAGCGCCTCGGAGGGATCGCGGTCGGGCGGAAGGTTCAGCTGCGGCCGCAAGACCAGTGTCGCGCGTGCGCCGTTCGCCCCATGCGCGCTGTCGGTGATCTCGAGCTCGCACGACGACAAGTCACCGCCCAATACGACGTCATGCCCGTTCGAGCGCAGCAACGCCGCGAGCGCCTCTCGCAGCCTGGGATCGCCGAGGGCCAGTCCGATGCGCATCAGGCGTCTCGCAGATGCATGCGGAAACCGGCGACGTTCGGCTCGTCGTGAACGATGCTCAGCGCACCGCGGTGCAGATCGGCGACGAACTCGCAGACCGAGAGGCCGAGTCCGGCGCTCGCCGGGTCCTTCGGATCGCACGCCATCACCCGATCGACCCATCCGGGCCCGTCGTTGGTGACCTCGACCTGCGTGTCGTCACCCATCCGCGTTCCCCGGATGACGATTTCGCCGCCGGGACTCCAGAGAACCGCGTCCTGCACCAGCTCTTCGATGGCCAGCCGCACCGCTTCGGCGTAGAGCGAGGCCGTGAGGTCGGGCGGATCGAGGTCGAGGCGCGTCCGCGTGTTGTGCAGCGTGACGCTGCCGAGCGCCTGCCCGAACACGTCGCGCAGCGGCACCCGCTCCGGAACGCACTGCTTGTCGTCGAGCACCGCGGGAATGTTGAGCGGCCGTCCGGCCCGCGCGATCTCCCGCAACACGTCGCGAAGCTTGACCAACGCCTCTTCGTTCGCCGTTCCCCGCGTCTGCGATGCGATCTCCGCGTAGCAGAGCGCGGTGTCCACGCCGTTGCGAAGCGCCTGTCCGTAGCGGTCAAGCGCACGTTCCGTGTACATCAGTCGGTCGCGGTGCCGGGCGACGGCGAACTCCTGCCGCCGATACGCGGCGAGCATCAGCGCGAGCTCCATGTCGAGCGCCAGTGACATTGCGCGCGCGATCCGGCGCGCCAGCTCGGGATCGTCCGCGAAGACCTCCCATGTCGACGTGACGACGTCGGTGCGAATCGCGCTGATCGCGGTCACCATCAGATGCTGCGGCATGCGGATCTTGACGTGGGCGTGGCCGATGGCTTCGCGCGCGAGCTCGTATCGCTCGTCGAATGGCATCGAGAAGAGCTCGTGGAACCAGGCGCTGAGGCTGCGCTTGAGCCGAATGACGCGCGCCTCGTCCTCGAGCAGGCTCATCGCGACCGGGTCGGTCAGCAACCGCAGGTAGAAGCGATCGACCCAGCCGTCGATCTCGGTCGAGAGGCGTTCCCTCGCCTTGCGAACGAGCGCCTCTTCGTTCTCGCCGAATCCGAGGCTCCTGCGCACGGCGGCGATGCCGCTCATCGGAACAGGGCGGCCGCCCGCTGCTACGGCCGCACCGCCCTGTCGAACCGCATCATCCACTGTTCGCCTTCGCCCCCGACTTCTGCAAGAGACCCATCTTCTGCATACGGTAGCGCACCTGGTCGCGCGACATGCCCAACAGCTTGGCCGCGGCAGACTGGTTGCCCTGGGTCCGTCGCAGCGCCTGTCGCACGAGGTCGTCGAACAGGCGGTCGACCTTGATGCCGTCCGGCGGGATCACGATCTCACCTTCGGCACGCGCGGCCGGCTCGCCGAACGCCGGAAGCTCGAGCACGTCGCCCTGCGCCAGGATGACCGCGCGCTCGATGGCGTTGCGCAGCTCGCGCACGTTGCCGGGCCAATCGCGCTTGACGAGCGCGTCGAGGGCGTCCGGGGCGATGCGCAGGGCCGGGCGGCCCCAGCCCGCGGCGATCTCCTCGGCGAAGTGTTTCGCCAGCACGCCGATGTCGTTCGGCCGTTCGCGCAGCGGCGGGATGCGAATCGGGATGACACGCAGGCGATAGAGCAGGTCCTCGCGGAAGTCGCCGTCGCGAACCATCGACTCGAGATTGCGATGCGTCGCCGAGATGACGCGGACGTCGATCTCGATCTCCCGCAGCCCGCCGACGGGGCGGAATCGCCGCTCTTCGAGGACGCCGAGCAGCTTGGCCTGCAGCCCCGGAGGCATGTCCCCGATCTCGTCGAGGAACAGCGTCCCGCCGTCTGCGGCTTCGAGCAGGCCCATCTTGCGCTTGCGGGCATCCGTGAAGGCGCCCGCCTCGTGCCCGAAGAGCTCGGACTCGAGCAGGTGGTCCGGCACCGCGCTGCAGGTGATCGGCACGAACGAGCGGTCCGCGCGATCGCTCTCCTCGTGGATGGCGCGAGCGACGACGCCCTTGCCGGTGCCGCTCTCGCCCTGCAGCAGGACGGCGCGGGCCGGCGAGACGGCGACCTGGCGGATCATCTGGCGCACCTCTTCGGCCGCCTCGGATCCGCCCAGGAACGAGTCGGCGCCCTTGCCCAGGGCCCGCAGTCGGCGCAGTCGGCGCGTCTCCTTCCTGAGGTTGCCCGTTTCGAGCCCTTTCCGGACCTGGAGAATCAGCTCGTCCGCGTCCACGGGCTTCTGCAGGTACGTGAACGCACCGCGCCGCATGGCTTCGACCGCGTGTTCGATCGACGCGTGCGCGGTGAGCATGATGCAGGGAATGCCCGGCTGGCTCTCCTCGGCGGCCGTCATGACCTCGAAGCCGGTTCCGTCCGGCAGTCGAAAGTCCACGAGTACCGCGTCGAGATCCTCGGAAGCGAGCAGCGACGTCGCATCGGCCACGTTCTCCGCCTCGTGGACGCGGTGGCCGTGCTT
>CBDCWP010000044.1:0-313291 GCA_965223505.1 Planctomycetota bacterium
GCGCGGTGGTGCGGAACGCGGTGCACGGGTGCGTCGAAGCCGGCGTCCCGCAAACGGGACTCGATGTTGATCATGTTCCGCAGATACGAGCGCCGATCGGGCAGCAGCGTGTCGGGCGGCTCCCGCAGATACGCCATCGACCGCGGGAGGCCGCGGAGCATGTGCAGCATCTTCGACATCCGCCCCATGCCCTTCGACCACGGGAAGGCAATGGCGTCGAGCTCGGTCGCGTCGATGCCCGCGTGCTCGAGCGCCGCGTGAATCGCCTCAGCCGGAAAGGCCGCGCTGTGCTTCTTGCGATCGAAGCGCTCCTGCGAAGCGGCGAAGACGACCTTCCCTCGGTGAAGGAGGACGGCCGCGGCGTCGTGTCCGAACGCATTGAGACCCAAGACGTACACAGCCGTGAATGCTAGCCCGATCCATCCGGGGCGGGCCGGTCATGCCGCATCGAACTGCGGCTGCAGCATGCAGTTGCGAGCGCTCCCCTCGCCGCCGGCAGAGCGCGAGCGCACTGTGCCTCCGCTCCGCTCGGACGCTGTTCGGCGCCGGTTTGTACAGGACGACCTCCCCAGCTTCACAGGGTGCTGGCGGGCCGGTATCGTACGCGCCGCTCATGCCTGAAGGTCTACCCGCCGCATTCCAGATCTGCATTCCGACGGATCTCGTATTCGTGCGGCCGGTGCGCAAGATGCTCGAGGCGCTGCTCGCCGCGCAGGGCTGGGTCGAGGACGACGTCGAGGACGCGGCGCTCGTCATCACAGAGATCGTGCAGAACGCGATCGAGCACGGCTCGCGAAGCGACGGCTCGGAGTCCGTCGAGATCACCTGTCAGCTGACGAGCGACGCGCTGGAGATGGAAGTCGAAGACCCCGGCAGTGGGAAGGACCCGAGTGAAGCACTGGATCGCGACGTGACGCAGCCCGTACCTCTCGATGCGACGCGGGGACGCGGCTTGTTCCTCATCGACAGGCTCTGCGGACAATTCGACCGCAGCCTGAACAAACACGGCGGTATGCGGATTCGCGTACGACGGGAAGCAAGCGCCTCATGACGATGGCTACGAGTCAAACGGGCGATCGATCGCCGTGGGACATCATCACCGGCGACGCGGAGCGCGACCGCCGCAACGTCGTCGTCCTGCTTTCGTTGGTCGAGGAGCTGTACAGCCAACGGGAGCTCGAAGACGTCACGCGCGCGGCGCTCGACGGGGCGATCGAGGTGACGGGCGCGCAGCGGGCCATCCTCCTTCTGCCGAACGAGAACGGCGAGCTCGCGCCTCACATGGCGCGCGACGCGCGCGGAACCGACCTGCCGCTCAACATCCGGTACAGCCGGTCCGTCGTCGAAAAGGTCTGGACGACGGGCAAGGCCGATCTCACCGTCGACGCGGAAGACCAGAGCGCGGCGTCGCTCGGACAGTCCATTCTCGATCTGCGGTTGCTTTCGATCATGGGCACGCCGCTGCCGGTCGAGGACCGCAACCTCGGCGTGCTCTACGTCGACAGCACCGTCCAGGTGAAGGAGTTCACGAAGGCCGACCGCACCGTGTTCCGGGTGCTCGGCGGACTCGTGGCGCTGGCGCTCGAGAGCGGACGATTGCGCGCCGAAGAGGTTGAGCAAGCGCGACTCAAGCGCGAGATGGCGGTCGCGCGGGACATTCAGCAACGGCTGTTCCCCGCGGACATCCCGAGCCCCGACGGGTTCGACCTGGCCGCGATCGGCAAGCCGTGCGACGAGACGAGCGGGGACTACTACGACGTCATTCCGATCATGGACGACAACCTCGCCATGATCGTCGGTGACGTCAGCGGGCACGGACTCGGTCCGGCGCTGTATATGGTGTCGACCCGCGCACTGCTCCACTCGCTGCTGCACACGCACCCCGGCCCGCGGCAGGTGATCGAGAGCCTGAACGCGTTCCTCGAGCGGGACATGCCCGAGAACAGCTTCATGTCGCTCTTCCTCGGCGTCTTGGACCCGGCCGGGCGCAGCTTGACCTACGTCAGCGCCGGTCACAATCCGCCGTTGCTCGTGCGTCGCGACGGCAGCGTGCACGAGCTCGGCCGCACGGGCCCCGTGCTCGGCATCCTCGACAGTGCGACGTACCACGTGTCGGAACCGCTCGCGTTCGAGAACGGCGACGTCCTGATGCTCTACACGGACGGCATCTTCGAGGCGAAGGGCGACGAGGACGACATGTACGGGGAAGAACGCCTGCGTGCCTCGCTGCAGCGCCACGCCGCCAACGGATCCGACGCGCGCCAGATTCTCGAATCCGTGCTGAACGATCTGTTCGCGTTCTGCGGTGACCACCCGCTCGACGACGACGTCACCGCGCTCGTGTTGCGGGTGGTGTAGCGCACGGGAACGGGCACGGGATCGCGCCCCCGGGCCGGAGGTCGGAGGGGGGAGAAGCGGCCGGGAACCCACGGGCGCGCTCGCGCGTTCTTCCACCGACCCGATCCCGTCCCGCAAGGGTTCCCGCACCGATTGGTATCCTGCGCTCCATGCCTGAAGCCCCGACAGCCTCCGCCGGCGCCGTGACCCCGCTCCGGGTGCGGGCCGTTTGCGCGCTCGTCCTCGTCCTCGGGCTCGTCGGCGCCGGTGCGTGCGGAGATCCCGACGACGTACCGGCGCCGGCGCCGCACCCGGATCCGACCATTGCGAACGGCGAGCGCGCCGCGCCGCCGCCCGGCCCGAAGATCGACGAGAAGTGGTTCGCCGCCCGGCCTCGTTTCACGCTCGTCTTCGTGGGCGCGCAGCTCGGCAAGCACAAGCCCTGCGGCTGCTCGGAGCCCCAGCTCGGCGGCGTCGAGCGCCTCGCCGCGCTGCTCGACGCGCTGCGCAAGCGGGCGCTCAACGGCGTCGCGCCGCTCGCACTCGGTTGGACGCTGGCCGGGAACATGGAACCCCAGGAAGAGTACAAGGCCGCTTTCATCCGCCAGGTGTACGAGGACCTCGGCTTCAGCGGTCTGTTGCTCGGCACGACCGACCTGCGCGTGCCGGCGATGTGCCAGTCGCAGGGCATGCAGGGCATTCAGTCGCCGCGACCGCCGATCGACGTGCGGCTTTCGCCGTCCGTCCTGGCATCCGACAAGCAACCGCTCTTCGACTTCCAGGTCGACGGCGTCGACTTTCGCGCCTTCAGCCTCATCGGCCCCGAAGACGGTGAAGCGCTGAAGGCGGAAGGGCTCGCGCTCGACTCGATCACGACGAGCGCGGTGTTCCAGTTCCTGAAGCCGCGCAAGGAGCTGATCTGGATCGCTTCCACGCGCATCGTCGACGAGGCGCAGGTCAAGCTCGTGCGCACGTCGATGCAACGCCTCGGGCCCTCGATCATCGTCAACATGACCGATGGCCTGGGTGAGACGTCGCTCGACGGCATCGAGCTGCGGCCGGACATGAATCCGCTGTTGCTCAACATGCAGGACAAGGGCAAGTCGGTCGGCGTGCTCGACTTCTTCAAGGACCCCGGCGAGACGCGCTGGAGCGTCAGCTACCGGTCCGTCGCCCTCACACCGGCGCTCGAGGCCTGGGAGAGCAAGAGTCGCGCGCAGGTGAAGGAGGTCCTGGGCTGGTACGTGAGCGACGTGCGAACGGATCGCGTCCTCGATCTGTTCACGTCACGGCCCGACGAGGGGGCGCGTTACGTCGGCTCGCACGCGTGCAGAGCGTGCCACGAGCAGATCTACAACGACTGGAACGAGACGCCGCACGGCCACGCCATGGGCACGCTGCGCGACAACGGCCCCGGCTATCACTGGGACCCGGAGTGCGTCCGATGCCACGTCGTCGGCTGGATGCGCTTTCCGAACGACCGCTGGGCCCGCTGGGACAGCGGCTTCGCCAACGTCGAGACGACGCCGCTGCTCACGAACGTCGGCTGCGAGAACTGTCACGGGCCGGGATCCGCGCACGTCGCCAACCCGTACGCCGACAGGCTGTTCCGCCCCGCCGGAGAGGGGGCCCTCGAGGCTTGGCGCAGACGCTGCACCGACTGCCACGATCCCGACAACAGCGTTCGTTTCAACCAGGACTACGAGCGCTACTACTACCCGCGCGTGGACCACCGCAGCGTGCCGACGGACAAGCGCACCGTCGTGCCCAAGACCTGGAAGCCGAAGAAGCCGGACAAAGGACCGAAGTAGCCGTGAGCGCCGACCAATCGAGTCACCGGAATCGCTGGATCGCCGTGCTGTCGACGGTGGGCTGCCTCGCCGTCATGGGCGTCGTCGCGTTCGCCGCGCTGCAGGAGCGCGAGAAGGAGGAGCCCGGCGCCGACATCGGCACGGTGCCGCACGACCCGTTCGAGTTCGATCCCGCGGGCCGTCGGGCGCCCGATCGTCCCTTGATGGCCGGGTGCGGCTCGCCCGATCCGTCGAAGCCGCCGGGCATCTCGTTCGACCTGCCGGGCCGCCGCTTCGACTTCGGACGCGTCAAGCAGGACATTCGGCGGGTGGAGGAGGTCGAGTTCACGAACTCCGGGACCGGGTTGTTGTGCGTGATGCGCGTCGACACGACGTGCGGGTGTCTGAAGGTGGGACTCTCCGATCCGCGCAAGAAGAAGTTCGCGCCCGGTGAGAAGGGGCGGCTGAAGCTGACCCTCGACACCAAGGGGCGCCAGGGGACGATCAAGAAGAACGTCTCGCTCGTGACCAACCTCATCGACGAGCCGATCCAGAGCTTCGGCGTCGAGTGCAAGATCGACCGGGGCATCATCGTCTCTCCGCAGGCCATCAACTTCGGGCGCCTGGCGCGCGGTACGACCGTCACCGAGAAGATCCTCGTGAAGAGCCCCAAGGAAGAGTCCGGTTGGAGCGTCACCGACGTGATCGGAACGCGGGAGATCTCTCCGGGCCAACGCGCGAAGTACACCTGGACCCTCGCGGAGAAGATGGACCCGAACTACCGGGTCTTCGAACTCGCGATCGAACAGTCGGGCTTGACCAACGCGGGGCCCTTCCGCGACGAGTTGATCATCAAGCTCGACAGCCCCGATCGGCCGGAGGTCGCCATCACGGCCTACACGCAGGTCGTAGACCGGATCCTGGCGGTGCCGCGCCGAGTGAGCGTCGGGTACGTCCGCAGCGGCGCGCCGACCTTGGGGACGCGCGTACGAGTCATTCCCGGCGGGGAGGGCGTCGAGTTCGAGCTCACCTCCGTCGCGATCGAGGCGCCGCCCGGCCGCAAGCCGTCGCCGAACGGCGAGGGCTTCGAGGCGACGTTCGGCTTCGATGAGAAGTCCTCCCACTGGTGGATCGACGTGAAGTACGACGGCACGAGTCGCCAACCGGGCATTCTCGAGGCGGTCCTGGTGATCAAGACGACCGAGCCGCAGACGCCGGAGCTTCGTGTTCCCGTTCGGGCGACCGTTCGCAAGCGCTGACGCCGCCTCTACCCGCGCCCACGTGACAATCCGCTGACCCCGAAACGCCTACCAAACGGCACGGATCGGCCTCCCGAGGCGACTTTCCCTCCCCGCGATCCCCGAGTGGAGCGACCATGAACCGATCCCGAGGGAGCGACCGGCGGCATGTGCGGAATCATCGGATACACAGGGCACTCCCAGGCCTTCCCGATCCTCGTCCAGGGCATCCGTCTGCTCTCCTACCGCGGCTACGACTCGGCGGGGGTGTGCATCGGGCACAACGGCAGCCTGCAGGTGCAAAAGGACAAGGGCCGCATCGCGGACCTCGCCCCGCAGTGGAGCCGGCTCGATCTACGCGGCGTCACGGGCATCGGTCACACGCGCTGGGCGACCCACGGTGAACCGAGTCAGCTGAACGCCCACCCCCAGTCCGACGCGTCCGCGCAGATCGCGGTCGTCCACAACGGGATCATCGAGAACGACCTCGCCCTGCGCGACGAGCTCGTCGCCGAAGGCGTCGCGTTCGCGTCGGACACCGACACCGAGGTCTTCGTGCATCTCTTCGACCGGGCGTTCGACGGTGACCCCGTCGCGGCGGCGAAGGTGTTGCTGGATCGCTGCCGCGGCGCGTTCTCGCTCGCGATCCAGCACCGCGCGCTCGGTGACAAGTTGGTCGCCGTGCGCCGCGGCTCGCCGCTCCTGATCGGCATCGGCGTCGGCGAGAACTTGATCGCCAGCGATCTGCGCGCGCTCGCCGGACGCGCCGACTACGTCGTTTCGCTCGGTGAAGACCAGATCGCCACCATCACGCCCGACGACGTGGCCCTCTTCGACAGGGACGGCAAGCCCGTGGCGTTCGAGCCGCAGCCGCTCAGCGACACGGACTACGGGACCGGCAAGGACGGCTATCCGCACTTCATGCTCAAGGAGATCTTCGAGCAGCCGGACCGGTTGTACGAGCTCATCGGTTCGCGCGTACACCTCCACGACGACGGCGTCCAACTCGCCGAGATCGCGTTCTCCGACGAGACGTGGCGCAGCATCCAGCGCGTCGACTTCCTCGGGTGCGGCACGGCGTTCCACGCGTGCCTGTTCGGCGCGTACGCAATCGAGGCGCTCGCCGGCATTCCGTCGCGCGCCGTCATGGCACACGAGTACGACGCGCGCAACCCGCGGCTCGACGAGAACGTCCTGGTCGTCGCCGTGTCGCAATCCGGCGAGACGGCCGACACGCGCGTCGCCATCGAGCTGGCGGTCGAGCGCGGCGCGCGCACGCTGGGCGTCTTGAACATGCGCGAGAGCGTGATCGGGCGCACGGTCGAGGCCGTGCTCGACATGCACGCCGGTCTCGAGGTCGGCGTCGCCTCGACGAAGGCCTATACCGCGATGCTGTGCGCGACGCTCATCCTCGCGCTGCGCGCCGCGCAGGCCCGCGGCGTGACGGACCCCGTCCTGGACGAGCTGGGCCGCGGGCTGCACGGTCTTCCCGATGCCATTCGCGAGGTGCTCGCGTCCGGCGCGAAAGTGGGGGAGATCGCACGCGAGATCCACCGCGCCAACAACATGCTCTATCTCGGCCGCGGCGCGGATGCCGCAACGGCGCTCGAAGGGGCGCTGAAGATGAAGGAGATCTCCTACATCCACGCCGAGGGCTATCCCGCCGGCGAGATGAAGCATGGTCCCATCGCGCTGGTGTCGTGGGAGGTCCCGACCGTCGCCGTCGCGACGGACGGCCCCTGGCGCGATCGCATGATGGGAAACGTGCGTGAGGTGCGCGCGCGCGAGGGGCTCGTGATCCTGCTCGCCTCCGAAGGCGACGAGGACGCGCCCAAGATCGCCGACTTCGTCCTGTCGGTGCCGCGCGTCCACCCGTGGCTCGCCCCGATTCTGAATGCCGTGCCGCTGCAGCTCCTGGCGTACGAGACCGCCAAGCGCCGCGGCTGCGACATCGACCAACCCCGCAACCTGGCCAAGACGGTGACGGTCCAATGACCCCTCGGACGCAACATGCAGTGACGGAGCTTCGTGTCCCGATGAGAAGGCAACTACAGTTCTCCACCCGACTTGTGTTGATCGTGTTGTGCGGCGCCGCAGCCGCCGGATGTCAGTCCGACCTGACCGATCGCATGCCGGCGGGCATCGATCCGCTCGGCATGCTGGATGCCCAGATTCCGGACATGCCGGTTCCGCAGCTGCCGCCCGATCAACCGATCGCCGACGCGCAGCCGCCGGTCGATCCCCTCGCCAAGCCGCCTTCCGCGGACGACGTTCCGGACCTGCTGCCGGGCGCGAGCGATCCGATCGCCGACGCGACGCCGCCGGCGGGCGACGACGGTCTCGGCCTTCCGCCGACGGGTCTTCCGCCCACGGGCGTGTTCCCGGACGATCCGGGCACCGCGCCGAACGAGAAGCCCGTGGCGAAGCCGCCGGCGAACGTGCCTTCCGCGAGCGAACCGGTGATCGACGTCGATCCGGACCTGCCGACGACCGTCGAGAAGCCGCCCGTCGAGAAACCGACGATTCTCGACGTACCGGACACCCGTCCGACGCGGCGCGTCTCACCGCTGGCCAATCGCATCCTCCCCGGTCGCGGCCCGTCGAGAACGGGTGGCGGCATGCCGCCGCCGCCGCCGCCGCCGAACTGGGACGAGAGCCGCGACCGCGCCATCAACCGCACCGATCCCACGCCGGAGCGCGAACCGGAGCCCACGCCCGTACCGCCGCCCGCCGACACCGAGCGCCCGTGGGAGACGACGCCGGTCACGCCGCCGCGCGGCGCCGGAGGCGACGCCGGCGAGCTTCTCCCCGGTCTCCCCGCCGCGGAGCCGGACAAACCGACGACCACGCCGCCGGCAGGCGGCGACCTGTTGCCCGGCCTGCCGCCGACGGCCGCCGAGGCCGCGTCGACCGCCCCCGGCGTCGCCGACGAGCCGGCGCCGCCCGCAGGCGACGAGCCGTTCGACCCGTGGTCGGACGGACCGAAGCAGCCCGTGAAGCCGCCGTCGGACGTGCCCGCTCCCAAGCAGCCGGACGCCGGCGCGGGCGATCTCCCGCCCCCGGCCGACGAGCCCGCCGCGGACAAACCGTCGTCCGACGAGCCGTTCGATCCCTGGAACGACGGTGGCGCCGCCAAGGCCGAGCCGTCCATCGATCTGCCGGGCACGCCGGGCGCCAAGCCGCGGGTCGGGTTCGTCTCGAAGACCGCCAACGGTCGCGCCATGGAGCAGGCCACGCGCCTGATGGACAAGCCCGGCGACCCGTCGATCGAGGGGTATCCCGCCGAGGTCATTCCGCACGCGGCGGCCGACGTGGCGCTCGCGAACGGCGACAAGCCGGCCGTTCTGTTGTTCCACGACGACGGATCCAAGGAGTCGGACCTCCTGGCGGCGGAGCTCCTGCCGATCCTCGTGGCCTACATCGGCAAGGTCGACTTCATCCCGCTCGACATGTCCGTCGGCGCCCGGCGAACCCCCGCCGAAGAGCGCATCGTCGCGGACCGGTTGGGGAGGGATCGCCTGGCGCCCGTCACCGTCGTGGTGGGGCGTGAGCGCTCCGAGCTGCTGATGGCGCGCTTCGGCCGCTTCGGCGCGGCCGACCTCGATCGCGCGTTGCTGCGCGCGACGAAGCGCGACGCCCCCGTGCTGCCGCCGGAGGGCACGACGGGCTCGCCGGACGGCGACGCCGCTGCCGGCAGTCCCGACGGCGTGGCGGCGGGCACGCCCGACGGCGAACCCGATCTGAGCGATCGCGACACCGGTTTCACGTTCACGGCCCCGGATGCGCTGGAGGCGAACACGCACGCGGAGAAGCTGCGCGCGTCACCCGGCAAGGCCGACCTGCCCGGCTACCCGACCAACCTGGTCGAGCGCGCGGCGCCCAAGACCGCGCTCGAGCCCGGACATCGTCCTGTCGTGATCGTCTTCTACGACAACAGTTCACGCGCGTCCGACCTGCAGGCCGCGGACATCCTGCCCGTACTCGTCGACCACAAGGAGGAGATCGACGTCGTGCTCATCGACATGAACCGCACGGCGGAGCGCTCCGACGAGGAGCAGCGCGTCGTGAAGCCGTACTACCCGGGCAGCGTCCCGGCGACGGTGGTGCTGTCGGCCCGGCGCGCGCCGGTGAAGCTGTGGTTCCAGCGCACGTCGGGGAACGCGCTCGAAGCAGCCATCCTCGACGCGAGCCGCAAGCGCTAGCGGCGCTGGTCTGGCGACCCTAGTTGCGTCGACCGAGCGTCGGCTCGAGCGTCAGGCGCCGGCCCTTGCGCAACACACCCAGCCGGATCTTGGTGCCTGGGCGGTAGGGCAAGAGCTGGTCTTGCAGCGACGCGCCGGCGCGCAGGTTCACACCGTCGATCGACACGATGATGTCGAGCTGCTGCATGCCGGCTTGGGCCGCCGCGCCGTTGGCGTGCACGAACTGGACGAGGTGCCCGCCGAGCCCGCCGCACACGTGCTCCTGCACCGCTTCGCTGACGTGCGCGTTGCGAATGCCCAGCCACGCGCGCTGTACGTGACGGTGCTTGATCAACAACGGTAGGACGACGCGAATGACCGATGCCGGCACCGCGAGCGCGCGGGACGGCTCGAGGCGAACCTTCAGCCCCAGGTCGCGCGCCTCGGCTTCGCGCTGGGGCGACATACCGGAGACGCCGCCGACGGCCAGCCCCGCGACATCGCCGTTCTCGTCGAGCCACGGGGACCCGATGTCCGACGGCGTGATCGCCATGCTGGCTTCGATCAACCCCACGGTTCGCACGTTGCGTCGCGTACGCGGGTCCGTGTAGCGGATGTGCCGGTCCTGGTCCCGCAGCGCTCCGCCCGCGACGTGTCCTTCGCCGGTGAGCATCACGACGCGCATGCCGATGGGAAGCGCCTCGGGCGGCGTCGGACGCTGCGCGTCGTCGACTCCGACCGGTTGCTCGGTCGAGGTCTCGTTCTCGTTCGCGGGGGTTCGGTCTGCGGCCTTGATGCGCTTGGAGGGGTGCTTGGGCCGAATCTCGAGCGGCTGCAGGTCGCCGCCGGCGTTCACCCACAGCAGTGTGAGCGTGCTCTCCGGGTCCGTGGCGATCGCCTGCGCCTTGACCGTGCGACCGTCCCACAGCGTCGCGGTCAGCGCGCCGAGCCGCGTGTCGACCGGTCGTCCCGCCATGAGCAACCAACCGGCGGCGCGCACGACCACGGCGTTGCGCTCCTGGAAGTGCGCCGGGTTCTTCGCGTTGCGCCAGCGGATGCGCACGACGCCCGGCCGCGCCTCCTTCATGCGCAGGAGCTCCTTGTCCTCCGCGTCGGCCTCGCGCGTTGCGAGCGAGCACACCCCGGCGAGGATCAGCGCCGCAGGTAGCATGAGAGCCGAGGCGCGCAGAACGCGGCGGCGCGAGGTCAATTCTCTTCCTGCCCGCCCTTGCGCTCGACCTGGATCGCGGCGCCGTTGCCGTTGCCGCGGCTGCTCCCGATTCGGAACCACACCCGTCCGCCGAACGGGCTGCGCGCGCGGCGCGGCTGGTCCAAGACCGGAACGGCGTCACCGCTCGCACCGGGCGCTTCCGGTTCGTCCACGCCGAACGTCTCCCGTTCGAGCATGTTGTTCAACGGATGGTCCGCGTCGTAGAGCGAACGTACGCCCGCGGTGTCGGCGACGTCGTCGTCGCCACGCAGGCTGTTCCAGCCGACGCCGGCGGCCAACAGGAGACACGCGGCCACGGCGGTGTACCGCCAGCGCTGCAGGGAGCGCGGCGCGTCCAGGAAGGCCAGGCTCATGCGTGCGCGGCCGTACGGTTCGCTGCTCGCCGCGTAGACGTCTTCGTACAGGCCGTCGAGCCAGCCCTCGGGCACCTCGCGCGCGCGCAGCTGCGCGAACGCGAACACGCGGGACAGTCGTTTCTGCAGTCGTTTGGCGCGCGCCGGGTCGGCGGCGGCGAGCTGCTCGAGCTCGTCGAGCGCGGTCTCGTCGGGACCGTGCCCCGTCCGCAGCGCACGCTCGGCCTCGGCGAGGGCCCGGTCGAGCGCGCGGCGTGTTGAGCGATCGTCGTTCATGCTTCGTTCCCCAGGATCGCCTCGCCGTAGCGTTTCTCCCAGGCCTTTCGAAAGAGACCGCGGGCGCGATGAAGCCGCCAACGGGCCGTCGGATAGCTGCAGTCGGTGACCCGCGCGATCTCGCGCGGCGTCATGCCGTGGAACTCGCGCAGCGTGAGTGCGAGACGGTATTCCACGGGCAGCTCCGCGAGCACCGACGCGACGCGCGAACCCAGCTCGGGGTCGACGTTGCGTGCGGGACTCTCCAACGGCAGGCTCGAAAGATCCTCGACCGGCAGCGCGCGGCGCTTGCGGCGCCGGAGGCTGTCGATGGCGAGATTGCGGGCGATGCGATAGAGCCAGTTCAGGAAATCACGGGAACGGTCGAAGCGCTCGAGCGCGGCGTGGACGCGAATGAACGTCTCCTGCGCCACGTCTCGAGCTTCCTCGGCGTCCAGGACGACGTCGTAGGCGATCCAGTAAACCTGCTTCTGGTAGCGCTCGACGAGCTGCCGGAACGCGTCTTCGCTGCCGCCGAGGATCGCCTCGACCAGCGCGGCGTCCTCGATCCGGCGCCTGCGCCGGCGCTCTCGGTCGGCCTGCGAGCGCCGCGTGGTGCGCGGCTTGGCACTCGAGAGCTGCCTGCCTTCCAGTTGCGCCGAGACCGTCGTCATGGGGGTTCCCGCTCGGAATGGGTGTCGCGGACGGGTCGCGAGTGTACAACCCGTCCGAGCACCCCTACGCAGCACCGGCGGCGGGTGTTGGCCTCGTTCCGCCGCGATTCCGGTCGGGACGAGTAGAATTCGAGGTTCGTGGACGCACTTCAGGCAGACCCTTTCAATTGGCAGACAGGGCGCGGGGCGGTCCCCCCCGCGCGCCGTGCGCCGGTCTGCGGGCGCGCATGAGCTCGATCAACGAACGCGAGGCCGCACTGGTCCGGCGCTGTGCCGACGGGGATCGCGGGGCCTGGGACGCCTTCGTCGAGGGCTACGGCGCCCTCCTGAACGCCCTCGTGCGCCGCATGCTGGCGCGCCGCTGCGGCCGGGCGCCCGACACCGACGTGGACGAGATCGTCGCGGAGGTCTTCCTGGCCCTGCTGCGGCGCGATCGGATCCTGCTCCACCGCTTCAACCCCCAGTACCGGCTCTCGACCTATCTCGGGGTCATCACGCGCACCGAGGTGCTGCGCTTCCTGCGGCGCGGCCGGCGCAAGCCCGGCGACCTCGAGGAGGCCGAGCGCATCGAGGACACCAGCGCCGCCGCGGGACCGCTTCAGGCGCTGGAGGCCTCCGAGCGCATCGAGGCCATCCGGGCGATTCGGGAGGCGCTGGCGCAGCTGCCGGAGCGCGACCGGCTGCTCCTGACGCTCCGGTACCTCGACGGTCGGGACTACCGCTCGATCGGCGCCGCCCTGGGGGTGAACCCGGAATCGGTGGGGCAGTTCCTGCACCGCGCCAAGGCCAAGTTGGCGCGCGAGGTGCCCCACCTGAAGGCCTTCCTCGCCGAGGCCGAGGGGGGACGATGAGGGCGGGGCTTGGGACCCGATCGCGGCGGGCGCGAGCCCGCATTTCCGGCGTCCGGGGCCCGTGCGGGGGGCGTATACCCAGCATCGGTCGCTTCGATTGGGCCTCTCACTGCTCGTTCGTATTTTCGTAGGTAGCTTTCTCGCCAAGCATGGACGACGCCAACTCCCACACGCCTGACACCTCCGACACGCCGCACGGCGAGGGTGACTTCGCTGCGTGGATGCGGGCCGCGCTCGATGACGGCGGCGCGGGGGGCGCGTTTGGTGACGAGGCGCTCATGGAGGCCGTGGAGAGCGACGACTGCGCCGCCCTGCTCGACGACGCCGAGCTGAGAGCGGACGTCGCCGACATTCGCGCGGCCCTGGCCGACGTCGACGAAGCGCCCGAAGGCCTCTCGCCGAGCGTGCGCACGGCGGCGTTGGCGGCCTTCGATCGCTCGGTCGCCGTCGAGTCGACCGCCACCGCGACCGTCCGGCCGCAGACGGCCGCGCCGCGTGTTCGTGAGCGCGTCTTGGTGACGAGCGCCGCGCGACCGCGCTTCACGCGGACGGCGTGGTACGCGGCCGCGGCGCTGATCATGGTCGCCGTCGGCATCGGCTATCTGGCCGGCGAAGGCGTCCTGTCTTCGGACCGCGGCGTGGAGTCGGCGCACGCCGGGCTGCGGCTCGACGCGCTCGAGCTTCGCCACCGCCACGAGAGCGGCGTCACGGTCGAAGAGGGCCGGGTGCTCAAGCTCGGCGAGACGTTCACGCCGGATCGCGAACAGCTCATCTCGTTCGGATTCGGCCGCACCTCCCGCGTCGTCGTCGGCGACAACGGCGCGGTCCGCGTCGGGTCGGATGACGAGATCCCGTCCGAGGTGCTCGCGCAGGTCGTCGCCGAGGTCGGCAAGCGTCCGTCGGCGCTGCTGCGCCTGCAGTCCGGCGAGGCCGAGCTGCGAACGCACAACGGCCCGATCTTGCTCGCCGTCGGCAACCACGGGGTGCTGATGTTGCGCCGCGGCTCCTGCCATGTCGCCGTGACGAGCGGCGCCCCGGTCATCGAGCTCGACCGCGACGGCGCGGCACGCTACTTCCGCGCCGGCGAGACGCCCGTCGACCTGGCCGGCGACGAGAGCGCGCGGCGTGTGTTCCGCGACCTCGACCTGTTCGGCGGCGAGATCGCGTTGCCGTCCGCGGCGAACGAGCGGCACGTCGACGCGGCGCTTTGGCGCATCCTCGACGGTCCGATTGCGCGCAGCGGCGGCCGCTTCCGCATCGACCTCCGCAAGGAAGGCGAGGCGCTGCTGGCGTGGACGCCGCCGGGTCTGCTCTCTCGCGCGCGCGCACTGCGCGTCGGACTGCGTGCTCCGCTCGGCTCGTCCGTGCACCTCGCACACCGCGTCACGTCGGGCGAGCTCGAGGATCTGGGCCGCGCGCGCGTGACGCTGACGGCCGACACCCGCGCGGACGAGCCGGGTCTGGCGACGATCGATTTGATGCTGCCCGCGGACTGGTACCACCGGTTGTCGGGTGGCGAGCTGGTTCTGGTGATCGAGGGGCCCGCGCAGGGCCCGGACAAGAACGATGGCGCGGTGGGTCCGGAGGAGGAAGGTCCTGGGGGCGGGACTTCTTCCAACGGTCGCTGGGCTTGGTTCGACGGGGTGTCGTTCGTGATGGACGACCTCGCAACGGACCGCAAGTAAGGAACAAGACGATGCATAGCTACGGACGCAAGACTTTCGGTCGGTCGAGTGAACGAGGCGTGGCGCTGTTGATGGTCATCACCGTGCTGGTCACCATGGTGATCATCGCGGTGGCCTTCGCGCCGCAGATGGACCGCGGCCGTGCGCGCACGGAAGCCAACGCGGCGCGCACGCGCGCCGATTGGGAAGCGGACATCCTGGCCGGCATGGTCCGCCAGTTCCTCATCGCGACCCATCCCAAGCACGAGAACGACATGCGCGGCAAGGGCGAGGCCGGTCCGTACGCCACGCCCGACTGGGACACGCTCGAGGAGATCACGCCCGGAGACGGCTTCCGGGCCAAGATCGTCGACCAGATTCGCCAGGCGTGGACGAACGACAAGCGGCTCTCGGACCGCCTGCGGCGCCTCGAGGCGCGCGGGCTGTCGCCGTTGAACGACGACCGCGGCTCGATCTGGAGCGTGAACGTCAAGGACGCGAACGCGTGCATCAACGTCAACGGCTGCTCGCCGTACCTGGTCGGGGCCATGTTCGGCTCCGCGCTGCTGAGCGAAGAGGTGGACACCGGGGCCGGTGACATCTCCGTCGAGCACGTCGTGCAGAGCCAGATCCCCGGCGTGCCGGGCTTCAACCCGGACGGCGGGTACATCCGCATCGGCCGCGAGGTCATCAAGTACGAGCGGTTCGACGGCGACGGCTTCCGCAACTGCACGCGCGGCGTGCTGCAGAATGTGCCGCTGGCCGACAACGGCGGCGCCACGGTGCACCTGAAGGGCACGCCGGTCATCGACTACACGGCGTACAAGCTCGCGACCCACATCATCGCGAAGGAGCCCGGCCAGCTCACCCGGTTCCGCAGTCTCGCCGATCTCACGACGATCGCGGGCTGGGGCGAAGGCGGCGAGCTGTCGCCCATTCGCCTGTCGGCGGTCGCGAAGTTCCTGACGGTGTTCAGCCGCCGCGAGACGGCCGAGGGCTTCCTGGCGTCGCAGCTCGTCACCAACGACCTGCCGTCCAACGCCGAGGATCCGACGACCCCGGACGTCGTCTGGGTGCGCGATCAGCTCAACGAGACGGGCACGACCCGCTTCTTCAACGCCGGCACCATCGCCCGGATCACCGACGGCGTGAACACCGTGTACCAGTGCATCGCGCAGCTGGGTGACGCGAAGGGCCGGCAGTTCGACCGCCAGCTCGAGCTGGCGGGGCCCGCAGGTGGTCCGCCCTCCGTGGACGGGACGTCGGCGATCGAGTTCGACGGAGGCAAGACGACCATCGCGGCGATGGCGCCGTATCCGATCAACATCAACACGGCGCCGCGCGAGGTGCTGTACGCCGTGATGGCGAACCTGCGCATGCGCTTCGCCAAGGGCGACGATCACGTCGTCGATCCGAAGACGGCCTGGAAGATCGCCGGCCTGATCGTCGACAACCGCAAGGGCAAGCTGCAGGTGGACCTCACCTCGCGCAAGCGCAGCGGGGGCCCGTTCCGCAACGCCGAGGACTTCGGGCGCTTCCTCGAGGATCTCGTGCGCAAGAGCGTCATCGGACGCCGGCAGCAGGAGGCGCTCTACACGAACGCGATCAACCCGCACAGCGCCACGCTGAACTTCGGCACGGCGCCGTGGTGCTACCGTACGCTCGACGTCTACCACATCGAGAGCCGCGTCGCGGTCAACAACCGCGCCGGCGAGCAGATCGCCGACGCCGGCCTGTTCCAGGTCGTCGAGATCGGTTCCGACGAGGTCACGGCGTGGACGCTCGACTCGCAGGCGGACTTCGAGGCGCGCCTCGCCATGGGCAGCGGTTCGAAGTACACGGCCTCCTACCCGTACTACGTGCAGCTGCGCAACCGCCGCACGCGGCACATGCAGCCGGCGCCGCGTCCGGCGAAGCACCTGCAGTCGCGCATCTACCCGAACACGAGCTTCGAGGCCGAGAACGACGACGTCGGCGACGTCCGTCTCGAGCCGGTGCGCATGCGCCTGCCGGGCGCCGTGCTCGCCGACCACTTCGACGGCTCGGTCTACACCGACGGCCACTACACCGGCTACAGCGGCGCGTACACCGAGAAGACGAAGGGCGTGTTCCGCAGCGAGAAGCAGACGTACGTCCAGCCGTTCGCCATGTCGTTCTGGTGGCGACCGTACTCGAGCGCCAACTGGACCGCGTTCGACTGCGGCATGGAGAAGTTCATGAACCGCTACGCCGTCTTCGTGACGGACGGAGCGGAGGGGCAGGAGCTCGTGTTCCGCGTCTGCGCAGGCACGCGCGAGGATCGCGGCGCGGAGGTCTACGTCCCGTTCGAACGCCTCGACTACGAAGAGGGCAACTGGTACCACATCCAGATCTCGTGCACCGGCGAGGACCCGAGCACGATGCAGCTGCTCGTGGACGGCGTGGACCTCTCGAAGCGCCGGGGCGTCTCGACGCTCGTCGCCGCGCTGAGCGAGGACAACACCGAGGTCCAGGTCAAGTCGGCTGAAGGCTTCCCGCGCATCGGCGCGCTGCAGGTCGGCACCGAGATCATCGAATACGACATCACGTCGGGCGACTCGTTCGAGGAGTGCGTGCGCGGCGCGCGCGGCACGGCGGCCCAGGCCTGGCCGGCAGGTACCCCGGTGCGCATGCTCGGCTACTCGCTTCCGATCCTGCAGGACATCATGCAGGGTGGCGCCGGTCTGACCGAGACGCTGCGCAAGTGGTCCGCAGGCCGGGTCTACGGCGAAGAGCCCGACTCACAGTGGGCCGACGACCTGACGGTCGGCGAGATCGCGCTCGGCGGCTACGCGCCCGACACCACCAGCATCACGTGCAAGCTCGAGCCGCTGTGGGGCCAGTCGCAGGACGAGTGCTACGAGGCGTTCGGCACGCGCGGCATCGCCGTGCTCGGCTGTCGTCCGATCGAGTTCGAAGACACCGGCAGTGCGGGACCGGACGAGTTCCCGGCGCCGGGCGGCAGCGTGCCTCCGGGCGCGCGCCAGCCTTCCAACCCGAGCGGCGGCGGTGGCGGCAGCACGCCCGCGGGCGGTGGCGGCAGCACGCCGAGCACCGGCGGCGGCACCGGCGGCGCGACGGCGGGCATTCCCGAGGAACCGGTCGGTGGCTGGGAGCTCGTCTACTACGAGCGCTCCGACGACACCTTCACGATCACGCGCTACTACGAGAAGTCGCCGTGGCAGGAGCCCGCGGAGCCGCACTGGCTGATCACGCGCATCGTGTCGGCGCAGCAGGAGTGGCCCTGCTTCCTCGTTCCGATCTCCGTCCAGATCTCGGGCGGCGGCGGTACGCCGGGCTCGGACTACCTCGACCCGGCCGTGGGGGAGGAGGAGGAGATCCTCCTGCGCTACGGCGGCGACGGCTGGGGCCGTGTCGCGATCGGCACCGACGCCGGCAGTCAGGCCGATCCGAGTGGGACGCAAGATCAGGTCGAGGTCATTCGCTACAGCTCGATCGAGCGTGACCTGGGCGCGCCCGACCTCCTGTTGGTGGCGGACCGCGACCTCGTCGGCACGATCGGGCACTTCCGGATGGACGACACCCAGACCATGGATCCGAACACGCCGCCGGTGACGACGGATCCGGAGCCGACGCCCGAGCCGGAGCCGCCGGAGGATCCGCCCACGCCGGAGCCGCCGGGCGAGGATCCCGGCGACCAGCCGCCGAGTCCCGGCGGCGGTGTACCTCCGGGCTTGCGCGAGCCGTTCGATCCGCCGGACAGCGGCGACTCCCCGGACTCCGGTGGCGGTGGTGAGACGCCCGGCAGCATTCCCGGCGGCGGCGGCGAGACCCCCGACTCGGGTGGCGGCGGCGAGACGCCCGACTCCGGCGGTGGCGCCGGTGAGGACCCGAACGACGGCGGCGAAGAGCCCGGCACCGGCGACGAGGGTGGCGGCTCCGGCGGCGGCGGTCCCGCCGAAGGCGACGAAGGCGACAACGAAGAGCCGGATGACGGCGACACCGACGACGGCGGTGGAGGCGGCGAGCCGGTGACGCCCGACGAAGGCGACAGCGACGGCGGCGACGACGCACCGTCCGCGGGCGGCGGTGTGCCCCCCGGCCTGCGCGAGCCGTTCGACGACCCGAACTCGGGTGGTGGCGAGGAGCCCCCGCCGGAGACCGAGCCGGTGCCCGACGGTTCGGGTGGCGGTAGCGACGAAGGTGGCGAGGAGGACGGTGACGACGCCGAGCCGCTGCCCGCGCAGGATGAGGACGAGCTCGAGAACCGCACGGACGAGGTCGGCGATTTCGACTTCAACGTGGCGGGGCCGGAGACGGCGCGTCGCATCCTCAACCACCGCGGCGTGAACGGCACCTGGGACTGGGACCACATCGGCCCCGGCGGCCCGAGTGATCCGAACGGCCGCGCCGTGCCGTGCTTCCGCGTGTTCGAAGGCCACGGCGGCCTCGGACGCGCCGCGGGTCGCAACGACCAGATCACGATCGTGGACGGGACCGGCGAGGACGCGGTCCGTTACACGGGAACCGTGCGCTGGGGCGAAAATGCCGTGGGCGGCTACTGGGTCTCGTTGACCGACTTCATCGACGCGCGCGTCGCGGCGCCGGAGGACGGCGCCGACGAGCATCGCCTCGATCTGCGCGGTCGTCCGCGCATCCTGAAGTTCCCTTGCGGCGAGCTTCCGGACGAGATGTCGGACGAGATGGAGTTCGGCCGCAGCACGATCTCCAACAGCGACGTCGTGACCGCATTCCTGGACGAGCTCTTCGTCTGGCGTCACGCGATGGGCCCGGTCGGCATCGTGGTCAACTCGGAGGGCGTGACGGAGCAGACGGAGGAGATCGTTCTCTATCCGCAGGCACCGGCCGAGACCCTCGAGGACATCGCGGGCTACGACAAGGACTGCGGCGTCTTCCTGCTGGACGGCGAGATGATCGTCTACCGCGGGACGCGCACCGAGGGCGATCGCGCACTGGTCCTGGAACGCTGCATGCGCGGCATGTTCGGGACGAAGGCGACGCTGCACGGTCGCGGCGGCTACGGCCGGTTCATCACGGATGTGCCGGTGACGTACCTCGAAGGCGATGTGAAGCGCGATGCGAACACCATCCCGGTCGCCCACACGCGCCGTTGGCCGCGTGAGGGCTGCGCACGGATCGTCGGGCCGGAGACGGTCGAGGTGATCCACTACACGCGCATCTCCGAGCGCGACCTGGTCATGCCCGAGGCGTTGGACTCGGACGAGAGCAGCCGCGGACGCGGCTTGTTCCGCGGCCGGTTCGGCACCGACGTCATGGACCACGAGCAGGACTCGGTCGTGATCTTCCAGCCGTTCCGTTACTGGGACCGGTACACGCCGCGGCGTACGGAAGACGACCAGGCCTTCTCGGGCGTGCACGACCATCCGGAGACGTCGTACCTGGAGCTGGGTACGAAGTACCGCGACGCCTTCTGGCACAACGTGCGTTGGGAAGAGAACCTCGACGGCGCGTTGCGCGGCGAGGACCGGCGCGGCCGTTCCCGTCGCGGCGGCGGCGCCGAGACCGGTTTCCTGGACATGATCGTGCTGGCGCGCTTCAACCCGAACGTGCCGTGGGACACGCAGTACGTGACCGACATGCGCAAGAGCGCGAGTGTCACGTCGAGCACGGGCATGACGGGTCGTCCATCGGATCAGCTCTATGTGTTCGACGACCCGGAGGAGCTGAACAAGCTCGGCTTCGAGTCGAACACGGCGCAGTTCCGGATCTACTACGTGTACAAGCCCAATGCGTTCGTCGGCGTGGACATGCCGCGCGGCAGCGAGGCGGGCTCGGCGGATGACGAGGAGCCGCTGCAGAACGCGTGGAAGAAGACGCCGTGGCTGCGTTCGTTCACGGTTTCCTACACCAACCGTACCCGTACGGTTGCGAGCTCGGAGGCGGGGCCGGGCCGGTAATTCCCACCTAACTGGTTCATTCCCGTCTTTCCTTCTGAGGGTTCCGGTTTCGGCCGGAACCCTCAGTTCTGTGAAGGGGTGCATGGCACCCCTTCCGGGCTCGACTTGGCTTCGCCAAAATCTCCCCCTAACCCCTCGCGTGGCGTCCGCCTCCGGCGGCCGCGTCCCGCGTGGGCGTGACGGGGTGCATGGCACCTCGTCCTTTTGAAGGGGTGCATGGCACCCCCTCCGGGCTCGACTTGGCTCCGCCAAGGTCTCGTCCTACTCCCTTCTGTGGCGTCCGCCTGCGGCGTCCGCATTCAGCGGAAGCGTTGGATGAGTTTCTCGAGCATGCGGCAGACCTGTGCGGCGAGGTCGAGTGCGGACAGGACGGTTTCTGGTGATGCGAGGCGGCGGATTTCGATGAGTTCGAGGGCGGCGGCGCATTCGGTGCATTCGGCTTGGGCGATGGTGTAGCGATGGGCTTTGTCGCGGGGGCTGCGTCTTGCGGCGCCTTCGCCGATGTTGAGCAGCGTCGAGTCGGCGGCGCGTCGGAGTTGGTCGGCGAGTCTGGCGCGGCCGCGTGGAAGGTCGTCGGCGATGTGACCGGCTTCGATTGCGAAGTCGCGGGCGACTCGATAGACGTGCAGGAAGTGGAATGCGAAGGTGGGGCGGTTCATGGGGTAGGGGACTCCAGATCGTTTCCGCGTGGCGACATGCCGCGCGCGCCAGCTCTTTGGCGCGGCATGTCGCCACGCGGTTGGGGGGAGGGGCGTGCCGCGCGCGCCAGCTCTTTGGCGCGGCATGTCGCCACGCGGGGCGCGTGCCTCTCTCCCGCTGCACTCGTCCGCATCCCCAACCCTTTCCTCATCTCCAACCCCTTGTCCTGTCCTGGACCCCATCCCAATCCCAATCCCATCCCTTTTCCTGATCCCCACCCCAACCTCTTTCCCCTTCCCCATCCTCCTCCCCTCCCCTCACCCCCGCCTCAAACGCGAAAGAACACGCAGCGCCCGGTAAGATTCCTCCCCATGGACGCAGTCAGCATTCGCAAAGGCACCGTTTTCAAGCACAAGGGCGACCTGTGGCAGGCCGTCGACGTCACGCATCGCACACCCGGCAACAAACGCGGGTTCGTGCAGATCAAGATGCGCAACATCGCCAACGGCACCCACATCACCGAGCGCTTCAGCTCCAATGAAGACGTCGAGAGCGCCTGGCTCGACGGTCGCAAAGCCCAATACCTGTACGACGATCCGACCACCGGGCCCGTCTTCATGGACAGCGAGAACTTCGAGCAGTTCGGTCTCGACCGCGAGCTCCTCGGCAACGCCATGGACTTCATCAAGGAGAACGAAGAGGTCGAGGTCACATTCTACGAAGGCAAAGCCATCGGCGTCACCCTGCCCGCCAAGGTCGATCTCGTCATCACCGAGACCGAGCCCGCCGTGAAGGGCGACACCGTCAACAGCGTCCAGAAGCCCGCCACCCTCGAGACCGGACTCGTCATCAAGGTTCCGTCCCACATCAAGGAAGGCGACAAGGTCCGCGTCAGCACGTCGAACGGCGAATTCCAGGAGCGCGTGAACGATTAGCCAGAGCGCGCCGCTCCTCTCCCGCGGCGCCGCCGTTCGCACCGAACTCGCGCTGACGCTGCTGCTGCTCGTCTCGGGCGCGGCCGCGCTCATGCACCAGGCGGCTTGGTTCCGCATTCTCGTGCCGATCCTCGGCGCCGGCGTCCTGCCGGCCGCCGCCGTCTCCGCCGGCGCTCTCTTCGGTCTCGCACTCGGTTCGGTGTGGGGCGGCCGCCGGTCCGACCGCAACGAACGACCCGCTCGCACGCTCGCTTCAGCCGAGCTGTTCGCCGCGCTCACGTGCGCCGCGTTCATTCCCGTCACGCGCGTCTTCACGGAGCGTCCGGCGGAGAGCTCGCTCGGCGCCGACGCCCTGTGGTTGTTGCTCGCCACCGGTGTGTGCGCCGCGGCCGCCGCGCCGATGGGGGCGACGCTGCCCGCCGCGCTGCGCGTACGCAGTGCCGCGCCGCGCGCCACCGGCGCCGCGTTTCGACGACTGTACGGATGGAACACGATCGGCGCCGTCGCCGGCGTGCTCGTCGCCGTCGGCTGGCTGCTCGAGATGCTCGGCAACGTCGACCTGATCGTCGTCGCAGCGCTCATGCAGCTCGCCGTGGCCGTCGGTGCGTTCCTGCTGTTTCGAAGCGCGCGCCGTCCGGCGCGCAGGCAAGCCGAGCCCGCGCGTGTTCGACCGGGCCTGGCCTGGGCCGCCGCGGTCGCCGGCGCGGCCGGACTCGCCGTGCAGGTGGCCTGGGTGCGGCGTCTGACGCCGGTCGTCGGCAACACCACCTACGCCTTCGGCACCGTGCTCGGCACCTACCTGATCGCGCTCGCGCTCGGCGTTCTTCTCTTCGGTCCGCGGCGCGGACGGGGCGGGACGCACGGACCCCTGATCGTCTTGATGCTCGCGGCCGTACCCGTCGCCGTTCTTCCCGAGGCGATCGGTCGGATCGCCGCATGGACCGGTGGCTACGTGCGTGACAACAACCCTTCGGCAGCCGACCTGCTGTGGATCCGAACGGCGGCTGCCGGGTGCGTCCTCGTGCCGTCCACCTTGCTCGGGGCCGCTGCGCTGCCGTGGCTCTTGCGCGCGGCGGCGCCCGATCGAACGGAGGCCGGTGGCGAGTCCGGATGGCTGCTCGGCATGAACACGCTCGGCTCCGGCGTCTGTGCACTGTTGACAGGGCTCCTGTGGTTGCCGGCCGTCGGCTCCGCCGCCGTCCTGCGCGGCGCCGCCGGGTTGTATCTCCTGGCGGCGTTGCCGTTGATGGGGGGTAAGGAGCGCGTCGCGCTCGCCGCCATCGCGCTCGCCTTGCTCGTCCAACCCGTCGCCGTGCCCCTGGACGACACCGTCATGTGGGACAGCGTTGGCGCGACGTTCTCCACGGAGTTCCATCCCGAGGACGCGCCGCGACGGTTTGCGCGCGAAGGGCGCGTCTCGACGGTCGTGGTTCGCGATCGCGAAGGGCGGCCGGAGCTTTGGGTCGACTCGAAGATCGTCGCGTCGGCGCAGCCGACTGACCGCTTGCACCTCGCCCTCCTCGGTCATCTGCCGATGGCGCTGCATCCCGACCCGAAACGCGTCGCCGTGATCGGCCTCGGCACCGGCATCACCGCGCAGGGGGTCGCCTCGTGGCACCCCGACGTGCTCGACATCTACGAGCTCGAACCGGCCGTCGAGGAGGCCGCGGCGTTGTTCGTTTCCGAGGGCGGCGGCGTGCCGCCGCGCGCGAACGTGATCCACGGCGACGGTCGGCGCGCGTTTGCTCGCGACGTGCCGTACGGCGACCTGTACGACGTCGTGACGACCGATCCGATCCACCCTGGTGTCGCCGGCAGCGCGGCCCTCTACTCGGCCGATCACTACGACGCGATGCGCGACCGTGCTCCAATCGTCTGTCAGTGGCTGCCGCTGTACCAGCTGATGCCGGACGACGTGCGCCTCATCGTGCGCACGTTCATCGGCTCGTTCCGCTACGCCTATGCATTCCTGGCGGGCCCCGACGCGGTGTTGATCGGGACGCGCCAGCCGCTTGCGGTGGACGAGGCGGCGCTGCGCGAGCGCATGTCGTCCCCCGCCGGCGCGAAGCTCGCCGCGTTCGGTCTCGACGCCCCCGGCCGGCTTCTGGGGCTCCTGGTGCGCGGGCCCGAGCAGCTGCGTTCGTTTGCCGGCAACGGTCCGGTGAACACCGACGACCGGCTCATCCTGGAGTTCAGCGCCGGACGCCACTGGTACGTACAAGAGCAGAAGTTGAACGCGAGGCTGCTGCGCATGGGCCGGGCCAACGCACCGTCGCTGCTTCGCGACACGCCGTCCGACGCGTTTCGAGCGGAGCTTCGGCAAGCCAAGCAGTTCCACGACGGGATGCGGGCGTGGTTGGCGTACGACCGCGAGCGCGCGCTCCACGAATTCGGCGCGCTCGCCCGCGCGCAGCCGCGGAACACGTTCGCGCGGGGCCTCGCCGACGAGATGACGATCGAGATCGCCGCCGGGATCGTCGAGCACCAGCGGCTCGAAGCGTTCGCGCTCCTCGACGAGCTGCTGCGGCGTCCCGACCTCGAGCCGCGCCTGCGGCTCGACGTGGCGCAGATCCTGATCGATGCCGGCGAGACGGCCCGGGGCCAGGCGGTGGCGCGCGCGGTGGCCGCGGAGGCGGACTGGCCCCGCGCGAAACGACTCTCGGGCCGCTGAGCTATCCTCACGCCGACGACATGTCCCTCACGAAGCAGCTCATGACCCGGCGCTCCACGCTGACGCTCTTCACGGTGCTGCTGCGGCTGTACCGCAAGCTGATCTTCGGCGGGTTCCTCTTCGAGCACGATCGCCGTCTGCACCGCTTCATGCGCACGAGGGAGCCCGCGCTGTTCGCGGTCTGGCACCAGGACTTCCCGTTCACGCTCGGCTATCTGTCGCGCTGGAACGCACGCCGCAAGACGTACGCGCTGGCCAGCGCAAGCCGCGACGGCGGACTGGCGACCGCGGCGGCGGTGGGCGTCGGCTTCCAGCGCCCGGTTCGCGGCTCGTCGGCCCGCGGCGGCGCCAAGGCGCTGCTCGGACTCCACCGGTTGCTGAAGGACGAGCGCGACGCGTCGGTGGTCATCGTCTGCGACGGGCCGCGACCGCCGGCGCGCGAGATGAAGCCGGGCGTCGTGCAGCTCGCGCAAAAGACCGGCCGTCCGATCTGGTTGGTCCGGACGTCGTACCGGCGCAAGGACGTGCTGCACAAGTCGTGGGCGCGCTTCTTCATTCCGCGGCCCTGGTCGCGGGCGGTGTGTGTGGCGGACGGCCCGTTCTACGTCCCGCGCGAGCTCGATCGAGACGCGTTCGAGGCGACGCGCAAGGACCTGGAGGACCGTCTGAACGTGCTCGCCGACCGCGCCGACGCGCGCATCGAACGGATGTAAGGGCAGCACTTGTGGCTGCCCAATGGGGGCGTGTTGTAGGGGCAGCCCTTGTGGCTGCCCAATTGGGCGACCACATGGGTCGCCGGTTTAGGGAATGGCAAGCCCTTTTCTGTCGGCCGTGCGTCCTTTCCGCGTCGCCAGGGTCGGATCCGTCCACTCGGGTTTTCGAGCTCGCCTATTCGGGCGGCGTCATGAGGGGGAGTCGGACGCGCCTCTCAATCGCCTACACGAGCTGATGCGCTCAGCGGCCCGCCGGAGTACGCGCCCGTTGGTGTCCGATTCCTGGTTTCGCTTCCTCTCTCTCAGTGCGTTCGCTCAGGCAGCCTGGCCTAGGCACCGACGCAGCGAGAACACCTCGCCACGCGAGAACATCACCCACACGCCCACCAGTAGCCGGCGTGCAAGCGCCATTCGAACCTTGTTGCGGTGCATGCGCCTGAGCATCGGCTGTGCCCACGCCTTCACCTCTGGGTCGAAGGCCAGCAACCGAACCGCCCATTGCCCCAGCACCCAACGCAACTCGGCGTTTCCGCGTTTGGTCATGCGGCCGTGGTGCGCTCGATCCGCCGAGGCCGAAACGCGTGGAACGACACCCCCATAGCTCGAGATCTGTCGAGCACCGCGGAAGCGGGTTGCGTCACCCAACTCAGCTTGAAGCGTCAGAGCCGTCTGGGCTCCCGCCTGTGGCAGATTCCGAACGATCCAGCCTGAGACTTCGTCCTGCTCGGCCAACTCGCGGATTCGAGCGGTGAGCTTCTCGATGCGCTCCTGCAGAGCCGCAACGACATCCACCAGCGACTGCAGCGCCAGATCCTGGTTCTCATCACCCAGTCGCTGCTCGCGAAGCCACTGGATCCCGCGCTTGGTGTACAGCTGCGTCACCGGCGCTCGCAGCAGGTACGCGTTGAGCATGCCGCGGATGTGCGCCAGCACGCTGGTTCGATGCTGAACGAGCTGATGCCGAACCCGCAACACCTTGCGCTGGCCGAACTCGGCTTCGGTGGCGAAGTAGGTCAGTGCGTAGCGGTCCAGGTCGCCAAGGTACAGCCGGCGCGAGATCTCCTGGGCGTCGCGTCGATCCGTCTTCTTGCCCTGCTTCTTCAGATCGAGCTTCGTGGCGTCCACCACAAGCATCTCCAAACCCGCTTCGCGGCAGGCCAGCACGAACCAGCGGTTGCAGCCCAACGCTTCCACCGCGAAGCGCCCGCCGCCGTAGGTGCCAAGAAACGCAACCAGCGCCGCGGCCGCCTTTCGATCCGGCAGGCGCCACCGCCGCTCCTCTTCGATCTCGCCCTTCGCATCACGGACGCAGATTTGGGCGACACTCTTGTGCAGGTCGATTCCGACGTGGTACGCAGTCATGGGGTGGCAGTTCCTTCCTCGGCTGATGCCGTAAACACACTTGGCACGACCGAGGATCAGGGCTGCCACCCCCTATCCCATCCCCTACGACCCGAACCGCTTCGCGCGGGCTTCGGTGTCCGGCTCCCACTTGCAGTACGGCGGATACCCCGCCATCTCCTGATGCGGCCGCGCCTTGAAACGCTTCAACGTCCAGTTCCACGCCTCCGGCTGCGCGCGAATCACCTTGGCCAGCACGTCGTTGATGCGGGTCGTGAGCTCGATGACGCGTTCGTCGTCGCTGTCGCCGGTCAGGTCCCGCGCCAGATCGGGTCCGACCCACAGATCGAACCGACCGCCTTCCTTCGGCAGCATGAACAACGGGATCACCGGACGCCCGTAGCGCACGCCCAGCCAGCCGGGCAACGGCGTCGTTCGGCACGGCAAGCCCATGAACGGCGCGTAGATCCCGCCCTGGGTCGCCCGAACGCTGCGGTCGGCCAGGATCGCCGCGATGCCCCCCGACTTCACCGCCGCCGTCGCCGCGCGCGCGCCGCCCTTGCGGAACGTGCCGACCAGATCCCCGTGGCCGCGCAGCTTGGCCAGGACGCGATTGACGGCCCGATGGGGGACGGCCTCGGCGACGAACGTCACCGGCGGGAAGTGCATGAAGAAGACCCGGATCCCGAGCAGCAGCTCCCAGTTGCCGATGTGACCCGACACGAGAACGCCGCCCGACTCCCGGAAGCTGCGCACGTAGTTGCGCTCGGAGAGGTTCGCCGGCAGGTCAATCCAGCGATCCAGCTTCTCCCGCGTGAGCGGCTGGAGGTTGAGCAGCAGCAGGATCGAGCGCGTGTTCATCTGGAAGCTCGCCTTGACGATGCGCCGCTTCTCGGCCTTCGACTTGCCGTCGCCGAACACGACATCGAGATTCTGATAGGCGATGTTGCGGCCGCGGCCGTCGAGGTAGTAGATGACGATGCCGAGGCCGTTGGCGAACGCGATCACCCAGCGCGACGGCAGCGCGCTGAAGATCCTCACGACGCCGAGCATCACCGCGACCTGCACCTCCTCGTGGAGGCGCGCGAGAAACGAGCGCGGGCGTTGATCGGCGGTCGCCATGTGCCGGAATCGTACGGCAGCCGCGGCCGGATTCACCGCGGCGCGCGAATCCTGTATGGGGTCGGCGCGGCACCGTGTAGGAAAGGGCGATTCCCCCGGACCTCTGCATGGCCACCGAGCGATTGACCTTCGACGACCTGACGCCCCATCTGCTGCTGCAGAACGGGAACTTCCTCTACAAGGTCCCTTTCCGCGACGGATGGGCCGTGCTGAAGGTCTACTACGGAAGCCGTGGATTTTTCGGTCGTCTCTACAAGAGCCTTGCGAACGTCCTCGGCGGACAGACGTCCTACCTGCCCAGGACCCGGCTGAAGATCGAGCGCGAGTGCCTCGCGCTGTGGGCCGAGCACGGCTTTCGCACGTTCGGGGTCTACGACGTCGAGGTCGTCGCGCCGCGTTGCCCGCCCGGCGGCTATCTCCTGCTCGAGTACGTCGACGAGATCAAGCTGAACCAGTACCTGCACGACGAGACGATCGACGCCGATGAACGCCGCGGGACGTTTCGCCGGTGGCTGAAGGAATGGTCGCGCCGGCACGACATCGCGATCCGGGACCGCGAGCCGAAGCTGGTCCACGAGAACGGCGACGGCAAGCACGTCATGATCCTCGACGACGGCAGCTTCCTCTGGTTCGACTTCGAGATGGTCTATCGCTCGCGCCGGAAGGTGCGCTGGTCGGTGGCGCACGAGGTCGCGCAATACGTCTGGGAGATCCTGCGTTCGACGCCGGAGGCGGACCGCGAGCGCATCCTCGAGGAGTTCGTGCAGGGCTATCCGGATCGCGGACGCCTGTACGACGCGCACGACTACTTCTGGCGCGCGCCGAACCCGTTCATGCGCTTCCTGCGCCGCGCGGAGCGCAAGTTCAAGAAGCGCGCCAAGAAGCCGACGAGCAAGTACCACGTCATGCGCCGGCTGCGCGAACGCCTCGACGCGACGGGCGGCCGGCCTGCATGACGGCTGCGCGAACGCCCCCCGCGATCCCAGGCGGCACGCTGCTGCAGGGACCGAGTCACCGGGGCGGCGGCAACCTGCTCTACGTCGTCGACACGGCCTTCGGCAAGCGCATCCTCAAGCTCTACCGGCGACGGCGCGCGAAGTGGCGCGAGCCCTGGCGCAATCTCGGGCAGTGGATGGAAGGCAAACGCGGCGTACGCCCCGACGACCGGTGCCGCACCGAGCGCGAAGGCCTGGCGTTGTGGAGGCGCGAGGGCTTCGACGTGCCCGCTGTGTTCGACGACGCGCTGCCCGAAGGCGTCGAGCCGCCTGCGCTCTGGCTCGAGTACTGCCCGGGTCCTTCGCTGTTCGACCTCGTTCGCGATCCCGCCGTCGAGCCGCAGCGCAAGTGCGAGACCGTGTCCCGCTTCGCGTCCGAGCTGTCGCGACGTCAGGCACGCGCCGTGGAGCTCGGCCAGCCGCTGCTCAGTCACGAGCATCCGAGCGTGTTTTGCACGTGCTGGTGTTCGAGGATCGCCTGGTCTCCTTCGATCTCGAAACGGCCTACAAGGCTTCGTACGACGTCGAGATGGCCGTGGAGCAGGAGCTGGCCGGCGTCGTCCGGTCCTTACACCGCGCGGCGCCGGACGAGGGGCGTTCGTTGACGGACGCGTTCGTGGAGGGGATACCGCGACGCGACCCGGCTGGAGCGGATTGCGCGGCGGGGCTTGGCGACGAGAGGATTCGCGCGACGCTTCCGACGGCTGCGTTTCAGCTTGCGTCCGTGGCGCATGAGCAAGCTCGAGGGCCTGCGCGCCGTCGTGCGCGCGCTCGGAGCGCGGCGGCAGGCAGGGCTGAGCTAGATGGCCAACGCCAGGACGATGCCCAGGGCCACCATGCCCATCGTCCACAGCTCGCTGCGTACGTTCGAGGCCGTCAGGTCGCGCAACATGAGAACTCCTCCCGAGTTGGGCATCAATTTACCCAAGGGGGGGGACATGCCTGTGGAAGGGGCGTCGTAAGTCAATTTAAAACATTGTGGTTACGGCGATTACCTGCCCACCGTGAACTCGCCGATCTCGAGCACTTCGTCGGCCCTGAGCAGGATGCCGCGGTGGGTCCGACGGCTCTCGTCGGGGGTGCCCTCGTTCTGGATCACGGTGGGTCGTGGCACGTGTCGGCTTGCCGCCGCCGTAGAAGTGCACCTGAATGCGATACGTACCCCGGTTGGAGGCGCGCCTGCGTGTAGGTCTCGGGCCCGTAGCCGTCGGTGACGTCCACGTCGAGGGTGCCGCCCGCCTTGCCGCGTTGGTTCGAGTAGAAGACCTTCTCGCCGTCCGGGCCGGTCACCCACAGATCCATGTCCGTGCCGGGCGTGTCCCACGTGAGCGTGACGCGCAGGGTCCTTGCGCGGTACGCGCGCGAACACCGCCACGTCGTCTTCGACGACCTTGCCGTTCTCGGTCGCCGCGACGCGGATGTGGTTCCAGCCGGGCGCCAGGACCTGCCTCGTGTTGAAGCTGCCGTCCCTGTGCGGGATCGTGAGTGTGACGCCGTTCAAGACCAACGTCAGCCGTTTGGCCTCGATGCCGGCGATCGACGCCGCCGATGTCCATCTTGCGCTCGCGCGTCTGACCGCCCGCGGGCGTCACGATCTTGATCGACGGCTCGACTGACGGGGCGGGCTCACCCGCGGGGGCGGGCGGCGTCGGGCATGCAAGCGCGGCGGCGGCCGCGACGAGCAACGCGAGGCGCCTCACTTCGCACCGCCTTTCCCGGTCGGGCCGGCCAAGGTGATCTGCAGCTGCTCTCCCTGCGAGTTGCCCCGCACCCGCGGGAAGTACATCAGCTCCGCCGACGCCGGTAGCGCGGTGTACGTGCCCACGTGCGTCGGCGCGCACGTAGTGGCGCACGATGGTCACCCCCGCGTTTCAGCCTCGTGATGAAGAAGAGCGTGCGGTCGTCGTACCGCTGGGTTTGCGTGTCGAGCGCCTTGGGTTGGTCCTCGAAGCGCATCCCGTAGTCGCGCGCGGGCTCGAAGCCGCCGGCGTGCCGGTCGACCACCATCACGTACTCGCGTTCGCGCGACGAGCGGATCGTGACCTCGCACTCGAGCAGCGTGCCCGTCGGGACGGTCTCCCTGACCGGTGCTCGCTTCCAGGTGACCGCGCCGTTCGCCTCGACGGGGTCGAGGCGGTAGTAGGTTCGGTCCACGTCGAGGTGGTTGCCGCCCTTCTCGATCGCCGGGCCCGTCGCCAGATACGTGATGACGACGGCGGCGATGCCCTTGCCGTTCTTCGATCGAAGGCGCAGGTTCAGCTCGCCGCCGGGGCGCAGCCGGTCTTGCGGCACCGTGATCGTCGCCTCGTCGCCGAAGAGATCGTCGGCGTTCAGCGTGACCTCGCCGAGCACGTCCTCGCCGTCGAGCAGCGTGTACCGGTTCTCGCCGTCAAGCGGCCGTCCGTGGGCCACGTACGCGGACAGGAACCGCACCGCGGCGGCGGTGTCGCGACGTGCTCTGCCAGCGGTCGCCGCCGGCGCGATTCGACACGAGCCAGTGCGCGCCCGCGTCGATGAGCGCGCGATCGCCGCCGGTGAGCTGGAGCGCGTACAGCACCTCCGCCGTCGTCTGGACCGGATCCGTTCGCCAGGTCACGTCCTCCATTCCGGCATCGCCCAACTGCGCCGGGCCCCAGAACGCGAGGTCTCCGTTTCGCTGCGCCTGTTCCTCGAGTGCGGCGCGCAGCCGTTGCACCTGCGCCTCGTCGCGATACCGATGCGCGACGCGCAGGAACAGAGCGGCGGTCATGGGGGAGAGCCGGTGCGGCCACTTCGAGATGACCATGCGCGCATCCTGTTGCGACATCGCGCCGGCCAGCATTGCCGCGGCCGCGGTCTCGAACTGCCCCGGCGACGGCTTCCGGTCCTTCGGGAAGGCGTGTTTCTGCAGCCACGCGACGGCTCGGTTCCGGATTCCGATCGCGCGTTGGCCGTCGGGCGGTTCCTGCTCGAGGACGCGATTCAAGCCGCGCACGACGAGCGCCGTCATGTCCAGGCTGCTCTCGTCGCTCTCCCACCAGCCGAATCCTCCGTCGGCGTGCTGGAGCTCGCCGAGCCGCTTCAGGCCTGCGGCGAGCATCTCGGGCAGCTCTTCGACCCGGCCCTTGACCGGGATCCGCAATGCCGTGATCGCCTCCTGGGCGTCCAGCAGCGGCGTGAACCGGTTCATCGTCTGTTCCGTGCAGCCGTGGGGGTAGTCCATCAAGTACGGCAACGCGTTGACGATCGCGTGGACGTAGGTGGACTCGACTGTGACCCGACACTCGATCGATTCGGGATCGGCCTCTGTGGGAACACGGAACGACGTGGCCGGCACGCGGTTGGCTGCCACGACGCCGCCGCGCGCCGTCGAAATGCCTTGCGGGAGAATCGGAAACATCCGCTCCACGCGGTCACCGGCGCCGTCCGGGCCGACCGCCGTCGCGCGGGCGATGACGTCGCGCACACGGGCGGCTTCGATGTCCATCGACTTTGCGAGCGTGGCGCCCGGTTCGAGCGTGTCCTCGTTGTACGGCAGGTACTCGCCGAGGTCTTCGGACACCGACGAGGTCCAGCGGACCGGCATCGCCGCCTCGGTCAGGTTGCGCAGCAGCACGGGGATCGTGGCCACGTCGTTCTCGCGCAGGAAGCGCGGGGGCGTGACGCGCACGCTGAGCCGCTTGCGGGTGCGAATCGTCGCCTGCGCGGACCCGACGCGCGTCGCTGCGTCGACCGTGCGCGTGCTGACGCGCCAGCGCGTCAACGAGTCGGCGAGCTTCAGCTTCTCGGACGCCCGGCCGTCGGCGTCGGTGCGCAGTCTCGGCGCCCACAGCGCCGAGGTGCGGAAGTCCTTGCGCACGGTCATGCCCTCCGACCGAGCGCTCATCTTGCCGTCGAGGTCGTTGTCCCCGTCACCGGCGAATAGCGTGTATTCCTGCGCGTCGGGATCCATGGGCTCTTCGGCGTCCTCTTCCTCAGCGCCGAACAGGGGAGGCTCCTCGGCCGGGAGTCCGGGGGCGCCCACGTCGTCGTCACTCCCGGCGCCGCCGCATGCGGCGCCGCCGGCCGCGGTCGCCGGGGCCGCAGGCGACGTCACGGGCGCGGAGGGGTCCGGCGGCATCGCGTCCTTCTTCGGCGGCGGAATGCGCCGCATGTAGCCGACCGCGTCGTGATGGAGGAACGCGCCGGTCGAGACGTTGTTGCGCTTCGTGGCGTGGAAGAACGCGGCGATGTCCGCACCCGGATCGCCGTAGAGCGCGTGCAGCGCGTCGTCGACGACGGCCACGGCGACCTCGGCATTCGCGACCGGCTTGCCTTCCGCGTCCGTCACGCGTACGGCGACGTCGATCTCCTCGCCCGGTTCGAAGTCGGCGCCGCTGGGGTCGATGGTCGTGGTCAGCAGCTTGCGCGCGGGCGGAATGCGCAACATGCGCGTCTCGAGCAACAGCTCGCCCCGATATACGGTCACGAACGTCGCGTAGACGTTGGGAATGTGCGCGTCGGTCAGCGCGACCTTCCAGACGCTCGTACCGGCGTCCGGCGTGAGCACCTCGTGGCGCATCAACGTCCCGCCCTCGAGCGCAGCGAGCACGGCGCGGCCGCCCTCCGGACCGCGAACGAGCAGCCGCGCGGTGTCGCCGACCGCGTAGTGGTCCTTGTCGGCAATGACGTCGAGTTCACCCGGGGTGATGCCGACCGTCGGTTGATCGCTCGCGGCCCAGACGTGGATGTGAGCACGGATGGGCGGCCCCGCCGGCTCGTCCTGCGTGCGCTGGACGGCGACGTCGAACCGATAGCGGCCTTCGAGGGGCAAGGAGACGTCGAGCCTCATCCGGCCCTGGGCGTTCGTGGTGACGGGCAGGTCGTCGACCTGGCTCTCGGTCGCGCCGGCGATGTGCGTGACGGTCAGGACCCCCGTCCGGCCCGCCGCGGGCTTCCCATCGGCCCGTTCGACCTTCACCACGACCCCGGCGATGTCCTCGAGGCCGTAGAGGTTGCCGTCGGCGTCGAGGCCGACGCGCACCGGCGCCGCGGCGACGGCGAGGCCGCCGCTGCCGTCGACGCCCATGTGGTCGGGCCCGGTCACGGTGGCCCGCAGCGTGAGGTAGCCGTCCATGCGCTCCGGCGGCGCCTCGACGTCCACCGTCAGCCGGCCCTTGCCGTCGAGACGGCCCTGCCCGGCGTTCAACGTCGTCGGTTGATACGCCTCCCGCTCCGACTCGAAAAACAGCTTCACGAGCTCGTCCGTGGGGAAGAGGTCGCGCTCGATGCGGTTGTGCGAGAGCGTCCACTGCACGTTCGCGCCGGCGAGCGCGCCGCCGTCGTAGTAGGAGGCGTCGATCGCGAACGTCGTCGTGCCGCCCGCCAGGATGCGCGCGTCCCGCGCCTTCACGCGCACCTCGAACGCGGGCTTGCGGTACGCCGCCAGGCGAAACGGCGCTTCGTAGAGATCGCCGCCGATGTCGACGACCAACGTGTAGTCACCGGTGGACGCGCTCTCCGGCGTCTCCCAGCTCGCGGCAAAGGTGCCCAGCGCCGCGTCGATCGACGCCGGCAGCTTCACCACCTCGGCGTCCGATCCGTCGAGAATCGTGAGGTTCGCCGACGTCGCGGTCGGATCGAGGGCGTACGCGCCGTTCTCGTACGCGCGGACGACGCCCTTGACGTGCACCGTCTCGCCGGGGCGATACGCCGGCTGGTTCGTGAACGCGTAGACGCGGCGGTCGTCGACCTCCGTCGGGAAATACGTCTCCGCGCCGAAGGCGAAGTGACCGTCGGCCATCGCCATTGGGGCGAGCGTGGGGGACAGCGCGTCGTCGATACTTGCCAGCCCCTGCGCGTCGGTGGTCACGGTGCGGCTGCGCACCTCGATCGCCACGTTCGGCCACGGCGCGCCGGTGCGCCGGTTCATCGCGAAGAACACGGCGCCGCGCGGATGGCGCTTGCTGACGAGCGCCATGTCGGACACGAGCGCGGTCGCGCGCGCCACCACGCGTCCGCGGCGCGCTTCGAGCAGATACAGGCCGGGCGTTGCGAGTCGGACGAAGAACGCCTCGCGCGCGCCCTTCTTGCCGTACCGGAGGCGAAACGTCTGCGGCGCCTCGGGGCCCGCCTTGGCCCGCAGCACACCGAGCGAGCGGTTCTTGCGAAGTGCCGCGGTGGAGCTTCGACCGGTGCCGAGCCACGCGAGGTCGTTGCCGGCGCCCAGATCGATGCCGGCGCGCAGCAGCGCCTCGGGATGCGCCAGGCGGATCGCGCGCAGCTCGATCGCGCCGTTTCGATCCGACTGGATCTGAAGGTGAACGCGCTTCTGCGACGGCGTCGTTCGTTCGACGACGATGCCGAGCTCCTCCGCTGAAGCGGGGCCGGCCGTGACCACCCCGGCCAGCACGACGGCCGCGCACACCATGGACAGGACGAGGGCCCGTTCGAGAGCGATCATCGGCGCCTCCTTCGAAGATCTCCCACCCCATTGGACTCCAAATCGAGCGGCGCGTGCGCGCGTTCGTGGCCCGAGGGCATACTGCGGCGCATGAAACCGGCCGTCGTCCTCCTCCTGGTGCTCCTCTGCGCGCTGGCGGGCGGCGCGCCCGCCGAATCCGACGAACCGCAGCCGCTGTTCACCAATGTCGCGAAGGCGCTGGGGCTCGACGGCGTGCGGGCCAAGGACTGTGTCTTCACGGACGTGAACGGGGACGGATTCTGGGACCTGTGTCTGGACCGGCGGCGGCTGTACCTGAGTGAGGGCGGACGACGATTCGTGGCGCACGAGGCGTCCGGCATCGTCTTTCCCGAGATCCGGCGCGTGCCCGTCGGCCCGGACGGCGCGCCGCACGTCGAGAAGACGTCCACCGGCGCGTACGTCCCGCAGTACCTCTACTTCGCCGACGTGGACAACGACGGCGATCAGGACGCGCTGTGGGGCGTCAAGTCGTGGTGGGAGGCGTTCGACGAGGCGGCGCAGACGTGGCGCTACGTGTGGTCGTGCGACCCGTTCGTGCGCAGCACCGTGTACCTCAACGACGGCGCCGGGCGGTTCACGCCGGCCAGGCCGTCGAACTACAGCGCGCCGGCGTCGTGGGGACCGGTGATGGCCCTCGCGATCTGCGACGTGGACAACGACGGCAACCTCGACCTGTTCGAGGGGCGCGAGTACCGGCAGTACGGGCAGCTCTACGGCTGCGGCGTCGATCGTCTGTTTCGCGGCGACGGCGAGGGCGGCTTCACCGACGTGACCCGCGCGGCGGGCCTGTACACCGTGCCGGAGCCGGCCCGCGAGAACTCGTCGCGCCCGACGTACGGCGTGACGCACTGCGACTGGGACAACGACGGCGATCAGGACCTGCTGCAGCTCTCCTACGGACGGCAGTGGAACTACCTGTGGCGCAACGACGGCGACGGCACGTTCACCGACGTCGGCAAGGCCACGAGCTTCGCGGCGGACGACATCACACACGGCCGGTACCCGGCAGCCGTCCAGCAGCTCATGAAGGAACGCGGCCTGCCGCCGCGCGAGGACGAGAAGCCGTTTCGCAGCAACGGCAACACGTTCGACTTCGCGATCGGCGACTTCGACAACGACGGCGACCTCGACGGGTTCATGGGGGAGATCGCACACTGGTGGGCGGGCGAGGCGTCGGACCTCCCGTCCATTCTCGTCAACGGCGGGAAGGCGAACGACTTCCGGTTCGCGCGCAGGACCGTCCGCGAGATGTTGCCGGAGCGGACCTTCCGTAGCGAGCGCTGGAACTTCGGCGACCTGCACGCCGCCTGGCTCGACTACGACAACGACACGCGGCTCGACCTGTTGATCGGGTCCGGCGACTACCCCGACGGACAGTTCCTGCGGCTGTATCGCCAGACCGCCGACGGCACGTTCGACGAGGTGACGGAGATCGCCGGTTTCGACTGGGAGGGCTGCGGCAGCCTGAGCATCGGCGACTACGACCGCGACGGGGACGTGGACATCCTGGCGGGGCGTTCCTTCATGCGCCTGGACCAGGCGCATCGCGACAAGTACATGGGCGGCATCGCGGTCAATGCGGTCGGGCTGTTTCGCAACGACGTGGCCGATCGCAACGGCAACCACTGGCTGAACGTGCGCTTGCGCGGCAAGGGCGCAGGCGGTTCGAACCGAAGCGGCCTGGGGGCGCGCGTCGAGGTGACGACGGGAGAGGTGACGCAGATCCGGGAGCTACGGGGCGGCAGCGGGCTTTCGAATCACCAGGATCCGCCCGAAGCGTGCTTCGGTCTCGGGACGGCGACGGTCGTGGATCGTCTGGTGGTGCGCTGGCCCCGCCGGGATCGAACGCCGCAGGTGTTCACGAACGTCCCGGCGGACCGGTTCGTCGTCGTCGTCGAAGACCGGGCGATGTTGGTGTTCCCGTAGGGGCGACCCTCGTGGTCGCCCAATGAAGTGCGTTCAACCCCCGCTTGGGCAGCCACAAGGGCTGCCCCTACGTGCGAAAGGCCTGTAGGGGAGACCCTTGTGGTCGCCCAATGCAGTGCGTTCAACCCCTGCTCGGGCAGCCACAAGGGCTGCCCCTACGTCGCTTCCCGCATGAGGTTGCGCGCCAACAACCGCACCGCGCCGCGCTCGTCGGCCTTGCGCACGATCAACCGCAAGCCCGGCGGCAGCTCGACCTCGTCGTCCTTCACGGGGATGCGCGCCAAGCGCTCCTGCAACAACCCGTTGACTGTGGTGTTCTCTTCCTCGTGGCTCTCAAAGTCGACCGGGCACTGCAGGAACCGCGCGACGTCGCGCACGCGCGTGAGGCCGTGAATCAGCGCCGCCGTTCGCGACACCCGCTTCACCAGTCCCTCGGAGACGTCGTTGTCGTCGATCGCCTCGCCGACGAGCTCCTCGACAAGGTCGTCCATCGTGATGATGCCCTCGGTCACGCCGTACTCGTCGATGACGACCGCCATCTTCCCGTGCCCGGCCTGCAGGTCGCACAGCACGTCGTCGACCTTCTTCGACATCGGCAGGAAGAGTGCCGGCTCCATCGTCTCCCCGACCGTCTTGCTCTCGTTGCCCTTGACCAGCTCGGCGAGCGCGCCATGGATCGGCAGCGTGCCCGTGACGGTGTCGAGGTCGTTCTCGTAGACGGGGAATTGGCTGTGGTTCGAGGTCAACAGCTCGTCCCGGATCTCTCCGAGCGTCTGTCCCGCCTCGAACGCGTGCACCAGCTTGCGCGGCGTCATGACGTCGGCCGCCGTGATGTCGTCGAGGCGGAAGACGCGCCGGATCAGTTCGGCCTCCTCGGGATCGATGTGCCCTTCTTCCTGGCCGAGGCGGGCCAGCTCGCGAATCTCGTGCTCCTGACCCGAGGTCACGCGGCTGCGCGGGCGCGCCCAGGACACGACGAACTCCACCATCATCACGAGCGGCGTGAGGATGCGCCGCACCCACACGAGCACCGGCGAGACCCGCCCGGCGATCAGCTCCGGGAGCGCCTCGCCCAGGACTTTCGGGACGATCTCGCCGAACGCGATGATCAGGAATGTCCACAGGCAGAGAAACCCCGACATCCATGCCGGGCTGTCGAGCGGGTGGACCGTGACGGCGACGGCGGAGATCGCGCCCGTGCCGCCGATCGCGAAGACGTTGTTGAGGAAGACGATCGAGGCCAGCGTGCGACCCGGGTCGCGGCGCAGCTGTAGCAGGCGCTTCGCCCAGCGGTCCCCGGCCTCGATACGAACGCGAATGCGCGCCTGGCTCGAGGAAAGCAACGCGGCTTCACTCAGCGAGCAGAAAAAGGATCCCGCCAGGGTGATGAGGCAATAGACGGCGAGTTCGATCATCGGATGCCGACGATGTCGGCCGGTCGCGCTCCCACGTAGGATGTCTGGCCGCGTACTTTATCAAGGAGCACACCCGTGGCCCGCATTCCGCGCATGGACGTCCTCAACACGCCGATCAAGGCGTTGCTGGGGCTCGGGATCGGGTTGTTGATCGCGGCGGTCTTGTGGTGGTTGCGCGACACGAAGGCCCTGGAGATCGCCGAGCTCAATCTCGTCGACGTCCGTACCCGGCACTTCGTCGGGACCCGCAATCCGGACTCGCGCATCATCCTCTCCGTGGTGAACGAAAACGACGTGCGGGACATGGCGGCGCTGCGCGGACACAAGTGGCCGTGGCCGCAGGGCGAGGTCCAGGCGGGCGCGCCCCAACTCCTCAAGGCGGCCGGCGCGAAGGCACTCCTTCTGGACTTCCTGTTCCTCGACAGCGGCAAGGACCCGAGCGAACTTGCCGAGGACATGCGCGGCATGTGGCTCGCCCAGACCCAGTTGGAAGCCGAGGAAGCGCAAGCGCTCGGCGCGTCGCTCCGCGACTTCGGCGGAGGCGTCGTCGGGTTCAACAATCCCAGGGACGCGATCTGGGAGACACCTCTGCGTCGTCCACTGGCTCTGGAGCGGCTGGCGTTCTCCAAGAGCGACGACGTGGACATCGTTTCCAGTCGGCGCCTGGAGCGCCCGAAAGCGAATCTGCCGGTTCCAGGTGTGTTGGCCGGCGCACGGCTGCTCGGTCTGGTCAACATGCTCACGGATGACGACGGCATCGTGCGGCAGTCGGCCATTGCCGGAACGTGGGGCGGGCGCAAGGTGCCGACGGCGGGCGCGGCAGCGGCTTCGATCTTCGTCGACGGCGAGGTGGTGTTCGATGGCGGCAGCGTGCGTTTCGGCGACTTCGAGCAGCCGCTGTCGGAAGACGGCACCTTCCTAGTCAACTTTCGAGACTGGACGGGCGACGGGTTCGATACGGTCTACGCATACGACCTCATGGACGCGTACTACTATCTCGACGAGACCAACAAACCTGATACGCCGCAGGATCTGGCCGATTGGAACGAGAGTCGCAAGCACGCGCTCGCTCTCAAGGACAAGCTCGAGGGCAAGATCGTCATCTACGGGGTGAATTTCGGCGCCGCGGAAGACGTCGTGGCGACGCCCACGTCCGAGCAGTACCTGGGCCCCGCTTTCCACGCGACCGTGATCGACAACCTGCTGCACGGTGACGGACGGGTACGCGTCGCCGCCAGCACCAACACGCTCGTCCTCTTCGGTTTGTGCGCGGTGCTCGGCGTGTTCGGCGCGACGACCCGTCGGCGTTGGTTGCCGCACGCGCTGCCGCCCGTCGTCGCGATCGGCCTCGGGTGGATCGCGTTCTGGATGTTCGAAGGCGGCCGCTCGATCGACCTGGTGACTCCCTGGATGGGCATTCTGTTCACGTGGGTCGCAACCAGCGCACTCCGTCTGGTCACCGAGGGCCGCCGCAACAAGTGGCTCGAGAACACGTTCGGGCGGTACCTGTCGCCCGAAGTCATCGCAGCGCTCAAGGACGACCCGACGCGGCTGGCGCTCGGCGGACGCCGGCGCGACCTGACGATCTTCTTCAGCGACGTCGCCGGGTTCACGTCGCTCTCCGAGAAGCTCATGGCCGAAGAGGTCGTGCTGCTGCTCAACCGGTACCTCACCGGACAGTCCGAAGAGGTCATGTCCCAGAACGGCGTCATCGACAAATTCGAGGGCGACGCGATCATGGCGTTCTTCGGCGACCCGCTGGACATGCCGGACCACGCCGTGCACGGCTGCCGCGCCGCCGTGCGCTGCATGAACGCGCTGCCGAAGCTCGAGCCGCTGTGGCGCGAGTTCGGCCTCGAGGGATTCGCCATTCGCATCGGGCTCAACTCGGGCCACGCGCTGGTCGGCAACATGGGCAGCGAGCGGCGCTTCGACTACACGTGCATGGGCGATCCCGTGAACCTCGCGGCGCGGCTCGAAGGCGCCAACAAGGCGTTCGGCTCGAAGATCATGATCGGCCCGCAGACCTACGACGACGCCAAGGACCACATCCTCGCCAAGCGCCTGGCCGACCTCGTCGTGGTGGGCAAGAAGCAGGCGGTGGCTGTCTACGAGCTCGTCGCCATGGCCGACGACGCGACGGACGAGCAGCGGGCCCACGTCGAGGCGTTCAACCGGGCGCACGAGGCCGCCCGCGCGGGGGACCCTGCGGCCGCCCGGGCGGCGCTCGACGAGGCGGAGGCCCATGCGCCGGGTGACGGGCCGGTCGCCTGGCTGCGGGGACTCGTCGACGAGCTGGAGGCTGAAAACAGGGCCTGGGACGGTTCGTACACTCTCGACCGCAAGTAAAGCGCTCGTTTGCGTCCAGTCATTGCCACGTGTGCGATGCCCCCGTAGCCTGACGGGGTTGAGGAGGACATTCTGATGCGACTCGTAGCTGTTCTCGCGGTTGTGGCCGCGTCCGTCATCTGGCCGAACCTGGAGCCCGCGGCGGCGGATCCCGCCGACATCGAGGTGGGCGCCCAGCGCGCGATCCTGTCACGCAACGGCACCCCGATCGTGGCGGAGCCCAAGATCCGGGCCAAGGCCGTCAAGGTCCTGCCTCACGGAACGCGCGTCCGCGTCGACGAGGTCCAGGGCGCCTGGCTGCGTGTGACCGTGTTCGAGAACGACACCCCCGGCGAGACGGGCTGGCTGCGCGCGAACAAGACGGTCGAGCCCTTCGCGTTGACGCAGGGTGGCCAGTACCGACGGGGCGCACGTCCGCGCGGTACGCGTTCCATCAGCGCGCGGGATCGGACGGCCGCCGGACGGCAGCTCGACGAGTCCTCCGAGAAGACCCACAAGCAGGCGAGCAGCGCCGAGATTCGTCGTGCCTACGACCTGCTCGACAAGATCGAGGCGACCAAGCCGACGGTCGAAGAGATCAACGACTTCCGTGCGCAAGGCAGGCTCGGGCGGCCGTCCGTTGCGCGCGTCGTCAAGCAGCCCGTCGTCGAGCCGGAAGCGCCGGCCGAGGAAGCGCCGGCCGGTGAATCGGCAGGGGGGAAGTAGATGCGAGCGATCGCTCTTCTCGCGCTGACGCTCAGCGCGTGCAGCGCCGGCGACGTCGCCGGCAACATCGTGGGTGGCGGTGTCGGTGGCCGGTGGGGCGACGTCGCGCGCGCGGCCGTCGGCGGCGCCGTCGACAGCGTGCAGCAACTCAACACCAAGTACTCCCCTGAGCAGGAGTACTACCTCGGCCGTGCCGTCGCCGCGGCGGCGGTGGCCCGCTACGGCCTCGACCCGAACGAGCTGTACCAGCAGTACGTGCGCAACGTCGGCGCCACGCTCGTCGCGACTTCGGAGCGCCTGAAGGGAACGTACGGCGGCTACCACTTCGCCGTGCTCGACACCGACGAGGCCAACGGCATCAGCGGACCGGGCGGATACGTCTTCGTCACCCGCGGCGCGTTCGAGCGCTGCCAGAGCGAGGACGAGCTGGCCGGCATCCTGGCGCACGAGCTCGCGCACGTGAGCCTGCAGCACGGCGAGGCCGTGATTCGCTCCGGCCGCACGCACCAGGCCGCCATGGCGACGCTGTTCCGCGTCGCGAGCGCGGCGGGCGGCGCGGACCAGTCCGCGCTGACCGGCGGCATGGCCAAGTACATGGGCGAGGTCGCGGGCGACCTGGTTCGTACGTTGGCGGAAGACGGCTACGGCCACGATCTCGAGTACGAGGCGGACTACGAGGGCACGCTGATCCTCTACGACGTCGGCTACGACGCGTCGTCCGTCCAGGACTACCTGAAGGCGACGCCGAAGCGCAAGCAGGGCACCTGGTCCACGCACCCGCCGGCGGCGGCGCGCATCGCGCGGTTGCAGGAGACCGTCGACACGTACGGCGGCCCCTTCGACGGCGGTGTCGGCAAGGCGGCGCGCACGGCGCGCTTCCGGAACATCCTCGCAGGCATCGTCACGGACACCGACGCGGGCGAGACGGCGCCGCCGACCGAAGAGGGGGAGGCCGGCATGCCGCCGCTTCCGCCGCCGCCGATTCCCTTGTCGCCGGACAACTAGCGTTCAGCTCGTCGTCACGCCCTCGGTGCCGACGTCCAACACCTCGTCTTGTTCGAGGATGCGGATGCGGTCGTCGCCGAACGTCTTCAGCGTCTCGATGATGCTCTCGCCGTAGCCCGGCTTGCGGTGCATCACGTAGACCGGAACGTCGACGGTCAGCTTCTCGAGGTCCGCACGCAGGAGCGAGGGCGTCATGTGCTTGCTCGCGAGCGCCAGCTCCGTCAGCTTGTCGGTGAAGCTGCACTCGACGAGGATGCCCTTCAGGTCCGGCTCCTCGTTCGCGAACGCCCAGATGGCGTCCGTCGTGCAGGTGTCCCCGCAGACGATCAACGACGCGCCGTCCGCGCGAACGCGGTATCCCTGGCACGGGACCGTGTGGTTGAGCGGAATCGACTGGATGTCGTACCGGTCGAGCACGCGGGCGCTGTCGCCCGCTTCCACGTCGTGGAAGTCCACGAGATTGCGACCCTCGATCTTCGACGACGTGAAGTCCGGCCAGATGCGGTCGTTGAACAGATGGTCACGGATGGTGACCATCGTGTAGTTGTCGGCGTAGACGTGGCAGGTGGGCACGGCCGCGCCGAAGCGATTGGCCAGGAAGAGCGGGAAGCTCCAGACGTGGTCGAGATGTCCGTGCGTGAACGCGACGGCCTCGACGGCGCGCTGGCCGTCTACCGAGAGACCCGTCGTGAGCGCGCCCGCGTCGATGGCGAAGACGCCGTCGAAGAGATAGCAGGACAGGCGCCGATCCGGCGCGCTCCCGCCCGCACAACCAAGAACTCGAAGCCGCATCGGCGCAGAGCCTACCCGACGCGGCGTGTTCCAACAGGCGATTTGTGCCGGGCACGCACCGTTCCGGTTGACCCGTTTGTCCTCTGATCGGTAGGATGGAAATGGGAGCGAGGCCGCAACCGAGCGGGTCGCTCCGCTTTCATGTCCGACGGGCGCCGCAGAACGCACCGGGCGCCCATCAGCGGGAGGGAACGGCGGTGTCGAATCCGATTCTCACGGTCTTCAAGATCGCCACGTTCGCGATCCTCGCATTCCTGGTCTGGATCACGTTCTGGCAGGGATTGCGTACGGAAGAGAACATCAAGGATCTCAAGCAGCGGGTCGCGCAGCTTCGGGAGAAGCACGACGGGGTCCAAGACGCCGAGCGCAAGTACACCGACTCCGTCAACCAGTTGTCGGGCGAGGTGCGCGCGCTCAAGGACCTCATCGCGAGCGGCGCGGTCGGCGTGCGTCACGAGCCGCCGTCCAACGGAGGTAGCGCCCCGCCGTCGAATGGCGGCAGTGCCGCGTCGTCGCCGACGAAGCATGCGGACGGGGGACCGCCGGCCTACTTCAGCGATCGCGCCAAGGCGCTGTGGGGCCGCTTCCCCAACTACCTCGAGCCCGATCCCAAGGACATCCAGTATCCGGATTGGAAGACGACGCCGAACCTCGATTCGAACGGCCGCATGAACTGCTGGTACGGCTCCACGCCGCCGGACATCAATCCCGTCACCGGCTCCAGCGGTCGGCTGGACAGCTACATCGAGGAGCCGTGCCTGCGCCGCCTGGCCGAGAAACACGTCGAGTTTCCGTCGAAGTTCAAGCCGGAGCTCGCCATTCGCGCCGAGCACACCCCGGACTATCTCGAGTGGGTGATCTGGATGCGCAACGACGCGTACTGGCACACCCCGCAGCTCGACCTCGACGAGTACCCGCACTTGAAGGGGCGCCGCAAGGTCACGGCGCACGACGCCAAGCTGTTCCTCGACATGGTGCTGCACCCCAAGGTGAACTCGTCCCACAAGCGCAGCTACTACACGGGCTGTCTGGGGGCGGAGGTCGTCGACGACTTCTGCCTGATCATTCGTTGGTCCAAGCCGCAGTACCAGGGGATCGAGTACAGCCTGAACATCCGCCCGATTCCGAAGCACATTCTGGCGTTCGACGAGTCCGGCAATCCGTACGACGAAGGTCAGCTGCCGCTCGCGATGAACGACCACTGGTTCTACCGCGCGCAGCAATACGTCGGCTGCGGCCCCTACTACGTGGCCAGCATGGACCTGAAGGACCACATCCTCTTCCGCCGGTTCGACGACTACTTCGGCGAGAAGCCGCCGATTCGCGAGGTCTACCGCAAGATCTTCACGGAGCGCGCGATCGACATCGTGAAGCTCGAGAAGGGCGAGCACGACTACGCAGGGGTCACGCCGGACATCTGGCACCAGAAGGTCAACGAGGGGGCGCCCGACTCGCCGTTCGTCGACGGGCGCATCCAGGCTCACTGGGGTTGGACGAACCAATACGGCTACATCGGCTGGAAGTGCACGCACCCGCTGTTCAACGACGTGCGCGTCCGCCGCGCGATGACCATGGCGTGCGACCGGTTTCGCATGAACGACACCCTGAACCTCGGCCGCGGCGTCGTCGTCACGGGGCCGCAGCACGTCAACTCGATGATGTATCCGCCGGATCTGAAACCCCTGCCCTTCGACCTCGAAAGGGCCGCGCAGCTGCTCGCGGAAGCGGGATGGCGCGATAGCAACGACGACGGCGTGCTGGACAAGGTGATCGACGGGAACCGCCGCGACTTCGACTTCACCGCCACCATCCCGATCAATCAGCGGATCCTCGCGATGTTCGAGATCTTCAAGGAGGATCTGATCAAGATCGGCGTGAAGCTCGACATCAAGACGATGGAGTGGAAGCAGTTCAAGCAGGAGGTGCTCGACTCGCGCAAGTTCGAGTGCACCTCGCTGCTGTGGGGGGGCGACGGCTGGGAGTCCGACCTGTCCCAGATCTTCCACGGGCGTCTGGTGAAGGAGGTTCCGTCGCACAACTTCGTCGAGTTCAGCGATCCGGTGGCCGACAAGCTCATGGACGACCTGCGGCTCGAGTTCGATCCGGACAAGCGCGTGAAGATGCAACGCGAGCTGCACACGCGCATCGCGGAGCTGCAGCCGTACACGTTCCTGTCGACGATCCAGATGCCGGCGATGTACTGGCAGGACCGGCTCGGCAACTGGGACGAGTGTAGCCGCTACCTGTCGAAGCCGTTCCGCAGGCTCTACCCGTTGGTGCGGTACCTCGCGAAGTGATCGACTACCTGATCAAGCGCATCTTGATCATGATCCCCACGTATCTGGGGGTCACGCTCATGATCTGGCTCGTGATGACGCTCGCGCCGGGCGAGCCCGAGAGCACCTCGGATGCCGGCATGGGCTCGGCGGGCGGTCTCGGCAGCTTGAGCTCCCAGGAATCGCAAGGCGAGAACGTGCGCATCTTCCGGCGCCAGTTCAACCTCGACCGTCCGCGCTTCATCAACACCTGGACCGGATTGGAGCCCGACGAGGTGCGGGAGGCGCTGGAGATCGTTCACGCCGGTGTCTCGGAGTCGAACCCGCCGGAGCGCGTCAAGAAAGCCAAGCGCAGGCTCGACGACTGGTCGCACTACGCCGTGCCGTCGCTGGTGACGCTGCTCGAGCGATTCGCCGACGACCCGCCGCTCCAGTTCCGGACGCTCGTCACGTTGCGCAACGCGGCGTATCAGTATCGCGCCGTCTATGCGGCAGGACACAAGCCGACCGCCGAGGAGAACGCGCGCGCCGACGAGATCGACGCCGAGAACAAGCTGCTCGAGTCCGACGCGCTCCGCTGGATGCCGGACGCGGACGCGGAGACGCGGGCCGCGGGCGTTGCAGCGTGGCAACGGTGGTACGAGGAACGCAAGCACCGCTGGGACTACGACACGTGGGAGTCGATCAAGATCGGCCTCACCGACACGCAGTTCGGCAAGTACTGGGGCAACCTCTTCAAAGGTGATCTCGGTCTGAGCTCGACGACGAAAGAGCCGGTCCTGGGCATGATCACGAGCCGCCTCAAGTACTCGCTCTCGTTGGCGGTCCCGGCCTTCGTGATCGCCTGGGTGCTGGCGGTCTTTCTCGGCGTCTTCAGCGCGACGCATCATCGCAGCGCGACCGATCAGACGATCGGCGTCGGGCTGTTCATGCTCTACAGCATTCCGACGTTCGTGGCCGCACTCGTGCTACGCCGCGTCTTCTCCGTCGAGCTGGACTGGTTCCCGACCGAGGGCTTCGAGAGCCCGAATGCGATCGAGCGATTCAACACCTGGGAGCACTTCAAGGACGTGCTCTACTCGATCGCGCTCCCGCTCATCACGTACGTCTACGGCGGTCTCGCGTACATCTCCCGTCAAGCCCGCTCCGGCATGCTCGAGGTGCTCAAGTCGGACTTCGTCCGTACGGCGCGAGCCAAGGGGCTGCCCGAACGCACCGTGATCTGGAAGCACGGCGTGCGCAACGGGATGATGCCCATCGTCACGCTCCTGGGGACGGCCCTGCCGGTGTTGATCGCCGGCAGCGTCTTCATCGAGACGGTTTTCAACATCGACGGCTTCGGCAATCTGATGGTCACGTCGATTCGCGGCAAGGACTACAACGTGGTCATGGGCATTCAGCTCATCGTCGCCGCCCTGACGCTGATCGGCTTGCTGCTCACCGACCTCATCTACGCCGCCATGGATCCGAGGATCTCCCTCAAGTGACCGAACCGAACGACAAGCGCGAGTTCGACGACCTCGTCGCCCACCTCGAGGGGGCCGCTGACGGCGATGCGGACACCGCCGCGCCGATCGACCTGCAGCCGCGTCAGACCCAGATGGACATCGTCAGGCGGCAGTTCCGCAAGAACCGCGCGGCGGTGTGGGGCATGCGCGTCACGATGACGCTCATCATCGTGGCGACGTTCGCGCCGGCGATCGCTTCGAGCCAGCCGTTCGTTTGGAAGAACGCGGCGAACGAGACCGAGTTTCCGTGGTTCACGAAGCTCTTCGACGTCATCACGTGGCCGTACGTGCTCGACCGGGTCTTCAACCTGCTCATGCTGGTCTCGGTTCTCTACGGGATCTGCATGGCCTGCGTATGGCTCGTCGGGGTGGTGACGAAGGCCGGCAAGGGACATACGGCAGGGGCCCGGCGCGTCCTACGACGCGGCGCGCTCGGGCTGTTCGTCGTCGGGATCATCCTCCTGATGACGGGGGTGCTGCGCACGAGCGAGAAGAAGATCGACTACCTCGAGAAGCGCAAGGCATGGCGCGAGGCCGAGCACAAGACGCGCACGCTCCCCGTTGCGATCGCGAATACGCAAGCCGAGATCGACAAGGCGCTTGCGGCCGGCAAGAAGACGACCGACCTCGAGCTCGGGTTGGCCTACGACAGGTCGCAGCTGAAGACGTGGCAGGAAATCCTGCCGGAGGTGCGCAAGGCGTACGAAGACGAGTGGGCGATCTTCCCGCCCGTTCCGTACGGGTACGACGACAGCATTCCGCAGGACCAGCACCTGCCGATGGGGTCGTTCGACCACGGCGAGACGCACGTGTTGGGCACCGAACGCATCGGCCGCGACATCTTCTCCCGCATTCTGTACGGAACGCGGATCTCGCTCACGATCGGCATCTTCGCCGTGAGCATCTACATCACGATCGGCACGATCCTCGGGGCGCTCGCCGGCTACTTCGGCGGTCGCACGGACCTGGTGATCATGCGCATCGTCGAGACCGTCATCTGCATCCCGGGCCTGTTCTTGATGCTCACGATCGTGGCGTTCTTCGAAAAGCGGTCGATCTGGCTGATCATGTTCGCGATCGGCGTCGTTGCGTGGACCGGCATCACTCGACTCGTGCGCGGCGAATTCATGCGCGAGCGCAACAAGGAGTACGTCGACGCGGCGCGCTCGATGGGGTACTCGACGCCGCGGATCATCTTCCGGCACGTGCTGCCGAACGCGCTGGGCCCCGTGCTCGTCGCGGCCGCGTTCGGCATCCCGGGAGCGATTCTCGCCGAGTCCGGGCTCTCGTTCCTCGGCCTGGGCGACCCGAGCGTGCCGTCCTGGGGGCGCCTGCTCTTCGACGCGCGCACGCAGGAGTACTGGGCGCTCATCGTGCCGCCGGCCGTCGCGATCTTCGTGACGGTCACCGCCCTCAATCTGGTCGGCGACGGCCTGCGCGACGCCCTGGACCCGAAGCTGCGCAACTAGTTCCCGTTGCAGGCCGATCTCCTGGGGGGGAGGCGCGGTGAGTCAGGACGAGGCCCCTACGACGGAACCCGAGGCGCGCGAACAGGTCGCGAAGCCCGCGGGGCTCGTGTCGCTCGCGACGATGTGCAGTCGCGTCACGGGGCTTCTGCGCGAGGCCGTGTTCGCCGCGTTGTTCGCGACCGGACCGCTCGCCGACGCGTTCAACTTCGCGTTCCGCATCCCCAATCTCCTGCGCGACTTCTTCGCGGAGGGAGCGCTGTCGTCCGCCTTCGTCCCGACCTTCGCGGAGGTCAAGGCGAAGGAGGGCGAGGCGCGCGCCTTCGAGCTGGCGCGGCGCGTCTTCGGGACGCTCGGGACGGTCGCAGCGGTCATCGTGTTGCTCGGCATCCTCTTCGCACCCGCGATCGTGTCCGTCGTCGCGGTGGATGCGCCGGCCGAGACGCGCGCGGTCACCGAGAAGCTCACGCGCATCATGTTCCCGTTCCTCGCGGTGATCGCCGTCGCCGCCGTCGCGATGGGGATCCTGAACACCTACCGCCGCTACTTCGTTCCCGCGTTGGCGCCGATGTTCTTCAACCTCGTCTCGGTCACCGGCGGCGTGGTGATGCTCCTGGCCGGGCTCGGGGTCGACGTCGCCATCATGGTGTGGGCGGTGCTGGTCGTCGCCGGCGGGTTGATGCAGTTCCTCGTACAGGTTCCGCTGCTGCGGTCGATCGGGCTGCGCGGCGGCCCGCTCGTCGATCTGCGGTTCCGCGATCCGGCGCTGCGGCGCATCGTGCGCAAGATGGGACCGGTCGTCATCTCGCTCGCCGGCACCAACATCATGTTGGTCATCACGACGGCGCTGGCGTCGCGCGGCGAGGGCTGGGCCTCGACGCTCAACTACGCGTTCCGCCTCATTCACCTGCCCATCGGCATCGTCGGGGTGGCGGTCGGCACGATCGTGCTGACGGCCGGCGCTCGGCGCCGCGCGGCCGACGATCACGCCGGCGTGAACGACGTGGCGCGCAAGGGGCTGCGGCTCAACTGGTTCCTGGCGCTCCCGTCGGCGGTCGGGTTGTTCGTTCTCGCCGAGCCCCTGGTGCAGTTGATCTACGAGCGCGGACGCTTCGGGGGCGCCGAGACCGAGAACGTCGCGGAGGCGCTGCGCTGGTACGCGTCGGGTGTCGTTTTCTACGCGGGGATCAAGGCGGCGGCGCCGCTGTTCATCGCTCACGGCGACACGCGCACGCCGATGTACTGCTCGTTGCTCGGCATCGGCGTGAACCTGATCGTCGCGCTCACGGCGATCGACGCGCTCGGCTTCCGCGCGCTGGCGCTCGCGGTGGCGGCCGGCACGGCCGCGAACTACCTCGCGGTGCGGTTCCTCGGCGTGCGCCGATTCGGGCCCGCGTCCGGACCGGGCTACGGCTTCCTCCTGAGGGTGGGGGTGGCCTCGGCCGTCATGGGGGGCGCCGGTTGGCTCCTGCAGGCGCACCTGCTGTCCGGTGACGAAGCGGTGGCGTCCGGATGGGCGTTGGGGGCGCTCACGCTGCTGGGCGTCGTGGTGCTGTCCGTGCTCTATTTCCTTGTGTGCGGGGCACTTAGGGTCGAAGAGGGGGCTTGGGTGCGGTCGTTCCTGCGGCGGCGGGGCAGGCCGTAGATGGTCTGTGAACGGCTATCCTGACCCGTTCGGGGCGCCTGGGAGGGACATGAGGCCGCGGTCGTCGATCTACCTCGTGTTGGGCGCTCTGCTCGCGCTCGCACCGCTGAGCGCGCCGGCCGTCGCGGACGAGGAGCGCGCGAAGAAGAAGCGGTTGCCGCCGCCCGTCATTCGCAAGGGACCCCCCGTGCGCACCGACGGGCCGCCGGTCGCCCTGCCGCGGCAGCCCACCCCCGAGTCCCGGCCGCCGCCGACGCCGACGCCTCGAACGCCCGCGCCCCGTCCCCTGCCGCCGCCTCCTCCTCCGCCGCCGCCGCCGCCCCCGAGCGTGCCTGCGCCCAACGAACCCGCTCCGCGCACGCCGAAGGAGCCCGCTCCGCACACGCCGAAGGAGCCCGTCCCGAGTGCGCCGAAGGAGCTTGAGCCGGGCGCGTTGCGAGAGGCGCCGGACGATCCGTTGCTGCCGGGCCGGCAGCCGGTGACGCCAGGGGCGTTGCTTCGGCCGCCGCCGCGTCCCGACGCGCCGAGCCGCGCGCCGACGCGTCCCGCCGGGTCGAGCGTCGACCGGGGCATTCCACGACGTCCTCCGAGCCGTCCGGAATCGGAGCCGATGGCGAGGCCGGGTGACTTCAGCTTCGAGACCGCCCGCGTCGGCGGGTTGATCCACGTCGAGGAGGAGGGCGAGGGCAAGGCCGTCTTGCTGCTGACCGGGAACCCGCACATTCGCTGGATCGCGCACAACGACGCCAAAGGCGACTTCGTGCCCGAGCTGTCGATCAAGGCCAACACGATCGTGGCGTGGGTGAAGCGGGGCGGCTTTCGCGAGCTCGAAGCGTTCGGCGGCGTCAGCGCGTCCCTGACGCGCAGCGGCGCCGACGGACGCGCCGGCGCGGCGCCATCGGAGCCTGCGACGCCCGAGACCGGCTCCGAAATTCCGGACTTCATCGAGGGCGTCTACGCGGAGGGCGCGGTCAAGGTCACGTTCGGCGATCAGACGTTTCAATCGGACGTTCTCTACTTCGATCCGCAGAACTTCGTCGCGTTGCTCGTCGCGCCCCAGGTCGACACGAAGATCGACACGACGAAGGGCCGGCTGCCCTTGCACGTTCGCGCGCGCCGAGCGCGCGTCATCGGACGCGGCCTCACGGTGTTCGACGACGCGACGGTCTCGACGAGCCGTGCCGGCGACCGGATCGAGCTGCGCGTCGAGGAGCTGACCGTCGAGGAGTTCGCGACCGGCGTACGGCCCGACGGTTCCTACCGGCCGCACTTCCTCGGCTACCAGGTCGACACCACCCAGCGCTTTCGCGGGCGCAGGATCTCGGCCGTGGGCGAACGCATTCCGCTCTTCTACTGGCCCGAGCTCGAGTTCGGCATCGGCAAGGAGGAGTTCCCGTCGGGGCTGCGCGGCCTGACCACCGGCAGCCGCAGCAACCTGGGGCGCTACGGATTCGTCGAGTTCGGCGGGGCGATTCGTCCGTTCCCGAACGAGCCGCCGATCGAGTGGATGGCGGAGGTGGGCGGGTACTCGAAGCGCGGGTTCGCCGGCGGCGGCGGCCTGCGCTGGAACCGCCTGGACGCGCCGCGCGGCATTCGTACGACGGGGCGGGTCTCGTCGCGCCTGATGTACGACAACCGCTCGTTCGATCGCAACGGCAGCACGGACTTCGACGAGTGGCGCGGGCGCATGGTCTCCGAGAGCCGCACCTACCTGACGGAAGACCTCATCCTCGATGCCGAGGTCAACGTGTTCTCGGACCGCGGCTACGACATCGAGTTCTTCGAACGCGAAGCGCTCGAACACAAGGACCGCGAGTCGTACGGTCGCTTGCGATGGGCGCCGTCCGCGATCGGGAACACCGTCGGCACGCTGACGGGCAAGTGGCATCAGCGCAACTGGTTCACGGAGACGACCCAGGAGCCCGTGGCCGGTCTGTGGGTCGCTTCGGCGCCGCTGCTGGCTCCGTCGACGCCGGGCGGGCTCGGGGTCGACGTGACGACGGTCTCCGACGTCGGGCGTCGCAGCCGCAAGTTCGACGAGGCGCTGCCGGACCCGGACTACGCCGCATGGCGGTCCAGCACCGACACGCGCGTCAACATGGCATTCGACCTGGGCGACGTGCGGCTGTCCGGATACGGGGGCGTCGCGGCCGATCGTTACGACCAGCGCACGGACGGCGGTCGGGACCTTACGCGCACGGCCCTGTTGGCCGGCGCGCGTGCGAACCTGCAGCTTCACCGGGTGTACTTCGTGCAGGGCACCCGGTTCGGTCTCGACGGTCTGCGGCACGTCGTCGACCTGGACTGCGAGTACTACGGCCGGTTCTTCGACTCGAACGATCCGGCGGACGTGCCGTTCTTCGACATGCGTGACATGCAGGAGGAGCGCAGCGAGCTCATCTTCCGCGTGCGCAATCGTCTGCAGACGCGCAGGCGGCCCCAGGCGCCCATCGGGTTCGACGACTGGCACGGACCGCATGTCGCGCAGAGCGGTCCCCTGCGGACCGTCCTCGACTTCGACGTCGCGGTGCACACCTACGTGGACGGTGTCGGGCCGTACAACCGGCGCTCCGACGGTCTCGTGGAGCTCGCGATGTGGGGCGAGCCGAGCGAGGGGTTGCGCGTCGCCGGCGAGATGGACATCGACTTCGCGCAAGGCATCCAGACCGGCTTGTTGGGCGCGGGGTTCGAAGGCCCGTCCCGGTTCGGGCTCTTCTCCGTGGGTGGGGCGTTTCGCTTTGCCCGGTCCCAGAGCCTGGCCCTGTCCGGGGACGTCGCGCTGCGCGTGAGCCCGCGGTACGGCTTCCACTGGCGCCAGATCCACGACTTCGACGACGGCGTCAACGTGTTCCAGATCCTGGCGCGGCGCTACAGCCAGGACCACGTGATCGAGTTCGGCGTCGGTTGGCGCGACTCGGACTTGGAGCTCGAGCTGCGCTTCGAGCCGGCCATCGGCGGCGTGTCGACCGAGCGCGGCTCGCTCTCGTTCCGCGACGTGCCCAGCCTGGATCCCCACAACTCGATTCGGTGAATCGGCGCTCGTGCCCCATACTGGTCGCGTGAGCAGCCCGTCCGCGATCTTCGCCGGCACCTTCGACCCCGTGACCAACGGCCACGTGGACGTCGTCGAGCGCGCGGCGGCGGTGTTCGGGCAGGTGATCGTGTCCGTGTCGCGCGGCGGCCGGTCCACCGTGTTCGACGTGGACGAGCGGGTCGCGTTGTTCGAGCGCGCGGTCGAGGGCCTCGAGAACGTGACGATCGAGCCGTTCGAGGGGCTGGTGATCGGGCAGGCCCGCAAGCACGACGCCCGGGTGCTGCTGCGCGGCATTCGTGAGGTGGGGGACTGGGACTACGAGATGCAGATGGCGTTCGCGAACCGCGACATGGCGCCGGAGGTCGAGACGGTCTTCCTGGCGCCGTCGTCGGGCCTGGCGCGCATCTCCGCATCGCTGGTGCGGGAGGTGGCGTCGCTGGGCGGGGACGTGTCCGCGTGGGTGCCGGCGCACGTCAACGAGGCGCTGCGGGCGAAGTTCCCGCCGTCGTAGGGGCGCCAAACGCCGGAATCGGGCAGCGGGAGGCGGGCGCGCTGGTTAGGATTCCCCACCCGCCGACGGAGGGCGACGATGTATCGAAATCTCTGGGGCCTCGTCGCCATCTTCGCCGGCGGTCTGGCGGTGGCCCTGCTCATCTTCGGCGCCACCTCGGCGCGCAACGAGCCGCCGGCGGACTTCACGTTCGTCAACGGCACCGAGCCCAAGTCGCTCGACCCGAACGTCATGACCGGGCAGCCCGAGGGCCGCATCGGCTGGGCCATCTTCGAGGGCCTCACGTATCACGACCCCGAGACCCTGCGCCCCATGCCGGGCGTGGCCGAGTCGTGGACCATCTCGGAAGACGGGCGTACCTACACGTTCAAGCTCCGCAAGGAAGCCAAGTGGAGCGACGGAGTGCCCATCACCGCCCATGACTTCACGTGGTCGTGGCGCCGGCTGCAGGATCCCAAGCTCGGCTCGGAGTACCCGTACATCCAGCACATGATCAAGTACGCCGAGGAGTTCAACACGTACGGCGGCCATGTGAAGAGGCTCGAGGGGAAGATCGCCGAGGCGCTCGGCAAGCTGATCAAGCAGACCAACGACGAGGGCGCCGACGGGATCGACGCCAAGACGTGGGAGGCGTTCGTCAAGGCCAACCACGTCAACGACACCGTGAAGGGCACGCCTGATGCGTGGTTACGCGAGGTGCTCGTGCGCAGGGAGGGCCGCCTCTCGAATGACGACCTGACCCGCATGCAGGCCGCGCTCGCGACGGAAGCCAAACGGCGAGCCGACGTTCTGCAGGAGGCGAACGAGAAATTCGGTCGCAGCGGCGGCGTTTTCGCGAAGGACGATCACACGCTGGTGGTCGAGCTGAAGGCGCCGACGCCGTACTTTCTCGAGATCACGACGTTCTACTCGTCGTGTCCCGTCCCGCGACACGTCGTCGAGAAGAAGGACGCCGACGGCAACGTCATCGAGGGCGAGTACGTCGAGGACTGGTTCACGCCCGGCAAGATCGTCTCCAACGGCCCGTTCGTCCTGCACGAGTGGCGCGTCAACGAGAAGATCCGGCTGCACAAGAGCGAGACCTACTGGGGCAAGGACACCATCAAGGTCGACATCATCGACGCGCTGCCGATCGAGAACGCGACGACGGGCATGAACCTCTACCTCGCGGGCACGGTGGACTGGATGCCGACGCCGCCGCCGCCGCTCGCGGGCGTGCTCGCCGAGCGTCCCGAGAAGGACTACTACCTGCGGCCCGGGATGATCGTCTACTACTACCGGCTCAACTGCACGCGCAAGGGACTCACGGACCCGCGCGTGCGCCTGGCCATCGCCATGTCGATCGACCGCAAGTCGATCGTCGAGAACATCCTCAAGCAGGGCCAGAAGGAGGCCTACCACGTCGTGCCGCCAGGCATTCCCGGCTACGAGCCGCCGCCCAGCGCCATCAAGTACGATCCCGAAGCGGCGCGCAAGCTCCTCGCGGACGCCGGGTTCGCCGGGGGCGAGGGCCTCGGCACGTTGCGCTTGCTGTTCAACACCAACGAGAGCCACAAGGCCATCGCCGAGGCCGTCACCGATCAGCTGCGGCGCAACCTCGGGATCAAGGTCAATGCCTACAACCAGGAGTGGCAGGCGTACCAGGCGAACATGCTCGCGCTCGACTACGACATCGCGCGCGCGGGCTGGATCGGCGACTACCTGGATCCCAACACGTTCCTCGACATGTGGATCACCAACGGCGGCAACAACCAGACCGGGTGGTCCAACGCGACGTACGACGCGATCCTGCGCTACGCGGCAGACGTCGAGCTGCTCTTCAAGGAGGACATCGACGGCTTCCTGGCCGGGATGCAGGAGCAGGACCGCTTGCGCGGCTTGATGCAGGCGATGGAAAGCGCTCCCGACACACCGTCGCGACTGAAGGCCGGCGAGAAGCTGCGCATGCACCTCTTCCGCGAGGCCGAGGCGATCATGTTCGGCCAGGAGATACCGATCATCCCGATCTACTACTACGTGACCAGCAACCTCGTTCATCCGTACGTGAAGGGCTGGTACGCGGATCTCGAGACCGAGGCCGGCGGCAAGGTGCCGAATCTCCAGGACATTCACCCGCTGCGCGGCATCGAGATCGACCGCGAGCGCAAGCAGAGGCGCGCACGATGACGGGCGCACAGCAGCGCGTTCTCTGGGGCGCGATCGTCGCCGTTCTGGTCTTCGTTCTGATCGGCGTCTTCATCGGCTGGACCGAGGCCATCCTCGTGACGTTCCTCATGGGGCTGTTGACCGCGACGGCGTGGATGCCGGCTCGCGTGGCGCGCATCGTCGGCTCGCTCTATCTGGCGTTCGTCGTCGGCATCTTCGGGCGCGTCGCCTGGGGCTTCGTCGGCGGGCTGATCTTCGGCCTCGCCGTCGGGCTGATCGCCTGGAGGTTCCTGCCGACACGCGTCCAACGGCGCGTCGCGTTCATGATCCCGTCGATGGTGCTGCTCATCTTCGTCACCTGCACGCTGATGTACATGGCGCCCGGCTCGCCGTTCGCGCAGGAGCGCGTCACCACGCAGCAAGCGCTCGAGGCGCAGCAAGCACGCTTCAAGATCGAGGCCACGGCGACGGCGTTCTTCTTCTCCTACATGCACGGCATCGTGCAAGAGGGCACGATGGGACAGGCTGTCAAGGTCCAAGGCCGCACGGTCGAGGAGCTGCTCTTCGATGCGTTGCCCGTGAGCATGTCGCTGGGGGTGCTGGCGCTCACCATCGCCGTAGCGCTCGGCCTCTTCCTCGGGGTACGAGCCGGGCTGAAACCGAACTCGGTCGCCGACTACAGCAGCATGGGGCTGGCGATGATCGGCATCTCGCTGCCGAACTTCGTGATCGGCGCGGGCTTCATGATCCTGTTCGCGCTCTCGTGGGGTTGGCTGCCGGTGGCCGGATGGGGAACCTACGGTCATCTCTTGATGCCCGCGCTCACCCTGGCGCTGCCGTACGCCGCGTACATCGCGCGATTGGCCCGCGGCGGAACCATCGAGGTCATGCAGCAGGACTTCATCCGCACGGCGCGCGCGAAGGGCCTCTCCGAGCGCGCGGTGGTGCTGAAGCACGCGCTGAAGGGCTCGATCCTCCCGGTCGTCTCGTTCCTCGGACCCGCCGCGGCGGGCATCTTCACCGGTTCCTTCGTCATCGAGACGATGTTCGGCATCCCCGGCATGGGGCAGTTCTTCGTCAAGAGCGCGATCGGCCGCGACTACTCCGTCGTGCTCGGCACCGCGATCATCTACTTCACCATCATCACGATGTTCAACCTGCTGGTCGACATCGCTTACGCCTGGCTCGACCCGCGCGTTCGGGAGGAGCTCTAATGGCCGCGCCCGACATCATCAAGCAGGCGCCGAAGGGATCGAGCCTGTGGCAGGACGCGTGGAAGCGCTTGCGCCGCAACAAGCTCGCCATGGCCGGCGGCTTCGTGCTGATCGCGATGATCCTGTTCTGCTTCCTCGGGCCGATGCTGCTCGGGGGCGACCACGAGCGGAACGATCTGGTCAACAACTATCAGCCGCCCGGCGAACATGGGGTGTTCGGAACGGACGCGTTGGGCCGTGACTTCTTCGTGCGCGTGCTGGTGGGCGGACAGACGTCGCTGCTCGTCGGTCTCGCGGCGACGCTCTCCAGCCTGATCATCGGCGTGCTCTACGGATGTATCGCCGGCTACTACGGCGGGCGTCTCGACGAGATCATGATGCGCATCGTCGACTTCCTGTTCGGCATCCCGTACATGTTCCTCGTCATCCTGCTGATGCTGATGTTCAGCGACGAGAGCCGCAAGACGAACCCGGTCCCGATCTTCTTCGCACTGGGACTCGTTCAATGGCTCACGATGGCGCGCATCGTGCGCGGCCAGGCGTTGACGATCCGCGGACAGGAGTACGTGCAGGCCGCGAAGGTGCTCGGCGCCAGCGACGCGCGCATCCTGCTGCGGCATGTGTTGCCGAACGTGATCAGCGTCGTCATCGTCTACGCGACGCTGACGGTGCCCGCCGTCATCCTGCTGGAGTCGTTCCTCTCGTACCTCGGCCTCGGCGTGGATCTCTCGTGGGGTGTCCTCGTGTCGGAGGGCGTGCAGGTCGTCAACCCGATCAAGTCGTACTGGTGGCTGCTGTTCTTCCCCAGCCTGTTCCTCGCCATCACCCTGTTCAGCTTGAACTTCCTCGGCGACGGTCTGCGAGATGCGCTCGACCCCAAGACGAGAAAGGAGTAGCTCGATGACCGAGATGCTGCTCGACATCCAGGGGTTGAAGACCTACTTCCACGTCGAAGGACGGGTCACGCGCGCCGTGGACGGCGTCTCCCTGTCCATTCGCCCCGGCGAGACGCTCGGCGTGGTCGGGGAGTCCGGCTCCGGCAAGTCCGTGACGGCGCTCTCGATGATGGCGCTGCTGCCCAAGGAGGGCGCTCGGATCCACGAGGGCAAGATCGCCTTTCTCGGCCGCGACCTCGTCGGCCTGCCCGACAAGGAGATGCAGCGCATCCGCGGCGCGGACATCAGCATGATCTTCCAGGAGCCCATGACCTCGCTCAACCCGGTCATGACGGTCGGCGAGCAGGTGATCGAGGCGATCATCCTGCACGAGGGGGTCTCTCGGGAGGAGGCGCGCGCGCGCACGCTCAAGCTGTTCCAGGAAGTCGAGATTCCGGATCCCGAGCGCCGGCTCGACACCTATCCCCACGAGATGTCGGGCGGCCAGAAGCAGCGCGTCATGATCGCCATGGCATTGGCGTGCAACCCCAAGCTGCTGATCGCGGACGAGCCCACGACGGCGCTCGACGTGACGATTCAGGCGCAGATCCTCGACCTGATGCGCAAGCTGCGCGACACGCGCGGCATGTCGATCATGTTCATCACGCACGACCTCGGTGTGATCGCGGAGATCGCCGACAAGGTCGCCGTGATGTTCCAGGGGCATCTGCTCGAGTTCGGCGACGTGCTCGACGTGTACTCGAACCCGACGCATCCGTACACGCGCAGCCTGCTGGCGTGCCGTCCGAGCCTGGACACGAAGTACCGCCGCCTGCCGACCACCGACACGTTCATGGACTGGCGGATGACGGACGATCATCAACTCGTGATCGAGGAGAAGGAGGTCTCCGACGAGCAGCTGAAGGCGCTCGAGACGGCCGGCCGCGACAAGATGATCGAGGGGGAGGGGGCGCCGCTGCTTTCCGTGGAGGATCTGCGGGTGCACTTCCCGGTGCGCGGCTCCGAAGGCGAGGTCGTGAGGGCCGTCGACGGCGTCTCGTTCGAGGTCTGGAAGGGCCAGACGCTCGGGCTCGTCGGCGAGTCGGGCTGCGGCAAGACGACGATCGGCCGGGCGCTGCTCGGGTTGATCGAACCCGGCGGGGGCGTGCACCTGTCCGGCCGCATGACCTTCGACGGCACCGATCTGACGCACCTCACCCGGCCGCAGCGCCGACCGTTTCGCCGGCGCATGCAGATCGTCTTCCAGGATCCCTACTCGTCGCTCAACCCGCGCATGACGGTCGGCAACATGATCGCCGAGCCCATGATCATCCATCGCCTCCACGCGACGAAGGGCGAGCGCATGGACAAGGTCGTGTCGCTCCTGGAGGAGGTCGGCCTGGGGGCCGAGCACGTCAATCGCTACCCGCACGAGTTCTCGGGCGGCCAGCGCCAGCGCATCTCCGTGGCTCGTTCGCTCGCGGTCGACCCGGAGTTCATCGTCCAGGACGAGTCGGTCTCGGCGCTCGACGTGTCCGTGCAGGCGCAGGTGCTCAACCTGCTGAGCGACCTGCAGGACAAGCACGATCTCACGTACATCTTCATCAGCCACGACCTCTCGGTCGTGAAGTTCATGTCCGACACGATGGCCGTCATGAAGGCCGGCCGCATCGTCGAGCACGGACCGGCCGAGGAGATCTACAACAACCCGCGTGAGGCCTACACCCAGCGGCTCATCAACGCGATCCCGCACGACGACCTCGAGGCGTTGCGCGAGCGTCATGCGCGCCGTCAGAAGCAGCTGTCCGGAGGCGGCGACGCATGATGCGGCGGGTGGTGGCGACGGAGGGCGCGCCCGCCGCGATCGGTCCGTACAGCCAGGCGATCGTCTACGGCGGCATTGTGTACACCGCGGGGCAGATCGCGCTGGACCCCGACGACCTCTCGGGCCCGCTCGTCGGCGCCGGCGACGTCGCCGCCGAGACCGAGCAGGTCCTGCAGAACCTGACGAAGGTGCTCCATGCGGCGGGTACGGGCATGGGAAGCGTCCTGCGCTGCGACGTGTTCCTCGCGGACATGGGCGACTTCGACGCGATGAACGCCGTGTACGCCCGACACATGCCCGAGGACCCGCCGGCGCGAACGACGGTGCAGGCGGCGGGGCTCCCCCGGGGTGCGCGCGTGGAGATCGCCGCAATCGCCGCGGTCCCGCAATGACCTTCATCCGGTCTTTGGGGGGCCGCGCTAGACTCGGAACGTGACCGAGAGCGCGCCAACCCTGCACGTCGTCCTGTTCGATCTCGACGACACGCTGTACAGCACGACGGAGTTCGCGCACCAGGCGCGCCGTAACGCCGTGAAGCAGATGATCGCCCAGGGCTTGCGAATCTCCGAAGACGAGGCGTTCGCCGAGCTGAGCGAGGTGGTCGCCGAGTTCTCGAGCAACTACGACCAGCACTTCGGGCGCTTGCTGGACCGTCTGGGGCCCGAGACGTACGAGGGCCGCAATCCCGCCGTGATCATGGCGGCGGGCGTCGTCGGCTATCACCGGACCAAGGCGGGAGGCTTGCGCATGCTGCCCGACGTGCGCGAGACGCTCGAGGCGCTGCGCGAGGCCGGGGTGCGCGCGGGCGTGCTCAGCGCCGGGCTGCACGTGAAGCAGGCCGAAAAGCTGATTCGCTTGGATGCGCTGCGCTACTTCGACGACGCGGCGATCTTCTTCTCCGACCAGATGGGGGTGAGCAAGCCGAACCCGAAGATCTACGCGAAGGCGTGCGCTGCGTTGGCGGTGGATCCGGCGTCTGCGATGTACGTGGGGGATCGGCCGACGCACGACATCGAGCCGGCGGCGGGCATCGGGATGAAGACGGTGCACTACACGGGCGCGTCGGGCGCGCACTGCCAGGCGACGGACGGCATCCGGCCGGACCACATGATCGACGACATGCGCGAGCTGTTGACGATCCTGCGCGACGAGTACGGGGTCGTCGTCTAACGGGCGTGGCGTCGCGCGCAACCGATCTGTTCACGGCGCGCGCAACCCTCGGGCCCGCCCCTACGGGGTGCCGCCGAATTGAAAAGGGCCCGGCGGTCTGCGACCGCCGGGCCCCGTGATTGTCCAGGCCGGTCTACCGACCCATCAGGCGCTCTTCCTGCTCGCTCAGGTCCGTGATGTGCGCGCGGACGAGGATCATCAAGTGCGAGATCTCGTCGCTGCGGCCCTTGCGGCTGAACAGGAAGCTCAGCAGCGGAAGCTTGCCCAGGAAGGGCGACTCGCTCTGCCGGTCCACCGTCGTGATGTTCTTCAGACCACCGATCAGGATCGAGCCGCGGTCCGGGATGCGAACCGTGGTGCGAGCCTGCTGCAAGCGCAACTCGGGCAGCTGGATGATGACCGGCGCGAACGACGAAGCCAGCGTCGTGGCGAACGTCGGGATCGGCTCGATCAGGTCCGCAACCGTCGGCTGCAGTTCCAGCGTGATGTAGCGGCGGTCGTTGGAGACCGTCGGGCGCACGTCCAGCGTCAGGCCGTCCTGGATGATGCCGACGATCGGGTCCGCGATGAACGAGGTCTGCGCGACCTCGACGTCGAAGTCCTGGATGTACGACAGCTGGTTGACGACCGTGAGGTTCGCGCGCTGCGTGTTGTAGACGGTGATCGTCGGAGCGGTCAGCGTCCGCGCCTTGGCGCTCTTCTCGGTCGCCCGGACGACCATCGAGAACTCGGTGTCGTCGAGGTAGCTCAGCGTGAGCGTCGTGCCACCGACCGACGAGAGCACGTTGCCGAGCGGACGGTCGAAGATGCCCTCCGTGCGGCCGCGGAAGTCGCCGTCGGCGCCGTCGCCGAAGTAGACACCGGCCGACGGGTTCAGGGCGGCGCCCGTCGTCAGACCACCACCGTTGTTGTCACGGCCGGCCGACGAGTTGTCCTCGAGGCCGTTCGTCACGTCGTCGAGGTTGACGAGCTGACCCGGCGTCTGGTTGCCCAGGCCGCGGAAGTCGACGCCCACGTCGCGCAGGAAGTTGTCGCCGACCTCGAGGAAGCGGGTCTCGACCGTCACGACGATGCCGGCGAAACCGCGCAGGTCGTTCAGGAACTGGTCGACCTTCTCCTGCACCTCGGGGGTGGCCTTCACGACGAGCGCGTGATCGCCCTGGCCGCTGACCTCACCCTCGGAGTTCTCCCAGAACGCGGGATCGACCGCGCCCTTGATGAGCTCGATGAGCTCGTCGATCTGCCCGTAGGGGTAGATGGGCTCTTCACCCTCGGCGCCGAACAGCGGGTTCTCTTCGTCCGACACGTCGTCGGGGCTCACCAGCTGGATCTTCGGCGGGATGAAGTCCGTGAGACCGCTCGTCAGGTCGGCGACCGAGTGGATCTGCACGACGAGGTTCTTCGCCAGCAGGTCCTTGCGCGTGAACTTGATCACGTTGCCCTGCGTCGTCCAGACGATCTCGTCGCCGGCGTACGCCTGCAGCAGGTTCAAGACGGTTCCCATCGCCACGTCCTGCATGTGCAGGCCCTGGACCGGGTTCTCGTTGATGTCCGCGGCGACGCGGTTGTCGATCATGATGTTGTAGCCGGTCTGGATCTGAAGGGTCTGCACGACCTGCTGGAACTCCTGGTTGTCCACCGAGATGTTCACCGAGGTGCCGTTGACCTTCTTCTTCAGCGCGGCGGCTTCCGCATCGACCTCGAAGTTCCCGAACTGCGGGCGGGTGCGCTTGCGGATTTCCGTGATGTCGTCCCAGAACTTCTGCGACGGCCAGACGAGGATCTTGTCCTGCGGGACGCGCGTGTTCGTGATGTCGTTCATCCACTCGCGGAACCGCAGCTTCTCCTCGCGGAGATAGTCGTTCTCGTACTGCGCGTGCGACGCGCGGTTCGAAGCGAGCTGGAGGTCCTTGGCCTTCGTGTTGTCAGGCTGCTCGTTGAGGACGAGACCGGCGTAGTAGCCGGCCTTCTCGAAGTCGTCGCGGCCGAAGGCCTCGACGCCGGCGCCCATCCAGCTCTCCAGACGACGCATCTGCGCCATCAGCTGCTCTTCCTCGGCCATCGCCTGGTCCTGCAGGCTGCCTTCGATGGCGCGGCGGCGGGCGGCCGCCTCCTCCGCTTCCTTGAGCGACTGCGCGTTGCGCAGGCCGTTGGAGGTCTCCTGCTCGAGCTCGCCCCAGTCGATGTCGTAGGGCGAAGCCGTCATGATGAACAGCGACTGCTCGAAGTTCTCGATCGCGTCGTCGAAGCGACCGTTGGCCAGGTGCATGCGGCCGAGGTTGCTGAGCTGCGCGGCCTTGGTCTTCTGCTCGTCGATGCGCACCTTGGCGATCATGGCCTGCTGGTCGGCGTAGCCGAGCGCGCTGCTGCGGCGGCGACCCAAGAGGTCCTCGACGATGCGCAGCTCGTGGACGACGTCACGGTTGCCGGGCTGGAGCTTGCGCGCCTCGAGCAAGAGCTTCTCGGCCTTCGCGTACTCGTAGTTGTCGACGTGGACGCGGGCGGCCTCGAGCTTCTGGCGAACGAGGAAGCGCGCGCGATCCTGCTCGACCGCGTTGCGGCGGCTGATCTCGTCGGCGAACCCCTCCGCATCCGGACCGGCGGGCGCGGCCGGCTCTTCGGCCGTCGGCTCGGCGGGCGCCGGCTCGGCAGGCACCGGCTCTTCTTCCGGCGCCGGTGCGGCCGGTTCCTCTTCCGGCATGGCGGCCGGCTCTTCGGCGACGGCCGGCGTCTCACCGGCGGGACCGTCGACGACGCGCGAGCTCACCACGTCGCCGGGCTTGTCGGCGTCGCTCGGGCCGGGGCCCGCGGCGGGCATCTCGGCCGGCGCCTCGGCGACGGGCGCATCCGCCGGCGTATCGGCGGCGGGCGCATCGGCGACGACGACCGGTCCGCTAGCGGGACTGTCGGCGACGATCACGCGGCGGCCGCGGCAGGCGCCGACGACGAGCACGAGGACCAGAAGGATTGCAATCGGTGCGAGTCGGATGTTGCGGAACATGGATCTGTTCAGCTCCTCTCGGTGCCGTTCGAAAACAGCGACAAACGATGCGAGAGATTGAGCAGAGACCCTCTCTCTGCCCTGCCTGACCGAGCCGCTTCCGCGAACGGAACCGACTCCGCCTCCCTACGACGCGATAGAACAATCGAGGGTGGTCACGCCCGTGTCATAAACCGTGACAGGAAAACGGATTCCGGCGCGTGGGCGGGCTAGCGGCAGACGCGGTTGTAACGGTTCTGTTGGCGGGTCGTCGTGCACAGTTTTCGCGCCGCGTCGCACGCCGCCTCCGCGGCCTCCGATTGTCCCAATTTCTGTAGAATTTTGGCCTTTAGGAGCCACATCTGACAGGTCCAGTGGGGCAACTGCTTGCCCGCCGTCTCGAGGCGCTCGAGCATCGCGGCGTCGCGACCGAGCGCGTTCACGCCGCACCAGGCAACCAACGTCCGCGACGTCTTGCGGCCGAGCTCCCACGCGCGTCCGAAGGCCTGCTCGGCCTGCGCGGCCAGATGGGGGCGGTCGAAGCCCGCGAGGGTCCGACGCGCCTCGCCCAGGCGAAAGTGCGCCTCCGGGTTGGTCGGGTCGCCGTTGGTCGTGATCCGTTCGGCGGCCCGGACGAGGTCGCTCAGCGCCTGGGTGTCCCCCCGCATCTGGGCGGCGCGCACGTCCAGGGCGAGCTGGTTCAGGACGCTCACCAGCCCGATCTTCTCGTGCGGGTCGGGGCGGCGCGCGTTCTCCGGGCCGGGCAGGAACGGCTCCACGATGGCGGAGCCGCCGTAGTACTGGGGCGCGCTCCCGCCGCGGTCGTCCACCCGCACCTCCAGTTCCTTGTATTCAACAAGGATCTGGTTCAGCCTCGCCAGGTTCTGCGCCGCTTTGGCGGGCTGCAGCACGGGCTCCGTGCGCCAGGCCGCGCGCTCGAGCCAGTACGCGCGTCCCTCGCCGACGTCGATGAGGGTGCCGGACGGCGAGACGGCCGCGGCGAGCTGGGCCCAGCCGTAGCGGTTGTGGCCGTACAGGGACTCGGCCACCCGGGCCCGGTCCGGCGGCTGGGTCCCCGCCATCACGTCCCGGCCCATGCCCGGCCCCTCGACGGCGGGCCAGGGCACGCCGCACAGGCCCGCCAGCGTCGGGGCGACGTCGGCGATGTCGGCGGGATCCGAGCGTACGCCGGCCGGGATGCCGGGGCCGGCGAGCAGGAACGGGACGCGCAGCGTGGCATCGCCGAGCAGGATGCCGTGACTGGCCTCGCCGAGGTTGCCCAGGCCCTCGCCGTGGTCGGCCGTGAGCAGGATCAAGGCATCGCCGCGGCCTGCGGCGCGCAGGCCCTTGCGCAGGCGGCCGAAGATGGCGTCGGCGGCCTTGACGTCGTCGACGTAGCGTCCGGTCGTGTACGGCGCATGGGGCTCGAAGATGTGCACGAAGAGGAACAGCGGCTGCTCCGTGCCGGCCTCCCGGGCGTACCGAACCGCGGCGTCGACGGTGTCGGCGCCCGGCCGCTCCGCGACGTTCAGGGCGTCCGTGTCGCCGAGATCGCCGTCGTCGTAGCGGTCGAAGCCCTGGTCGAGCCCGAATCCGGCGGCCAGGACACCGGCGGAGACGAACGCGCCCGTCCGCCAGCCCGCGGCCTGGAGCCGCTCCGCCAGCAACGGGAAGCCGCGCGTGTCCGGCGGGCGCAGACGGCCGAAGGTGTTCAGCCGTACGCCGGTGGCAGCCGGCGGTCGCCCGGTCAGCATGGTGGTGTGTCCGGGGAGCGTGAGCGGCACCGGGGAGCGGGCGTCGTCGAAGCGCAGGCCCGACTCGGCCCAGGCGTCGATGTTGGGGGTGCGTACCGGCGGACGCTCGCCGTCGGGCGTGTAGACGGAGACGTGATCGCGCCGCAGCGTGTCGATCGCGAAGAGCACGATCGTGCGCGACGCGCCGCGGTTCAGCTCGGTCGCGCGCCAAGGCTGCCAGATGGCCAGGCCGATGGCGGCCAGGACGGCAATCGAGAGACCCCACATCCGATGCGACATGGGGGGACTGTATCAGGGGTGCGGGTGCGCGCATCGGACCCGCACCCCGTCACCGATGCCGCCCCCGCGCCGGATCCCGGCGCCCGGATCGGTATCGGGTTGGGAGACCCGACCGGTCGGGTTCGGACGCTACGGCGCGACGCGGTTCTTCAGCGGCGACTGGGTGCCTTCGAAGTGCACCTTGCTCAAGCCGGCGGCGACGAACGTGTCCAGCACGCGGATCACGTCGCCGTGCGGCACGCTCATGCCGTACGGCGGCGGCGCCACGATCTCGGCGCGCGTTTCGGGATCGCGGTCGACGAACGCCCACTTGGCCTCGATCACGCGCTGAATCCGTTCCATGACCTCGTCGTACGCGGCAATCCGCGACGCCTCGTTGCTCTTGTCGATGCTCCACTCGCCGGCCGGCAAGCGGTACGTGTGACTGCCGTCGATCTTCACGAGCGTGTACGCCTCTGCGGGATTCTCGCGGTTCTTGCGGAACAGCTTGATCTTGATCCGCGGCGCCGTGTCCTCGATGAGTTTGGGAATGTCGGTCGGCCCGCGGTCCTTGGGCATGCTGGCGTCGATGCGTTGGTCGACGGTTTTGAACTTCAGGCTGAGCAGGAAGAAGATGATGAGCTGAAACACGATGTCGATCATCGGTGTCATGTTCATCTCGGTGTCGTCCCCGGTGGCCCAGACGGTGGGTCTGCGCCCACTGCCGTCACTCGGGGGAGACCCTGCGTTGGAAGAGTCTGTCATTTGTCCGCTCCTGGTGAAGGTGCGGACGGCCGAACACGGATGTGTCGGCGAACGGGGGTCTGCCGACAGCTTACCTTGGTAGGCGAACGCGACAACAGGGAGAAAGTCGTTCGGGCTTGGGCGACGCGCGCTGCTCACTCGCATACGGGAAGCGGGAGCGAGGCCGGGACCGGGAGCGGCGTCAACGGCCGTCGATGAGTGCGCGGAGCGACCGCCGTGCGCCGAGGGCTCCGCTCGACACTCCCGCTAGCCGTTTGCAGAACGGAAGCTGGGCGTCACGCAATGTCGCGTTGGATCGACGACCAACGGCTACTTCTGCAGTCCTTGCCCGGTCATGGTGCCGCCTTCGCTGCTGCGCAGCGGCGGAGCCGCACCCTCGAAGACGACCTGCTGGATGCCGATGTCCACCAGCATGTCCAGCACGCGCACGATGTCGCCGTGCGGAACCGCGCCGCCGTCCGGCGGCATCGCGGCGATCTCGCCCTTCACTTCGGGGCTGCGCTGCTGCGCCGCGAACTTCGCGTCGACGACCTGCTTGATCTGCCCGAACAGGTTGTCGTACAGCGCGAGCCGCGCTTCCGAACCCTTTGCATCCTTCGGCCACGGGCCCTTCGGCAGGTTGAACGTGTGGGTGTTGTCGATGCGGATCTTCGTGTACGCCTCGAGCTCCTTGCCCTTCTCCTTGCGGAAGAGCTTCACCTTGATCTTCTCGAATTCCGGCGGGAAGGAGGGCGTGGGGGCCAGGCCGCGGTCCTTCGGCAGCTGGCTGTCGATGCGTCGGTCCACCTCTTTGAACTTCAGGCTGAGCAGGAAGAAGATGATGAGCTGGAACACGATGTCGATCATCGGCGTCATGTTCATTTCGGTGTCGTCGCCTTGCGCGATGTCCATGATCGACTCCTACTTGTCCGTTTCCTTGACCGGCTGCTTCACGGCGAACTGCATCTTGTAGATCTTGATCTTCTGGTCCGCACAGACCTGCATGATCCACTGCACGTACTGCCACTTCGCGGCGCGGTCACCGTGGATCAGGACCGGAATCATGCTCGACGAGTCCGGCTCGCTGAACTTCGGGTCCGCCGTGAGCGCCATGAGCTCTTGACGCAGCGCCCGAAGCGCCATTTCCTGCGCCATCGGATCGGCCGACGACAGGCTCCACGAGTTGCCCTTGAACGTGACGGTGCCGTTCGACTCGAGGTTGATGACGAACCGCGGCGTCTTGTCCGTCGGATCCTCTTCGTCCTCGATGCCCTTGTACGCGTGCGGAAGATCGACCGGCACGAACTCCTTGGTCGTGAGGTCGATCGTCAGCATGAAGAACACGACCAACAGGAAGGTCATGTCGATCATCGGCGTGAGGTTCATGTTGGCTTCGTCGGAATCGACGACAGCCTTGCTCCGCTTACCAGCCATTGCGCCTCCTCGGATTCACCGGGTCGGACTTCTTGTTCATCGAGCTGCCAGCGGGCGACTAGCGGCTGCGGAATCGCTCCGTCATATCCTCGAGGATACCGGCGAAGTCGATCGAGATGCGCGTGGCCTTGTTCCGGAAGTACTGGTACGCGCTCACCGCGGGAATCGCGACGAGCAGACCCAGGAAGGTCGTGACCAGCGCGGCCGAGATCCCACCGGCGAGGTCCTTCGGCGTCACCTTCGCGCCGAGCGCGACGATGGCTTTGAAGGCCCCGATCATGCCGTACACCGTTCCGAACAGGCCGAGCATCGGCGCGACGTTCGAAAGGAACAGCATCCAGCTCACCTTCTGCTGAAGCTTGACGGCCTCGATGCCGGCGGCGGCCTCGATGGCCTCCTTGACCTTCGGGTAGCCCTCGTTCAGGCGCGGAAGGCCGGCGGCCAATGAGTTCGTCAGGAAGTTCGGCTCCGACTCACAAAGCTCGAGCGCCTCCTGGTACTCATCTTCTTCCAGCAACGCTTCGAGCTCGTCGATGAGCTCGGGCGGGCAGATCTTGTCGCGCCGCACGTTGACCGAGAACTCGATGACGAGCGCCAACGTCGCGATGGACAGGAAGATGATGACCCAACCGATGGCGCCACCCTTGGTCACGACGTCGGAAAGGATCGAGTCGGCGTGTGCGGACGCGGGGAACACGACGGCCGTGAGAACGAAGAGGGCAGTCAACACTGCGAAGGTCGTCTTGGACATGGCTCCAAAGCACTCCAAATGGGGGCCCCGAGGGGTTCTCGGGGCGGGCGTACGGGCGTCGAAGGGTACCTCCCACGCTTGTTTCTTGCTACTCCGTACCAAGCGCTGGGCGCCGGGTCCGTCGCAGCTTCACGAGGTTGCGCCCTTTTCGGGCCTCCGTCGGGGCGGCCGCCTCGCGCGATCGGTTGTCGGGTCTCCTGAATCGACCGGGAATGGTGTGGGCCGCGCTACTTCCGCGCCCACTCCGTGTCTGAGTAGTTGGACTTGAGCGCCTTGCGCGCCTGGTCCCGCATCTTCTCGTACATCTCCTTCGCGGCGGGCTTCTTGGCGGACTCGGCCGCCTTCGACGCCGCTTCGGCGAGGTAGTAGTGGGCCAGCGCCGCCTGGTCCCGGACGCCGAAGTTCTTGACACGCACCGTGTCGAAATGGACCAGCGCCTCGACGGCCTTGCCTTCGTGCAGGTACGCCAACCCCAGGCCGTTCGAGGCGACCGCCTGCACCTCCGGGTCGCGCGCGCCGCTCACGATCGCGTCGGTCACCGCCTTGGACTGCCCGGCGAACTTCGACTTCAACGCGTCCGGCATGCCGGCCTCGATGAAGACCCGCAGCCGGTTGTAGGTCGCCGCGTTGTCCGCCTCGAGCGCCTGATCGAGCTTGACCTTCGCTGCGCGAATCCGCGCCCGACTGTAGTACCGACCGAGCTCGAGCTGGAGGCACTTGCGCATCTCGTTCTTGAGGAGCTGGCTTACGATCGTCAGCGCAGACTGGTACGCCTTCGACGCGTCCTCCGCGTTGCCCTTTGCTTCCTCGATGATGCCGCCGCCCAGCGCCGCTTCGTACGCCCAGCGAGGCGAGAGCCCGAGCGTGGCGTCGATCGCGTGACCCTGGAGCTCGTCGAAGACCTTCTTCGCCTCCGGGTACTTGCCGAGCCCCACGAGCGTCTTCGCATGCAGGAGCATCGCCTCGGGATACCAGCGGCTGTTGCCGTTGGCGAACCGCGTGAGGAAGCCGCCGGTCGTCTTGAACTCGTCGTCCTCGGCGACCTGGTCCGGCCGCGGCATGTCCACCAACGCCATCAGGGCCTGCCCGAGGATGTCCTTGTTCTTCTCCTTCATGCCGCGCAGGTACAGCGCCTTGCAATAGAAGAAGTGTGCGTACTCACTCTGCCAACGGGGGCGCTGGTTGCCCTTCGTCGGGTCGCCGGCCATGAAGCTCTTGTACTTGGGCTCCTCGCCGAGCGTGTCCCAACCGCCGCCGTGGACCGTGAACAAGGCCTCTGCGGCTTCCTGATAGCTCCCGCGCCGGATGAGGTCCCGCGCCGACTTGATCGTCTCGGCCTCCGCGTCGTTCACGTCGCCGCGCCGCACGGACGCGACCTCGATCGTGGGGATCTTCTGCTCGGGGCCCTTCGCGCGCTCGCGGTACATCACGAACTGCCAGGTCTCCGACGTGACCTCGTAGACGGTGCGCGTCGATCGCTCGCACGTCCGGAGATCGATGACCTCGATCTCGTCCGCGGCGGCCTGCGTCGCAAAGGAGAGTCCCAGGACGAAGAGTCCCAGGAGTGCCAAGCCTCGAATGGATGCGTGCATGGGTGCGGTCCTCTTGATTGCGTCGTTCATGGCGGCCACTACTCGTCCCCGTCCCCGTTGGGCTTCGGCTTCTCGGGTTGCTCGTCGTTCTCTGCGTCCGCGGCCATGTCCTTGGGCATCTTGCGCAGGTCCAACACGAGCTTCGGCTGGATCATGTCGTTGAGCCGCTTCAGTGCGGTTTCGAGGTCCGCGATGGTCCCCGGCCGCTCCGATTCGCCGAGCCGCGGATAGCGCGACTTGAGGCCGCGCAAGATCTTGCCCGCGTACTCGAGCATCGTCTTGGCATCCGCCTTGGCGGCGCCGGGGCTCGCACCGCGCGCCCGCTCGGCGGCGTTCAGCATGGCGTTGAGCCGGATGACCTGCGTTTCCCAGAACTCCTCGGAGTCGTCGTCGACCTGCATGAGCCCGCGCAGCAGCGTGCCGCAGAGGTTGATGGCTTTCACGTCGTCGCCCTCACGGCCCGACTCGGCGTAGGACTGCGCAAGCGCCATGCGGAACGAGCGACGGTAGTCGCCGTGGATCCGGTAGAAGACGGCGTCGAAGCCGGCGTTCTTGAACGCCGCCACCGTGCGCTTCAGCGTCTGGTCGTCTTCCTTCGCCATCTCGCTCTTGAAGCGGCCGAGCGCCTCCTTGTAGGTGCGGTCGGCGCGGGCGCTTTCGAACTTCGGGATGGGCGTGCCGCCGGGACTCCCGAGCTCCTTGACCGCTTTGCGGAAGCCGGCGACGTCCGACACGCGCGGCATCGGAAAGCGGAAGGAGCGCTTCTCGATCGGGTCGGTCCACGGCAGGACCACGAAGTCGCCCGCGAGCATGCCGACCAGGAGGTCGTTGTTCTCCGGAATGTTCGCGACCGCGCCTTGCAGCAGCTCGACGGCCTTCAGATTGAGCTCGCGCGCCGTCTTCTCGTCTTGCGCCGTGCTGGCGAGGTGCGAGTAGATCTTGCCGAGCTTGCCGAGCGCCTTCGAGCGGTCCTCGGCGGTGATGCCGGGCAGCTTCAGGTAGGCCTCGTTGAGCTCCTTCGCGCGCTCCCAGTTCTCGCGAACCTCGGGCTTGAGCTCCGTCGCGTAGAAGTACATGTACGCGAACTTGTACAGATGCGACGGCGTCAGGGACTCCTTCAGCGCGACCATCGTCTTGTACCAGAGATAGTACTTCTCCGCGGCCTTCACCAGGTGCGGGTACATCTCCAGCTTGTACGCGTCGATCTTCTTGCGCTCTTCGATGAGCTCAGCTTCGAGCGTTTCGCGTTTCGCCGTCAGCTCGCGCAGCTCCTTGTTCAGCCGCGCGATCGTCTTGATGATGCCGTCGCGGATGAGCTGCTCGTTTGGGTTCTTCTCGTCCTTGAAGTCCGGGCGGCCCTTGAGGTCCTTCTCGGCCTCGTCGCGCTCCGTCTTGCCGATCTTGGTATCACCGCCGCTCGCCATGGCGCGGTCGTACGTGTCGATCAGCTCCTGCTTCTTGCGGCGTGAGCCGTTGAGGTCGACGAGACGCTCCGCGACGCGGTTCTCGTCCTTCTCCGCGACCTTGAGCCGGTAGAGCAGGCCCTTGGCGCGTTCGTCTGGCGGACCCTGGATCTTGGCCAGCGAGGCCTTGAGGTTGGTTTCGATCTCCGAGTACTTGCTCTCGAAGTAGCGGGCCAGCCCGAACGTGATCTTGTGCAGCTTGTTGTAGGTCGGGTACTTGGCCACGAGCTTGTCGAGGTACTTCTCGGCGTTCTCGATGTCGCCCTTGCCGACGTAGGCCTGCACCTGGTTCCCCAGCGCGCCCGACAGATACGGAAGGGGATCGAGGTCGCTGTGTTCGGCGGCGAACGTCTTCAGGAGATCGAGCACCGCGTCCCACTGCTCGAGCTCGACCAACGCGAGGCTCTTCCAGTAGATGGTTTGGCCGCGCGCCTTGCGTGCACGCTTCGCCCAGTCCGACTCGCTCTGCTTGAACTTCGCCTGCGCGACCGGACCGTCCCAGTACTTCAGGGCGGCGTCGGACTCCTTGATCATCCCGCGCCAATCCTTGCGGGCGAGCGCGCAGCGAATGATGTAGACGAACGCTTCGTTCTGCAGGCGCGCTTCGGGGTCCTTCGCAACGCGCCGGAATCCGGACTCCGCCTTCGACAGCGTCGACTTCCAGCCGCTCTTGCCCTCGTTGCGCTCCTTGATCGCCTGCTTGCGGTTGGCGATCGCGGCCTGGATCTCGCTTTCCTGCTCGGACGGATGGCCGCGATAGTCGCTCGGGAACGAGTCCTGCACGGCTTTGAAGCGATCGAGATAGATCTTGGCGTCCGTCTGCACGTAGAGCTGGTCGAGCAGGCCCATCGCCTGTCGTCGAAGGTTGCCCGCCATGACGAGGTTCTCGTCGTTCTCGTCGTTCGTCGTGCGCGGAATGCGCCCGTCGATCCACGCCTCGTGGATCGGCTCCAGCGCCAGGCTCGCCGACAACAGGTCCCCGAGGTTCTTGTAGCAGATGGCGATCTTGCGCCACGACGGGACGCCGAACTTCATCAGGTCGTCCGTGCTGTCGGTCATGGCGACGATCACGCGCTGGTAGGCGCCGATCGCGTCCGTGTAGCGCCCCTTCGAAAACTGGCTGTCCGCCACGCCCATCAGGACCTCCGCCGACTGGCCGCTGCCGCCGTTGGTGGTCCCGCCGCGCGTCACGAATTTCTCGAGCAGATCGTTGGCCTTCTTCTCGAGGTAGCCCTTGCCCTTCTCGCTCGCGATGCTGGCGGCCTGGCTGGCGATCTTGATCGCCTCGTTGGTCCGATCCTGGGCGTCCTCGAGCCGCGCCCACTGCAGGAGCGCGTGGATGCCGTCGTCCGTGTCACCGATCGTCGGGTGCCGCACCATCATCTTCTTGAGGTACGTGCTCCCGGTGCGCAGGAAGTTCTCCCCACCGACGCGGCCGGCGCTCAGGCAGAGCTGGCCGATGTGGTTGTAGCCGCGCGCGATGATGCGCAGCGTGTCCCCGTCCACGTGCTGGGTCTCGACCGTGGTGTCGAACCACTGCAGCGACTGGCGGTACCAGCTGAGTTGATCTTCCTCGCGCTGGGCGCACTTCGCGAGCTCCCAAAGCGCCTGTCCGTAGATGTCGGATGCGTACGCCGCGACGGTCTCGCCGTCGAAGAACCCGATGAACTCGTCCAGGTCGTTGTTGACCGACTTCAGCGCGTTCTCCGCCTGCGCGCTGCACGGATCGTGCACGAGCGCCGCGTAGAACTTGCAGACCACGAAGTAGTACTGCGCGATCTGCTGCATCGCGGTCGCCTTCTCGTCGTCCCAGCCGCGGCGCAGGGTGTCGAAGTAGCTGATGGCGCCCTCGACCATGTCGCGCGCGTCCGCTTGCACCTGCGTCGCGTTCGTTCCGCGCTCCTCCATCATCTCGGGCTCGCTCATGAGCCGGCTCTGCGCCCACTGGACGAACTCGAGGCGCGTCGTTCCGATCAGGTTCTTCGCCTCGTTGACGCGCGGGTGATCGGCGTTCTTGCGAACGAACGTCTCCATGTCCTCGACCGCGCTCTTGAAGAGCTTCACGACCTGCTCGTACGGAACGTCCGGGTTCGCGCGGGCGGCGATCGCGGCGTTGCGCGTGAGATCCGCGAGGCCGTACTTGGCGAGGTCCTTCTCGGACTCGCTGCGGTTCCGGTCGTCGAGCATGCGCTGGTAGACCTTGCGCGCGAGGTCGAACCACGACGAGTCGGCGGTCTGACGGCCCTTGGCGGCCAGCTGTTGGCCGAACTCGAAGTCGTCACTGCCCGCGCAGGCGGACGGCGTGCCGAAGGCGAGCAAGAGGAGAGAGAGGAATACCGTGGGGAGAACCAGACGTCGTACGCGACGAGTCAACATGAGAACGCTTCCTTCTCGGGTCGGTCGAATCCAGGAGCGGATCGGGACGGGGAATGTGTCCGACGGGGCGGCGGGTTCTGGGGTCCCGGCGCTTGCCCTACTGCGTTGCCCACCAGAGCGCGCGAAATAGGGGATGCGAGCAGCCCACCCGGATTCCCAGGGCGCGGATTCTACGGGTGCCCTCGTAGGGGGTCAATCGGACCCGGAACGTTCGTTCCCGGGTTGCCGAAGACCGCGTGAGGTCGCGCAGTCCGCGCATGGTGAATCGATGGACGGTTGCCCGGTACCAGAAGGGCGAGAGAAGCCGGCGGGAGCGGGTCGGCGCGGCAAGAGCCACCATAGCGCAATCGGAAGGCGGTGCAACGGACAAAAGTCGCGCGCTGAGGGGGGCGCCCGATCGAATCGGGATGGGGACGTTGTAGCGACCCTCGTGGTCGCCCAATCCGTCGCCTGCCCCGCTGGGCAGCCACGAGGGCTGCCCCGACGCCGACGCATCTTCGGCAACGAATGGAAAAGGGGCCGCGCTGAGCGAGCGCGGCCCCTCTCGGGATGTCCGTGATGTCCGGAAGGACTAGCGGCGGAACCAGCGGCGCGGGTTGCCGACGCCCGGAAGGCCCTTGTCCTCGGGGCCCGTGCTGTCCGGACAGCCGCACGAGGGCGGAGCCTCGTCGGCCGGCCGCACCGGCGTCCAGCGGTTGGACGGGATCTCCGGCACGTTCAGGTTGTCCTTCGGCTCCAGCTCCTCCAGGTTCACGATCTCGGCCGTGATGAGGACGAGCAGGTTGCGGCGGTTCACGTAGTTGCCCTTGCGGGACAGCAGGAACGAGAGCACCGGCAGCTTCGAAAGGAAGGGCGTGCCGCTCTCGAGCGTCTCCTGCTCGTAGAACTTGAGACCGCCGAGCAGCAGCGTGCCGCCGTCGGGCATGTTGACCGTCGTGCGGACGCGGCTGACGCGCAACTCCGGAATCTGGATGACGACCGGGGCCGACGCCGTGACCGGACCCGAGGCGAGCGACGTGCTGAACGTCGCGATCGGGCGGGTCAGGACGGCCACCGTCGGGCGCAGCTCCAGGTTCACGAAGCGGCGGTCCGCGGAGACCACCGGGCGGACGTCGAGGACGATGCCGTCGAGGATCGTCTGGACGACCGGGTTCGCGATGTTGGACGCCTGCGCGATCTCGACCTCGTAGTCAGCCACGTAGGCGACCTGGTTGAGCACCTGCACGTTCGCGCGCTGCGTGTTGTAGACCGTGACGCGCGGGGCGGTGATCTGCTGGATGCGCTCGCTCTTCTCGACCGCGCGCAGGATCACCTCGATCTGGGTGTCGTCCAGGAAGGTGTGCTGGAAGGAAAGGCCGCCGGAGCCCGTGAGGACCTCGGGGTTGCCGAGCAGCACGTCGAACAGGTTCTCGACGCGAGCCGAGTAGGCGCCGTCTTGACCGTCGTTGTAGAAGATACCGGCGTCGTTGGCCGTACCGACCGAGGACGGCTCCGGGTTCACGCCGAACGGCACGCCGAACGGGTTGCCGGGCGACCCGAAGAAGACGTCGTCCTGGACGACCGCCGTACCGAGACCCGGCACGCCGATGCCCTGCGAGTTGTCGCCCAAGCCGCGCACGTCGACACCGACGTCGCGCAGGAAGTTGTCCTCGGCCGTCAGGAAGCGGACTTCCAGGTTCACCAGGATGCCCGTGTTCGCGCGGAGCTCCTCGAGAAGGTTGCCGATCTGGTTCAGGATCGGCTTCGTGTTGCGCACGATCAGGATGCCGTTGCGCGCCTCGATGTTCGCCGGGTCGTCCCAGGCGCCTTCACCACCGATGGTCTCGCGGATCAGGTCCGGGAGGTTCTCGGCCGGGAAGATCGGAAGCGGATCCGGGAGCTCCGGCGGCTCCGGCGGCGTGAAGTTCGAGGGCGTCAGGTTGATCTCCTGGCCGACGAAGTTCTGAATCGCGACGTTGAGATCCTTCACGTCGAAGTAGCGCAGCTTCATGGTGCCGCTGATCTCGTCCTTGGTGGCGATCTTGATGACGCCGCCCTCGGCGATCCACTTGAGCTCGTAGTCCTCGGTGATGAGGTCCAGCACCGTGGAGACGCTGACGTCGTCGAGCTTGAGCGTGATCTGGACGTCCTCGCCCTTCTCCTCACGCGCCTTGGCGGTGATGAAGAAGTTGAGGCCGGTCAGGGTGCGCAGCAGGGCGACGGCGTCGTCCAGCGACGCGTCTTCCCAGTTCAGGCCCTGAATGCGCTGGTTCTCGATGACCGAGAGGATGCCGCCGAGCGACGCGTCCTCTGCCGCGTCGTCCGCGTCGCCGACCGCGCGGGGCTGGCGATGGGCGATCTCCTCGAGCCAATCCTCGGGGAACTCGACCGTGCGGACCTGCGGCAGCGCGTCGTTCTCGACCTGCTGCATGATGCGCTTCCACTGGTCGTCGAAGCGACGGCGCGCACTGATGTCCTCTTGCATGTGCTGCGCGTCGTAGCTGATCGTCATCAGACGCTCGGCATCGTCGTTCGTCGGGTCTTCGCGCAGGATCTGCCTCGCGTACTCGCGGGCCAGCTCGTAGTTGCCCTGGCGGAACGCCACGTTGGCTTCCTGGAAGTACGCGTGCATGCGGCCGAGACGACGCTCGCGCTCTGCGTTCAGCGCGTTCTCCTGCTCGATCTGCGCCTCGCGGATCTGCTCTTCGTGCGCGCTCCGCTCGGCGAGCTCCGACTTGTAGTTCGTGCGGTCGATGAGATCGCGAATGCGCTCCGCGCTCATGCCGAAGTCCGCCGTCTCGTCGTACCAGGAGATGATGGCCAACGCCTTGCGGTACTCCTTGACCGCGCCGGCGTAGTTCTCCTGGCCTTCGAGCGTGCGACCGCGGTCGAGGTAGTTGCGAACCTCGGCGGCCGCCTGCTGGCGACGGACGTCTTCGACGCTCTTGCGCTCGCTCATGTACGCGGCCGTCGTGCTGGGACGGTCGGACATGAGGTTCTCGAGCCCGTCGCGCGCTTCGATGTTGCTCGCGTCGAGGTCGAGTGCCTTCGCGAAGAGATCCTTCGCCGTGTCGTAGTCGCCCTTGCTGACCGCGTCGTTGGCGCGATCGATGAAGTTCTTGATCAGGAACTTCTGACGGTCGGCTTCGACGGCGGCGGCGGCGGACTTCTCGTCGAGGTACTCGACGGCTTCCGGTGTCGCGGAGACGTCTCCGCCTTCGCCTTCCGCTTCCGCGACCACGACCGCGGTGTCGTCCGGCGAGCCGTCGCTCTTGGCGACGATGCGACGACGGCCTTGGCAGGCAGTCAGAGCGACGATCAAGACAGCTACAAAAAGGACGTGAACGGTGCGCTGCATCCGGTGGCCATCCCTTCCCGTTTACGTAAGTCTGGTGCGTTCTCGACGGCCGGAAAGCCCGCCCGAAAGAACATCCCTCCCTTGGGACGCGCATTTGGTAGGCGGGACCTGTCACGCCACCGTCACATTGCGTGCGCGTAAACCGCGAATACGTCGGTAGCTGCGTCGACTGAGCGCCGAGCGGGGTCACCGGAACGTAGGATTCCGTTCGTGACCCCCGAAAACGACCCCCGCCCGCCCTCGCTGCACGCCGAGGCCCGGCTGTATCTCGAGTGGATGCGCGGCGCCGGGGGACGGTGGCTTCCGGCGGACGGACCGCCGCCGGCGCTCGAGACCCCGAAGCCGGTCGCGTCCGGCGCTCGCGGTGACGCGTCGCCGAAGCTCACACGGCCCGAGCGGGCCGCGTATCTGGCTGCGATGGCGGACGACGTGAAGCGCTGCACGCGCTGCCGCCTCTGCGAGACGCGCAACGAGACGGTGTTCGGCGAGGGCAGCCAGGCGCCCAAGCTCGTGGTCGTGGGGGAGGCGCCCGGCGCGGACGAGGACCGCACGGGCCGGCCGTTCGTGGGGCGCGCGGGGCAGCTGCTGACGAAGATGCTCGCCGCCATCGGGCTCGCGCGTGAGGACGTGTACATCTGCAACGTGCTGAAGTGCCGCCCGCCGAACAACCGCAATCCGCGGCCCGACGAGGTCGGCTCCTGCCGGCCGTTCCTGCAGGAGCAGCTCACCCTGCTCGATCCGCCGCTGATCCTCGCGCTGGGCAGCCCTGCGTCCCGCGAGCTGCTCGGCACGGAGCGGGGGATCGGCAGCCTCCGGGGCCGATTCGCCCGCACCCGGGGCGGATTCCGCGTGATGCCGACCTATCACCCCGCGTACCTGCTGCGCAATCCGGCCGCGAAGCGCGACGTGTGGCATGACCTGAAGAAGGTTGCGGCCGACCTGGGGCTGGAGATCCCGGGGCGGTAGGTAGGGGCAGCCCTTGTGGCTGCCCAACCGCACATGCGTTGAGACCTGATCGACGAGCGCGTGGGCGACCACGAGGGTCGTCCCTACTGCGGGCGCAGGACGGCGACCCACAGCTCGCGGCGGTACGCGGCAAGGCCGCGTGCGTCCACCATCCGCAGGCCCGCGGCCGCAGCCTCCTCACGTAACTCCTTTTTCGACAAGGTGTAACGGTCCCCGCGCCGCCTGGTGAACAGGCGCCGGATGCCCCGGCTCAGGTTGTGGAAGCTCACCGGGTGGTGGAAGGACAGCAGCAGCGTGCCCTGGGTCAGGGCCCGCAGGCCGCGAAGCACGCGCTCGCGGTGCGCCGCGTCCGGGAGGTGATGGAGGAACCGGAAGCAGACCACCAGGTCGGCGGGCGTGGCATCGGCGGGCACGGCTTCGAGGTCGATCGTCTCCAGCCCCAAAAAATGGGGCTTTCCGGACAGGCGGCGCTCGGCCTCGGCGCGCATCGCCGGCGACAGATCTGCGGCGCGGGTGGGAATCCCGCGTCCCATCAGCTGCTCCGCAATGCGTCCCGTGCCGCAGGGCACGTCCAGTGCGCTGCCGGGCGGCTGCGGCAGGTCGTCGAGCAGGCGGGAGAGCAGGGTCCATTCTTCGGCGTCGCGTTTGGCGCTGCGCGCGGCGTAAGCCCGGGCCTTGCCCGGTTCGTCGTACTTGGTGCGGCCGGCGTAGGACATCGGCCCGAATGTAGGGGATGGGATAGGAGGTGGCAGCCCTGATCCTCGGTCGTGCCAAGTGTGTTTACGGCATCAGCCGAGGAAGGAACTGCCACCCCATGACTGCGTACCACGTCGGAATCGACCTGCACAAGAGTGTCGCCCAAATCTGCGTCCGTGATGCGAAGGGCGAGATCGAAGAGGAGCGGCGGTGGCGCCTGCCGGATCGAAAGGCGGCCGCGGCGCTGGTTGCGTTTCTTGGCACCTACGGCGGCGGGCGCTTCGCGGTGGAAGCGTTGGGCTGCAACCGCTGGTTCGTGCTGGCCTGCCGCGAAGCGGGTTTGGAGATGCTTGTGGTGGACGCCACGAAGCTCGATCTGAAGAAGCAGGGCAAGAAGACGGATCGACGCGACGCCCAGGAGATCTCGCGCCGGCTGTACCTTGGCGACCTGGACCGCTACGCACTGACCTACTTCGCCACCGAAGCCGAGTTCGGCCAGCGCAAGGTGTTGCGGGTTCGGCATCAGCTCGTTCAGCATCGAACCAGCGTGCTGGCGCACATCCGCGGCATGCTCAACGCGTACCTGCTGCGAGCGCCGGTGACGCAGCTGTACACCAAGCGCGGGATCCAGTGGCTTCGCGAGCAGCGACTGGGTGATGAGAACCAGGATCTGGCGCTGCAGTCGCTGGTGGATGTCGTTGCGGCTCTGCAGGAGCGCATCGAGAAGCTCACCGCTCGAATCCGCGAGTTGGCCGAGCAGGACGAAGTCTCAGGCTGGATCGTTCGGAATCTGCCACAGGCGGGAGCCCAGACGGCTCTGACGCTTCAAGCTGAGTTGGGTGACGCAACCCGCTTCCGCGGTGCTCGACAGATCTCGAGCTATGGGGGTGTCGTTCCACGCGTTTCGGCCTCGGCGGATCGAGCGCACCACGGCCGCATGACCAAACGCGGAAACGCCGAGTTGCGTTGGGTGCTGGGGCAATGGGCGGTTCGGTTGCTGGCCTTCGACCCAGAGGTGAAGGCGTGGGCACAGCCGATGCTCAGGCGCATGCACCGCAACAAGGTTCGAATGGCGCTTGCACGCCGGCTACTGGTGGGCGTGTGGGTGATGTTCTCGCGTGGCGAGGTGTTCTCGCTGCGTCGGTGCCTAGGCCAGGCTGCCTGAGCGAACGCACTGAGAGAGAGGAAGCGAAACCAGGAATCGGACACCAACGGGCGCGTACTCCGGCGGGCCGCTGAGCGCATCAGCTCGTGTAGGCGATTGAGAGGCGCGTCCGACTCCCCCTCATGACGCCGCCCGAATAGGCGAGCTCGAAAACCCGAGTGGACGGATCCGACCCTGGCGACGCGGAAAGGACGCACGGCCGACAGAAAAGGGCTTGCCATTCCCTAAACCGGCGATCCTTGTGGTCGCCCAACTCGGCGTCTTGGGCAGCCACAAGGGGCTGCCCCTACCTACGGCTTGGGCAGCCACAAGGGCTGCCCCTACACCGTCACGTGGACGTGGACGTGAACGTGAACCTGCACGACACCTGGATCGCTCAGCGGTTCCACGCATACGACCCGTCCGCGCCGACCGCTGCGCCCACTGGCGTCCATGTCTGCGCGGGATCGCGATCGGGATCGGGATCGGGTGCGGGGGGGCCGCGCCGTGAAGGGTCCTCACGTGAACGTGGACGTGGACGTGAACCTGCACGACACCTGGATCGCTCAGCCGTTCCATGCACTCGGCCCGTCGGCGCCGACCGCGGTGCCCACTGGCGTCCCTGCGCGGGATCGGGATCGGGATCGTGGGCTCCGTAGGGGCGGGGCGAGCCCCGCCCGTCGCGTGAACACCCCGGGGGGCAGACATTGCGACCCCTGCGCCCGCCGACCAACGCAAGACCATGACCCAACCCGGGTTCCATGACGCGCCCGCAAGGACCTGGAGACCCGTCATTCCCGTCAGCTTCGTCATCCCCTGCTACCAGGAAGAAGAGTCCCTGGCCGACTTCGCCGAACACCTCGCGCAAGTGCCCGGGGACGAGATCGTCTTCGTCGACGACGGGTCCCGCGACGGCACGGCGGCCGCGCTTGCCGAGCTGGCCTCGCGCGACGAGCGCGTGCGCATCGAGACCCACGAGCGCAATCGGGGCGTCGGCGCCGCCATGCGCACCGGCTTCGACGCGGCCCGGGGTGACATCGTGGTCGTCTACGACGTCGATCGAACGTACCCGCTCGACGATGCGCGGAAGCTGATCGACGCGGTCGCGAACGGCGCGTGTGACGTCGCCTCGGCCACGCCCTTCGCGCACGGCGGCGGGCTCGAGCGCGTGCCCGTCTTCCGTCGTCTACTCTCGCGCGGTGCCGTCTGCGCCTATCGGGTCGTGCTGGCCGGCCGCACCCAGGGCATGACGACGTACACGTGCGCCTTTCGCGCCTACCGCGCCTCGCAGCTCGAGACCCTGCGGTTCGCGAGCGACGGGTTCCCGGCCGCTGCGGAGATCATCGGGCGCCTGCTGTTGCGCCGCGCGCGCGTGGTCGAGGTGCCGTCGACGCTGCGGGCCCGGACGGAGGGTTCCAGCAAGATGCGCGTCGGCCGAACGTTGCTCGGCCACCTCTGGAACTGCGCGCGTCTTCTCTGGATTCGTGTGACGCCTTCGCGGGCCTGACGCGCCGGATCGCGGGTCGGAACGCACCCCCGCGCCAAATGACGCGCGAATGACCGGCCCTGACGACGATGCCGCCCGTGACCGCCACCCTCTCCCCTGTCGTGCCCGCGCCGACCGACCTGCGTTCGTGGAACCAGGCGCTCAACCGCACCCACGCCATGGCCGACATGCGCGCCCGCGCCGGCTGGATCGTGCGTGCGATCGAGGAGCGCCGCCGCGGCTGGGTGGCGCGCACGGTCGCGCGGCTGGCGCCGGCGACCGTCGTCGACGTCGGCTGCGAGGACGGTTGGATGGCCGAGGCCTACGCCGACGACGTGGACCGGCTCGTTCTCAGCGATCTCGATGCCGACGTCCTGCGTGGTGCAGCGCTCGCCGCGCGACCGGACGTCGAGACCGTCGTCAGCGACGCACTGCACCCGGACGCGTTGTTCGATCACATGGCGGGCGGCCGCGCCGACCTGATCGTGCTGAGCGCCTTGCTCGAGCACGTGCCGCGGCCGGGCGACGTGTTGCGCGCGCTCACGCCCCTGCTGCGGGAAGGCGGGCGCTTCGTCGTCTACGTGCCGGCCGACGGCCCCATCCTGTTCTTGAAGTCGATCCTGAAGCGAACGCGGCTCGGCGCCCTGGTGCGCGGGCTGTCGCTCGATCCCGCGCCCGGGCACCTGCACGTGTTCGACCGCGCGCGCTTCTCCGCGTTGCTGCGTCCGTTCGGCGAGATCGAGCAGCTCGCGTTCGATCCGCTGTGCCTCGGGTACGTCGCCGTCCTGCGACCCGACGCGAGGGGCGCATGACATGTGCGGCTTCGTAGGCGTTCTCCAACCGCGCAGCGCGGGACCGGTGCGCGTCGAGACGTTGCGACGGTTGCTGCCGGCCATCCGGCACCGTGGCCCGGATCAAGAAGCGGTGCACGTCGACGGCGGCTTCGGCGTCGCGGCGGCGCGTCTCGCCATCCGGGGCGGGCCGGAGGGTGATCAGCCGCTTCGGCGTGACGGGTGCGCGATCGTCTTCAACGGCGAGCTGCTCTGCGCGGCGGCGCCGCTGCAGGGCATCTCCCATGCCGAGAACGACTCGGTGGCGTTCCTCGCCGGCGCGTCCACTTCGACGGCATCGAGACTCCTGCGCGGCAACATGGGCGCGGTCGCGATTCACGACGCCGATCACGCGCTGCACCTGCAGGCGGACCCGCTCGGCATCAAGACGATCTTCACCGCCGACGGCCCCGACGGTGCGCTCTGGTTCGGATCGGAGATCCGCGCGCTGCTGCATGCCGTGCCTTCCGCGCGGGCGATGGACAGGACGGGCATGGCGGAGCTGCTTCGCTGGCAACGTCCGCGTTTCCACACACCCTTCCGCCACGTCCACGGCCCCATCCGCGGTCCCGGCCTGACCGTCATCGAAGACGATCGCGGTCTGCAACGCGTTGTCGAGCAGGCGCCGACGATGCCGATCGCGCGATCGACGCACGATCCGGTGCGCGCGCTGCGCGAAGCGTGGCGCACGTCGGCTGCCGCGGCGGCGGTGGCGGACGAGCCCGTCTGCCTGTTCCTATCGGGCGGCCTCGACTCGTCCGCGGTCGCGGCGTTCGCCGATTGCCCCGAACTGATCGCGTTGACGGGGCGGTTCGAGGGCGCCGCGTTCGACGAGAGCGCGTCAGCGGCGGCCGTCGCCAAACACACGGGCATCCGTCACGAGGTCGTGGACCTTCGCGACGAAGACCTCCTGCTGGACCTGCCCGACGTCATTCGCGCGCTCGAGATGCCGATGGCGGGCCCCGGCTCGCTCGCGCTGTGGCGCATGGCGAAGCGCGCGCGCGAACACGCCCGCATCGTGCTCACCGGCACCGGCGGCGACGAGCTGTTCGGCGGCTACGCGCGGACGGCGATCACGCTCGGTCGCGCCGGCATCTGGACGCGCGGGTACGAGTCGCTGCGTTCGAAGATCGAGTCGGCGGGCACGAACGCCCAAGCCCGGCTCAACGCAGCATTCGATCGGTCGTCCGACCTCGAGCCGCTGCTCACGCGGGAGTTCCTGCACAGCTTGCCGGCGCCCGATCCGATCGAGACGGACGAACGTTCCGATCTCGACGCGGCGCTCGCCGAAGAGCGCACCGGTACGCTGAAGACGCTCCTGCACGTCGAAGACCGCGTGACGATGGCGCACGGCATCGAAGGCCGTCCCGTCGCGTGCCTCGGCTCGTTGCCGGAGATTTCGCGGCAGATTCCCGAAGCGTGGCTGGTGGGGCCCGACGGAGAGGGCAAACGCGCCCTGCGCGCCGCGCTGGAGGGCTGCATTCCCGAAGCGGTGCGTACGGACACGCGCAAGCGCGGCTTCCCGACGCCGTTCGCGCGCGCTGCGCGCGGCGCCGGCCGCGACATCGTGCTGCAGATGCTGCACGACCGCCGCTTCGTGGAGCGCGGTTGGTGGAACGTCGAAGCCTGCCGGGCGCTCTTGGACGAAGCGCGCCCGGACTACGACCGCGCGTTGTGGGCGTTGCTTTCCTGGGAGACGTGGGCGCGCCTCTTTCTGGACGGTGACGCGTTCGAGGAGAGCTCCGTAGCGTGAGGATTCCCTTTGCCCGACTGATCTGGGAACGCTTCATCGCGTTGTGCGGCCGGCTCGGCGAGGGCGGTGCGGGCGGCGCCGCACGATGGGTCGTCTTCGTCGCGCTGATCGCCCATCTCGGCTGGTATCCCGGCGCCGGCAGCAGCGCGCTCAACGCCGACCCGATCAACTACGACGACCCGCAGGTGCTCGACGCGGCCGAGCGCAGCTCCGTGAAGGACATCCTCACCGGTCCGACGTACTACGCGTACAAGCCGATCTACTTCCTCAGCCTGAAGCTCGACCGGCTCTTCGGCGATCCCGTTCACGTCGGCCACACGATGAACTGGTTGCTGCACGCGCTCTGCGCGGTGCTGTTGACGGTGCTGCTCGCCCACGTCTTTCGAAATGCGTGGTTGGCCGGGATCGCGGGCGCGCTGTTCGCCGTGCACCCGGCCCACGCGGAGAGCGTGGCGTGGCTGGCCGAACGCAAGGACGTCCTGTCGCTGGCGTTCGTCCTGTGGGCGCACATCTCCTTCCGCCTGCGCCGCGAAGACCGCGAACGCGGCGATCGCCCGTTCCGACCCGGCGACGCGTTCGTGCCCGCCCTCTGGCTGCTGCTCGGCGGCCTGACGAAAGGCACGGTCTGGTCGTACGCGGGCATCATCGCGATCGACGAGATCCTCCATCAGGCGCGCAAGGACGAGAGCGCGCGAGCGGGCGTCGTCGCCCGCTTGGCGCCGCTGTGCGTGGTCGCCGTCGGCGGGGTGGTGCTGGACGCGTGGATGGGGGCCGCGTACGGCCCCGGCGCCGTCAAACACGGCGTCGGCAACGGTGAGCTCGTCGCCGCCATGGGCGGCGTGCATCTGCAGTACCTCCTGAACGTGCTCGTTCCCGTCAACCTGGCGTTGGACTACGCGATCGACCCCGCGGGCTCGTTCGGTCTCGGCGCCTGGCTCGGCATCCTGCTCGCGGTGCTGGCCGTCGTCGGTCTCTTCGTGAGCCTGCGCCGTCGTTCGCTGCTCGGCGCGTTCGCGTGCAGCTTCTGGATCTTCGGCCTCGCGCCCGTGAACAACATCTGGCCGCGCACCTCGATCCTCATGGCCGATCGCTACCTCTACATTCCCGCGATCGGGGCCTATCTCCTGATCGCCTACGCGATCAACCGTTCTTCGACGTTCCGCAAACCGATTGCGGTCGCCGTCGTGGTCTTGCTCGGCACGCTCTGCATCGAGCGCACGCGCGACTTCGCGGACTCCGAGACCGTATGGGCCGACACCATCGAGAAGGTGCCGCACAGCGCGCTGGCGTACATCCAGCTCGGGCAGGAGCACGCGCGGATGGGGCAGGGGCGCAAGGTCTACTACGAGCGCGCGCTCGAAGACGTCGATCACGTCTTCCGCATCGAGCCGCGGCCGCGCCTGGAGTTCCTGCTGCGCGCGCGGCTCGTGAAGTGCGCGGCGCTGGCCGGTCTCGGACGCATCAACGATCTCGCATGGGAGGCGGACGCGGCGATGGAGCTGGCGAACCAGCTCGAGCGCAGCCCGCTGTTGGGCGGCGACGTCAACGGCCTGAAGTCCGAGATCGAGATCTTTCGCGGACAGGCGCTCGAGGCGAAGGGCCTGACGCGGCCGGCGATCGAGGCCTACGATCGCGCCGTCAAGGCGGACCCGGACAACGGCGTGGCCCGCTACAACTTCGCCACGGCGCTCGCGGGACTGGGTGGCGAAGAGCTGCTGGAGGAGGCGGAGTTCAACCTCCGTTGCGCCCGTGAGCTCTTGCGCGGCGGCGACATCCACACGCTCGCGACGATCCAGCTCGCGACCGTGCTCGGCACCCGGGCGACCGGCGCCCGCACCGACAGCGAGCGGGACGGGCTCGTGAGCGAGGCGCTTCGGCTCTTGCGCAACCACATGAAGCGCGTCGGACGCACGCCGGAGCTTCTGTACGCGTCGGCGATGATCCACCTCAACGTGCGGCGGGATCTGCCGCGGGTGAAAGAGCTGCTGTACGAGCTCAGCCAGGAGCACCCCGATCACGAGAAAGGCACGCGCCTGCAGGCGCAGATCTACTTCAACGAGGGCCAGCGCGAGCTGCGCAAGGGACGCAACAAGGAAGATCGCGCCGCGTTGCGCGAGGCGGTCCAGCGTTTCAAGTTCGCCCTCGAAGCAGATCCGTCTTTCTGGGAGGCGCACGTCGCGGCCGGCGACGCGTGGTCCGAGCAGGGGCTCTTCAACCGCGCGCGCGACCGCTACAAGAAGGCTGCGCAGATCGAGCGCGGCGCGCCCTGGATCAAGGGGCTCGTCGCTCGCACCCACGTGCTCGAGTGCTACATCCGCGAACAGGAGGCCGAAGACGAAGCCGCGCTTCGAAGCGCCGCTCAGGTCATGGCCGGCGGGATGCGACTCGACGTCGACCGCATCGACCTCGGCTTCATTCCGCTCGAAGACGAGCTGCCGTTGGTGCGAGAGGTCGCCGCTCTGCTCGAGGCAAACGAGGAGCCCGCGGCGACCCACGCCGCGAAGGCCTTGCGCGCCGTCGCGCGGCTGTGCGCCGGCGACCAGGACGGCGCGCTGGGGCTCGCCAACGAGGTGATGGCGGCGCTCGGCAGCGCCAGCCCGTCGCCGCTGCGCGACACGTGCCTCTTGATCCGCGCGGTCGTCTACACGCGCCGCACCGACTTCGACGAGGCGTACGACGCGTATCGACGGCTCGAGAAGAGCCGGCCGAAGGACGTCTTGCCGAAGCTGAGCATCCTGCAGCTCGACCAGCGCATCGCGCACGCGCGCCTCAACATCGCGCTCGGCGGCGGCAACCAGGCGCGCAAGGACGAAGCGAACGCGCGCGTCGCGGCCGTCGCGGATCGCATCCGGGCGTTTGCGGACGCGCACCCGGCGTCGGTGACCGCGGGGTTGCTGGCCACCGAGAGCGACATGCAGCAGGCGCGCTGGGTGCAGGCGCTCGCCCGCCTCAACGAGATGGCCGAGCGCTTTCCGAAGCACCCGTCGATCTATCGTGGTCGCAGCTACGTCCACATGGCGCAGCGCACGTCCACGCAGGACGAGATGCTGGGCCCGCACCTGATCAAGCTCGCCGGACGCGAGCTGCAGTACGCGCGCGCGCTCGATCCGCGCGACGTGCGCACGCACCTGGACGCCGCGAAGCTGAATCTGATGGCGCAGAACATCCGCGGCGCCGTGCAGCATGCGGAGCGCGCACGCGAGCTCGAGAGCTACGACGGCGGCCCGGCGTCGCGGTTGCTGGCGACGCTGTACGTCCGGTTGGCCCGGCAGGCGATCGAGGGGCGCCAGGTCAAGGAAGCCCAGCGGTTCATCGCGCGGGCGCGCAAGCTCGACCCGCAGAGCCCGGCGACCTACGTGCTGGAAGGCGAGCTGCTGCTCAACTCCACGGAACGGGACCGGCTCGCGCGCGCGCTCGAGCTCGGCAACACCGCCAAGAGCCTCGCGCCGCTCGACCTCGAAGCGCACCGATTCCTCGCGAAGTGCCATCGTCAAAAGGGCATCCAGGCGATGCTCGCCATCATGCGCATTCCCATGCCGAAGAACCCCGTGAACCAACCCGGGTTCGAGGCGCTGTCGCCGGACGAGCGCTCGAAGCTGCAGACGAAGTGGGCGATCGAGACGGACAAGGCGCGCAAAGCCAAGGCGCGCTTTCGCGAGGCGGCGCTGGGGTCGTTCGACCTCGCGCTGACCCTCGATCCGGACGCCGAGGACGCGCCGGACATCCGCACGCGCATGGAGGAGCTGCGCAAGAGCGACCCCTCCTACAGGCGACGGCAGCTCATGGAGGCGCAGGAGCTGATTCCCAAAGCACGCGACCTGCGCGTGGCCGGCAAGGACCGCGACGCGCTTCGGCTCTACGAGGAGATCGTCGCGCTGGATCCGGCGAACCAGTTTGCGCACCAACACATCCTCGCGCTGACGTGGAAGCTGCTTCCGGGCTGGCGCAAGGACATCCCGGAGGAGCGCAAGCAGGAGCAATGGCTCGTCAACCGCGCGTTCACGTCGCTCCACATGCTGGACAAGCTCGACAAGAGCGGCGTGATCTTCGAGCGCCACCTCTTCCGGGGACTGCTCAACGCGCACCTCTACAAGCAGGAGAAGAGCGAGGAGCTGCGGGTCGTGGCCAAGCGCGAGCTCCAGCGCTACCTCGAGCTCACGAAGGACCGGCCGGACAGCCCGAACGTCGCCCGGGCCCGGAGCTGGTTGGAGCGGGTGAAGTCCAAGAAGGGCGGTTAGGGCGGTGGCGACCGCAGGCGACAAGCGCGGTCCCGGCCCCGAGCGGGCCTTCGCCGATCCGCTGCCGGACGCCGGGGCCGTGACGCTCGGCGACGCCGAGTCCGCGCATCTGGTGCGCTCGCGCCGGGTGCGCGAGGGCGACGCGGTCGTGCTCTTCGACGGGAAGGGCGGCTCCGTCCTCGGGCGTCTCACCGTCGCGGACGCCAAGGCCGCGGTGATCGAGGTCGAGGGTCCGTACCCGGACCGCGAGCCCGCGCGCGTCGTGCGCATTGCGGTGTCGCTCCCCGAGTCGGGCCGGGCCGACGGCATGGTCGCGACCCTCGCGGAGCTCGGCGTGACGACACTTCGGCCGCTTCGCTGCGCTCGCACCCCGCCCAAGCGGGCGCAGCCGTCCGCCAACCGAATCGGGCGCTGGCAGCGCATCGTGCGCGAGGCGGCCAAGGTCAACGGCCGCAGCCGGCTGATGGACGTGCTGCCCGCGCGCGCGCTGGACGAGCTGCTCGCCGCCGACCCCTGCGTCCTGCTCGACCCGGACCCCGACGCGCAACCGCTCGCAAGCGTATTGCCCCGGCAATCGGACGTACCCTGGTTGCTGGTGGGGCCCGAGGGCGGGTTTACGGAAGACGAGATGCGCGCGGCCGCGCAGGCCGGCGCGGCGACCGCCCGCCTCGGCCGAACGGCACTGCGAACCGACACCGCGGCCGTCGCTGCGGCATCCATCGCGCTCGCGTGCTCGGTGAATTAGCTTTCTGCCAAGGCGGTCTGGCATTTGCGGAGAGGCGTCGCCATGGCTAGGGGCGCATTACGACTTTTCATCAAGAGCCCGGGACGGGACGAGCGGGTCTACGAGGTCGGTGACGAGCAGGTCACGATCGGCCGGGATCCGAACGCAGAGATCCCGGTCGACGACCGCACGCTGAGCCGGCGGCACTCCCGGATCTACCCGGGTCCCGACGGTTGGCGCGTGACCGATCTGGGATCGCGCAACGGCACGTACGTGAACGGTGCTCCCATTCTCGACGAACGACTCGAGGAAGGCGACCGCGTCGAGCTCGGCGAGACCAAGATCGCGGTCTACTTCCCCGAGGACGGTGATGCGAGCCAGAGCCACACCGACCTCGAGCGGCTCTTCAGCCAGGCGATTCAGGCGCCGCGCACGCGCGAGCTGTCGCAGCAGGATCGCCGGCGTGAGATCCGCGCGCTCACGCAGCTCATGGAGCTCAACGAGAAGATCAACGCGCTGCGCGACGAAGACCAGCTCATGGAAGGCGTGCTGGACGCCGCCATCGAGCTGACCGAGGCCGCGCGCGGGTTCCTGCTTCTGAAAGAGGAAGATCACTTCATCGTCCGGCGCGCGCGTCTCCCCGACCACCGCGACCTGGACGACCCCGACGGGTCGTTGTCGGTGAGCGTCGCGACCCGCGTCATCGAAGAGGGCATCAGCATCCTGTCCGACGACATGCAGCTCGACGACCGCTTCGACGGCTCGGGCAGCATCGCGAATCTGCACCTGCGTTCCCTCGTCTGCGTGCCGATGCGCGGCGAACGCGACAGTCTCGGCGCGATCTACCTCGACAACGCGTACGAGCAGGGGCAGTTCGACGGCTGGGAGGTGCGCGTCCTCGAGAGCTTCGCCGGTCTCGCCGCCATCGCGATCCGCAACGCGCGACAGCGCAAGGAGCTCGCGGTGCGCCGCCGCGAGGCCGTTCGCCAGGCGCGGCGCATCGAGCGATTGAACGAGCGGCTGCGCAAGGCGCTTCGCATCCGAACCAATGCATTGCGCCGGGCGCGCGAGGATTTGGCCAAACAGGCGGACGAGCTCGGGCTGAAGTACTCGTACGAGCAGATCGTGGGGCGCTCGCCGGCGATGCGCGCCGTCCTGCGCCTCGTCGACCGCGTGACCGACCTCAACATCCCGGTCTTGATCGTCGGCGAGTCCGGCACCGGCAAGGAGCTCATCGCGCGCGCGATCCACTTCAACGGCCCTCGCCGCCGCGGACGCATCGTCGGCGAGAACTGTGCCGCGATTCCCGAGACGCTGATGGAGAGCGAGTTCTTCGGCTATCAGCGCGGCGCGTTCACAGGCGCGCATCGCGATCACGCCGGCCTGTTCGAGCAAGCGCACGAGGGCACGTTGTTCCTCGACGAGGTCGGGGAGATGTCCCTCGACATGCAGAAGAAGTTCCTGCGTGTGCTCGAAGAGAGCGAGGTGCGCAGGCTGGGCGACAAGAAGCCCAAGTCCGTGGACTTCCGACTCGTCTCCGCGACGAACCGGGACCTCTCGGAGCTCTTGAAGTCCGGCGGGTTCCGCGAGGATCTCTACTACCGCATCGCCGGCGTCATGATCGAGCTGCCGCCGTTGCGCGCGCGCAAGGACGACGTACCGGCGCTCGTCGTGCACTTCCTCGAAGAGGCGTCGGCGCCCGGTCAGCAGCTGCGCCTCGAGCCCGCCGCGATGGAGCTGCTCGTCGCCTACGAATGGCCCGGCAACGTGCGCGAGCTGCGCAACGAGGTGCAGCGCCTCGTCGCGCTGCAAGCGGGCGGCATCATCACGCCCGAGCACCTGAGCGCGCGCATCCTGGCGTATCGCCCGCCCGACCCCGAGAAGATGCCGCAGGGTGGGCTCAAGGCGATGGTGGAGGATCTGGAGCGCCGCGTCCTTCGCGCTACGCTGACCCGCCACGGTTGGAACAAGAGTCGATCGGCTGCCGAGCTCGGTCTCAGTCGCCTCGGTCTTCGCAAGAAGCTCGAGCGGTACGGGCTGGATTCCGAGCAGCCGCCGAAGACGGCAAATGGTGGTGCGTAGGTGCGCAGCGCTCGGCAACTTCCTTACCGGCGAGTGCAAAGGCACTTACCAATCCGATCCGGATGCCAAGGCGGGATGGTCACCGAGTTGGCAGCCGACGGATCCGCCACAGTTCGCCACGAACGTAACACCCTGTCCAAAAGAGAGTTCTGACGTCGCAAGGAGTGCAGATCAAAGGAATGGGCGTTGCATTGGCGGGCTGCAGCCCGGTAGTGTTCCGCCTTCGAGCGGGGGGTCGCTTCTCGACCCGGATTTTCGCCGCTGAAGCCACGTTCGCCGGGTCCGAACCCAGATTCGATCGAGGAGAACGCCGGTGGAAGGGCTCAGCAGCCGCTCGCTGCAGCAGGAACCGAACGACGGGTCCCACGAGGAGAAGGCTGGTATGGCGCGTCTGATCGTCAAGTCCGGGGATGAGTCATCCACCGTCGAGCTCGACGCGGGGGAGGCCGCGCGCATCGGTCGCGACCCCGCGAACCAGGTCCCGCTCGGCGACGCCCAGGGCGTGTCGCGGCAGCACTGCCAGATCACGCCCGTTTCGAGCGGGGGGCGCACGCACTGGGAGCTGGTCGACCTCGGCGCGACCAACAAAACGCGCGTCAACGGGAAGCCCACCGACCGCGTCGTGCTGACGACCGGCGACGTCATTCGCGTCGGCAAGGTCGAGATCACGTTCGAGGATCCGGACGAGGAAGCCGCGCTCAAGGACGCCGGGAGCAAGGGCGTCTGCTACCTCGAGTGGGTCGGCGGCGACAAGAAGGGCGACAAGATCTGGTTGGACGCGCCGCGCGTCACCTTCGGCCGGCGCGAGTCCAACACCGTCCCGCTCGACGACCGGATGAGCTCGGGGCACCACTGCGAGATCACCAAGGACCTGAACGGCTACACGATTCGGGACCTCGGCTCGACGAACGGCACGCTGCTCAACGGCGAGCCCACGACCGAGGCCACGCTCACGCACGGCAACCGCATTCGCATCGGCAACAGCCGCTTCGCCTTCAAGGACCCCTCGATGAAGGACATCGAGGTCGAGTTGTCGCAGTTCGAGGAGGACGGCGACTGGGGCATGATGGGGGACATCGACCTGACGAAGGCCAAGGGCTCCTACGCCGGCCTGCTCATCGGGCTCGTCATCATGGGCGGCGCGGCGTTCGGCGGGTGGTGGATCTCGCAGCAGCCGCCGAAGAGCGAGACGGAGTCGGGTGATCGCGGAAACCTCGTGGCCGGCGGCACCTACGACAACGTCGAAGACGCCGCCGACCTGCCGTGGACGACCGACGCGGACGAGGAGTCGGTGTCCGTCTCGGTCGACCCCAAGGCGGGCCGCAACAGCCCCGGTCTGCTCATTCGCAACCTCACCACGGAGGAGGAGGGTGGCAGGGCCATCGACGTCCTCTACTCCGAGGAGTTCGATCTGCTCGCGCGCGAGCCGCTGCGCGTCGAAGCCGCGATTCGACGCCGGTCCGGGTCCGGCGAGGCGCAGCTGCTCGCAACGTGGCACAACGTCGCGCGCAGCCTGGCCCACACCATCGAGATCGGTCATGCAGGTCCCGGCTGGTCGGTCGTCGGCGCGGAGCTGCCGAAGCCCACCTGGGCGAGCTCGCTCAGCCTGGGCGTGCGTGTCGCGCCGGGCGTCGCGCTCGCGATGGACGACGTGCGCGTCACACGCGTGAAGGAAGGCGGGTCGCAGCTCGTTTCGCTCAACGCGCCCGGAGGCGCGAGCGCGCATGCCGACGCCACCGGCGGTCTCGACATCGTCGACAGCATCCAGGAGCCGCTCGTCGTCGGCGCGCGGCCCGTGGCGAAGCTCGCCGACGGCACGGTCCTGCACGGATTCTCGCCGTCGGGCGACCCGACGTCCGCCGGCGGCGGCGTCGAGATCAGCGGTGCGTTCGACAACGACGGCGACGACGTGCCGGCGACCATCCGCTGGTCGACGACCGAAGAGGGCGTCAAGGCGACGGTCACGTGCGCAGGCGCCGCGGCGGTCGGCGTCGCGGCGAATCTGCCGCGCGCCCAGGTCGGCGACCTGGTCAACGTGTTGACCGGCACGCGCGCGCTCACGCTCCCCGCCTCCGGCGGCGCGACGGTCGACGACGTACGCAAGACCCTGGCGGGCAGCACCGACCAGAGCGGCGGGTCCCGCTTCTCGTTGGTCACGTTCGTGCCCGACCGCAGCGCATCGCTGGCGCTGAACGACGCGCTCGACGACTCGATTCTGAACGTCGTGCACTGGGTGAAGGGCGGCGAGGGCGCGGTCGAGCTGGTGACGCACTACGACAAGCAGCGCGACGCGGCGCAGGCGGCGCTGACTGCCGGGCTCCAGCTCCTGCGGGAGCGTCCGGGCGAGGGCATCGAGCGTCTGCGCGAGATCGCGCAGGAGTTCCCGTTCGACGAGGCCGTGAAGCGCACCGCCGGCGAGAAGGCCAACGCTGCGGAGAAGCAGGCGAACGAGGACGTGGCCGCGCTGAAGCAGGCGCTCGACGCATTCCGGATCTACGGATCCGAGGAAGCGCTGGACGACGTCTCGACCCGGCTCGCCGCGCTGCAGGCGCAGTTCCCGCCGCGCGAGGGCGGCGGCGGCATCATCGAGAGCGAGGTGGCCGAGATCGCGGCGGCGGTCGAGAGCGAACGCGCGGACTACTACGCCCGCTTCGCCGGTCCGGAGCTGAGCCGGCTGGAACGGTTGGCGGACCTGCTGAAGGGCATCGAGGGCTACAAGCCGATGGCCGCGATGTTCTATCGCGCGATCGTCACTCGATTCGCGCACTTGAAGGGGGACGACACGCCGTTGGGACGGCGCGTTCTCGCCGCGCAGAAGAACTTCGACGAGCTCATGGCGAACAAGAGCGTCGCGGACGCCGTTCCGCCGGCTCCCGCGAAGAAGGGAAACTAGACATGCCCAGTGTCGGACTCGGGGTGACGATCGGCAGCCACTCGCTGCGCGCCGTGAAGCTGCGCCGCAAGGGTGAGGGGTTCGTGGTGCAGCGCGTGTTCTCGGACCGCGTGGACGACTCGACCCGTCCGGTGGCCGGCCGTGCGCTGGCTGCCCGCGGTTTCAAGGGAACGGACGCCACGCTCGGGCTGACCGGACGCGACGTCATCATCCGCTACACGCAGGTGCCGCCCGTCCCGGACTGGCGACTGCGCAACCTGATGAAGTTCGAGGTCGAGGAGGTGAGCAGCCAGTCGGGCGGCGACGTGTCGGCCGACTACCGCAAGCTCAACCTGCCCGACCCCGAAGCCGAGCGTGACGACGACACGATTCTCGTCGCCCTGGCGCGCAACCGCCATCTCGACAAGCAGATCCGATCCCTCGACGCCGGCGGCATCAAGCTCGGCGGCGGATGTCCGAACAGCGTCGCGTTGTTCAACGCGTTCGCCGTCAATGCGACGTACACCGAGGACGAGACGGCGCTTCTGGTCAACATCGGATCGGACAACGTCGACATCGCCATTCAGGAAGGCGGCGAGCTGCTGTTCGCGCGCAACGCGACGCCCGGCGGTCTCGCGTTCACCGAGGCGGTCAAGACCGCGTTCGGGACCACGGACAGCAAGGCCGAGAAGATGAAGCGTACGAAGGGTGACGTGACGCCCAAGGGCGAGGCGCGCTACCCGGATCCGACGAGCGAGAAGGTCGCCAACGCGATGATGGGCGTGGCCGGTCAGATGTCGTCCATGATCCAGTCGACGTTGATGATCGCGAAGGCGCAGACGCGCCTGCCGGAACTGAAGATCGACCGCGTGCTGCTCTCCGGCGGCGGCGCGAGCCTCAAGGGCCTCGACAAGTACCTGAAGCAGGCGATGGGCGTCCCGGTCGAGCGGTTCAACCCGTTCGACATCTGCGACCTGAGCCAGCTTGGCGACGACGAAGCGAAGATGATCGAAGACGCGCCGCATGAGTTCGCGGTCGCGGTCGGTCTGGCGCAGACGTCGCTGGCGCCGGCGGCGTTCGAGCTCTCGGTGCTGCCCGCAGCGCTGAAGCGCACGCGCGACTTCCTGAAGAAGGGGATCTACTCGGTCGCCGCCGCGCTGGTCATGGCGGGTGTGCTCGTGCTCATGTACATGGGCCGCAGCGAGGCCTCGCAGAAGGCGAACGACGACCTCAGGAAGATCTCGCGCAAGCTGAAGGAAGCCGATCGCAAGGACGAGCAGCTCCGCAAGGTGCTCAAGGTCGCGCAAGAGGAAGAGGTCAAGCACCGCCTGCTCGCGCAGCGTGTCGCGCCGGGCGTCCTGCTCAGCAACGTCTTCGCGGAGCTCGAGAACAACCTCAAGGACAGCAAGGCGCAGGACATCTACATCAAGGAGATCGACCTGCGGGTGCGCGAGGAGACCAATGCGTTCCAGTACTACAAGCCGCTCCAGGAGAAGAAGAACGCGACGGGCTACAAGGCGACGACGCGCACGCGCTATCAGAAGCGCGACGCGACGGTACGGGTGCTCGGGCGCATCGGCGGCCGCAACGCGGCCCAGCTCTACCAGGACTTCTATCAGGCGTGCCTGAACAACAAGCGCGGCCTGGTCGTGGAGGCGCCCGAGGGTCTGCGCCCGGGGCGCGGCGGACGCGCGAGCGAGTTCGAGCTGCTGTTTCGGCCCGGCCACTCGCTGCAGCTGGAGCAGGAGAGCGGTCAGCCGCTCGAGATCGTCATGCGCGATCTGAAGCTCGACGACCCCGAGGATCCGACGAAGTTCGTCGGGCGCCGCGCGGACGGCGTCCCCATCGAGATCGAGATCGAGAAAGTGGACCGCTCACAACGCAGGCGGCTCCTGGAAGACCTCCAGAGCGCGGCGAAGCCGGCGGAAGGGAACTAGCCATGGACGAGCTCTGGCAGCGCTATCGAACGTTCTGGACGCCGGTTCTCATCGGCCTCGGCATCTTCCTGGTGGGCATCATCGCCGTGCACATCATGACGGACGACCCCGACGACGCGAAAGCGACGCTCAAGCGCGAGAAGAACAAGCTCACGAGCAAGAAGCAGCCGTCGAACAAGAAGATCAAGGATCTCAAGCTTCGCGGCGACGCGCTGAAGGATCGCGTCGCCGCCTGGTCGCAGCGACTCGATCAGACCTCCGGGGCGGAGGGCGACGTCATCTCGCTCGCCGTGGACCAGGCGCTTCGGGCCGCCATCCTGCGCGGTGCGAGTGTGGACGAGGCGCGTAGCGACGCGTCGCTCGCCGCGCGTTACTTCGACGGCGACGATGTCGCTGCGGCGAAGGCGCGCCGGCGCTTCGAGAACATGCGCCAGGAGCGCATCGACCTGCTGCGGACCGCGGATCCCAACGTGGGCTTCAGCCGTCTACTGATCGACGTCTACAACGAGATGCGCGCCCGGGCGAACCGCCAGGACGTCGACATCAAGGCCGATCGGTTCGGGTTCGCGTCGGTCACGTCGGTCAACCGCGCGTCCCTGCCCCAGCGGCTGCTCAATCTCGCGCTGGTCGCGCGCATCGTCAGCGCCGCCATCGAGAACGGCGTCGAGTCGATCCAGCAGATCCAGGTGGATCGCGCGGCGCCGGGCCGCCCGGACGCGTTCCTGCACGAGTGGGGCGTTCGCGTCCTGATGGTCGGCGACATGGCCGCCTGCAAGCGCGTGCTCGACCTCCTGACCGATCCGTCGGCGCCCGTGGCGATGGCCAACACGCGTCTCTCCATTCCGAAGAACACGTCGCCGCTCACCGGATTGGTCGAGCTCGACGTGAAGGCCTACAGCGTCGTGGTCAACGCCGACGCGTCGCTCAACCTCGAATCGGAGGAAGAAGAATGATCGTCCTCGCAGGTGCGGGAAGTTTCTTTCTCTACATGTTGCTCGGCCTGGGCGCGCTCGTGTTCACGGCGATGCTCGACGGCAAGCTCGGCAAGGAGAAAGCGCTCCTCGTCTACGCCGTTCTCCTGCTCGTCTTGACCTTCGTGAACGCGCCGGAGGCGCCCGCCGTCGGGCAGCTTCGTGCGGGCGACGAGAACCAGGTGCCGGCGAAGCAGCTCGACGCGGTCGGTGATCCCTTCAAGCGACCCGACTACGACTACGATGTCGGCCGCAACGTGTTCCGCGAGTACTCGGACACGCGTCCGCTGCCGCCGGAGCCGCTCCCGACGCCGCCGTGGATCGAGTTCGCGTTCCCGCTGCCGCCCACGATTCCCGGTCCCGCGCCGGCGCATCGCCGGGTGCTGCGCGGAGAGCTTCCGGCGCTGAGCGCCGGTGACGGCAGCACGATCGCGGCCATTCCCGAGGCCGTATTCACGGAGTACGAGCCGCAGCCCGAAGACGTCTACGACTGGATCGTGGATGGCGGCAAGACGTACTACGTCTACATCCTCGCCATCGACCCGGGTGACGGGCGCTGGGTGGAAGAGAAGGATCCGGGCTTCGACACGCTTAAGTTCCAGCTCGCCGGCAACGCGCCCGAGAAGGCGAACATGACCGTGAAGTACGCCGTGGTCGGCACAAAGGAAAAGGCCGCCAAGAAGCTGGAGCGCACGGCCGTGCTCGCGGCGCGCAAGGAGTTCCAGTCCGAGCTCGAGGCCTCGAAGTTCGAAGAGTGGGGCCTGCGTCGCACGGTCGACAACATGTACGTCGAGGCCTTGCGCAGCTCGGGTCTGAACCTCGATCTCAAGAACGCCAGCATCTCGGCGCTTCGACGCGCGGCGGAGAAGATGGCGGCGGTCGGCAAGACCGGCAAGGAGTCGAAGGAAGGGTGGCGTCGCGCGGCGACCCTGCTCGAGAAGGCGCTCGCCGAGGCGCGCGTGGCCGCGGCGCCCGCGTTGCGAGCGGACATCCTGCTGTCGCTGCTCGAGGCCTACCGGGCGTTGAAGGACGACAAGGCGATCCTGACGGCGCTCGCGGAATACGTCCGCACGAGTCCGCGTAGTCAGGAGCCGTGGCTGTGGCTCGGCGACTTCAGTTTGGCCGAGCAAGGGTTGGCGGACGTGTCGCTGGACTACTACCTGGCGGCGCGCGAGCGCAATGCGGTGAACCCGTACGCGCACATCGGCGAGGGCAACGCCCGCGCCTTTGCCGGCGATCACGCCGAAGCGCTCCGCGCCTATCGCAAGGCCGGCGGCTCGGCGCTCGCCAGCTTGAAGCGCGGCGAGGCGCTGCTTCGTCTGGGCGAGCTCGACAACGCGCGCAGCGAGATCGACAGCGCGCTGGCGAGTGATCCGGCCTACGCGCCGGCCATCCTCGTGCGCGGCGCGATCTACTACGCCAAGGGCGATCTCGAAACCGCACGGACGTCGTTCGAGCGGGTCGCGACCATGGACGCGGCACGCGACGAGCGGGCAATGGCCTGCTTCAACCTCGGGCTCACGTGCGTGCGCATGGGGCAGAACGATGCCGCCATCGCGGCGTTCGACGCGTGCGAGAAGGCCATGCAGCTCGGCGCCGCGCCCGGTCCCTTCCCGGACGAGACCGTGTCGCCCGCGTTGGGCCGCGCGTTCGTGGCGCTCGGGCAGGGCAACATGGGCGAGGTGCGCGCGCAGCTGGGCGTCGCGCGGCAGGAAGCGCCGCTGTCCTCGTACGTCGAGTTCCTCGCCGGCGTGCTCGGGTACGCCGAGGGAAACACGACGTCGTCGATTCGGGCATTGACCAGCGCGCTGGCGCGCGCGAACGACTACCGTGAGCTCGACGGCTGGCTGGCGAAGACGTACCTGGACATCGCGGAGCAGCAGGTCGCGACGGGCGCCGAGCCGTCCGCGTACAACGAGACGTTCCGCAAGGCCGTGGCGTTCGCGAAGCGGGCCGCCGACAACGAGGAAGACGCGGACAAGCGCGCGACGAAGATGCGCCTGCGTCAAGCGCTCATCGAGCTGGCCGCGGCCCACGTCCCGACGAAGCAACGCTTCTCGACGGCGTTGGCGACCGCGGACTACGTCATCAAGCGCGTGCCCGGTGCGCGCGACAACCCCGCGGCGCACGCCATTCGCGGGTACTGCCACTACGGCCTCGGCGGCGACGAGAACGTGAAGCAGTGCATGCGCGACTTCCAGAAGGTGCTCGACGACGTCCCGGAAGAGGACCAGGGCTACTGGAAGAAGTGGCGTCAGTACGCCGACGCGCGACTCAAACAGGTCAAGCACTGGGACTCGCTCGAAGAGAAGACGATTCGCTTCGAGGGCACACGGTTGAGCAGCGACTGGGACTACTCCGAAAAGAACGGCGTGCGGATCCTCATCGACGAGGGCACGCTCGTCTTCAAGGACGAGTCCTCGCGCGACGGCACGTACCTCGAGCCGACGGTCTACATGTTCAATGCCAACGGCAGCGCGATGTTCAAGCGCGAGGCGTTTGAAGAGGTCACGATGATGGTGCGCGCCCCGAAGCAGATTCAGGGCGTCTCTTCCAACAACGTGACGTTCGGCGTCCAGGTCCGCAGCGGCGGTAGCGGCAGCAAGGCGCGCACGCCGGGCATCGGCATCTTCTTCGACAAGGCGAAGGTCGCCGTGCGCGTGGGCGGCGGCCAGAACGACGGACTCAAGGACGGCTTGCCGAAGCGCACGTGGGTCGGACGGGAAGCCGAGCAGGAATGGCCGAGCAACGACTGGGTCGAGGTGCGCATCGCGCGGCTGGATGCCGACAAGGGGCTGATGGCCGTCTTCTTGAACGGCGAAGAGGTGTTCCGCGACAACGTGTCGGGTTTCAAGCGAACGCGCGGCAAGGCGTCGCTGTGGATCGGCGGGTGGTCCAACCAGGCCGAGGAATTCCACATCGAGGTCAAGGACATTCGGGTGATTCGGAGGAAGGGCTGATGCGCAACAAGACGCACTCGCAACGCGGATTCTCGTTCATCGAGATCCTCATCGTGATGGGGATCATCGCCACGTTGGCCGGCCTCACGATCGTCGCCGTCCAGATCTTCGCCCGCGAAGGTCCCGAGATGCAGACGAAGACGTCGCTGCAGAAGGTGCAGGCGTTGATCGACACGGTGAAGCGGCAGTTCGAGATCTACCCGCCGCTGGACATCACGCGCTGCCCGAACCTCTACATGCAGGGGCCGGACAAGATCCGACCGCCGGGGAACGATTCGAACGCCGGCATCGAGGTCGTGTACCAGTCGATCTACTGGGACGGCATGAACGTCGAAGCCGGATTCGGCGACGCGGAGCTCGGCAACACCGACGAGGACGAGCTCGGCAAGGCCGTGATCTCGTCGGGGAACCCCGCGTTGCTCGAGATCGTGGACGCGTGGGGCAACCCGCTCGTCTACATTCCGGCGACGGAGTACGCGAAGGTCGAGTCGAACCCGGTGCACATCATCCTCGGGGACCTGGACCGCGGAGGCGAGCTCGTCGAAGCGCGACCCTGGAAGAGCGAGCATGGTGGGTACGCCCGTCCGAACTCGTTCCAGCTCTACAGCATGGGGCCGGACGGCGAACCGAACACCGAGGACGACATCAAGGCTTGGGAAGGCTAGCCATCGCAGACGTACGCGCCACGATCCGACGCCGAGCGCAGCGAGGGTACTCGTTCGTCGAGGTGCTCATCGTCATGGCGATCATCGCCGTGTTGACGACGCTTTCCATTGCGGCGTTGCGCGTCTGGCAGACGCAGCAGGCGCAGAGTGAGACGAACGAGGCGATTCGGCGGACGTCGTTCCTGATCACGGACGTCGAGCAACGGCGGGACATGATCCCGCCGATGCGGCTTCGCGACCTGGCGCGGCTGTTCCCGGACGGACCGCGCCCGATCTCGTCGGACAACGACACCAACGAAGGGATCGAGACGGTGGTGCAGGCCGGAACCGGACCGGGCGTCGCGTCCCGTGTCGATCTTGCCGACCGCATGCTCGGGAACACGGATAGGGACGTGCTTTCGCGCGTATTCAGCGCGTTGGGACACGCGACGTTGCTCGAGGTGCTGGACGCGTGGGGCAACCCGCTCGTCTACATCCCGCACATGGAGTACGGCAAGGTCGCGAAGCATCCGGTCACATACGTGCTCGAGAGCGGCGAGGAGGTGGAGGTGCGGCCGTGGCGAAGCGCCTACGGCCACTTCGAGCATCCCCATTCGTTCCAGCTCTTCAGCATGGGCCCGGACCGTACGCCCAACACGGACGACGACATTCGGTGGGGGAGGAGCGAGTCGTGATGAGACGTCGGCGCCCCCAGCGGGGCTCTTCGTTCATCGAACTGCTGATGGTCATGGGCGGCATGGCGATCCTGATGGGATTGGCCGTGGGGTTCTTGAGCAACATCGGCGGCGCCACGCACCTGGCGCAGGCGAAGGCGCTCATGGTCGAGGCGGCCTACGAGTGCATCGGCAAGAGCAGCGGCGGCGGACGGGCCACGTTCACGTTGCGCGAGTCGCCCGACGAGGGTCTGCAGCTGCGCGCGATCACGGCATCGCCGGTGCTCACGCACCAGTTCGAGGACCTGCAGTTCGCCAGCGGCGCGCGCGAGCCGCAGGTGCTCGGCAACGTCGAGTCCGTGCGGGGCGGGCGGACCGGCAAGGCGGCCAAGTTCTCGAGCGGCGGCTATCTCGAATTCGGCGCCGAGTCGGGCTTCGCGATGACCGAGGGCCTCGAGCTGGAGGCGTGGATCAAGCCCGCCGCCGGCCCGCAGCGGATGTACATCATCCGGGCCGCTTCGCATGACGAGGACGTCTACGCCGTCACCCTCGAGCAAGAGGGCCAGGGCAGCGTCTACAAGCTGCAGCTGCAGCTCAAGCTGCGCGGCGCGGAGGAGAGCGAGCGCACGCCCGGTCTGGTGAAGACGATCCGCACCGAGGGCGCGCCGGTCGTCGCGGACGGCAGCTGGCAGCACATCTCCGTGCGCTTCGACGGCGTCGCCGCGTCGTTCCGCGTCAACGGCATCGACGTGCCATCCGACGACACCAAGACGAAGCGGCGGGACACCGCGACGGCCGACGTCGCCGAGATGTCCCGCATCGTGATTCCGGAGTCCGGGGTCCTCAAGCTGACGATCTCCGCGCCGAGCAGCTCGTTCAAGGGCCTCATCGACGGGCTGCAGCTGCGGGGCGTCTTCCGCATCGTCGAGCAGGAGCTGCCGGGCCGACTGACCGTCATCGCGCCGAAGCTGCCGATCTTCGTCGAGTATGCGAACGGCCGTCTCGACCCCGCGTATCACACGGACGCCGTGACGATCCGCTTTCGCGACGAGGCGAACCCCGGCGGCGTCCCGCTGCGCTTGACGTTGGACACGTACGACGTCGAAGCCAAGTTCACCCGGCGCACGTCCGACGCCGTGCGGCGCTCGTCCGGCGGCGCCGACGACGAGCCCGATCCGGGATCGACGCTCGACCGGCTGAAGAAGAACCAGGGAGGCGGCTAGCGATGCGCGCTTCCACCCAACGCAGCGAACGCGGCTTCACGATGCTCGAGCTGATCATCGCGATGGCCATCTTCACGTTGCTCGGAACGATGGTCATCATGATGATGCGCCAGAGTCTCGACATCTTCTATCAAGGCATCAAAGAGGACGCGCTGTTCAACCGCATGGACACGGCGCTTCCGGTGGTCGCGGAAGACATCGAGTCGATCTACATCGGCGACGAGTTCGACCCGCCGCCGCCGCCGCTGACCGAAGAGCAGCGCCTCGAGCTCGACCGCATGGGGCAGAAAGAGCGGCCGCGGGGCAAGCCGTCGGTCGTGCGCATGCGCTCGGGCACGATCATCCTCCAGCAGCAGCCGGAGGGACCGCTCAAGGACTATCCGATGCGTTGGTTCGCGCTCATCGCGGATCGCACCGGGAGGGTCGATCCGATCCTCGTCAAGGCCGGCAACTACGCCGGGCCCGAGGCCGTCGACTACACGCCGAAGACCGCCAAGGCCTACCAGCTCGACCGCAGCATCCGCTTCAAGGCCACGGGCGGGTTGATGGAGGTTTGCTACATCGCGGTGCCGGACGAGCGGTTCCCCGAGCTGCTCAGCCTGTACCGCGGCTACCGCGCGCCGATCGGCGACCCGAAGCACAGCCTGCTGATTCCCGAGAACCTCGACACGATCGAGGAGATCAAGGAACGCTGCACGCTCGTCGCCAGGGGCCTCCTCTACTTCAACGTCACGTGGCGACGGATCCACGCGACCTCGTGGGAGGAAGACGCCACCGCCGTGGGACAGGACGCGCCGTACGTGGGATCGATCTGGGATTCGACGCGCGCGATCGACAAGACGTTTCCCTTGTACGCCGGCGCCGACAGCCTCGTCGACCCCAGCGACGACGTGTTTCCCGGGTTCGTTCGGCTGCAGCTGTCGTTGAGCCCCGGGGGCAACGCGGGCTACGGCAAGGGCGAGCTCACGCTGGAGAGCGGGATCGGCCCCGACGACACGGAGCTCTCGGTCTCGGACCCGCAAAAGCTGCTGCAGGGACGCGGCAACGAGCGCTACCTGAAGATCGGCACCGAGTGGATGAGCTACGGCCCGCGTGACGTCAACACCCAGAAGAAGACGGTGCGTGTCGATCGGGGCGCGCGCGGGACCACCAAGCAGTCGCACGACGCCGGTTGGATCCACGTCGGCATGGACGCCGCGCAAGAGATCAAGATGCCCGTGTACCGCGACAGCTACACGGTCGGCGTCGGGGAGAAGGGACCGTGATGCGGCAGCCGCCTCCCACCCACGCGCAACGCGGATTCTCGTTTCTCGAGGTGTTGATCGCGATGTCGATCCTCATCGTGGGAAGCGTTTCGATCTTGTCGCTCTTCGTCATCGGCGTTCACAACCAGGTGGAGCGCCGGATCGAGAAGCGACTCGAGGAGGTGCGTCCGGAGGTCATGACGATCGTCCAGGAAGCGGTCGACACGCTCGCCTCCGACGCCAAGCTCACCGAAAACACCGTGAAGGGCCGTCCGCTGTCGAAGCGCGGCTACACGGTGGACGTTCGTTGGACGCCGAATCCGTTCGGCGGCCCGGGATGGTTCGCCCACGCGGTCATCCTCTTCCGTGACGAGCCGGTCGCGACGCTGAAACCGATCCCGGTGACGCGTTCGACGCTCAATCCGAACAAGCCGAAGTGAAAGAGACGAACCCGCGGAGAATGGAGTTCGATATGCGCGCGACAAACAAGACCTGGGCACGGCCGCTGACCGTGTGTGCGTTCGCATTGGTGTTTTCCCTCGTCATGCAGCCGCTGCTCGCTCCTCCCGCGGCGGCCGACGTGGTGCACCTGCGAACGGGCGAGGCCATCAAGGGCCGCGCGATCCAGGAGGACAGCGACGAGCAGAAGTTGATCATCATCGACTACAAGACCGGTGCGCGCCGCAGTCTCTCGTGGCAAGCGGTCGATCCCGCCGACAGGGACCGCATCCAGGACGAGTGGGGCTGGAAGAACAAGTCGCAGCGCACGATCTCCGGCCATCGCGTGACGCAGAAGTTCTCCAACGGCTCGACCGACGATCTGCTCGGTCTGGTCGAGAGCGGCTGGAAGGACGGATCGTTCACGGGCGGGCCGGTCAAGCTCCGCCGTCGCGGGCAGGTGCTCGACATTCCCGTCGATCAGATCGTCGAGGTGACCGACGAGGAGATGGATCCGCGCGACATCTGGACGCCGGAACAGCTCTACGACCAGTTCCTCGACGAACTGCGCGCCGATTCCAAGGTGAACGTCGACGACATGGACTCGCGCACGCACTTCCGCGCGGCGCAGTACGCCGAGTGGGCGGAGGCGCTGGAGATCGCGCTCAAGCACTACCAGACGTGCGCGGCCGACCCGGACTTCCTCCAGGCGGGCGTTGCGAAGGACCGTGCTGCGCGCGTCGAGAGTCTGCTGCGCGACCAGGAAGCACTCGCGACGATTCGCGACATCAAGATGCGGCTTGCGATGAACAACTTCCGCAAGTGCAAAGAGCTGCTCGACACCTTCGGGGAGGTCCACGCGGACGCCAGCGAGGCGGTCATGTCGCGTGTCGAGCGCTTGCGCAACGAGTTCACGAAGAAGCGCACCGAGTACTTCCAACAGGAGGCGAAGCGCGCCTTCGTCAAGATCTGCGAGAAGATGATCGAGAAGAAGGTGAAGGAGAAGGACATCGGCCTGACCGACGCCACGGCGTGGACGCGCAAGCAGCTGCCCGAAGACGCGTTCAAGGCATTGGCCGAGCGCATGGGCAAGCGCGACGACGTGACCCCCGAAGAGGCGCAGACCTTCTGGGACGGACGCAAGAAGCGCCAGTGGACGAACCGCAGCTACGGCGCGGGGACGTTCATCGTGAAGCCGCCGCAGATCAAGCCGCCGTCGAGCAAGCCGCGCGGGGGCGGGGGCAACCGTCAAGGCGGGGGTGGAGCGGCGCCGCGCATCAAGATTCCGAAGCCGCCGACACGTGATCAGTGGTGGGCGAAGGCGAAGTCGAAGGAACGCGCCTCCTGGGTGATGGCGTACTTCGCGCAGAACTCCGGCCTGTTCGAGGTCGGCGATCCCAAGTTCTCGCCCTGCAAGCTGTGCCACGGCGCGGGGCTGCTGCACAAGCAGATGCAGACGGGGGCGACGCTCTCGTACCTCTGCATCCGCTGCGGCGGCGCGCAGCAGGACATGAAGGTGCACTTCAGATAGGCCGGGAGCGCCGTCTCTGCCCGACCCGAGCCCTCCACGTCGGGTTTTGAAGACCTGCCGGTGCGTGCTGGCTACACTGGAGGGATGATGCCTCGACTCGGTACGCTGTGCGCCTTGCTTGCCGTTCTCTTGCTTTGCACCAGCGTCGCGTTCGCGCGCGGCGGCCGTGGCCCGGGCGGCAACAACAACCCGAACCCGGCAAAGGGGGAAGAGGGCGCCGACCCGAACGATCCGAACGCGAAGCCCAAGCCCGAGCCGTTGCCGGAGAGCACGGTGCAACGGCTGCGGGGCCGCTTGGCGAAGCTGGGTGAGCGGCTGCTGGAGCTGAAGCAGCTCGCGGACAGCGATCCGCGCGAGATGGAGATCCGCAAGTACCGCGAGTTCAAGCTCGCCGCGTTCAAAGACAAGAAGCGCAGTCCGAAGGCGGAAGATCTGATCGCCTGGATGTTCGAGCCGGACAAGAAGACGAAGAAGTTGGCGCCGTTCACGTTGCGCGAGGCGGCACTGAAGGCGTTGGTCGACCAGAAGATGCGCGATCCGGATCTTTCGTCGTCGGACTCGGGCTCGCGCGGCAGTCCGCGGGCCAAGCTGTGCAAGGACGAGGTCGTGAAGCACCTGAAGGACGACGACCCGACGACGCGCGAGCTGGCGAACCAGCTGTTGAACCAGCTTTGGACGCGCCCGCCGGAGCCGGCGATCATCAACTACGATGCCCGCGTCGAGGAGACGTGGAAGCCGGCCATCAGGGCCTGGAACAAGCACCTCAAGAAGAAGTAGGGGCGGGGGCGAGGCCCCGCCCGCCCGTTTGGACACCTCGGTTGTGCGTCGCATACGGTGATCGATCGCCGTCGATTGCGTCCATGGCGAGCATCTTCGGCATCGCGAGGGCATCGGGCACGGCTTCGACACCGGGTTGTCGGTACGCTGAGCCCATGTCCCAGCATGCTTGGTTCGTCGTTCTGCTCCTGCTCTTCCTTCTGGTGCCGTCGTCGGCGACCGCCGAGCCCAGCCGACACGTCGCCACCCTCGACGGCCGCGGCCTGTCCAAAGACCGGCTGATCCAATACTGGTTCGATCGCTATCCGGCCGAGTACGGCCGCACGCTCACCGAGCTCATCGAAGCCTACGTCGTAGCGGACGGCGCCCGCGCCGCGGGACTCGACGTGCCCCGGGCCACACTGGACAAGGCCGTCGACGACGAGGTCGCCGCGCGCCGCAAGTGGCAACGCGAGCTCTACGGCGACGGCGCCGACCTCGCCGCCTGGGTGCGCAACGGGTACGGCATGTCGATCGACGCCTGGCAGCGCACCATCCTCCGGCCGCGTCTGCGCGCGCGCATGCTGAAGCAGCGCGTCATTCGGGCCGACACACGCCGGGAGCTGCTGGTCTACGCGCGCATCATCATCGTCGCCGACGAGACGCGTGCGCGCCGGATCGCCGCCAAGCTGCGCAACGGCGCCGACTTCAGCCTCACGGCGCTCAAGCAGAGCGAGCACGAGACGAAGAAGGCCGGCGGCACCCTGCCGCCGATCGCCCGCGGCGACATGGCGCGCTTCCCCGTCATCGAGCGACGGCTCTTCGAGGCCCGACCGGGGCAGCTGATCGGTCCCTTGCGCGTGCAGATCGACGGCGCACCGCAGTGGCAGATCTACAAGCTCATTCGTCGCAGCGAGCCATGGCACGACACCGGTCCCGCGCTGCGCGCTCGCATCGAAACGGACCTCGCCGACCTGCCCGTCACGCGCGGCGAGCTGGAACGCTGGCAGGCGCGGATCCGCCGCAAGCATCGCATCGAGCTGTTCGCGCCGAACGGTCGTCCTTGGTCCCCGCCCAGCGGCGGGTAGCCCGCGCCGTGAGCGCGAGGCTCGCGCCGTGGGATCCCTCGTTTAGCCTTCAGGCCTCATGCCCGAGTCGACGACGTCACCCGAGAACAGCACCGAGCCCGAGGCGCACCGCGACGAAGCGGCCGCGTCGCAGGACGCGACCCAATCGCAGCCGGCGGACGCGGAGCCGGCGAAGTCCGCCGACGAGGGGAAGAAGTGGAAGCCGCCGCCCCCGGCGCGGCTCGAGGGAGCGGTCGAAGCGCTGCTCCTGACGTCGGGCGACGTCGTGAAGTGGGAGCGGTTGCGGGATCTCCTCGGGCTGGATTCCCTCGTGCACGTCAAGGAGGCGGTCGGCCGCATCAAGAAACGCTGGGAGACAGCGAAGCTGGCGATGGAGCTCGAGGAGGTCGCAGGGGGCGTACGCGCCGTGACGCGGCCGGAGTTCGCGGAGTACGTCGACCGGCTCCGGCGCCGTCCCGCATCCGACAAGCTCAGCCGCAGTCTGCTCGAGACGCTCTCGATCGTCGCCTACAAGCAGCCGGTTCCCCGGGCGGAGGTGGAGCGGATTCGCGGTGTTCAGGGCGGCGACGCCCTGCGCGCGTTGTTGGAGCGGCGCCTGATCAAGGTGGCCGGCCGTAGCGATCAGCCCGGCCGCCCGCTGCTGTACGGAACGACGCAGCGCTTCCTGACGCTGTTCGGCCTGCGCAGCCTCAAGGACCTGCCGTCGGGCGGGGATCTCAAGCGTCTGTAGCTTCCCCGGGACCCGCGGCCGCTCCCGTCCTCGAAGCCGGGACCCGGTCTCGGGATCGGCCGCGGGACCGGGTCGTCCTGCGGATTCGTACGGCCGGAACCGGGTGCCGGCGCCAGGAATCCCACCCGCCGACGCCCGTTACTAGACGGGCGCGCAATGTGGCCCCGCCCGGCGCCACCGGTACACTCGCACGCTTGCCATCCCAATTCCGCCCTCGGAGGCTGCCATGGCCAAGATCGCCAAGGCGATGAAGAAATACGAGCGCAACTTCCTCATCGGCCTGGTCGTGCTCCTGCTCGCGACGTTCTCGATCGGAGGCGCCCAGACCTGCGCCGAGCAGCAGGGCGGCGTGAGCGACTACCAGCTCGGAGGCACCTTCAAGGTGTCGCCTTCGGAGCGCATGGAGATCTCCAACGAGGAGTACGAGACCCGCTACCGCGAGTACCGCCGGCTCATGTCGGCGATCTACTCGCCCTCGCTCGCGTTCGGGATCCCCGGCCAGGACCGCGAAGATCCCTTCAAATCGACGTGGGCGCACATCCTCGCCTACGAGGCCGCGAAGCACGCAGGGTACCGCGTCGGCGAGCAGCAGCTGCGCCGAGCGGTCAAGGAAGTCGTGAGCCGTCGCATGGGGATGGAGTACTCCGACGTCACCCACCAGCGCTTCCTGCAGCAGCGATTCCACGGAAGTCCCAGCGACTTCCAGGAGGCGTTGCGGCAGATCGTGTTGAAGGACTCGTTCGTCACGCCGCTGGTCGAGTCGGCGCGATACCAGACGACCTACGCCGACGCGTTCGAAGAGTGGAAGAACGAGCGCGAGCGGATCGACCTCCGCTATGTCGCGCTCGCGGCGGAACCGTTCGCCGACTCGGTGGAACGCGTCGAGCGGACGCGCGCGACGATCGAGAAGCAGGAGACCCGCCTGCGGCGCCTCTCGGCGGTCGCGGTCGAGGTTCGCCGATACGACAACCTGATCAAGAGCTACTTCGAGAAGAACGAGAAGTACCCCGCCGACTTCGCGGAGCTCCTGACGGCGCAGGGACCCGGCCGGGCGACGAACACGCCGGTCGACGGTTGGGGCAACGATCTACGCTACACGCTCGAGAACGACACTCCCGATCTTCGAAGCGCAGGTCCGGACGGCGCGTTCGACACCGCCGACGACGTCACGCCGCAGCTTCAAAAGCGGTTCGAGACCCTCAAGTCGTTGTTCAACCTCGCGGACGCGCTGCAGCGTTCGTTCAAGGCCACGGAAGCGTGGCCCGAGGGCACGGCAGCCTTGCTCGAGCCGCCGAAGCCCGGACAGCTCGCCATCCTGAAGGCGCTGCCCAAGGACGGCTGGGATCGTGACATCGCCTACGCGCTGAAGGATGGCGTCCCGACGTTGACGGCGCTGGGGGAGGACGGCGAAGCCGGCGGCGAGGACGACATCACGGTCACCGCGGTCGAGGAGGGAGCGGCCGTCGTCTCGCCCGGCTCGTTCCTGGCCGCCCACGTGATCGCGGACACGAACGACAGCTGGGAGCGGCCGATCCGCATGCGGCTGCGCTCTGCCGAACCGCTCTCGTTCAGGGTCTGGAGCGCGGGGCCCGACGGTGAGGACGAGAACGACGACGACGTCGACCGCGGCAACGGCGCCGAGATCCGGAACTTCTTTTCGGCGCCGGCGGTGAAGGCCAAATTCCGTCTCGAGCCGCGGCGCATGATGGAGGCCCTCTACGTGCACCTGCCGCTGCTGAGCGACGAGGTGTTCGAGAAGCTCTGGGAGGCCTTCCCCCAGCACCGCCCCGACGACGAGGAGAAGCTCTACGCGTACTGGAGCGACTATCGCACTGGCGGAATCGTCTACAAGGCCGCCATGCCCGGCGATGCCGAGAACGGCCACGGCAGCGAGCTGATCCAGCGTCTGCGCGAGGAGGGCGAGCTTGCCGAAGATGCCGAGACGTACCTGGTCCCCAAGGGCGAGTTCCTCGCGGCGCCGCTGAAGCCGATCGAGCCCAAGGACGACGACGGGGAGGGCGAGGACGCCGGCGACGACGACGGCGGGGACGACGAACCCGGCAAGCAGGGAGGTGACGACGGCGACGACGGGGACGGCGAAGAAGACGACGACGAAGAGCCGAATCCGGGCGACGGTGAGCCCCAGCCGGGCGACGAAGAGGCCAAGCCGGAGGAGAGCGCGGACGCGAAGCTGCGCAAGGAGTACACCGAGAACGGCTGGCGCGAGATCGTCATCCGCGAAGAGTTCATGGAGCGCTTGCTCAACGATCTGCTCGTGCGCTGCGACAAGAGCGCCAAGGCGGTCGCCGAGTGGGAGCGTAAGAAGAACCAGCCGGGCGGCGTCGGCGTCCTGGCGCGCCCCGAAGAGGTGACGTTCGAGACGTTGCTTGCGGGCGAGCTCAGCGAGTTCCTCGTAGGCGCGGCCGAAGCGGACAAGGGGCTGCAGTCATTCCGCTACTGGAAGACGGACAAGCACCTCACGCGCGAGGAGGTCGAGGCGCATCCGCATCTCGGGCACCCGAACCTCTCCGTGATGATGTCGAGCCGGCGGGGCGAGGGCGAGTACTCGCCGGCCGCGATCCAACTGCACTCGCGCCGGACCAAGGCGCTGGTTCGCAATCTCGAGCATCTGCCCGCCGAGGACCCGCCGCTCGAGGACGTCTACGACGGCGTCTTCGAGGAGTACCTGAAGAAGAAGCGCCTCGACCGCGCGGTCGAAGAGCTGAAGAAGCTGCAGGAGTTGGTTGGTCAGAAGGAGTCGGAGGACGCCGACGGCGGGTGGGACGCCGCCCTCAAGGCGTGGGGCGATCGCATCGCCGTTCCGTACGTCGTGGAGTCGACGGGCCTGTTCCTCGGTAGCTCGCCGCCCGATCCGATCGAGGTCGACGACGACGCCACCGACGAGGCCTCGATGGCGACCAAGCGCCGCAACTACGTCTTGCGCACCGGCTACTCGACCGTACGTCCCTCCGCTTCGAAACAGGACACCGTCGAAGCGGCGCCGGGTACGTTCGGGCGCCGGATCCTCCAGGATCGCCCGACCGCCGAAGGCGGAACCGAGAGCGCGTTCCTGATTCGCGTGGCCGACCGCCGGTATCCGAGCAAGGCCGAGCTGTCGCCGGAGCGCTATGCGCGTTTCCTCGTGAACAAGATCTTCGGTGGGCCCGAAAACCGATCACCGCGGATCCGGTTGGGGGACATGACCGGCTCGTACTTCGAGGCGCTTTCGCGACACTTCGACCTCGAGAGCATGCAACGCAGCTACGACCTGGGCACCAACAAGGACCTGGACTTCAACCTGGATCGTACGGAGTAGTCGCGCGTTCCGTTACGGAACCGGATCGAGCCCTCCGCCGCCGCCCGGCCGGCAGCGCAACAACCTTCGTGTCGTGAGCCAGAGCCCGCGCACCACGCCGTGCTTGCGCACGGCGCCCATGGCGTACTCCGAACAGGTGGGCTCGAAGCGGCACGCCGCTGGCAGGAGCGGCGACAGCAGTCCCTTGTACAGACGCAGCACCAGCAGCACGCCGCTGCGAATCATCGCGTCGCCCCACGGGCCCGCGGAGGTGCGGGACGCCGCCGCTTCACGGACGCGATGTCTTCACGTAGGCCGTCGAACGTCGGCTCGGCGAGCGACTTGCGCGGCGAGACCAGGAAATCGTACGGCCCCAGCTCGGACGCCAGGGCTCGGAACGCTTCGCGCACGAGCCGACGAAAGCGGTTGCGGCGAACGGCGTTGCCGTATCGCCGCGGTGTCGAGATCCCCAGGCGCGGTCCGGCGCCCTCGTTGGGGAGCCGCCGCACGAGGCACTCGCGACCGGGGTAGACCTCGCCCCGCCGCAGCACCGCCTGATATTCGGTGCGTGTTCGTAGTCGCGCGGTTTTGGGGTAGCCCTGATCGGCCATGGAGGCAGACTCCCGGCGCTCCGGCTCCAGGCCGGGGCAGCCACTCCCGATCCTTATAGGATGGCTACCCGGTCGCGGCACGCTGCGACCGCCCCGAACGCCATGCGAATCCTGCTGCCCCTCTCCGTGATCCTGATCGGCGCGGTCGTCGCGGCCTGCGCCGTGTCCCCGAATTCCGCGCCCAGGGCCGCGGCGCCGACGAACGTGGTGGACGCATCGCAGACCGCCGTCCACGGCGATCCCGTGGCGCGGCTCGCCAGTGCCGACTTCGTCGAGCGCTCGCGCGCGTCCGAGGTGTTGGTTCGGGCCGGAGCGTCGGCGCTTCCGGCGCTCGGCGCCGCCGGCGCGCAGCCGGTTACGGTTGCGGGCGGTTCACGGGTGAGCACGACGGAGCCCGTCGTGCGTGCGATCCTGGCCGAAGCCGACATGGACGTACTGGCGTCGCAGCTGCGTGCGCCGTGGCCCAACGTGCGCCGCGCGGCCGCGGAAGAGCTGGGGCTGCGCGGTAGCTGGGATCCGATCCCCGAGTTGATCGTACGACTCGAAGACGGCGACGCCGGTGTGCGCGCAGCCTCCGCCCAGTCGCTGCGACGTCTGACGAACAACTTCTTCGGCTTCAAGGCGCTCGCCGACAGCGCGTCACGCAAGGCCGCGACCGATCGGTGGGCCACGTGGTGGTCGTCCGAGGGCGTGAACGCCGAGCGCCGGACGGCCAGCACCTCGGGTCGCTGACGCGGATGCCGAGCGTGCGCGAGGTACGATCCCGCCCGTGAACCGGCGTTTCCTGTACTACGGCGAAGTGCTCTTGCGCCTCTTGCCCGAGGACGACTACGCGGTGCATCTCGAGGCTCTCGCGGAAGCGCTGCCGATCGAAGTGGCGGCGACGGACGCGTCGGGCCGGGTGATCGTCTGGAACGCGGCGCTCGCCGAAGCGGCCGGCTCGCGCGACGACGCCCTCGGACGTCCCCTCGTCGAGGCGCTGCCGTGGCTGCAAGACGACCCCAATGTCGACTGGGCCGCCGTCCTGCGCGACGTGCTCGCCGGCGGCGGGCCGCAGACGTTCGCGCGGCAGCCGCTCGGTCCGCGCGTCGTTCGCGCAACCATCGGCCCGATGCGCGGCGCGGGAACGCGGGTTCTGGGCGCCGTGCTCTCCCTCGAAGACATCACCCACGGTGCACGCGAGGAGGAGCGGCGGCGCATGCGCGACCGCACCCACGCCGTTCACGATCTCGGCGCCGGGATCGCGCACGAGGTGCGCAATCCGCTGAACGCGCTCTCGCTCAACCTACAGCTGCTGCGGGAGCGGCTCAGTGATCCCAACGAGAGCCGCGAGAGCGTCCTGGCGCGCGTCGAGAAGATGATCGCCGAGACGGGCCGCATGGAGACGCTCATCGGTCACCTGCTCGAGGTGAGCCGCGGCGGCGCGCTGGAACGCACGCCGGAACGGGTCGATCCGCTGGTCACCGGCGTGCTCGAGCGGCTCGAGGGCACGGCGCGGGCGGCCGGATGCAGCCTGCACTTCGAGGGGCACTCGGATCGCACCTTGCCCGTGGATCGCGTCCGGATCGAGCGGGCGCTGCACAACCTCGTGCGCAACGCCATCGAGGCGTCGGCGGAAGGCGGACGCCATGTCTGGATCACCACGCGCGACGATCCCCACAGCACGGTCGTCGTGATCGACGACGACGGCCCGGGCATCCGGCCGGAAGACCGCTCGCAGGTCTTCGTGCTGTACACGACCGGAAAGCGCAGCGGCACCGGGCTCGGCTTGCCGCTCGCACGCGAGGACGTCATTCGACACGGCGGTGAGATCGAAGTGCTTTCCCGGCCCGGCGGCGGCGCGCGGTTCGTCGTCCACCTGCCGTTGGGGACCGACTAGATGGCTCGACTCCTCATCGTCGAAGACGAGAAGCACGCCCGCGAGGCGCTCGGCGAGGTCTTCGCGGACGAACACGACGTCCGGCTCGTCGAGGACGTGGACGGCGCGCTGCAGGCGCTCGAGCAGCACGTCCCGGACTTGATCCTCACGGACGTCGTCCTGCCGGGCGACCGGGACGGTCTCGACCTGCTCCGCGAGGTCAAGCGAGCGTATCCCGGCACGCCGGTCATCGTCATGACCGCCTACGGGAGCGTCGAGAAGGCGGTGCGCGCCATGCGCGACGGCGCACACGACTTCCTCGAGAAGCCCTTGGACCTGTCCCGCCTGCGCAACCTCGTCGCGTCGACCCTGCGTGTACCTCAGGAGGCGCCGCACAGCGAGGCGTACCGCCGGGATCTCTCGAGGGCAGGCGTGCCGGACGGCTTCATCGGGTCGGCCCCGGCGATCCTGGATCTGTTCGAGCTCGTCTCGAAGGCCGCGCCGACGAACGCCACGGTCCTGATCCTGGGGGAGTCCGGCACGGGCAAGGAGCTGGTGGCCGAGGCCATTCACAAGGCCAGCAGCCGCGCGCGCGGACCGTTCATCAAGGTCAACTGCGCGGCATTGCCGGAGGGACTGCTCGAAAGCGAGCTGTTCGGACACGTCAAGGGCGCGTTCACCGGGGCGGTGAGCGACCGTGCCGGACGCTTCGAAGCCGCGAGCGGCGGGACCCTGTTCCTGGACGAGGTCGGCGAAATCCCGTTGCACACCCAGGTGAAGCTCTTGCGTGTGCTGCAGAACCGAGAGGTGGAGCGTGTCGGTGACAACCGTTCCCAGCCGGTGGACGTGCGACTCGTCGCGGCGACGAACGCCGACCTCGACCAGCGCGTTCGCACCGGGGCGTTTCGCGACGACTTCTACTTCCGTTTGAAGGTCGTGACCTTGCGCATGCCCGCGCTGCGCGAGCGGCGCGGCGACATCCCGGCGCTGGCCGAGCACTTCCGCGCGTTGTACGGCGAGCGGCACGGCCGCGATGTCGCGTCGATCTCATCCGATGCGATGGAGGTGCTTCGCAGTCACGACTGGCCGGGCAACGTGCGCGAGCTCGAAAACGTGATCGAGGCCGCCGTCGTGCTCACGGAGGGCGCGGAGATCACACCCGACGTCCTGCCGGTGGAGGTCGGCGGTGCGCAGCGCGTCGAGGATCTTCCGGACGGCGACGTCATTCGCATTCGGGCCGGTACGTCCCTGCCGGATGCCGAGAAGACGATCATCCTCGATACGCTCGAACGAACCGGCGGAAACAAGACAGCGGCGGCGCGCATCCTCGGGATCGGCCTGCGCACGCTGTACCGCAAGCTGGAACAGTACGAGGCGGACGGCGAGCGTTCCGCCGCGCCGTAGGTCCACAGTTTGCGCAAGCGCGCGATGTAGCCTGTGTTCATGCAACATGCGGGCTCAGCGCAACCGTGAGGTTCGCGGCGCGTGTTCGAGGAGATCGTGATGCGTACCGCAATCGCACTGCTTTGCGTCTTCGCGTTGGGTTGGACGGCCTCTCGATGGCACGACCCGGCGCCGGCGTCGGCCGCGGGTCCCGGGGACTTCAGCGACGTCATCGAGACGGCGGGACCGTCGATCGTGCACGTCACCAACCGCCTGAAGCGCGGCGCCATGCCCAAGTCGCGCGACGACGCCGTCGGCGCCGGATTCCTGGTCTCCGCCGACGGGTTGATCGTCACCAGCCGGCACGTGCTGAGCGGGGCGGACGTGGTCGTCGTTGGGGTCCCGGGGCGGGGCGTTCACCGCGCCGAGGTGCTCGGTGTCGATGACGCCACGGACATCGCGCTTTTGCGCGTCCCGGTTCGCGGGTGTCGTCCGCTGCCCGTCGGCCGGCCGGCTTCGCTGCGCCTCGGGCAGTGGGTGCTCGCCGCAGGGAGTCCCTACCGCCTGGCGCACTCCTGGTCCGCAGGCATCGTCAGCGGTCTGCATCGCAAGGGCATCGGCGTCAACCCGCGCGGCTACGAGAGTTACATCCAGACCGACGCCGCAGCGCACCTCGGCAACTCCGGCGGACCGTTGCTCGACATGAGCGGCAGCGTGGTCGGCGTGGTCACGGCGACGTTCTCCGGAAAGGGCGGCTATCAGGGCATCACGTTGGCCATACCGATCGACGTCGTCATGCAGACGGTCCGGCGCATGCAGGGCGGCGGCGGGACGCCGCCGACGCTGGGGTTGCGCGGACGCGACGTCACGATCGCCGGACGGGCCGGCCTCCAGATCACGGGATTCGATCCCGGCTCGCCCGCGGCCCGTGCCGGACTCGCGGTCGGCGATCTCATCGTCGCCTTCGAGGGGAAGCCGATTGGATCAGCCGCCGAGCTTCGCCGTGCCGTGGGGATGCTCGAGCGCGGCGCGCGTGTGACGATCAGGTATCGACGTCCGCCGACTTCGACGAAGTCGACGGACGTTCAGGTCACGCTCAGGTAGCCGCAGCACGACTTGCACGCGTAGCGAGAGCGTCGCTCAGCGCAGCAAGAGCATCGCGGGCTAGTAGCGACGGAGAATGCCGCGAACCACGCCGCGGATGTCGAGCTGCTGCGGCGGACGCACGTAGATCGGCTCCATCGCGCTGTTGCTCGGCTGCAGACGCATGGTCTGCCCGTCCGCTTCGCGATAGAGACGCTTCAACGTCGCTTCGCCGTCGACGATCGCCACGACGATGTCGCCGTCGCGCGCCTGCAGCGTGCTGTCGACCATGACGAGGTCGCCGTCGGCGATGTGATCCTCGATCATGCTCTGACCCACGACCCGCAGGAGATACGACTCGCGACCGGGCTCGATCGGCAGGAGCTCGTCCAGCGTGTAGATCTCGGGGTCTTCGACCGCCTCGATGGGGCGGCCGGCCGCGATGCGACCCAGCACCTTGACCGTCGGATCGGGCAGGTAGTCCCGATCGAGGATCTCGATGGAGCGCGAGCGCTGCGGCAGTTTGCGGATGGCGCCCTTCTTCACGAGCGCCGCAACGTGCTGATGCACGGTGACCCGGTGTACCCCCAGCGAGTTCCCAATCTCCTCCAGTGTCGGAGAAGTGTTGTTCTGCTGACGGTAGTCCCGGATGAAGCTCATGATTTGGAGCTGCTTCGGTGTGTAGTTCATGTCCGGTCCCTCCCAACGGTCTGGATCGGTCGCACCCGCGAATCCCTTTGGGCATTGTTCTGTTGGAACCGCGTAAGGAGCACGTGGGGCGATCCGGAGGGGGTGAAGTGATTGGGCGAACAACGTCCTATCGGCATTTGCAGGGTTGGATACCTCCAGAATCCGGGTCCTTTACATTTCGTCCTCGAAATCGACCACTCGTCAGGCGCAGAGGGCCAATAACAGGGCTGTGGCGAGACCCGCCGCCGCCACGGCCTCGGCGAGCCGACCTCCTCCGTCGCGGGACGGAACGGAGGCAACGGACCCGGCCTGCGGGAAGGGTCGTCCGTACGGTCCGGGATCCGCTGCCTCCTGAACGAAGCGCCGCGCGCGCGAATCGCGCTTCGTTGCGAGGGCTCGGAGGATGTCGGGCTGGGTGAGTTCCATACGTTCATCCTAACCTAACGAGACACGTACACAAGATATTTGTTCGTATTTGCGTAGCGTCGATTTGAGCATCTTCGTTCCCAAGATCGTCCCGCTGTCTGCCTCGACCCCTCTCCCTCCCTCTCCCGCCCCCGCTCCCTCCGGCGCCCCCGCTCCCTCTCCGGCCACGCTCCCGCTCCCGCTCCTGCATCCAAAAGAAGAGCGCCGGCGATTCGTGATTCCTCGTGACGTGTGCTTCACCATTCGCATCTAGCCTTCGCCGCTCGCGTGGGAGATCAGACATGGTTCGACGCACGGCGCTGTGGATGCTCCTGCCGCTGTTGGCGGCCTGCAGCGTGCGCCTGCCGCTTCCCGAGCGCCTGGGCGGCAGCGCGGGCCGCGCTCCGCTCTGGCCGGCCGCGGGCGCACCGATCCCGCCGTTGGTCCAGGAAGCGCGCACGGACGTGCGTGAGCACCGTCGCGGCGAGGCGCGCCGCAAGCTCGAGGAGGCCGGCGGCCTGGACCCGGCCCATCCCGAGCGCAGCTGGCTGCTCACGGCGCTTTGGACCGAGGACTGCGGTACGGCCCACGCACGAAGCGAGACCGCGAAACTCCCCGCCGGGCCGTTCACCGCGGCCCTGCGCGCGCTCGCCGCCGAAGATCCCGCGCAAGCCCTCGACGACCTGCGGCCGTACCACCCGTGCGCCTGCCCCTGGGTGCACCTGGCGGCCGGCATCAACCACGGACGTCTGGGCGACACGAAGCGCGCGCTGTCGTCGGGACGCTTTGCCCTGCGCGGTGCGCCGGACCTGGTCCGCATGGAGGCGCACATGACGCGCGCGCGCGCACACCTTGCGGAGGGACGCGTGGAGGCGGCGGCGCGCTCGGCCGAGCTCGCCGACGTCCAGGGCGCCGATGCGCGCGTACCCGCGTTGCGTGCGCAGATCGCGCGCGCCACGGGGGCGCTGGACGAGGCAGCGGCGCATCTGCTCGACGCGATCGAGCGAGCGCCCGGCTCCGAGGTCCTTCCGCGTCGGCTCGCCGATCTGCTCCGGGATCGCGATGTAACGCTCGACTGGGAGGAGATGGAGCGCCGCTTCGCCGGGGCTGCGTCTACGAATCCCGAGCGGATCGCCTTGCGGGGCTGGATCGCCGGCAAGACCGGGCGGCGCAGCGATGCGATCTCGCACTACCGCAGCGCGATCGAGCACAAGGCGGTGCCCGTACCCATCGATCGCGACCTGCGACGCGTTCTCTTCGAGGACGGCAGGTACGCCGAGGGGATCGATCTGCTGCGTGCAGCCGTGCCGCCGGACGTGCTCAACGACCGCCGCAATCTGCGGAAGCCGCACTGGGACGCACTCTGGAACGCCGCTGCGGACGCCGAGGACGTTCGCGCTCCCGACGCCGCACGCGCCGCACTCGGCAAGGCGCTCGTCGGCGTGGGCGCGCTGCCGGAGGCGCTCTCCGTGCTGGCCGAGGTCGACAGTGACGACGCGCGCTCGCTCGCTGCGCGGGTCCAGGGGCATGTGGACTTCGAGAACGCGCTGCGCGAGATGATGGAAGCCGAGTACCGGGTCGGCATTCGACAAGACGAGCCGGCGTCCTTCGAACAGGTCCTTCGACGCATCGCCGCGCTTGCCCGAACGCACGTCGCACCCGAGGACCGCGCCGCCTTCCGCAACCCGGCGCGCGGACTCAAGTCGTTCCCCTTCGTCGGTACGTGGCTCGATCACCACACCCACACGTCGAGCCCCGTCGTCGCGCACTTTCGCAAGTACGGACGATTCGCGATGCTCGGTCAGCGTAGCGGCAGCCCGTCCGAAGCGATCGTCATGTCGATGGCGTCGCTCACCTGTCTGGAGCCGCTGCAGACGGCCGGCGGCACCGTGCCGCACGACGTCGCGATCGGGTACGACCGAACGTTGCAGGGGTTCACGGGCGCCCAGGGCGGCGAGATCGGCGGCGCGTGCCTCGCGGACGGCATCTGGCTCGACGCGGACTCGGCGCGCATGGTCGAGTACGAGATTCGGCGCGCGCTCGAACGCGACGAGCACTTGCTGGCGACCGCCAACCGCGTCCGCCCGCCGCTCGCCAACACGATCGACGGACCGTTCGCGATGGGGGACGAAGGGTGCGCCGTCGTGCGTCTCATTGCCCGCTACGTGGAGCGTCGCAAGGACTCGGTGTGGGGCAGCTTCGGGACGCTCCGCGCCCACGAGTTCGGACACGCGCTCGACATCCACCGGCACCTGCCCGTCTTGCAGGGGCTGCCCGCGAGCCTCGCGCTGCTGTTCCGCAACGGGCTGTCGCCGACCAAGATCGAGATGGAGCTCGAGGAGCGCGCGCAGCTGACCGCGTGTGTCTTCGCGCCGGATCCGGACCTCGCGCTGGCCGAGATGCTGCTCGCGTTTCCCGTGACCGAGCGCGTCCCCGAGGTGCACGCCGGCGGGTACCGCGACGGCGTCGCGCGGATCTGCCGGCACGTCTACGCGCGGCCCGATCTCTACCCGCAGATCGACCGCTCGCGCCGCATCGTGGCGCAGCTCGACCAACTCACGAACGAGCAGATCCGCAGGGCGGCCCGCGCCGCGCTGCGCCGGTAGGGTGGGGCCGCCCGGGGCGCGCGACGACTCGGTCCGTCGCTCCCCGCCGCGGAGGTGGTACGCTCGATCCATGGCTTCGCAGCGAGCCCGCGCCGGTCGTTCTGCACACCGCCCGCGGGCGGTGTGGTGGATCCCGGTCTGCTTGCTCGTCTGGTGTGCCGGCAGCCGCGCCGAAGACGAACCGCAAGACACGAAGCCGCCGGTCGAGGTCATTCGCCTCGCGAACATCCAAGCGGACCCGGGCGGCGACGCCGAGCGGCTCGCCCGGCAGGCCGTCACGGCGTTCGGCGAGCAACGCTTCGACGACGCGTATCACGAGCTCGTCGCGCTCGCCGAACAGCACCCGCGCGTGCCCGTCGCGGTCCGGCCCATGGCCCAACCCTTCGGCGGCGAGGACGACGACGCGCTGCGCTGGCCCGCCAGGCTCGCAGCGAACGTCATGCTCGCGCGCCTGCCCGAGCCCGTGCAGGAGCGCTTGCAGGCGCGTTGGGGCGCGGCAGCGCGGATCCTGTTCGACCGCGTCCGCCGGAACGATCGCGACGCCCTCCAGACGCTTGCGTACGACTTCGGTGCGCTGAAGGCAGGCGGCTACGCGCTGCGCCTGCTCGCCGATCACGCGCTCGCCGCCGGTGACTTCGCCGCCGTCGCGAGGCACCTGGAGACCTGGTTCGTGCTGCGGCCCGCCGCGTCCGTGTCGCAGCGGTTGGCGGTGACCGCGCGGTTGGGTTCGGCCTACATCGCCCTCGACGACGCCGGCGGTCTCAAGCGCCTCGTTCGCGCGCAGGACGACCTGCTTGGAGAGCGCATCGAGATCGGCGGGACGCCGACGACCTTGAGTCGCTTCCTCGCGCGCAAGCGCAAGCCCGACCTTCGCGCGGAGCACGTCGACGCCAAGCTGCCCGACGCGGTCCGGCTCCTCTGGACGCGATCCGTGCGTGACACGCGTTGGCTGCGTCCGCGCGCGCAGCGGCCGTTCGTGCAACATCGCCCCGTCGTCGCCGGCGCACTCGCCGAGCCGGACACGCTCGTTCTCCACGAAGGCCGGACGGTTCGCCGCGTCGATCCGGTGACCGGCGCGGAGCTATGGCGCTACCCGCGGGTTCCGCATCCGAGGCTGCACGCACCGTCGTCGCGGTACTGGCCGCACGATCTGCCCATGCGCGACGTCACCCGCGCGGGCAATCTGGTCTTCGTGGCGCTGGGGCACTCGTCCGCCGCCGGCCAATACCCCTTCCTGGCCGAGATGATCGACCCCAACGAGTTCGGGCAGGAGCTGCGCGTTCGGCTGCTCGCGCTCGACGTCCGCACGGGTGACGTCCGGTGGATGAGCGGAGCGCCCACGGACACGCATCCGATTCTCGGCGACCGCGCGACGGGCTGCGCGTCGCCGCCGCTGATCGTCGGCGACAAGCTCTACTGCGTGTTCGCGCGCGGCCGCGGCATCGGCGAGTTCTTCCTCGCCTGCCTCGACGCTCGAACCGGCGAGCCGCACTGGGTCACCGGCATCGCGGGGGGAAGCAGCGGCCGGACGCCGGACACCTCCGAGATCGAGCGCTTCGCCGGGCAATTCCTCGAGGCGTTGCCGTGGGGGGCGCGGCCTTCACTCGCCGACGACGAAGTCTGCGTGCTCACCCACGCCGGCTTCGCAGCCGGAGTGGGAGCCCGCAAGGGCACGCTTCGTTGGCTGCGCGCGCTGCCGCGCTACGACCAACGCACGCAAATCGACGCGAGGGCGGGCCACAGCGCGCGCAACGCGCCGCTCGCCTGGGGCGACAGCTGGATTCTCGCACCGTTGGACTGTCCGCGGCTGCTGTGCATCGCGCGCGGCACCGGCGCGCTGCGGTGGCACGTCGGTCAACCCTCCGCCGATCAGGCGCCGCCGTGGCGCGATCTGCTGGGTGTCGGATACGACCCCGCCGGCCGTGCCCTCTTGCGCTTGAACGACGCGCGCCTGACGCGTCTCGATCCGCGCAACGGACAGTTCCCTCCGATCGAGCTGAGCGGACAGTGGAACTTCGGCATGACCGGACCCCTGGCCGTGCGGCCGTTCGAACAGGACGGACAGATCGTGACGGTACAAAACGGACTGCTGCAGGCACTTGCCTGGAGTCCGCGCACGGCCGCGCCGGCGGGTGTCGCACCGGAGCCGGTGACCGTGGAGCTGCCGGACGGATGCCCGCGATACGGCGACGTCTATCGCTGCGGCGACATCTGGCTGGTGCTCAACGACGACCGGGTCGCCGCCTTCGCGGACGCGGGGTACGAGCCGGATGCCGGCGGCGCGGGGACCGGACCGATCGCCAGCGTGCGTGCGGCCCAGCGCTCGCGCCTCGACGACGATCCCGCGGCGTTCGAGAGGGCGCTGACCGCGATCGAGGCGATGTCCGACGCCGACGAACGCGCGATCGCGTTCCGCGGCGCCGCCCGCGTGCTCCGTCATTGGCTGTGGCGCCGCACCCTGGACACGGACTCGCTGGGCGAGCCGGCGGTCCGGCGCCTCGTTCGCACGGCGGCGACGTGGGTCGCACGCTTCCCGTCCGACCTGCGCGGCGAGCTGTACGCGCAGGTGATCGACGCGCTCGTCGAACATCGTCAAACGTCACGCGCCGTCCGCCTGATCGACGAGTGGATCGCGGACCCGGGCTCGCGCCTGATTCTGCATCCCGACGATGCCGATTTGCGCTTCGAGCGCGAAGACGGGACGCTGCGACGGTCCGTGCCGCCCGAGCCGGACGACGAAGGCGGCGTCAGGCTGCGCGGCGATCTTCTCGCAGCGTCCTATCTGCGCAAGCTCCGCGCCCGGCCCTTCGCGCAACAGTCGCTGACGCTGCGCGACGCGGAACACGCGCTCACCATGGGCAAGGCGCTGGAGGCCGACGAGAAGACGCTGCGCGAAGCGATTCGTCACGCCGTGGGATCCGAAGCCGCCGCCCGCGGACGGCTCGCGCTCCTGGCCCGCATGGAGCGGGACGCGCGGTGGACCGCGGCGGCGGCCGTCTCGGCCGACCGGCGGCTCGATCCGACGCCCCGTCAGCGCGCGCGGGCGCAGGCATTCCTGCGCGATGCCGCGCGCTGGCAGATGAAGGAGTCCGGGTGGTGGGCGGATCGCAGCGCGCCCGATCACGCGCGTTCGCTCGCGGCGGACCTGGTGCAGTGGGCGCCCGCAGGTGTGCAGGACGTGCTGGGTCGCACTCCGGCGCGCTGGCGGCAGCTGCTGCGGGACACCTACGCCGTCGAGCCGGTCCGCAGCGATCCGGCGCCCTTCGACATCGACGCGTGGCGGGGCCTACCGGATCCCACCAGCCGCGATGCGTTGTCCGGCGTCCGGTTTGCGGGTTTGCACGGACCGGGGATGACGAGCTGGGACGAAGACAACCTCGTCCTCGTGCGCGGTTTGAGCGTCGAGGTGTGGTCGGCACAGCGCGGCGAGCGGCGAGGCGCGCTGCCGGGGAACGACGAGGGGTGGTTCGGCGGCAGCTTGAACGGCGTGCACGCCTGCGTGCCGGGCGGCGGCATTCTCGTCACGAACGTGGTCGCGGCGGAACCGGCGGACAAGTCCGGCGTGCACAGCGGCGACTGGATTCGCACGTGGAACGGCGAGCCGGTCGCGGACATGCCCGCGTTCATGCGTCGCGTGTCCGAGACCGCGCCGGGCCGCACGGTCCCGGTCGAGGTCTATCGCAACGGCAAGCTGATCCTGGAGAAGTTCACGGCCGGTCGCCGTCCCGTCGAGGAGAAGCCGCCGATGGAGTACGGCGAGCTCTGGGTCGCCGAAGACGGCCGCGTGCTGTTCCCGGGCCGGCGCGGCTTGAGCTGGGTCGATCCGGTCGCGCTGACCCGCGAGCCGGCGTGGACCTGGGACGGCGACGGCGTCGTGCGGCGCGTGCGGGTCATCGGCGGCGAGGCCTACGTGCACGTCGAGCGTCGCGACTTGGGCGACTTCGTGGTGCGCGTCGACATGGAGCGCGGCGAAGAGCTGTGGCGGCGTCGCGTGGACGGGCGGGTGCTCGACATGCAGGCCACCGGCAGCGCGTTGTGGGTGCGGGTGACCCGGCCCGCGGCCGGTTGGCTCCTGGATCGTCATGACGGCACCGTGCGCGGCGCGTATCGCGCCATTGACATGCGCCGTGACGAGTACCGGCGCACTTGGGTGCCCGGGCACGCGACGGACGCGGCCCCGGCCGGCCGAGCGTTCGTCGTCGACGGCGACGTCTTCGATCCGATCCTGCACTACATCAACACGACGACGGGCCTCGTCGAACACAGCGAGGAGTGGACCGCGCCGGAGCCGCAGTTCGACCCGATGGTCTCCGCGGACGCCTTCGTGGCCGTCATTCGCGGCGCCAGCAATTTCCACTTCCACGTGGCCGACCCGCTCGGCCGCACGCCGCCCGAGAGTCACTCACAGACCGTCGAGAGCACGCTGCTGTTCGTGGACCAGACGAACGGCGGTCGCTTCAGTGCGGATGCGCGAATCCGTGTGCTCGGCAATCGCGTCTACATCGTGCGCAACACGCCGGCGCACAAGGTCACGGTCTGGATCGCCGAGCTGGACGTCTCGGAGCTTCCGGAGCGTGTCGGCCGTCCGTCCTCCAGCGCGCCGCAGCGCGCCGGCCAGCCGCTGAAGATCCAGACGCGCGCGATGATGCTCTCCGGCGCCCGCTACTGGCCCTACGTGTTGCAGATCGACCCGACGTTCGAAGGCGTCTTCGTGACGGCGGCGTTTCTCGGCAACGATCACGACGTCCACGTCAGCTTCATCACGCCGACCATGACGGCGCGGCCGTTCTTCGACGGCAAAGTGCAGGACGCACGCCGTCACGGTCCGGTGCGATCCGGCAACCGCGTCGTGATTCCGCACGACCGCGGCGCGCGCATCGTCGGCCTCGCGAAACCCGAGTAGCGCTGGGGTCGCGAGCGCGTGCCCGGCGCGACGAGAGGATTGCCGGGCGCAGCCGCAGAGCCTAGTTCGCCGCGACGAGCAGCTCGACGACCTCTTCGGGCGTCGCGTCCCCGATCACCTTCGCGCGCACCTCCTCGAGCTTGAGGCGCTTGGACAGCTGCGCGAGCAGCTCGAGATACGGCTGTTGGGCGTCTTGCGGTCCGGCGATCAACACCGCGATGTGCACCGGCTTGGCGTCGATCGAGCCGAATTCGATGCCGGCCTGCTGCCGACCGACCGCCACCACGAATTCGGAAACGCTCGGGATGCGCGCGTGGGGGATCGCGATGCCGAGGCCGATGCCGGTGCTCAGCAGATTCTCGCGTTCACGGACCGCCGCGAGCAGCGCGTCGCGGTCGCCCACGCCGTCGGTTGCCGCCACTGCGTCCACGAGCTCAACCAACGCCTGGTCCTTGGTGCGTGCCGTCAAGTTCACCACACGCGAAGGATCGAGGTGGTGCTTGAGGTCGACTTTCGCTCGCTCCATCGATGCGATCCTCGTTCGCGGCTTCCGGAATCGTTCCGCGCGCCGTGCAAGCTACCGGTGTTTGCGTCCGCAGGAAACATTGCGTCGAACGATCACGCGGGATCGTCCGTCGTCGAAGAGCACCGTCACGAGATCGACGCGGACGACGCCCGCTTGGAACCGCGGCAGCCTGCGAAGGTACCGGGCGATCTCCGCGAGGCGCCGGCGTTTGCGACGATCGACCCGCGCGGCAAGTGTCGAAGGCGTGCACCCGGTTCCGCTCTTCACCTCGACGACCACGCACTGGCCCGCATGGCGTGCCAGCAGATCGACCTCGCCCGCGGGCGTGCGCCACCGGCGCGCGAGGATGCGGTAGCCCAACCGGCGGAGGTGGCGTTCCGCCAGGCGTTCACCACGCAAACCCAGGCGCGCCGCGGGCGAGCGATTCCGTCTTCGGATCGAGAACCACCGCAACGCGACCCCGTCTCGTTTGGGGGCGTCATCGCGCGACGGGGCGAGGGGGTTACTCCTCGACGGTCGATTCCACGACCTCCGCCGGCGCCTCGACGGGCTCCGGCTCGGGGTCCTTCGCCGGGGCCGCGCGCTTCGCGGACGTGGCCGCCGGCGGGCGCTTGCCGAGCACCTCGCGCAGGCGCGTCGCCTTGCCGACGCGGTCGCGCAGGTAGTAGAGGCGTGCCCGACGCACCTTGCCGTGCCGCGTCACCTTGATGCCGGCGATGATGGGGCTGTGGATCGGGAAGATCCGCTCGACGCCCTCGCCCTGGACGATGCGGCGCACCGTGAACGTCTTGCCGAGGCCGCCGCCGCGGATGCGAATCACCGTGCCGCTGAAGGTCTGGACGCGCTCTTTGCCGCCCTCTTTGATCTTGACCGCGACGTCCACGGAGTCGCCGACGGAGATCTCAGGAAGGTCGTCGCGGTAGTAGTCCGTTTCCGCTTGTCGGATGCGGGACATGTCTGCCTCCTTGGACGGCGCGGGCGGCGGTTCACGCGCCTTGCGGCCGATTCATCGAGCCAAGCCCCGGATCGTACCGGAGGTTCCCGCGCGGCCTCATCTTTCCTCTGCCCCGATTCGTACGCGGTTCGCCCGTCCCGGCTACAACGGGCGGCCGTGCACGTCTCGATCGTGACCCTGTTCCCGGAGCTGTTCGAGCCCTACCTGCGGTCCACGGTGCTGGGGCGCGCCGTGCAGGCCGATCGGATTCGGGTCGATCTCGTGCCCCTGCGGGCGTTCGGCGAGGGCCGTCACAAGATCGTCGACGACCGCCCGTTCGGCGGGGGGCCGGGGATGGTGCTGATGGCCGAGCCCGTCATTCGGGCGGTCGAGGCGGCGCGCGAGGCCCACGGTCCCAGGGCGCGCACTCTGCTGCTCAGCCCCCAGGGCCGCACCTTCGACCAGCCGCTGGCCGAGTCGCTCGCCGAGGCGCCGGACGGCTTCATCCTGCTTTGCGGGCGCTACGAGGGGATCGACGAACGCGCCATCGAGGTCCTGGCGCCCGAGGAGGTCTCCGTCGGCGACTTCGTACTGTCCGGCGGGGAGGCCGCGGCCCTGGTCGTGCTCGACGCCACGGCGCGCCTCGTGCCCGGGGTGCTGGGCCACGAGGGCAGCTCCAAGGCGGACTCGTTCTCCGGCGCCGACCGCATCCTCGACCATCCGCACTACACGCGCCCGCTCGAGGTGCGCGGCCTCGGCGTCCCCGAGGTCCTGCGAAGCGGCGACCACGGCGCGATCGCGGCGTGGCGCCGGGACCGAGCGCTGGAACGTACCAAGGCCCGACGGCCGGACCTGATGCCGCCCTCCGACGATTCGGAGCGATAATCGGCGGCGAGGAGACGGACATGTTCACCGGGATCGTCACCCATCGGGGCCGCGTCGTGAACGCCGAGACGGTCGGCGACGGCGACGCCGCGCTACGGCGCTTGACCCTGGACACGAAGACGCCGCTCGAAGGGGTGGCGGTCGGTGACTCCATCGCCCTCGACGGCTGCTGCTTGACCGTGGTTCGGATCGACGGATCTCGGCTCGACTTCGAAGCGGTGCCGGAGACCCTGCGGTTGACGACGCTCGGCGAGCGCAGCGCGGGCGACGAGGTGAACCTCGAGACCGCCCTCAAGGCGGGGGACGTCATGGGCGGGCACTGGGTCCAGGGACACGTCGACGGAACCGGCCGCATCACCGAGGTCCGGCAGGTCGGCGACGACGTCCGCATGGTGGTCGAAGTGCCGTCCCGACTGCACGAGGGGTTGATCGCGAAGGGGTCCGTGACCGTCGACGGCGTGAGCCTCACCGTCGGCGAGGTGTGGCGGGAGGGCGGCGAGCACGCGCGCGCGGCCGGTTCAGCGTCTACCTCATTCCGCATACCCTTGCGGTGACGGGCCTCGGCGGGCGCGCGCCCGGGGATCGCGTGAACATCGAGGTCGATGTCGTCGGCCGCTGGGTGGCCCATCACGTACGCCGCGCGATGGAGGGCCTCGCACGGCCGACCGATGAGGAGCGTAGGACGAAGGTGACGTCCGAGCCGGCGGGGGAGAGAGCGCATGAGCACTTCGAAAACTGTCTACTTCCTGGCCTTGGTGGCCCTGGTCGGGCTCGGCACGGCGTGCCAGGGCGCAGGCTTCAGCAACCTGCCTGCGCGATCGGGCGCTACCGCCGAACCGGACGTGACGTCTCAGCGATACCGACCTGCAGGGTGTGGATCAATACTTCGCCTCGGGTCCCCAGGGCGCGAACTCGCGCTGGATCCTCGGCGGACAACGTCGAGATCGTCGCCAGCACCGAGTACTTCTCGAACATCCTGTCGCTGAACCGCGGCCATTTCGTCAATCGGACGACCCGCGTCGAAGGCAACGAGACGGTCGAGACGTTGCGCTTCCTCGGTGCGCCAAACCAGCGCAGCGCCATGACGAGCCCGCGCGCCCAGATCGGTACGGGGCATCACGGTGACGGCGCGCGACACGCTGACCGTGCGGATGACGAAGACCCAGGATCCGAACGTGCCCGTGCGCATCCGGATCACCGCGACCGGCAACGCGTCGCGCGGTCACAAGGACGACGTCAAGCTGCGCGGCCCGCAGCTTGCGATGGGGGGCAACCTCGTCCGGCAGGGTGAGCGCTGGGTCTGGATGCCGATCGACGGGTAGCGAGACGCGAGACCCCGGTCAGGGCTGCGGGAACTCGTTCAGCCAGTCGTCGTACTCGTCCTTGAGACCGTCGTACTCGCGCGATCCCTGGGTGCGCAGGTATTCCATCCGCTCCTTTGGCCGATGCCAGGAACGCTTTGCGCGCCTTCGCGTAGCCCGCGTCGGCCTCGCCGGCGAGATGGCGCTCGCGCAGGACGTACAGGCGCGCGCGCTCGATGGTGGCCGGACTCGCCAGCGGCGGATCCAGCCGGCCGAGCAGCTCGAGCCGTTCCCGCTCGCGATCGAACAGCGCCGCCATGTGCGCGTGGTAGGTCGCGTCGTCGATCTCGGCGAGCTGGCGGCGCGCGACCCAGAAGCGGATTTCGATCCGCTCCACGTCACGCAACGACCCTTCGCCCGCCCGGTACGGCCGCGAGCGCGTCGCGCATGCGCACGGCGAGCTCGTTGCGCCGTTCGCCGCAGCGCGTTCCCGACGTCCGAAAACGGATCGTCGATCACGGAGAGCCCAATCGGCCGTCGCGCCCGGATCGGCGACGACGGGGTCGCGCGGCGGCGTCTCGAAGTCGATGAGCTCGACGGCGGTCGGCTGCCACAGCAGATAGCCGGCCACCCCGCAGACGATCAAGCCGAGAACGATGAGCAGCGCACGCACGGACGCAAGCTACCAGAGGGGCGAGCGCGCCGCAGGGGCGGGGCTCGACCCCGCCCCGCGAGGACCGGACGGCGACCAACCCCTGCCGGTCACGAAGGATCGGGGAGGACGAGTTGCGCTCGACCCCCTCCAGTCACGCCGGATACGGTGCCAGGCCAGCGATCGTTTCGTTCTCGCATTCCCCGTTACCGACCACCGGAACGCCCGGTCCTTGGATCCGTGGCCGCGAAAACGCAACGATCGAGCCAGGCACCCTGCGCACTCGTGCCGCGCGCGAACCATGAACAGCGGCGCGCGACGGACTACGATCGGAGGATGCCTGGAACCGTCACGATCCACACGTTCGAGAGCAAACGCCCTGAAGGGCAACGCACTCGAAGATCCGCACGTTCGGCGCGTGCCCGTCTACCTGCCCCCCGGCTACGACGACGGCGATGCACGCTATCCCGTTCTCTACGCACTCGCCGGCTTCACCGGTAGTGGGCTCTCGTACTTGAACTACGACTGGTATCAGGAAAACCTGCCCGACCGGATGGACCGGCTCATCGAACAGGAGGGCATGCCGCCGGCCGTCGTCGTCATGGTCGACGGCATGACCTCGATCGGCGGGAACCAGTACATCGACTCCTCGGCCGTGGGTTCCTACGCGACGCACGTCAACACCGAGCTCGTGCCCTGGGCCGAGTCGACGTTTCGACTGCGCGAAGGCCGCGATCACCGCGGCTGCTTCGGCAAGTCCAGCGGCGGCTACGGCTCGATGATGATGGCGCTCGAGCACGCGGACGTGTTCGCCGCGGCCGCGAGCCACTCCGGCGACTGCTACTTCGAGTACTGCTACGCACCGGACTTCCCCGCCGCGGCGGACGGGCTGCGGCGCGAAGGCGGCCTCTCGACGTTCCTAGAGAAGCTGAAGTCCAAGGCGTGGCCGAAATTCCCTCCGAGTTTGTTCCACACGCTGAACGTCGTGGCGATGGCGCACTTCTACGGGCCGAACCCCGACGCACGACACGGCTTCGATCTTCCCTTCGACGAGCGGACGGGGGAGCGCCGCGACGACGTCATGGCGCGTTGGAAGCAACGCGATCCGGCGGCGCTCGTCGAGAAGCACGCCGAGGCGCTGCGCTCGTTGAAGCTGCTCTGGATCGAGTGCGGCGACCACGACGAGTGGAAGCTCCACCACGGCGCGCGGATCGTGCGCGAGCGGCTGCGGGACGCGGGTGTCGATCACGTCTACGAAGAGTTCGACGACGACCACAAGTCGCTGAACTATCGGTACGATCGGACGATTCCGGCGCTGGTGCGCGCTTTGTCGTAGTTCAGGCCGGACCGGGGCGGAAGGTCTCTCACCCTGTGCCTACGACCGGTGTTTTCCGGGGCCTTGGGATAGACTGGAAGCTGCTTCGGTCCTTCCCTGAGGTACCCGCCATGCCCGCATGCTTCGACCTTCGCCGCGCACTCCTGCTGCTGGCTGTCTTCGCCCTGTTCGCCTGCCTCGCGTCGGGCCAGCCCCAGACGGCGTTCGCCGAGGAGAAGAAACCGGATGGCGAGGAGAAGGACGGCGAGGACGACGGGAACGAGCCGGGGGCGAACCTCGGCGAGCGCGACGTCTCCTTCATGAAGAAGGTCAACTGGGCGATCGAGTACGGCGTCAACTGGCTGAAGGCGAAGCCCGCGATCTTCGAGATGAAGAAGGGCGACGAGGCCGCGCACTGGGGCCTGGTGAAGGGCACGCGGATCTACGGCGGCGGCCAGGGTCCGCAGTACCGGCACCCGGCCGGTCCGACGGCGCTCGCGCTCTACACGCTGCTCAAGTGCGGCGTCGACCCGAAGGATCCCGTGATCGTCAAGGGCTTCAACTGGCTCAAGCTCTTGCATCGCGTCACGCCGAAATACGACGGCGTGGACGCGGGCGGAAAGTCGTGGACGCACACGCAGGCGGCGGGCTCGTACGAGTACTCCGTGATGATCCTCGCGCTGACGGCGAAGTGGGACCAGTACAAGAAGTCGTCGGCGAGCAAGACGGCGCAGCGCAAGGGCAAGCTCAAGATTCGCGACCGCGAAGACAAGGAGTGGTTGATCGAGCTCGTCGAGGGCCTGGTCGCGCGGCGCGGGCTCCCGGACGGCACGGGCGGCTCCGACGGAGCGCACGGCTGGCGGTACAACGTTCCCAAGCTCACGCTGAGCGGCGGCAACCAGACCTGGACCCGCAACTCCGGCATGGGGCACATTGCCAATCAGGATCTCTCGAGCACGCAGCTCGCCGCGCTGGCGCTGTCGAGCGCGCACCGCTTCGGCGTGAAACCGAAGACCGCCGACGTCTGGATCGACATCGTCAAGTTCACGTTGGACCACCAGGAGCCGAAGGGGCCCGAGCACGAGCGCCACGATCCGGTGTACGACGGCAACAAGTACGCCAAGCCGATGGATCACGCGCGCGGCTTCTGCTACATCAAGGACAGCCCGGAAGGCAGTGAAGGCAAGGCGACGGGCTCGATGACGGCGTGCGGCGTGACGAACCTCTTGATCGCCGCGGAGATCTTGAGCACCGACAAGAAGTACAAGAAGACGTGGGAGAAGGCGATGCTCTCGCGCAAGGTGAACAAGGGCATCTGGGACGGCATTGCCTGGCTGGACAAGCACTGGACGAAGTTCGAGAACCCGTACAGCAAGTACGGCTACCACATCTACTACTGGTACGCGATCGAGCGTGCGATGGACATCCTCAACAAGAAGCTCTGTGGTTCGCACCTCTGGTACAAGACCGGCGCGGAGGCGTTGCTGGCCAACCAGAACCCGGTGCGGGTGAAGGTGCGGGTCGGCAAGAAGCAGAAGCTCGAGGAGGTCGACGGGACGTTCTGGCAGACGAACTCGACGCACGAGCCGAAGGACGTGATCGACACGTGCTTCGCGTTGCTGTTCCTGAAGCGCGCGACGCGGGGCTTCCTGCCGACACCGGGACCGGTGGTGACGGGGGAGTAGCTTCCTCGCGGCCTTCGGCCGCGACCGTTCCCTCGCTCCGCTCGGACCTCGGGCTTCGCCCTCGGTAGACCCGCGCTTCGCGCGTGTCCGAACTGGAAGCTTCTTCTTCAAGGGGGGCATGGCCCCATCGCCGTCAATTTAGGCCGCTGGTTGCGCTAATTCTGGCCTGATTCAACTCCGATCCCTCAGGTGAGGAGGGCGCGGTGGCGAAGGCCAATCGAGATGATCAAGTCGATCTCGTCTGCGTGGCCGAGCTGCTCCATGAGCACCTGAACGGGTCGCTGGTGGCGGCTGCGTTCGAGGATCTCCGAGATGGCGAGCGCGAGCGCGTCTGGACGCTGCAACAGATGGTGGCGTTCTGGACAGCTGTGATCTTGCGGGCGCCTGAGTCGCTCAGCCAAGCGCTTCGAGAGGCGGCTGGGGATCGGTCGTCCGGATACCCGCCGGTGGAAACCTCCAACCAGGCGTTCTTCCAGCGCTGTGGCAACCTGCGATGGGAGTTCTTCGCGAAGGTGTTTCGGGCCTTCGTTGAGAGTGTGAGCTCTTCGGAGCCGGCTCGGTTTGCCCAACGCCACCAGGATGTTGCTGAGCGCTTCGACCGCATCCTGATCCTGGATGGCTCGAACCTCGATCCCGTAGCGCGGCGTTTGAAGATCACGTGGGAGGATACGGCAACGCCGATCCCCGGTTCGATGCTCGCGTGCTACGACCTCATGCGAGGCAGCCTGGCCGATCTGCGCTACTCCCATACGTTGAAGAAAGGCGAGCTGATTTCCGCTCGCGAGGTGCTCGGGCAGCTTCCCAAGGGCAGCCTGGTTCTCGGGGACCGTCTGTACGGAACACCGAAGTTTCTCTCAGAAGCCCAAGAAGCTAGCCTTTACGGGGTGTTTCGGCGCCAGCGACATGCTCATGTGGAGGTGCAGGAGGACTTGGGCAGTTGCGCCTACGGCGGGGGCACGCTCCAGGACAAAGCCGTCACGTTCGGCAAGCAAGCCAGGCTTGCGGCTCGGCTGATTCGGCTCTCGCTGGGAGAGAAGACCTACGAGTTCGCAACCAACGTCCTGGATCCCGAGCGCCTATCCGCAGCGGAGATCGCAGAGCTGTACGCCGATCGCTGGGAGGTCGAGCGCATGTTCTACGACCTCAAGGAGGTACTCAACCTCCATCGCTTCTACTGCGGCAACGCGAACGCGATCGCGATGCAACTCTATGCGTCCGCGATCGTGCACACCGCGATGCGCATAGCCCAGGGCCGAATCGCGCACGAAGCTGCTGTCGAGCCGGAAGACATCTCCGAGGCGAAGCTCTTTCCGCTCCTCGGCGCCACCTCAGCCACCCTGGTGACCCTCGAGATGGGGTTCTTGCTCACCGAGCGCGCCAACCCCGGAGTGAAGCTGCGCAAGCCCGACTGGCATGACGCCTGCTGCCTCCAAGTGCCACTTTGGAGGATCCTCGCCGACAAGACCCGCGGCAACCGACCCCGCGACACCTGCCGGCCGGACTGGCGGGGACGATGGAGGGAACTGCCGCCACCACCAGGTGCCCCGCGGGGGCCTCCTTAAGTTGACGGCGATGGGGCATGGCCCCCCTTTCGGGCTCCGCTCCGCTACGCCCTATCCCCCTCTGTGGCGCCTGCGGCGCACCCGGGGTGCCGCCTGCCGGCAGCACGACCCCTCTCCAGTCACGCGCGAACCGTGTGCGGGCCGGCGAACAACCCCTCTCCGGTCACGCCCGATACGGTGCCAGGCTAGCGATTGTCTCGTTTTCGCAGTACCTCCCCAACCGTCCCACCACACCGCCATCCCCCGCAACTCAACAGCCGCGAAAACGCAACAATCGAGCCAGGCACCCTACGCGTATCGTCCCGCACGCGAACCGCGCCCGGCGCGCGCAGTTCCGGGCCGTCGTTCGCTCAAAACAAGACGCCGCGATCCAGCGCCGTACGATCCCGCCAACGCCCCCCGGAGAAGCACGTGAAACTCCACGAATTCCAGGCGAAACAACAGTTCGCCGCCGTCGGACTCGCCGTTCCGACCGGTCACGTCATCCAGCGCGCGAGCGCCGCGGCAACCGCGTACAAGAAGCTCGGCACCAAGCTCGCCGTCGTCAAAGCGCAGATCCACGCCGGCGGACGCGGCAAGGCCGGCGGCGTCAAGCTCGTCAAGACCGCCAAGCAAGCCGAGAACGCCGCGAAAGCCCTCCTCGGCAAGCCGCTCGTCACCAAGCAGAACGCCCCCGACGGAACGATCGTGCGCAAGATCCTCGTCGAAGAAGGCCTGCCCATCGAGAAGGAGTACTACGCCGCCGTCGTCCTCGACCGGCAGCTCGAGGTGCCGATCCTCATGGCCTCCGCCGAAGGCGGCATGGACATCGAAGAGGTCGCGGCGACCAACCCCGACGCGATTCTGAAGGAGCCCATCGATCCCGCGGCCGGACTCGCCGAGTTCCGCGCCCGCCGCATGGCCTACCAGATGGGCGTTCGACCGGCCGTCGTTCGCAAGTTCGCGTACACCCTCACACGCCTCGCGCAGTGCTTCCTGAAGACCGACGCGAGCATGGTCGAGGTCAACCCGTTGGTCGTCACCACCGACGACCGCGTCATCTGCCTCGACGGCAAGCTGTCGCTCGACGACAACGCGCTCTTCCGCCACCAAGATCTCGCCGCGCTGCGCGACGAAGGCGAGGAGGACCCGACCGAGGTCCGAGCGCGCAAGGCGGGGCTGTCGTACGTCAAGCTCGACGGCAACATCGGCTGCCTCGTGAACGGCGCCGGTCTGGCGATGGCCACGATGGACATCATCAAGCACTACGGCGGCGAGCCGGCCAACTTCCTCGACGTCGGCGGCAGCGCGTCGACCGAGCAGGTCACCACGGCGTTCCGCATCATTCTCGAGGACCCGAACGTCAAGGGCATCCTCGTCAACATCTTCGGCGGCATCATGCGCTGCGACGTCGTGGCGCAGGGCGTCGTCGACGCCACGAAGGCGCTGGGCCTCGAAGACCCGCTCGTCGTGCGCCTGCATGGCACCAACATGGCGGCCGGACGGCGCATCCTCAACCAGAGCGGCCTGAAGATCACCGCCGCGAACGACATGGGCGACGCCGCCCGCAAGATCGTGGAGGCCATCTCGTGAGCATTCTCGTCGGCAAGAACACACGCGTCGTCACGCAGGGCATCACCGGCGAGTTCGGGATGCTGCACACGCTCGCCTGCAAGAAGTACGGCACGAACATCGTCGCCGGCTGTACGCCGGGCAAAGGCGGCAAGAAGGTCAAGGGGATTCCGGTCTACGACACGATGTCGGAGGCGGTCGAGCGGTCGGGCGCCAACACGAGCATGATCTTCGTGCCGGCGCCGTTCGCCGCGGACGCGGTCGAGGAGGCCGTCGACGCCGGCATCGAGCTGATCGTCTGCATCACCGAGGGCGTCCCCGCGCTCGACGAGGTACGCATGAAGCTCGTCGTCGAGGCGGCCGGCGCGCGCATGATCGGCCCCAACTGCCCCGGGGTGATCAGCCCGCGCGAACGCGCGAAGGTCGGCATCATGCCGGGCGACATCCACAAGCCCGGCAAGGTCGGCGTCGTCTCGCGCTCCGGTACGCTCACCTACGAAGCGGTCTGGCAGCTCTCCGAGCTCGGCCTTGGTCAGAGCACTTGCATCGGCATCGGCGGCGATCCCGTCATCGGGACGACGCACACGGACGTGCTCGCGATGTTCCAGGAAGACAAGGGCACCGAGGCGATCGTCATGATCGGCGAGATCGGCGGCACCGCGGAAGAGGAGGCGGCCGCCTTCATCAAGGCCAACGTCGACAAGCCGGTCGTCGGCTTCGTCGCCGGCGCGACGGCGCCGCCCGGCAAGCGCATGGGGCACGCCGGCGCGATCATCGCGGGCGGCAAGGGCACGGCGGCCGAGAAGAAGGACGCATTGCGCGCGGCCGGCATCTACGTGGCGGAGAGCCCGGCGGAGATGGGATCGACGATGGTCGAGGCGTTGCGCACGTTCCGCAAGCGCAAGCGCGCTTCGAAGAAGCGCGCCGGATCTCGCAAGAAGACCGCGCGCAAGAAGACGGCCAAGAAGAGGTCGCGCGCGAAGGCACGGTAGACTTCGGCGCATGCCGCGCCTCGTCGACTGTCCCGGCCACGTCCGCTTGACGGCGGGCTGTTTTGCGCTGCTCATCCTCGGCTTCGGGTTGCTCGCCCAGGTCAACCTCTGGGTGCAGGACGGCGGAGGCTCGGCGCCGGGCCCCGAGCAGATCCTCTGGAAGTACAACGGCAAACCGGACAGCACGAAGCTGCACATGGTGCTCGACCCCGCGTTGCCCGAGGACGACGATCACGCGATGTGGCCGTTCCTGGGCGCGACGCCCGCGGAGATCGAGACGCGCCGGAAACAGATTTTCGACTGGATCGACGCGGGCGCGCCCAACGACGACGTCTTCAAGAGCACGTTGCGACCGATCTTCGCCGGCGAGGAGACGTGCGGACAGTGCCACGCGCCCGACGGCACCATGGCGAGCCTGCCGTTCGAGTACTACGACGAGGTGCTCGTCGTCGCGCAGCCGGACCGCGGCATGCCGCTCGGGCAGCTGACGATCAGCGCGCACAACCATCTCTTCGGCTTCGCGGTCATGGCGTTGCTGCTCTCCCTCGGCCTGTGCATGACCCGGGTCGGTGGGCGCCTGCGGACCGTGCTCATCCTCGCGGCCTTCGTCGGCCCTGCGTTGGACATCGGCTCGTGGTTCCTCACCAAGTACGTCGGCGCGCCGTTCCATCTCACGGTGATGGCGGGCGGCGCGCTCTTCGGGCTCTCGACCATGGCCATGGCGCTGTTGATCCTGGCGGACGCGCTGCGCCTGCGGTCGGACGGGGGAAATGACGACGCGTAGACCCGGTCTGGTCGTGGTCCTCGTCGCCGTGGGGTTGGCGTGCGCCGTCGGACTGCCGGGCGTTTGCGCGGGCGAGAAGCTCACGCCGCCGCCGCCGCCCGATCGCGGCTTCTACGTGCAGCATCTCGCGGCGTGGGTCGAGGACAAGTGCATGGACTGCCATCGCGGCGGCGGGGGCGCGCTTCGATTCGACAAGCCTCGCGCGGGGCAGAGCGAGCTCGAGCGGCGGCGCTCGGACTTCGAACGCATCCGCGCGTTCGTCAATCCCAACGTGCCGTGGGAGAGCCGGCTGTACCTCAAGCTCTTGCATCCCGCGGACGGTGGCGACCCGCACGTCGGCGGTCCGTTCGTCGGCGTCGACGACGAGGAGCACGACACGCTGCTCGACTTCGTGTCCGGTGCGACGCTGAGCAATCTGCCGCCCGAGGTCTACCTGGGGGAGACGAGCATTCTCGCCAAACCGGGTGAGGAGGTCGTCATCGACGGCCGCGACTCCTACGACCGCGATCGCGAGGACATGGACAAGCTCGTGTACTGGTGGGAGCTGTACGCGAAACCCCCGGGCTCGAGCGCACAGCTGCCCGACAAGCGCGCTTCGCGGTTCGTCTTCGAGCCCGACATGGGCGGCAGCTACGTGTTCCGATTGCGCGTGAGCGACGGCAAGGTCTGGAGCGCGCCCCGCGACGTCGCGGTCGAGGTCTTCCACCACGTCCATGCCGAGAAACGGGACCCGGGGGGCATCTCCGGGCTCGAGAAGCTCGATGTCGGTCGATTGCAGAGGATTCGCCGCTTGTATCTCGACGTCTACGGGCGCGGCCCGACGCCCAGCGAGGCGATCACCGAGAGCGGCAACGGCATCAAGCTGCTGGTGAGCACGATCCTCGTGCGGGCGGAGTCGGGTCGCGCCTGGTACCAGGCGCTGACGGCGCGCTACGGGCTCTACGGCGACCACCGCCCCGTCAGCGACGAGGCGATCGCGCTCCCGTTGCGCATTCCGGCCGAGGTCACGCCGCCGGCCGTCGCCGAAGCGGTGTTGTTGCGCGACCCCGCGTTCCTGCGCAGACATCCCCCCGGCCGCGCCTTGGCGCATGCGCTCATCGGCCTGGGCCTCGGTCGCCCGCCGTCGGACGCGGAGGTGGCCGCGGCGATCGAGCTGGCGAACGAACGCGAGACCGAGATGCCGGGCCTCGGCCGCGTCGTGTCGTCGCGCGACTGGATCGAGAAGGTGCTGGCCTCGCCCGCGTTCGAGCACGCCGCGGTCGTGCGCCGCCTCGGCCGCTTCCTCGACAGCGGCGACGCGGCCTCCCGTTCCGGCGCGGCGCTGACCGCGATCCAGACCGGCGGCGGCGCCTGGCGCGCGTTCCAGGAGAAGATCCTGCTCTCGGAGGCGTACCTCGGTCGCAAGCGCCTGCGTCCCAAGGACGACCTCACGTTCGTGCGCAGCCTCTTCTACGACCTCCTCGAACGCAAGCCGACCGACCGCGAGCTCGCCGCCATGCTGCACGCGGTCGGCCAGCTGCCCGGCCGCGGCGCCCCGCTCGCCGCGCTCGCGAAGGTGATGATCGACTCGGGCGACGTGCCGCTGCCGCTGTTGGTTCACATCAAGGACGCGCCGCGCTGGATCAAGGATCGTTTCCTGCGCTACCTCGGCCGGCCGCCGCGGGCGAAGGAGCTCGAGGCGTACGGGAAGGCGCTGCTGCATCCGTCCGGTGGGCCCTGGTTGGTCCTGCAAGGGTTGCTCACCACGCCGGAGTACGCGTGCCGATGACCGTTCGCCGCCGCCAACCCTGGATCGTCGTCGCGTTGCTGCTGGCGCTTTGCGGCGTGCCGCCCGCGGCGGACGACGCGCAGCCCGCGTACGTCATCGTCGTGATCTTCGGCGGCGGCGTGCGTCAGCAAGAGCTGCTCGACGAGAAGCTCATGCCGAACGTCGCCGCGTTGGCTGCGCAAGGCGTTGTCGTGGATCGCGTGCGCTGCGACGCGAGCAGCGCGTACGACGGCGCGACGCGCATCCTCACCGGCCGTGACGACGGCATGCCCGCCGCCAACCAACACCCCACGCAGCCGACGCTCATGGAATACGTCCGCGTCGCGACCGGGGTCGGACCGGAGAAGGTGTGGTTCGTGTCCTTCGAAGGCGAAGACCAGTTGCGACTCGCGCACTCGCTGCACACGGACTTCGGCCCGGCCGTGGGTCCCTCCGTCACGCACGGCATGGGGCCGTTCGGGCAGCCGCTGACCGGCTTCCTGGATCGCATGGGTCGGCCGGACCCGATGCCGGACGACGCGTGGACGCTTTTGCGCGCGTTGCGTGCCGACAACCGCCGCTTTGTCGCACGTTGGCTGCCGCGCGAGGTGCGCGCCGGCACGCCGGCGTCGGAGCGCGTCGAGCGCTCGCTGCTGCGCGAGATCGACCGGCGCTCGCTGCTGGTGCGCGGTCCGAACCCGCGCGACGAGCGTGCGTGGCGCTGTGCACTGACGGTCATCGGCGTGCACCAGCCGAAGCTCACCGTCATTCGACTCGGGGAAGCGGAGCAAGCCCAGAGCGGCGTCGCGGCGTATCGCAAGGTGTTGCGCGCCAACGACGGCGGCCTGGGCCGGGTTCGCCAGATCGTGGCGGCCGATCCGAAGATGGCCGACCGAACCCTCTGGGTGCTCACGGCCGATCACGGCCGCAACGAGAAGCCGAATGCGCGCGGCGGCTTCGACGCCGACGACGACAGCAAGAGCCACCGCGAGCTCTCCGTCGTGCTGAGCGGTCCGGGCTTGAAACCCCGCGGACGCATGAAGGGCAAGCGTCGGCTCGAAGACCTGTGCGCGACGGTCGCCGCGCTGATGGGGGTGCCGACGCCGCACGCGCAGGGCGCCGCGTGGACGCCGATCTTCGCGAAGCGCTAGGCGCTCTCTATCGAACCGAGCCCAGGCTCTGGACAGCCGGCCGCTGTCCACAGCGCGACCTACCATCTGCGAGGAACGATTCCCCTCGGGACGCGACGGCGCGCGGCGCTTGGCGTGCGCGTGGCGCTCTCGACTCGGGTACGATCGTCCCGAGAGAGAGTCACGATGAAGCTCACCCTCCCCGACAGCGTGGCCGGAACCCAGGATGCGATCTTCATCATGGAGGTCGAGTTCCCGATCGCCACGGTCGAGCGCAGCGTCGAGGTGACGACGTCCGGTCCGATCGAGGCCATGGATCTGCAAGGCAGCAAGGCCGGCGGGTCGTACCAGGTGCCGGTCGGTCTCGAGCGCTTGCACGTGCCGTTGCGCGTCGCCGCGTCCGGCGGAGCGGACGCATCCGTGCACGTGCGTTGCACCGAGGGACCCGAGGCGGGACAAGCCGCGTCACGTCCCGTACGACTCGAGGCGATCGCGGCCGCGCAGGGGAAGAGCAAGGGCGCGAAGGTGGCGCTCGCCGTCTTGTTGCTCGCGGCGCTCGGCGTCGGCGGCTTCGTGCTCGGGCCGAAGCTGCTCGGCGGTGCGCACGAGGTGCCCGAGGTGCAGGGCCGGTCGTTGGCCGAGGCGCGTCTGGCCATGTCGAAGGCCGGCTATCTGGTCAAGGCGACGCTGGAAACGGTGGACGACGCGAAGATGCACGGCCGCGTGCTGCGAACGATCCCGTCGTCCGGCACGGGTCTCGACCGCGGCAAGACGGTCGAGGTCGTCGTCGGTCGATCGGGCGACGTGCTCGTCCGCGTTCCGAGCGTGGTCGGACTCGCGGACCGCGCCGCGGAGAACGCGATCACGACCGTCGGACTCCAGGCCGACGTCAAGTACGACCCTGCGCCTTCCGACGCGATGGTGGACAAGGTCTTCAAGACCACGCCCGCCGCGGGCAAGTACGTCGCGCGCGGCGCGTCGGTCGAGCTCTGGGTCGGCACGAAACCGACCGGTACGACGGAACCCGTGACGATTCCCGATGTGCCGGATCCGGGTGCGACCGATCCGGGTGCGACCGATCCGGGTGCGACCGATCCGGGTGCGACCGATCCGGGTGCGACCGATCCGGGTGCGACCGATCCGGGCACGACCGATCCGGGTGCGACCGATCCGGGTGCGACCGATCCGGGGACGACGGATCCGGGGATGGGCGCGCCGCTGGAGGGACAGGTCGAGGTGCCCGACCTCACCGGTCTCGAGCGCGAGCAGGCCGAAAAGGACCTCGTGCGTATCGGGCTCTACGCGATCGTCGATTACGAAGAAGCGCCGGATGCCGCCATGACGGGCCGGGTGCTTCGCCAGTCGCCGGCGGCGGGAACGATGATCGACCCGACGGAGCAGGTGTTCCTGACCGTCGGCACCAAGCCCGACGACGGCGGCATGGAAGACCCCGCCAAGCCGGATCCGGGTACGACCGACCCGGGTGCGACCGATCCGGGCACGACGGATCCGGGTGCGACGGATCCGGGTGCGACGGATCCGGGTGCGACGGATCCGGGTGCGACGGATCCGGGTGCGACGGATCCGGGTGCGACGGATCCGGGTGCGACGGATCCGGGTGCGACGGATCCGGGTACGACCGATCCGGGTGCGACCGATCCGGGTGCGACGGATCCGGGAACGGCCGATCCGGGCAAGCCGGATTCCGGTACGAGCGATCCGGGGACGACCGAACCGAACCCCTGGGACGTACCCGCGCCCGGCGCGGGGACCACCGATCCGAGCGTCGAGGATCCGGGAACGACCGATCCGGGAACCACGGATTCAGGTTCCACGGATCCGGGCGCCGGCGATCCGGGCGCGACCGCGCCCGGCGTCGCCGATCCCGACGACGGACCGAGCGAGAACACGGCGCCGGTTCCCGACCTCGTGGCCCTGAACCGGGACGAAGCCGAGGGCATCGTGCGGCGTGCGGGCTTCGAGGCCCGGATCCTGCTCGAGACCAACGACGACGTGGACGACGGCATCGTGCTCAGCCAGAACCCCGGCGCCGGCGAGCGCCTCGCGTTGGGTGAAGAGGTGGAAATCATCGTCGCGCGGCAACCGCCCGCCGACGGCGTCTCGGTGCCCGACGTCATCGGGCTGACGCGCACCGATGCCGAGCGGCGCCTGCGCAAGCAGGGCTTTCTCGTGCGCGTGAGCTACGGGGGCGGCGGTACGCAGCCGCCGGGTCACGTCGATGCGCAGGCGCCCGAGCCCGGCGCTTCGGCCGAGCGGCGAACGTGGGTCGAGCTCGTCGTCATTCAGCGTGACGGGGGCGCGCCGCGCATTCCCACCGGCGGCCCGCCGCCGCGGATCGCGTCGGGGGAGGCCGCAGGCACGCCGCCCGCGCCGGACCCCGACGCCCTCGTGCGGCCGCCCGCCGTCGGAGACGGGGCCGCACGCGTGCCCGCGCCGACGCCGCGCGGCAACGCCGAACGCGCCGTGCGCCTCCCGCCGCGCGACGCGCCCAAGACCGTGACCGTGCCGCACCTCGTCGACATGGAGGCGGAGACGGCGATCACCCTGGCGCTCGAAGCGGGGTTGATCCCCATCATCCAGGTCGATCGGACGAGCGAAGCGCCGCAGGGTCAGATCACGCGCCAACGACCCGCCTCGGAGACGATGGCGCTCCCGGGGGATCTGCTACGCCTGCGCGTCGGGATCGGTGACGGCGTCCTGGAGCGCATGGTCGACCTTCCGACGGTCGCCATGGTCAAGTTGACCACCGCGAAGCGCATGCTCGCGCGCCTGGGCGTTCGGGTGAACGTCGTCGAGATCGCCAACAAGAAGCACCCCTACGCCGGCACCAAGCGCGTCGCCGCGCAGTACCCGGTCTCGCTCGTACCGCGTTCGGCAGGCAACACGGTCACGCTCTGGATCGTCGAGTAGCGTCGTCCTTGCTGCGGCGCACGAGCATCCGCCGGACGAGCCGGACCTACTCGTCGGACTTGCTTCGCAGTCCGGCGGTCGCCTGCATGACGCCGACCGCGAGCGCGCAGAGGCCGACGAGCACGATGAACACCAGCCCCGCGACGTTCCACGCGCGGACCTCTTCGAGATCGCCGTAGAGGAGCAGTCCCAGCACGCCGCCGATCACGACGCTCAACACCGCGCAAATCCAGAGCATGCGCTTCGCAAGGTCGTTGGTCATCTCGCGATCTCCGGTCTCGAGGTGCGAGAAGTGTAGCGCTTGCGCCCGTCGTGTTGGAGCGATTCGTTCACCTCGCGCAGTGGATCGGTTTGCGCCTTCACCTGTCTTCGGGGGGCGGAGGCGGAAGCCACGCACCGGCTTCGGGTCCCGCGGCCGCGTCCAGACCGCGACCTCCGCCGCGCCCGCGGCGTCCTCCGCGTCGGCGCCCGCGCCCGCCGCGACGCCGGCCTCTCGGCTGCGGCCGTCGGGGTCCGCCCGGACGCGCCCCGGCCTCCTCGGCGCGCTTGCGCCAGGTCGAGGCCTCGTCGGTGCGCGCGTCCCGCGCCATGAGGTCGAGCTCGAACAGCTGCACCGCGTCGAAGAACGCCGGGCGGTGCAGCATCCGCCGTTGCGCCTGGGCCCGGTTGGGTGGATCGCGCAGCGATCCGAGCAGCCACAGCATCTCGCGCAGCCGCGCGGACACCGCGCGCGGGATGCTCATACGTTGCGCCACCGGACGGAACGTTTCCTCGACGTGGTCGTGGAAGGCGTTGAACCCCTGCCCGGGTGCTCGTCGCCACGTCTCGATCAGCCACGGGCCGAAGAGCACGGCGAGCGCAAGGGCGTCGGGCGCTTCGTGCGCTGCCAGTCCCCACCGATCCGCCGCGCCGAGCAGGTTCCACGTGGCGTGCGCCACGGTTGTCGTGACCGGCTCGCCCTTGCTGGCCTCCTCGTGGGTGCCGCCGCCGCGCCTCGGCCATTCCGCCGGCTCGTCCAGGTACGCGCACAGCTCGGGCAGCCAGTGGTCGAGCACCCCGAGGTCCCACAGCGCGCGCATCGTCTCGCGCGCGCTTCCGCGACCGAGGATCTTCGTCAGCTCGATGTACAGCCGCGCCTGGCTGGCGCGCTCGAGCAGTGCGGCGTGTTCGCGAATCGACGTCTCGAGCGAGGGCTCGATCTCGAAGTCCATTCGATGCGCGAAGTGAACCGCGCGCAACATGCGCACGGGATCCTCGTCGATGCGCACCTCGGGCACGCCGATGCAGCGCACGACCCCCGCATCGACGTCCGCGAGGCCGCCGACCCAATCGATCACCTCGTCGGCGACGGGGTCGTAGAAGAGCGCGTTGATCGTGAAGTCGCGCCGGTTGGCGTCTTCCGGCGCCGTGCCGAAGATGTTCTCGACGGAGTGCCGCCAGTCGCCGCGCCGGCCGTACGACGCATCGGCGTCGACGTCCTTCGCGTCGTGCTTGTCGGGATCGCCGCGAAACGTCGCGGTCTCCACGATGTAGTTGCCGGGAAAGAGGATGTGCGCGAGGCGGAAACGGCGTCCGATCACGCGCGCACTGCGGAACAGGCGCTTGATCCGGTTGGGCCGCGCGTCGGTTGCGACGTCGAAGTCCTTCGGTTCGAGCCCGGACAGCAGGTCGCGCACGCACCCGCCGACGAGATAGGCTTCGTGGCCGGACTGCTGTAGCCGGCGCACGACGAAGACGGCGCGGTCGTCGAGCAGCTTGCGGGGAATCAGCCCGGAGCGGACTTCGGGCTTCGAGGGCTCGTCCTCGTCCTTCCCGCCGTCCCCCGTGGCGTCAGCCGGCGGCTGGGCGTCCGTGTCGAGGTCCCTGTGCATGGAGCGACATGGTATCCGCCGCGGCGCCAACGGTCGGATCCGGACCGTCCGTTGGGTAGTGGGTCAGTTTGCAGATCCGCGCGGGCATGCGGCTTGCCGGATGCTCGACGGCGCGTCGCCGACCGCTCCGCTCTCGTCCTTGCGTGGACTCCCACGCGGCGTCCTCGTCGGCTTTGCGGCGGCATGCCGACCACGACCGAGCGCTCCCTGAGACGACTTCCGGCGGAGCCGATCTACCGCTTCGTCGGAGTGCCCCACTACCGTCCGTTGCTGCCACTACCACCTTCACGGCCCAGGTCCTATCCTGACGCCCATGAACGGCCTCCGGTTCGCGCTCTTGCTGTCCGTCGTCGCGCTCGGCGCATGCGCCACGGTGACGAGCCTCGACGAGGAGCATGCGGCCCTCAACTCCCAGGAGCGCACCCTCGTGCGCGAACAGGCCGCGAAGGCGATCGAGGCCGGCGAGTGGGAGGCGGCCTGGGATCAGGAAGTCCACGCCGGGGCCGATCGGGACCGGCTCGAGGACATCGCGTTCGGCGCGTTGAAGGACGAGAGCGGCTACGCCGAGTCGATGTACGCGGAGCTGCGCCGCAAGTGGGGCCCGCTCTCCGCGCGGTCCCGTGCGGCGATCGACACGCTCGTCGTCGATACGGTGGCCGAGCGCAACTGGGAGCGCGCGATGGACATCGAGATCATGACGGCGGACGACCCGCCGAAGCCCGGTGATCCCGTGGAGCGTACGACCCTGAGCAAGGCATGGGCGCTCTACCGCGCCGCCCCGCCCAACAAGGCGTCCGACCTGCGCGAGATGATCCAGGATGCCCGCGACGAGGCATTGGAATCGGACGAATAGTCGTCCGCGGCGGTGCTCGTGACGAACACGACGCATTCGCGCGGTACATCGACGCGTCGCGCACCCCCCGCGAGGAGACGACGTTGAACCGCCACGCGCCGCTCGCAATTCGAGGACTGTGTTGATCCGGCTGGCCGTCGCCGGCGCGGGGGATTGGGGACGCAACCACGTTCGCGTGCTCGCCAACCTGCCGGGCGTACGACTGGATTGGATCGCCGATCCCGACGTGGGACGCTGGCCCGCGGCGCAGGCGCTCGCGCCGCGCGCGACGTGTGTCGGGGACGTCGGCGAGGCGCTGCACGACGACCGGCTCGATGGCGTGGTCGTCTCGAGTCCGGGCCCGACGCACGGCCGCGTGGCCCGTGCCGCGCTTCGCGCGGGCAAGCACGTGCTCGTCGAGAAACCGTTGACACCGACCGGCGAGGAGTCGTGGGACCTCGTGCGCCGGGCCCGCCGTGCGGACCGGCTGCTCGGCGTCGGGCACCTGCTTCTGTATCACCCGGCTGTGCGGGCGCTGAAGCGGGAGATCGACATCGGACGACTGGGTGCGGTTCGCTACATGCACTGCCAGCGGACGAATCTGGGCCGAATCCGCCGCGACGAGGGCGCGCTGGTCAGCCTCGCGCCCCACGACATCAGCGTGATGGTGCACTTGCTCGGCGACTGGCCGGTGGGGGTGTCCGCAAGGGGCGCCGTCTGCGCCCAGCCGGAGTTCGAGGACATCGTGTTCGTCACCCTGCGCTTCGGCGGCGGCCGCCTGGGCAACATCCACCTCTCGTGGCTGGATCCCCTCAAGGTGCGCCGGATCAGTGTCGTGGGCGAGGGCCGCATGGCGGTCTTCGACGACATGAGCGACGACAAGCTGCGGGTCGTATCGCGCGTCGACGGAAGCGGCCCCATCCGCAACCGCGTCCGGCGTCCGCGGGTGTCGGCCGCCGAGCCGCTGCGCGAGGAGCTGCGTGCGTTCGTGAGCGCCATCCGCGACGGCGGGGACATGCCCACGCCCGGGGAAGACGGCGCCCGCGTCGTTCGCGTTTTGGAAGCCGCGCAGCGGTCGATCGACGCCGATGGGCGGGAGTTTCGGGTGCGAATCCGGTGATTCGGCCGCCACTTTTTGTGAAGATTCCAGAAGGGCGCGGGATACAGAGGCCCAAGCGTGACGAAGGTCGCGCACCTTGAGGCCGACTTCAGGGCACCACACATGACGCTACCGGCTCACCGTTCGATTTCTCCCGGCGACCTGGCGGCGCCCGCGGCGGCGCTCGGTGTGCCGTTGATGGACCCCAGACGCATCTACGAGCAGTGGGGCCCGCAGGCCGAGGCCAGCATCGTCGAGATCCTCCGCAGCCACGCCTACGTCAAGGGGAAGCACGTCGCGGGGCTCGAAGAGGAGTTCTCTGCCTACGTCGGGACCCGGCACGCGGTGGCCGTGGACTCGTGCACCGACGCCCTCTATCTCGTCCTGCGCGCCGTGTTGCAGGGCCGGCCGAAGGACCAGCGCGAGGTGGTGCTGCCGACGTTCACCTTCGTCGCCACCGCCGGCGCGGTCGTGAACGCCGGCGGCCGACCCGTGTTCGCCGACGTCTGCCCCGAGACGCACAACATGGATCCCGAGTCGCTCGCGGCCCGTATGTCGCCGCGCACGGCCGCCGTGATTCCGGTGCACATCTTCGGCAACCCCATGGACGTGGACGCGCTGCGCGACGTCGTTCGCGGGGCGCCGGGACGGAACGGCTCGACCGGGGAAGACGTGTTCATGCTCGAGGACGCCGCCCAGGCCGTCCACGCCTCCGTTGCGGGCCGCAGAGCCGGCGCCCTGGCCGACGCGGGGACGTTCTCGTTCTATCCGTCGAAGAACGTGGCCGCGGCCGGCGACGGCGGCATCGTCACGACCGACGACGACGGCGTCGCCGACACCGTTCGCGCGCTGCGCGACCACGGTCAAACCCGCAAGCTCTACGATCACGACTTCGTCGGCACCAACAGCCGCATGGACGAGATCCAGGCCGCCGTCATTCGCGTGAAGCTGCCGCTCGTCGACGAGTGGACTCGCCAGCGTCAGGCGATCGCACAGCGCTACGACGCCGCGTTCGAAGGGCTTCCGATTCGCCGGCAGCGCGTGGCGCCGCACGCGGCGTCGGCGTACCACCTCTACACGATTCGCGTGGACGACCGCGACGAGGTGCGCGAGCGGCTCCGGCAACAGGGCATCGCGACCGGCGTCTACTACCCGATGCCCCTGCACCGGCAATCGTGCTTTGCGCGCTTCGCGCCGGACGATTGTCCGGAGGCCGACGCCCTCGCATCGGACGTATTGTCGCTGCCGTGTTTCCCCGGCCTCGCGGTGGACGAGCAGACGCGCGTCATCGAGGCCCTGCGCCGCGTTCTCGCGCGCTAGCGGCGTTCGCTCGTCCACGTTTTCGGACCCACGTCGAGATAAGTGAACGGCCCGGCGGCGGCGGGCGACGGCAAAGCCCTGATTCTTGCGGGTTGCGTCGAGGGCACGGTCCGTGCGAGGGAAGCGGACGAACATGCCCGTAGTCGAAGCTCATACTCCCGAGCGGCGGAGAGATCGCCGCATTCCCATGACCGCTCGCGTGCGGATTGCGCCGCGCGAAGCCGGGTCCGGACTGCAGGCCGAGCTCGTGGACGTGAGCGCCGGGGGTCTGCGCGCCCAATGCCGGCCGCCGCCGGCCCTCATGGCGGGCACCGAGGTCGAGGTGGAGATCCGGGTCCACGTGTCCCAGCGGGCGAAGCAGCAGCCCATGGTCAACCTGCGTGGGACGGGCGTGGTCGTTCGGATCGAGGCGGAAGAAGGCTCGGAGCCCTACGAAGCCGCGCTGCGTTTCACCGGCCCGCTGGAGCTCCGCGAGCCGTTCGCGCAACTGCTCCTGTTCTAGGGGCGCGGATCGTTCGGCCGCCGTCGGTCTCGACGAACCGCTACTGGCCGTTGTTGCCGCGGTTCTTCGCGAGGAGGCCGTACTTGCGCATCTTGTTGAACAGCGTCGTACGGTTGATCATCAACGCGGCCGCTGTCTCCTGACGGTTCCAGCCGTGGCTGCGCAGGGTCCGCTCGATGATCTCGCGCTCCGGGATCTCCAACGCCTTGCGCAACGGCAGCGTCTGTCCCGGTTCGGGCGCCGAGACCGAGCGCGTCATCTCCGGCGGCAGGTCGCGCGGCGTCAGCGCGTCCGTGCGGCAGAGAATCACGCCGCGCTCGATCACGTTCTCGAGCTCTCGAATGTTGCCGGGCCACGCGTGCGCCTGCAGGATCGTCATCGCGTTGTCGTCGATGTGCATCACCGGCTTGTTGTTGTCGTCCGCGAAACGGCGCAGGAAGTGCGCGGCCAACAGCGGGATGTCGCCGAGCCGCTCGCGCAGCGGCGGCAGATGCACCGGCACGACACTGATCCGATAGAAGAGGTCGCGGCGGAACGAGCCGTCCTCGACCTTCGCTTCCAAGTCCTCGTTGGTCGCCAGCACGAGGCGCACGTCGACCTTCACGGTCTCTTCGCTGCCCACGGGCTCGAACGTGCGCTCCTGGATCACACGCAGCAACCGCACCTGCAGTGCCGGGCTGGCCGTTCCGATCTCATCGAGGAACAGCGTGCCGCCGTCCGCCGCCTGGAAACGACCCGAGCGTGAGCTCGTCGCTCCCGTGAACGCCCCCTTGGCGTGACCGAAGAGCTCGCTCTCGAGCAGGCCCTCGGGCAATGCGCCGCAGTTCACTTCGACGAACGGCTTTTCCGCGCGATTCGATGCATCGTGCACCGCGCGCGCCACCATCGACTTGCCCGTCCCGCTCTCGCCCGTGATCAAGACGGTCGCCCGCGTGGCGGCGACCGCGTCCACGGTCTCGAAGAGCTTGACGAAATTGGGATCCTTGCCGACCGCCTCGCGCGGGCCCTTGGCATGGGCGAGCTGGGCGCGCAGGTCGGCGTTCTCGGTGCGCAGGCGAACCGACTCCACGGCGCGATCGATCACGACGACCATCTCGTCGTCGAGCACCGGCTTGGTGACGTAGTCGAAGGCGCCTTCCTTCATGCCGCGCACGGCGTTCTCGATCGTGCCGTAGCCCGTGATGAGGATCACCTCGGTGTTCGGGTGCTCTTGCTTGACGCGGCGCAGCACCTCGAAACCGTCGGCGCCCGGCATGTTGATGTCGGAGATGACCACGTCGAAGTCCTTCTCGCCCAGCTGACGCAGCGCCTCCTCGGCGTCGCTGGCGGCCTCGACCTCGTGACCGTGCTTGCGCAGCAGAATGCGCAGCGTGCGCGGCACCAGCGGATCGTCATCGACAATGAGAATGCGAGCGGACACGCGTACTCCTACAAGGCTTCCGTCAACGCCCGTTGCGCGGGCAGGGATACGGTGACGACGGTGCCGCCGTCCATGGGGCAATCCACGCGGATCGTTCCACCGAACTTCTCGATCAGTCGGGCCGAGATCGGCAGCCCGAGTCCCGTCCCCTTCCCGGGGTCCTTCGTCGTGAAGAAGGGCTCGAACACGCGCGGCAGGACGTCCTCTGCGATCCCCGGGCCGCGGTCGTGGACCTCGATCACGAGCCGGTCGTCGTCACGCGATGCACGCACGGTGACCGGGCCGTCGCCGCCGCCCGCATCACACGCGTTGCGCAGCAAGTTCGTCAGCACCTGGTGCAGGCCGCGCGGGACCGGGATCTTCGAGACGTCACCGCGCAGGTCGCGCTCCATCTCCGGCGAGTCGTCGCCCAGCGCGAGCTGCACGGACGACACCGACTCATCGACCAGCGTTTCGAGCGGCTGGGGCGCCTGCTCCACCGCGGCGTTGCGCGAGAAGGTCAACAGGCTCTGCACGATGTCGGCCATGCGCAGTAGGCCAGCGTGCGCCAGGTCCAGGTACTCGCTCGACTCGGCGTCGTCGTTCAGACGGTCCTGCGTCATGCGCACGCAGCGCAACACCGCGTCGAGGGGGTTGTTCAGCTCGTGCGCGACGCCGGCGGCGAGCTTGCCGATCATCGCGAGCTTCTCCTGCACCTGCAGGCGCTTGCGCAGATCCTGGTTGGCGTGCAGCGCGTTGTGGTGCTCGAGCGCCTTCTCGACGGTCGCCGTGATCTCGTCCGCGCGGCAGGGCTTGGTCAGCACGTCGAACGCGCCCAGGCGCATGAGCTCGACCGTGCGTTCGACCGTGCCGTAGCCGGTGAGCACCACGGGGACGATCGACGGCCAACTCTCGTGCAGCTTGGCGATGAGCTCCTGCCCGTTCATCGGGCTCATCTGCATGTCGGTCAACACGACGTGCGGCGGGTTCTCCCGGCAGGCCGCGAGCGCCGTCTCTCCGCCGTCCGCGATCGTCACGCGGTGGCCGGCAATCTCGAGGACCTCCCGAAGGAAGTCGCGAACGACCTGCTTGTCGTCCACGATGAGCACGTGCGTCGCACGCACGTCGGTCTCCGGAGGCTGGGCCGTGCCGTTGTTGGCGGGTTTCCCGTCCATCGAGTACGCCTGGTGAGAAGTTTGGACACGCACCTTTCGACCCGATGGCCCCTGGATCTTGAGGGAATGGGCCAGGTGGGCGTGACGTGTCGTGAAGATTCGACTCGCCGGCGGACTTCGTACGCTGTTCGCCCGCGGGCGCTACCGGGTGCGAATTCGGTCCCGGCCGCTGTTCTTGGCCTCGTAGAGGGCCTCGTCGGCCGCTTTCAGCAGCTGATCGGCTTCCGTTCGGCCGGGGATCAGCGCGGCCATGCCGCCGGACACCGTGATCCGGGTGTGGGGCTGGCCGGGTCCCAGGGGGACGGTGCGCTGCGCGACCGCCCTGCGGGCCCGCTCCAGCGCCGCCAACGCCATCTCGGCGTGCCCGGCCGCGTTGCCGGGCAGCAGCACGGCGAACTCCTCTCCGCCCCAGCGGCAGACGAGGTCGGAGTCGCGGAACGCGGACGCGAGCCGCCGTGCCACGGCCACCAGGGCCAGGTCGCCCGCTTGATGCCCGAAGCGGTCGTTCAGGGCCTTGAAGTGATCGATGTCGATCAGGCCGACGACGAGCCCCGTGCCGGCGCGCGTCGCGCGCTCGAGCTCGCGGCCCAACGCGCGCTCGAACGCCCGGCGATTGGGCAGGCCGGTCAACTCGTCGCGCGCCGAGAGGTGCTCGGCGCGTCGGAGCCGGCGTGCGTTGTGCAGCGCGGTGCCGGCACGCCGGCACATGTGCGACCAGGCTGCCAGCGCGTCGGCGTCCGGGGGGCCGTCGTGCGGAAAGCCCGTGAGGTTCAGCACGCCCTCGACCTGTCCGTCGCCGCCGAGGGGCAAGACGACGTACGCGGCGCCTGCGTACCCCCGCGCGCCGCCCTTCGAGCCGCGGCCGGTGAGGGCGCGACCCAACGCCGCCGCGCGGCCTGCGATGCCCGAGCCGATGCTGCAGCGGACCTTGCCGATCAGGGCGTCGTTCCAGCCGACGGCGGCGTCGAGACGCAGCGTGCTACGTCCGTGCTCGCGGACCATGAGGCTGGCGCGTGCCGCGTCGGACGCCTCGACGAGCGCGTCGAGGATGTACGTCGTCAGCGCCGCCGGGTCGGACATGCGCTGAAGGCAACCGTCGGTGAACGCTGCCGGGTCCGGGGCCGGATCCCGCGGTGTGCGCTCGATCGCGTCCGTTTCGACGTCCGCGCGCGGCAGCGGTGCCTGTGATCGAACGCTCTCGGTGGCGGGCGGCGGCAGCGCCGCGTCCGGGGGCGCCGGATCGACGACCGTGACCTCGAGGGCGCGCAACGCGCGGCGCACGGCCTTCGAGCGGGGAAACCCGAGCACGAGCAGCGCGGCGTCGCCTAGCGCGCGCCGCAGATTGCGAACGGCGGCCCGCGGACGATCGACCAACGCACTCGGCTCGACGAGGCACCCGTCGAACGCGTGCTGGCTCAGGGCGACGAGGGCGGCGTGCACGTCGTCGGCTTCGGTCACGTGCAGCGCGGCGTCGTGCGCGGCGCCGAGGCTCTTGCGCAACGACGTCGGCGCGTCGTCGATCCCGACGAGCAGCCAGCGCGCGGGCGCGGTCGGCGGCCGTCCCCTCGGGGTGTCGCCGATGAGATGTGCCAACACGTCCGGCGTCATGGCGTTGCTCAGATCTGGTCGGGCGGAAGCGACAGGAGGCCGTCGACGGCCTTCTGGACGAATTGGGAGCCGGCGTTCGCGGCGATCTCGGCCAGCGCGTCCCGTTTCGAGCGGGACGGCCGGTAGGGCCGGGGGCTGATCATCGCGTCGTAGGCCTCGGCGACGCCGATGATGCCGGCGCCGAGCGGGATCTCGTCGCCGGAGAGGCCGTCGGGGTAGCCGCCGCCGTCGGGCCGCTCGCGGTGATGCCGCACGAATGCCGCGGCCTCGCCGAACGGGGCCAGGATCCGGGCGCCGACCACCGGATGCGACTGGACGACTTCGCGCTCGGCCGCCGTGAGCGGGCCGCTGCGCGACAGCACGTGATCGGGGATGCCCACCTCGCCGACGTCGTGCAGGCGGGCGGCCGTGCGAATGACCGACCGCAGCCGGGGCGACAGCTCGAGCCGCTGCGCGATCCGATCGGCGATCCGCGCCACGCGGTCGGAGTGACCGGGGTAGAAGCCGCCGCGGCCTTCCAGCGTGTCGACGATGCCCGCGGCGACGCGCAGCGCATTCGCTTCGGCCGCCTTGCGGTTGAGCTCCGACTCGATCGCCGCGCCGAGCGTTTGCGGCACGAGCGACAACAGGTATTCGTCGCCGGCGGCGTCGCAGGAATCCGACGCCGGACGCAGGATCGTGAGGCCGCCCATCGGCCGACCGGCGACGTCCACGGCCGCGGCCAACCCCTCCATCGGGGCGCCGAACCCGAGGACGAGGTCGCGCAGCACGCCGTTGGAACGGTTGCGCGCGCGCTGGAGCAGGTCCGGGCCCATGGTCGAGAGCACGCGGTCCGGCAGCGCCCCCGACTTGTGCTCGGCCACGTGGATGCCTTCGTTCAGATCGATTTCGATGCGCGTCAAGACGCCGCCGAACCGGCGCGACAGGATGCCGGCCGTCGTCTGCAGCACACGTTCGAGGTCGCGGTTGCGCGAGAGCAGATGCGACAGCTCGCGCAGGAACTGGAGATCACGCACGCGGCGTTCGAGATCCCGGCGGGACAGGCGCAGGTCTTCCTGCGCGCGCTCGAGCTCCTGCTCGGTCTGCCGGTGCCGGCGCCGCAGCGAGTCGGCCTCTTCACGCACGCGGTCGACCGCGTCCTTCTCGGTGCGCGCGATGCGCCGGGCGGTGAGCACGCGGCCCACGACGCTGCGCAGGTCCTCGAGGCCGAACGGCTTGGTGAGGTAGTCGTCGGCGCCGTAGCGCAGCGCCTGGACGGCCGTCTCGGTGGACGAGAACGCGGTGATCAGGATGCTGCCGAGATCGGGGCGGATCTGCTTCGCCGACCGGATCAGATCGAGCCCGTTCATGCGCGGCATCTTGAGGTCGGTCAGCAGGATGCTGACGTCCTGCTCGCGGATGTCCGCCAGCGCGGCGCGTCCGTCGGGGCGGACCGTGACGCGGTACCCTTCCCGGCGCAGCGCGGTCGAGACGAGCTCGCGGATCTGGGGTTCGTCGTCGACCACCAGGACGTGCGGGCCCGCGTCTTCACCACCCGGCCGGGGCGGGTTCGCAGGGGTTGCCTCGGCTTCGTCGTTCGGCCGCATACCTCGCTGGATCGGCTCGGATCCTGTAGGACTTCGGCCTCTTTTGCCGCCTGGAATGGGGGCCAAAGCACCGCGGGAACGGACGATGGGCCCACGCCGGCGCGATTGGACCGTCCGGTCGGACGATCGGGCCGTTATAGGATGGTGGAGGCTTTGTTCCGGGCGCGGCTGGAGTTTCGTAGATGCGCAAGAATGTCCTGTTGATGAGCGTCCTGGCGCTCGGAATGGTCCTGACCCTGAGTCCCGGGCTCGCCTGGGGGTGAGGCTGAGGCGCCGGCGGCGGAGGGGGCGGTCGCTCCCCGTCCATCGGACCCTCGCCCGTCGGGCCGGGCGGTAGCCCGACGACACCCGGTGGATCCCCCTCGGGGCGCGGACGCAGCGTCGGCGCGGCGCCGCGGCTGACCCACTTCAAGTGGGACGTCGTCGAGATCGGCCCCATGCGCGCGGTCACCGGCGAAGAGGACGAAGAAGCCATCACGCCCGAGAAGCACCTGCGCAAGGTGCTCGGCTTCGACAAGGCCAGCCGCTACGGCGACAAGCGCCCGACGCTCGTCTACTTCCACTGGCCCCACGAGGACGGCAAGGAAGGCAAGATCTCCGAGAAGACGTGCCGGATCCTCGACGACGAGGAAGCCGCGCGCTGGTCGCTGTTGTTCCGTTGCGTGCAGATCGACATGGGCACCTCCAAGGAGGAGTTCACCGAGCTGCTCGGCGCGAAGGACAAGCCGTCGTTCGCCATGATGGACGCCGAGGCCAACATCGTCTTCGAGTTCCCCGCCCACAAGAGCGCGCGCAAGGTCTCGCAGTCGCTCGAGCAGGGACTGAAGAAGTTCCCCGCGTACTACAAGAAGGTGAAGGCGGACCTGAAGCAGCAGACCAAGTGGATGGCGGAAGCCAAGAAGCTGCAGAAGGCGAAGAAGCACAAGGAAGCGCTCACCCTCATCGACAAGGTGCGCTTCTCGAACCTGCGGGTCGGCGACGAGTTCGACAAGGCGCAGGACGTCGGCCGCACGCTCGCCGCGAAGATCTCGCGCCAGAGCTAGGGCTCTTCTCAAATCAGCACGCCTACCCCGTCAAGGGTAGGCGTAGCGCCAGCACGGCGCCCTCGTCCGTGGCCCGAACGGCGAGGTTGCCGCCGTGCCCCGCGGCGACCGCGTCGGCGAGCGCGAGCCCCGGGTAGGGCAGGCGCGTCTCTTCGTGGCTCCAGATGACCGTGCGGCGGTAGTCCGCCAGCTCGCGCTCGTTCAGCATCACGCCGCGGCCGCGAAGCGCTGCCTCGAGCAGGGGCCGGGACGATCCGGGCGCGCGTTGCGGCGGCAACGTCCGGACCCGGCCCTCCACCTTCACCGGCGCGTCGCTCGACTGGGCGGCGAGGAAGGTGAGGGCGCTGCCGAACGCGCCGGTCACCTGTTCCGCGTCCACCGGCAACGGCGGGCCGTCTTCCGGCGGCAGGCCCGTCGTCTGTACCGTGCCGGCGTCGACGGCGGCGTCGAGCGAGCCGCGCAGCAGCGGGCCGAGCGAGGTCTCGGTCTTCTGCGGCGTCCCCAGGTAGCCGAAGTCGCCGAGGATGTCGACCACGTCGCGCACGCGTCGCACCTCCGCCTGTAGCTTGTCCCGGTGCGCCTGCGGCACGTCGCCCTCGCCGAGCAGGGACAGCACCTGAAGCGGGTTGTTGACCGCGTGGGAGACCTCCGAGGCGAGACGCGAGAGCGCTCCGGTGTCCGTCGCGGGCGCTGCCGCCGCGGGCGCGGGAACCAGCAACCGGCGCGCGACGAGCGTGAGCTCCTTGTCGTAGAACGGCAGGTGAACGTAGGCGTCGGCGCCCGCGGTGAGCGCGCGCAGGGCGGCCCGGCGCTCGCCCTCGGGCATCAGCAGCAGGATGCGCGTGTGTGGGGCGCGCTTGCGGACCGTCGAGACGAACCCCGCGTCGCGGCGGCGGAAGTTCTCGAGGGAGAGCACGACCAGGTCGCTCGGCTGCTCCACGAATCGCGCCGTGCCCTCGTACGGCTCGCGCGCTGCCCGCACCGTGCACCCGGCGCGCCGCAGCGCCCGCGCGGCGCTCTTGCGGCCGGGACCCTTGCCCATGACGAGCAGGGCCGTGTACGGCGTCTCCGACGAGGGCGAGGGGGTGGGAGCCAAGCGTGCATCCAGGCCGGACGGGTGGTGCGGACCCCGCCCATTCTTTGAATCGTCGCACATGATGCGGCACTGAGGGGACTCTCCGGCCGCCGGATCGCCGGTTCCTTCGAACCGGACCGGACGGCTGGAAGCCGCAGCCCTACAATCCGCGGGCCCTTTTCGACGAACCCGCCCCGGGAGACCTGCCGTTGCGCGTCCTTCTTGCCGACGATGAGCGGGCCATCGCGATCACGCTGGCCGACGACCTCAAGCGGAACGGGTACGACGTCGTCGTCGCGAACGACGGCAACGAGGCTCGGGACGCGTTCCGGGGCGGCCGGTTCGACGTGGTCGTGACCGACATCAACATGCCGGGCGTGACCGGCATGGAGCTCCTGGACGAGGTCAGGCAGTCGGACCAGGATGCCCAGGTCATCTTGATCACCGGCTACGGGACCATCGAGAACGCCGTCGACGCGATGCGCAAGGGCGCCTTCGACTACGTCCTGAAGCCGTTCAACAACGAGGAGATCCTCGAGAAGCTGCGCAAGGTGCGCGAGCTGAACCGGCTGAAGACCGAGAACAAGGAGCTGCGCGCGGTTCTCGGCAGGGAGAAGGGGCTCGAACAGATCGTCGGGCACAGCGACGCCATGACGCGCGTGCTCGATCGGATTCGCACCGTCGCGACGGGCGAGGCGCGCGTGCTGATCACGGGCGAGTCGGGGACGGGCAAGGAACGCGTGGCGCGGGCGATCCACGACATCTCGGGCCGCCGCGAGGGACCGTTCGTCGCGCTCGCGTGCGCGGCGATCCCGTCGACGCTGCTCGAAGACGAGATCTTCGGCCACGAGAAGGGCGCGTTCACCGACGCGAAGGACCGCAAGCTCGGACGCTTCGAGACGGCGGACGGCGGCACGTTGTTCCTCGACGACATCGACGACATGCCGATGGAGACGCAGGTCAAGCTGCTGCGGGTGTTGCAGGAGCGTGAGGTCGAGCGTCTGGGCGGGACGAAGCCCATCAAGGTGGACGTGCGCGTGATCGCAGCGACCAAGGTCGACTTGAGCGACGCCGTGGACGACGGTGAGTTTCGCGAGGATCTGTACTACCGGCTCAACGTCGTGCCGATCGATCTGCCGCCGTTGCGCGAACGCGAGGGCGACGTGCCGTTGCTGGTCGACCACTTCATTCGGCGATTCGGTCAGGACGAAGCGTACAGCGTGCCGCCGGAGGTCATGGCGGAGCTGAGCACGTATCGCTGGCCGGGCAACGTGCGCGAGCTGGAGAACGCGGTCGAGCGCGCGATCGCGTTGGCGGGAGCGAACACGGTGTTGACGCGCGAGCTGCTGCTCGAGGGCGCGTTGCGCCGTCGCAAGAAGGGAGGCGCGAGCGACGCGTCGGGCGGACCGTTGTTGACGCTGCGGGAGGTCGTGCGCGAGTCGGAGGCGGCGGCGATTCGTCGTGTGTTGCAGGCGACGGAAGGACATCGCGCGAACGCGGCCAAGATCCTGGGAATCTCGCGGAAGAACCTGTGGGAGAAGATGAAGGAATACGGGATCGACTGAGCGGGCGTCGCCCTGCCGGACCCGACCCGGGCTACCGCGGGACGTCTCCCGAGACGTCTCCCGCCTCCCGCGGCTCCTAGAACTCAGCCCCGAAAGCAACGACGATCTGCCGTCCGGGCTCGTTCTGCCCCGACCCGTGAATGCGGTAGTTCTCGTCGAACAGGTTCTCGACCCCCAGCGTCACGAACCGCCCCTCTCGAAGCAAGTAGCCGGCGCGGACGTTGAAGACGCTCCACGACGGCGTTCCCCCCGGAGGGATCCGGCGCGAGTCCGTCTCGTCGCGGAACGAGAGCTTGTCCGCCTTCGCCGAGTACAGCCACTCCGCCTGGCCCCACAACCGCGAAGTCGGACGCCCGTAGCGAACGGCCAGCGTGCTCGCGAACGGCATGTTGCGGCTGAGCGGGCGCTTCACGAGATTGCCGGCGGTGTCGAGCTGATCGACCTCGCTGTCCATCCACGTCGCGTTGGCGAACGCCATCCAACAGCAGTGGAATCGCCACGCGACCTCTGCCTCGAAGCCCCATGCGTACCCGTCGCCGATGTTGTCCTTGCGCACCTCCGGAACGCCCATGATCGACGCGCCGGTGGGGGAGCGAATGATCGCGTCGTCGAGCACCGTGTACCAGAGGGCCGTGTAGCCGCTGATCGCCGGGTAGTCCCACTTCACGCCGGCTTCGAACGACAGGTACTTCTCCGACGAGAGGCCCGGCGCCGGCGTCTCCACGACGCTCGTCGAGTCCAGCGCCGTCAGGTCGTGCAACGTCGGCGCACGGAACGCCTGGGACACCCCGCCGAAGACGTTCACCCGACGGTTGATGTGATAGATCGCCCGCAGGCTCGCGACGAAGTCGGTCCAATCGTTCGAGACCGAGATGATGTTGCCCGGTGTTGCCGGGTCGTTGCCCGCCACCGCCGGATCGTCGACGCGGTCCGCCGACGCTACGGCGTGGGTCAGGCGCCCGCCCAGGAAGACGTCGAGGAAGCCGAAGCTCATCTGGTCCTGCAGGTAGACGCCCAGCAGGTCGTACGTGCCGTCATCGCCGAGCGGCCCCTGGACGTGCGAGAGCGTCGGAACCCCGGCCACCAAGTCGTCCCGGAACGTTCGGACCTCGTCGTGATAGAACTCCGCGCCGTACGTGAGCCGGCCGAAGCGCGTCGGGCTCTCGAGCTGGACTTGGACGCCGTACTGATCGACCTCGAAACCGCTCAGATCGCGCCGGTCGCCCGTGCGTTCCCGGTCGCGTTCCTCCGCCTGCCGGTGCCAGCTGACGGCGATGTGACCGCGGGAGATCGGCCGGCAACACGCACCGCCGTCGAACGAGAGTCGCGCGTAGGCGAGGTCGCGCTCCTGATCGAAGTCCCGCTCGAGCTCCGATCCGACGGCCGTGCCCGCGAAGGGCACACTGAAGACCGTGCGCTCCGTGCGCGGCGCGTCGAACTGGCGCACCCGCTGGTACGCGAAGGTCAACTCCCACGGCCGGGACAGCCGAATGTCGACGCGTGCATCCATTGCCCAGTCGTCGATGTCTCCGGTCTCGGGCTGCCGGCCGGCCCCGCTGGTGATGTCGCCGAAGTGCTTGTACGTGACGCCCGCGGCCCAGCCGATGTTGTCGAGATTGCCTTCGACCTGCGAGCGGACCGCGACGGCGTTCTCGGCGGACGCGTACCGCGAGTAGACGGCGCCGCCGACGTGCAGGCCGCGGCGGAACGAGGTGCGCCGCCACGGGATCACGTTCACCGTGCCGCCGACGGCGTCACTGCCGTACAACACGGAGTGGGGACCTCGTACGACCTCGAGGTCGGCGATCGAGTAGGGGTCGATCGTGCTCCAGTACTGATTCGGGCCGGCTCGGAACGCCGAGTTGTTGAGTCGGATGCCGTCGATGAGCATCAAGTTTTGGTAGGCGGTGAACCCGCGGATGAACGGTGAGCTCTGGTGGGGCGCGGTCTTCTGGACCATGACGCCCGGCAGCGCCTTGAGGGCATCGGGTAGGGAGCGCGGGGCGCGGCGTCGCAGGATCTCGTCCTGATCCAGGACGGTGACGGCGGCGGGGGTGTCGAAGACGCGCTCCGCGCGACGAAGCGTCGTCGTGCCGTATGCGACACCTGTGCCGTGGATCCGGGGCGCCACGACCTCGATGGGGGGCAGCGACTCGAGCGGCGGCGGCTCCGGCGCGTCCGGTTCGTCTTCGGCAAAGGCGCCGGACGCCGTCGCAGCGAGCCCCAGCACCACAGCGAACGCGAACCGCAACACGGAGCCCTCCCACGCCTTCCCGTGAGGAACGACGATGGTGCCAGGGGGTTCGGCCAAAACAACGCGGAAAGCGACCGTATGCTGTCCACGGAGGCGCACTCGCATGAACGACGAATACCGGGTCGAGCTCAAACCTCGGCAGTGGGCCTATCTCGAGGAGATGGCCGAGAAGCACGGGTTGCCGGACGTGTCGAAGGCGCTGCGTTGCCTGGTGAATTTCGCGGTGGAAGAGCCCGACCGCGAAGGCGACATCTTCCAGGAGATCCGCTGCAGCGACTGCTAGCGGCGGTCCAGGGATCCGCGCCGTCGTCGAGCGGTCACCTTCTGCCTTCGATCGCCAAAAAACGAAAAAGACCCCCGGCGACGAATCGCCGGGGGCCTCGAAATGGTCAGGCGTGAACGAGGGGTCTACTTGCCGCCACCCATCCCGTCGTCGTCACCGCCGTCGTCGTCTTCGCCGTCATCCTCGTCGTCGTCGTCCTCGTCTTCTTCTTCGTCCTCGCCGCCCTTCTCGAGCTGCGCGGCGACGCCGTCGACGTAGGCCTGGGCCTGCGGATTGTTCTTGTAGAGATCGTCCTGCTTGACGCGCTCGATCATCGCCTTGGCGTCGTCGATGCGCTCGCCCTTGGCAAGCCACTGCGCAACCGCCACGCCGACACCGACGAACATACGGCCCGAGAGGTGCTTGCTGGCCATGAGCGCCTCGTGGATCTTCGCGAATTCTGCGTCCGTGGGCGGACGCTGTTCCTTCGGGAAGAGCGCCTTGAGCTTCTCTTCTTCCTCGACACGCAGGCGACGCTCACGCTCCGCCGCGACCTTCTCCTTCAAGCCCAACGAGCCGTCCGGATCCGCCTTGTCGGCGGCATCGAGAACCCAGTCGAACGCCGGGTAGCCCAGCAGGTTGTTGTCGGCGAGCACAGGGAAGGCGGCCTTGAGCGCCTCGAGGTCCTTGTGCTCCGTGTCCGCGATCAGCTTCTTGACCGCGGCGCCGCCCTCCTGCAGCTCGTCGAGATGCTTGAGGTAGGCCTCGGGGCCGCCCGCCTTGTAGCCGGTGCGCCCGTAGGGCGTGCCGTCGGCGGTCGTGACCATGATGGTCGGGTAGCCGGCGCAGCTGTATTCCTTGAACAAGCGGTCGCGAAGCTCGGGGTCGACGACCGCCTTCTTGAGCTCTTCGCTGTTCGGTTTGTCCATGAACACGAAGACGAACTTCTTCGTCGCCGCATCCACGAACTCCTTGTGCATGAACACCTCTTTGTCGAGGCGAATGCACCAACCGCACCAGTCGCTGCCGGTGAAGTTGATCACGAGATCCTTGTTCTCGGCCTTCGCCTGGGCGGTGGCCTTGGTGAAGTCCATGACCCAGGGAAGGTGGGCCTCTTCGGTCTCGGCTTCGCCCTCTTCTTCCTCGGCGAAAGCCAGGCTGCCGGTGGTGACGGGCAGCGCCAGCGCGGCGAGCAGCCCGAAGAGCACGGCCCAGCGTCCGCGCAGAAGGTGATGCGTCATGATTGCTCCTTGGATGTGAATGCGGCTCCCCGAGCCAATCGAAGGACGCCGGGGGGTTGGCCGATGTTTCCCTGCTCTCGCGGGGCCGCGAGGGGGCAGGGGCCTCGGTCCTTTTCCGCTGAAGCCCACGATATCCTCGGACCGGCCAACGGACGAAACGCGCTTCGAAGAATCAGCGCGCCCTCAGAACGTCCGCGACAGCAGCCAGAGGAGCGCGGCGCCGCCGACCCCTACGATCAGGGAGCCCGGCGCCCCGAAGAGAACGTAGCCGCCGACGACCGCGGCCATCCAGACGGCGCTCGCCACGACCTGGACGGCGCGCCAGAACGGATCGCGCAGTCCTGGGACCGGGGTGGCCTTCCCACAGCCCGGGCAGTTGACGTAGCCCCCCGTCAGGTGTGCTTCGACGGTGAAGAAGTGTCCGCACGAACAACGGACCGGCACCGCCACCGGCCCGTCAGTTCTGCCGGCCTTCGATGGCCGCGATCAAGACGGCGGCACCCCAGACGAGCCGCCGGTCGATCGTGCATGCCGGCCGGATCGAGACGTCGAGCTTGTGCACGAACGGGTTGAAGCGCTGGCTCAGCACCGCGAGCTCGTTGCCGCCCTCGTCCTTCAGGTGAAACGTCTGTGGAATGAGGTTCGTGAGAAAGCGGCGCAGGAACGCGAGGCCGCCGCTGTCTTCCTCCAGCTTCGCCACCGGGACGTCGTTCTCGTCCAGCAGCTCCCACGCGTCACGCAAGATCGACTTGAACCCCTTGCGGCGCGCCGCGCCGACCTTGGTTCCCGCCTGCGCATCGATGATGTCGTACGCCGCGGAGAAGTCGATGATCTGCCGCGCGTGAATGGTCAAGAGCTCTTGCGTTGCCGACTCGTCGGCATAGAGCCGAATGTCCTCCTTGAGCTTGAACGCCTTCTGCTTGCTGAAGCCGACGACGTTGCCGTCGGGATCGTAGACGTGAAAACTCGCGCCGAAGACCTTGAGGAACTTGCGGCGAATCATGAACTCCGACAGCTCGAAGGGACTGGACGTCACGATGGCACTCCGTTGACCGGCAACACTGTAATTCCGATCCTCGCACGGATCACGTGTCGCACGTCGAGTTCGATTCGGCGTCAACGGCTCGTCATCATCGCTTCGACGCTGCGCGGGGCCAGGTGAAGCGCGACGTCGCCTCCCCGCAGGAGGTCCACCGCCTGCATGACTGCGGTTCCCGACCAGAAGGGCCGCATGCCGCGAAGCAATACGACGAACACCTCTTGACCGTACGCGTCGATGAGCGCGCCGAGCAACGTGCCCGCATCGTGGCGCTCGGGCAGCACGGGCAGGCGGCGGCGGTCGACGGTGAGGCACATGCCGTCTTCGACCTCTTCGAACGACGCGCAGAACGGGGTGGCCTGCCGGTCCCGGCCCGCGCAGACGATGGCGCTCGTTCCGCGATCCTGGTCGTCCGGCTCCGCCTGCGTATCCTCGTCGGACTCCGTGTCGACGAAGTGCCCGCCGGCCGGAAGATCGAGTCCGAGGAACCCGACCTCTTCGTCGGTCAGGGCCGTCCGCAACGTGCAGCCGATTTCGACGAAGTCGCCGCGCGTGTCGGCGCGACCGACACGCACCAGTCGAAGCCCCTTGCTCACGAGCGTGCCGAGCAGCTCGTAGTGGAACGACGCGACCACGACGTCGCCGAGACACTCGGTCACCTGACGACCGATCTCGGCCAGCGACCGCTCGGATCCGAGACCGATCTCCTCCAGTGGAATCGCCAGCCCGACACCGATGCGGCTGAGGTCGACGGTGGTCGCATGGACGGTACGGGCGCCGACCCGCAGCCTCACGGGAAGGCGGCAGGAAATGCGGGGTGCGCGACGGCGGTCTTCAGGCCGGCTCTGCATCTGGGACTCCTTGCGAGCCCCCCTGACGATGATTGCGCCGGAAAACGGGTCCCTTCCCTTCGACCGTTCCGGTTGCCGAACTGCAGGGAAAAACAGGCCGCCCGGCCCTTCAAACAGCCTCTTCATGCCGTTTGGGGGGGGCGAGGCCCCGCTCTTGACTTCTCCTTGGCGTTCGCGTTGCGCTGTGGGGGCCCCCGGTCGCAGAATCCTCGCTGAGATGGGCTCCGCCGACGCGGAGTCGTGGCGCCGCGGGACCCCAGGGGTGGGAGGGGCTTCCGGCCCCTGCGGACGATTCTGGCGTTTCGGATAACGAGCATGTGCGATCAAAGCGGCCTCACTCGGGCTAGGCCCCATAGAGAAACCCAACCGTGAGTCCCCGCGGCTGCGTGGGCGTCGGAGCAGAGGACGTCGGCGTCCTCCCGCTCGGCGCGGCGCTGCGTGCGCTGTGTCGGCGGATCAACGATGACCGGTATGCGGCGGCGCGAGACGTCGACGCGTATCGCGCGGGCGTGTTCACGGGGCACGAGGAGGACGAGGCTCTTCGCGAGCTGTGGGAGCGTTGCGCGCAAGCGTTGACGGAACTCATCAGCGACGCGCTGCGGAAACGACGACAGCTTCGGCTGTTCGCGCTCCAGTTGAATTGGGATGCGGAACAGCTCGCTACGAACGCGCTGCCCTACATGTTCGAACGAGGTGGCGCGCGGGTGGCGCGCATGTGCATCAAGCGTGAACGGCTCGGTGAGACGTATGCCCAGAACTGGGCGTTGCAAATCGTTCAACAGCGCGCACAACGCGAGCTCGAGCAATTGCGCACATGTCGACAGTACGAGCAGAAAGCGGGCGAAAGACGCGTTTTGGGCGCTCCGGACGAGTTTGTCGATTCGTCGCACGCGTCACTCATTGCCGAAGGCATCATTGCTACTCTCACGGACGAGCAGAGAGCGGTGTTTCGGACCTATTCGTTGTACGAGTTCGACGATTCGGGCCGGCGGTCCGGCGAACACGTTTCGATACGGAAGGCCGCGCAGCTCCTGACCGATACGACGGGAGAGTCGTGGACGTTTCATCGAGTCCGAAACGGTCATTCGCAGATCTTGAACCTGCTACGCGCGCACTTGCCGCCGGATCGTCCGGCACTCGTTCTCGAGGTGTACGCGAGAGTCGCCGCGGGAGTGCTCTCGCGACGTTAGGGGCGGGCGGATGAGCCCCCCGGTCGTGCCCGGTTCCCTGTATCACTGGCCGGGCGGTGGGGAAGATCGTTGGGTCCTGCCGCTCGAGGTGGACCACGAGCGGTTGTTGTTGTGCCTGTACGACGACGTCATGGAGGCGCGCAAGGAAGACGTGCTGCTGCTCAAAGGGGAGGCGCTCCCGGAGAAGAGTCTCTTCGGCATCCCCGCCCTTGCGACGCAGGGCATGCTCCCTGTGGGAACACGTCCCGTCGGCTGCGTGCAGCGCGACATGTTGGAGCTCGTCCAGCACGACGTGGCGGCGGCGCGCCGCGCCCCGCAACACAGCGCATCGCTGGCGGCCCGCGGACGCTTCGGCCTACGGGCGGCGCGCGATGCCTCGACGCTGCGGTCCGGTGGGGGTCCCTACGAGCGTAGCTAGACGCTCGCGACGCGGATGGGAGGTCGTCGCATGCCCGGTACGCAGTCTAAGCGCATCCGTGCCTTCGTCACCGGCCGCGTGCAGGGGGTCTGGTTCCGCAAGTCCACCCGCGACGAGGCGACGCGCCTGGGCCTCTCGGGCTGGGTGCGCAACCGGTCCGACGGGCGCGTCGAGCTGGTGGCGGAGGGCGTGCCCGACGCCGTGGATCGCCTGATTCGCTGGGCGCACGACGGGCCCCGGGATGCGCGCGTCGACGACGTCGCGTGCGAGGAGGAGCCGGTGTCGGGCGCGGAGCCTCCGTTCGAGGTGCGGTACTGAATTGCGCGTATCCCGGTGGGCGGCTCGCGCGATGTGACCTGTGGGGGGGCCCGCGACCACGGCACGCACCGCTGCATTCCCGCCGATGCGGCAGCGGTTTCGTGACCTTGCGTCCGTACCGTCGCGCCGGGAGGTACGCCGCATGATCCGAAGGCTCGCGCACACCCTCGCGTGCCTTGCGTGCATCTGGTGCGCCGCACCGGCGCCGGCCTCGGCCGACGGCACGGTCGAAGGCTGGATTCGCGATCTCGCATCGTCCGACCCCGAGCGCGTTCGCGACGCTCAGGATGCGATCGGTGACATGGGCACCTCAGCCCTGCTTGCAGTCGAACGGATGCTTCGCGCGCCCGAGCCGCTCGACCGCATCAACGCGCTCGGCGCGGTCGCGCGCTTCGGTGTCGAGGCGGCGCCGATCTTCAACGCCGTCTACGCCGCACTCGACGATCGCAGCCCCGGCGTGCAACGCGAGGCGCTGCGCGCCATCGGCGCCCTCGGGCCGCACGCGGCCGAGGCGGAGAAGCGGCTCGCGCTCGTTCGCACGGTGGCGCGCCGGCAGCACCGCATCCTGCGCGAAGCCCCGCCCGACGGCACACCCGACTACGCCAATCGCATTCACGACGCCGCGCTGCGTTGGGTCCGAAGCGACGAGGCGCTGCACGCCATTGCCGAACAGACGGTCTTCGGCGACCTGGAAGACCCGGCGCGCTCGGGCCGCAGGGTGACCGCATGGATCGACCGCCTCGTCGCCCGCTGGCGTGCGGACGCGTCGTCGCGGCACTTCGTCATCGAGGGCTCGCTCAACCTTCCGGCGCACATGCACTTGCCGTTCGCCGACGGACGCGAGATTCGCATCTCCCGGTTCCTGCACTTCGTCGGTGCGCTCGACGTCGCCCACGAGCTGCTCGACGGACCGCCGGACGGCGCGCCGTGGTCCGCGGCGCCCGGCTGGAATGCGCTGCGGGGCGCACCGGCGCGCATCGCCATCCCGCACCTGTTGCGGCGGCTGCGGATGCAGCTGCGCATCTTCGAGCTCGACGTGCGTGACGGGAGCATCGTCGATCTGCATCCGCAGCTGGCCGTGCTGATCGCGTCCTGGGGCACGGTCGCCGTGCCGTTGCTCGACGCGGCGCTCGCCAAGGGCATCGAACGCGGCGACAGACACCTTCTCGCGGCCGTGTGTCTGGCGATCGCCGCGCTTCGTTGCGACTGCAAGGCCCTCGTCCCCAACCTGGTCCGCGTTGCCATGGCGCGGATCGGTCGCTCGAGGTCGTACGCGATGCGGCTCCTGGCCCGTGTGGGTCCGGCCGCCGACGGGGCGGTCGCGCCACTGGTGGCTTCGTGGAACCGCGGCGATCCGGTGGAGAAGTGGGTCGCGCTCTACGCCCTCGCCGGGCTCGGCACGGCATCGAAGTGCGTCGTGCCGGACATCGAGGCCATGCTCGCCACCGGCAAGCAGCGCTTCTTCTTGTTGGAAGCATCGTGGTTGCGCGTCGTCGCGCACCGCGTTCGACACGGCGCCGCTGGTTTCAGCGCGGCGCTACGCGACCCGGAAGCGCGCCTGGCCGCCTTGAGCTGGCTCGCAGCGGAGCGTCATCGAATGCGGTTGCCGTTCGACGCGCTGCTCGAAGTCGTCCGTCGCGCACCCGGCGACGAAGCGGCGCTCGCGGCCAGGCTGTTGCTGCGCGGTGGACCCGATGCCGTGCAGCAGCTGCGCGCGAAGGCGACGACGAAGTCCGCCCTTGCGGCCGTCGCCGCCGCCGCGGCCCCCGCCTGGCATCGACCGACGACCGCGCGATGGGGCCTTTCCGAGATCTTCGAGGGCGCCGGTCTCGAACCGCCGAGCGCGCGCACGGTATGGGAGGTGCGCGCGCCGCTGCGCGTAGCGTTGGATGCGCCGGACCCGGTGGTCGCAAGCGACGCGGCGGCGGCGCTCGCGCGTCTCGATCATCCGACCGACGAGATCGCCGAACCCTTGGTCGCGCTGCTCGATGCCGCATCGCCGCTCGTTCGCGGCGCCGCGGCGCTCGCGCTCGGCCGCCATGCGGCACGGGACGACGAAACGCTCGAGGCGCTGCGCGCGCGTCTCGACGATCCCGAGCTCGACGTGCGCGTCGCGGTCGTGCACGCGTTGAGCCGCGCGGGTGATGCCGCCGCCGCGGACGTTCCACGCATGTTCGCGTCCCTCGATCAAGGACTCGCGCGGTTCGTCGAGGCCCACGAGCACCATGCCGGCGACGCCGATCTTTCGTTCGACGAAGCGGGCGGCCTCTCGGAGTGGGTCGACCGCGGCGGCCCCGGTTTCGACGCCCTGCTCGACGGGCTTGCGCACCGCACGCGTTGGGTGCGCGTTCTCGTGGCCACGGCGCTGGCGCGCGCGACGCGGCCGAACCGGCGCAGCGTGGAGGCGCTGCTGGGCCAGATCGACGACGCGGACGACCTCGCCTGGGACCGCTTCGGCTGGGCGCTCCAACAGATCGCCCCGCGGGTCCCCGGGGGGGTGCGCCGCATCGCGCAGGAGCTCGGGAGCCCGAACAACCGCTCGCAGACACGCGCGGCCGAGCTGCTTCGATGGCTCGGGCCCGACGCGCGTCCGGCCGTCGACGAGCTGACCACCGCGCTCGAGGATCCGGTCGTACGGGTGCGCCGGCTCGCGGCCGAGACGCTCGGCCGCATCGGCTATCCCGCGCGCGGCTCGCTGCTCGCGCTGCAGACGACAGCGCTCGATCCGGTCGGCGAGGTGCGTAGCGAGGCGCGGCGCGCCGTTCGCGCGATTCGCGGCGCCGTGCTCGATCCGTACTACTGATCCGCGCCGACCGCGCCCGTATGCTGCGGGCATGAAGGTACTTCTCTGGGTCGGGTTGGGGATCATCCTGGTCATCGGCGTCGCCGTGTTCGGGTTCTTTGGTGTCTACTCGTCGACCAAGGCGGAGCTGCAGCCGTTGGCGGAGGCGTTCCTGGAGGACGTGCGTGACGGCGAGTTCGACGACGCGTACGCGCGCACGTCGAGCATCTTCCGCGCCGCAACGACCCAGCAAGGCTTGCAGGGCTACATGGCCTATCGCGAGCAGCTGCTCGGCGCGTACAAGAGCATCGTCGACGTCAAGGGGTTTCAGCGCAGCGCGGGAACGGGTCAGAAGTCGATCGGCAGCATCACCGTCGACATCGAGTTCGAGAAGGGGGTCGCGGAGGGCGAGTTCCAGTTCCAGAAGGAGGGCGGGGCTTGGATGCTCAACAAGGTGTCCATCCTCGTCCCGGACGCGCTCGCGCCCGAACCGGACGAGAGCATGATCGCGTCGTCGGTCAAGGCCAACCTCTCGCGGTACAACGAACGCAAGTTCGCCAACATGCACGCGAACTTCACGAAGGAGGCGCGCAAGCGGGAGTCGGTCAAGGACTTCGAGAAGCGCATGCGGGCGGTCCGGGACGGCACCGACGTCGTCGAACGCTGGCAGCTGACCGACGAGGTGGTCAGTGACGACCGTCGCGAACGCCGCCTGACGTACCTCGTCTTCTTCAAGGACGGGAAGAAGACGACCCTCGAGATCAAGCTCGTCTGGCGCAACGCGTTCTGGCAGACCGAAGCGCTCTCGATCAATCCTGTCTAGCGCCTCGCTCGGTTGCGTGTAGCGCCTCGCTATTTGGGCGCCCTGCCCGAGATCGCCGGCTTCGTGGTGCGCTTGAGGAAGAGCAACGCAAGGCACGTCGCCACGATCTCGCTCTCGGCCTCGAGCGACGCCGGCGCGGTCCACGCCCCGTTCTCGCGCTGGCGGGCGAGGAGCTGCGCCGCGCCCTCGAAGTACCAGTCCTTCCCGCCCACACGCCGCACCCGGTCGAGCATCGCGGCCCGCTCGAGGCTGTAGAGCGCGTAGTAGAACCACTTGCCACCGGGCTGCCCCGCGTGACGGTCCATCGTCCACCTGGCGTCCAGCCACGCCCAGCCACCGAGCATCATGTCCTCGATCTCGCGTTCCACCTTCGGCGTCAGCTTCTTGCTCTTCCGCAGCCGCAGCTGCTCGCGCGCGATGGCCAGGCACGTGATCGCGGCCGACGTCATCGAGGCGCGTGGGATGCGGTACTGCTCCGGCGTCCCGTAGCGGAACCCGGCGACGCGCGCCACGATCGACTCGGGTTCCGCCGATCGCCCGTTCGCCAGGATGCCCTCGCCGACGTGCGTGAGGTGAACGCGACCCTTCGGTCCCTTCGGTTCGCACAGCAGCTTGCAGTGACGAATCACGCCGAGCCAATGCGACGCTTCGACGTCCAGACCGATCTGCGACGCCGCGCGCAGCGCCAGCACGGCGTACTGCGTGTTCGAACCGTCGAACTTCAGCATCAGGGAGCTGGAGGGATAGCCCCAGGAGCCCGGCGACGCGTGGCTGGTCATCAGCTGCAGCGCGGCCTTCTCGCACCACCAGAAGCGCGCGTCCGGCATCTCGCGCTTCGTCTCCTCGAGCGACTTCGGCGGATACGCGGCCTCGAACGCGAGGATGCCGAGCGCGGCGTCGTAGGTGCTTCGCGGCACCTGGCGCTCCAACCACGCCAGCGCCTTCTCGATCGCGGGATCCGTGTTCGGTACGCCGCAAGCTGCGAGCGTGAGCACCGCCAGCGCCGTCGTGCCCAACCGATGCTTGTCGTGCGGTCGATAGGAGCCCGGCGCCAGCTGGTTCTCCGGGGCCTGCAGGGTCCGCAGGTGCGCGACGCCCTTCTCGATGGCCTCGTCGACCTCCTTCTCGAATCCGTCGTATCCATACGCGCACGCCTTCGACAACGAGAGGTCGTACGTCGTCGCGATCTTGCGCGGCCGCTCGCCGGGCTCCGCATCGAGCTTCTTCAGCGTGTAGGCGAGCGCCACACGAGCCTCGAGGACGCGGCCCGCGTCCGCGTCGAACCGCGTTCGAACGGTCGCCTCGCCCTTGGTGACGGCATGAACCGCGTCGCGGCCGGCCTTCCCGCGGCTGGCGAACGTGTAGGCGCCTTCGAGGGTCAAGATCGCGCCGTCCCGCGACGTCGCGGCGAGCGTGCCCTTGATGCGCACACCGGTGACCGTGTGCAGCGGCAGGTCCAGCTTCACGCGCTCGCTGTCCTTCTCCGTCGTCGGCAGGCGCAGTCCGAGCACGGCCGGCAGATCGCGGCGCACCGGATGCAGCGGCAGGTACTGGCCGTCGTCGCGCAGGTCGTGGCCGTACACCGTCACCAGAGATGCCGGGCCGAAGGTCGCCTCGTTCTTCTCCAGCGTGACCGTGCGCAGGTCGTAGCGCAGCATGTCGGACGGGCCGAGCCTCCAGCGAACGCTCGGCTCGCCGGCGCCGGCGCCGGCCACGCAGATCAGCAAGAGCGACGAAGCAACGAGGAGGCGCGTTCGCATCGGCGGGATTGTAGGGGCGTTGGCGTCGCAGCGATGTCGCGTAGCATGGGCGCCCCGGAGGAGGGGTCGTGCAGCGCATCTTCGTTCTGAGCCTGGTCTTCGCCCTGGCCGCCTGCGGGGGCGGCGGTGGGACCGACACGCCCGGCGCTCCGGGGGCAGGCAACGGCACGCCCCCGGGCCTCCCAGGCGGCGGAGGGGGGAACCTGACGCCCAACCCGGGCCCGCAGGTCGCCCTGCTCGTCGTGAGCGGTCATGCATTCGGCGTCGCCCCGACCTACCTCGACACCACGGCCGGTCCGTTCCTCACGCAGGCCCTGACGAACGCCGGCTTCACGGTCGAGACGACCTACTACGAGGACGGCGGCGGCGCGGCGATCGGGTACGTGGCGTTGCTCGAGCGCTTGCGGTTCATCCGCGACAACTGGATCGAGAACCGTTCGAATCCGACGCAGATCATCCTGGTGGCGCACAGTCACGGCGGCCCCTGGAGCCACGGCGCCACACGCGACGTCCCCGACGCGCCGGTGCGTCTGCAGGTCGACCTGGACACGAGCTCGAACGGCTTCGCGCTCGTCCACACGGCCGGCGAGGTCAACCAGCTCGGCGGCACGCCCGAGGAGGCGTACAACATCCCGCTCAACGTGACCTGTCCGGTGTCGAACCACCCGTCACAGGCGGGTTTCAGCTACGACCTCGAAGACGTCGTCTTTCCCAGCGTCGAGAAGCATCTCGAGGTGCGCTCCGGGGACATCGTCCTCAACCCGCTCAACATCGAAGAGTACGACGAGCGCTGGAACGCGCGGCTCGACGCGACGACGACCGATCTGGCGTGCCACTTCTCGGGCACCAATCACAGCGAGGTGCACGCACCGCTGGGCACGACGATGCCGTTCGTGCGCGACTGGATCCTGCGAGAGCTGTAGGGACCGGGCCCGACGTCAGGGGCTCGCGCGCCAAACCGCGGAAACGGGCTTGATCGGCATCGGCTCGCCGCCGGGGCCGTCCAGATACAGCTGCCAGTACCCGACGTCGTGCCACAGGCCGAACTTGTAGCCGACCTGTGTGAACGCGCCCGCGCGCAGGAAGCCCATCGACTCGTGCAGACCCACGCTCGGCTCGTTCGGCAGCGCGATGCCCGCCAGGACCGTGTGGTAGCCCTGCGATCGGAGCGTCGGCAGCAGCCGCTCGTACAGCGCGCGGCCCACGCCGCCGCCGTGATGGGACGGATGTACGTAGACGGCGATCTCGACCGTGAACGCGTAGGCGCAGCGACCCCGATGGCGGTGAGCGCGGGCGAAGCCCACTGTCGTTTCGCCCCGCCGGGCGACCAGCCAGGGGTGCGTTTCGGCCAACGACGCCCACTCGTCCTGCACGTCGCGCGGCGCGCGCGGCGCCTCGTGGAAGTTCGCCGCCGTGTGCTCGATGGCCCAGTTCTCGATGGCCGTGATCGCTTCGATGTCGCCGGCGGTGACGAGGTCGATGGTGAGCGGCTCGTTCATCCGCACAAGGGTACCGGCCGGCGTGCATGTCCGTGTGAACGACCACAATCTCGCGACCGATCAACAGAGGTAGCAACGCCCTTTCGCACTGGACGCACGCCATCTCATTTCGCCGCGTCATCATCCTCGCGACCGGGCTCGGGCTTTTCGTGGCGCTCTTCGGCGCTCTGAGGCCCTCGCCCGTCGCCTATTGCGCCGATGCGCTCTCGCAGGACGCGTACGTCTGGCAACGACGGTGGGACGATCCGGTGCGGGACGCCGTTTCGCGACACGGCGGCGCATTCGAGCGCCTGCTCCTGCTGGGCGCGGAGATCCGCTGGTGCGACGCCGGGCCGGAGGTCGTGGAGGTTCCCGTCGACTTCGCGTCGGTGCCCCGGTCGGCCGGCCTCGCGCTGCGTATCGGGCCCTACCGAGGCCGCTTCGCGAGCAACGACGCCGCGGCGCGGCGGATCGGCGACACGGCCGAGCGACTCGTGCGCGGCGCCCGGTCTGCGGGCATCGAGCCCCGCGAGCTCCAGCTCGACTTCGACGCCGCGACCCGACAGCTGGATGGCTATCGGCGCTGGATCGAGGCGTTGCGTGCGCGGCTCGACGTGCCGATCACCGTGACGGCGCTGCCCGCCTGGCTGGGGTACGCGGCCTTTCGCCGGCTCGTTCGCGACGTCGACGGCTTCGTGCTCCAGGTGCACTCCTTGGAGCGGCCGTCGGGGCCGTCATCGCCGGTCGTGCTGTGCGACACGGAGCGCGCGCGCACCTGGGTGCACGACGCCGCGACCTACGGCGTTCCCTTTCGCGTCGCGTTGCCGACCTACGGCTACGTCGTCGCGTTCGACGCGGACGGGCGGTTCAGCGGCCTCGCCGCGGAGGGCGCGCCGCGGAGCTGGCCGCCCGGCACGAAGCTTCGCGCCGTGCGTTCGGATCCGGCCGCGCTCGCGGCGCTCGTCGACGGCTGGATGCGCCGACATCCGGCGCTGCTGACGGGCCTCATCTGGTATCGGCTGCCTACGGCGCGCGACGAGCTCAACTGGCGCTTCGCGACGCTGGCTGCGGTCATGCGAGGCCGGACGCCGGCGCCACGGCGCCGCGTCGCGAAGCGAATGTCGGGCGAGGGACTCGTGGAGCTGGAGCTCGTCAACGAAGGCGACGCCGACGCGTCGCCCTACGTGACGATCGACGTTCGAACGCCGGGCGACGCGCTGTGCGATGCGCGGGCCGGGTTCCGATGGACGCGAAGCGGCGCCACGATCCGCTTCGAAGCCGTGCCCGAGATGGCCTTGCGCAGGCTGGCGCCCGGGGAGCGCCGGCTCGTCGGTTGGATTCGCGCGGATCACGCGGCCAAGTGGAGGGTGGATGTCGTCGATCGTGACTAGGTGGCTCGGACTCCTGCTGCTCGCGGCGGCCGTGACCCAGACGTCGGGCAGCGTCCGCGCGTGCGGCCCGCACTTCCCCAACAGCGTCATCGTCGAGGGCGACGGCTTCGTGACCTCGGCGCCGGCCGCCGGGTTCCGCTCGCTTGTCGAGCGCATCGTGATTCCCACGCCCCGGTTCCGTGCGAACAGGGTGTGGCCGGTCGAGCAACAGGCGTTCACCGACCGCACCGGCCGCCGGGAGCTGCTCGCCCGGCTTCGAGCGCTGAAGGTGCCGGCCGGGGTCCGCGAGGACGTGTTGTTCTCGCACGCGGACTTCCGCACCGCGCTCCGGCAGCGCAGGACCGGCGACCACGAGGGGCCGCTACCGACACTGCACGCGCGCATGCCCGCCGAGTTCTCGCTCTATCTGCGCGGCGCTGCCGCGTACCACGCCGACGATCGGGCGGGCGCGCGCGCTCACTGGGAGCGGATCCTGGCGCTCCCTGCCTCCGAGCGCCGTTACCGCTCGGTGTGGGCGGCGTACATGATCGGACGCAGCCTCGTCGAGGACCGTCCCGGCGAGGCCCCTGCGTGGTTCGAGCGCGCTCGCACGTTTGCGCGCTCGGGGTTCCACGACCGTACGGCGTTGGCGGCGGCGAGCTACGGCTGGGAGGCGCGCGCCGCGCTGAACCACCAGGACGTTGCGCGGGCGTTGGAGCTGTACCTGTTCCAGTACGCCACCGGTGACGACAGCGGGCTCACGTCGATGCGCATGGCGGCCGCCCAGGCGCTCGCCGCCGACGACGAGCGGCTCGCGGCGGTCGCGCGCAATCGCATCGCGCGCGAGATCGTGAACGCGGAGGTACTGGCCTGGCACAGCGCGTTCCTGGAGTGGGGGCACGCCTCGAAGAAGAGCATGCTGCGCTGGCTGGCGGCCGTCGAAGCGCACGGTCCGGCCGACATGCGCGACGCGGATCGGCTCGCGTGGGCCGCGTACCGCGTGGGCGCGGACGACGTCGCGGCGCGCTGGCTGGCCAAGGCAGAGCCGACATCGGTGATCGCGAGCTGGATTCGCGCGAAGCTCCTCCTTCGCGACGGCCGCATCGACGAGGCGGCGACGTTGCTGTCGACCGTCGTGCGTTCCTTCGAGTCCGGTGCGGGCGCGGACGTCGAGCTCGTCTGGCCGTCCCTCGAGGAGCGGCAAGACACTGCCGACAAGGCGCGCGGTGAGCTGGCGGCGCTGCGCCTCTCGCGAGGGGAGGCCGTTCAGGCGCTCGACGTCCTGGTCCGTTGCGAGCGTCACTGGATCGATGCGGCGTACATCGCCGAGCTCGTGCTGACGCCGGACGAGCTCGCCGCGTTCGTGGAGCGCGTTCCGACGGAGAGCCGCCACGCGGACGCGCTTCGATCGCTTTGCGCGCGGCGTTTCATGCGCCGCGATCGCTACGACGACGCGCTGGCCGTCGTCGGCGAGCAGCGCGCATGGATCCAGTCGTTCGTCGACGCCGTGCGGCTGGGCCGTGACGCGTCCATGCCGGCGACCGAGCGCGGGCTCGCGCTCTGGGCCGCGGCACGGACGATGCGAAAGCACGGCATGGAGATTCGCGGCACCGAGCTCGCGCCGGACTTCGCCATCTGGAACGGCGCCTACGAGTGGCCGGACCTGCGTTCGATTCGGTTGGACAACGACGGTCCGCTGACCAAGCCAACACCGGACGAACGGCTGCGCCTGAAGCAGCGCACCGACACCGTGCCCAATCGGCGCTACCACTACCGGTTCGTCGCCGCGGACCTCGGATGGGAGGCGGCCGCGTTGATGCCGGACGAAAGCGAAGCGACGGCGAGGGTTCTCTGCACGGCCGGATCCTGGATCAAGATCGCCGATCCCGACTGGGCCGACCGTTTCTTCCAGGCCCTCGTGCGCCGGTGCGGCACGACGAAGCTCGGCGCCGAGGCGGCGCGGCTCAAGTGGTTTCCGAAGATCGAGAGCGACTAGACGAGTCGCAAGCCCGGGGAGACCGATGCGAGCTCGCGTCTCATGAACGCAGGTCGACGTGCGCGCCGGGCGACGGGAAGTCCGTCAGGTCGGGGGGCACGTATCCGTAGCGCGCGTCCGCGGACATGATCCGCTCGCGAGAGTAGAACGTCAGCAGTCCGAACTTGTGCAGCAGGTAGCCGTGCCGCTCGAAGAACGCGTCGGCGCCGTCCAGCGCGCCATGGGCGCGCATCAACCCGTCCATGTATCGCAGCCAGGCCTGCGTGACCGTCTCGTGGTAGCCCATGTCGGGCCCCGTCGGAATGCCGTTGTGGGCGTTGAACGCCTGGATGCCCGCGCGCATCTTGTCGATGGCGTCCTCCAGCGGATGGGTCCGCAGATAGGTGTACGCCACCGTGAGGTGCGCCCGGTGGTTCCACTCGTCCAGCGGCAGGGTCAGGGACTCGAATCCCGCAAACAGCTCCGCCGGGTCCATTGCAACCGCTTCCTCTCTCGCCGAACGGTATGATCGCACGCGTTGGACGACACTCGGAGCGACATCATGCGCATCGCCGCGACCCTTTCTCTCGCAGCCGCCCTCGCCTTCCTGCCGGGAAGCGTGACGGCCGACGAGGAGCACCGCATCGACAACATGTCGATGGGCACCTACTGGTACGGCGCCAAGATCGAAAAGGAGGACCTCGTCGGAACGGTGGTGCTGCTCGAGATCTGGGGGTCGTGAGTAGGCTGCAAGGCGATCACGCCTCACTTGGTCAGTTTGGCCAAGCGTCTCGAAGACCGGCCCTTCCACCTCATCGCGTCCCACTGTCAGAACAACCCGAAGTCGGAGGTCGTGGCGTACATCAAGAAGCAAGGCGTCGCCGCTGACGCGCCGAACTTCACGGTCACGAGCCAGGCGCGGCACCCCGACGTCCAGGGCAACGGCCACGTGCCGTACTACATCGTGTTCGACCACCGCGGGAAGCTGGTCCATCACCACATGTGCGGCGCCTACCACGGCGGGGACGGGCTCAAGATGATCGAGTGGGTCGATCAACTGCTCGAGGACGCGCCGGACCTGTACCTCGGCGAAGAGCCCTTCGAGCACGTCCCCGACCTCGCGGAGCGCATCGCGTTCAAGAAGGGCTTCGCGAAGGCCGTCGCCGAGGTGGAAGCCGGACTCGAGGACGAGAGCGTGGATGCCGGCAAGAAACAGGAGCTGCAGCGGCTCGCGGACGCCGTTCGCGCGTACTACGTCGCCGGCGAGAAGCGCGCGGACCGCGTTGCGGCGAGCAAGCCCAATCAGCTCGTGGCGCTGCTCAAGGAACAACGCAAGGAGCTCAAGGGCACGAAGCTCGGCGCGAAGCTCGACGAGAAGATCGCCGAGGCGTCGAAGTCCAAGCACCTCAAGGCCGCGATCGCCGTGCAGAAGAAGTTGGACAAGATCCTGCGCGGGCTCGAGAAGCGCAAGCCGTGCAAGACGTGCAAGCGCGCGGGGCACGAGGGCGTCAATCTCGACTGCCCCGCTTGCCGCAAGGACAACGCGAGCGCGATCGAGAAGGCGGTCGAGAAGCTCGAGAAGCTCGCCGAGGAAGCGGACGGCCTGCCCATCGCGCAGGCCGTTCAGGACGCGCTTGCCGGCGTGAAGTAGACCTCCGCCGCGGGTAGGCTGGCGCGCCCTCGGAGCGCGGCGTGCAGGCACTCATCCAGCAGCTGAACGACATCCCCCTGGCGGGGTTGATGTTGGTCCGTCGCCCTCGGCTTCACGGTCGGCCGCCTCGCGTGGCGCGGCATGACGATCGGGCCCTCCGGCGGGACCCTGGCCATCGCGTTGGTGCTGGGCAACCTCGGGCTCGACTTCGAGGCCTTGTACGGCGGCGTCGAGCCGGCGCTGACGGTGGGCGCCTTCGGGTTCGCGTTGTTCATCTACTCCGTCGGCTTCGAGGCCGGGCCGCGCTTCTTCTCGAGCCTCATGGGCGGCCCCGGCTGGCGATTCGTGATGATCGGGACGACGGTCAACGTGCTCGCCGTCGTCTGCGCGATCGTCGGGGGGAAGCTCTGCGGGCTCAGCGCGTCGATCACCGCGGGCTTGCTCTCCGGCGCGTTGACGAGCGCGCCGACGTACGCCGCGGCCGTCGAGGTGGGGGACGACCCCACGGCACTGGCGGTGAGCTTCGCGCTCGCGTTTCCCGTCGGGCTCGTCGGGCTCGTTCTGTTGATCCAGTTCGTGCCGCGGTTGATGGGCGACGATCTCTCGGCCGAGCTCGACGAGAGCGAGGAGGACGGCGGCGGGCGTGAGAGCGCGCTCGAGTTCATGCGCGCGTTCGAGGTGCAGAAGGAAGAGGTCATCGGCCGCACGCTTCGCGAGCTCGATCTCACGCACAAGACCGGCACGTACATCACGATGGTGCACCGCGGCAGCGAGGTCTTCGCCGCCGCCGCCGACACGGAGCTGCGCGAACAGGACCACCTGTTGGTGCGCGGCCGCCTCGACGAGCTGCACAAGTTCGAGCAGACGGTCGGTCCGGAGGTGCTGGACCAGGAGCTGCACAACCGCATGCCGGCGCCGCGGCGGATCGTCGTGCTGGACCGCGACACCGTCGGCAAGACCCTGGCGGAGCTCGACTGGGCGCGCAAGCACCGCTGTCTCGTCGTGGGGATCTCGCGCGGCGGCGTCGAGATCGAGCCGAGCAGCGAAGCGCACGTCGATCGGGGCGACATCCTCAAGGTCGTGGGGCGGCGCGGTGACGTGCGGGCGCTCGCCCAACGCGTCGGCCGGTACGAGCGCCCGACGAACGAGACCGACATCGCGGTGTACGCGGGCGGGATCTTCCTCGGCCTGTTGCTCGGCCGGCTCAGCTTCGAGGCCGCCGGCATCGACTTCGCGCTCGGCACGGCCGGCGGGCTCCCTGCTCGCGGGCATCCTCCTGGGCCGCTTCCGGACGATCGGAACGATGCACACGAACGTCCCACAGGCCGCACGGCAGCTCGTGCGCGACCTGGGGATCCTGCTGTTCATCGCCGAGACGGGCGTCAAGGCGGGCGGCAGCTCCCTCGAGGGGCTGCGCGGGATGCTCTGGCCGACGCTCGGCGTGGCCGGCGCGGCGACGCTGATCTCGGTCGTCGGCGCCGTATGGATCGCCCGCAAGATTCTGCGGATGCGCGCCGTGGACGCGTGGGGCAGCGTCGGCGGCGGCATGACCTCCTCGGCGGCGCTCGTCGCGGTGCGGCGCGCGGCGGAGAGCAACGAGCCGGCGCTCAGCTACGCCGCCGCGTACGCCGTCGCGAGCGTGCTGGTCACCGTCGCCGGGCGCCTCGTCATCCTCTTCATGCAGTGACGCCGCCCGATCGGTATGCTGTCGGGCCCGACCGAGTCAGCCAAGGGAGATGTCGATGAGCGACGAGAGCGGCGAGAAAGAGTTCTTCGAGGAGAAGAGTGACGGCGGCGCGAGCAAGGAAACGCGCACCTGGGCGATGTGGCTGCATCTGTCGATGCTGTCGGGCTTCATCGTCCCGTTCGCGGGACTGGTCGTTCCCATCGTGCTCTGGCAGATCAAGAAGGAAGAGCTGCCGGGCATCGATCCGCACGGCAAGAACGCCGTGAACTGGCTCATCTCGTACGTGATCTACGCCGCCGTGGCATTCGCGCTGGTCTTCCTCTTCATCGGGTTCATCCTGCTTCCGATCATCGGCATCATCGGGATCGTGTTCCCGATCATCGCGGGCATCAAGGCGAACGAGGGCAAGATCTGGACCTACCCGCTGTCGATCAAGTTCATCAGCTGACCGCTACTCGCCGTCGGTCCCGTTGCTTCGAGACGGAGCGTTGCACGCCGTCTGCAGCGCCTTGAGCACGTTCGGCCACGCCTTGTCGAAGTAGGCGCGCACGTCCTGCCACTTGCCGCCCTCGCCGAACCCGAGGTGGTCGAGCTCCACGCGCGTTTGGCCGTCGTCCGCGTCGTGCAGCGTGATCACGACCCACGTGCGCTTCGCGCGCTCCGCCGCCAGGTGCGGCGGTGCGTTCCAGGAGAACGACACCATCTTCCCCGGCACGTAGCTGAGGAATTGGCAACCCTCGGAGCCGCGCTTGCCCGCGTGCTGGGGCGGGAGGAAATACCATTCCCATGGGGCCGCCGATGCGCAGCGCAACGTTGCTCTCGATGCGCAGGAAGCCCTTGATGCCCGCCGACGTCGTCCACTTGTCGAAGACGGCGTCGCGGGTGCCGTGGACCACGATCTCGTGATGGAGTCCGGGGCCCGGCTTTCCCTCGGCGACGAACAAGGACGTGTCGATCGCCGCGGGCGCGTCCTCTTCGGCGTCGAGCAGACCGGCGGATGCGATGCAAACGGCCAATGCCGCCACGAGCAGGACGCACTGGTTGCGCAACGAGGTCATCTTCTTCTCGCTTTCTCGCCGACGGCCGGGCGCTACTTCCCGGTGAGGCGCTTCTTCACGTAGTCGAACAGCGTGTCGTACGCCGCGGCGGCGTCCTTGTCTTCCTTGTCCTTTGCGACCATCTTGCCGGCCTTCGAGAGCCACTCGATCTTGCCTTCCCAGTCGACGAGGATCGTCGGGCTCTCGACGCCCTTGGGGTAGCCCATCTTGCGAACCGCCGCCAGCAGCTCGCCGTCGGCGTCGATCATCAACGGGCCCTTCCACTTGAGCGCCTTGGCCGCCTCCGCGACCTTGGCCTCGTCGACGGCTTCGCCTTCCTTCGACGGCCGGACCGCGATAATCAGGTTGAACTTCTTCGACTTGTACTTCTTGTGCAGCTTGATCATGGACTCGAGCGTCGCCGTGTCGTCCTCGGAGTCGATGCACCACCAGCGCACGGCGGTGATCGCGAACTTGGAAAAGACGCGGTCCTTGCTCTTCTTGTCCAGCCACTTCGTGTCGTCTGGGATCTCCGGGAACGGCTGCTTGAGCATGCCGACGCCGTCCGCGGCGTCTTGCGCGAGCTTGTCGATCAACGTGACGAGCTTGTCGTGCTCGATCAGGAAGTCGTTGGCGCGCACGACACCCTGCGGGTCGATGACGATCATCCACGGCGTGCCCTGCGTCTTGTAGCGCTCGAGGACGTTGGAGCGTTTGCCGTCCGTGCCCGGGTCGTGGCCGACCGGGATCTTCAGCTCGAACTTGTCCGCGACGGCCTTCGCGGCTTCGGCGGTGTTGGTCTCGAACCCCTCGAAGACCGTCTGGATCGTGACGAATTGAACGGCTTCGTTGCCCTTGTAGTGCTCGATCAGCTTCTGCAGCGCGGGGAACCCCCGCGAGTGGCAGCCGGGTCACCACGACTGATAGTTGTAGAGCATGAGAACGCGGCCGCGGAAGTCGCTGATCTCGAGCTTCTGCTTCCCGTCCGGAAGGTTGAACCACTTGTCGATGTCCCACTTCGGCGCATCGTTACCTTCGATGCCCTTGCCGAACGCGTCCTCGCTCGTCACGGGCATGAGGAGGAAGATGGCCAGTGCGGCCAGCGCCAGAACTCTCATGGTTTGCTCCCGGGTGGAGCGCCGATCTTACCGGCGGTGGCGGCTTGGAGCACGGGCTCAAGGGACTATCGCATCTGTTCCCAGAGGGGGGCGCCTACGTACACATTGTCCCAGGGGGGCACCCTCAGCGCGTCCTCCTTCCGCTCGACGTCGCTGTCGCGAAGGTGCAGCGTCTGGATGCCGTCGACGTTCTGGAATCGCGCGATGTCGGCACGCGTGGCGTAGGACCCCATGTACGTGTGGTTGATGCCGTTCATCGCGAAGTTCGATGCCGGATGGAGGAAGCGGCCCTTCACGTAGATGTGGTTGATTCCGTTCACCTCGAAGGTCCCCGCGACGTCCACGTCGACGACGACGGTACTCTGCCCCTGGAGCTTCACGCGCCCGTTCAAGTTGCCCATGACCCGCAGGCGTCCCATCCCTGGGACGACCACGGTGCCGTCGAGGTCCCCTTCGACGAGGATGATGCCGCTGCTGGCCTCCACCACGGCGCCGGCCGCGACGTCCCCGCGCACGAACACCCCCAAGCCCGGCCCCTTGATGTTCGTTCGGAGCGTCCCCTCGACGATGAGCTGCGCCGGTCGCTTGAACTCGAGATCTGAGGTCGGCGGCGAGACGGCCATGACGTGGCTCTGCACCGTACCGCCGCGCACGGGAATCGAACCCGGAGCGGTCAGGAGTCCGGTGATGCGCTCGATCTCGTCGGCGCCGACGACGTTGCCCTGGACGGTGTCGGGAATGCGCAGCTTGCCGCCGCCCTCCGTCGACGGCACGGACGCGTAGCGAAGCGTCACCGTGCGCCGAAGCGCCTGGGCGTCCTGGCTCGTCGCAATCACCGCGACCTTGTAGACGGTGCCCGTTGCCGACCGCGCGAACACGAGCCCGAAGTAGCGGTCGTGCACGGGCTTGGTGGGGGAGAGCTCGAAGGTGGCAGGTTCGAACGTCGCCGGCGCGTCCACCGCGTAGCCGAAGCACTCGGCGCCCGTCGGAACGTCCTCACGCGTGAGCAGCGGCAACACCGCGCGCGCGGCCCCGTTCGGAAACGCGAGCGTCGTCAACGTCCGGATGTCCAGGCAGGCGACGTCCGCCGCGCCGCCGTCTTGCCGCGCATGTTCCTCGCCGAACACGTAGTCCTCGCCGATGCGCAGCACGGCGGTGCCGGGCGCGAACGGCTCGCTGGATTTGTCCGTGCCGCGGAGCTTCGGCGCGCGGGGAGACGCCTCGAGCATCTCGCGCGGGACGTCCGAGGAAGACGCAGCCGGACCGGCCGCGCTCGTTCCGGCGGGCTCGGTACGGGGGCCGGGCCGCTCTGGCTTCCAGAGCAACCAGGCACCCGCCGCCAGCAAGACGCCGACAACGATGCCGGCCACGAATCGTCGCACGTTGCCTCCGCTCCCAGTGACGCATCGCGACGTCTGGATCTTCCCGCCCACCTTCAGCGTGGATCGTACGATGGGCGCGTATGAACTACCTCTCGCACGCCCGCAATCACCTCGGCCGGCCCTATGCGCTGGCCGGAACGGGCGCGCCCGACTGGATGCGCGTCTCCGACCGACGGGCGCGCGTCGTCGTCGAAGACCTGCCCCTTCCCACCCGTGACGACGACTCCGACGAGGCGGAGCTGATCCGTGGGATGCACCGGCACTTCGTCGACGACAAGTGGTTTCATCAAACCAAGGTGTTTCGCGGGCTGATGCGAACGATGCGCGACCGCCTGCGCGAACGGCACGGGTATCCGCGCGGACTGCGCCCGGTCTTCCGTGCGCACATCCTGATCGAGGTGTTGCTCGATGCGCACCTCATCCAGCAAAGGCCCGACGTCGTCGACCGCTACTACGACGAGCTCGGCGCCGTCGATCCGGAGCTCGTCGCGACCACGATCAACACCCACGCGACCCGACCCAACAACGGCCTCGCCGCGTTCATTCGGGGATACCGGACCTATCAGTTCCTGCGTTCCTACGTGGATGACGCGGAGGTCGTGAAGCGACTCGACCAGGTGGGCGGCCGTGTCGGCCTGCCGCGGCTCCCGCGCGGCTTCGTCGACGACGTCACGTGGGCCCGACGTCTGGTGTCCCGCAACGCGGAGGCGCTGCTCGAACCGCCCCCGCACGTCACGGCCGACCTACAATGGCGTCATGACCCGCGAACGACTGACGCGTAGGACCGTACTCAAGGGCGCGGCCGCGGCCGCCGCGCTCGGCGCCGTCGCGCCGGACGCGCTCGCCGAAGAGCCGAAAGCGCGAACGATCGAGCGCGCGCCCGCGGGCTTCGTCGGGCACGGTTCGCCGATGCTCGCCCTCGACGCCAAGAAGGGCGGTGAGCTCTCGAAGTGGACCGCCGCATTCTCGAAGCCGGTGGCCGTACTCGTCGTCTCCGCGCACTTCCAGAAGTCGCCGATCACCGTCGGCGCAGTGACCAAGCGGCCGTTGGTCTACGACTTCTCGAACTTCCCCAAGCGTCTGTATCGGCTGACCTACGATGCGCCGCCTGCGCCCAAGCTCGGGAAGCGAGTCGCCGACGTGTTGAAGCCACTCGGCGCCGTGCGCTCCGATCCCCGTCGCGGCCACGATCACGGCACGTGGGTGCCCCTGCGCTGGATGTACGCGGACGCGGACGTACCCGTGCTCTCTCTCTCCCTTCCGTCGCACGATCCGAAGCAGCTGTGGCGGATCGGACGCGCGCTGCGCCCGTTGCGTGACGAAGGCGTGTTCGTCCTCGGCAGCGGCAACGTGACGCACAATCTGCGCAAGCTCGGTCGCGCGGGAAGCAAGACCCCCGCGTGGGCGGCGGACTTCGATGCCTGGTGCGAGCAGCGTCTCGTTCGCAACGACAAGGACGCCTTGTTGGACTGGCAGCGCAAGGCGCCGGCAGCACGCACGAACCATCCGACGGTCGAGCACTTCGTCCCGTTGCTCATCGCCGCGGGCGCCCGCTACGAGGGCGAACGCGCGACGTTTCCCGTCGAGGGATTCGAGGCGGCGAGTGTCTCCCGCCGGTGCGTGCAGTTCGGCGCGTAGTGGAGCGCGACGATCGACCGAACCGCCACTGACAACGCACAGACGTTTTGACCGCTTCGATGTGTTTTGGTCCAATCCCGGCTACTCGGGTCGTGAGACCCCATGGGTGGGAGGTGCTAGGTGGCCAGCTTCATCGACTTTCGCTACTTGAAGAAGAAGGGATCGATGCCCGGTCCCAACAAGGTCAAGGTCCAGGCGCAGAAGGTGCATGATCCCAATGTGGGTGGTGTCCAGAACATCGATGTGGCCCAGAGCGGCAACATCGTCGAAGTTCACTCGCCGGAGCAGACGAGCTGGGCCGACGGCGTGGTGTGGGTCAAGGGCGGCGGCACGACCGTGTGGGGCAACTGTCCGAACTGGAACCGCCTCGTGGTGCGGGTCATGAGCGCCGCCGGACAGGACGTCGGCGCGTTCGTCATCAGTCGCGACATGGCGCACCCCAACGCGGAACGCGCGTCGCTGTGCATCCTCGACGGGGGGACGGAGGCCTACACGATCGCTTCGACCACTGGCACGCCGAGCGCAGGACGTCCGGCAGGCGCCGGTCGAAGCGGGCACGTTTGTGGATCCGCCCAACATGTCTTCGAAGTTCATCCAGAAGCAGCAATAGGGCCGCGCGGGCGGCGTGGGGAAACAGTGAGAACGCGGCGAGGCTGCTCGGTCCTGCTCTTGCTTTGGATCGTGTCGACGCCGTGGGCCGCGCCGCTGCGTGCCGACGACGAGGCGGCGCCGGCGCTGAGCACCATGGCTGCGGAGGTGCTCGCGGCCGCGAAGAAGTCGGACACGGACGCGCTCGCCAAGCTCGTCGAGAACGGGGACTTCGATCCGTGGCAGATCGCGCACGAGCTGCTCGTCCACCGGCAAGGCGACGCGGCGTGGGCTTATTGCAACGCGACGAAACGTCCCGATCTCGAGCCGCTCACGCGGTACGTCCGCACCCACCGCCGCAAGCTGCTGTCGGTCGCGACGTGGAAGCACGTGCTGCGTCTCTCCGAGCTGAGCGGCGAGGAAAAGTGGTTCGACATGCTCGCGTACATCGACGAGCAGCGCGTCGACGTCGCGTCCGAAACCGTCGGCGTCGCGCGCGTTCTCTACTACCGGGGTTGGGCGCAATACCACCTCGAGAAGCCCGCGGACGCGTCCCGGACCTGGTGGCGCGCCGGCGAGATCGCCACCGCCCTCGGCTGGCACGCCGGCGAGTGCGAGTCGCTGCGGCTGACGTTCAACGCGGCGCAGGACGCGTTCGACTTCCAGCTCGTCGTTCGGAGCCAGAAGGCGCTTGCGGAGTTGTTTGCCCGTATCGGTGATCGCCACCAAGCCGCCGCCGAGATCATCGATCTCGGAAGTGTCTACGGACAGATGGGCGACTATCACAGCGCGCTCTCGAACTACGAGTCGGCGCTGCGCAGCTACCAAGACGTCTTGTCGCCCTCGGTGCGAGCCCAGACGCTCGACAACGCCGCGTTGGCGTGCCTGCGGTTGGGTGACTACGCGCAGGCGAGGGGGTACGCCACGGATGCGCTCGCCGCCGCGCCCGAGGCGTCGCAGATCCAGACCGGCTTTCCCACGATCACGCTGGCGTTGATCGACACCGAGATCGGCGCGTACGACGACGCCCGCGCGCATCTCGATGCCGCCAGATCGATGTTCGAGAGCATGCCCGTGCCGCAAACCAATCCGGAGGAGGCCGCTTACTACGAACGCCTGAAGACCAAGGCGCTCGCGCAGGTGCAGGCCAGCCTCGGCGAGGTCGATCTGCTCGAGGCGAAGTACGAGGCGGCGCTGGCCAACATGCAGAAGGCGCTCGCGATCTTCGAGGAGCTCGAGGAGGAGCGCTTCGTCGTTCGGGCGCGCGGCACGATCGCAGTCATCACGGGCCGCATGGGCGATCGGCGCAAGGCGCTTCGCGAGCTCCAGGCCCGTGCGCGAAACGCAAGAGCGCATTCGCGACCGCGAGGGGCTGTGCGGTACGCTCGGCGAGATCGCGGAGCTGCAGCGCGCCGCCCAGAAGCCGCAGCTCGCGCTCTCGACACGCACGGAGCAGCTCGCCGTCGCCGTCGACATGGGCTCGCTCGGCTTCGAAGCGGAGGCGTTGGCCCAGCTCGCCAAGCTGTATGTCGACCGCGGCGACTACGCGAAGGCGCTCGACCACGCCGACCGCTCGATCCAGCAGCTGCGACTCGCGTTCGACTCGCTCCCGCCGCGCCAGGCGGCGCTGGCCCGGCATCGAACCGCCGACGCGTCCGCCGTCGGCCTGGCGGCGTCGCTCGGGCTCGCCGCTGAGGACCCCGCGGCCCTCGCGGCGGTCTGCCGCCATCTCGAGGCGGAACGCTCCGCCGTGCTGCTCACGCAGGTGGAAGGACGGCGCGCGATCGGTCGGGCGAAAGTGAGCCCCGAGCTGCTCGAGCGCCAGGACGAGGCGCGCGCGGCCGAGGCGATCGCGCGCGCGGAGCTCCAGGCGGCGCACGAGAACGGCAACCTGCAGAAGCAACGCGACGCCCGCGCGCGCATGGAAGCCGAGCAGTCGAAGCGCATCAAGGCGATCGACAGCATCCATCTCGAGCGCGGTCTCGCGGCGGACCTGCTCTACCCCGAACCAGCCGCGATCGAAGCGATCCAAGGAGCCCTGCGACCCGACGAAGCCATGGTGCTGTACGGAACGAACGCAGGCGAGACGATCGCGCTCGTGTTGACCACGACGCGTCGCGAGCTTCGCGAGTTGGGGCCGTGGGATGCCGTCGCGGCAGCGTGCGCCAAGGCCGCCGAAGATCCGAAGCACCCCGAACAGACGCAGCGCTTCGAAGCGCTGGGCAAGCTCCTCGCGACGCCGCTGAAGCTCGACACGTCGATCCGGCGCGTGCTGGTGTCGCCCAAGGGTATGCTCTCGTATCAGCCCTTTTCGATGCTCTTCCAGGACCGCGAGGTCACACACGTCTCGTCCGGCACCATCTATGCGCATCTCAACAAGCGCACGCCCATCGAATCCGGCGACGTGCTGGCCTTCGGCGACCCCGACTACGCGAAGTCGGAGAAGGGCACCACCGTCGTGTCGGAATACCGCGGTCGAAGACTTCGTTCCTTGCCCGGTTCCGCCGAAGAGGCGCGGCGTGTCGGCACCGTCGTACGCCTGCGAGGCGAGGCCAACGAAACGCGCGTGCGCGCCGACATCGCGAAACACGCGCCGCTACGCGGGCTGCACTTCGCGGCACATGGGCTGGTCGACGAACACCGACTCAGCCGGTCCGCCGTGGCGCTGACCCCGACGGAGGGCGAGGACGGCCGGCTCTTCGCATACGAGCTCAACCTCATGGACGTGGCGGCGGATCTGGTGGTCGTTTCCGCGTGCGCATCGGGCCGCGCGGGATTCGCGCAGGCCGAGGGCATCGTCGGACTGACCATGGCGTTCTTCGTGGCCGGTGCCCGGCGCGTGATCGTCAGCTCGTGGTCCGTCGACGACGAGGCCACGCGCGAGCTGATGATCAAGTTCCACGAGCTTTGGAATCACGAGAACCCGGAAGAGCGGCTGAGCGCGGGCGCGGCGCTCAAGGCCGCGCAGGAACACGTCAAGGCGCAGCCGAAGTGGTCCCACCCGCAGTTCTGGGGCGCCTGGCAGCTGTGGGGGCCGGCCGACTGACGCCGCGCTTCAACGCGGGCTCAACGGAAGAGCGCGCGAATCTCCGCGCTCGTCGCGACTCACCACGGCCTTGCCGTTGCGCAGGATGACCGGGCGCCGCAACAAGTTCGGCTCCTTCAGCGCCGCCGCCTTGAAGGCGGACTTCGAAGGCGGCTTGTCCTTCCAGCCGTTCTCCTTCGCGACCCTGTGCCGGGTGTTCATCACGTCCTCGACGCTCGCGCCCTTCAGGATCGCGTCGAGTTCGCGCCGCGTCAGCGACTCCTTGGCGTAGTTGCGTTCGACGACGTCGGGGTCGAGCTCGCGCACGAGACCGCGCGCGGGACGGCAATCGCTTCAGGTGCTCTTCCAGAAGAAGATCGTCTCGGGGTTCGGCATGCGCGGGAGTCTACTCGCGGTCTTTCGTCGCGCGTACGCGAAGTTCCAGGGTCAGCGCGCGGCCGTCGGCGAGGTTCCCGGCGGAGAGCCGTCTCGGTTCGTCGAAACCGACGACGACGTCGGCCCGAACGGTCGGACGGGCGAGCACCGGCAGGTCGACCGCGCCGTCGGGCAGGATGCGCGTCGAGACGTCGGTCTGCTGCAGCTCGGACGTGAGCTCCACGACGACCTGCTTGCCGCCCGGCGCGATGCGCGCCAGCGCCGTGGTGAGCCATCCGTCGAAGTAGACGCCCATCCAGGGCGCCGAGATGGTCATGCCTCAGGCAACCTCCGCGTCGACGTCGCGCAGAAATCTCCGATCGATGCCGATGCGCGCCGACGCCGGCCGTCCGTCCAGTGCCGGCAGGCGAACCGAGGCGATGCGTTCACTGCCCGCGCGCAGCTCCAGCTCGATGACGACCGCCGTCGCCGTGCTGCGGCCCAGCTCGGCGATGAGGTCACGCACGGCGCGCTGATCCGCCAACGATGCGCCGACGAAGAGCCTGCCGTTCGCATCGAGCGCGAACTTGGCGCGCGGCGCCCGGCTCACGAGCGTCTCGGCCACGAACGCGGGCGCTGCGAGGGGCGCCATGAATGCGACGCCCGGGCGCATCAGCTGGGGGTCGTGGTCTCCCTCCTCGGGTCGGGGAAGGGCGAACCACGAGTCCAGTGCGAAGAACGACAGGTCGTAGCAGCGCAGCGTCCCGCGTTTCCCGGTCGCAGGCTGCGGCCCCGTGCGGCGGGGCGTCAGGCGAACCGTGTACGTGTCGTCACCGAGCGCCACGCGGCTCTCGATGGTCTCGTTCGGCATCGCGCGGCCCGAGACGCATGCAAGCGCGCCGCGGTACGCGGTCCGGTCGAACGTTCCGAGTCGGTGGATGTGCGTCGTTTCCACGCGCGCCGGCGCGAATGCGCCCGTCTGACAGATCGCCTCGAGGGCGATCCGGCCGCCGGGTTCGATGTCATAGGCGCGCACGTCGACCGAGACGCCGTCGAACACGCGCGCGACCACCGGATTTCCCATGGCCGACGGCATGTTGCCGTCGCCGGCGATCTCGACGCCGTAGTCCGCAACGACGTCGCGCCCGGTCACGCGCTGGAAGTTGCCGCGGCCGCCCGTTGCGACCTGGATCTGTCCAGTGGTGCGCGTGCCGTCGGCGCGAATCACCTCGACGTCGACCTCGATGCGCCGCGCGACGTCGACGGCCAGCCGGGCGAGCTCGGTGCGCCGATCGCTCGCCGCGGCGCCCGGGACGTAGAACACCTCGTCGCCGAGGGCGAGGATGCGCTCCGCGCCCAGCACTTCCTCCAGCCAGGGAAGGACCGAGTCGAACTCCGCGCGAATCTCGTCGGTTTCGTTCCACGCTCGGGTCTCCTCGATCGCCCCGAGCAGGTACAGATCGTCGTGTGCGATGAGACCGAGCACCGGCCCCTGCACCTGCTGCGGGTCGCGGCGGAAGCTCTCGATTCGTACGAGCGCGCGCGGTTCTACGCCCGCATCCTCTGCGAAGGCCATGGCGGAGAGCGCGAACGACGCCGCGAACGCAAGGAGAAGCATCGAGCGCACTGGCTAGTCTCCGATCGTGACTTCGAGCTCGAGCCGCGTGGGGGGGCCGTCGCCGGCGACGGAGCCCACGTCGATCGACTTCGTGACGCCGAGCGTCAGCGTGAGCTCGCGCGCGATCTTCGCCCGCTTGATCTTCGGGAGCTCGATGGGGCCCGTCGCTTCGTTCTTCGGCCGCCGGACTTCGAACGGCGTGACGGCGTCCGTGAACTCGACATCGAACGTGAGCATGACGTGCTTGCCGCCCGGCACCGCGTCGGCGCGCGCGTTCACGACCCAGCCCTCGAACAGGACGGCCGTGACGGGGTCGCCGATGCGCGCGTCCTGTGCGACCTCGACGTCCCAGTCCGCGACGTACGCGTGCTCGGTACCGCTCTGCGCGCAGCAGGAGCGTCCGAACGTCAGATCGAGCGCCGTTCGAGCGATCCGAACGCGCTCGCTCTCCGTTCGGCGCACCAACGCGACCTCGAGTCGCTTGCGCTGGAACAGCGATTCCTCGAGCGAACGCACCCAGGCGTTCGCCTTCCCCGCGGTGCCCGGCGTGCCGTCGGTCAGCAGCAGGGCCTCGACGACCTGGGCGTCCGCCTCGTTCCCGTCCCCGCGCAACTGCGCGACCAGCAGGTCTTCGACCTGGTCCGCGCGTGGAGCGTCCATCGGGGCCGTGCGCATCACGATGGGATGCGGGAACGGGACGCCGGTGTCGTGGTCCAACCGGATCGCGAACGTCGAGGGAACGACGAGGAGCGCCCCGATGTCGATCGCGCGCAAGACCGCAGGTCCCGCGGCTGGTCGCACACCGCGCCGCGCCCGCAGGAGGACGATCGAGGTGCCGCCGTCGTCGTCGAACACCCAGGCCCGCGCCTCGTCCGCGCGCAGCCGCGTCGTCGTGGCGACGCGACGCACGTCCATGCGCGGTAGGTCGACGGTGCCGACCGGCGGCGTCTCGAGCGGCAGGTCGCGCATGGGGGTGCTCAGGTCGCCTTGCTGAAACAGCGTCTCCATCGCGACGGCGCCGTCGTGCAGCACGAACGGACGAAGATCGAGGCTCCAGCCGTCGATCGCGACATCGACCATGGGATCGCCGATGACCGCCTCCTGGGCAATCTCGACGTTGAAGTCACCGACATACGAGGTTCTGCGCGTCTGGCGGACGGCGGCGTGCACGTTCGGCCGGCATTCGGCCGACGCCGACGACACCCGGGCGCCGGCCCGGGTCGCCTCGATCAGCAGCGTCGCCGCGCGCTCGGACGGGATGCCGCCCCGCCGGGCTTCGGATACCAGCTCGGCGACCTGCGCGCGCGCCTTCGCATCCAGATGCACCCAGTCGACGTCGACGCGAACCCGTGTCGAGGCCTCGTTCCAGCGCTGCAGGAGAAACGCGGCGATCTCCTCGTGCGCGCTCTCCGGCGCGGTGACGAACATGCGGTTGCCCGCCATCTCGATCGAGGCAAACTCGCTCGACGCCCAGAGCTCGGGTCGGATCTGAGCCTGGAGCCACTGCTCGAGCGCCTCCTCCGAGAGGTAGCGTGAGCCCTCCCGATCCCACTCGGTGATCGCCGGTGATACCAACGGGATCGGAAGCCCGATGTGGCCGGTCGGCGGTTCGGCCGCGGGTTCGATGATCGCGCCGACCTCGTAGGTCTTCGTGACGAACGGTTCGTCCGCCGCGGCGCACGGGGCCAGTGCGGCGCCGAGCAGGAAGACGAGTGCGATGCGGGTCATCGGAACACCCCCTTGGTGGCTCTTCGTGTCGCTGATCCAAACGCCCGCCCCTGCGTTTCGCTTCGCGATTCCGTACAATCGGCGGTCCGGCAAAGGAGGTCGAAAATGTTGCGCAAACTGTCTTCACGCGTCGTTGTTTGGATGGGGATGTCGTGTCTGATCGCCGGGTTGCTTGCGGCGCCGGCGTGGGCCGACGGGAACGAGCGCGAGATCGACCAAGCGCGCAAACGCGTCCAGGAGATGCTCCGCGAGGCCGAAGAGCTCCAGGATCTCGGGAAGCACGACCGCGCACGCGAGCTCATCACCAAGGCCGAGGAGCTTCAGCAGAAGATCAACGCCGCGCTGAAGCGAGAGAAGAAGTCGAAGGATCGCGCGCAGGGCGAAAAAAGTTGGGACGGAATCCTGCGTGGGCTTCGCAACGGCGTCGAGGCCCTGGTCGCGCTGGGCAAGCACGAGGAGGCGGAGCGCCTCGAGAAGATCGCCGCCGCAGTTCGGCAGCGGCTCGAACACTCCCGCAAGATGAAGAACGAAGAGAGCGAGCGTCGCGCACACGCGGAGCTGAAGGAAAGTGAGGCGGCGAACAAAGAGCGCGACATCCTGAAGCGCCGTCTCGAGATCATGGGTTTGGCGAGCAAGGCGCTGCAGGAGGCCGAGCGCAAGAACGAGCACGAGCTTCTCGAGCGCGGCATGCACGCGTACGAGCTGCGCCTGAAGGGGCGCCGGGACAAGGAAGCCCTGCACGTCTACGAGAACATGCCCGACAACGAGCAGCTCGCCGAGGTGATGATCTACGCCGGCAAGCTATGGCACGAGTTCGGCCACCCGGACAAAGGCGACCTGTGCCACGAGGTGGGCCGCAGCTTCGTCGGCAAGAAGGCGCATCGCGAGCGACGCGAGCGCGACGGTCACCGCGAGCGCGAGGGGCGTCGCGAGCGCGAGCACGAACGGGAGCGGTCCCGGGACCTGTTGGAGCGCATCGAGCAGCTTCAGGAACGCATGGCGCACCTGGAAGACATGATCAAGAAGCTCCAGAACTCGCTGCGGGAGGTCAAGGACCGGTAGCGGGCGGGGCTACTGCCTCCACGCCGCTTGCAGCGACTTGGCGGCCTCGCCCGAGGGCAGACCCTTGAAGTCGCGTGCGACGCTCGCCAACAGCTTGTCGGCGGCCTTGACGTCGCCGGCCTCGCGCGCCGCCTTGGCCTCTTCGATGCGCTTCCGGCCGATCTCGTCGAGCGCATCGAGCTGCGGCTGCGCCAGTGACTCGAGCCCCTCCTTGGTCTCGAGGGCGCGGCACTTGAGCAGCTCCTTCACCGCCGCGCCGTACTTCTCGTCTTCGATCGCCGCGCGCGCCTTGGCGAGCATCTTGTCGGCCTTGTCGCCCGCCTTGAATCGCTTCTTGTTCGCCTTCAGGTACGCGCCGAACCACTCCGCCGCGATGTCCGGGCGGCTCTGGTGCTTCATTCCGGCGATCTTCTCGAACTTGACGTTTTCGTAGCCGGCGCCTGCCAGCGCGTCGCGCGCCTGGTGCGCCTGCCCGGACTCGCCGTCGTCGCCGATGATGAGCACGTGATCGCGCTCGCCGAAGAAGATGTAGATCTGGAGCTTCTTGCGTCCGGCCGAAAGCACTCTGGCGTCCGTGGGGATCTGCTGCGGGGCGAAGTTCCCGCCTCGCGTGCAGATGTGCGTGAAGACTTCCGGATGGCCCAGGCCCGAGTGGTACGACGGATTGCCGCCGCCCGAGAAACCGGTGATCATGACCGCGCGCCTGTTGACGTTGTACGTCTCACAGATCTCTTCGTAGATCGAGAGGAGCACCTCGTCGTCTTCCTTCCACGCGGGCAGGTTCGAGCTCGTCTCGTAGTGGTTCGTCGCCGTGACCATGTTGGGGCAGGCCACGATGAATCCGTGGTTGTTCGCCAGCGCCTGCCAGCTTCGAATCTCCTTCTCTCCGGAGCCGCCCCGACCGTGACTCGAGATCACGAGCGGCCAGGACGACTTCTTCGAGTACTTCGAGGGGACGTAGAGCGAAAAGGCGCGGTCGTGCTTGCGCGACTTGAGACTGTGCACCTTGCCGGGCTTGCGTGCCTTCTCGGCGACGACGGTGTCCGGCAACCAGGCTACGGCGGTGACGACCAGGACGAACGCGAGGACGGGGCGGGTACGGAGCATGCGGGGATTGTAACGATCCGCCGTCGTGGCGGGACCGCTCTAGCGGCGTACAATCCGCTCGATGGAGATCCGGCACATCCTCGGTAGGTGCGTCTTCGCGCTGTTCGTGTCGGCGCTTCTCGTCTCCGGCGCCGCGCAGGCCAAGCCGCCCTCGAAGAAGACGAGTGCGGAGTACGAGAAGCGGAAGATCCAGCTCTTGGTCGACGCGGGCGTGCAGCACATCGAGGTCGGCAAGTGGTGCCGGAACTCGGGCATGAACCCCCAGGCGACGGCGGAGTTCCTGCGCGCCGTCGAAGTGAGCGAAGACCGGCTGCAGTGGGCGAAGAACATCGTCGCGCTCATCCAGAGGCTCGACGACAAGTTCTGGAAGTTCGAGCGCAAGCGGCCGTCGCAGGTCATGCTTCGTTCCTACGAGAAGAAGCGCCGGCGGGCGTCGCTGCACATCCAGAAATCGCGCCTGAAGCTCGCGAAGTGGTGTCAGAAGAAGGAGCTCTACGACGAGGCCTTCACCGAGTACCAGGCGGTCGTCGCGCTCAGCGACCGGTCGATCGAGCTCGACGAGAAGGGCCGGGTCGTCGTCGAAGCGGGCGCGCTCCCCGAGGACATCTCCGAGAAGCTGCGCGACGCCGCCGTCGCGATCAACGACAAGCTGTACGTGAGAGACGCCTTCCTGCAGAAGGTCCCTGACGTCAGCGCGATCTACGAGGCGGAGAACGAGCGCATGCTCGTGCGCTCGCAGAACAGCGACGAAGAGGCCGAGACGCTCTTGGCCATGTGCACCGCGCTCCTGCCGTACCTGGAAGAGGACATGGGGGGGCGGCCGGACCGGCGCCTGAACATGTTCGTCTTCAAGACGAGAGCGGACTACACGACCTACTGCGAGAAGTCGGAGTTGGCGTCGCATTCGGCCGCGGGTGGACTGGCCGACAGCAAGACCTGGCAGACGCTCGTCTGCGCCGAGGGGTTGCCCGCTGAGACCGTTCGAGGCATCGCGCTGCACGAGCTGACCCACCTGTTCCAGTACGGCGTGACCCGCGCGATCATGCCGAGCTGGCATAGCGAGGGACTTGCCGAGACGTGGGGTGGGGAGGGCACGTTCGTCTGGGACGGCGAGACGCTCACGGCCGGCGGCATGATGGCGGCGTCGGAGCTCGAACCCCTCAAGACCGATGCGGGCTACATCGCTCTCGACAAGCTGCTCACCAGTGACGCGCTGACGCTCATCAACGAGGACAAGGAGAAGGCGCGGTACTTCTATGCCGAGTCGTGGGCGTTCCTGACCTACATGCGCAAGCACGCCGACGAGGAGGTGCGAGAGCGCTTTCGGGCTTGGGAAGACACGTGCTTCACGGCGGCGCTGGGCGCCGAGGCGGGCAAGCACCACAGCCGCAATTTCGGACCGGCATCCGAGCTCCTCGAGAAGACGTTCGGCAAGGCTCTCGAGCGCAAGAAGGGCGAGCCGCACAAGACGGAGCTGCAGGCGATCGAAGAGGGGTTTCGCGCCTGGCTGAGCTCGCTGTAGGTCGAAGAGCGTCTAGATCGCGAAGCGCTCGGCGCTATTCGGGGTATCCGATCCGGTCCACCGGGTTCACGAGCGCGGAGACGAGATTGCGCGAGTGCGCGCTGATGCGTTTCAGGAAGCGCATGTACAGCGCCATCGAGGTCGCGGTCGAAGCCGGTAGCTCGACCTCGGCTGTTACCAGCTTCTTCTCGAGCTCCCGCGTACGCTTCGAGATGTCTTCCTTGTAGTCGGTCATCAGCGCGCGCGCCTCCTCTTCGTCGCCGGTCTTGAACGCCTTGACCGCGCGCCCGAAATTCTCGAGGGCCGCCGTTTCGATCTCCTGGAGGTCCTGCTCGAGCGGACCGCACTCGAGACGCGCCGGATGGTTCAACGCCAGCTCGTAGATGTTCTTCGAGTAGTCCCCGATGCGCTCGAGGTCGATGACGATTGAGATGAGCATCAGCCCGGAGCTGAGGTCGCCGGTGTGCCCGAGCGCGAGATGCGTCATGACCTTGCGCCGCACGTCGCGCTCGAACGCGTTCAGCTTCTTGTCCATCGCGAGGATGTCGATGTCCATCGACGCGTCGTCTCTGCGACGCAAGGAGTCGACGGACGCCGTCACCATCTCGTGGCACATGTCGACCATCTCGAAGCACTCGGTCATTGCCTGGACTTGGAGATTGTCTTTCGACAGCAGCTTGAGGATTTCACCGATCATGGGACGCCTACTTGAAGAAGAAGATGATGAGGAACGGAAGCAGATAGAAGGTGACCACAATGTATACGAGCGGGATGAGCCGGTTCCATTGCGCCAGCCGCGCGAAGTTCTCCGCCAGCCAGATGGGAACGAACCGGATCTTCCAGACGAGAACGACGCCCAGCACGTTGAAGAACACGTGGTGGAACGCAAGCGTCACTCCGAGCATCGCCTTGGTGCGGCCGGCAGCGTCGGCGGACGCCAGCGCGGCGAGTGACGCGATCATCGCGGTAATGGTCGTGCCGATGTTGGCCCCCATGGTGAAGGGGACGACCTGATAGATGTTGAGGATGCCGGCGCCGACCAGCGGCACCGCGATCGATGTCGTGATCGAGCTGCTCTGGACGAGGACGGTGAACAGGAAGCCGAAGCACAGCGCACGAAGCGGCGACTTGAACAGAACCTGATCGAACAAGTTCTCGAGCTTCGTGAACATGATGCTCTTGAGAATCTTGACGAGGCAGATCAGCATCGCGAAGGTCAGCAGGATCGCGACGCCTAGATGAACGCCGCCCCCCGCGCCGATCGCTTCGATGGCGTCCTGGATCGCGTTGATCGTCGGCTTCGTGATCGTCTTGATCGGGTTGGCGAGCTTGGTGCCGCCCACGTTCTCGAAGACGCTGGTCGCATGCTGTGCGATCCAGTCCAGAACGCCCGTGAAGACCTCGAGCGGGAACAGCACCAGCAAGACGATCATGTTGAAGAAGTCGTGCACCGTGGCCGCCGTGAAGGCACGCCGGAATTCCGCCGTATGCCGGATGTGACCGAGGGAGACGACCGTGTTGGTCACCGTCGTGCCGACGTTGGCGCCCATCACCATGTAGACGGCGGAGTGGAAGCTGATGATTCCGTTGGCGACCATGCCCACGACGACCGACGTTGTCGTCGACGAGCTCTGCACCAAGGTGGTGGCGAAGATGCCGATGAAGAGCGAGACGAACGGGCCGGCTTCCGAGCCCAAGAGCTCCTTCGTGTAGTCCGACCCCATCGACTTGAAGGCCGCGCCCATGGAACCGATGCCCACGAGGAAGAGGTACAGAGCGCCGAACGTCATCAGCACCCGTACCGGGGTGGGGATCCGGTCAAGCAACTTCGGTTGAACGGACAGCGCTGATACCCCCGGTCGGAAAGCCCTTTGCCCGGCCTTATAAACAGGGGGATCCCCGTTCGTGCGCGGAATTCCGCAGTGTCTCGCCGTCGTCACTTCCTGCGCAGCACCGCCGTCACCGCGCTCGCATTCGGAGGATTGGCGCGTTGGTGCGGGACCGGTTGGGCGCGCGAGTCCCCGATCGGCGAGCTGGTCGAGGCCCCGGCCGGGATCCTCGATCTTCCGCGCGGTTTCCGCTACGACGTGATCGGCGAGGTCGGGTGCCCGATGTCCGACGGGCTGCGCACCCCGGGCGCCATGGACGGCATGGCCGCGTTTCCCGGTCCCGACGGCGCGACGATCCTGGCGCGCAACCACGAGCTCGAGCTGCACCAGACGACTTGGAGCGCGTTCGGTGCGGACGGCGCCGGGCTTGGAAGCGTCGATCAGCGCCGGCTCCACGACGCGGGGCGCGGGTTTCGACCCGATCTCGGCGGCACGACCCCGGTCGTCTACGACACGAAGAAGCGCGAGGCGCGGCGGTCGTTTCTCAGCCTCGCGGGGACGCGGCGCAACTGCGCCGGCGGTCCGACGCCTTGGGGATCGTGGCTCTCGTGTGAAGAGACCATGCAGACAGCCGACGAGATCTCGGAGCGTGACTCGCCCGACGGCTCGACGCCCTTCGTCAACATCCAGTTTCCGGGGCTGACGCTGGCGATCACCGGACCGTGGCCGCGCCCGTTCGAAGTAGGGGGAACTCGGCTCGGAGGACTGTGTCCAATCGTGCTGAACCCGGAGAGAGGACTGTCCCATGCGCACACTCGCCGTCACCTTCGCCGTCGCCGCCCTGATCTTCGTCGGCGCGCCGCCCGACGTTCGCGCCGATGCCGAGCTTCCCGGCGCCGCCGCCGCGGCGAACACCGCGTTCGCGACGGACCTGTACGGCGAGCTCTGCAAGGCGCCCGGCAACCTCTTCTTCTCGCCGTACTCCGTGTCCGTCGCCCTGGCCATGACCATGGAGGGCGCGCGCGGCGAAACGGCGGCCGACATGGGACGCGTTCTCCATCTCGAGCGCGCCGCCGCGGCCGGCCACAACGCGCTGGCGCAGGCGCTTCGGCCCAAGCTGGTGAGCGACTACTCGTCGGGCAAGCGCAAGAAGGTCCCCGCGTACGAGCTCAACATCGCGAACGCGATCTGGGGCCAGCACGGCTACCCGTTCCAGCAGCCCTTCCTCACGACGCTCGAGACGCAATTCGGGGCTCCGCTTGCGCGGGCCGACTTCCGCAACGGGGAGAAGGCGCGCGCGCGCATCAACGGATGGGTCGAGGATCGAACGCGCGACAAGATCAAGGACATCATTCCGCCGGGCGCGCTCACGCCGGACACGCGCATGGTTCTGGCGAACGCCATCTACTTCAAAGCGGCCTGGGCCCATGAGTTCTACGACCGCAACACGAAGGAAGAGCCGTTTACGACCGAGGACGGCAAGACCGTCAAGGCGCGCTTGATGCATCAGCTGAAGAACTTCCAGTACGCCGAGGACGACGACGTGCAGGTGCTCTCCATGGGCTACCGCGGCAACGACACGTCCATGGTCGTGCTCCTGCCGAAGAAGCGCGACGGGCTGAAGCAGCTCGAGAAGAAGCTGACCCACGAGACGTTGACGACCTGGCTCGGCAAGCTGAAGGGGCAACGTGTGCGGGTCAAGTTCCCGAAGTTCGAGTACACGACGCCCATCAACCTCACGAAGACGCTGTCCGACATGGGCATGCAGCGCGCGTTCTCGCCGAAGACGGCGGACTTCACGGGCATGGCCAATGTGCCCGGCGAGCCGCTCTTCATCGGGCTGGTCCTCCACAAGGCGTTCGTGGCGGTCGACGAGGCCGGCACGGAAGCCGCGGCCGCGACCGTGGTCGCCATGCGGGCGGGATCCGCGATGCGACCGGCCGAGCCCGTCGATTTCGTCGCCGACCACCCGTTCCTGTTCCTGATCCGCCACAACCGGACGAACACCGTCCTGTTCATGGGGCGGGTGACCGATCCCACGAAGTAGAGGCTTCGCCGCCGCTCGGTCGTCGCACGGGCAGGCGTGCGCTATCCTCGCTGCGCGCATGCCCCGTTCGTCCCTCCTGGTCTTTGCCGCCGTCCTGACCGTGGGATGGATGTGCGTCGAGCCTGCGCCGACGCCGGCTGACGCCTCGCCCACGGCGACCCAGCAGTTCCTCGCGAAATGGTGCATCGATTGCCACGGCAGCGAGGGGGCCGAAGCCGAGCTGTACCTCGAGGGGTTCGATCCCACCGCGCGCGACCTCGACACGCTCTCGACCCTGCGCAAGGTCCGCGAACGCATCGATGCGCGGCTGATGCCCCCCGCCGAGTTCCCGCAACCCGACGCCGAAGAGCGGCGTTCCGTTCTCGCCGGTCTGGATCGACTGATCCTCGCCGGCGCCGAGGCGCTGCCCCCCGATCCGGGCCGCGTCACCGTGCGCCGCCTCAGCCGCGTCGAGTATGCGAACACGGTCCGCGACCTCTTGTCCGTGGACTTCGAGCCCTCCGACTCCTTTCCCGCGGACGACCTCGGGTACGGCTTCGACAACATCGGCGACGTGCTGTCGCTCTCGCCGCTCCTGCTCGAGAAATACGCGGCGGCCGCCGAGCAGATCGCGCTCGAAGCCGTCCACCTCGAACCCGAGACGCCGCCCGTCCGGCGCTTCCAAGCGGAGACGATGGAGGTGTCGAACGAAGGCGCGGGGCGCGCGCAGGGGGACGTCTTCAACCTGTGGTCGAACGGCGAGCTCTCCCAGCTGGTCACCGTGCCGCGCGACGGCGACTACGTCCTGCGCGCGTTCGTCTACGGCGAGCAGGCCGGGCCCGAGCCGGCGCGTATGGACTTCGTCGTCGACGGGAAGACGGTCCGTACGCTCGACGTGCCCGAGACGTACGAGAAGCCGGCGACGCCCGCCGTCGAGCTACGCCTGACCCAGGGCCGCCACACGATCGGCGTGGCGTTCGTCAACGACTACTACCGGCCCGACGATCCCGATCCGGCGCAGCGCGACCGCAACATGCACTTCGACTGGGTCGAGCTCGAGGGACCGGTCGACGAGCTCCCCGTTCCCGCGTCGCATCGACGGCTCTTCGCGAACGACCCGGGCAAGGGCACGCCGGCGCGTCGCGCGAAGCCGATTCTCGAGGATCTGTGCAGCCGCGCCTGGCGACGCCCCGTCACCGGCGCCGAGGTCAAGCGCCTGACCAGGCTGGTGGAAGGCGCGATCGAGGACGGGAGCAGCTTCGAAGCGGGCATTCAGCTGGCGCTGCGTGCCGCGCTCGTCTCGCCTCACTTCCTCTTTCGGCTCGAACCCGGGGCCGCGACGGGCAAGAAGGGCACCACGCGCCCCCTGCGCGACTACGCGCTGGCGACGCGGCTCTCCTACTTCCTGTGGAGCAGCATGCCGGACGACGAGCTCTTCGCGCTCGCCAAGCGGCGCAAGCTGCGCGAGCCCCCGGTGCTGGCGGCGCAGGTCGAGCGGATGTTGGCGGACCCGAAGGCGTCGTCGCTCGCGACGAACTTCGCGGTGCAGTGGCTGGAGCTTCACAATCTCGACGACGCGCAGCCCGATCCGGAGCGCTTCCCCGGCTTCGACGAGGCGCTGCGCCGCGCGATGCGGCGCGAGAGCGAGCTGTTCATCGACGCGATCGTGCGCGAGGAGCGCGATGTCCGCGAGATCGTGGACGCGGACTTCACGTTCATGAACGGACCGTTGGCGGCGCACTACGGCTACGACAAGATCCAGGGCCCCGCGTTCCGGCGCGTGGAGCTCGAGGGCAAGCGCCGGGGCGGCGTGCTGTCGCACGCCGGCGTTCTGACGGTCACGTCGAACCCGACGCGCACGTCTCCGGTCAAGCGCGGCAAGTGGGTGCTCGAGAATCTGCTGGACGCGGGAACGCCGCCGCCGCCGCCGGGCGCCGACTCCCTCGACGAAGAGCAGGTCACGCAGAGCGCACGCTCGTTGCGCGAGCAGCTCGAGCGGCACCGGGCCAAGCCGGAGTGCGCGGTTTGCCACGACCGGATGGACGCTCTCGGATTCGCGCTCGAGAACTACGACGCGGTCGGCAAGTGGCGACACATCGACGGCGGCAAGCTGATCGACGCCTCCGGCGTGCTGCCGGGGGGGCGCGAGCTGAACGGCGCGGCGGATCTCAAGGCGGTGCTGCGCAAGGACCGCGCGTTCTTGCGGTGCCTCACGAAGAAGCTCTTCACGTTCGCGGTCGGCCGCAACCCGACGCCCGCGGACGAGCTGGCGATCTACGCCTTGGCCGCGTCGCTGCCGCACGAACGGGTTACGATGAGGCAGATCATCCTGCGCATCGTGGAGCTCCCCGCGTTCCGCCTGCGCAAGGTGCGGGAGTAGGGCCCTTGGCGAACTTCGTCCAGCGCAAGCACCTCTCACGCCGAGCGTTTCTCGGCGGCGTGGGCGCCGCCGTCGCCCTGCCGTGGCTGGACGCGATGGTGCCGGCGTTCGCCGGTCCCAAGGACGAACGACGCCCGACGCGGGCCGTGTTCGTCTTCGCGCCGAACGGCAAGAAGATGGACGACTGGACCCCGCCCAACGAAGGGACCGGCTACACGCTGCCCTACCTGCTCGAGCCGCTGAAGCCGCACAAGAAGAGCGTGCTGGTGCTGACGGGCATGACCATCGACGGCGGCCGGGCCCATGGCGACGGCCCCGGCGACCACGCGCGCTCCGCGGCGTCCTTCCTGACGTGCGCGCATCCCGTGAAGACGGGCGGCGCGGACATCGAGGCGGGTGTCTCCATCGACCAGCGCATCGCTTCGCAGGTGGGCAAGGCGACCACGTTCCCGTCGCTCGAGCTCGGGATCGAAGGCGGGCGCTCGGGCGGCGTCTGCGACTCCGGCTACAGCTGCGCCTACAGCAACAACATCTCGTGGCGCACACCGAGCTTGCCGATGGCCAAGGAGACCAAGCCGCGGCTGGTGTTCGCGCGCCTCTTCGGCGACCCGAACTCCATGGAGAGCGAGAAGGAGCGGGCGAAGCGGCGCGCCGAGCAACGCAGCGTCCTCGACGCGGCGCTGGAAGACGCCAAGAAGCTCGCGGGAAAGCTCGGCAAGAAGGACCGCGCCAAGCTCGACGAGTACCTGACGGCCGTGCGCGAGCTCGAAGAGCGGCTCGGCAAGCAGACGAACGAAGAGGCCGACATCGAGGTGCCCGAAGGCCTGATGGACAGCGGTGGGTACGAGCACAAGCCGCGCTTGATGTACGACATCATCGCGCTCGCCCTGCAGTCCGACATGACGCGCACGATCACGCTCATGCTGGGCAACGGCGGAAGCAATCGCTCGTATCGCTACATCGGCGTGCCCGAAGGCCATCACAACATCTCGCACCACGGCAACGAGACCGAGAAGCTCGAGGGCATTCGCAAGATCAACCGCTGGCACATGGAGCAGTTCGCGGCGTTCCTCGATCGCATGGCGTCCATCGACGACGGCGGCAAGAGCCTGCTCGATCGTTCCCTCGTGCTGTACGGATCCGGGTTGAGCGACGGCAACAGGCACAACCACGAGGACCTGCCGGTGCTCGTCGCCGGAAAGGGCAACGGGAAGTGGCGGACGGGACGCCACGACAAGTTCCCCAAGGAAACACCGATGGCCAATCTCTACATGGCCATGCTGAAGCAGCTGGATCTTCCGGCCGATCCGTTCGCCGACGGCGACAAGCCGTTGTTCTAGCGATCGAAGGCCCGTAGCTCTGTTCGCATTCACGTCATGAAGAACAGCCCGGCGCTGCGGCTGTACGAGCGGCTGGGGTTTCGCGAGATCGACGACATCGGCACGCATCACTACATGGGCTGGAGCCCCGAACGTCCCGGCTCCGGTTGACGGCCGGTGACGCGCGATGGTGCAATGAGGATTCGTCCCCTTTGATCGGAGCGCGCACCATGCGTCACCTCACGACCGTCCTCGCCCTCGCTTTCCTCACCGCATTCGCCGGGCCGATCGCCGCCGAAGACGAACCGAAGCCCGATGCGCCGAAGCCCGATGCCCCCAAGGCCGATGTGCCGGCACCCGAAAAGGCGAAGGCGCCCCGGGAAGCGCCGGCGAGGCCCGCGCCCGCGAAGGCCGCTGTCGGCCCGCTGACGACGAAGTGGCTCGACCCCGTCAAGTGGCGCTCGATCGGCCCGGCCAACATGGGCGGCCGGATCACGTCGGTCGCCGTCTACGAGGCCGATCCGTGCGTGTGGTGGGCGGCGACCGCGTCGGGCGGTCTCCTGAAGACCGAGAACAACGGCACGACCTTCGAGCACCAGTTCGACCGCGAACGCGTCGTGTCCATCGGCGACGTCGCCGTCGCGCAGTCCGACAAGAACATCGTGTGGGTCGGGACCGGCGAGGCGAATCCGCGTAACTCCGTCTCGTGGGGCGACGGCGTCTACAAGTCCGTCGACGGCGGCAAGACGTGGAGGCACATGGGGCTTCGCGACTCGTTCCAGATCAGCTCGGTCCGCATTCACCCGACGAACCCCGACATCGTGTACGTCGGCGCGCTCGGCAGGCTGTGGGGATCGAACGAGGAGCGCGGGCTCTTCAAGACGACCGACGGCGGCAAGACCTGGAAGAAGATCCACTACGTCGACGACAAGACCGGCGTCATCGACGTCCAGATGAGCCCGACCGATCCCGACACCTTGCTCGTCGCGACGTACGAGCGGCAGCGCGACGGGTTCGACACCAACGATCCGGCGAAGAAGTGGGGGGCCGGCAGCGGCCTGTACCGGACGACCGACGCCGGCGCGACGTTCACCAAGATCACGAAGGGGTTGCCGACCTGCACGCTCGGCCGCATCGGACTCGACTACTACCGCAAGGACCCCGACGTCGTGTTCATGGTGCTCGAGTCCGAGAAGATCGGGAAGGAGCCCGAGAACGCGCCGTACATGGGGATCCGCGGCGAAGACGCCGACGTCGGCGCGCGGCTCACGCAGGTGAGCGACAAGACGCCGGCCACGAAGGCGGGCCTGTTGAAGGGCGACATCGTCCTCAAGCTGGGTGACCAGACCGTGCACTCGTATGCCGAGTTCGTACGGATGGCACGCCAGCACGTCGCCGGCGACACGGTGAAGCTCGAGGTCTCCCGCGAACGCAAGAGCGTCGAAATCGAGCTGACGTTCGGAACGCGGCCGAAGCCGAAGGCGCCGGCGCCCGGAGCCCGGAACCCGGCGCAGCTGCGCGGGCCGCGCGGCCCGTTCGGCGCGTTTCTCGGCGGCCAGGTCGCGAACAAGCAGGACGAACAGGGCAAGCAGGGACACGAGTTCGGCGGCGTCTACAAGTCGACGGACGGCGGTGTCAGCTGGCAGCGGATCAACTCGGTGAACCCGCGTCCGATGTATTTCAGCGAGATTCGTGTCGACCCGTCCGACGATCAGAAGCTGTTCGTGCTCGGAATTCGTCTTTGGAAGTCGCTGGACGGCGGCAAGACGTTCACACCCGACGGGCACGGCCGCGGCGTACACGTCGATCACCACGCCATGTGGATCGATCCCAAGGACAGCCGCCACGTGATTCTCGGCAACGACGGCGGGATCTACGTCACGTACGACCACGGCGCCAACTGGGACCACCACAACCACGTTGCGATCGGGCAGTTCTATCACGTCGGCATCGGGCCGCGCCGCGACTACCGCGTCTACGGCGGGCTGCAGGACAACGGCAGCTGGGGCGGGCCGTCGCGCGTCGCGTACGCGTCCGGACCGTCGAACGCCGACTGGATGCGCATCGGTGGCGGCGACGGCTTCCGCTGTCTCGTCGATCCCGAAGACCCGGAACAGATCTACTTCGAGTCGCAGAACGGCGCGGTGGGCCGGCGCCACCTGGGAACCGGCGAACGCGCCGGCATGCGACCGCGCCCGGCGCGTGGGCAGCAACGATACCGCTTCAACTGGTACACCCCGTTCCTGCTCTCGAACCACAACAGCCAGATCTACTACGTGGCGGGCAACCGGGTCTTTCGCTCGCTGAAGAAGGGCAACAAGCTCGCCGCCATCTCGCCGGACATCACGCACACCGAGCGTGGGTCCGCGACCGCGCTCGCCGAGTCGCCCTTCGACGCGAACGTGCTCTATGTCGGTACGGACGACGGGGCGTTGTGGATGACGCGTGACGGCGGTCACGAATGGATCGATCTCTATCAGCCCCGCGCCGAGGCGTCCGACAAGCTGACGCCCGCGGCGAAGGACAGGGGCAACATCGCGAGCAAGGACGCCGACGGCAACGGCGAGCCCGGCGACGACGAAGCGCCGCCGAAGCCGGCCACCGAGGCGAACGAGGCCGAAGAAGCCGAGAAGGGCGATGAGGCGGAGGAGGCCGACGAAGCCGAAGAGGAAGAGGAGAGCGAAGAGGAAGGCGACGTCGCGCCCGCGCCTCCGAGCCCGGCCGAGCGGCGCATGGAGCGCATGTTGTCGCGCTACAAGCGCTGGGACACGAACGAGGACGGCAAGGTCGAGGCCGGCGAGGTGCCGGCGCGCGCCAAGGCGATGTTCGAGCGGCTGGACGCGAACAAGGACGCAGTTCTCACCGAGGCGGAGGTCAGGGCGTTCGTCGAACAGATGAACGCGGCCGCCGCGGCGCGGCCGCGCGATGCCGCAACGGCAGGCGATGCCGCCGAGGAGGGTGAGAAGCCGGGCGCGAAGCCCGCCCCGTCGGGCCCCGGAATTGCCGAGCTGATGCCCGACCGCCGCTGGGTCAGCTGGATCGAGGCGTCGCGTCACAAGGCGGGGCGCGCGTACGTCGTGTTCGACGGCCATCGCTCCGACGACGATCGTTCGCACGTCTACGTGACCGAGGACTACGGCAAGAGCTGGAAGAACCTGAAGGGCAACCTCCCGGACGATGCCGGAACGACGCGCGTGCTGCGCGAGGACCTGAAGAATCCGAACCTGCTGTACCTCGGTACGGAGTTCGGCGCGTGGGCGAGCATCGATCGCGGCGCGCACTGGACGAGTCTGAACACGAACTTGCCGACCGTCGCGGTGCACGCATTCGCGTTGCACCCCACGTCGGGCGAGATCGTCGCCGGGACGCACGGCCGCAGCCTCTGGGTGCTCGACGTGACGTTGCTGCGGCAGCTGAAGAAGGAGACGCTGGAGGCGGAGGCGCACCTGTACCGGCCCAACACCGCCGTCCTCTGGCGGCCGCAGCCCGGGAAGGGACGCGGACGCTCGTTCGTCGGTCAGAACCCCACGTCGGGCGCGGAGGTCTATTTCTCGCTGAAGACGAAGGGCGCGTGTTCCCTCGAGGTGCGGACCCTGGACGGCAAGCGCGTACAGGAGGTCGCCACGGAAGGCGAGGCGGGTCTGAATCGGGTCGTCTGGGATCTACGACGCATGGTCAAGGGCCGCGACGGCAAGCTTCGCCGCGGTGGACGCGTGCGACCGGGCAGCTTCAAGCTCGTGTTGACGGTCGGCGAGAAGACGTTCGAGCAGCCGCTCGACGTGTCGATCGACCCCGCATCGCCGGATCCGCGCTGGATCACGTACGTCGAAGCCGAAGAGGCGATGGAGGCCGAACGCGCAAAGCGCAAGAAGGATCGTCACGCGCCGTTCGACGGCGACGTATAGCCAATCGTCGTTTCGTTCTGCAACGACTGCGTCGCAACTTGCAACAGCGAACACGTGTTCGCGTCCGCGCCGATTCGACATGGTTGCCGGATATGAAGACAAAGCCATGCTCCGGTTCGTGAACGGTTCAGCTTCCACGATTGCACTTGCGCTGCACACACCCTCCCCCGGCAAGGCGACGTCCCCTCGCCTCGGAACGTGGATGTCGGGGGGCTGTGAAGCCTAGGCGCGCATGGCCTTGACCGCGGCGGCGACGTCCTTGCCCTCCACGGCGGCGCCCGCGCTCTTGAGGTGTTTCATCGCCACGCCCGTGGCCTGACCGTCGTTGCTGGCCGCCCTGATCGCGTCCGCAACCGGATCGAGCGCTGCGACGAGCGCGTCGCCGGACAACGTCTGCGGCAACAGCGACTTCAGGATCGCCGTCTCCTGCCGCAAGCGCTCTTTCCGCTCCTCGTCCTGGATGACGTCGAGCGACTCCTCGTTCGACTTGACCAGCTTGCGCAGGATCTTGGCGACGTCGCCGTCACTCAGGTCCTTGTTGTCGCGCGACTCCGCCGCCTGCACCTCGCCCAGCGCGACGCGCAAAATGTCCTTCTCGAGCTTCTCGCCCGCCTTCATGGCGGCGAGCATCCGGGCCTTCATCTCGTCCTTGAGCATGGTCCTCTCGCTTTCTGCGGCCGAAGCTAGCAACCCGGGCCGGGGCGTCCACGCTTGGACCCATCCACTGCCGATGCCGCTTCGGTACAGTGGGGGCGGGGGCCGCCCGTGCGTCTACTTCTCTTCGTCGTCTGTGTCTGTTGGTTGGCGTGCCGTCCCGCGACGGCCGATGACGGTGCGGAAGGGTTCCAGTTCGACGACGTCGAGCTCCTCCCGATGTCGGAGCACGAGTGGCAGCTGTTGCACAGCGAGAATCTCGAGCTCTTCGGACGTGTGGAAGCGGCCTATTACGAACGTCAGGGGCTGCGCGAGCGACTTGCGGAAGACGGGGCGTCGGCGTGGCTACGGGCGGAGCTGAAGAACGCGGAGGCGGCCTGGCGTGAGCGCTACGCGGGCATGGTCGCGCTGCTCGCGAAGCACGGCGTCGCGGCGGACGCGTTCCGCCGGATCTGCGTCGCCCCGCGCGTCGTCGCGCGCGTCGAACGATTCGCGCACGCACAGATCCTGGGGCTGCGTCTGACGGAAGCCCAACGCAGGCTGTTCGAGCGCGTGGTGCATGCGGTCGACGCCGCACACGTCGTGCTGAGCCGCCCGCCGCGCATCGCGGATGCGGGCACGATCGACGAGGACCGCGTCATCGAGTTGGTGCGGAACGCGAACGAGCATCGACGCTGGGAGATCGAGCACCGTATGTGGCGGCTGGTCGACTATCTGCTCGACGCCGAACAGAAACGCGCCCTGCGCGTTCGACTGCCGATGCGGTACCGCAACTGGGACGACCTCTTCGCCCACGCCGGGCAAATCCCGGGGCTCACCTTGGGGCAGGCCGCGCGGGTGCGCGCGGCGAAGGCGAGCTTCGAAGCCGACGTCGGGCCCGACGAAGCGCTCATCCCCAGGCTCGAGCGCGAGCTCGAGGGAGATGTGCCGGACGCGTCCCGGGAAGCCAAGGAGATCGAGCTGCATCAGGCGAACGTGCGGATCGCGCGGGCGCACCGGGACGCCCTGAAGCGCCTGCGCGCCATTCTGGGCGACGCGTTCTCGCGTCTGCTCGCGGTGCCGCCGCAGATCGCTCCGGAGGAACGCCGCGAGGAGCCGGCGTCGTTGTTCGCCGGCGTCGCGTTCGACGATGCGCAGATCGCGCGACTGGCGAAGATCAGCGCGGAGTTCCGCACGCTGCGCGAGCGCCACGAGCGCGCGCTTGCTGTGCTGGAGAGAGAGCTCGACGAAATCGGGCCCGACTCGCCGCAGATGCGCGCGATGGAGATGAAGCAGGCGGGAATGGCCGGTGAGCTGAATCTGCAGATGTTGGTCCTGATGGGGGAAGTGTTCCGCGACGTGATGTCTCTCGATCAGGTCGTTGCTTGGGTCCTGCAAGCACCCGAGGAGGATTGACGGTTGGCACGCCTACGGCTGATTCACTGGAACGAAGCGGAGGCGAAACCGCGTATCGCGACGCTTCGCAAGGCCGGACACAGCGTGTCGCATGACGCGTCCTGGGGCGGCGCGTCGTTTCGCAAGATCCGCGAGCGGCCGCCGCAGGCGGTGGTGATCGACCTCACGCGGTTGCCGTCGCACGGTCGAGAGATCGCGATGACGCTGCGTACGAGCAAGTCCACGCGGCACGTTCCGCTCGTGTTCGTCGACGGCGACCCGGCCAAGGTGCGGCGCATCCGTGATCTGCTGCCGGACGCGGCGTACACGACGTGGTCGCGCGTACGCGGAAGCATCACGAAGGCGATCGAGCATCCGCCGAAGAACCCCGTCGTTCCGTCGTCGAACCTGGCGGGCTACTCGGGCACGCCGCTTTCGAAGAAGCTCGGCAATCAAGTCCGGATGCGTCGTGGGGCTCGTCGGCGCCCCGCCCGGCTTCGAAGAGACGTTGGGCGCGCTCCCCCAACGACGTCACCCTGCGACGCTCGGCGCGCGGCACGCTCGACCCTCGTCATCTGGTTCGTGTCTTCCGCGTCCGAGCTGCGCAAGCGCGTGAAACGGATGGGAGAGATCGCGGGCGGCGGCGGACTCTGGATCGCGTGGCCCAAGAAAGGCGTCGGGCGTTCGAAGCGATCTCGACGGCAACGTCGTTCGCAGGACGGGCCTCTCGTCGGGCCTCGTGGACTACAAAGTCTGTGCGATCGACGAGACGTGGTCCGGGCTGCGTTTCGCGAAGCGCAAGTAGCGCTTGATCCTCCGAATCCGTACGCTACGCCGCTTCGACGTGCGCAACGGGAGGGGTCGCATGACGGACGAGCACCGGGAGGACGAGGGCGGCATCGGCGAGGTGATCGAGGCCCCGGCGGACGGCGATCCGATCTACCGCCCGGCGCCGAACGAGCTCCAGCTCACCATTCGTGCCGTCGTGGTCGGCTGCGTGCTCGGCGCGCTCGTTTCGGCGATGAACATCTACTTCGGTCTGCGAACGGGCTGGGGCATCGGCGGGTCGCTGATCGCCGCGATCCTCTCGTACGCCGCGTTCGCCACGTTCCGTCCGTCACGTGCGTTCACGCCGCTCGAGACCAACATCGCCCAGACGTCGGGATCGGCCGCGGGCTCCATGTCGTCCACGGCGGGCCTCATTGCCTGCATTCCGGCGCTCACGATGCTGGGTTACGACTTCAGCTACATCGAGCTGACGCTGTGGGTGGCGTCGGTGGCTTGGCTCGGCGTGTTCTACGCCGTGCCGTTGCGCCGGCAGATGGTCCTGTCCGAGAAGCTACGCTTCCCGACCGGGACCGCGACGGCCAACACGATCGTCGCCATGTTCGGCTCGGGCGCCGAGACGGTTCGCAAGGCCAAGGCGTTGTTGATCTGGGCGGTCATCGCGGGCCTCTACACGATCGGCGCGTACTTCATCCCGGACATGGAGTCCCCGCCGCTCGCGAAGTGGGCGCCGATGATCTTCGCGGTTCCCGCGAGCTTCACCTTCTCGCTGATGGTGAGCCCGTTGCTTTGGGGCGCCGGCATCCTCGTCGGCATGCGCGTCTCGCTCTCGCTCGTCGGCGGCGCGATCGTCGCCTGGGCACTGCTGGTCCCGTTCGTCGAGAGCCAAGGGTGGGTTTCGTCGTCGCGGATGAGCTACGCCACCGGCGCGCGCGGTTGGATCCTCTGGCCGGGCGTCGCGATCATGGTCGCCGACGCGCTCACGAACCTCGCGTTGTCGTGGCGGAGCATCGTCGGCACGTTCAAGATGAAGCTCGGGGACGACGACGAGGGCGCGCTTGAGGATCCCGCGCAGGCCATTCCCAACAAGTGGTGGATCGGCGGGCTGACGATCGCCTCGATCCTGACGATCGTCACGGTCTGGCTCGTGTTCGACATCTCTCCGATCCTCACGTTGATCGCGATCGTCATGTCGAGCGTGCTGGCGGCGATCGCGACACGATCCACGGGCGAGACCGACATCAACCCCATCGGCGGCATGGGCAAGGTGACCCAGCTCGTGTACGGCGGGCTCGCGCCGGGACAGATGGACACCAACCTGCTGGCCGCCGGCGTCACCGGCGCCGGCGCGTCGCAGGCGGCCGACATGATGCAGGACTTGAAGACGGGCCATCTGCTCGGCGCATCGCCGCGCAAGCAGCTCATCGCGCAGCTTGCCGGCATCGCGTCCGGCGTCCTGTTGTGCGTGCCGATCTACCGGCTGCAGACGGATGCCTACACACTGGGCTCCGACAAGCTGCCTGCCCCCGCTGCCATGGCGTGGAAGGCGCTGGCCGAGGTGCTGGCCAAGGGCTTCGAGGCGCTACCGACCAACGCGGCGTGGGGGGTGCTCGGCGGCCTCATCGTCGGCATCGCCGTTCCGTTGCTGCGGCGCAAGTCCAAGCGGGCCCGCGCCGTCCTCCCGGTCGGGATCGCGTTCGGCATCGCGTTCATCATCCCGGCGTTCTACTCGCTGTGCTTCCTGTTCGGCGCCGTCGGGTACGCCATCTGGCGCAAGCTGAATCGTCCCGCGGCCGAGGCGCTCGGTTTCGCCGTGGCGTCGGGGCTCATTGCCGGCGAAGGACTGATGGGACTCGTCACCGCCGCAATGAAGCTGGCCGGTGTCGAGCCGCTGATTCCGCCGACGCACTGATCCTGCGCAACCTCCCGCAGGGTCGAGAGACCCGACTTTCGCCTCTCTCGCTGCTTTCGAGCGATCTCCGCTTGACGCGCCCATGTTTGGGATTATTTTCCCAAATATATGAGCGACCTCGGCCAGCTCCCGCATGCCGTCCGCCGGCTTCTTCGCCCGCTGGCAGGCATCCTGCTCGACCACGGCGTCCCGCACGCCGCGTTCGCGGAATGGGCCAAGCACGCGTACGTCGAGGAAGCGGAGCGGCGGGGCGGCGTGGGCGGCCGGAAGATCAGCGCGTCCCGGCTCTCCGTGGTCACGGGCCTCACGCGCAAGGACGTCGCGCGAATCCGCGCTCTTCCGGACGGAAGCGGCGGTGAAGCCGCGGCGCGCTATCACCGGGCGTCCCGGGTGGTCACCGCCTGGATACGGGAGCCGGCGTACACGGACGGTGACGGGTGCCCGCGCGCGCTTCCGATCGAGGGGGCGGAGCCGAGCTTCGCGGCGCTCGTGCGTTCGTTCGCGGGCGACGTGCCGCACATCGCCATGCTCGACGAGCTCGAGCGGGTCGGCACCGTGGAGCGCGTCGACGACGGCGACGTGCGCCTACTCGCGCGCGCCTACGTTCCGCGCCAGAGCGAGGACGACAAGCTCGAGATCCTCGGCGCCGACGTCGCCGGGTTGATCGAGACGATCTCGCACAACCTCGACAACGAGGGCGCCGCGGCGCGCTTTCAGCGCAAGGTCTACTACGACAACATGCCCGAGGAGGCGCTGCCCGAGCTCAAGGCGCTCACGGCAAAGCACAGCCAGGCGCTGCTCGAGCTGCTCGATCGCTGGATGTCCAAGCACGATCGCGATGCGACCCCAAACGTGACCGGTACCGGGCGCAGGGGCGCCGGCATCGGCATCTACTACTTCGAGAACGATCTCGACGACGAGGAATCGCAGTCATGACTTACGTACGCCTTTCGAACCGGTTCTTGATCATCTGCTTCGCGCTCGTTGCCACCGCGTGCGGCGGCGGCGGCGCGGGACCGCAGCTCGGCGGCGGCGGCATCGGCGGCACCGGTCTTCGAATCGGGCCGATCGAGACACAGGGTGACGTCGTCGTCGACGGCGTGGACTTCGACGCGAGCGCCGCGGCGATCACGCTGAGCGGTCAAAGCGCGAACGCGGGCGACATGCAGCTCGGCATGATCGCGATCGTCCAAGGAACGATCAGCGGCAACGCCGGCACGGCGACGACGGTCGCCGTCGAGGAGGTCGTCAAGGGCGAGGTCGAGGCGATCGTCGACGCCAGCACGATGACGGTGCAGGGCCAGACGGTTCACGTCGACGAGAACACCGTGTTCGGGCCGGGCATCAATCCCGCTTCGCTCGCGGGCATCGTCGTCACCAATTTGCTGGAGATCTACGGGTTCGTGAAGGGGCCCGGCACCGTCCTCGCCACGCGTGTCGAACGCGAGAACGCTCTCTCGGAGCTCCAGCTCGTCGGATTCGTCGAGAACCACAGCCTCGGAGCGCAGACGTTCACGGTCGGAGCGCAGGTCGTCGACTACAGCGGCGCCGACACGACGGATCTCCCGGGCGGCGTTCCGGCCAACGGGCAGCTGGTGAAGGTCGAGGGCCTCACCGCGCTCAGTCCGATGAACGAGCTCGTCGCGACCGAGGTGAAGCTCGAGGACAACGACGAGCTGAACGACGACGCAGACGACGCGGAGGTCGAGGGCGTCGTGACGCAGGTCGTCTCCCCGACGGAGTTCTTCATCGGCGCCCAGCGGGTGCAGACGACGGCGCAGACGGTCTTCGAAGGCGGCACGCCGGCGGATCTCGTCGTCGGCATCCGAATCGACGTCGACGGCGTGCTGATGAACGGCACCCTGATCGCCGACGAGGTCGAGTTCGAAGAGGCGATCCGAATCGAGTCGGACATCGCGACGATCGTCGGCAACGACATCACCCTCGAGGGTTTTCCGGGCATCGTCGTCACGGTGGACGCATCGACGGTGTTCGAAGGAAATGCGGCCTCGTTCGGAGACGTGCAGGTGGGCGAGCACGTCGAGATTCGGGGTCGCAAGACCGGCGCGAGCAGTGTCGCGGCGGCGCGTGTCAAGGAAGAGAACGCGGACACCGATGTCGAGCTGCAAGGCCCCGTGGACGCGGCGCCGGCGCCGTCCGATCCGACGTTTTCGATTCTCGGCATCCTGATCGACACGACCGGGTTCCAGAACGACGACTTCGAGGGGGCCAACGACCAGGTCATCGGCCGCGCCGCGTTCTTCGCGGCCATCCAGGCCGGCACGCTCGTGAAGGTGCAGGGCGACCTCGTCGGCGGCAACCCGATCTGGGACGAGGTCGAGCTGGAGGGCGAAGACGACTGATCGATGGGCGTTGCCGACGCGGATCTTCGAGCGGAGCCGTAGAATCCGGCGCATGACCTGGTTCGAGGACTTCTTCCAAGGCGTCTGGTTCGACATCCAGCGGGCGCGCTACCCGGGCGACAGCGCAAAGGACATCGCGGCGAACATGTGCTCGCTTCTCGACATCGAGGCGGGGACCGCCGTGCTCGACGTGCCCGTCGGGACCGGGATCATCGCTCTCGAGCTCGTCGCGCGCGGCGCCTCCGTGACGGGGGTCGATCTGAGTCGTGAAGCGCTCGACGTAGCGCGCGCGCAGGCCCACGAGCGCGGCCTGGCCCTCGCGCTTCACTGCCGCGACATGCGGGACCTTCCGTTCGAGTCTGCGTTCGACGTAGCGATCAACTACTGGGGCAGCTTCGGCTACTTCGACGACGAGGGCGACGATGCGTTCGCCCGCGCCGTGTACGAGGCGCTCAAGCCGGGCGGCCGGTTCCTGATCGAGGTGCCCTCCGCCGAGACGATCTACCCCGGCTTCAAGGCGTCCGACGAGTCGACCATCGGCGACATCCGCGTTCGCGAGGAACGGACCCTGGATCTGGTGACGGGACGCGTGCGGGACGAGTGGACCTTCACGAAGGAGGGCCGCCCGCCGGAGACGCGCGTCACCGACATTCGCGTCTACAGCTGCGCCGAGCTGTGCGCGCTGCTGCGCCGCGTGGGATTCACCTCGTTCGCGCCCTACGCGACGCTGACGGGCCGTCCGTTCGAGATCGGCGCGCGCCTGAATCTCGTCGCGACCCGGTAGGACCTGGCGGCCGCCCGCGAGGAACGGCGCCGGCCGCGGTTCACTTCGTGATCGAAGTCTCGTCGATCGTTTCGCCCGCCGCGTCGATCGTTCGGTAGGTCAGCGTGCCGCCGTCGATCTCGATCAGGACGAAATGGTGGACGGCCTTGCACGACGCGACGATCGGCCCGTCACTGACGGGATCGATGCGCGAACCGCCGCCGCCGCCGGTGATGACGTACGTCACGCGATGGCCCTCGTCGACGACCTCGCCTTCCAGGATCGGACGGGAGCGCATGTACGTGTGCTCGTGCCCGGAAAACACCATGTCGACACCGTTCGCCTCGAAGACCGGACACAGCAGATCGACGAGCGTCTCGTTCGTGCCCCACACCGACGTCGAGTAGACCGGGTTGTGCAGCACGACGAACTTCCAGCGCGCCTGCGAACGCGCGAGGTCCTCCGTCAGCCACTCGACTTGCCCGCTGTCCTCGAGCGAGACGTTGCTGTCGAGGAACGCAAAGTGGCACGGCCCGCGGTCGATCGAGTAGAAGCGTTCCGACCCGTTGCGATCGTTCGTCGGCAGCACGAGCGCGTCGAGCAGAGGCCGCCCCCCGTCGCGTTCGACGTCGTGATTGCCCATCGCGATGAAGAACGGGATTCGGTCCACCAACGTCGCGTACGGGTAGAAGTATCGCGTTCGCACCTCGTCGGCCGTTCCGTGCTTGTAGGCGACGTCGCCGACCGACACGACGATCTCGGGCGCGGCCAGCTGCATCTGATACGCGACGCGGTACTGCGCCGCGCATCCCGATCCCGAATCACCCATGACAACGAAGCGCAGCGTGTCGCCGCCGTCCGCCGGCGTGCGGAACGGGTGCGTGCGGTCCGAGAACGCGTCGCCGACGCGAATCCGATACGTGTAGTCGGTCGCGGGCGAGAGGCCGGCCACGGCGACCTCGTGCCGATGCGCGTCGGCATCGCCCTCGAAGACACGCGTCCAGTCGTTCGGCCCCGAAACCTCGACGGCGCCGCGACAGGCGACCTTGGTCTTGTAGGCGATGACGATGCTCGTCGGCGTCGGCAGCGCGACCTGTGGTCCGTACACGATGCCCGCTTCGTACGGCGAGACGGTGTCGCACACCCGTGAGTGCACCCACACGTACTTGTAGACGTAGGCCCACCCGCCCGCGATCAGGCCGAGCGAGAGGAAGATCCACAGCCGCTTGCTGCGAAGGAGTGACCGCATCGGTCCGAAGTCTGCCATCTACCGGGGCGTGACGGACACGTATTCTCCGCCGGTCGTGCGTGCGATCAGCTGCATCAGCGCGCGATTGTGGCCGCGGCCGACGCCGACGGTGTGAACCACCACGCGATGCACCGAGTTCGCCGCGTGGAACGTGGTCATGGCGCGGTCGATCGGACCCTGGCCGATCTCCGACCCGTCCTCGTCCGTGGGCGTTCCGTCGGTGAGCAGGAAGATCGTGTTGACGCCGGGACTCTCGTACGCCTCGTCGCCTTCGAAGTCGTCCGTGTACTCGAGCGCGGTCATGAGCGCGTCGAACAACGCGGTCGTCCCGACCGGCTCGATCTCGTCTTCGACCCACTGGATCGCCGCTGCCTTGTGGGCCTTGTCGGCGGGCATCAGTGCCCGTGGCGGCTTCCAGGTGATCACCTCGTCGCTGTAGAACACGAGGTTGAACCGGACGTCGGAGGCGAGGCGCTCGATTGCACGGCGTAGCTCGTCGAGCGCCGACGCCATGCGCGTCCCACCTGGCCGGGGCTTGCCCGTGAGCGCGTCGAGACCGTTCACCGGCTTCTGCATGGAGCCGGACTGGTCAACGACGAACACGATTCGCTTCGACGGACTCGTGATGCCGTAGAACTCGGTGTCGTGGGTGTGCGTGTCGTCGTGGCGCCCGTCGTGCCGCTTTCCGGCCTTCCACGTGTCGCGGTTCTCGGTCCACCAACGGCTCCATGCCGCCGAGTCCGCGGAGAGCGACAGGCCGGTGAACCAGAAGAGCACACGCTCGATCTCCACGGCCAGCAGTCCGAACGCACGTTGCATGGCGACGACCAGCGGCTCGACGCAGCGCGGGTCGTCGAACGCGCGCAGGGTTCGAACCGCCGCGCGCCGCACCGGGAGCGACCGCGACTCGAGCGCCGTCAAGACCGCGTCGAACGCCTCGCGCATCTCCTCCTTGGCGGCGAAGTCGATCGCGCGCACGCGCGGCGCCGGCGGCGTGGGTCCGCGGATCAGCTCGATCACGGTCAGGCGTCCCCTGGCCGTGAGCAGGCGGTCCGGCTGCTCGAGCGCGGTCCGGTACAGCTCGCCGCCGTACTCGGCCTTGCGCAACGCCGCGAAACCCTCGGCGAAGAGCCAGTCCCACGCCGTTTGCACGCGGATGCGACTCATGGCCGCCGCGAGGTGCCGGTCGACGTCGACCTCGATCTCCACGAGCTGCCTGGCAGCGCGATGCGCGTTCAGACGTTTCGTGAGCTGTTCTTCCTCCTTCTCGCTGATCTTCTTCTTCGAGCTGCGGTACTTGCGCGCCAGCTTGGTGCGGAACTCGGTCAGCTTCTTGGTCGCGGTGGCGAGGTCGCGATCGAGCTTGCCCTCACGCAGCCTTTGCGACGCGCACACCCACTCAACGATCCACTGCGCGGCCCGCGGGCTGTCGTCGTGGGCGAGGGCCTCGATGCGCTCGCGCTTCTCCTTCGCCTCCCCGGGCGTTCGCGTGAGCCGATCGAGCCCCTTCGTGACCTTCTGCCACTCGTCCTCGGAGAGCTCGGCCCACGCGTCGCCGGCATGGCCCCACGCGAGGATCGGCAGGGCGAGCAGCAAGGCGGCGCGACGCATGGGCGTACTCTACCCGTCCTCGCCGGGCGCCCCCTATGCTTGTCGTTCGTGCCCGAGCTGCCCGATGTCACCGTCTACCGCGAGTGCCTCGAACGACGTCTCGTCGGCGAGACGCTGGTGTCGCTTCGTGTGCGCAGCGTCGCGTTGCTGCGTACGTACGACCCACCCGTCGAAGCGGCGGAGGGCAGGCGGGTCGAGGCGATCGAGACGATCGGCAAGCGCATCGTCTTCGTGTTCGAGGACGAGCTGTTCCTCGTGTTCCACCTGATGATCGCCGGTCGCTTCAAGTGGCGCGAGACCGGCGTGAAGGTGCCGCGCAAGTTCGGCCTCGCGGCGCTGGACTTCCCCGCGGGCTCGTTGCTGCTCACCGAGATGGGCAGCAAGCGGCGCGCGTCATTGCACGTGCTGCGAGGACGGGAGGCGCTCGCGACGCACGATCCCGGCGGCGTCGACGTGCTCATCTGCACCCACGATCAGTTCCGCGAGGCACTCTGCCGGGGCAACCACACGCTCAAGCGCGCACTGACCGACCCACGCGCGTTCTCCGGCATCGGCAACGCATACAGCGACGAGATCCTGCACCGCGCGCGGCTCTCGCCGCTCACGTGGACCTCGAAGCTCGGCGATGACGAGATCGAGAGGCTGTGGGCCGCCACGCGCGAGACGCTCGAGCTGTGGACCGAGCGGCTGCGCAGGCAGGTGGGCGACGGCTTTCCGGAGAAGGTCACCGCATTTCGGCCCGAGATGGCGGTGCACGGCAAGTACAAGGAGCCTTGCCCGGACTGTGGCGCGCCCGTTCAGCGCATCGTCTACGCGAGCAACGAGACGAACTACTGCGCACGCTGTCAGACGAGGGGCAAGGTGCTCGCCGACCGCGGCCTCTCGCGCCTGCTCAAGGACGACTGGCCCCGGACGCTCGAGGAGTGGGAGGCGCTGCGCGGCTGATCGGCGCGGCTTCATTCTCGCAGCCCGTCTTGCCGATGGGGGAGCGGGAGTCCCGCCGGAGAGCCGCCGTGAACAAGAACGTCCTCATCGCCGTCGCCATGTCCGCCCTGCTCATGACCTTCGGCGTCGTGGTCGGACGCCAGACGCTCACCGAGCAACCCGAGCCCGTGGCGCAGCCGAGGCCTCAGCTCGAGCACGAGATGCCGACGCTCGGCGCGAATCCGGATGAAGCCGAGGACCTCGACGCGATGGGGGCGCTCATCCTCGAGCGGCTGACCCGCATGGAGCAGGCGCTCGATCAGCTGCAGAAACAACAGGCCGCGCTCGCCGAACGCCTCGACGACGCCGGCGAGATCGTGGAATGGCTGAACAAGATGCGACCCGCGGCAGAGAAGTCGCGTGAGCGCGCGCATCAGACCGCGGCGATCGCGACCCTTCGCAACGTGACCTCGGCGCAGGCGCAGCTCCAGGCGAGCGCCCGCGTCGACACCGACGCCGACGGAACGGGCGAGTACGGCGGCTTTCGCGAGATGAGCGGCGACGTACCCGGACGCATGAGCAAGAAGCTGGTGCCGCCCGTTCTCTCGAGCGCGTTCCGCAAGCTCAACGAGTTCGGCGAAGCGACGCGCAGCGGCTATCACTATCGCTTCTATCTTCCCGGCCCTGGCGGCGAGGGGATCGGTGAGCCCCAAGACGGCTTCTCCTCGTCCTCGGGCATCGATGCGCAGCTAGCGGAGTCGACCTGGTGCTGCTACGCATGGCCCGTCGACGACAAGTCCGGCAACGACTTCGTCTTCTTCATGAACCAGGCCGGAGACGTCCTCGGAACGAATGACGCGCGCTACCGCGGCGCCGGTAATGGCCCGGAGCCCGACGCGGCGTTCCTTCAGGGCGGGTCGATCGTCGGCCGGACCGCGGTGGGGCGGCGCGGTCAGGACGGCAACACCTGGCGTCAAGTCAACTAACGGCCGGCAGGCCCGATCGGCGGCGGCCCCGCCGGTGAGCCCGATTCGAGCGGGGTAGCTCTCACGTTCACATGTGTGAACGTCGATAGAGCCCCTGGAACCGTCCAGGGAACAGCGATGAACAAGGAAAGCGTCTTTAGGTTCTTGTTTCGGCTTTCGGCCGAGGCACGCCGCCTGCCGACCCGCGTCGTTCTGCAGCGGTTGGTGAACGGGCTGGCGAACCGCTACGGCGCCGCCGGCTGCGCGATCTATCGCTATGGGCGGCTGCGGGGCACGTGCTGGGCCGACCCATCTCCGGAGCTCACGTCGCTCTCACCCGAGGATCGCGCCAACCTCCACAACCTCGACGGCCGCCTCGTCCAGGAGGCGATGACGCGCGGCAAGATCGTCAGTGCGCTCGACCTGGACGTCGACGGCGACATCACGGACTTCCTCGACGGCGAGCTCGAGGGGATGGACATCTTCGCCTTCCCGCTCATGGTCGGCGCGCAGCCGCGCGGCGCGCTCATCATGTACCTGACGACCGAGTCGGAGTCGCTCGGCGAGACCGACATGCAAGCCATGCTCGCGCTCGGTGAGGTGCTCGAGGTCGCGCAAGAGCGCAGGGCCGACCAAAAGGCCGCGTCCGCGCGGCGGCCCGCGAAGCGGGGCAAGAGCCCGACGACACGTCGAGCCTCGTAGCGACGACCCCGCGCTACGGGATCGTGTGCGTGACCATGAGGTTCGGCCGTCCGTCCGCGTTGGCCCACTGGCTCGTCGCGATGCGCGCGAAGTCGTTCTGTCCGTCGGCGTTCGTTTCGATCGCGAAGCGGAACCGCAGCGTGGTCACGGTGCGTCCCGCGGCGACGTCGGCCGCGACGAGGTCCGTCACGTCGAGCGTCCACGTCGGCTCGTCGGTCAGCGCGTGGGCTTCCGCCGTCAAGGCCGCCGAGGTGGCCTGGGACGCTTCGATCACGCCGTCCCCGACGATGTGATCGACGAACAGCGGCCCGAACGTCCACGGCACGCCGGTCGGCACGCCCTGTTGGAGCGTCAGCTCGGCGTGTTGCACCGTGCCGATGCCGGTGATGTCGAACGCCAGGACGCCGATGAAGTGTTTGGCCAGACTGTTGTCGCCCAACGTCATCGCCGAGTTGGCCATGCTGTCCACGACGGAGGCACCGTTGATGTACCCCTCGCCCGCGGCGATCGAAGGTGCCTGGTCGTCGAAGGGGCCGAGCGGGACGATCGGCGACGAATTGCCGCCGCAGCCGCCGACGAAGAGCGCGATGAGGGAGATGAGCGTGAGATGTCGCATGGCGTTGTCCTCTTACGGTGCGAAGTGCTGAATGATGAGCGTCGGGCGTGAAGCGACGTCCGCGTTCGTGCTCGCCGTGATGCGGCCTTCGTCTTCGATCCCGTCGGCGTTCGTCTCGTTCGCGAATCGGAAGCGGAAGGACGTGGTCGCCCGTCCGGCCGCGACGTCGGCCTGTAGGTAGGGCGTGACGTCGAGCGTCCAACTGGCCTCGTCGGCGAGCGCGAACGCGGCCGCTGTGAGCGTCCCGCCGGCCTCGTCCGCGGGATCGAGGGCGCCGCCGCCGTCGATGTGGTCGACGAGCAACGGGCCCAGGGAGAACGGCGCGTTCGTCGACACCCCCTGGTGGATCGTGAGCTGCGCGTCCTGAACCGCGCCGATGCCCGTCAGATCGAACGTCAACATGCCGATGATCGGCAGGTCCGACGAGCTGTCACCCATGACCATGTTCACGGCGTTCGGGTGCGCGACGCCGTCCAGCAGCCAACCCTCGCCGGCGGGGACCGCGGGCGCCGCAACCTCGATGGTGACCGGAATGATCGCCGGCGAAGAGGAACCGCCGCAGGCCGTGAGCGCAAGTAACAAGAGAAGGGTGAGCGGGCTGAGTCGATGGGCCATCGTCGTTACTCCCGTAGAACGCCGTTTGGCGCGCTGCCATGAGGGAGTCGTGCCCGCCGCTCGAAATTGACCCGCGTCTCTCAGGAATCAGCGCGCGAGGCCGTCGAGGTAGCTCCGTAGTGCGTTTCGCGCTGCGACCATCTCTTCGTCGGTCGATTCGATCTCGTCGACGTAGGTGCGCGCCGTCGCGAACAGGCGTTCGCGCACCGCATAGTGGGCGGTAACGAGCGCCGCGAGTCCGTCCGGCGCCTGATCCGCGATCGAAGCGATCACATCGGCGTGTTGCGCTCGCGTCGCGTCGTCCGCGACCTCGAACACGCGCTTGATCTCCTGGCCGGCGAGCGTGTCGATGCCGCGCAGCCGCACGACGTACCGACCGGGTTTCATCGGGGGCGCTACGGCGCGCTCGCCCGAGGCTTCGTGCCTCCAACGCAGACCTTCGCCCTCGATCGACACCTCGACCCGGGACGCGCCCAGAGGACTGCGCCACCGCAGCTCTTCCGGCGCCGCGGTGACGATGCCGATCGGTGCGACCCACGCGGCGCCGCCGCGCTTCGCGCCGTTGGCCGTCAGCTCTTCCGCACTGAGCGGCTCGAAGCCGTGGGCCGCCGTCGCCGCGGCCAACCGCGTCGCGAGGTCGTCCGCCCGGACGTCTCCGTCGTCCGAGACCCACCAGATGCCCAGCGCCAGCAGGAACGCGGCGGCAACGGCCGCAAGGCTGAACGGCAAGCTGGGCCGGTTCGTCTGCTCCTCGCGTAGCGCGCGAACGAGCAACATCGCCTCGGGATCGGCCTTGATCCGCGCCTCGACCTCCGCACGTTCGTCGGCGGGCAACGCGTCGTCCAAGTACGCGGCGATCACGTTGGGATCGAGCGGCTGGTTGTGCAGCTGTACCAGAGGCTGCACGCGTTCCTGGAGCTCGCGTTCATCCATGTGTGTGTCTCCCGGCGCCCGGCGTGTCCATTGCCGCCGCCGTACGGGCCAACATGCGTTCCACGGTTTCGAACAAGCTCGACCAACCCCCGCCGGACGTGCTCCAGTCGGGATGGGTCTCGAACTTCGACTCGATCGTCGCCCGCAAGCGCGTCATCGCCGACTGCAGCAGTCGCGTGACCCGTGGGGGGCTCACGTTCATCGCGCTTGCGATCTCGGTCTGCGGCAGCCGGTGGCAGTACTTCAAGACGACCGCCTGCAGCTCGCGTCGTGTCAGGCCCGACCAGGCGTCCTCGAGGGCCGCCCCGAGTCGTTCCGCCGTCTCGGACTGCGCGACGCGGACCGCCGGATCCCGATGTTCGGGGGCCGCGTGGTGTTCCGCGACGGCGGCATCGGTCGTGGTCGCGCGCGCACGCCAGCGATCCGTGAGCCGGCGCCAGACCACGGTCGCGAGCCACGCATACAGCGAGCCGCGGCCGTCGTACGTGCCGATGCGGGTCGCCGCGCCGCCGCGTGGCGGCGGCGCCGCCAGCGCGCCCCACGTCTCGTCGAGCAGCTGATCGGCCTCGCCGCGTGCCGCGCCGCGCTTGCGAAGGAACGCTCGCAGCGGCCGCTGGAATCGGGCCTGCAGCCGCTCCCACGAACCCGCGAGACCGGCGTTGCATGCACGTGCGAGGTAGTAGTCGGCCGCGGCCCGCGGCGGCCGGTCGCGTCCGAACTCGACGAAGTCCTCGAACGGCAGCTCTACACGGGGATGCTCGCGGCGGCCGGCCGCGTACGCCTGGCGGAGCGGTGCGTTCTCGGGCGGTTTCACGCGCGCGACTGCTTCCATTGGGGGGCCCCGGGCCGGATTGCTGCGGGCGCCGGATTGGTCGCCCTGCACTGTAGTCGGAGCCGATTGCCGGAATTGCCCCCCCAAAATTGGCGACCGGCTACACTCGGGCCATGTGGTCGAGAAGCCCTGCCCGGGTTCTCCTCGTAGCGGCCATTTTCTGGGCGCCGCAGCCGATCTCCGCCGACGCCGACCGCGTCAACGACGTCGTCGCGGCCATCCGCGAGGCCCACGAGCGGGGGGACCGCGCCACGATCGAATATCGGGCGAAGTCCACCAAGAGCGACCTGTGGTTGGTCGTCGAGCACCTGATCGCGACCGGAGCGATCGACGCGGCGGAGGTCGCTGCCAAGGCGGTGACGGATCGGGGCCTCTACAAGAAGCTCGCCGCGTACGTCGCCTGGCGCCGCGAGCATCCGATCACCGCCGAGCAGTTCTGGGCCTTCAACAAGACGGTCGTCCTGGCCGTGCGTGGCGAGCGGGAGGAGGCGCTCGAGCGGTTGGGTGGGCACGCCGACCTGGACGGCGTGACCGGGGCGCGCGTCGTGCACACACGCGCCTCCATCTACGCGTCGCAGAAGCGGCCGCCGAAGGAGCTGATCGAGGCGTACGAGCGGTCGGCGGAGGCGGCGACCGAGATCGGTTGGGTCGGGGCCGCATTCCATCACCATCAAAAGGGAATCGAGATCGCGAACAAGGCGGGGCTTCACGAGACCGCCATCGAGCTGGCGCTCGCCTCGCTGAAGATCGTCGAAGAGGCGGGGATCCGTTGGTCGCGGCGGTACATGCACTGGGCCGCGTCGCGCGGGTTCCAGAAGTCGAGCAGGTACGACCTGGCCATCGCGCACGCGAAGTCGTCTCTCGAGCTGTCGCAGGGGCCGAAGGAACAGCGCTATGCGCTGCGACACCTCATCTCGCTCGAGATCGCGGCGGGGTACCGGCGCGACGCGCGCAAGCACTTGATGGCGGTGCGAGGGCTCGACGATGCGCTGAACACGCCGAGTGCGGTCGCCGCGAACGATCTGCATCTCGCCTCTCTCGACGCCATGGAAGGGCGCTTCACGTCGGCGCTCGCGAAGCTGGACACCGTACTCTCGTACTTCGAGACGCACGGCTCCAAGGGCGAGATCCGGGGCGCGAACCTCCACGCCGGGAAGGTCTGGTTGCACCTGCGCGACTGGCCGCGGGCGCGGGAACATCTGCGTCGCGCACGCGAGGCGGGGAGGGGGCTCGGATACAACGACGCGGCGCTGCTGCATTTCGAGGCGCTGGCATTTCTCCAGGAGGGCAAGCCCGTCGACGCCGAGCGGGCAATCCGCGCCTCGATTGCCGAAGCCGACACTGCGTCGGCGGACGCGCGGATCCAGGGGCGCCTCACCCTCGCGTCGGCGTTGATCGATCAGGGTCGGGCGAAAGAGGCGCTGGCGGAGATCGAAGTCGCCAAGGGACTGCTCACCGCCAAGACGTCTACGGCGACGCGCATCCACCTTCTGTCGAGCGAGTGCATGGTGCTCGTGGCGTTGGGAGCGTTCGATCGAGCGATCGAGGTCGGCGAGGGCGCGCAGAAGCTGTTCACCCCGGGGCTGGCGGGCCCGCTGGACGCGCTGCTCGAGACGCGACTCGCGACGGCGTGGCTGGCCAAGGGCGAACCCCGTCGCGCGCTGGACGCGCTGCGTCTCGCGATCAAGCTGATCGTTCGGGCATCGAGCGGCCTTCCGGACGCCGTCGGGGCGCAGCATCGCTCCGAGATGGCGGACATGTTCGCGCTCGCGGTGGCGGCGGCCGCCGCCGTCCCCGATCCGGCGATGCTGTTCGAGCTCTCCGAGACGGCGCGCGCCGTCGCGCTGAGAACGAGGATGGACGCGGGTGAGATCGTGCACCGATCGCTTTCTCCCGAGCTGGCCGAGCGCGAGGTCGAGCTCGAAGAGGCGGAGATCCGTGCCGTCGGTTCGTACCGCGCCGCGTTGGTGACCGGCGCCGGGGGCGATGCTCGCAAGGCGTTGGCGCAGCTGAATCGTGTGCGCGAGGACCTCGAGCGTCACAAAGAGCTGATTCGCGCGCGTGATGCGGTCGTCGGACAGGTCCTGAGTCCGAAGGTCGACAGCCTGGCGGAGACGGTATCGCGTCTCGACGCGGGCACGGCGATCGTCGTGTACGCGCGGGGCATGAAGGCCGTCCATGCCTTGGTCCTCACGAGGGCAGCGTCCCGACTCGTGTCGCTGGGCAGTCGGCAGCAGATCGAAGCGCTCATTCGCGGCAGCGCGTTCGAGGACGTCACGTCCTCGCCGCAGGAGACCCACGCCAAGATGCGTACCACCTTGATCGAGCCGCTTCGCCTCCCTGCGGATGCCAAGCAGGTTCGCATCGTCCCCGGCGGCGACATTGCGTGGGTTCCGTTCGCCGCGTTGCTGCCGGAGCGCGACGTCGTCCTCCTGCCGTCGGTCACGGTCGGGCGCATGCTGGCACAGCGGTCGGAGAAGGCCGGCGGCGTGCTGGCGGTGGGGGACGCGCGGCCCGCGCTCGGCGCCGCGTTGCCTGCAACGGAGGTCGAGGCGCACGCCATCGGACACCGCGTCCTGGTCGGCGACGGGGCGACGGAAGAGGCGTTGCGCGCCGCGCTGGAACGCGACGCCGCATGGCGGTCCGTGCACCTGGCCTGTCACGGGCTGATCGATCCCGTGCACTCGTTGCGCTCGGCGCTCTCGCTACGGCCGTCGAAAGGCTACGACGGCCTGTGGACCGTTTCCGAGATCCTCGAGGCGTCCGTTCGATCGGAGCTCGTAGCCCTTTCCGCGTGCTCCACCGCCCGCGGCAAGGCCTTTCAGCAGGAGGGGATCGTCGGGTTCGTACACGCGTTCCTGGTGTCGGGTGCGAAGCGCGTGCTCGTGAGCCTCTGGGACGTCGACGACGAGGCGACGGCGGAGCTCATGCGTCGGTTCTATGCCGCGTGGCAGCCCGGAACCGACGCCGCGACCGCGCTGCGCATCGCGCAGACCGCCGTGCGCGCCCAACAGCGTTGGAAGCACCCCGCGTTCTGGGCGGGTTGGCAGCTGTGGGGCGTGCCGTAGGCGGACCGCCTACTTGCCGAAGCCGATGCCCTTCAGCTTGTCGAGCGCCTTCTCTTTGAGCGCATCCGTCTCGGGCGTGCCGCCGCCGGGCAGCGCGAGCCCGTCCAACGCGTCGGCGCACGCCTGCTTCAGGCCCGTCAGCGACGTGAGCCGTCCGTCGAGCGTGCCCTGCACGAGCCCCGGCAGCTTGCCGGTTGCCGAAGCGCGCTTCAGGATCGACTCGATGAGAATGCCGGCGAGCTCGGAGAGCAATACGCCTTTGTCCGACTCCGTGCCGACGTCGTTCAGCTCGATCTTCTCGATGGGGATCTTCACCTCGCCGAGGTTGAGCTGCTTGACCGGCAACACCGACACGACCGTGTCTTCGATCACGAGCTTCTCGATGATGAAGCGCTTGCCCTCGCTGTCGTCCTTGCTCGTGCCCTGAAATGCGGCGAGGTTCTCGAGAATCGTCCCGTAGTTCGATCGCTTCAGGTCCTGGATGAGCCGGATGCGGGGGCCGGTGAGCGTCAGCTGCGGGACCGCGACCACGTCGTCCATGAGCGACGAGAGCGAAACCTCGACCGCGCCGTTGCCCAGCTCGAAGAAGTTCGTCGCCGGATAGCCCTCGGGATTGGCAACGGCGAGATCGTCGAGCGAGACCGTGCCGCTGAAGAAGCCCACGTCGACGTCGTCGGCGGTGGTCGCCACTCCGAGCGCCTTCGATCCGGCCTTCTCGATGCCGGCTTTCGCCAGATCGTCGGCGTAGATGCCCACGACGACGAGGCCGACGATCAGGAGGACGACGAGTCCGATGACGAGCTTGAGGAGGCGTTTCATGGGCGGCATCGTAGGGACCGGGATGACGGAGGACCCGTTCCTTCCGATCGCTCGCCCGACGGACTGGCGCCCGCGCCGCCGACGCGTATCCTCCCCGCATGCGAACCCTCTCCTCCCTGGTCCTGATCGCGTGCGTCGTCGCGGCGTGCGGCGAGGCCGACAAGACCTCCGAGCCCGAGACGCCGGCGCCGAGCGGCAAGCTCCGCGTCGAGTACTACGAGATCAGCAAGCAGTGACCTTTCTGCCAGAACATCGTGCGTGCGGTCGGCACGCTGCAGGAAGATCCTGCGTACAAGGACAAGATCGAGAGCGAGATCGTTTCGATGAGCTCGGAGAAGGGCAAGGCGTCCGACGCGCTCTACGACTGGGGCGACCGGATGCACGGACTCGTCGTGCTCGGACCCGACGGCGACGTGCAGGCCGTGCTCAAGGGACACTCGTGGGGCGGCCGCGACGACGTGTCCATTGCTTTGAACAAACTGAAAGAGACGATCGACCCGCTCTTGAAGTGAAACGACCGGTGCGCTCGTGAACCGACGGATGTATCGGATTCGATGGGCTCGTCGCCGCGCCGGCCGTCTTGACGCACCTCTCTTGTTTAAAGTCTGCGGGAGAACATCGGTTACGGGGGCCACGAGAAAAGCATTGCCAACCGGGGGAGAGTTCCGGTCGTATGAGCAAGGAAGCGAGCACGGGCAGAGAGCCCTAGGTGAAGAAACATGCCCCCCCCAGCAGAATTGAAGCCGCATGACGAAGTCGGACTGGCAGGAGGACTACGAGCCTCTGAGTGAGCCAAGCCGGCGGGGAGGGCTGGCAACTCCCTCTGCCCCATTTTTCGAAGGACTTGCATGGCACCGATCACGCTGACGAGACGAACGTTCATGGCCGCGACCGGCGCGACCGTGGGCGCGATCGCGCTCGTGGGATGCGGCGGCGGCTCGACGCCGACCGCGACGCCGATCGATACCAGCAAGGCGTGGCGGCTGTCCGGCGCGAGGCGCCGGATCTCCAACGCCGCCAAGAGCCACAACGCCAACAAGGTCTTCGCAACCCCCCTGGCGGCCCATGTGGGCCGCGCGCACCCCGGCGACACGTCCAAGATCGTTCCGATGGACGTCAATCCGAACACGTGGTTGAAGCACTTCGGCGCCGGCGACCCTTGCGTCGACCTGCGTCAGATCGGCGACAAGCTGTAGCCGCTACTTCGGGTTCGTCGCCCAGAGCGTCGCTTCCGTGATGAAGCCGCGGTCGTGCATCGCGAGCATGTCGACGATCATCTGCGCGACGTCGATCGCCTGGAGCTTCGTCGGGTTCTCCGGCCGTTCGCGCCCGCCGAAGCCGGTCTGCACCTCGCTCGGGTTGACCTGCATGACGCGCACATCGTGCTCCCGCAGCTCCGCGCGCCAGCACTCCGTCAATGCCGTGAGCGCAAACTTGCTCGCCGCGTAGGCGCCGCCGCCCTTGAAGCCCTTGCGCGCCGCCGTCGAGGCGACATTGACGATGTGACCGCTCGACTGGCTGATGAAGTGCTTCGCCGCGGCGCGCGCGACGAAGTAGGCGCCGAGCACGTTGACGCGTAGCGTCTTCTCGAAGTCGTCTCCGTCGCTGTCGACGAGCAGACCGAAGGTGCCGATCGCGGCGTTGTTGATCAAGACGTCCAGGCCGCCGAGCTCCGCGATCGCTTCGCTGACCATCATGTTCGCGTGGTCCTCGCGACCGACGTCGGCCTGGATCGGGTGGACGCCCAACTCCTCGGCCGCTTCGCGCAGCGCGGTCTCGTCGCGGCCGCAGATCGCCACGTCGGCGCCCTTGCCGTGGAGCATGCGCGCGGTCTCCTTGCCGATGCCGCGGCTGCCGCCGGTGATGAGTACGCGGGCGTTCGAGAGATCCATGCCGTGCTCCGTGTCGTCCAGGTGCGGGATTCGCTATTCTGCGTTCGGTCGGAAGGAGGGACGAACGATGGCCGGTATCGAATGGGCCGTTCTGATCCTCCAGGGCTACGTCGCGGCCGGCTTCCTCTTCGCCGTGCCGTTCGCCTTCGTCGGCGCCAAGCGCATCGACCCGGCGGCCGCCGAGGGAACGCTCGGGTTCCGACTGCTGATCATCCCCGGCGCGGCCCTGCTTTGGCCGCTGTTGATTCGACCGTGGTTGCAAGGCGCGGCGTACCGCCCGGCGATTCGTGACGCGCACCGCGACGCGGCGGACACGGACGCATGATCCGGCGGCTGCGGCGGCAACATCGCGTCACGTTCCTGATCCTGGCGGTCTTGCTTCCGGCCGTGGTCGTGGCTGCGGTCCTGGCGCGACCCGAGCTGCCGCCGGAGCCGGAACAGCTTGCGTGGCGCGACCAGCGCCCCGGGGGCCGGACGACGTTCGAGATCGCACAGGAGTCCGGCTGGATCACGCTCACCCGCACATCCGCCTGCGGTGCGCCGGACCTGCTCCTCTACTGGGCGCCCGAACCGGGCCGGACGGGAGAGGCGGGGCTGCCCGAAGGTGCTCGCCTGCTCGGGACCCTCCCGCCGCAGCCCGACATGCGCGTTCGCCTGAGCGAGACCGGGGGACACGTGATCCTCTACAGCCTGGGTCATCGGGTCGTTCACGCGACGCGAGCGCTGGAGGCAGGTCGATGAGCGTGAACTACCGCGCCGTCGGCTGGAATCGCCAGAAGCGCATCTACGACCTCGTGATGCTGGCCAGCGTTGGGGTATTCCTGATCGGCTTCACCGCCCTAGGTCGCATCGTCGATCCCAATCTCACGTCGATCACACTGATGATCAGGGCGACGGCGGTGGCGGCGTTCGTTCTGCTTCACGTCACGCTGTCGATCGGACCGCTGTGCCGCTTGGACCCCCGCTTCCTTCCGTTGCTCTACAACCGGCGCCACATGGGTGTGACCGTGTTTGCCCTGGCGGCCGTTCACGCGTTCCTGGTCTACGCGCAGTTCCACGCCAATGGCGTGCTGCATCCGCTCGTGAGCATCCTCGTGGGGAGCGACCGCTACGACAGCCTCGCATGGTTCCCCTTCCAGCCGCTCGGCCTCGGTGCCTTGATCATCTTGCTGCTCATGGCAGCGACGAGCCACGACTTCTGGCTGCGAAACCTCACCGCCCCTGTGTGGAAGGCGCTGCACATGCTCGTGTATCTGGCGTACGCGCTCGCCGTCGCGCACGTCGCACTCGGCGCGCTCCAGCCCGAGCGAAGTCCCGTGCTGCTTGCGCTCCTCGGGCTCGGCGTGGCGTGGATCGTCGGACTCCATGCCTTGTCGGCGACTCGCCATCGAGTGATCGCGCCCGATACCGGCGACGACTTCGTCGATGTAGCGGCGGTGAGCGAGATCGCCGACAAGCGCGCAAAGATCGTCGAGATCTCCGGAGAGCGGGTCGCGGTGTTTCGCGACGGCAACCGGATCAGCGCCGTTTCCAACGTCTGCCAGCACCAGAGCGGGCCGCTGGGAGAGGGGCGCATCGGGAAGAACGGGTGCATCGCCTGCCCCTGGCATGGCTACGAGTACGAGCCGGCGACGGGCGCTTCGCCACCGCCGTTCACGGAGCGTATCCCGACGTTCAACGTTCGCGTCGAAGGAGATCGGGTCCTCGTGCATCCGCGACCGAACGCACCGGGCACGCGTGTCGAGCCCGCCGTCGTGGAGGGCGTCCGATGAACGACGACTTCTACGTCGGCTATCACAAGCAGGCCGCGCCGCGCGTTGCTTCCTTCCTGCGCAAGGCGGTGCCCGTCGTGGTGGTCACCGCGCTCGTCGTCGGCGTCGTTGCGCTCACGGCCCATCGAAGGGTCGAAGTGTCCGTCTACGAGGCGCGAGAGATCCGTGAGCTCGAAGGTGTCATCCAGGAAGCGCCCTACCCGATGCTCCTCGTGGAGCGCCCGGGGCAGGCGGCGTCGGCGGCGCCCTACTCACGCTATCTGATCGTTCGATCGGGGCGGTACGGCGCAGCCGAGGACGTACGCGGCCTGAACGGTCGTCGTGCCCGAGTTCCGGCACGGCTCATCTACCGGGGCAATCACACCGTCCTCCAGCTTGCGGGACCGATCGAGCCGCTCGACGGCCCCGTCGTCGTGCCTCCGGATCCCGTGCGTGTCCATGACGTAGCTGTCGTGGGGGAGGTCGTGGACGGCAAGTGCTACCTCGGCCGCATGAGCCCCGGCGGAACGAAGGTCCATCGCGGGTGCGCGGCGCAGTGCATTCGCGGCGGCATCCCGCCGATCCTCGCCTCGATCGACCCGAGCGGCGTGCCCATGTACTTCCTGCTGACCTCCCCTGACGGGGCGCCGGTCAAGGACGCAGTCATCCCGTTCGTTGCAGAGCGCGTCCGCGTACGTGGCAGCTGGTATCGCCATGGAGATCTCTACGAACTTCGCGCGGATCCGTCGACGTACGAGCGCGTGCCCTAGCCGCCGTCGATTACCGACATGGGCTGGACCGACAGCGAGCTGAACCGCTGCGTCTTGCCGTCGAGCTTCTGGTCGAGGATCTTCTCGAAGACCGCCTGCTTCCACTCCAGAGGCGTACGTGGACTCGTTGCCGCGATCGCGTCGTGGATCTGGATCGAATAGAGCCACAGGCCGCCGGGCTCGACGACGGTGATGGTCTCCGATGAGAGACCGATGCCGGACTTCGACAACAGCGCGACGCTCATCACGTCGTCGGCCGTCGCGCCCATGGCCAGCCGCTGCTTCAGCTTCCGATGCGCGGCGGAGACGATCGACTCCGCGAACTCGGGCGTGATCTCGTGTTGGGCCGCGATCTCGTCTCGGCGCTTGCGGTTGTAGTCCTCGATCGCGTGATCGGGCGCGCCCTTCGAGCTCTCATAGAAGGCCGCCGCGCGCTCGATGGCCGCGAGGGTCACGGCCGGCGACTGCAGCGCCGGCAGGCAGTCGAAGACCATGCCGTCGGGACGGCAGAAATACAGCGCGATCTCGCCGCCGATCGTGCCGCGAACGCTCTTGCCGTCGCCCAGGTCGAACTCGGCGATGGCCACGGGCGAGACGGACTCCCAGACCGGGGTGAAGGACTTGCTGACCGCGTCGATGATCCGGCGATCCGAGAACGTCACGGTTCTCGCAAGCTTGCCGTTCGCTCAGCAGAACTCCTCGTCGAACTTCCCGAAGAGGTGCAAGACCATCAGCGGCTTGTCTCCGCCCTTGGCTTCCTCCACGGAGCGCCGCCAGAGCAGGCGGCCGTCGCCACCCCACTGGCCGGTGATCTTCGAGAGCGCGCGCCGGCTGTGAACCTGCACCTTCACGCTGTCGCTCTCGAGTCCCGCCTGCAGGTCGGGAATCGCGTCTGCCCCCTTGGCGGCCCACGCCTGCACGGCGGCGCGCGCAACCTCCGGGTCGCCGCGGAACTCGGCGAACGGCTGTTCACTCTGCGCATCACCGCAGGCGGCGAGCGCGACCAAGGCGATACAGGCGAGCACGGCGTGCTTCATGGCGGCCTCCCAACGGGCTGAGGACTCAGCCTGCCTGTGGAAACGAGCGGCGGTCGCAAAGAGTTCGCAAAACCCCGGAAGCGATCATCCGCCCGCGCGCTTGACGGTCCAGCCGCGCGCTTCGAGCACGCCGACGAGCGCGTCGCGGTGATCACCCTGGATCTCGATCGTGTCGCCTTTGACGGCCCCGCCGGCGCCGCAGCGCGCCTTGAGCTGCTTGGCAAGCTGCTTGAGATCGGCGCCCGCCAGCGGAACGCCGGTGATGACGGTCACGCCCTTGCCCTTGCGGCCCTTCGTCGATCGGGAAACGCGCACGATGCCGTCGCTCGGCGCGCCCGTGGAGGACGCCTTCTGCTTGCACCGGCACGCCGTCACGAGCCGGTTGCAATCCGGGCACATGCGGCCGTGATCGGTCGAGTAGACGCGCCGCATCACTCGGCCTGGGCCCGCACGTCGGCGCGTCCCTCCGCGTCGACCTCGACGTGGAGGACGTTGGCGCGGCAGCAGACCGGACAGTCTTCGACATAGCGCTGCCGCTCGCCTTGCGAAACGTCGATCGGGACGACGATCTCCTCGCCGCAGGCGTCGCACACGTAGGCGCCTTCGTTCATCAGTCCACGTAGGAGACGAGGTCGTCGGCGGTGTGGCGCCGCCCGTCGGGACCGTACGAGCGCACGCTCAGGCGCTCGCCTTCCGTATCGAGGACGTACGCGTTGCCCCAGGGGTCGAGGTCTTCGACGCCGATGTCCTTCAGGGAGGCCGGCTTCGACTCGTGCCGCCGCACCTGCTCGGAGAGGGCGGAGAGGTCCATGAGCGCCGCGCGACGCGCGGCCTTGATCTTTCAGCCTCACGGCGGCTTGATGAACGCGACGTAGCCACCGACGAGGGCCAGCAGGACGAGGGGGACGGCGAACTTCACGACGGACAGTATCCGTCAGAAATCGGGGCGCGCCAGCGGCCGCCCGGTCGTGTCGTAGGCGGCCGACGGAACGGCGATCTTCCGGGCGTCGGTGAGGGCCCAGACCATGAGCTTCGTCGGCGGCGCGTCCGCGGCCGCGCTCGGTCGCTCGGTCATCGATTCGTGCACGAACCCGAGCTTCTTCGGGACGTTCCAGCTCGATTCGTTGGCGGGCGCGCACACCATTTCGACGCGCGCCACGCCGTGCAACGCGAACGCGGCCCACACCATCGCCGCGGCGGCCTCCGTCGCGTAGCCGCGGCCGGTTTGGCGCACGTCGATCCAGTAGCCGATCTCGAGCGCGTCTTCGCCGGCCCGGCCGAGCAGCATGGTCTCTCCGAGCAGCGTCGTTTCGTCCCGCGAGAAGATGCCGTAGCAGAAGTCCTCGCCGTCGTAGAAGCGGCCGCGCCGCCACTGGATCCAGCCCACGGTGCCTTCGAGCGATTGCGGCTCGTGCTTCATGAACGGGACCCACGGCCGCAGATGCGCGTCGGACGTGTCGAGCGACTCCCGCACCCTGGGCGCGTCGCCCTCTCGCCACTGGCGAAGGACCAGACGCTCGGTCTCGATGCGGTGAGCGGGCGGATGATTGGCGGGATTCACGTCGGCATCTTCATCGAGGTCGAACGAAGCGTCGTATCTTCCCACCGATGCGTGTGCTGATCCAAACCCTGGGCAGCGCGGGGGACGTTCACCCGTTCATCCCCATCGGTGCGACGTTGCGCGACATGGGACACGACGTCGTCGTGTGGGGCAACGAGGCGTTCGAGTCGGTGATCACCGGCGCCGGCCTCGCGTTCGTCGAAGCCGGCACGAAAGCCGAGCTCGAAGCGACGATGGCCGATCCCGACTTGTGGCATCCGCGCAAGGGCCTCGACGTCGTCTTCGAGCAGGGCCTCGTCCCCAGCCTCGAGCCGACGCTGGATTCGATGCTGGAGCGGGTCGAGCACGGCAACACGCTCGTCGTCGGCAGCACGCTCGGGCTCGCGTCGCGCATGCTGCGCGACATCGCGAAGGTGCCCATGGTCACGCTCCATCTCGCGCCGTGCGCGTTCCGATCGACGCATCGCGCGCCGCGTCTGCCGGGCATGTGGGCGCCGGACTGGACGCCGCGCTGGTTGAAGCGCGCGTGGTGGTGGTTGAGCGACAAGGTCATCGACCCGATGCTCTGCCCGGCCCTCAACGAGCTGGGCGAGCAATACGGCCTGCCGCCGATCCGCAGCGCGATGGGGGTGTGGAACCACTCGCCGGACAAGATCGTCGCGCTGTTCCCCGATTGGTTCGGCCCGCCGCAGCCGGACTGGCCGCCGCAGGTCGTCACGACGGGATTCCCGCTGTTCGATCAAGCCGCGGGTCGCGAGGTGGACGAGGCGCTGCACGCGTGGATCGACGACGGGGAAGCGCCGATCGTCGTCACCGCCGGATCGGCGAACGTGCACGGCGAGGCCTTCTACGAGGCGTCGATCGACGCGTGTCGCCGACTCGGCAGGCGCGCGCTGGTCATCACCAGCAATCGCGCGCTGCTGCCCGCGTCCCTGGGCGACGACGTGCGTCACGCGGCCTACGCGCCGTTCAGCCGCGTGCTCCCGAAGGCGGCGGCGCTGGTTTCGCACGCCGGTGTCGGCACCTGCGCGCAGGCCCTTGCCGCGGGTGTGCCGCACCTCGCCCGTCCGATGGCGTTCGACCAACCCGACAACGCCTCGCGACTCGAAGACCTGGGCGTCGGCGCTTCGCTGCCCGCGGCGCGCTACAACGAGCGTCGCGCCGCGAAGATGCTCGCGCGCCTGCTCGAAAGCGAGACGGTGCAGGACGCGTGCCGGCGCGTGGCCGCCCGCATGCCGTCGAACGACGAGGTTCTCCGAGAGATCTGCGAACAGATCGTGAGCGCCGCCGACGCGGCGCCTACTGCTTCTTGATCCGCAACGAGTAGTCGACGGCGGTCACGACGCCTTCCTCGTCGGTCGTCACGATGTAGCCGCTGACGTCGTCGAAGAACGTCCCGCGAACGAAGATCCACTTGCTGCCCTCGTTCCGGATCGCCTTCGGCGACTCCTTGTCGCCGAACGTGTGGATCGGATAGATCGCGTCGAGCGCGGCCTCGAAGACCTTCGCGTCCGCCTCGGACGTCAGCCGGAATTCCGGGCGCAGCATCTTCAGCAGCCACGGTGTCGACTGGTTCGTCGTCGGCTTGTCCACGTCTACGAACTGGCCCCCGACCCGCGCCAGCTGCAGGCCGACGGTCTGCGAAGAGCTTCCCTGGGAGACCTTGACGTCCACCTCGTAGAACGTGGCGGCGAACGCCTTGCCGAGCGCCTCGGACTCGACTTTCTTCGCCTCGGTGGTGATGCGGCGCATGACCTCGGCCTCGAGCGCCTTCGACTCTTCGTCGGTCAGCGGATCGGCGAACACGGTCGTGGCGATCAGGATCGCCACCGACGCACCCACGAGAGCCGGCTTGAACATGGCATGTCTCCATTGCTTTGGACCTGAGGCGCGACAGCCTACCGCGAGGCCCGGGTGCTGCGCGGTTGACGCACGGGCGCGCTTCGCGTTCCCTACCAAGCCATGGACGTCCACCTGATCGACGGTACGTACGAGCTGTTCCGGCACTTCTACGCGCTGCCTTCGCGGCGCAACGCGGACGGCGACGAGGTTGCGGCGGCTCGCGGCGTGGTCGAGTCCGTGCTACGACTCCTCGAAGACGGCGCGACCCACGTCGCCGTCGCGACGGACCACGTCATCGAGTCGTTTCGCAACGAGCTCTGGCCCGAGTACAAGACCGGTGAGGGCATCGACCCCGAGCTGTTCGCACAATTCCCGCTGCTCGAGGACGGGCTCGAGGCGCTCGGGGTCGTCGTCTGGCCGATGGTCGAGTACGAGGCCGACGACGCCATGGCCGCCGGCGCGGCGATGGCCGCACAGGACGCGCGTGTCACGCGAGTGCTCATCTGCACGCCGGACAAGGACCTCGCGCAGTGCGTCGACGACGAGCGTGTCGTCCAGCTGGACCGGCGCAAGGGCGTCGTGATCGACCGCCAGGGCGTCATCGAGAAATTCGGGGTGCCGCCGGAGTCCATTCCCGACTACCTGGCGCTGGTCGGCGACAGCGCCGACGGGTTTCCGGGTCTGCCCGGATGGGGTGCGAAGTCGAGCGCCGCCGTGCTGTCGCGCTACGGGCACATCGACGCGATTCCGGACGAGGCGGATGTGTGGGATGTAAAGGTGCGCGGCGCCGCGCGTCTGGCGGCCACGCTGGCAGAGAACCGCGAGCGGGCGCTGTTGTTCCGGCAGATCGCCACGGTCGTTCGCGATGCGCCGGTGTCGGAGACGGTCGACGACCTGCGGTGGAAGGGGCCCGGCGAGGACTGGGCTGCAACATGCGAGGCGCTCGACGCGCCAGGCTGGGAGGGGCGGATGTCCCGCCTGCTGAGCCGGGCCTGAGCGGCGAAGGAGACTTCACATGCAGATCGCCGCTCGCTCGTTCCTGGTTCTCTCCCTGATGGCCTGTCTCGCTTGCGCAGACGAAGAGGCGCCTCGTCCCGGCGGCGACCTCGTCGAGTAGTCGCGCTTCCTACTTGTCGTCGCCACCCTCGCCGGACGATTCATCGCCGCCGTCGCCGGCGCCCTCGCCGTCGTCGTCCGCGGCGTCGGCCTTCTGGAGCTCCTCGAGGGACTTGATGGAGGCCGTCTTCGCGTCCGCGACGACCTTGCGGACGTCGTCGAGCGGCAGCAGGAACGGGCGACTGCTGGATCCCTCGCCGACGCCCCGCTGGATCGCGCTCGCACCGGCAACGGCGCCGTCGGCCGTGTAGAGCGGCATGCCGACGAATTGACCGCGCCCGCTGATCACCCACATCGTGTGCGGCTTGGTGACCTTGCCGAGGACGCGAACGCTGTCGCAGAACGGGGCGTGATCGAATCCCTGATCGAGGCGCGTGACACCGTAGAGCGTCTGGCCGATGCGGGGCGGGGCGGTCTTGCTCATGTCGACGGTCGCGAGCTTCTTCCCTTCGTCGAGGCCGTCGATGAGCACGAACGCCAGCCCGAACTTGCTGTCCTTGGCACCCATGATCGCGGGGTGCTCTTTCTCGCTCCCCGGAAACACGACGCGGATGTTCGTCGGCGTCGCGGTCACGTTGAAATTGCGGCCACCTCGCCCGCCGCGTCCGCGACCGCGGCCGGGCGGGCGGGCGCGCGCCTCGAACGCGCTCGCGCGCACCATCACGAGTCCGCACGCGTCGACCACGACACCGCGCGTACTCGCATTGCGCTCCTGTTCGCGTTGTGTGCCGCCCATCTCGAACGTGATCTGCAGCACGAACTTGATCGACACAAGCGTCGGCGCCTTCGCCGCGATGAGCTGCTTGTGGGGGCCGTCGCCGGGCTCCGCCAGGGCGGACGGGGCGAGGCACGTGAGAGCGAGGAAAGTGACAGTCGAGAGGAAGATCTTCATGGGCGCTCCGCCGACATCGTGGCAGGTTGGGCGTAACGGCTCAAGCCCCTTCGGGAGTACGGTATTCGGCGCCCTCGAGCCGGATGGAGTGTGACGATGAAGATCTGCGTCGTGGGAACGGGCTACGTCGGATTGGTGACCGGCGCGGGCTTCGCGGAGATGGGCAACGACGTCGTCTGCGCGGACCTCGACGAAGGCAAGATCGCCGCGCTCGAACGCGGCGAGACGCCGATCTCGGAGCCGGGGCTCGACTCGATGATCGCGCGAAACGTCGCGGGCGGGCGCCTGACGTTCACGACCGACGTCGAGTCGGCGGTCGCGGACGCGGAGGCGATCTTCGTTGCGGTCGGCACGCCCCAGCGCTCGGACGGCGGCGCCAACCTGTCTGCCGTCGATGCGGTGGCGGAGACCGTTGCGAACGCGTCCAAGCGCGAGTGCGTGCTGGTGCTGAAGAGCACCGTGCCGGTCGGAACCAACGAGCGCGTGAGCCGCATCGTGAAGAAGGTGACCGACCATCCCATTCACGTCGTCAGCAATCCGGAGTTCCTCAAGGAGGGCGACGCCGTCGGGGACTTCCTGCGTCCCGACCGCATCGTGATCGGCTGTCAGGCCGACGACGAGTTCGCGCGCGATCTGATGAGCCGGCTCTATCACCCGGTCTCGCTTCGCCGCGACAAGACGGTCTGGATGTCGCCCCAGAGCGCGGAGATCACGAAGTACGTCGCGAACACGATGTTGGCGATGCGGATCTCGTTCATGAACGAGATCGCGGCGCTGTGCGAGCGGGTCGATGCGGACGTCAACGACGTTCGCATGGGCGTCGGATCCGACCACCGCATCGGTCCGGAGTTCCTCTACGCGGGCCCGGGCTACGGCGGCTCGTGTTTCCCCAAGGACGTCATCGCTCTCGTTCACGTGGGCCGGGAGTACGGCATGCCGCTCGAGCTGGCGCAAGCGACCGAGAACGTGAATCAACGCCAGAAGGGCGTGATGTTGCGCAAGCTCAAGGACCATTTCGAGGGCGACCTGCGCGGCAAGAAGGTCGCGCTGTGGGGCATCGCGTTCAAGCCGCGCACCGACGACATCCGCGAGTCGCCGGCCCTGACGCTCATCGACGGGCTGTTCGCCGAAGGCGCGACGGTGTCCGCGCACGATCCCGAGGCGGGGGACGAGGCGCGCCGTCGCTTCGGCGACGCGCTCGAGGTCGTCGACGGTCCCTACGAGGCCGTGAGAGACGCGGACGCGCTCGTTCTCGTGACGGAGTGGCGCGTCTACCAGAATCCGGACTTCGGGCGCATCAAAGACGCGATGCGAACACCGTTCCTGCTGGACGCACGCAACATCTGGGCGACGTACGGGCTTCGCAAGCAGGGCTTCGACTACACCGGGATCGGCGTGCGCGGCAGCTGACAATCGACTAGTCTCTGCCCATGCCCTGTCTCGTCGTCCTGATCGCCCTCGCCGCGCCGCGCCTGGCGATCGTGCTCGTCGTCATCTTCAGCGATTACATCGGGCAGGCGTATCAGTCAGTCTGGGTGCCGCTGCTGGGGTTCTTCTTCCTGCCGCTCTCGACGCTGACGTACGCGTGGGCCATGCACTCACGCGGGGGCCTCGAGGGCCTGCCGCTCGTCGTGTTCATCATCGCGGTGTTGGTCGATCTGGGGGTCCTCGGCGAAGGAAGCAAAAAGAAGCACCGCCGGTAGCACGAATCCTCGAGCTCGTGTGCCGTGAATTAGCGGAAGACGATGATGCTCCGCCCTTCGACGGGCGTTTCAATGGACGTACGGAGGGCCTTGCGTGAGACGGTGCGTGGGAATCGGCGTCTTCGCGGTGCTGGGGACGGTCGCGTTCCTAGCCGCCGGGCCGCCTGTGTCCGGCGATCCGGCCTGGCCGTACCCGACCGGAATCTCGGAGCAGAAGCACGAAGGTCGCGAGTTCGAGATCTACATCCCGGACGACGTCCATGATCCGAAGGCGGGCTACTCGCTCATCGTCACGATCACCGCCGAGGCCGACGATTTGGAGCACCTGGGCGTCCATCGCTACATCGTCGTCGCGCCGAAACCGAAGAGCGGTGTGAGGACCGTTTGGAGCGCGGCGGAGGTCAAGGAGCTTCACGCCCTCACCAAGTATCTGACGAAGCAGCTCGAGATCGAAGAGCACCGCGTTCATGCCGTGGGCATGAACGAGATTCAAGGCGTCTTCGGCTTGATGGTCTTCGGCAAGGGCAGCCCGTTCGTGAGCGCCACGTTCGTGGACACCGCGTTTCGCGGCGGATCCGTTTCGAGCCATCTCAAGAAGAGGCTCAACGTGCTCGCCTTCGACTTCGACGGCACGCACGCCGGCGGCATCAAGACGATCGAGGAATCGCTGCGCGGCAAGGTGAAGACGGTCGAGCTGTCTTCCGCGACGGCCGGTATCCACGGCGAGTACTTCCGATATTGGCTCGGGGTGATGGACGGGCGGTTCGAGCCCGGCCACGACCTTTCCCTCGACTGGGAGACCGACGCCGACGCGGCGCAGGACATCCCGGGGCAGGTCAAAGCGTCGAAGAAGTGCGCGCTCGTCTACTTCTGGTCGCCGTCCGACAAGGACGACGCGGACGCGAAGGCCTTGCAAAACGAAACCTTCTTCGATCCCGTGATTCGCGCGTACGGGAAGCGCGTGATGCCGTACATGCTGCAGCGCGAGGAGCACCCGAAGCTCTTCGAGGCGCTCGGGCTGGAGCGGACTCCGGCCGTGGCGGTCGTCGACAAGGAAGGCAGGACCAAGCTCTTCGAAGGCGCGATCAGGATGAAGGCGCTGGCCAAGGCGTTGAAACGCGCGACGAAGTAGGCGGTATGAGGGGGCGGGCGTTAGGCGTCGGTAGGATGGACGCGGTCGCCCGGAGGCCTGTCATGCAGAAGATCACGCTGGTGCTCGCCGTCGTCGGCATCGGGTTCGGCGTCGTCGCGCTCATCGAGAACCGCGACCTGCGATCGGAGCTGGAGTCCCGCGAGCTGATCGGATTCGTCGGAGACCCCGCTCAACCGCGCGAAAGCACGGAGCGAGACGTGTTGCGCCGTCTCGAGGCCGTCGAGGAAGACGTCGCGCGGGTCGATCGGGTCGTGACCGCGAAGGAGAAGGAGCCGGATGTTCCCGGTTTGGAGGGGCGGCCGAGTCTGCCGTCGATGCCGTCCCCCGATCCCGAAGGCGAAAGCGAAGCGGAGGCGGCGGCGCGGATCGCGGCGTTGGTCGACGTGGCCGTGGAGAAGCGCACCGCGCTCTACGAGGCCATGAAGAACAAGAAGCCGTCGCTGGACGCGTTCGCCAAGGCACTCGAGCTGACGGCCGAGCAACGCGCAGCAACCGAGGCCGAGGTCCTTCGCGGTCAGCGGGAGATCAAAGCGCTCTTGGAGACCGTCAGCGACGAGGGCACGAACTTCAAGGAGGAGCTGGTCGAGGTGCTGGCGACCGGCATGGCGAAGCCCGGCCAGGGGGGCGCCCGGTGGGGGAAGCTCTTCTCGAAGCTGGTCACCGAAATGGTGCCGGGCACCGATCAGACGTATGCCGAGGCGGCCAATGCGGTCAAGCAGTCCGTGCGCGAAGGATTCCGCCGGCACATGGACGAGCGGCAGTACGCGCGCTTCGAAGCCTGGCAGATGGATCCCACCGAGGTGCAGGGCATCCCCGGAAGTCCGTGGGAGGAGCTGCAGCCGCTGATCGTCGAGCGCGCGCGTGAGCTGGGCGCGGACATTCCGGACGACGTCGGCCTCGCGAAGTAGGCCGCAAGACGAATCGCGAATCCTAATCCGCTCCAAAGCGCGCGCTCAGCCCGGCGCAAGATCGCACGCCTACGGTCCCACGCATTGGACACGAGATCCCGAAAGGAGCTCCAATGCGTACCGTCCGGTTCACTCTCCTGGTCCTCGTCCTCCTCCTCACGCACGTCGCGCTCCTGCTCGGTTGCGGAACCAGCGGAAAACCGAACGATCCAGCCGAGCCCGTCTTCTCGATGTCTCTCTTCGGCCCGAACCCGCATCTGATCACGAACCCGCACTTCCCGCTCGTGCCCGGCACCACGACGCTGTCGCAGTCGGAGACCGACGAAGGCATGGAGACCCTCGTCTCCGAGGTGCTCGCGCCCACGCGCGTCGTCGCCGGGCTCGCGTGTCGCGTCGTGCGCGTGCGGGAGTATCTAGGCGAGCTGCTGGTCGAGGACGCCCACGACTGGTACGCGCAGGACGCCGCCGGCAACGTCTGGTACATGGGCGAAGACGTCGTCAACTACGAGTACGACGACGACGACAACTTGGTCGACACCAACGGCGACGGCTCTTGGGAGGCCGGACTCGACATCGACGGCGTCGGCACGCCCGCCGCGCCGGGCATCATCATGAAGTCCACCCTGGTGGTGGGGGACACGTACCGGCAGGAGTTCTACCCGACCGTGGCCGAGGACATGGGCGGGATCGCCGCGCTCAACGTACCGGTTGCGCTCGCCTGCGGGACCAACTACACGTGCCTGCAGACCCGCGACTGGAACCTGCTGGAGCCCGGTGTCTTCGAGCGCAAGTTCTACGCCCCGGGCATCGGGGTCGTCGCCGAAGAGGTCGAGGGCACGGACGAGCGCGTGGAGATGCGTGGTGTCTTCCTGCCGACACCGGTCAGCTTGCCGAATCAGGGCGACGCGACCTTCTCGAACCCCACCGAGATCACCAACCCCTACTTTCCGCTTGCCGTCGAGACCATGCGGGGGCTCGTCGTGCCGACGGAGGAAGGCGGGGAGACCGTGATCCAGGAGGTGCTCGACGAGACCCGCGTCGTGAACGGCGTCACCTGCCGCGTCTTGCGGGTGCGGGAGTACGAAGGCGACCTGCTCAAGGAGGACACCAAAGACTGGTTCGCGCAGGACGACGCGGGCAACGTCTGGTACTTCGGCGAGGAGGTCGTGAACTACGAGTACGACGACGACGACAACCTCGTCGACACGAACGACGACGGCTCGTGGGAAGCGGGCGTCGACGGCGCGCTGGCCGGTGTCCAGATGTGGGCGGCGCCGGCGATCGGCGTGTCCTACTACCAGGAGTTCTATGCCGGTGAGGCCGAGGACATGGCAGTGCCGATCGCGACGGGCGTCTCGCTCACGCTTCGCAACGGGATCTCGTACGACAACTGCCTGAAGACACTCGAGTGGACGCCGCTCGAGCCGAGTGTGATCGAGTTCAAGTACTACGCGCCCGGGGTCGGCCTGATCCAGGAGCAGCCGCTCGACGGGGAGTCGGAGGGCATCGAGCTCTTGGGGGTTCTCGACACGAGCTTGGGCACGTTGCCGAACTTCGCCGCGGCGACGTTCAGCGTGCCGGAGGTCATCACGAACCCGTATCTGCCCTTCGTGCCCGGAACGACCTGGGACTACGAGGTCGAGACCGACGAGGGCACCGAGACGATCTTCGTCGAGGTCTTGGCCACGACGCGCGTCGTCAACGGGCTGACGTGCACGGTGGTGCGGGACCGCGTGTTCCTCGACGGCCTCGAGATCGAGGACACGCACGACTGGTACGCGCAGGATGACGCCGGCAACGTCTGGTACATGGGCGAGGACGTCATCAACTACGAGTACGACGAGAACGGCGTCCTCATCGGCACCGACAACGAGGGCGCGTGGGAGGCCGGTGTCGACGGGGCGTTGCCGGGCATCATCATGTGGGCCGTTCCCACAGTCGGGACGTCGTACCGACAGGAGTTCTACGAGGACGAGGCCGAGGACATGGCGGTCGTCATTGCCACCGGCGTGAGCATCACGCTCGGCGACGGCACGATCTACAACAACTGCGTGCAGGTCCTCGAGTGGTCGCCGCTGGGACCGGAGTCGCTGGAATACAAGTTCGCGGCGCCCGGCATCGGCGTGGTTCTGGAGCTCAAGCCGTCTTCCGAAGAGGCCGTCGAGCTCGTGGGGCCCTGAGCCACGCGATCAGCTCGAGGCGCCCGGCTCGGTGGGCATCGACGCCAGCCACGCCGTGACGGCGAGGCACAGCGCGATCAAGACGCCGCGCAGGATCCAGCTCTGGGTCGCGAACACGGTCGTCAGGCCGAACGACAGCAGAGTGAACACGATCGCCGCTGCCTTCGCCCGCGGCGGGAGGTAACGGCCCTCCTCGCCGCTGCGGCAGATGGGGCCGAAGAACCGGTTCGAGCGCAGCCAACGGTGCGCCGGTTCCCACGCGCGCGCATAGCAGCCTGCTGCCAGCAGCACGAACGGCGTCGTCGGGACGAGCGGCAAGATCACGCCCAACACGGCGAAGGCGAGCGACACCGTGCCACCGACGATCAAGGCCGCGCGCACGCTCCATGACGTGCGTGCACCGGCGTCGTCTTCGGGGGTGGGGGGCATGGCGCGCACATCGTCCACGGATGCAGGTGCGGTTCAAGCGGTTCAGCGGACGCGGCGGAACACGTCGAGAGAGAATCCCATGGTCTCGCGTCCCCACCGCTGCTGTGCGGCGTTCCACGCCCGCTTCTCGGCGATCATTGCATCGACGGCCGGATCGCCGGCGTGCGCGTCGGCATACGACTCGTGGTTCGCGAGCACGGTGCCTTCGAGTCGATCCCATGCCTCTCGGGATGCGATCTGATGCCGCTCGCTCTCGAAGCCGCATCGCCGCGCGACATCGAGAAACGACTCGCGATCGCGCAGTGCGTCCGCGGGCAACCCCGTTGCCTCGAGGTACTCGACGGGCGGCGGCTGCATCCAGAAACCGTCGCCGTAGATCAGCCACCCGTCGCCGCGAAGCCAGCGCGCGTAGAGCCGCAGCGTCTCGTCGAGTCGGTCGTCTCGATACGGCCCGCCGTTTGCGATGACCACATCGAACGAATCGTCCGCGAACGCCAGGTCGTCGGCATCGCACGCGAGCCAGGCCGCGTCGGCGTCAGGCACTCGGGCCTGGAGGGCCGATCGCGCGAGCCCGAGCGCCGCCTCGGATCGATCGACGCCCGTGATCCGCGCGCCGAGCCGTTCTGCGAGATCGATCAACGTCGTGCCCCGGCCGCAACCGACGTCGAGCGCCGACAACCCTGCGGGCAGCGGCAGCGACGCGAGCAGCTCCCTTACGTCCGCAGCGGAGACCGGCCCCCACATGTCGAGGCCGGCGTAGTGATCGATGTCGCTCCGGCCCATGGCGCCGAGCCTACCGCGGCGGATCGACGCCCGGGCGAAGCGTGTCTATACTTCGCCGATGCGCAATCTGATTCTCGCGTGCGCCGTGCTGGCGCTCTCGCCCGTCGTCCTTGCCGAGGAGCTCACCGAAGCGTCCGCTCCGATCTTCTCCGAGCCGATCCAGGTCATGGCCGACGGCGTCCCGATCGCGGTCGAGGCGCCCGGATTCGCCTGCCCGACCTTCCACGACGTGGACGGAGACGGATTGCGTGACCTCGTGGTCGGGCAGTTCAAAGAGGGGAAGCTCCGACTCTTCAAGAACGTCGGCAGCGCCAAGGCGCCCAAGTTCGCGAAGGGCGAGTGGCTCATGACCGGCGAGAAGGCCGCGGTCGTTCCCGGCGTGTGGTGATGCACCAGCTCCACGCCGCAGTTTGCGGACATGAACGGTGACGGCCGGCTCGACATCGTCTCCGGTTGCTACAGCCAACGCGGGCAAGCGATGGTGGCGCCCGTCTGGGTGCTCTACCGCAACGAGGCCGGCGACTTCGCCGAAGCGGTCGCGCTCAAGAACGACGCCGACGAGCACATCGTCGCGCGGGACATGGAGGGCGTGGTGACGGAGCGCATCTGCACCGAGCCCTTCGCCTTCGACTGGGACGCGGACGGGGACCTCGACTTCGTCATCGGGAACTTCAGCGGAGCGTTCCTGCTAGCGATCAACGTCGGGACGGCGAAGGAGCCGAAATTCGAGGGCAAGCCCGAGTACCTGACCAACGCCGCGGGCGAGCGCCTGAAGGTCAACGGCAATCACAGCGCGCCCTTCCTGGTGGACTGGGACGGCGACGGCGACGTGGACCTGCTCAGCGGCACCGGCGGGGGCGGGGTCCAGATCGCCGAGAACGATCCGGGCGAGGACGGCGCGCACCGCTTCTCCGACTTCCGCGAGCTGATCCCCGCACCCGACATGCGCGCGTCGGCGGCGATCTGTCCGCCCGACACACCGGTGACGCCCGCGTCATCGTGGCGCATCTGCGTGGCGGATTACGACGGCGACGGCAAGCTCGACATCATCGTCGGGGACTGCTTGCGCCGCAGTCATCCCAAGGGCGAGCTGACCGTCGAAGAAGCAACGGCGGAACAGGCGAAGTGGATCGAGAAGAACAACGAGTTGCGCGACGAGATGACCGCGCTGCGCAAGCAGCTGGCCGAGGCGACCGAGAACGAGGCGCAGGAGGAGCTGGCCGCCAAGGTCAAGGAGCTCAACCAGGCGCGCAGCGACCACTACCGGGCCCGCAGCGAGTTCATCGACGCCGTGTCCACCGGCCACGTCTGGGTCTACCTTCGCAAGTAGCCTTTCTCCGTCGCGCTAGCTCTCTTTGCGGCTTCGAAGGTAGGTTTCCCACAGCTTCGCGGCGTCGGTGACGAACACCGTGGCGTGACCGCAATCGCCGCAGATGCGCGCGCGCACCTTGCCGTAGCGGCCGCGCTTCTCGAGGGGATCGTCCGGCGCCTCGTATACCTCCACGTTGAGGTCCAGCTCGTAGCCGTCCTCGTGATCGATCACCCGCGCATTCGGGATGATCTTGTCGGAACCGCAGCTCGTGCACGTCGCGCTCATCTGGTGTTCTCCCGCATCCAGAATACGCAAGGATCGCGGCGTTGCGAGCCGCTCCGCGCCGCGCGCGACCGTTGCGACCGACGATTGCGAGACAGTCCGCGGGTTGCGTGGGGTTCCGCTCGCAAGCGGCCCTCGACGACACGGCCGTTCTCTACACGAGCTGCCCCGCGAAGGGTCCCGCGTTGTGGACGAGGATCGTCGGCGGCAGCGTGGCGACCAGCTGGTTGAGCCGGACGGCCGCCTCGCGTTCTTCACCTTCGTTCGGAACGCCGATGCCGAGGAAGACGACGTCCGCCGCGCTGCTCGCGGCGTGAATGGTGTCCGCGACACTGGTGTCCGGTTCCTTGACCGTCACGTGGGTGTGTGCGTGGATGCGTGTCTCGGCAACGAGCGTCTCGAGCGCCGTCTCCATGGCCGCGCGCTCGTGCTCCTTGCGAACGATCGTATGCATGTGGATGCTCGCCGCGCTCCACTGCCGGTTGAGCTTCAGAAGGTGCGCGAGCAACAGCATCAGATCGCCGTTGTGCTCGCGGCCGCGCCACCACAGGTCGATGCGACGCCGCCGGCGGGGTCCCTCCGCCTCGGGCAGCCGAACCAGCAGCGTGTTGAGGTTCAGGCGCGCGAGCGCCCGCGTCGTTCGCAGCAACATCTCGAGCCCTTCGTCGCCGCCCGACCAACCGAACATCATCGTGTTCGACTGCAGGCCCGCGAAGCCGTTGGCCTGCGCGATCCCGACGATGCCCGACTCGAAGTCGGGCACCACGTGGACCTCGGAGAACGCGACGAGGCGGTCGGCCTCCAAGGTCTCTTCCATCTCACGGCGCGCGCCGTCGATGTCGATGTGCTCCTTCGCCAGATCGCCGACGATCACCTGGCACACCGTCACGACACCGCGGTGCTGGTTGAACCAGTCGGCGAACCGCACGAGTCCGATGCGATTCGCCGGGTTCGCCGTGAAAACGAGGATGTTCGGCCGCCAGTTGCGGGCCTCGGTGCCGCGCTTGCGCAGCTTCATCAAGGCGAACCGGGCGAGCGCCACCCAGAGGCCTGCGCGCACGTCGCCCCATGTGCTCTTCAGCGCCTTGCGGCGCAAGAACAGGAAGATCGCCAGCTCGAGTCCGATCGCGGCGATGCAGACGAGCGGGCTTAGAAGGAACATGATCGCGACCGCGCCGAAGCTACCGAGGAGCGACAGATACCAGGGCACGTTGATGGTCGGCCGGTAGGACGGGTCCCCGACGAGCTTCTCGAGCGCGGCCGTCAGGTTGACCGTCACGTAGAGCGTCAGGAAGAAGATGGTCACCCACCGGCCGACCTCGTTGAGGTCGCCCAGCGCGACCGCCGCGAGCGCGATGGCGCCCGTCGCCCAGGTGGCGATCGTCGGCTGTCCCGTCTTGCTCATGCGTGCGAGCACGCCCGGGGCGAGCTTGTCGCTTGCAAGCGCCTGCAGCACGCGGGGTCCGCCCAGCGCGCTGCCGAACGCGGACGAGAGAATCGCGCCCCACAAGCCCGGGTAGATCAACACCATTCCGAGCCACGCGACCTTCGACCAGATCGGCGGCGCGGTCGGATCGAGCGCCGCGAGCTGTTCCCCGTCGACCTTCGCGGTGCAACCCAGCATCACGAGGATCAGCAGGTACACGATCGCGCCGGTGAGCACGGCGAGGATCGTGCCGCGCGGAATCGACCGCTGCGAATCCTTGAGGTCTCCGCTCATGCCGATGCCCGCGGTGAATCCCGTCACGGCCGGGAAGAACACGGCGAAGACGAACCAGAACCCGCCGTTCGCCGAGCGCTCGTAGTGCGCCGTCATCTCCGGTTCGGTGAGCGGCCCGCTCAAGGCGCCGCCGACGAGCGCGATGACGCTCAGCCCGACGGCGACCATGATCGGAAGCTGCAGCTTCAGCGCGAGATTGGCGCTCTTCCCCGCGATGGCCGTCGTCACGACGATGATGCCCGCCGCCATGAGCTGGATGGGGGCGGCGCCCCACTCGGCCGGCCAGAACGGAGCGACCGACTCCGCCAGGCCGAACGCGTACAGCGTGAGGCTCAGGGTGCGGCACAGGAAGAGCGGAATCCCGATCGCCCCGCCCAGCTCCTTGCCGAGGCTCCGCGAGACCATGTAGTACTCACCGCCGACCCCGACCTTCATGTTGGTGGAGATGGCGGACGCGCTCAGACCGGTGATCAGCGTGATGCCGCTCGCGAGCAGCACCGTCAACAGCGCGAGCGGCAACCCCAGATTGCCGAGCACCCACCCGAAGCGCAGGTACATCATCACGCCGAGAATCGTCAGGATGCTCGGCGTGTAGACGCCGAGGAAGGTCCCGAACTTGGTCGCAGGTTGGACCGGCACCCCGGCTGTCGTGCGGCTCGTCACGGGAGCGAAGACTACAGCCCCACTACCACGCGCCGCTACGATCGGTTTTCCGCGCGCAGCGGCCCGGCGCGCGGGTCGCCGGGCGGTGGGGGCGCCGCGCAGCGCCGCTGACGGTAGACTCTCGCTCCGACTTCAGGAGCCCTCGATGTCGCTCAAGCCTCGTCACCTCAAGCGCTACAAGGACCTCTTCGTTCTGTTCCTGAAGCACCGCAAGCAGATGGCGGTCGAGGCGATGGCGAAGACGCCCGCCTTCATCAACGACGCCGTCGACAGCTCGAAGATCCCGGACGGCAAGCCCGAGGAGCTGGCCGCCGACCTCGAGCGGATGGGGCCGACGTTCATCAAGCTCGGCCAGGTGCTCTCGACGCGCGCCGACCTGATGCCGAAACCGTATCTCGACGCGCTCGCCCGGCTCCAGGACGACGTCAAGCCGTTCGCGCTGGAGGACGTCTCGGCGATCGTCGAGGAGGAGCTCGGGATCGGCGTCGACGACGCCTTTTCGTCGTTCGATCCGGAGCCGTTGGCCGCGGCGTCCCTGGCGCAGGTCCACCGCGCCACGCTCGCCAACGGACGCGACGTGATCGTCAAGGTGCAACGCCCCAACATCGTGCAGACGATCATGGACGATCTCGATGCGCTCGACGACCTGACCAAGTTCATCGATCGCCACACCGACGTGGGCCGGCGCTATTCGTTCAACGACATGTTCGAGGAGTTCCGCGTCAATCTGCTCGCCGAGCTCGACTACCGCCAGGAGGCGCGCAACCTCGAGCGCATGAGCGAGATCCTCTCGGGGTACGCGCGCATCACCCTGCCGTCGTCGGTGCCCGAGTGCACTACGCGCCGCATCTTGACGATGGACTTCGTCGAAGGCCGGCCGATCGACGACGTCGGCAAGTTCGGGCGGACGGAGATCGACGGACGCGGGTTGGCGGAAGATCTGGCCGAGGCGTACCTCGATCAGATTCTCGTCGAGGGGTTCTTCCACGCCGATCCGCATCCGGGCAACGTCCTGCTCACGCCCGACAGCAAGATCGCGTTGCTCGACCTGGGCATGGTCGTGCGCGTCGAGCCCGACTTGCGCTACCAGCTGGTTCGCCTGCTGATGTCGCTCGGCGACGGCCGCGGCAACGACGTGGCGCGCATCCTGGCGGACCTGGGCACGCGCCTCGAAGACTTCGACGAGCAGGACTACACGCGCACGATCTCCAACCTGGTCGTGCGTTACAGCAACGTGGTGGTCTCGGAGGCCAATCCGGGCCGCATGCTGATGGACATCGCCCAGGCCGCCGCGCAGACCGGGCTGCGGCCGCCCGCGAGCCTCGTCATGCTCGGCCGGACCATGGCCCATCTGGCGGACGTCACGGAGGCGCTCGATCCCAAGTTCAATCCGAACGCCCTCATGCGCCGCCGCGCGCAGAAGCTGATCCGCCAGCACATGACGCAGCGCCTGTCGCCGGCGGAGATCTTCAACACCTTCCTGGAGTCCGGTGACCTGGTCCAGCGCCTGCCAGAGCGGCTCAATCGGATTCTCGAGACCGCCTCGAACAACGACTTCAGGATCAAGCTCGGCATGGCCGACGGCAACGCGGCGACCAGCTTCCGTCGTACGGCCAACCGCATGATCCTCGGCATCTTGCTGGCGGCGCTCCTGATCGCGGCGGGGCTGTTCAGCGGCTCGGACTCCGAGGCTCGCATCTGGGGCTACCCGGCGATCTCGATGCTGCTCATCATGGCGGCCGTCGGGCTGGGGATCTTCCTCCTGCTCGGGCGCCTCCTCGGCCGGGATCAGTAGCTCACGGCGTCGGTTCGGCGGTCGAGGGTCGAGAGTCCCGCTCGCGCCGCGTACGAGTCGATATTCTTGAAACGATATCGCCCCCGGTGTCGTGGAAGAGTTGATGAGCCGATCGAGCGACCCCGTCGAAGTCGAGAGCCTGCTGTCGCATCGCCGCTGGATTCGTGGTCTGGCTCGATCGCTGCTTCGCGACGAGAACCTCGTCGACGACGTCGAACAGGAAACCTGGATGACGGCGATGCGCAGCCGGCCCGCTCAGGGCCCGCGCATCCGCGGGTGGCTTCGCCGGGTCGTACGCAGCCGCGCGATCGACCTGCGTCGGGCCCAAGCGCGACGCGAGTTGCGGGAGGAAGCCGTAGCCGCCCAGCGGCCTGCAGCCGCCGCGGCGCATCTCGTCGATCAGGCGGACATGCAACGCGCCGTCGCGCAGTCGGTGGGTGACTTGTCCGAGCCGTACCGCTCGACGGTTCTCTTGCGCTACTTCGAGGAACTCTCGCCGCGGGAGATCGCCGATCGACTCGACGTTCCCCAGGCGACCGTTCGAACGCGACTGCATCGAGCCCACGAGATGTTGCGCGTTCGGCTCGAATCCGAGTTCGGCGGCGGGCGCCGGGACTGGCGCGGCTCGCTCGCTCTGCTCGCCGTTCCGCCGTCGCGTTGGGCGACGCCCGCGGCAGCGGGGCTCTCTACGGGAGGGATCGTGATGACGTTCGTCCAGAAGTGTGTCGTGGTGGGGGCGCTGCTGCTGATCGGCGCGGCGCTCATCGGCTACGGCATCCATGAGTGGGACTTCGCGGAGGACAGCCACGATCTCGGCGAGGCGGATCGTGGTGGCGGCGCCGACGACCTGGATCCGGACGGTGCGGCGGCCCTGGAAGGCCGCAGCGACGGCGGCGAGCTGTCGGCCGGCGACGCCGGGGGCGACAACGCCGACCGCGGATCCCCCGCCACGGAACCCGCGCAGCGCACCCCGGCGACGCATCTGCTTCGCGGCAGCGTTCGCGGCGTCGAGAAGAACGCAGTGGCCGAAACGAAGGTCGCGGTGTTCGTCCTTCGAGAGTACGGCTGGGTCGACACCGACATCGAGCCGTTCCGGGGTGAGGTGCGCGCGGACGGCAGCTACGAGGTGGACCTGTCCGGCGTGTTTCAGATGGAGAGCGTTCCGAACAACCTCCGCGTTCGATTCGATCACCCCGACTACGTCGTGGCGAAGCCGACGCTCCTGACGAGCAGCGGCCGAACGAAGACCGGACGTCCTACGGAGTTTCGCGTCGATGTGACCCTGAAGCGCGCGACCGTGGTCGCGGGGCGCGTATTGCGGCCGGACGGCAATCCTGTCGTCGGCGGCACCGTCGCCCTGCTCGTGCGTCATGACGGGCGCTTCCGCTTGAACGACGTGCAGGAGCCGAAGGCCGCCGAGAAGTCGAAGACCGAAGCGGACGGTACGTTCCGTTTGCGAACGGACCGAACCGGCGAGTACGTGCTCGCGGCGCTCACGCAGGACCTCTTGCCGGCGAGCCGGATCATGGCGGTCGAGCACGGTGTCGCGCCGGACCCGGTCGAGATCGTCATGCAGGCGGGGCTCTCCATTCGCGGTCGTGTCATCGTCAACGGCAGGCCGGTCGCGGACGCGCAGGTCGAGGCCTACGCGCCCGACCCGGCGTTCGAGTTTCAGATCGACCACCACGACCTCGTATGGCGAGACGAGCGTCTCGTGCCGGGTGATCAGAAGGCGACGACCGACGCAACGGGCGCCTACGAGATCAAGGCGCTCGACGAGCCGTTGCGCCGGACGAAGGTCTCCAGGGTGAAAGGTCTCCCGATCTGGTATCCGTTGCTCGAGGCCAGCAAGCGCGTCGTCCAGCCCGGATCGGACGGCGTCGACTTCGAGATCGAAGGCGCGCACGTCGAGGTGCGCGTGCAATCCGGCGAGCAACGGCTCGAGGGCGCACGTGCCACCGTTCTCTCGCCCGGGAAGGAGCACGGCGATGCGTATCAACAGTCCGATGACGAAGGGCGTGTCCGCTTCATCCTGCCGCCGGATGCGGCGTTGAGGCTCTCGGTCTCTCACGAGGGCTACAAGACGGTCGAGCGCGAGTTCCGCACGCTGGGCGTTCGTACCCAGAGCGAGGAGATCGTGGATCTCGGTCCCTCGCTCTCCGGCACGCTCGTGCTGACGTTGCGTGATCCCAAGGGCAAGCCGATTCGCAATGCGGAGATCCGCGTTACGAAAGAAGATGACGGGTTCGGATTCGGTTTCAACGATCCCATGACGAGCGAGATCGGCGTATACCGCCTCGAGCATCTCGAGGTGGGGGAGTCCCTGCTGCTTGTGCGGCCGGGCCGGAAAGCGGGCCTGGAGTTTACGAGCCACTTCCTGCCGATCCGCGAGCGGATCCAGCTCGACCTGGGCAAGGAGACGATGCTCAGTCTCACTGCCGAGCTCGGCGGGCGGTTGCGCGTGACCGTACGCGACGAAGCGGGACAGCTGATCGGCGCGAGCGCGACGCTGCGCGACGAGCGGGGGCAGAAGCGCCGCGTGATGTACGTGACGCAGGGCGAGGGGTTCGCGACGATGTCGTCGGGCGGGCCGGGTACGGCGAGTGTCAGTCGGGTCGAACCGGCGCTCGAGCCGGGCGAGTACCACATGGAGCTGTCGGCGAACGACCGCGAGACGAAGCGCGTGAGCGTGACCGTGCGCGCCGGCGAGACCCACGACATCGAGGTCACGCTGCGCAAGCTGTAGACCAGCGACCGATCCGCCGAAGTCGATCTGTCCGACCGCGCGGCGGGCTTTCACACCCGGGACCTACGCCCACCGAATCACATGGCGTCGCAGGGTGCCGGCGCGTTCGTACATGCGGGCGACGGCGGTAGGGGGGCGGAGCCAGCGAATGCGCGTTCGGCGGAGTCTCACTGCGGCGTTCTTGCCGCTGCTCGTGTTCGCCTTCGCGCCCCGGTCCGTCGCTGCGGACGACGCCAAACGTCAGATGCGTGCCTTCGAGCAGGCGCTTGCTTCCCATGACTGCGTGCAATGGGATCGCTCGCTTTCCGCGCTGTCCCGAATGGACCACCCTGCTGCCGTGTTGATGCTCGCGCGGTTCTACGTGGAGCAGGAACGCTACGAAGGCGAGTGGACGAGCTTGCACACGCGGTCGGCCGCGCGCGTGCGCAGTGCCGACCCGCTGCGCGCCTACGCCGCGCGGCTGTCGAGTCACGGCAACGTTCGATCGTTGCGCGTCATGGTGGACGCGCTCGACGACGAGGACGGCATCGAGGTCGAGCTCTTCACCGAGGCGCTGCGCGGCAATCCGGCGCTTCACCTCGTCGACGATCCGCTGCGCCAGGGGCTTCAGGTCTCGTTGCGCAAGGGCAAGGACGAGATCGCGCGGCGCTACCTGGCGTTGTTGTGGGGCCGGCTGCACGCCGGGGACGTAGCGTGGGTCGAGGCGCTGGTTGCGAATCCTCGCGTCGACGAGGTGCTGCGTCTCGAGCTTCTGGAGACGTTTCCGTTCCACGACCTCTGGCGGCGCTTGCTAGCCCATGCCGACGAGGACCCGGTGCTCGACACCGCGGCGTTCGTCGCGGTGATCGCCGAGCAGCTGGAGCTGCCGCTGTCGAGCGCGAGAGCGGCGCGGTCCGCCCTGGAGCGCGTCCGCTCCGATGCCGATCAAGTCGAGCAGGTGCTCGCCGAGAACGAGAAGCTCGACGAGGCGATCGGCGGCGTGTCGCGCCCACGGGCACGGGCCGCGCTGCACGAGCTCGTCCAGCGCGAATGGAAGGCGCTTTTCGAAGAGCCCGCGATGGAGGCGCTTGCGTCGTTGCACGCTTCGTTCGTGACGATCCGTTACGCGCGTTCGTTCCGACGGGATCGCTACTTCTTCCAGAAGGAACAGCGGCAGCGCTTCGACAAGCGCATCGACGACGCGAAGATCGTCCAGCGATCGGGTTCGATCGATCTTACGCGACCGCCGTTGGCGGGGCGCGTAACGAAGCTGGCCGTTCTCGAAGAACGACTCGACGCGCTCGCAAGCGACGTGCCGACGGTGCGCGTGGGAGCGCCGTACCACCGCGAGCTACTGGCGCTGAACAGGCACGGTGCGTGCGACGTCGAGTCGATCGCGTTCACGCCCGCCGAGCGCGCGTGGCGAACGCGGCGCGACGAGGTGCTCGCCTACAACGCGGCCGCCCGAGGACCCACGCCCGCGGAACGCGAGAACGTGGCGTTGGTGAACGCGTATCGGCTTCAGTACGACCTGCTGCCGCTACGCATCGACGCCGACCTGACGGTCAGCGCGCGCAAGCACTCCGCGTTCCAGCGCTCGATGGGCCAGATCGCGCACGAGTTTCCGGCCGGCCGGGAGCCCGAAGGCCGAACGGCCGTGCAGCGCATGGTGCGCGCCGGCTACCCGTTGCGGTATGCCGGAGGCGAGAACGTGCTGGTCGGCTCGAGTGACCCGGCGCGCGCGTTCCGCTGGTGGCAGGGGTCTCCGGGGCACCGCGCCAACATGCTGAGCCCCGCCTGGACCGAGATCGGTGCCGGTCGCAGCGGCAAGTACTGGACGCAGAACTTCGGTCGTGAGCCCTACGATCAGGACGATGACGAGTGATCCAACCGAGCGGCTCTTGACGCGCAGCGGCTTCGCTTGGTGAGGTAGAGGACTCCGAAGAGGAGTGGCTGTGCGGAAAACGTGCCTCTGGCTGATGCTCTTGGTGCCGCTCGTTCCGGCCGGCTGCGGCAGCAGTGGTGGTGGTGGCGGCGGCGGCATCACCGTGACCGGGCAGGTGACGAGCCGGAGCGGCGCGCCGCTTCGCTTCGCCCCCGTGGTGATCAACGGCGTGCTGTACGTGACGGACTTCGACGGCACGTTCACGGCGCCCGGCGTAAGCGTGCCCTACACCGCGGTGCTCGTGGACACCGGCGCGACCGCGTCGCCGCAGGCCACCGTCTACCAGGGACTCACGCGGGCGGATCCGATCCTGACGATGTTCTTCGAGGACAGTGGGTTCACGGGCGGGTTCCTGGGCAGCCTCACGGGCGGCGTCGGGTATCCGCTGCCACCGAACCACGAGACGCGCGTGCGTGTGGTCGGGTCCGGCAATCTGGACACCCTCGGCCTCGTCAACGAGGCCAGCGGGAGCTACAGCGACTTCGGGCCGGGCGCGGCAACCTGGTCGGGAAGCGGCATGGTGCCCGCGCTTGTCCTGGCGTTTCAGCACGACACGCTCAACGACACGTATCCCTTCTTCGGATTTACCGCAGGCATCCTGAATGCGGGCGCGGATGTCTTCATCCCGCAGATCGCGATGATCCCCACCACGGCGACCGAAGTGAAGTCCGGAACGATCACGTTTCCGGCCGGCTACGGCTTCGCGGAGCTGTCGACGAGCGTGATCATCACGCCCGCGTTGATCGCCCCGATTCGGTTCCTCACCTCCGACCCGGGCATCAACTTCACGACACGCGTACCGGTGTTCGGCACGGCGACGTACGAGCTGGTCGTGACAGGCACCCACGCGAACGGAACCACGACGCGCGCGCGCATGGAGGTGCCGCAGGGCGCGTTCGGCATCGCTCTCGACCCTCAGCCGGCGAACAGTCTCATCGCGCCGGCGAACGGCGCGGCGAACGTGGATCACTCGACGGTCTTCAGCTGCACGCCGTCGTCGCTCGGTGTGCACAAGTTCCTGTTTTTCGGCGTTGACAGCCGCATCGCCGTCTTCACCACCGCGACGCAGGTGACGGTCCCGGATCTCTCCGAGTACGGCGTGCGGCTCGAACCGGGAGCGGCCTACAACTGGCGGGTCGTCGGCCACGGACCGTTCGCGTCGGTCGACGCGCACTGTGGCGTGGCAGGTTCGTACCCGACGGGGATCGGGGTGATCGGTTACGAGACGCTGTCCGACTTCCGGGTGTTCACCACGGCGCCGTAGTGCGTCGGCCGCGTCAATCGACGAGTTTCGTGAGCGCGCCGGTCGCTTCACCGTGGCTCCACCCGTCGAGCTTGGGAGGCGTCACGCCCAGGCGCCGGAGCATGAACGACGCTTGTCGGCGGTGGTCGTTGGCGTGGTTGAGGACCTGCACCAGCACGACCCAGCGCTTGAAGGCGTAGCCGTCGGACGCTCGAATCTCCCGCTCCATCTCATGCTCCGAGTCGTCGACGAGGGCCAGCAGGCCGTCGCCGCTCTCTTTCGCCGAGGTTTGCAGCTCCTCGTACGCAGCGGGCTCGAACCGCTCTCCGTCGGGTTGGTGCAAGAGGCACAGATAGTCCTTCTGGCAGTTCACGAGGTGGATCAGTGTTTCTCGTAGGGACCACGCGTCCGGGTCGTCGCGGGCGTCGAGCTGTTCGTCGGAGAGGCTCGCGCACGCTTCGAGCAGCGTGGCATTGGCCCAGTTGTTGTGTTCGAGCAGCTTGACGAGCGCGAATGCAGACATGGAGTTCACCTCGTGGGAACGATCCTACCGATTCGGAAACGAGCAGTCGATTCCGACTTCAGCCCAGCTCGAAGGTCGTGACGCCGAACACGCGCCCGAGATCGATGTCGGGTTCGCCGCCGGTGTACATCCGCGCCGTCTCGAAGACCGGCTGCATGTCGTTCGTCTCGGCCAGACTCACCGCGGCCGCGTTCGGAAGGGGAACGTCGAGGAAAAGCGGTTCGCCCGGAACGGCGGCGCGCAGCGCCGCGAAGAGCTTCGCCGCGGTGCCGGCGTCGTCGGCGAACAGCGGGCCGACCTTGTGACCGGTCCGGCAACGTCGAAGGACCGCGTAGCCGCGCAACCCCGCGCTCCCGGACACGGCGTAGCCGACGCTCTCGGGTAGCGCCACCCAATGCTCGAGGAACGCGTCGCGAGGGGCAGGAAAACAGGCGCGGTCGTAGTCGGTGATCTGTTCGAACGGCACGTTCTCGAGCGGCGTCACGCCGTTCGGCATGCGACCGCCGCCGGCGCCCTCGTAGCGCTGGTTACCGTAGGCGTAGCGAAAGCCCGAGCGTTCGTAGTTCGCCTGCTGGTCGACGACGCCGTCGAGGCCGACGTTGCGCGAGCCCAGGTACGCCATGCCGGCCTGCCAGATGGTCAGCCCGAAGCCCTGGCCGCGATGGTTCGGATGAACGATGTAGAAGCCGAGGAATCCGAACGCGTCGCCGTAGGTGACGACGGAGATGCAAGCGACGGGCTCCTCGTCGAGCGTGCCGACCAGGAAGCCGCTCGGGTCGGCCGCGTAGAACGCGTCGGCGTCGTGCAACCCCGGGTTCCAGCCCTCGGCGGCGGCCCAGTCCACGGCGATGTCGAGCTCGTCGCGCGACATGGTCCGGACTTGGTCGAGCGTCGTCGTCACCTGCGCAGCGTACCCCGCACCGTTGCGCGCACGATCGCGTCATTCACGCCGCTTTTGTATGCTCCTGTCGTTGAAGACTGGCTTTGTTTGGGGAGTGAAGAGGTGAAACAGCGAGAATCTTGGCTTCCGGCCGCGCTCGTGGTGTACCTACTCCTTTTCGGCGTCGGCGCGGCGGTCTGTCTGGTCGTCAATTTCCCTGCGCAGAGGATCGTCGACAACCAGGCTCAGGTGGACTTCGGGAAGCAGATGCAGCTCTGGTGGTGGACGGGCAGGACGCGGAGCGCAAAGACAGCGGCGCTCTCTTCCGCGGCCCGTCGTGTCGAAGGTGGCTCCGAGCCCCGTCAACAAGACCGATACAGCGGTCGACGTCCTCGGGAAGGACTTCACGAAGGGAGCGGTCGTCGTGGCGGACAAGACGGAGTGCGGGACGACGTTCGTGTCGGCGGAGAAGTTGACGGCGGCCATCCCTGCCAATCGGCCGACCGGCAAGGTGAAGCTGATCGTGAAGAACCCCGAAGGGCTCGAGAGATTCTCGGAGCCCGTCGAAGTCGACTTTGCCTAGGAGGTATCGCAGTGCGTACGATTGGACTGCCGGCTCGATGGAACATGGGAGCCGGCCCCGACGTACCTGCATGACCGGGAGAGCAGCCGCTTGCGCCGCGTCTTCGTCAGTTACCGCCGTGAAGACAGCGCGGATGTGACCGGGAGGATCTGCGATCGCCTCATCAGTCATTTCGGCCGCGAGAACGTCTACATGGATGTCGATGCCATTCCCCTTGGTGCGGACTTCCGTGACCACATCGACGAGGCGGTCGGTCGGTGCGACGCATTGTTGGCGGTCATCGGACCGAAGTGGGCCGGAATCTGCGATGCGGAAGGGAAGCCTCGTCTCCAGGACGTCAACGACACACTGCGAACAGAGATCGGGTCGGCGCTGGCACGTGGGATTCCCGTGATTCCGGTGCTGGTTCGAGGGAGCGAGATGCCCAGCCCCGAGTCGTTACCTGCGGATCTCAGAGAACTCTGCGACCGCAACGGAACCCCGGTGAGGCCCAACCCCGATTTCGACGCCGACATGAGCCGCGTCGTCGAGGCGTTGGAGGGGCGCGGCCGATCCCCCGCCGCCGGGCGGCGCCGTCGTCCGAATAGCCGCAAGCGCCGTTGGGTTCCGATGGTGGCGCTGATGCTCCTCGTCGCCGCCGCGGCGCTGTCGTCGGGCATCGTTCCCATGACTCTTCTCGATGACGACGTTTCCGGCCCGGCCTGGGCGAGGGTGGCCGACGATCAGATGGCGGAGGCGAAGCGTCTCGGGGTACCGGTCGCATTCGAAGACCCGCTCGGCGTCCGATTCGTGCTCGTTCCGACCGGCACGTTTGAAATGGGGTCGTCGAGACGCAGAAGTACAGAGAGATACGAGTGGCCGCAGCACGAGGTCACACTCGGACCCTTCTACATGGCGACGACCGAGACCACCCACGGGACGTGGGAGGCCGTCATGGGCTCGAACATCTTCGACTTCAGTGACCGATCGCTTCCTGCGAGAAATGTGTCTTGGAGTGACTGCCGGCGCTTTCTCGATGCGTTGAACCAACGCGGCTACGGGACGTACCGCCTGCCTACTGAGGCAGAGTGGGAGTACGCGTGCAGGGCCAACAGCGCGGAGCCCTGGTTCTTCGGCAACGACGAGACGAAGCTGCATGAATACGCCTGGTTCGAAAGCAACAGCGGGCAGCGCGTCCATCCTGGAGGGGGGCGGAAGCCCAACGCCTGGGGACTCTACGACGTGTACGGAAACGTGATGGAGTGGTGCGCGGACTCACGGCACAGTTCCTACGTCGGCGCTCCCGTCGACGGGACCGCATGGGTGGACCATGGCGACGGCTACCGCATCGTCCGAGGCGGTTCGTCCCGAAGCTCGGCCTTGCGCGCGCGTTCGGCAAGCCGGAACTGGCAGCGCGAGGGCGATCGCTTCAATGATGTGGGATTTCGACTGGTTCGGTCGTCGCTGGATCCGCCCCGAGAATTCCTTTCCCAGGGGTGGGTCAAGCTCGTCGCCGCCGCGCTGGTCGTACTGGTCATCGTCGCGTTGATTCTCTCGTTCCGCAGGCGTTCTTCGCCGAAGGCGGCGCGGGCAGCCAACGCGCTGCCCGCCGAAGAGATTCGCTCGGAGGCGTTGCGTGACGAGCTAGAGAAGACGCGAGCTGACATCCAGCGGCACAAGGGGACGGTCGCCAAGCTGGTCGTTGTTGCGCTGATGACACTCGGAGGCATGTGGCTCGCGTTCGCGGCCAGCGCGAGAAGCAGTCCGACCGGGGACGGGAGTCCGGTCATCGTCATTGTCGGCATCATCATCGCCTCGATTCTGTTCGCCTGCGCGGAGGCCTGCTCGAAACGGAAGAAGAAGCTCGTCGAGAGAGAGCGGGAATTGCTGGACGATCTCACGTCGGGATGACACAGGACGTCGCCGTTCGCGAGACGCAGGTGTCCGATCGGGCTTCCCGTTCCGGGTCGGTGCGTTGGCGCAATGCCGTGGGTCGGACGTGCATCGGTGCACGTGCTTGCAGCGAGCCAAGCCGTGCGGTGAAATGGGATTGGGAGATTCCAGCCCTATCTGTGGTGGACGATGCGAATTCCGCTGCGAATTCCCGCTTACCTGGACCTCGCCGGCGCAGAGGCGACAGCACCGCGAGCGCTCGCCCACAGGATCACGGGCGCCGGGGCACCATTGCAGCGTGTGCACGCGCGAGAGATCCGCATGGTGCGGAGCGTGGCACGGGAGGACAGCTGAGATGCGTAAGGTCGTCCTCGCCTTGCTCCTCGGCGGCACGACCACTCTGCTCGGGACCCCGTCGTGCGGCAGGTCCGTCCCGAGCTTGTTGTCCATCGATCCTCCTGAGGGCTATCCGCGCCAGATGCTGAGCGTGACGGGTGGACATCGCGGTACGACGCTCATCTGGGACGTTGATCTGGAATCCGAGCATGAGATCGTCGCACAGGCGCCGGACTCGCGCTATTTCCAGATTCCGCGTACGGCCGGACCCGGCACCCACCGCGTAGCGATCCGCGACGCCAGCGGAACGTCGAATGCGCTGGACGTGACGGTCTTGGAGCGGCCCGAGGGCTTTCCCACGCCTCGCATCGAAGACGTCGGCGTGTTCGAGGTTGCGAGCGAGAACGTCGAGGCGAACACGGCGGATGTGCTTCTCACGGTCTCCGCCGCGAATCTGGACATCGACGCCGAGATGATCATCAACGGCAAACCCGTACCAACCGTCTTTTGGAGCGGCCTTCCGATCGATCACATGCAGTCGGAGAGGCCGGGTGCCTACGCCTATCCGATCTACCACTACGGCCAACTGCTCGGTGTGTTGGAGGATGTCCCCTGGGGAACGACGTTCGAGGTATCGGTTCGCAACGACGACGATGGCCCGTTCGACACCAGGCCGTACACCCTGCCCTCTTCGGCGGTGCTGCTCGACAGCGACGGCGATGGGATCACGGACGTGGCCGAGAAGCGTGGGTTCCGACCGCCGGGCGGCGGCGGTGTGATCGACATCGCCGCAATGGGGTGCACGCACCTGCGAAAGGACATTCTCGTCGAAGCCGATTGGATCAGGGCGGCGAAGCCCGACAACTCGATCTGGGCCACAATTCAAGCGGTGTTCGCGAATGCGCCCGTCCTCAATCCCGACGGATCTCGAGGCATCGATGTCATCATCGACCGCGGTCAGGGTGGAGCCTTCCAGGACGGCGGAGACGAGTTGGCCGACCACGCGATCATCGACTTCGAGCTCACGTTGCCGGGCGTGAAGAACTATGTGAGCTTCTACACCTACAAGAACGCCAGCTTCGATCGAGACCGGCTGAGAATCTTCCACTACTGCGTCTTTGGACGGGCTCGTCCGGGGAACCACTCGGGACGGGGTGAGATCTGGGGCAACGACTTCATCGTCTCGTTCTCGGACTGGAAAGAGTGGTCCAGCCCACTTGCCCAGGTCGGGACGTTCGTTCACGAGCTCGGACACAATCTCGGCCTGCGTCATGGTGGGATCGACAACGGCGCACCCGACATGGACGAAGTGTACAAGCCGAACATGGCGTCCACGATGAACTATCGTTGGCAGTTCGGAGGAGTCTCGAACGACTGCGACTGGAGCTCGGAGGGGTTTCATACGTTCAGCTCGGGTGTGTACCGCGTCATCGATGAACGAAAGGTGTACGAGAAGCAGGGCATCTGCGGTTCATTCGCCCTGGACATGAACGAGGACGGCAAGATCTCCAATGGCGTCGGCATCAACACGAATGTCGATGGCGACAATGACAAGACGGATCGCCATGTGGACTACAACCAGTGGGGCAACTTGCTGCTCGACTTCGATGCCGCCGGCTCCCGTTGGGGTAGCAACTGAGAGGAGATCCAGATGCGCGGTTCGATCGTTCTGTGTCTCGCGCTCTCATGCGCGGCCTGCGGAGATGAAGAGGAATCGCCCAAGCCGCGTCATCCGGCACTGTCCGGTCTTTCCCCACCTCCGGTGAACGCACCACTGCAGCCCCCTCGGGGACAGGCGGCGCAACAGCCTCGCGCGAGCCTTCCGCCCGGCGAGCACCCCGCGGAGCTCGCGCTTCGGGACGACGTTCCCGTGACGGGTACGGTGCAGTTGGAGGGAACCGCCGACCTGTCGCCCGGGTCCATCGTCGTGACGCCGGATCAGGGCAGCCCACTCGAACTTCTCTACCGCCTCCCGAAGAACATGCTCTCTCCCTCCCTGGTTCCCGAGCGCGTGACGGCGACGATCAGCGAGAAAGGCGGACCGCACGGCGCGGATCGCCTCTTCGTCCTCATGGGGGACGGGCAGCTGACCTACGCGACGGCGTGGCGGTCTGCAGGCGAGCCCGTGGTCGTCACACTGACGGGGTCCGTCAGGCTCGAACAGCGACAGGCGGAGAGGGCTACGGCCGGTGGCTATTCGCTGGCGCGGCTCTTCGTCATGGACGGAGACCGAGAGGCTGCAGAAGTGCCGATCGGAGAGCCAACGCGTGTGAAGACGACAGCCGGCTCTTTGGCCGTGTACGCGCAGATGAGTCACCGGCACTTCGTCGCGGAGGAACGGAGTGACGCCGGGGACCAATACATCCTTCGCGCGTGGGTGACCGGGCAGAAGTAGCCGTTCGGACCCATCATACGGTACCGGGGTTTTTTCGACGGCCACACAGCGCCTCAGCGTCCGATCGCTCGGTAGAAGCGCACCATCGCCTCGACCTTCTCGGGCTCCTTGCGAAGCGCATTCCAACGAAACACCATCGCGCCCGTCGCGGGCAATCGCGTACCGTGATCGAGCACGGTCTCGATCTGTTCGACGGGCACGGCCTCGCCCCAGTCGCTGATCTGGACGATCGGCCAGATCTTCACACGCTCCTCCGGGCGACCGCGAAGACCGAGGTGCTCGCCCAACCACGCCGTCTGTTTCGAGATCCACGCGGGGTCGTCCGCATGCCCGAAGCGCGCGTGGTACGGCATCGGGCTGAACACGTCGACGTAGGGCTTCTGTCCGCGCAGGTCGATCGCCAGCTTCGCTTCGAGCGCGCCGTCGTGATCCTCGGTGCTCCACGGACAATGAAACGTGCCCAGCAGCGCGTTCGGTCGGGTCTCGTCGCGTACGTCGCGAAATGCTCGCACCCAGTCCGTGAACACGCCGCAGCGCCAGCGGATCCACGCCTTGCGCTGTGCACCGTCCTTCTTCGCCAGGAACGACGCCATCGCGGCGGGCGAGTCCGCGCCCTCGGTGCCGGTGTCCTTCCGAAACTGGGCGAGGCAGCGTGCGCAGAAGCACGTGTCGGGTAGCGCAGGTTCGGCACGTTCCCAGCTCGAGTGCGCGTGGTGGTAGTCGAGCCATACGCCGTCGAGCGGGTGTGTCGAGAGCAGCTCGCGAAACGCGTTCATCCGCCACTCGCGATAGGCGGCGTGGGTGGGGCAGATCCCCTGCCAGCCATGCGGCGCCGGCGCGCGCTTCCCGTCCAATGCCACCGGCGCGGCGTCGGGATGTTCTTTGAGGTACTCGGCGCGGTGAAGGGTGTTGAACTCCGCGAAGACGCGCGCGCCCTGCGCCTTGAGGGCGGCAACGCGTTCCTTCGTGAAGCCGCGCTCGCCGATCCAGACCGCGTTCACGCCCGACCCCGAGAGCGTGCGTCCGTTCTCCATCAACATCTTGGGCACGCCGCCGTAGATGCCGCGCACCTGGACGTGCTTGCGCGCCGGCGGCCTCTCGTCGCCTACGACGGTGCCGGCGAGCAGAAGTAGAAAGGCAAGCGACAGGTGGGCGCGCACGTCCCCGTGATACACGGCTCGCGGTCATCAATCCACTCACCGGCGGGTCCGGGACAACTCGGCGTCCCAGCAGGCGGTGCTCTCCGCGTCAGCGGCTCGACAACACCTCTGCGACCCTCCCTGCCTGCTCGCGCTCAGGCCCCGTGACCAGCGCGTTGTTCGCGAAGTCGCGGACCGCGCTCAGTTGCTCCCGGGACCCGAGCTTCTCCAGAATCTCGAGCAGTCCGCGCCGTACATGAGGAGATGTGCTGGCCGCCAGTGCCTTCGCGGCTTGTTCTGCCGCGAACGGCCGATCTTCGGGCAACGTGTTTCGCACGACGCGTCCGGTCAGCAACCCGCCGTCGTGATTTCCCTGGGGGCTTCCGAGAGTCTCGAAGACGACCTCGATGATCGGACGGTGCATCGGCTTCATCTGCCCCAGAATGTGGAACCACAGTCCGACGCTCCGCCCGGTCTTCTGGTGACGGCGCCAGGCATCTGCGACGGCTTCGTGCACTTCGAGAGTGGCGGGTCGTCCGCGCAGGTAGTTCGCGGCGTCTCGCGCTCGATCAACGTTTTCGTCACGAATCAGCTCCTCGAAGAGCGCGGCAAGCTCGCCTTCGATCCTGCCACCGGTTGCGAACATCGCCGCGCCGGCGAGTCCCAACTCGGCCTGGGAGTCCTCTCGTGCGAGCTCGATGTAACGAGGCACGTCGCGGTCTGCGTCGGAAGCCATGCTGTTGAGCGCGTACGCCGCGGACACCCGCATTCCTCCGACGCTCGACTCCAGGTGCCGGACCAGCAGCGGTCGCCAGGTTTGAGCGTCCGTATCCACGTTTCGCAGTTGCGGCAGCACGCGCAACGCCGCCCAGACGGTGGCCTGGTCGTTCGAGCCAAGCATCGCAACCAGGTCGCGGATTCCCTCTTCGCGTTCGGACGCATCAGCGATTTGAAGAACCTTGCTCTGTGCGGCTTGCGCACGACGCACGGCATCTTGCGTCGGCGACGGGTTCTGCGGGCGGACGCCGGGCCGCGGTACGAGCTTGGGCCGGGGTCTTGGCGTTGCCGCGCGTGAGTCATTCGGCCTACTCGTGGGTCTCGAACTTCCGCGTTCCGGCGCGCGCCCAAGCAACGGGGTCGCATTGCGCTTGCGATTGTCGTTCGCACGCCGCTCGCCCAGCGCCTCGAGCTTCCTCTCGATGTGGATCAGACGGTCGGCCAGAGCCGTCGTCGTGCGAAGCTGCTCGTCCCGCCGTTCGAGAAGCTGCCAGGCGACGTACCCGTTGACCAGCACTGCACAACCCATTATCGCGACCACGATCCTCATGGGCACCATCCTAGCGCTTTTGGAACACTGCACCTGCCGTGGATCTTGAACTAGGATGCTCTTGGTGCGCGGGGTGAGCGCGCCCCACACGACGCGCACTGCGAGGTGTCATGTCACGAGCCGTTTGGATAGTGCTCCTGCTGCTGCTCGCCACGAACGCCGCCTGGGTCGTTGCGTGGATCGGAGGAGACGAACCCGATTCGACGGATGTCGCGGACACTGCCGTTCTCGAAGAGACGATCACGGAGCTGCAAGAGGAGCTGTCGGCGTTGCGGCGGGCAGAGCCGATCTTGATCGGATCCAACGAGGCGAGCGGCCACTCGACAGCGGCCGAGGCCGACGGCGGCACGCATCCGACGGGCGAGCGTCCTACGCCGACGGAGGAGGATCCCGCCGAGCAGGCCGAGCGCGAGGCCGAGGCGGCGAAGGTGGCCGAAGCGGACGCGGCCAGGCAGAAGGCCTACGAGGAAGCCCGCGCGGCGATCACGGCGATGTACAGCAAGGTGATGCAGGTCGCCGACCCGGCGCTTCGGGAAGAGGGGCTGCGCGAGATCGCCGCGGCGCTTCGCGGCACCGATCCCTACCTGACCGAGTACGCCCTCAGCGCGCTCTACTCCCTTCGAAACGTCGAGTTCGAGCGGGGCGAGTTCGCCTCGTTGGCGCGCGGGCTGTTGCAGTCGGAGAACGGCGGCATCCGTCGATCCGCCCTCTACGCGTTGGCGGCGATGGACCCGGAGGGTTCCGACCCGCGCGTCGCGATCGACAGCGCGAGCGACCCCGACCCGATCGTACGCATGCACACGGCGAAGCTGCTCACGCTCTATGGCGGGTCGCGCATCGAGGGCGACGCGGCAGACGCGGTGCTCCTTCTGCTGGAGGACGATGACACGAGGGTGCAGCGCGGGACGTTGCGCGGGCTTGCGGGTGCTCAGGTCGCACCTGCGATCGAAAGCCGGCTGATCGAGCTGACGACCGATCCGTCGCGGCGGCAGGAGGCGGTGCAGTTCGGGCTGGGCCCGCTGAAGGAGAAGTCACGCGAGGTGATCGATGCGCTCTTCACGCATCTGGGCGACGAGAACGGCCGCGTTCGGCAGCACGCGCACAAGGGGCTTCAGCAGGGCGTTCCGAAGGGCGAGCAGCTCTACGTGGCGAAGCGCTACGCGGATCAGCTGGGGACGTTCGTGAATCCGAAGACGCACCGGGAGGCGTTGAAGCTGATCACGCAGTACGGGGACGCGAGCCTGAGGCCGCAGCTCGAGGCGTTCGCAGAGAACGAGCTCGTGGACGCCAAGGTGCGGGCGCTGGCGCGCAAGGCCGCGGACTATCTCGTCAACAAGAAGCCGGATCGTTAGGAGGCTAGACCGACGTCGCCGAGGAGCGCGACGCCGCCTCGATCGCGGTAGACCTCGAGCGCTTCCGCGTAGGCCCGCGACGCGACGTCCACGATGGGCGCGAGACGTCCGTCCGCCCGGACCGGTTCCAGCCACGGATCGCGTCGCATGGTGTCCGCACAGCAGAATCCCTTCGCGACGATCGCCTCGAGCATCTCGAGGCCTAGCGCTTCGTCGCCGACATGGACCGCATCGCGGGCGAGGAGATACCAGCCCTCGGGATCGTGGAAGCTCGACTCGAACACCCGACGCGCCGACGTCGACGTGAGCTCCCGGTCGCCTTCCAGTGCGCCGCGCGCGGCCGCGAGGTTGGCGCGCAGGACCGGATGGTCTCCAGCGCGTGCTTCGGCCTCGCGCACCGTCGCCAGCGCCTCCTCCGTGCGTCCCAGCAATGGCAACGCGGCGTGATGGACCCAGCGCATGTCCTCGTCGTCCGCCTCGATGGCGGCCTCGTAGTCGCCCCGCATCCAGTACGTGTAGGCCACGCTGGTTCGGACGGCAGGGTCGAGTCGCCGCGCGCGGCGGTCCGCTTCGACCGAGGCGTCGAAGAGCCCACAGAACCGGCAGGCGACGACGAGGCCGGCCAGAAGATCCGGGTTCGTCGGTGCGTTGTGGGCTTGGTCGAGCAGCCGCGCCATGGCGTCCTGCGGGCGTCCGAGCTCCTCGATCTCGAAATAGGCGAAGAGGTTGTGCGCCAGCGCGAGGTCGGGCGAGAGTTCCAACGCGCGCCGGAAGGCCTCCTCGGCTCTGACGATGTCGTCGTCCTCGCCTTGTCCGTACTTCGCCATGACGCGATAGGTGCGTCCGAGCTTCGCCCACGCGGGCGCGAACCGCGGGTCTTCCTCGAGTGCCGCGAGGTAGAGATCGCGTGCCGCGGGCAGCGTGCCGGTGTTGTAGCTCAGCTGATTTGCGCGCAGGAAGTACTCGTAGGCCTTGCCGGTCGCCGGTACGTCGATGCGTCCCTCGGCCGACGTCGTGCGCCGTGCGAGTTGCAGGGCGAGCGAGCTCGAGATTTCCGACGTGAGCTGGTCCTGCAACGCGAACACGTCTTCGAGTCCGCCCTGTCGCGTGTCCGACCAGAGGACGTCGCCCTCGGGCACCTCGACGACCCGGGCCGTCACGCGGACCTGTTCGCCCGCGCGCAAGATGGTTCCCGTCAAGACGAGCTGTACGCCGGTCTCCCGGGCGACCTCGACGGGGTCGATCTCGCCGGCCCAGCGTTCGCCTCCCGCCTTCACGACCAGCCCGTCTCGATTCGAGAGCGACGAGACCAGGGCGTCGGCGAGCCCGAGCGGGAGGAAGTCGATCTCCGCGTCGGGCCGAAGGAGGCGGAACGGGACGACGAGCAGCCTGCGCACGCGTTGGGACGATGCCTGGTCGCCCTCGTGGACCAACGGAAGCGCCGCTTGGAGCTCGGCCGACATCGCGCCCGCGGACGTAGGACGGTCGTACGGGTCCTTGGCGAGCGCGCACTGCACGACCCGATCGACGACCTCGACGCCGGGCCCTCCCGTGAGGGACGGGGACGGCTGACGCGCGATCGCGTCGTAGACGTCGAGCGCGTTCTTGCCCGGGAACGCCGGGTCGCCGCTGACCATCTCGAAGAGGATCGCGCCGACGGAGAACAGATCGGCCGCCGGCGTCACGTCGGATTCGATCCACTGTTCGGGCGCCATGAACGCCGGTGTCCCTACGATCGTCCCGGTCTGCGTGAGGCGGTCGTCGGCGTCCTTGAAGGCGCTCTCGATCGGCAAGGCGACGCCGAAGTCGAGCAGCTTGATGCCGCGCGGCGTGAGAAACACGTTCGACGGCTTCAGGTCGCGATGGACGAAGCCGCGTGCATGCAGCGCGGCCAGGGCATCGAGGATTTCGATGGCGATCCGAATCGCCTCCGCGACGGGGACGGCGCCGCGGTCCATGCGGTCGGAGAGAGGCTCGCCGTCGAGGCGCTCCATGGCAAGGAACAGTTGCCCGTCGTGTTCTCCGATTTCGAACACCTGGCAGATGCCCGGGTGGTTGACGGCCGCGGCCGCTCGCGCCTCGCGCCGCAGGCGCGCTCGCATCGTGTCGTCGGCGAGCTGCTTGTGGAGCGTCTTGATGGCGACGTCGCGCCCGAGGTCCTCGTCGCGGGCAGCGAACACGGACCCCATGCCGCCTTCGCCGATCTTCGCGACGATCGTGTACCGTCCGATCGACTCCTGCACGCGCGCGCGTCCTCCCGTGTCCGCCGACGATTCGGATCGGTAGGATACGGGATGTCCGGTACCGGTTCTTTCGCGGGCCCGGGGTGCCCGGCGTCAGGACCGCTTCTTGCCCTCTCGGCTTCGGATCGACGGGGCGCGGTTCGTGCGAGGCGGCTAGGGGATGATCAGCAGAGAGGGGTCGCCGCCGGCGCCGCCGCCGACGCCCATGTTGTAGCGGTCACCGCTCGGGCCGCCGCGGAGGCTGAAGCTCACGTATGGTTCGGCCGCGGCGACGACCTCCTTGACGACGCTGGTGACGTCCAGGGAGATCGTGTAGACGCCACCGGGGATGTTCCACAAGTCGGCCAGCAGGGTACCGGCATCCCACTCGTCGGGACTGACGTTCCCGTCGCCCGCGAAGGGGTAGACCTCGAGGGTGCCCAGGGGCAACCCTGCATCGATGTTCACGACAGGGATCTTCAGGATCGCGGTCGAGATCGAGGCCGGGAGGTCGGTCACGGCGAAGTGCATGACCGTACGGTCTTCGGTTCCGGCGTTGATGCTCAGGTGCGTGAGCGCGATCACGTTGACGCCGTTGTCGAAGCTCCTCAGCCCGGACGCATGCGCCGCTGCGACCTCGACCATCGCGGATGCTGCGCCGGTGTCTCCTCCCCGTCCGCCACCGCAGCCTGCAAGGAGAACGAGGATGAACAGAGTCGTCGTGGCGCGCATGGCGTTCCTCCTGTGCCGGGTCGAATCGCGGCCTTTGTTCGTGGGAGTCACGACGGGCGTTCGAATTGCGGGAGAAAATCGCCCCCCACGAGACGCCCCGTGGGGCGGTCGGCGTTCGGGACCGATGCCGGCCCTTGGCGCCCCCCGAGCCGAACGACGCGCGCCTCCGGGCTCGCCTGCACCAGACGATCGAGGAGTTCCTGCGCCTGCCGTGGCAGGGCGGCGCCCTGAGGGGGCTCTGCGCAGGAGGAAACGTCGTTCGTCGAGGCGGCAGTACGATGACGCCGAACGACATCGACAACGGCCGGGTGATCGTCGTGATCGGCGTCGCGCCGGTCAAGCCGGCTGAGTTCGTCGTCTTCCGCATCGGCAAGCTCGCCGCGGCGGCGGGTGACGCGTAGGACGCATGCCCAGATCCGACCCGCTGCGAAACTTCCGATTCCGTCTCGAGATCGACGGCATCCCGCGAGCCGGATTCAGCGAAGTCACCGGCTTCGACGCGACGCTCGAACCCAGCGAGTGCCGCGACGGGAACGAAGAGACGAACCTTCGCAAGGTCCCGGGGCCCACGAAGTACGGCAACCTGATGCTGAAGCGGGGCGTCACGAACACGTTGGATCTACGGAAGTGGTATGAGGACGCCGCTGGCGGGGACGTGCGCCGCAAGAACCTCGTCATCGTGGTGCTCGACGAGGCCGGCGCCGACGTCGCTCGCTTCGAGGTGATCGAAGCGTGGCCGTGCAAGTACGCGCCCATGGATCTGAGTGCGAAGGGCAACGACGTCTCGATCGAGACACTTGAGATTTGCCACGAGGGTGTGAGGCGCGTCGCGTAGTGCGCCGGGGCGTTCGGTTTCGCGGACGGGCGACGACTATCCTCCCCAGTCGGTTCGCTCGCCCTTCTCGAGGTAGCGTCGAAGCGCCTTCATGAGCTTGACGTTGCTCTGCGAGAAGAACCGGAGCAGCTTGTCGAGCTCTTGCGCGTCGCCGTAGCCGATCCCGTACGACACGATGCGCGTCTCGTTCTCGGAGAGCTCCTCGAACAGGACGACGTTCGAGAGCTTGTCCCAGTCCTTCTTCAGGATCTCGGGCCAGTTGGGGCTGACATCGGCCCGCATGGTGAGTACGCGCTCGGGCACGTAGTTGATGATGCGCAGCGTATTCGTAGCGGGGTCGCCGATCTTCGCGCCCTTGCCGTAGTGCGTGCGGATGGTGCCTCCGACGCGCAGATCGACCTCGGCCACCGGCGCGGCCCACGCCGTGAAGCCCTCGGCGGTGGTGTAGGCCTTCCACGCCTTCGCGACGGGCGCGCGGACCACGACGTCCTGAACGAGGATGCGTTCCCCGGCGGCGGTCTTGATGACCCGGCTGCCGACGGCGCTGCGTTCCTTTTCGCCGAGCGCCGGGACGGCGAGTGCGGAAGCGACGAGACAGATGGTGAGCAGAGTGGCGGTTCGCATGGCGGACTCCTTGGGTGCCCAAAACCCTAGGGCCTGCGCTCGAGCCGTCTTGAAGGTTTCTTACTCGACGTCGTCGTCGGGGAAGAAGTTCACGCGATCGTGTTCCTGGGCTGCGAACTCGCTGGGCCGATAGCCGGAGAACGCTCGAAACTCGCGGATGAAGTGGGCCTGGTCCGCGTAGCCGAGCTCCAGGCTCAGACCGGCCCAGTCCACGGACGACTGCGATTGGAGCCGCTCGAACACCTGATAGAAGCGCAGGATGCGTTGCATGCGTTTCGGCGTGGGCCCGACGTGCCGGCGGAAGAGCTCGAGGAATCGGCGGTACGACACCGATCCCTCCTCGGCGACGAGGTCGGTGAATCGCACCGTGCCGGGTGTCGCGAGGAGGTGCTTCATCACGAAGCGGATCACCGGCGGCGCTTCGCGGGATGGGTCGTGGCGGTCGCAAAGCCACGTGTGCAGCGCAGCCAGGCCGGCCATGGCTTCGTTTGCGAGGAGCGAGTCGCGCAGCGTGGCGATCTCGGGGCCGAACACCTCGCTTGCGGGTACGACCCGGTCGCAGTAGCGGTCGAGGTCGTCCGGCAGGAGGCAGCGCGCGCGGCCGGGCGCAAACTGCGCGGCGACGAGCTTCGAGGCGGGGCGCGTTTCACCGATCGTGATGTAGTTGCCGTGCACGCCGGACAGCCATGCGCCTTTGCAGGGTTGTCGGGGTTCACCGGTCTCGTTGTCGAAGACGTATCGAGTTCGTCCGTCGAGCTCGATCACCAGATGAATGCGACCGTCGGGGACGAGTCGTTCGAGCCGGTGTTCCGGTTCGTAGCCGGAGACCGAGAACATGTTCTCGACGACGCCGACGAGCGGCGGCTCTGACGGGACGTACGGCACGTACTCCATCCGTAAAACGTACGGAGGGTGGGGCGGCGGTGCCATGCCTCCTGCCGATCGTCATCGCGGATTCCGGATCGCGCGGTGGGGGCGCGAGAGAAGTGGTGGGCGTTACTGGACTCGAACCAGTGACCCCCAGCTTGTCGAGCGAACGAGCAGCTTGGCGGGGAACCGCTCCGACCTCTAGCGAACGCCCTCGAAGACGACCGCAGTCCCGTTCGTGGTGCCTCGTTGCGGAGCACCGACGACGACCGTCGTTTCGGCGGCACCGGCGGCGTAGCCGAAGCGATCGCCGGAGAGGGGGTTGGGGGCGGACAACACTGCGCCCTCGCGCTGCGTCCACCCTGCAGGGGTCGCATCAAAGAGATACGCCGCCCCCTCTCCACCCGCGCCTGGAGCCCCAAGGAGAATGACCCCAGCAAGGGCCGCCACCGACCCGCCGAGTTGGTCTCCGGCCTCGCCGCCCACGACAGTGAGTGCAGGCAAGGACGACCAAGAGCCGGTGGATCGCTCGAAGACGTAGCCTGCCCCAGCGTTCGCAACGCCACCCACATCGTGAAGAGGTGCGCCGACTGCCAGCAAGTCTCCGCGCAACGACACGTTCGTGCCGAAGCGGTCACCCGTAGCAGCGTCGCTTGCTTGGACTCGCTGCTCAAGTGACCAAGTGGATCCAGTGCGAACGTAGATGTACGCTGCGCCGGCGCCTGACTTCCCGCCGTGCGACTCGAGTCGGCCCCGACTGCCGCCGTGTCTCCGTCGATGGCGGCCGCGAACCCGAACTCGCCCCAGATACTCGAGAGCAACTTCGCTTCCGGAACTGTGTTCCACCCCGCCGCGCCTCGGCGGAAGACGTAGGCCGCACCCTCGACGTGGGCCCCTACCACGATAGTGTCAGCGTCGATGGCGACTACGCGGCCAAACTGTGCTCCGCCCCCGCCGTTCGGGAGCAGTTTCGTGTCGAACTGCCAGTCCGTTCCGCTCCACTCGTACACGTATGCAGAACCTGCCTGGGATGCCCAGTCATCGTCGAGGACCGCCCCGATAACGAGGGTGTCGGCGACATCCTTGCGGACAAGACGCGCGGGACCAGGCCTCGCGAGCCCATGCCCCGCCAAGCGAAAGCGAGGTTCTGGCGCGGGATGCCGCCACCGAGAGAGCCCCCAGAGCCAGCCGGCCAAGTTGACGGCGCTGGAATACCGATTCTCCCTCCGAGAACGAGAGCTGGTTCCCAGACGGAGCGGCCAGAGCGACGCGTAGGCCTCGGCAGGTGCTCAACGGGGTGTTCTGGATTCTCCGCACGGGAGCGCCGTGGCTTGACCTGCCGGAGTGCTACGGACCGTGGACGACGGTGTACTTCCGCTTTCGCGAGTGGGAGCGAGACGGCGTCATCGATCGGATGGTGGCCCGGTTGCAGTCGCGCCGGGCTCGGGGCGCGAACATCGACGGAGCACTCCTCGAGCGTCTACGCGTCCAGGGTGGCGACGGGTCGGTCCGATCACCTGCTGCCCCGCTTCCAGAGCGAGCCGAGGCACCAACGGAGATCGGCATCTTCCTAGATCGCCGGAAGTTGCGCGATGGGGGTCGTCATGATGCCGCGGTCCTCGGGATCGCGGAGGTCCACGACCGCCTTGAGCGGCACGCCCAACGGGTCGGGAGGCGGGGTCGTCATGATGCCGCGGAACACCGCAATCCATCGCCGCGGGTTCATGTCGATCGGGACGACCTTCGAGGTATCGCCCATGTGGGCGCGGCCCTCGTTTGCGGCGGCCTCCGTGGCGAAGATCTTGTTGTGGTTGTGGCACTTGGCAGCGTTGGAAACCCGGCGTCCCTTGCCCGAGAGCAGGAAGGCCTTCGTGGCGTCGACGCCCTGCGGAGGGCCGCTGCCGCCGCCGCAGCCGACCAGGCCAACGGCCATGGACGCTCCGGTGGCCACGATGAAGCCCCGGCGAGTCAGGCGAACGTTGCTCATGCGACCGTCACTCCCGGGAAAAAGGGGGTGGAGGGCGTCTCCCGACCGCCCCGCCAGCTCCGCCTTGTGAGCGGGTCCGACTTTGCTCTGGGACTTACTTGCGGGGGGGACCGTTCACGGGACGTCTCATCGTCCGCCTTACACGCTCCTTAGCCGAGGCTGTTGCGCTTTTCTTATCCGACCCCTGATATTACCTCCACAGGCTTACCACACCTTGGATCTACGAAAGCCGACGGCCCCTGTCAAGCCGGTAAGTCGCGCGGTACGGAGTCCGGACCGATTCCGGACGTTTATTGCGGGAGTGCCTGAGGCAATACTCAAGGCTGATCTTCCCTGAGGATTGGTGAGGATTCCGACCGAGCAGAGGGCGATGCTTGCTCGCGGCCAACCAACCGACATTCGTGTCTTTCCAAGCCGGAACTTGGTCCCCCGAAACGAACATGCGGAGATCGTGCGGCCCACGCGCTGCTTGCTCCCAGGTCGCCTCATCAATCAGATCGGTCCGCACGCCAAGGTTGTCCATCTTTGATGCCGTTCGTACGACCTTGTCTCCCTCGACGAATAGGTGACCTGCGAAGGGCAGGAAACCGGTGTTGATAAGGCTCTCTCCTTTGGCTGGCCTATGTGCCAGGGAAAGGAAGAGAGATGAACGACGATACGAAGGCGCCCGAGAGGTTGGACGGCCCGCTTCCGAAGGGAGGCGGAGGCGACGAAGTCGCCGGAGCCGAGCGGAGGAAGCGGGCCGTGAGCGGCTACGTGCCCCGCGGCACACGCAGCCGTCGTGCGCGAACGGTGCGAAGCGACGCATCGCGTAGCGCGGAGTTCACGGGCGAGCAGCGCCTGTTGGCGCTTGACTGTTGGTTTCGCAGCGAGCTTGCGGCCACGGAGTTCGCGCCGCTGATCGGCGTGAGCACGGCGTCGCTGTACGCGTGGCGTCGCAAGTTCGAGGAGGAGGGCCCCGCCGGTTTGCTCGGGCACAAGCGCGGCATGAAGGGCAGCGGGCTGCCCGAGCCGGCGCGCCGTGCGATCCTGATGATGAAGGACGCGCATCCGGACTGGGGCCAGGATCGGATCCACGACATGCTGATCCGAACGGAGGGTATCTCGGTTTCAGGCGGCGCGGTTCAGCGCGTGCTGAAGGAAGCGGGCTACGAGGTGGAGGCGGTTGCGCCGGCGCGCAACCCGCCCAAGGTGAAGCGATTCGAGCGCAAGCGACCGAACGAGCTTTGGCAAACGGATCTATTCACGTTTCTCCTGAAGCGCGAGCGTCGGCGCGTGCACCTGGTTTGCTACCTGGACGACTTCTCGCGTTTCATCGTGGGCTTCGGGCTTCACGCATCGGCGTCGGGTGCGATGGTTCGGGAGACGTTCGAGCAGGCGATCGCGAACTTCGGCGCGCCCGAGGAGATTTTGACCGACAACGGCGCGCAGTATCAGACCTGGCGCGGGAAGAGCTCGTTTCGCAAGCTTTGCGAGAAGCGCGGCATCAAGCAGATCGTGGCCAGGCCGAGGCGGCCGCAGACGCTTGGCAAGATCGAGCGTTTCTGGGGCACGCTGTTTCGCGAGCTGATCGACGGAGCGATCTTCCGCGGCATGGAGGACGCCAAGACGCGCATTGCCCACTTCATCGGCTTCTACAACTTCCAGCGCACCCACCAGGGCATTGGCGGCCTGGTTCCAGCGGACCGATTCTTCGAAGCCTCGCAGAGCGTGCGCAGCGCCCTGCAGGAGGCGGTTGCAACGAACGCCAAGGAGTTGGCGCTTCACGGTGAGCCGCGCAAGCCCTTGTACCTGGCGGGTCGAATCGGCGACGAGCCGGTGTCGCTTCACGCCGAGGGCGACAAGGTGCTGTTGACGGACAAGGACGGCGTTCGCGAAGAGGTCGACTTGCGGGCATCGGGCAAGCGCAAGGATGCGGCCAAGGAGGGGCCGGGCGAGAGCGTGCTCGACGACGTGCTCGAGGAGCTCAAGGCCCTTGACGAGGCGCCCACGAAGGAGCAGGAGTAATGCCTACGAAGAAGAAGAACGTGACGACGATCACGGCGAGCAAGACGTCGCGCAAGCACGTGGCAGTGATATTGGAAGCGCTCTCAGGCGAGATCGGCACGAGCGAGGCGGCTGAGCAGATGGGCGTGTCGCTCTCGCGCTACTACCAGCTCGAAGGCCGTGCTTTGAAGGGCATGCTGCGGGCGATGGAGCCGAAGAAGCGCGGCATCCAGAAGACGCCGCAGCGCGAGATATTGGCGCTGAAGGCCGAGAAACAGCACCTGGAGAAGGAGCTTCGGCGGCACCAGTCCCTGCTTCGTGCGGCCAATCGAAGCCTGGGGCTGGCGCGCGGCGGGCGCAAGCAGGCATCCTCGAAGAAGGGCCGCAGCGCCAAGCGCGGCCACCGCGGCAAGACGGTGCTGAAGACGCTGCGCACGGGCCTTGAAGAGAAAGGAAACGGCGATGGGACGGCGAAGCGAGATGCCGACGCTGGTGGCGCGCACGTCGGCGAGCGAGACGGCGCGTGAGCGCGTGAAGGTGATTCTGCTCACGCTTGGCCGGCAGTGGAGCGTTGGCGATGCGTGCGAGCGTTTGGGCATCGGCCGAACGCGCTTCCAGGATCTTCGACGTAGGTTCTTGCAGGCCGGCGTTGAGGCGCTTGAAGGCGGCGCTTGTGGCCGGCCGCGCGCCGTGCTGCCTGACGACGATCATGAGCTTGAGCGCGAGGTGTCGAAGCTACGGCACCGAGTGCGCGTGGTGCGAACGCAGGTGGACATCTTCGATTGCGGGCTTGGCGAGGCGCCGCGGGTTCGGCACGCGCTGCATGTGGCGCACCAGGGAGGATGGAGGCAGGGATGAGCGAGAGGATGTCGTACGAGGAGCAGGTGAAGTTCCGGCTTCAGGCCGTGGAGGTGATGCGGCGAAGTGGCTGGGACAAGGAAACACGCGCCTACCTGGCGCGAGTCCTTGGCGTGGCCGAGCGAACGATCAGGCGGTGGGAGCTTCGCGTTCGCCAGGGCAAGCCGGTGTACGAGAAGCGTGGCCGCAAGGCCGATGACGTACCACGAGCGAAGCGGCAGAAGGTGCTGCGTGCGATGTTCGAGCTCGGGCCGTTCTCGGGTGTGACCGTACTTCGGGGAATGTTCAGCGACGTGCCGTATCGAGTGCTCTCAGAGATGAAGAGGCGCCTGCTACGGGTGGCGCTGCGTCGATGGCGCTGGTATCGGAGGCGGCTAAAGTGGGTTCGTGCCGGGGCGGTGTGGGCGGCGGACTTCACCAGGCCCAAGGCTGGCCTGTGGCAGGGCAAGGATCGACTGTTCCTGGTTCGCGATCTCGGAAGCGGAGCGCAGCTGGCGGCCGTAGCCTGCCGGGGCGAGAAGACGAAGACTGTGTGCGCGGCGCTGCTCGCATTGATCACGCTGTTCGGAGCGCCGCTCATTCTGAAGAAGGACAACGCCGGCGCATTTCGCTCGGAACAGACGGCCGCGTTGCTCGAGGAGCACGGCATCACGCCACTCACGTCGCCGCCGTACACGCCCGCCTACAACGGCGCGTGCGAGCGCAGCGGCGGGAACTTCAAGCGACGTGTACAGCACATCGCGCAGATGGAAGGACATCCCCGCATCTGGCTACCTCAAAACCTCGACGACGCCTTGCTCGTTGCGAATACGACGGCGAGGCCATGGGGTGCGACCGGGCCCACGCCGGCGGAGGCCCTCGAAGACCGCCGGCCCATCACGAGGCAAGAGAGAACGGCATTCGCGCACGATCTGAAGATCGAGACCGATGCCGCGCTCAAGACATTCAAGGAAAGAAACGCTAGAATGCCGACGTGCATCGAGCGCGCGTCAATCGACCGCAGCGCGACGCAGAGAACGCTCTGCAAGCACGGCTATCTACAGTTCCGGAGAGGGCGTTTATCAACACTAGTTTCCGCTTGGCGGAGGCGGCCTAACGCGTAGGGGACACAACGACACCCAGCCGTCGAAAAACCCCTGCGACGCCCGTCTCACTAGATCACAATCAAGTAACGATGCAAAAACGCGCAACGGTCGTCGCTGCTAGTACAGCTGTCGCTATTCTCCTCGCCCTTTGGCTCTTCCTGGCGGAGGGTGAAGTGGGTTCCGACACTGGGCCTCACGAGTCCGCCGACGTGCAGAATGGAATTGCTGCGGGGCTGGATGTGCGCACTGGACGAGTATCAGCGAGTACGAATGAGAGGGGCGACGACGCCCAGTCGAGCGACTACGTCGCGCGGATTGCCGGAACAGTCGTCGATGAGTGGGATCAACCTGCTTCGGGAGGACGCCTTCGGCTCCTACGTGCGCCTCCAGGCACCAAGTGGGCAGCTGAGCCGATCGTCTCTCCAGAGGGGCGTTTCGAGACGGAGATAGGATTCGCGGATCCAGCACGCGTGGGTCTGATCTACATCGGGCCAAAGGAGCTTAGATCTGTAGTTGAGTGGGTAGATCTCAAGCCAGACGCCGATGTCGCCGAGCTAACTCTGTTTGCGTTTCGCGCAGCACGACTTCGAATCAGAGTGATGGACGCCACTGGAAGAACCGTTGAAGGTGCACGGATAGCCCAAGTGCCCTTGAACATGCTGACTGGTTCCGTCCTTACTGACTCCCAAGGCTGGGCGGACGCGCTGGTGCCCGCCGAACCGTTGTCTGCCGTGAGGGCGACTGGCCCGGACGGCACGAGCGGTCAAACCAAGGGGCTGTTCCTGCTGCCCGGCGAAGAGCGCGAAGTCGATATTCGACTCTTGGATTCGGCCCTGCGTGTTCCGGTTTCGCTTGTGTCAGGCGGCGACGCGAATGTTGGCGGGAAGAGAATGTCGATTCGATTCGACCTCCCTCCTACTGAAGTCGTGCAGGCGATAGTCGACGGACCGCCGATCTTCGTTGATCTCACTCCGCGGCAACGACGACTCAGCGCACGCGTCTGGGGTGATGGAATCGATGCGACAAGGCACAGTTGGCAGGACGTCCTCAAACCCGACCTACTCGACGGGCTGTCAATACCGGTCGGGTTCAGGTCGCGAACGACGGTAGTCGTGACGGATGCGCGCGGCGATCCACTACGCAACCTTCACGTTGAGCTCGTGCGCTCCGATTCCAACAGAACGACCCCACGAGTACTGAGAGCCACCACGGATTGGAACGGGGCCGCCCAGTTCAATGCGCTGCACCACGGTGAATACGTCGCTAGCGCTTTCGGCCAGCAGTTGGGGAGGCTCGTTGTCGATGCGCCTAGGTCGGTTCATCAGTTGTCACTCATGTCGGCGGGTGTTGTGGGAGGAAACTACGCCGGACCTGACCGTATTGGGCGGACCTTGATCGGCTTGAGTGTGAGATCGGAGTCAGGCCAGACGTTCAGATGGCCCTCCGCCGGTTGGCACTCGAACGCGCGCTGGGAGGTATGTGTCCCATTCCCTGCAGGATCATCGGTAGCGATCGAACTGATTAGCAGCAGAAAGACCGTTGCCGGTCCCATCGAGTGTGCTGTTGGAGATCGGCAAGTGGAACTCCCACTGCCGACGTTTACACAAATCAATGTTCGTGCAGGAAAGCGAGTGCGCGTGCGGGGTTGGCTACAGTTGCGGCGCGAAGGCGAAGCCGGGGGTAAGAACTTCCCGATTGACAAACGAAACAGCACAGTCGTGCTTCCACGACTTGAGCCGGGAACGTATCAAGTGTTCTACTCCACAACCCTGTGGGGAAACTCCGTTCTCGGTACAAAGCACGCGCCGGTGGCGTCGCTCGTTGTTCTGGACGGCCAGACCGCGTATGAGGTCGATGTTGGGTCTTGAGGCCTCAGCCCCATGGTCAACGGCGGCGGGCACAGTGCCTTGCCTATGGGCAGAGCTGTGGTGAGCAAGATGAGAGTGGAGGAGCCGCCCGGATGGCGCCAAGAAGACGCCAGTCGGAAGGTCTTGGCGCAACGGACCTGACCCTCCCCAAGGCGTAACCAGCTCTCAGCGTCGCCTAGTGGCAACTCCATGCCAAAGCGGGCCTGAGCGAAGCGACCGAATCGTAGTCCAAGAGCTGGGGCACCTCGAGTGACTTTCCCCGGGTAGGCAGCCTGTCGAGGCACGTCAAGAGAAGCGTTGGAACTACTCCTCGGGAATCGTGACCGCGACCCGAAACCCAACTACGGATTCCCCCTTCTGTGGTGGGAATCTCTGTCTTGAAGACGCGCGCAAGTCGTGCGGACTACTCAGCCACGTCCCGCCCCGGACGACTCGCTCAATCCCGGTCGTCGGGCCTGTCGGGTCTCTCGTCGGCGAGTCTCGGTAGTAGGACTCTCCGAACCAGTCCGAACACCACTCGCACACGTTGCCGAGCATGTCGTAAAGGCCCCACGGATTAGGAGCAAATGAGCCCACCGGCGCACTGACACGATATCCGTCGTCGTGGGCGAACGAGGCCCAGTCGAGCCCGAACAGTTGCGCGGTCGTGGAGTCATTCGCGTTGGCAAAGCAGTGCGCATGGCTGTCGTCGTCGCCCCAAAAGCGGGTCGTGGTGGTCTCCGCTCGGCAGGCGTACTCCCACTCGGCCTCAGTCGGCAATCGGTATATACAGCCCTTCAGGCCGTTCCCCCAGCTTCGCGAGTTCGCCACATCGTGGGCGACGAAGAACGCTCCTGGCAAGTCAACGCTGCTTCTCAACATGATCCTGCAAGACCTAAAGTCCGGAGAAGGACTGGCGCTCGGGCGGGAGCCCTACGCGCCCTTTGTGACCTGCGCAATACCAGATCGGCGCGTGGTCCACGGTCCACGACGCAGCGTGTCACACTGACCAACGGTGAGTGACACCTGCGTCGGACCTAGGACGTATCCTGTGGGAGACGGAAGGGTCAGCGGGCCCCGCGAGGGGGTATGGGGGTTCTATGAACGGCTGGTGCGTCAGGCAATCGCTGTGTAGCGCAGGCAAGACACTTCAGCGTGCGCGGTTCAGTCTGGCTTCGCCACGCTGCGCCGTGTGGCGACGTACGCCGTCGTACGCCGTTTGCGCGGCGGGCGCCGAGGCGATGCGAGTGCTGATCAACGAGTCCATGAGAATCGAACGCAGGCCTTCCTCGGCGCTGAACCGCACGAGCGCAGCGAGCAGCGTCGGGTACGCGGGTTCAAGCCCAGCGCGTTCGCGTCGCCGCTGTTTTACCCATCGAGCCTTGAACGCGGCCAGCGAAGCGAGAGACAGTTTCGTGGCAGCTCCACGAGCGTGTCGCGAGCAGCTGCGCTGCTCGATGAAGTGGCGCACACGGCCGCTCGGGGCCAAGTACCTCGTGCTCGATGCCCGCTACGAGAAGGTGCGCCACGGCGGATCGGTGCGCGACTGCGCGCTGTCATCGCCATCGGCATCGGCCACGACGGCAGGCGCAGCGTGCTGGGAACGAGCGTGAGCCTTTCGGAAGCCGAGGTTCACTGGCGCGAGTTCCTCAGCTCGCTTCCAGGACCACTGCATGGCGTCGAGCTCATCACCAGCGACGGCACGCTTGGCCGCCGCGCGGCCCTTCGCCGGTGTGCGCTTCGAGCTTCGACGCGACGTCGCCGCTGATCTTCGCGCCGCGTTCAACGCACGTCGCGGCGCGGCAGAAGCTGAGGCCTTCGTAAAGAACCGTGACAAGCCCGGCCGCTTGGCGCCGAGGAGAAACGATTCAACGCCACAGGGCGCACCACCAACAGCCTCAGAAGATCCGCGCGTTGCGCCACGAAGCGTCCTTGCTGCGGCGAGACAGACGACGAATCGAAACCGGACGGAGGTACCAAGCTGGCTTGCCCAGTCTGGCCCACGCTGCGCCGTGTGGCGACGTACGCCGTCTTTTGCGCGGCGGGCGTTCAGCCAGTGTGCCACAGGGCCGTACGCGGCCCTGTTGCGCTTCGAGACTGCATGGCTGAGACCGTGCGGCCGCCGCCAACGAACGCCACAGGGCGCTCAGAAGCGCGCACGCCACTTTGCGGCGACAGACACGCTCGCCCAATCTAGGACCTGTTCTTTGTTGCGCGTCCTCGACGAATCTGCAGTGCGACATCAGTGGTCAGCAGGGCTCCCTACTTCGACTGCAACGACGCGACGACGCGGAATCCGATGAAGTCGATGGCGTAGTCCGCGTACGCCGACCATCGGTTCGCCGAGCGCGCCTGCCAGGATGCATTGAGCCAACTGCCCCCACGCAGAGCTCGCTGCCTTCCCCATGGATGCACCAGCTCATCCGCGCACCACTCCCAGACATTGCCGTGCATGTCGTATAGGCCCCAAGGATTCGGGGAGTACGTGCCCGCGTTCACAGTCCGGTTGGGCGCACTTGCTGACCGATCCGTTGGTAGGTAGAGCCCGTATCCATTCCAGTTGGCGTCCTTTACGGAGATGGTCTCCCCCGTGGAGAACGGCGTCTTCGTTCCGGCCCGACAGGCGTACTCCCACTCTGCCTCCGTCGGGAGCCGATAGTGGTGCCTCGGGTCCCGGTCGCTGAGCCATCTGCAGAACGACATCGCATCGTCCCACGAGACCTTGATCACAGGCTGGTCGGGCGCGTCGCCGGGCAACTGGTCTACGCCGCTTATCATGTTCCCACTGTCGTGCACGGGTCTGAACCTCGTGTACTGGGAGTTCGTAGTCTCCGTCGTGTGTATATAGAAATGGCGCTCGACCTGTACGGTTCGTAGCTGCTCGTCTTCGTGTCGGGCGTGTTCCGATTCCGGAGAGCCCATCGTGAAGGACCCCGCGGGAATCAGAACGAATCGCATCCCGATATCGTTCTCCCACGCCACGGGAATGCCTAGCCTAGCGGCTTCTCGCCTCTGCTCGTCGCTCCCCTTGAACCAGGCCGGAGGTTCGGGAGGGAGAGCGTTCGGGTCTTCGCCGCAAGCTGCAAGAAGGAGGCTCATTACGACTGTCAACAGGCACCGCGTCATCTCAGAGAAGATGGTAGCGCGCTCGAGCCAAAGCGGCCCCAGCGCAGCTACTTGCCGTTCTTTGGGGGGAAGGGGGCGAGCCGCAGTTGGACATCCTCACCTGTGGAAACGGTCTCCTCTGCCTTCCATACGACGTCATCCGGCGCGCGACACCACACACGAACGGTCCAATTCGAATCCGGGAGCCCTTCGATCCTAAAACGTCCCTCGCTGTCGGGAGTACTGCCGGGTAGCCACCTTCGTCGATTGTCCGTGATGCTAATGCGAACTCTGGAGGAGTTCTTCGGGCGATTGACGATGCGACCGTCGATAGCTCCTCCAGTTCTTCGTTTGAGAACAAGCGATCCTACCTCGGCCGGGAATTCGACGTAGACGTACTCTCCATCGACCGGGGTCATCCACGCCGCGTACGTGTCGCCGGGAACGAGGCCGTCGAGTGTCAGCCTGCGGCTGTTCCTCATTGAGAACACCGGGCTCAGGCTCCGGAAGTAGTCCCATCCTTCTTCCGTGAGCCTGATCACCGCTACTCGCGTCGCGTCGAAGTGTTGGCGGGAGAATCCTTTGGGGGCTCGGCCTAGCGCGGCAGTCTTTGGGATTACTACCGTAGCGCTGATCGTCGCCGGAAGACGGAACGTGACGTCGGTCAAGTCCTCTATCACGTTCAGTCTTGTCCACTTGCGAACCGGAGGCGGCGAATCCAGGGAGTACCTCTCTCGGGGTCCATAGCTCGCGTCCCACATCGTCTCGCGCTGGCGGTCGACGATCCCGCCCATATCGCCGCCATCGTCCAACCCCATGTAGATCACTCCCGCCGGAACGCCATGAAACTCAAAGCTCCCGTCATGGGTAGTCGAGTAGACGCCGAAGCCAACGCTCGTGCACATTCCAACGTGGCAGTTCTTCACGGGGAGGTCATTGGTGTCCAGGACCTGCCCCGAGACCATGTATCCCTTCTCGAGTTGAATCGTCGTCTCAGCTGGTATCCAGTGCTCAAGCGCGTATTCCGCGAGAAACGGGGGCTTCCTGGGCTCCGCCTTTGGCTGCCCGTGCCAGGAAGGTGTTGGATCCCTGATGATCTCGTATTCGTAGTAAGGGTTGACGGTCAGCTTGTAGGTCCGCTCCGGATCCACACGCTCAAGCACAGCGACGCCTTGCGCGTTGGTTCGTGCGTGAGTGATCGACCCGAACCCGTTCTCACCCGGTTTCATCAACCGTACGTAGGCGCCTTTGACTGGCTTCAGCTCCGGCCCGACTACGGTTACACGTGCGTGGGTGGGGCTGCGAACACGAAGCTCCAACGGGTTGTCGCTCACGCGAACCTCTTGCTTGATCCGTAGAAATGGCCTCGGCACGTTGACGCTCAGTTCGTGAACGATGTCTCGAAAGAACGCGACGCGGAATCGTCCGGCCTCGTCTGTCCGAACGATCGTCTTGAGCCCCTCGTGGGGCAGTCTCTGCGGAAGCGCGGTCGAGGGCGACTCAACGCCGGCGTCGATCAGATCATCGTCATCGATCGTCTCCCACCAGCGGTCTAGAGGACGAAGCTCGATCTCGAAAGACTCCGCAAAGGGCCCTCGCTGGCCCAGCACCACGCCCTCAACCACGGCCCCGCGTTGCATCCGTATGTCTACTTCGCTTCGTTCAAGGGCAAGCGGTCCAACGCGTACCGGAGCGTAGGGCAGCCCATGGTCGCTTGTATCGCGTGCGCCCCAGACTTCGAGGTCTGCGTGGGCCCATTGCTCGGCCTCGCCCTTGAGAGTGAGCGTGCCGTCGGCCCCAGTGCCGAGGTCCATGTATCCGTTCGGTGACAGCAGCCGAGCGTCGAATCGCGGTACGGGAATTCTATCCGGGCTCAAGACGCGTATCCGCAGTGTTCCGGACGACGGTGTGAGTCGGAGTTGGAGGTCAGTGACTCCCGTGTTCGTCCAGCTCTCAGCTGTGAGACGCTGCGTCCCCTCGATGACAAAGGCGCACACCCTGTAGCAACCCTCTTCAGGCACCTCAAACACGAAGGAGCCGTCTTCGGCGACCGTCGTGCTCACGACGCTCTCGCTGCCCTGCCGCACCGCGAGTACTTCGGTGCCGATAGTGGGGCGGCCGTCACCGCGAGTTACGCGGCCACCGACCTTGAAAGAGGGGCAGAGCAACGTTCTTTCTGTAAATCGCTGAGCGGTTGATCAAGCGTCGTCCCTCGGCAAGTACCTCCGTCCGGTTTCCCATTCCTCGCTGATCTCGATGAGCACCGCGCTTGCGAGCCGCAGCAAGGACGCTTCGTTCGGAAACAATCCGGCGACGCGAGTGCGGCGGCGGATCTGCTGATTCAGGTTCTCGAGGCTGTTGGTGGTGCGAAGGCGCTTGCGCTGCGCTTCGTTCAGGCCGAGATCGAACACGGTGAAGCCCTGCGGAATGTTCTCTTCGGCCCAGCGCGCCAGGTCGGGCGCGGGCTTGTCCCACTTCTTCACGAAGGCCTTGAGCTTCTCTTCGGCCTCGCGACGCGACGTCGCATTGAACGCGGCGCGAAGGTCAGCGGCAACGTCGCGTCGAAGCTTCTGGCGCGGAACGTAGCTCTGCGCGTTCTGCTGCAGGTGGAACTGGCAGCGCTGCCAGGCCACGCCGGCGAACCGCGCCGCCAGCGCGGCCGCAATGCCCTTGTGGCCGTCGCTGGTGATGAGCTCGACGCCGTGAAGGCCGCGATCCTGGAGAGAAGCGAGGAACTCGCGCCAATGGACCTCGGCCTCCGAGAGGCTCACGCTCGTTCCCAGCACGCTGCGCTTGCCGTGAGAATCGACGCCGATGGCGATCAGCACAGCGCAGTCGCGCACCGATCCGCCGTGGCGCACCTTCTCGTAGCGAGCGTCGAGTACGAGGTACTTGAACGCGCCGAGCGGACGTGTGCGCCAGCGCTCGAGCTCCTCGTCGAGCAGCGCAGCTGCTCGAGACACGCTCGTGGAGCTGATCTCCAGGCCGTTGCAAAGCACCTTCGTGATCGCCTCGACACGCCGCGTCGAGACGCCCTGGACGTACATCTCCGCCAGGGCCAGCGTGAGCGCTCTCTCGCTTCGCTGGCCGCGTTCGAGGCTGGAGGGGTAGAACGTGTCGCCGCCCTCGACGTCGCGAACCTGGGGCACCTGGACGTCGATCTCGCCCAAGCGGGTTCTGACGCGCTTGCGCTTGAAGCCGTTGGCGTAGCCGCGGCGCTGATCCGTGCGTTCGTGGGGCTCGGCGCCGAGGAAGGCACTGCGTTCGACCTTCATGGCCTCGTTCACCAGCACCCGCATCGCCTCAGCCATGCCGTCGAACCCGTTCTCGCTGAGCGCTTCCAGTGCGTCGCCCCAAGGCGTACGCTGTTCGTGGTGGGTCACGTCGTTCCTCCTTTGCGTGGTGTCGTTACCTGCAAAGGTACGGCGTTGATCCGCCACTCAGTTCGCCCCGGGAGATGGCGGCGCGCCCGCTTCGCTTGAATCAGCTAGCTGATTCAAGCGAAGCGAGCGCCTCTCCTCCGGGGAGCCATTTACAGAAAGAACGGTACACCCTCGAAAGAGGCGACAGCAGTTTCGTGTCCGTGGCGACCGAGGGTCGGCGACTGGTCACTATCGGTAGAAGTCGGCGCGTCATGGTCGCCCCAGGGCTGGGCGCCACGATCCCAAAGCGCGAACCAGCCAATCACGGCAACAACACACACTGCCAATAACACCCATCGCGTGCGCATGGGCCACCTCCGCAGCACGCAGGGTACCAACGGTGCGGCTGGGCATCCTTACGGAGAAGAGCACCGTTGATTGTCGGTCTCACATTGTCAGCCACTACGCCTGCCAAAGGGGGCAACGTCGTCAGACGCGCGCGTTGCATGTGTAAGATGGGAGCGATGTTCCGCGCTCCTGTGCTTCTGCTGGCGATTCTCGGCGTGGGGGGGTGCGGAGATCCGACCGCGGCACCAACCACGAGGCTTGAATGCGCCTTTGATCAGAGAGCCGCCAATCTAGCTCAGCACCTCTGGGAGGATCATCTAGGCGGCCGCGCATCACTCCCTGACGGAGAGGACGCTTGGTTCGCGCGGTTGAATGCCGCGCAAGCTGGCTCATCCGAGGGCCCCGCCCCGCAATGGCCGGGAGACGGTGGGAAGATCACGTTGTTTCGCGACCAAAGAGCAGCCTACGAACGTCCGCAGCAAGACTTCGAAAAAGGTTCCATCGCGGCAATCAAGGCGACGGGCGCATGGAAGCTCGGGCCAGACGAGGTGAGGCCAAGGCTCCTGACTCTCGAATTGTCTGAAGTCAATGGAGTCGTCATGGACACGAAGCTGGAGTGGACGCTCTCTGTAAAGGGGCCCGTGGCAATCACGTTCGACTTTCCGGAACTTGATGACCCTGACGATCCGCCTCGCGAAACTTCTACTGTGGTGTTTCCGGGGCAGGCATCCAATGGAGTGAGCATCGCCCTTCGCCCCGTACCGCTTGTGTACAAAGCCCAGCTCGACATCGAGAACTGGCTGATTGAGAAGTGACGGTGCGTTCGCGAGGTGACTACCGCTCGTAGGGTCGACTGGAGGTTTCGACCGGACCCGGATGAGCGCTGCCTGGCGCTGGCAGCGGCCCAGCAGCGCGTCGTCTGACAGATGACGGACCGCCGGGCGACAATATCGTCATGAAGGCGCCGTCGGAATTTCGGTGGAAGCAGATCCGTCAGCTCAGTGCGGGCGGGCAAGCCAACGTATTTCTGGTCGAACCCACCATCGATGACCCAGAATTTCGGGGGCAGTACGCGCTGAAGGAGCTCAAGCGCCAGGACCACCCGCAGGCGATCTCTCGATTCGTTCGTGAGATTCGGGCGACGACCCAGATTTCACATCCTGGCATCGTCGATATTGTGGACCATTCGGGCGAGAGGGACGACTACCACTTCTACGTGATGCCCTATGTCGACGGCGCGAAGACGCTTGACAAGGTGGCCTTCTCGGAGAGTTCGCCATTCAAGGGTAATGCGCGTTCGACGCTGCGCTTCATCATGCGATGTGCGGAGGCTCTCGGTGCGGCACATGTGGCGAAGGTCGTCCATCGAGACATTAATCCGAAGAACATTCTGGTGCTCCCGAACGGAGAGCCTTTGATTATCGACTTTGGGTGCTGCTACGTAGACGCCGGCGAGTGCGTGACCCTGGTCGATGAAGGCATTGGTACTCGTGACTATGCCGCACCAGAATGCGGCCCTGGTGCTGCGGAGAACATCACCGTACAGACAGACATCTACTCGCTGGGCAAGATCATGTGGGCCATGATCACCGGTGAGCGTGCCTTCGCGAGAGAGCGGCCGGCATTCTCGAACAAACGGCTGGACAAGGTTCTGCCAGATTGTCCCGAGGTCTGGCTACTGGCTGAACTCTTCAAGCGCACGATTCGCCGTGACCCGAAGCACCGTTGGGCAATGTAACCAACTTCGCCAAGGAGTGCCATCGTTACCTAGGCATGATCGGGCGAGTGCTGCCGATGGAACTCGTAGAGGGGCGCTGTCCTCGCTGCGGCGCAGACGACGCACGTCGGCTAGGATTCGAGAAGTTGAGCAAGCCGTTTGTGGTGGACTTCAAACTCCTGATCAACAATCCGCACATGCACACGACTGTGCATGTGTGTCGTTGGGAATCTGTAGCCTAGGTGGCGGCAAACGCGTCGGGCCAGTGGAACTCAGCATGATGCAACCCAATACCGACATCTCGATGCGTCAGCTCTCACAGGTCTTCTGCAACGGAGACGAACCGAGCTGCCCGCAGGAGTTGAAGAGCCACTACGCCGGCCTCGTCGATCTTCACGGTCACCAGCAGGCGACAATCCAAGTGCTGCTGAAGTGCGTTGATGTACCCATGTGACTCTGACTCCAGGGTCGATACCGAGCGAGCATTTGACCCTGACCCGAAGGGGTGCTCGACGCGGTGTCCGTACCGTACGAGCACTGCCCGTCGAGGAACGAGGTCCGGTGTGACCGTATGGTCAGAGATCCTTCCGAGGGGGCAGGCCGAGTTGCCGACGACGTCGCTGGCGGCTCGGCGGAGCACCGAGCACACGTCGAGGCAGCCGGGTTCTGCACGCGGCCGCAGGACCGCCTGTTCCCGACCAATGGAACCGTCAATGCGGACCTCAGGTATGCCGGACTTGATGGCGAAGATGACCATGGGCGCGTCGTCGACTTTCACAGTCTGCGCGTGACGATGATCAGCCGGTTGTCGGCCGCCGGCGTTCACCCGCGGACAGCACAGGCACTCGCTCGTCACAGCAAGCTTGAACTCACGATACGGACCTACACCGATGTGCGCCTGCTGGACCTGCGGGACGCAGCGGAATCCGCTCTGCCGGCCGATCGGCTGCCCTCGCCGCGACGTCGGCAGGCATGAGCGGGTTGAAGCTCGGGCGGGAGAAGGCTCTTCGCGGCAGTCGATGTCGTTACGACTCGTACGAGTGGGAGTTCGGCGTATGCGCGGGACCGTAGCTCGCAGTCGGCCTTCCCGAGCAAGAACGGAACTAGGCTCGACTTTTTCACTGCACTGCTCCGCCGAGCTCTGCAACACGTCTCAAGTGCGAACGCACGTGTCCGACTCCCGGGAAGAAACCCGTCCCTGCGAAGGTGTTGGCGAAGAGAAAATTGGCCTGCGGCATGTTCTAGGTTTGCCGCCGCAAGGCCGGGGGGATCGTCGGTACGATCTGCCGCATGAGCGAAGACGCCGAGAAGGAGAAGTCAGAAGGCGAACCCGAGAAGAAGCCGACCTTCTTCGCGGATGCCCTCATGGACATTTTTGGCGGCCCTCCCAAGCCTCCCGGTCCGGTGGTGCTGCCGAAGCCTGAGGAGTTCACGCATGTGCGCGACTTCGACGAGGCACTCAAGGACACCGATCCGTTCACGATCTTCCTGCGCGGGCATCTCTGGATCGAGAGGGCGCTCCACGAGTCGATCCTCGCCAACGGAATCAGGCGAGTGGATCAGTACGACAATCTGAAGCTGGGATTCGTGAACACCGTGTACTTGGCGTCATCCCTCGGCGTCCTTCATCCGTCGAACATCCCGGCGTTCAAGAAGCTCAACAGCTTTCGCAACAGGCTAGCCCACGATCCTCGCTTCAAACTTGACGAGGATGCCATCAAGGACTTCGTTAACGCCGCGCTCCCTAGACTTCGCAAGGCGTATGAGGGGGTCATGATGGACGCCTACAAAAAAGAGGGTGCTATCTACGATCCGACCGCCCTCATCACGCAGTTCCGGAATTCGCTACAAGTGCTTCACATGATCGCGGACATGGGGCGGGTGAAGGCGGAGGAGCGGAAGCAAGAGCAGGCGGAGGAGCGCGAGAGGCGCGCTACCGCCAACGAAGAACTCGCGAAGAAGCTTGGTTATGACGACTTCAAGCACATGAAGCGCGAGTGGACCAAGAAGTCCACCGAGGATGACGCAACGCCGAGCTAAGTGCCCCGTTGGCAACCTCATGCCCAGTGATCAATGGCCGATCCGGGCCACGGGAGTCACAGCGCACCTGCACTAGGCGTCCATGCACCGAGAAGCGGCTTCTCGTAGCGGTCGTTTGGGCCACTCTCGCATTCGGCGCAGAGGAGTGGCTCTGGGCCGGCGCGCGCAGCGACTATGACCACTTCTTTGCTGTTCTTCTGCCACGACCTCGCACACGTCTACGCACTCGCTCCGGCTGCCCAAGTTCGCTACAGGCCCAGTTCGCGCGATCGATGGCAGACTACGGGCACATGCGACGAGCCCTTCCCCTCTGCCTCCTGTTGCTGGCGCCGTGCGGCCGGTACTCCGGGCCTGACGACATTGTCGGAGTGATCCAGTGGAACCACGTCGGTGGAGTCCAGGACTGGCTCGAACACGGTGGCGATCCGAATCTGATGATCGAAGGAAAGAGCCTGGCCTACATCGCATGCGGCCCAAAGGGAGGAGCCAAGGTGCTCAGGGTGCTCCTGGAGGCCGGTGCGGATCCGAACCTCGGGACGGACGGCGGCACTACACCGTTGATGAACGCTGCCTCGTGGGCGTCGTTGGAGCGATGCCGCTTGCTGGTGGCGCACGGCGCAGATCCCAGCGCTCGCCGTGACGACGGGCGGACAGCGATCAGCGCCGCCTTGGCATGTTCGAATTCTGAAGATGTCGTTGCCTACCTGAAGTTCCTGGTCGCCAAGCGTGCTGTGGATAGCCCGTCTGCCGATTAGCGCGGGACCCACTCGAACACGGCACTCAGCGCGGCGGGCGCAATCGCACGACCACTGTCACGACCCTTGTGGCCGGCCAACCTGGACCATCGCGATGGGGCGGCCAAGTCGCAGGGTTCTGCAAGCGGCCGAGGAGGCCCCGTCGAGCGCACTAAGCTGTTCCGCCTGTCGCCGACAGCTCGCGCAGGAATGACTATGACCATTTCTTTGCTTCTTTTTGCGCACGACCTCGCACGTCCTTGCACATCGCTGCGAGATGTAAGGAATCGGGCGCGTCGGTAGGGGAGCGGCCCCAAGCGCGCAAGGTCGCGCAGGTTAGGGCAGGGACGCGCAGGAAGACTGGCGGGAGTGACGGGACTCGAACCCGCGACCTCCGGCTTGACAGGCCGGCGAGCCCAAGTCGTAACTGTTTGGAGCGCCGCGAGTTGCGGATTCGGCCTCGAGCGTCTTTGCCACAAATCGGCATGACTGTGCGCACGTCCTTGCACGACCCCGCACGATCTGCGCCGAGTGGGGGAGTTCGGCGCGTGTCCGCTGGCTGCATCGTAACCAGGACGGCGCGAGCCGGATCCGCGCGCCAGAACGCCGACGTTGCGCCCTGGCCGCGTCGAGGGGCGTGCACAGGGCGGGCCGGCGCCGCTCGCGCGCACCACGGGCCAACACGTTGACTCTCGATGGAGATCGACGATTCCCCGTCCTGCGCCCCCTCGCGAGTGCCGCGTAGCTCTCTCCGATTCAGACGACACGAACAGGCCGAGGGTGCGGGCGCATGTGTCACCCACATCCTCCTCGCACGGAAACGCCCCACCGAAACAGCGCGGCAAGAGTCCGGAGCCGCTACAGCGGATCAGGTCAATTGAAAATCACCTACTCCCGCCTCTTGGGCGATTCCGCAGGAGTTCCCCTAGCGCCGCCATTCGGCCTGAGCACGCAAGACGGACTCTGGCGACACGTAAGGAGGCCGGAGGACGCTCGGAGCGACTTGGACCCATGCCTCGCACGACTGCTTGCCGAATCGTCTCCAGATCCGCCGTTCCCACTCGGTCGCGAACGGTATCACCACGACGACCGAGAGCCCGAGCTTCCGAAGTCGGGGGGCAATCGCGCCTTCGCTATTCTCAAGGTGCCCGATTCCGTAGAAGATGACCAATCGTCTGAGATTCCGCTTGCCGCTCTCGAGTAACAGGGACGCAGCGGTCCGTAGGACAACGGAATTGGCATCGTTCCAGGCATTCTCGATTTGGACACGAGTCTTGCTCGCCGGACGCCGCTTCATGTCCGGTACGCCGTCGTCGCGAACCCTGGAAGGACTCGATTCGCCAGCAGCCACGAGGCGCACCCCCAAGCGTGCCAGTTCCGACAGCTCGGCAGCCAGCGGGACAACGGGCCAAGCCCATGCGTCCTGGAGTAAGTCCAGCAATGCGTGTCCTCGTCGAGTCGACGAAACAGCGACATCAAGTTCGGACTGCATCGTCACCGGAACGTGCTCCAGTGCGACAACGATGTCACCTTCTTTGGACCCAGTTCCGATCAGAAAGTCACGACAAAGAAGGCGGCACGTCGAGGCACAGCCTGGAAGACCATGAACGTCTCCCACTAAGATGACGTCCGCGTTGAGGAGCGCTGTTCGAGCCTCTTGATCTGTCAAGACCTGTGTCAGGCTACTCCTCGGAATTGTGTCACCGAGTTGCCGAAAGAAACGAGTTGACTTCGCCACGCCCTGCAGGGGTGAGTCTACGAGTATCTGCTCACACTGATCTAGCGTCGCGCCGCGATCAGGCCCGCAATGCGCCTGATCGATGACTGGCTCGAGCGGCTCTCTGTCTGTCCAAAGCCAATCCCGGAGGCACAACGCGCATGCAAGTACGACAAGCGCTTGCAGAACGCGGGGCTTCATAGATCGGCTCTCAGAAAACTGCCGTGGCTAGGTAGAGTAGTCTAACCCTCCGGACACGGGTCGAGCTCCGGCCAGACGGGGAGCGGCGCAGACGGGAACCACGGGCCACGCACGTTGTGTCCCGGTTCCACGATGGAGATCGACGCCTTCCCGCTCTGCGTCTCCGCGACGCGGCGTAGCTTCTTCGATTTAGATGACACGACCGGGCCGGAGGTGCGCTCGCGTCTGTCACTCACGTCCTCATCGCATCCATACTCCGCGCTGAAACGGCGCGGCAAGACTCGTGGGCCGCTACAGCCGCTACACTAGTTACGTTGTCGGCCGTTGATGTCTTTGCCATGAATCGGCATGACTAGCGACCACCCCTAACAGCACCAATCGTGGTGTACTGGTTCACGACGTCTGAAGGTCGCGACGTTCGCCCCGGCAAGGGGATCGTGGATCGACTTGAGGCGGTAGATCGAGTCGCGCGTGTGGGTGACGGAAAACCCGCTCGGGTAGACGATCGACGTCAACGAGCTCGCGTCGGTGAACGTCGTCGTGACCGTCTTCCACTTCTCCTGTCCGACGGTGTTGTAGCCCTGTTTCTCCTTTAGCAAGTTGCCGATGCTGTCCCAGGTCAGCTCGACCTGGTAGTCGTTGTCAACGGCGCTCTTGATGCGGTTGAGCTACGCGTTCAGAGGTCCCTGCGGACGTCCCTGGTGTCGGCATCCCCGTCAGGTTCGGCATAGCCAGCCCTCTTCTTGTTGAGCGGTGAGACCGGCTTCGACACCAGACGGTGGCACTTGACACGGCGGGTGTGATAGCGCGACGCTGGGAGTACAATTAACGGTCGACGGCTGATAGGAGAGAAGCGATGACCAGTCGTACCTGGATCTTCTTCGGTCTAGGTTTCGTGTTCTTCTTTGGCTGTGGCAACCCAGCACAGAATGACGCACCTCGCGAGTTGGTTTGGCAGCGAGTTCGGAGTCCCTTCGTGTCGACCTCTGGGGTACCAGTGCCCTGGAGCTACTCACGGTTCCGTGTTGTGGATGCAGAGACTGGACGAGGACTTGTCGACGCACGAGTGTTCCCCAATGCAAGCTATGAGCGCGGAAGTCCCCAGACTCTCGAGTCAGTGGCGCCCATAACTACTGATCGACAGAGGGTGTACCGTTCTTTCTGTAAATGGCTCCCGAGAGAGAGGCGCTCGCTTCGCTTGAATCAGCTAGCTGATTCAAGCGAAGCGGGCGCGCCGCCATCTCCCGGGGTCAACTGAGTGGCGGATCAACGCCGTACCTTTGCAGGTCTACGACAACTTGCATTGGAGATCGACGTGACCCACCACGAACAGCGTACGCCGTGGGCCGACGCCCTGGAAGCGCTCAGCGAGAGCGGATTCGACGGCATGGCCGAGGCGATGCGAGTGCTGATCAACGAGTCCATGAGAATCGAACGCAGTGCCTTCCTCGGCGCTGAACCGCACGAGCGCAGCGAGCAGCGTCGCGGGTACGCCAACGGGTTCAAGCCCAAGCGCGTTCGCACGCGCCTAGGCGAGATCGACGTACAGGTGCCTCAGGTGCGCGACGTCGAGGGCGGCGATGCGTTTTACCCATCGAGCCTTGAACGCGGCCAGCGAAGCGAGAGAGCGCTCACGCTGGCTTTGGCGGAGATGTACGTCCAGGGTGTTTCGACGCGCCGTGTCGAGGAGATTACGAAGGTGCTTTGCAACGGCCTTGAAATCAGCTCCACGAGCGTGTCGCGAGCAGCTGCGCTGCTCGATGAGGAGCTTTCGCGTTGGCGCACACGGCCGCTCGGGGCATTCAAGTACCTCGTGCTCGATGCCCGCTACGAGAAGGTGCGCCACGGCGGATCGGTGCGCGACTGCGCGCTGCTCATCGCCATCGGCATCGGCCACGACGGCAGGCGCAGCGTGCTGGGAACGAGCGTGAGCCTTTCGGAAGCCGAGGTTCACTGGCGCGAGTTCCTCAGCTCGCTCCAGGACCGCGGACTGCATGGCGTCGAGCTCATCACCAGCGACGGCCACAAGGGCTTGGCCGCCGCGCTCGCTGCCCGCTTCGCCGGCGTCGCCTGGCAGCGCTGCCAGTTCCACCTGCAGCAGAACGCACAAGCTTACGTGCCGCGTCAGAAGCTTCGACGCGACGTCGCCGCTGATCTTCGCGCCGCGTTCAACGCGACGTCGCGGCGCGAGGCTCAAGAGAAGCTCGAGGCCTTCGTAAAGAAGTGGGACAAGCCCGCGCCCGACTTGGCGCGTTGGGCCGAGGAGAACATCTCGCAGGGATTCACCGTGTTCGACCATGGCCTCAACGAGGCGCAACGCAAGCGCCTGCGCACCACCAACAGCCTCGAAAACCTGAATCAACAGATCCGGCGGCGCACGCGTGTTGCCGGACTCTTTCCAAACGAAGCGTCCTTGCTGCGGCTTGCGAGCGCGGTGCTCATCGAGATCAGCGAGGAATGGGAAACCGGACGGAGGTACTTGCCGAGGGACGACGCTTGATCAACCGCTCAGCGATTTACAGAAAGAACGTTGCTCTGCCGATCGACACGGCTGGACGCGTGAGCCTTATCCGGGCAACCCTCGCGACACGATCTGTACTGTCATTTGCCCCGGGTACGGGACCTATTCTGGACCTTGGCCGGGCTACGGACTTCTCGAACTCAAGCGCACCCGGGTGCTAGGTGTTGAATTGCGAACCAACCTCAACGAACCCCTTCCAGGTGCGACTATTGAGTACCGTGCCGCTGCTGGACCACACCCTCCAGCATTCACAACTCGAACTGGGGCGAATGGCAATGCGCGGATCCAAGCGTTTGCAAGCGACAGTGGCGGGTTCTTCTGGATCACGGGCGATGGGATTGCTTCGGTAGATACTGATGTTCCGGACAGCCTGCGTGAACCAGGTCCAGTTGTGCTATGGACAAGCCCAGGTGTGACCTTTTCGGGCCAACTACTTGATCACGATGGCCAGCCGATCGTGGGTGCGCTGCTGGCGGGCACGGTGTGGCATCGCGGCCCCTGGACGCGAACCAACGCCGATGGGCGTTTCAAGTTGGTGGGACTCTCACACGGCGAGCGGGTGACAGTCCGCCTTCCAGAACAAACGCGTTCCTCGCCGACCCAGTGGACATATGCGCTTCCTCACGGGGAATCAGCGGTTCTGCGACCATCAGGACTACTGAGTAGAGGGAGCAAGACGAAACCTCTGTACGTCTCAATCACTACCGGAGATGGCCGACCGGCGTCAGCAGTCGTTACAGCATGGCGGCTCAAGGATGGAATGTGTGGAGCCTCCGCGACTGGGCACCACGGGGTCAAGCCCGGTGATGCCCACAAGCTCCATCTCCCGGATGGGGAATACCTACTCACCGTTGACGGAGCGCCGGGAGGTCACGAGTCGGTGCGCACGACCGTTGAGCTAAGGGGACGTCGCAGGGAGCTCGAACTCAGGCTTGGACCGTTCCCCTTCTGGCGGGTGAAACGACTGGTGCTGCCGCCAGACCAGTCTGCCTACCTGGCTACAGCGCAGCACGTTCGAGAGGTAACGGCCGAACTCGCGGCGGGGGCAATCAGAGCGCCGACCGGTGAGCCGACGTCCATCTACGTGCAGGCAGACGTTCACGACGACACCGTTGCTCCCCGAACCTACACCCACCTTCCGTTCTCGCCTCCCGTAATCGGCGATCCTCCTGTGCGGGTCGCTCCGCTGGCAGAGATGCCGCTTGACGTCAGACTGCTTGACGGGGAAGGCCGCCCTACTGAGGGCAAACTCCGCTGGGAGCCTCTCGCTGGATACGTGTTCCCAGACACGGGGCCCGAGTGGCAGAGTCGTGACGGGCTACTCTCGCTTGGGGTTCCCAGATGGCCTGGCATCACGCTATCTGTAGTCCCGACAAACACCACGCTGGTCCCATGCATGAGAACACTCGCATGGCCGACGTCAGGAGACGACTCATCGGACGATGCAAACGTTGTTCAACTGGCGACAAGAGTGTCCAACGCGGTTGAGTTGCACCTTCCGAGCGGCGTGGCCATTGAGGAGGTGGAATTTCGGGTTGTCTCACCCGCGGGCGTGATTCGATCCGTCGATCCGGACGACCTCGTCAGCGGACAGTTCCCGTGGCCGCTTGGCGGTTCAGTCCTTTCCGCGCGAACTGACGGGCATGCACCGCTGTATTCGCGGCTCGCGCCGCGAGGGCCGTGGACGGTTCGCTGGCCATCCGGATCGCTGGAGATAGAGCTGCCGGCGCACGTTCGCCTGCTCAGTAGCGTCGCGATAGTCGGAGGCCACAGGCTAACGTTCCAAGATGGCGCCGTCGCCATTGGTGGCCTAGAACCTGGATCCTATGAGGTGTTGATCTACTCCGACGACGGGACCGGCCTTCTTACCACCGTAGCTCTCGCCAAGGGGGAGGCGCGAGTGATCGCGGTACCCGACACGCGATTACGCTAGCACCAGCACCTCGATCGGCCAGCCGCTAGAGTTTGCGGTGACTACGCTGATTGGCGCCCCCGCAGCCCCCCTTGCACTTGTGTAGCGGCCCACGAGATTTGACAACGAGGAGAAGGCCATTTCTTCGGGCCGATCTTTGACCCCCTTGTACCGGCCCAAGACCTTTGACAGTTGGCCACAAACGCCTGACTTCTGGGCTTTGCACCCGCCCCCTCGTGCGCCGATAGATTCCCGCGATGCACGAGGCCCTGATCCTGATCGCCCGCGCCATCGCGCTCGCTCACGACCACTGGCGCCGAACGATCGGTCGGCGCCGTCCGCTATCGGGCAAGATCGCCGTGCTCGAGGAGAGGGTCGAGCGGATCGAAGCCGAAAACGGACTCCTTCGCGCACGCTTTGCCCGCGTTGCGTCCCGCCGACGCCCGCACTACCGCCCGCATGAGCGCCTCGAGATCCTGTGGCACGCCGCGCGATATCGCATGTCCGTGACGCGCACGGCCACGGCGTTCGGAATCACACGGCAGACGATTCTGAACTGGAGGCGCTTGTCGCGCCGGAAAGACCCGCGGCTGCTACCGCGAATCGGAACGCTCACGGATCTCGTCATTGAACTGGCCCACAGGATGAAGCGCGAGTGGCCGCGTTGGGGTACGCGGCGCATCGCCGGAGAGCTGGCTCGGCTCGGCGTGGAGGCGTCGCGCTCGAGTGTGCAGCGCATCCTGTGCAAGCCGATGTCGCCCGCTCCCGAGAACCGACTCGTAACCCAGGCCGCGCCGGGCCTCCTGGCCAGGCGACCCAACCACGTCTGGATGATCGACTTCACGCGGCTCAAAGGTGTCGTGAAGCCGATGTTTGTGGGCGCGGTCATCGACGCCTACTCCCGCAGGGTGCTCGCGGTCGGCGTCATCGGTGGCGAGCCCAACGGCAGCTTCGCGACGCGACTGCTTCGGCGCGCGATCCGATGCCACGGCGCGCCGACGTGGCTCGTCTCGGACAAGGACCGCGCGCTTCGCAACAAGCTCGTGAACGCCCTGCTTCGGCGCTTCGCAATCCGCCGCCGCTACGGCGCCGTCGGCAAGAAGGGCTCGATCTCGATGATCGAACGATTCTGGCGTTCGATGAAGCAGGAGTACGTGCGTGGCCTCTTCCTCTACCGCTCGACCGCCGCCATCGAGACGAAGCTTCGTCGCTACGCCCGTTGGTTCAACCACGAGCGTCCGCACCAGGGACTCGGACAGCGAACGCCCGACGACGCGTACTTCGAGCGACCAGAGCAACCGACCCGCAATCTGACTGACGGCACGTTGCACGTTCGGTTCCTCGATGGAGATCGACGCCTTCCCGTTCTGCGTCTTCGCCACGCGGCTTAATTCTCACGTGATCACACCAATGGCCGGGCCAGAAGTCCGTGCACACGTCTGCGCTGGAACGTCAGCGGCACGGAGTCAGCTCGAATAACGGCTCGAAACGACCCGCCAAGACTGTTGGGCCCCTACAGGGGGTCAAAGATCGGCCCGAAGAAATGGCCTTCTCCTCGTTGTCAAATCTCGTGGGCCGCTACAGAGCTGCTACTCCAGGCGAAGAGTCACCGACTCCGTGCCTCCGTCTCCTGACGCCCGGAGTTTGACGACGGCACTTCCAATGCCGGGCTTTGACACTTGAATCTCCGCGTGGCCCTTCGGGAGCCACAGAACCGGTCTCCAACGTTCGGACGCGAATCCGCTGAACTCGTCTGCGCTCTCCGGGAAGTCCCAGTGTTTTGCCACCCTGCTGTCAGACGTCGGCACACTAACGTCATAACCGACGACCCGAACCCCAGTGGAGCTAACGACGTTGAGGCGCACCGGCGTCGCAATGAGTGGTAACTCAACTTCGGCCTCACGCTGGTGCTCGCTCACTTCAAAAAACTGTTCCGGCCCTGCTCGCCTGCACCACATCCCAGCGGTGCCTTCGATCTCGGGCTGCGCATGATACCTCCCAGGCGGAAGCGAGTAGGGAAGGCGCAGGGCTCGTTGGAACGACGTCGGAGCGACGTCGGCAGTCCGCTTTGCTCCATTGAGGTTAATGACATGAGGTTCGTCTTCGGACTCATGACGGATCATGAGGCGAATAGGTCCAGTCGCGTGGTTGGAGCCGATGAAGTGGGGCGAGAATCGGACCGACGTTGGCCGTCCTGCGAACGTCGGTGTCATCTGGACCGTTGCTTTCGTCATGGTCCACGGCGCTAGACTAACGGTGGAGGTGCTGGTCTCGTATCCCGGCGCGGACACCCTCAGCCGAATTCGGACGAGACGGCTGGAGCCGTCCGCGGCTACGAAGTAGAGGATCGGCTCCTCCCATAGACCTTTGACTCTGCTCGGAGCTCTCTGTAGGTGCTGTTCCGATGGCGTCATGTGGGGCTCAATCACGGCGGAGGGTGCATCCGCACTCACTCTTCGGAGTGCAATGTCAACTCCGGAGTTCGCGTCTCGTACTCGAATTGCCAACGCTAGGCGCGGCAACATCACGACGCTCGCCTCGACGCTACCTGGGAATGTGTGAATCGCCGTTCGAGGATGCCAACCCAGTCTCCTTGCGCTGATGGAGTACCTAGTTCCGCGACTAAGCCCACGAAGTGTGAATCGCCCTTCCCAGTCCGAGGTTGCAGACGCGGTTACTCGGATAGTCGAGATCGGAATTGCGGTCCTTGCCACTGGCCACTCAGGGAATTCGCCTTCAGCGACGCACCAAACCTCCGCGCCGGGAATCGGCTCGCCGCCAATGTCTTGAACCCTGCCATGGATCGATGACCCCTCCTCGAGGGATACCTCGAAGTGCCTCTTGGACCCCAATGCACCCAGCCAAGGGACTCGCCCCGGTGCACCGACGAATAATTTGGCGTGATTGGCGCCTACTACGATTTCGAACTCGCCGCTTTCGTTGGTCTCGACCCAGCGCTTGCTTCTCTCTTCAAACACCGCTCCGTCGCAGACCGCAACGATCGGGCCGACGCGAGCAAGAGGAGCCCCTGTCTCTGCGGCCACGACGCGCCCAGTCACGGCCTGACCGTTGGCTTCTGGCTCCAGGGGGGGAGATTCGGTCGCACCACTCGCTTCATCCTGCTCGACAGCGCCGGGGCCAGGACGGAGCCCTGCCCTCTCAACGGCACCTATGCGTTCTGGCGATTGCGGGTCGCGCTCGACTTCACAGAAGAGGTCTACGAAGAGCACTAGGACAGCAAGAGCGCCAACAAGGCAGAGCATGCGAAAGGCCATTCTGATGATCCTCTCGCCCCACGATAGTGCGAACTGCGGGTGCGCGTAAGCTCTACTGCTCAGAAGGCGCTAGCCGCGCTGGCGCCTTCTTGTCCGCTAGCCCGAGGCCCTCGTTCTTATCCAGAAGCTGTGGGCCGGCGGGGGCATACCAACTACTCCCCGGGTACACAAACCAGTTCATCGACCCAGTCTCCGGATCGGGCGTTGGTGATGGCCCGCCAGTACCCATAGCTTGACCGGAAGTTCCGAATGTGATGATCAGAGTGCTGCTGATGGTGTCGCTCGTTCGGCCGGTCGTGAGGTCGTCGCCGTCCTCTTTTTTGAAGTTCATGTTCATCGTGATTGTCTTCTGGCCGTCCGCCCCGGAAGGCTTCAGCTTCCTCAGCAGACCGCCCAGCAAGTCGTACGGCGCATCTGGGGATGGGGCACCGCCATCGTGGATCCTCAAAGTAGACGCGCTCGAGACGAACGTCGGCCAGACTGCCAAGAACTGGTCCTCAAACTTCTGTTCCGAGGTCGTCGGGTGGTCCGGGGCCTCGCGTCGTGTAGCCAAGTATTCGCGGATCGTCGCCATGTAGTCCGGTTCTTCCGGGTATGCGGCTACGAACACGACGGGAAGGCTGTCTTTGCCATAAGCCTCCCGCATCTCCTTGGGGCCACGCAGGGCACCATCGTCCTTCCAGCCCCTGTATTCGTTACTGAGCATGCCTTTCTCCGCCACCATCAGATGCAACTCGTAGTTCTTGCCGCCGACCGTTACCTCTTCCTTCCCCCTTCGTTGGTAGCGCGCCCGACCGTCGATTCCGCGCCATGACAGAGAAATGGCCTCTTCGTGAGCCTTCAAGGCGTCGAGAGAGAGTTCGAGACGCCATAGCGCTTTCTCGATGTCGCCCTCTGCTTCCGCGATCTTTCGCTCCAGCTCAGCGGTCGGCTGGCCGGAACGCCTGGCATCTCGTAGTTGGGTTCTAAGCTCATTGAGTGTCGTGATTGCGCGAGCGAGAGCGCGCCTCCTGGCCTCCATTTCTCTGACGAGCTTCATGAACCTGTGGACCTCTTTGTCAAGTTGCTCTTTCTCTCTGTCCCTGGTCGGGTCCCTTGGCTCAACCGATTTGTTGAGGTCCCCTGGTTGATCCTCAGGCAGCGGCGGTGGGGCCATGAGGATATCCCCTTCCCAGTCTGCTTCCGTTGGCGGAACCAGGCCAGGTTGAGTCTGTCCCTCACCGAGCGCCGTCAACTGTGCCTGAATACGAATGAGTTCGTCCTGGAGCCGATCGGCCTCTTCGAGGCTCCCGGCGCCCAGAGCGGCGTTCTTCAGTTCTGACTCGATGTCGCGAAGCAGTGCGATCATCTCGCCCTCTGTTAGGTGCGGCTCACCGTTGGCTTCAAGCTCCTCGTTAAGACTCTCAAAGTCGCGAGCCTCTCGAACCGCATCCCTAACGAAGCCTAGAAGTTCCTTTCGAGGCTCGCTCGCCTCTCGAGCCGCTCTGGGAAGGTCCGGATTCTCAAGTTCCTCGACCTTCCGCATCACCTTCATTAGCAGCTCGAGGGTCCTCTTGGCTTCCTCCTCCCCTCGCGGCGTCCTGCTTCGCAGCTCCTTCTCGAGGTTGTGTCCCCTACGCGTTAGGCCGCGTCCGCCAAGCGGAAACTAGTGTTGATAAGCGCCCTCTCCGGAACTGTAGATAGCCGTGCTTGCAGAGCGTTCTCTGCGTCGCGCTGCGGTCGATTGACGCGCGCTCGATGCACGTCGGCATTCTAGCGTTTCTTTCCTTGAATGTCTTGAGCGCGGCATCGGTCTCGAACTTCAGATCGTGCTCAAATGCCGTTCTCTCTTGCCTCGTGATCGGCCGGCGGTCTTCAAGAGCCTCCGCCGGCGTCGGCCCAGTCGCACCCCATGGCCTCGCCGTCGTATTCGCAACGAGCAAGGCGTCGTCGAGGTTTTGAGGTAGCCAGATGCGGGGATGTCCTTCCATCTGCGCGATGTGCTGTACACGTCGCTTGAAGTTCCCGCCGCTGCGCTCGCACGCGCCGTTGTAGGCGGGCGTGTACGGCGGCGACGTGAGTGGCGTGATGCCGTGCTCCTCGAGCAACGCGGCCGTCTGTTCCGAGCGAAACGCGCCCGCGTTGTCCTTCTTCAGAATCAGCGGCGCTCCGAACAGCGTGATCAAAGCGAGCAGCGCCGCGCACACAGTCTTCGTCTTCTCGCCCCGGCAGGCTACGGCCGCCAGCTGCGCTCCGCTTCCGAGATCGCGAACCAGGAACAGTCGATCCTTGCCCTGCCACAGGCCAGCCTTGGGCCTGGTGAAGTCCGCCGCCCACACCGCCCCGGCACGAACCCACTTTAGCCGCCTCCGATACCAGCGCCATCGACGCAGCGCCACCCGTAGCAGGCGCCTCTTCATCTCTGAGAGCACTCGATACGGCACGTCGCTGAACATGCCCCGAAGTACGGTCACACCCGAGAACGGCCCGAGCTCGAACATCGCACGCAGCACCTTCTGCCGCTTCGCTCGTGGTACGTCATCGGCCTTGCGGCCACGCTTCTCGTACACCGGCTTGCCCTGGCGAACGCGAAGCTCCCAACGCCTGATCGTTCGCTCGGCCACGCCAAGGACTCGCGCCAGATAGGCGCGTGTTTCCTTGTCCCAGCCGCTTCGCCGCATCACCTCCACGGCCTGAAGCCGGAACTTCACCTGCTCCTCGTACGACATCTTCTCGCTCATCGCTGCCTCCAACCTTCCTGGTGCGCCACATGCAGCGCGTGCCGAACCCGCGGCGCCTCGCCAAGCCCGCAATCGAAGATGTCCACCTGCGTGCGCACCACGCGCACTCGGTGCCGTAGCTTCGACACCTCGCGCTCAAGCTCATGATCGTCGTCAGGGAGCACCGATCGCGGCCGGCCACAAGCGCCGCCTTCAAGCGCCTCAACGCCGGCCTGCAGGAACCTACGTCGAAGATCCTGGAAGCGCGTTCGGCCGATCCCCAAACGCTCGCACGCATCGCCAACGCTCCACTGCCGGCCAAGCGTGAGCAGAATCACCTTCACGCGCTCACGCGCCGTCTCGCTCGCCGACGTGCGCGCCACCAGCGTCGGCATCTCGCTTCGCCGTCCCATCGCCGTTTCCTTCCTCTTCAAGGCCCGTGCGCAGCGTCTTCAGCACCGTCTTGCCGCGGTGGCCGCGCTTGGCGCTGCGGCCCTTCTTCGAGGATGCCTGCTTGCGCCCGCCGCGCGCCAGCCCCAGGCTTCGATTGGCCGCCCGAAGCAAGGACTGGTGCCGCCGAAGCTCCTTCTCCAAGTGCTGTTTCTCGGCCTTCAACGCCAGAATCTCGCGTTCCGGCGTCTTCTGGATGCCGCGCTTCTTCGGCTCCATCGCCCGCAGCATGCCCTTCAAAGCACGGCCTTCGAGCTGGTAGTAGCGCGAGAGCGACACGCCCATTTGCTCAGCCGCCTCGCTCGTGCCGATCTCGCCTGAGAGCGCTTCCAATATCACTGCCACGTGCTTGCGCGACGTCTTGCTCGCCGTGATCGTCGTCACGTTCTTCTTCTTCGTAGGCATTACTCCTGCTCCTTCGTGGGCGCCTCGTCAAGGGCCTTGAGCTCCTCGAGCACGTCGTCGAGCACGCTCTCGCCGGGCCCCTCCTTGGCCGCATCCTTGCGCTTGCCCGATGCCCGTAGATCCACCTCCTCGCGAACGCCGTCCTTGTCCGTCAACAGCACCTTGTCGCCCTCGGCGTGAAGCGACACCGGCTCGTCGCCGATTCGGCCCGCCAGGTACAAGGGCTTGCGCGGCTCACCATGAAGCGCCAACTCCTTGGCGTTCGTTGCAACCGCCTCTTGCAGAGCGCTGCGCACGCTCTGCGAGGCTTCGAAGAATCGGTCCGCTGGAACCAGGCCGCCAATGCCCTGGTGGGTGCGCTGGAAGTTGTAGAACCCGATGAAGTGAGCAATGCGCGTCTTGGCGTCCTCCATGCCGCGGAAGATCGCTCCGTCGATCAGCTCGCGAAACAGCGTGCCCCAGAAACGCTCGATCTTGCCAAGCGTCTGCGGCCGCCTCGGCCTGGCCACGATCTGCTTGATGCCGCGCTTCTCGCAAAGCTTGCGAAACGAGCTCTTCCCGCGCCAGGTCTGATACTGCGCGCCGTTGTCGGTCAAAATCTCCTCGGGCGCGCCGAAGTTCGCGATCGCCTGCTCGAACGTCTCCCGAACCATCGCACCCGACGCCGATGCGTGAAGCCCGAAGCCCACGATGAAACGCGAGAAGTCGTCCAGGTAGCAAACCAGGTGCACGCGCCGACGCTCGCGCTTCAGGAGAAACGTGAATAGATCCGTTTGCCAAAGCTCGTTCGGTCGCTTGCGCTCGAATCGCTTCACCTTGGGCGGGTTGCGCGCCGGCGCAACCGCCTCCACCTCGTAGCCCGCTTCCTTCAGCACGCGCTGAACCGCGCCGCCTGAAACCGAGATACCCTCCGTTCGGATCAGCATGTCGTGGATCCGATCCTGGCCCCAGTCCGGATGCGCGTCCTTCATCATCAGGATCGCACGGCGCGCCGGCTCGGGCAGCCCGCTGCCCTTCATGCCGCGCTTGTGCCCGAGCAAACCGGCGGGGCCCTCCTCCTCGAACTTGCGACGCCACGCGTACAGCGACGCCGTGCTCACGCCGATCAGCGGCGCGAACTCCGTGGCCGCAAGCTCGCTGCGAAACCAACAGTCAAGCGCCAACAGGCGCTGCTCGCCCGTGAACTCCGCGCTACGCGATGCGTCGCTTCGCACCGTTCGAGCACGACGGCTGCGTGTGCCGCGGGGCACGTAGCCGCTCACGGCCCGCTTCCTCCGCTCGGCTCCGGCGACTTCGTCGCCTCCGCCTCCCTTCGGAAGCGGGCCGTCCAACCTCTCGGGCGCCTTCGTATCGTCGTTCATCTCTCTTCCTTTCCCTGGCACATAGGCCAGCCAAAGGAGAGAGCCTTATCAACACCGGTTTCCTGCCCTTCGCAGGTCACCTATTCGTCGAGGGAGACACGAGCGTGAGCCTTTCGGAAGCCGAGGTTCACTGGCGCGAGTTCCTCAGCTCGCTCCAGGACCGCGGACTGCATGGCGTCGAGCTCATCACCAGCGACGGCCACAAGGGCTTGGCCGCCGCGCTCGCTGCCCGCTTCGCCGGCGTCGCCTGGCAGCGCTGCCAGTTCCACCTGCAGCAGAACGCACAAGCTTACGTGCCGCGTCAGAAGCTTCGACGCGACGTCGCCGCTGATCTTCGCGCCGCGTTCAACGCGACGTCGCGGCGCGAGGCTCAAGAGAAGCTCGAGGCCTTCGTAAAGAAGTGGGACAAGCCCGCGCCCGACTTGGCGCGTTGGGCCGAGGAGAACATCTCGCAGGGATTCACCGTGTTCGACCATGGCCTCAACGAGGCGCAACGCAAGCGCCTGCGCACCACCAACAGCCTCGAAAACCTGAATCAACAGATCCGGCGGCGCACGCGTGTTGCCGGACTCTTTCCAAACGAAGCGTCCTTGCTGCGGCTTGCGAGCGCGGTGCTCATCGAGATCAGCGAGGAATGGGAAACCGGACGGAGGTACTTGCCGAGGGACGACGCTTGATCAACCGCTCAGCGATTTACAGAAAGAACGTTGCTCTGCCGCCGCGTCGCCTTGGCGTTGCGCAGCTTGGTTCAGAGGAGGAGTACTGTGAGTTCGTCCGACACCTCACTCGGAGTCGCGGCAGCCTCCCCACTCCTAGCGAGCCCACTGGAAAGCGCCTTCGGGACTGGCGCAGGGAGCGAGCCATCAGCTTCGCCGCGGGCGGCCGTGGATAGCCCTGGCTGGCCTGGGCGTGGCGTCGGGGATGCGGTGGGCCGCGCCCGCTTATCGTCGATTCAGCAGACCTCGACCGGCCAACCCCTGCTAGAGCGCTCTTTCTCCCGCCCAATCATCAGACCCCCCCCCGCCATGCCCCGGCAGCAACGGCGTCGGGAAAGTGCCGCATAGCCGGGGGCTGAGTGCTGTACCGCGGGCTAGTCTGGCGCCGGCCGCCGCCGGACTTGGCAGGCCAGCCTCCGCTTCCCTTCTGGCTTGGCACCTCTGTTCATGCCCTGATTCTGCTGTCCGAGGAGCGGGCTCTGCCCAAAGACTCTAGTGATCGGGTAGGTCATTGACGTTACACACGCCAAGGCCTGCAAACGTACGCATGTCCTCGGCAGTCTCTGTGGCCGCAATGGCGTAGACAAAGCCGGTGCCCTCGTCATCGCTGTCAAGCACCGGCAGTGTCGCAGTTGCCTCCTCGACACCGTTGAGTGTGTAGGTGAGTTCCAGCGTTTCGTCAGCAGCTGTCACAAAGAACACTCTCATCGACGCCGAAAACTGAGAGCCGTGAAATGTAACTGTGTGTGCTTGACCGTCGGAGAGAACAACACTGGGACTGCACAGGATCAACTGCGGCCCAGCAGGCACCACAACGTACCGGTTTGAGTGTTCCGGTGAACCTGAGAAACTGATCGCAAGCGTCTCATCAAGTACCGGCGCTGGTGAAAGCGCTACGGGCGCCGACCCGCCAGCCAAGATCGTACCTGATCCAAGGAGAGTCGTCGGCTCGCCACTCGCGTCGAGCCGCCAAACCTCCGCGACTGATCCTTCACTGCCGTCAACCGTGATCGAGCTTTGACCAACGTACGGCAGGCCCTGAGCCTTGGGCGCGAACCAGATATCGCCGGAGATCGCCTGCGTGTCCGCGACAAGATCACCCGTCGTGTCTGAGTATCTCGCGTACGGAAGTTCATCCCCCCCGACTCCTTCAAGATGAGACTCGTACGCGTCGACGGCTGAACCACCGAAGCACTCAATGACCCTCGTGCTGAGTAACTCTGGCCAAGTGTCAGATTTTGCGAAGGGCAGAAACTCAGGTGAGTCGGCCCAGCCATCTCCGCTACTGTCAGTCGCAACAAGTACGTCTTGGCATCGAGCGTCAAGCATGAACAACGAACCGCTCTCGGTGTCATGCGTCATCGATACTACATATGAAGGGGTGGGTCCAAGAGTGAAGAGCTCCGTAAGCGTCGCCAGATCCCACACCCCATCTGAGTCCGAGTCGTGCATCCGATGGACCTTGAGTTCTTCATTCGGATGCAGGATGGCCAGCAATAGGTAGCTAACACCACCAACTGCCTGAACCTCAGTTGCGAGAACGCCGTCTCCAGGAAGCTGAAGTGTTGTGTTTCCGGCCTGCTTCACAACCAGCATTTCTGAGCTGCCCGACTTGATCCGCCAAAATCCGCTCTCTAGGTCGCCGTGATGCACGGACTCTGGCGGCGTGGATAGAACGACGGCACTCGTTGGCCGCGTGAATGACGGTTGAGCTATCTCGTCTTCAACGCCGCAACCCACTAATAGTTGGGAGGAGAGCAGGAGGGTCGCGAGAACTCGACTGCGTAGTCCATGGTTCACGGTCGAACTATGCAAAGCATCCATTTGAACTGTCCTCTCCTCTACTCGTTCTTTGGCGGGCGGCACTGAGGGATATCATCTTGCCAGTCGTCTGGTTGGCCATAGGACGCCATTTTCTGACGCACCGTCTCGAGCACGCTGAGTGCTTCCGTCTTGCACTTGTTTGTGAGCCTTCGCGCTCGGGCAACAGGCCCGTCCTCGAAACCCGGATTGCATCGCACTGCGTCAGATTCCGCCCAGAAGATCATGTTCGAAAGGTTGAAGATGAGGTAGTCAGACCTGTCAGACCTGGAGTTGCGAGTTCTTCGTTGGTGGTCGCCGTTATCGGCATTCGCTCAAGACTCGCGATAGACGTGCAGCGGAGCTGAAGGCGTCGGAACTCCAACGAAAGGCCGAGATGAAGGCGGCTGGAGTGTGCGACCCGTTCGAGGAACACGCATCCAAGCCGCTCAAGGAGCACATGGCGGACTTTGAGACGACCCTGCGAGGGCGCAACGTCGTCGAGCAGTACATCGAGGACCGCATGGGCTGCCTCAGTGCGTACTCGAGAGACGTGGGACCGCGCGAAGTAGGGGACTTGGATCGCTAGCCAAAGTAAGCGGCTGGCTGACGTCGCTTAGGGAGACCGGGTTGTCGCCGCGGACGGTCAACCGGTACTACCAAGCCGTTCGGCAGTTCGGCCGCTGGCTGAAATCAACGCGTCGGCTGGGTCACGACCCGTTCGAGGGACTAAAGCCGATGAACGAAGCAGTAGATCGCCGGCGCGTCCGCCGCTCGTTGACTGTGACCGAGTTGGAGAGACTGCTGACCGCCACACGCGAACGACCTCTCAGGGCGGCCGAGAAGCACCGTGTCAACGCGGGGGTCTCGAAACGGGAGCGACAACGCCTTCAAGCGCTAGGCAGCACCAGAGCGTTGATTTATGCAATGGCGGCTGGAACCGGCCTTCGACGGGGAGAGTTGAAGCGGCTTCGCTGGATGGACGTCGATCTTGAGAAGCGGGAGTTGACCGTGTCAGCGGCGTCCGCCAAGGCGCGGCGCGAACAGCGGGTGCCTTTGCGCTCTGACCTTGCCGACGCTCTGCAGGCCGTCGAACCCGTTCTCGCTGAGCGCTTCCAGTGCGTCGCCAACCAAGGCGTACGCTGTTCGTGGTGGGTCACGTCGTTCCTCCTTTGCGTGGTGTCGTTACCTGCAAAGGTACGGCGTTGATCCGCCACTCAGTTCGCCCCGGGAGATGGACGGCGCGCCCGCTTCGCTTGAATCAGCTAGCTGATTCAAGCGAAGCAGAGCGCCTCTCCTCCGGGGAGCCATTTACATGGAAAGAACGGTACACCCTCCAGATTCCGCCCAGAAGCATCATGTTCGAAAGCGTTGAAGATGAGGTAGTCAGACCTGTCAGACCTGGAGTTGCGAGTTCTTCGTTGGTGGTCGCCGTTAGCTCGGCATTCGCTCAAGACTCGCGATAGACGTGCAGCGGAGCTGAAGGCGTCGGAACTCCAACGGAAAGGCCGAGATGAAGGACGGCTGGAGTGTGCGACCCGTTCGAGGAACAACTGACGATTCCAAGCCGCTCAAGGAGCGACATGGCGGACTTTGAGACGACCACTGCGAGGGCGCAGACGTCGTCGAGCAGTGATGCATCGGTAAGCGTCCTGTGAACCGCGCCTTGCAGCGTTGTTTCGATCCGTCAGGATTCTCCGTTCTGAACGGAGATGGCCGATGGCAGCGAAGAAACGGTGGCGCGGCAGAGCGACGTACGAGCGGTTGCTCGAGCAGCGCGCGCGTGAGGGCCTGACGTTTTCTGAACTCGCCGAGCGCTCCGGTGTCCCGGTTGGGACGCTTCAGCGCTGGGCTCGCCGACTGCGAAGCGAGGCGGCGAGCGCGGTCGAGCCCTTCGTGGAGCTCGCACCCGTTCAGCCGGAATCTTGCGAGGAGCGCGTCGAAGTCGTGCTGTGTTCAGGCCGCACGATCTACCTGCCGACATCGAAACCGTTCGTGGGGCTCGAGGAGCTCGTGACGCTGCTCGAGTCGTGCTGAGCCTGCCGGACGCGGTGCGCGTGTTCGTAGCGCGCGAGCCGGTGGACTTTCGCAAGGCGCACGACGGGCTGTGCCAGGTCGTTCGCGACGTCTTCGGCGACGACCCGCTCTCGGGGCATCTGTTCGTGTTCACCAACAAGCGTCGTGATCGTATCAAGCTGCTCTTCTGGGACCGCAACGGACTGTGGCTTCTGTACAAGCGATTGGAGCGCGGCACGTTCCCGCGCTTCTCGCTGCCCGGACGTGCATCGCGCCGCGAGGTCGATCGTTCGTGGCTTGCGATGTTGCTCGACGGATTGGAGCCGTTCTCGGCAAAAGTTCATTCGCGTCATGTCCGACGTGTGCGTATAGATGAACGCAGCGCGCATGGATGAACGCACGGCCCTTCTCGAACGTATCAATGAGCTCGAGAACGAGGTGTCGGCGCGCGACGCGAAGATCGGAGAGCGCGACGCTGCGATCGAATCGCGCGATGCGAAGATCGCGCAACTCCTACAAAACGTGGATGCGCTCAAGCGCATGATCTGGGGCGGCTCGGAGAAGCAATCGACCAACGCTGCGCCGCTTGAATCCGCGCAGTTGTTCCTGGCCGGCATCCTCGAGCGAGCGCTGCGCGGGCCTGAGGCCAAGGGTGCGGTGGCCACGAGCCAGATCCAGGTTCCTGCGCACACGCGCAAGAAGAAGGGGCGCCGCAACCAGTTCCCCGAGCACCTGCCGGTGCTCAAGACGACGTTCGAGCTTGCGGAGACGGAGCGCTCATGCCCCTGCGGCGGCCATTTGGAGCCGATGGGCAAGCAAACCAGCAAGGAGCTCGAGCGGGTGGAGTTCTCGCTGGTGCACGAGATCGAGCGGGTGAAGTACAGCTGCCGAAGTTGCCAAGAGAACGTGGTGACCGCGGCGGGTCCTGAGCGGGTGATCGACAAGGGCATCCTGGGTGTGGGGTTCTTGGCGCACGTGCTCACGGAGCGGTTCTTGAATCACATGCCGTATCACCGGCAGGAGAAGAAGTACGGATCGGAAGGCCTTTCGCTCTCGCGCTCGGTGCTCTCTTCTTCCTCGATCCGCTGCGCACAGCTCCTGGAGCCCATCGTGGATCAACTGCGGCGCGAGATTCTGGGTTCGGACATCGTGCACACCGACGACACACCGGTGACGATGCTTCAAGACAGCACGGGCGTGAAGCGCCAGGCGCGGGGTGTGGATCTATCGCGACATCGACGGCCGTTGCTTCTTCGATTTCACGCAGACTCGCAGCCGGGACGGGCCACAGAAGATCTTCGGCGACTTCGGCGGCTACATCGTGGCCGATGCGTTTCCGGGCTACGACAAGTTCTTCACGCACGGCACGGCCACGGAAGTGGCCTGCTGGGCACACGCGCGTCGGAAGTTCGTGGCGGCGGAGTCGAGCGAGCCGAAGCTGGCCAAGGAAGCGATTCGCCAGATCGGCGAGTTGTACGCAATCGAGAAGCTCGGCAAGGACCTGGACGCGAAAGCTCGAAGAGAGCTTCGCGTACGTGAGTCCCTGCCGCGACTTGGCGCGCTGCGGACGTGGTTCGCGGCAACGCGCTCGACGGTTCTGGACAAAGGCGCCATGGGCCAGGCCATCGACTACGCGCTATCCAACTGGGACGCGCTCGTGCGCTACACCGAGGACGGGCGGCTTCCGATCGACAACAACGCCGCGGAGCGCGCGCTCAGAGGCGTCGCGGTGGGACGCAAGAACTGGATGTTCGTAGGCAACCAGGCCGGCGGCGAGACGGCCGCGGGAATGTACAGCCTGGTGGAGAGCTGCAAGGCCGCGGGCGTGAATCCGCGCGAGTACTTCCAGGACGTGTTGCTGCGCATCGCCACGTGCTCGGATGTGACCAAGCTCACGCCGCACGGATGGAAGGAACACTTCCTGCCGGACGTCGAGCAGCGACGCCAGAGCGCGCTGAAGAAGCTCTTCGCTCGCGCGTAGCGTCCCCTACGTGACTCGCCGACGAACGCAAGGCGGGTTTCGCC